>NZ_JALKBD010000005.1 GCF_023015905.1 Arenibacter sp. F20364 | reverse complement strand
AACGGTGCCGGTGTAGCTGCGACCGACACATCTTCTAAGACTACTTCTGTACCTACCGGCTATACGGTTAGCATCGACCAGGACCCGATCAACGCGGGGAACCAGACGGCGGTGAGCTTTACTTTTACTGGGGCTACGGTGGGCACGACCTACAATTATAGTTTCAGCAGTTCCGGGGGCGGGACCAACGTTACGGGAACGGGGACAATAACCGGGGCGGGTCAGACCATCTCTGGCAATGATCTTAGCGGCCTTGGTGACGGGACCATCACTTTGAGTGTGACGCTGACCAACGTTAACGGTGCCGGTGCTCCGGCAACCGATACATCGATAAAGGATACCGTGGCGCCTACAGGTTATTCGGTAAACATCAACCAAGACCCAATTACTACCAGTAATCAGACAGCTGTTAGCTTCACTTTTACTGGAGCTACTGTAGGTACTACGTACAATTATAGTTTTAGTAGTTCCGAGGGTGTGGCCAATGTTACGGGAACAGGCACCGTGTCAGGGGCCGGGCAGACTATCTCTGGTATCAATTTGAGCAGTCTTGCGGATGGGAATATCACTTTAAGTGTAACTCTTACTGATAATGTAGGTAATATAGGGAATACAGCTACGGATACTTCAACGAAAATTACGGCCGGAGTTGCTATAGATGATGTACTTGTAAATGAAGATGACGGTACCGCTACGTTTACGGTAACTTTGAATGGAACTGTACTTCTGGGGACATTTGTTTCGTATGAAACTGCCAATAACACGGCCATGGCCGCATCCGATTATGTAGCAGATTCCGGCACCCTTTTCTTCTCGGGTTTGAGTGGACAGACAAGAACAATAACTATTGATATTAATGACGATACGGAGGCGGAGAACACCGAAACTTTTTATGTGAATTTGACCAATGCTACAGGCTTTGCCCTAATTAGTAAGTCACAAGGTGTAGGTACTATTGCCGATAACGATAATTGTATAGAGGCGCCTCTAATAAATAGTACTCCTACTATTTTTTGTGATGCCTTTACCCAAGATTTGGATGCTTATACGGACACTGACATTCCTGCTGGCTTTGAACTGATTTGGAGCAGTAACAGTGATTTTTCCATTGAAGGGGCTAGATTAAATACTAGTGTTGTGGATTTTGAGGCTACTTTTTATGGATTCCTATTTAATGAAGGTACCGGTTGTTTAAGTCCGCCTTTGGAAGTAACCTTGGTGCGTAATATTCCTCCCGAAATATTGGATACAACACCTTCAACCATTTGCGGGCAAGGGACGGCAACGATTAGTGCAACCGTTACTGATGGCGGAAGTATATTTTGGTACAGTGAGGAATCAGGAGGACTTCCTTTAGGGGAAGGAAGTAACTTCGAGACACCAAGCGTCAATGTAACTACAACCTTTTGGGTAGAAGCTTCTGCCAACGAGTGTATAACGGAACGGACTCCTGTTATAGTGACGGTGTCAGAGCAGGTTTCGGTAGGTACAATAACAGATACTTCCGCTTGCAGTATACCTGGGGGTGGACCTACTACAGTAGATTTGGACGACACCAGGGCCGGAGGTACGGCCGGGGTTTGGACAATAGTAGGCACCCCACCGAGTACCGTCGCTATTGGTGCGGATAATATTGTTGATTTTGAGGGCGTCGCAGATGGGGATTACGTCTTCAGGTTTACCACAAATACTGCTGTTTCTCCTTGCGTAGATGAAAGTGTGGATGTAACCATAACCGTAACTACCTGTACAATGGATAGTGATGGTGATGGCCTTTTTGACAGGGATGAAACTGCTCTAGGACTGGATCCCACTCTTCGGGATACCGATGCCGATGGTATTGAAGATGGGGTAGAAGTGGGGCCAGATATAAATAATCCTATCGACACTGATAGTGACGGAATAATAGATGCTTTGGATTCCAATATTTTGGATTCGGACAATGATGGTGTAGTGGATCAATTGGATCCCGCGAACACAAATCCTTGTATCCCTAATATTTCGACTGCCTGTAGGATTGACCTTGCCCTAGAGAAAACTGTGGATAGGGAAAGTATATTGGTGGGTAGGGAAGTCATATTTACCGTAACGTTGACCAATCTTAGCCAAATTATGGTGACCAATATAGCTGTGAACGATCTTGTAAGCCCTGCCACGGGATTCCGATATGTAATTCATTCCGCTTCTAAAGGGGATTATGATGCAGTGGCTGGAGTATGGCAATTGGATGAAATGTTGGCGGAAGAGGTGGTTACCTTGACCATTACCGCCGAGGTGCCTGAAATAGGAACCTATCAAAATATAGCCGCCATTGTGGATTCTTTTCCTGAAGATGGAAATGCCACCAACAATACAGCTTCAGCTTCAGTAACCGTTACCCCTCGGTCATCGAGCGAATGTGGATTCTTGTTTAATCAAATTTCTCCTAACGGGGATGGATTTAATGATTCGGTCTATATAAACTGCATTGGGGACTACCCCAATAATACCCTTGAAGTTTATGACCGATATGGTAATGAGGTCTTCGCGGCCAGCGGTTATGACAATACTTGGATGGGGACAGGGAAAAATGGGAATTTGCCAAAAGGAACCTACTTTTATATCTTGGATCTTGGCGATGGAACGGAAGTTCGTAAAGGTTGGATCCAAATCATAAGATAAAATAGACTATGAATTTAAGAATATACGATAAAGGGTATAGAGATATTTTATTGTTTTTTTGCCTACTGTTTTTTTCTGCGGGCATGCTTTTTGCACAGAAAGAACCTCAGTATACCCAATATATGTACAATATAGGAAGTTTTAACCCTGCCTATGTGGGTACCGTAGAGACTCCGGATATTACTGGTTTGTACCGTGTGCAATGGTCCGGAATACCAGGGGCACCAAAAACATTGCGGTTTGGCGTAAATCTACCATTGGCCAATGAAAAAAATGGCTTGGGCTTTAATGTGGTAAGTGATCAATTGGGGCCCACGACCCAAACATACATAGACTTGGCCTATTCCTTTCAGGTGAAGCTATCAGATGATACTAAACTCTCTTTTGGGGTAGATGCTGGAGGTTCCTTGCTTGATGTAGATTATACCAAAGGCGATTTTGAAAACCCAAATGAGCCCTTGTTAAACAATGCGGATACCTTTAATAAATTTTATCCCACAGTAGGGGCTGGGATGTTTATGTATCAAGAAAATTGGTACGTAGGACTGTCGGTACCCAATTTTTTAACGTCGGGGATATATGCGGATGAAGTTGCCAATATAGTGGAGGATAAGATGCAGTTTAATGTTATAGGGGGTTATGTTTTTGATTTTTCGGAAGGCCTCAAGTTTAAACCAGCTTTCTTAATGAACTATCTAAAGGGCTTGCCCTTAAACCTAAATTTGTCCGCTAATTTTTTAATTAGCGATATGGTGACTTTAGGAGCATCCTATAGGCTGGATAATGCCTTAAGTGGCTTAGCCGGATTGCAAGTGTCCAATAGTCTCTTTCTTGGGTATTCTTATGATTATAATACCAACGGATTAGGGGAATATAGTGAGGGCTCACATGAAGTAATTCTAAAGTTCTATTTAGGTAGGGCAATTGGAAAAAGTAAAAAGGACAAGAAAAAAGATCAAAAAGGAATGCCTAAACAAATAGACAGTCCTCGGTTTTTCTAAAACATTAATGAATATGAAGTTTAGTTTAGTAGTTATATTTTTCCTTCTATTGTCGTCCTTCGGTTTTGCACAGCAAAAAAAATCCAAAGGAGATATTTTGTTTTTTGAATATTCCTACAACCAGGCCATTTTAGAATATCAAAAAGAATTGAGGGAATCCAAACTTTCCAATACGCAGTATTTAAACCTAGCGGATTCCTATATGAAAATAGGGAATTATAAAAAGGCCTCGGACATATATGTTGATATATTTCAGAAGGATACTACTATGTCCAAATATCATTTTAATAAAATGCTGCAGTCCTTGGCCAAAACCTCGGAGGTGGATAAGGTTAAGGCTTATTTGGCCACAAGAGAAGATAAATTACCAACGGAATTGGTGGAGAATTCGAGTTTTAATTATGAATTAATAGCGACTAATAGGAATGAGGAATTGGATTTTGAGATATTCAATATAAGTGGAAATAGTCCTCAATCCGATTTTTCTCCGACTTTTTTTAAAGAAAGTTTGTTGTTTTCGAGTGATAGACCTGATGGATCTAAGAGTATCTACGGCCCATCGGGTAAATCGTACATTAATATATACGAGTCCAGAATAGATCTTCAAGGCAATGTAATTGATCCGCAGCCATTCAAGGGCATTACAGATACTAAATTCCATAGGGCTACCCCTTATTATTCCAAGGAGTTGGGCAATATATTCTATGTCCTGTCCAATTCTGACGGCGAGAATTTGGAATTCAGTGATAACGGGAAAAACGCCCTGTCAATCGGAATGACCAATGGACAAAGGTCGTTTAAGTATGTATTACGGGATCCGGATACCTCATTTTATTATCCATTTTATGAGGCAGCTACCGGCCGATTGTTTTTTGCGGCCGATTTTGGGGATGGTTATGGAGGAACTGATATCTATTATGTGTATACCAATGATGGATTGATAATGTCGTCCCCTACTAATTTAGGCCCTAGGATCAATACTCCTGGGAATGAAATTGCCCCGTTCATTTTTGAGAACAATCTGTATTTTTCTTCGGATATATTTTATGGTCTGGGAGGAATGGATATTTATAAATCAACCGTTCATTCGGACGATTCCTATAGTATCCCTATCAATCTTGGGGAAGGTATAAATTCATCAAAGGACGACTTTGGTTTTATTATTAAAAATAATGATACCAACGGGCTATTGGGCTATTTTTCATCCAATAGGGACGGTGGCAAAGGTGGTGATGATATTTATGGATTTAATGTTAAAGAAAAACCTGGATTAAAAACCTTGTCTCTAAAAGGAAAAGTCGTTAATCTTTCTTCTAATAACGGGGTCTCCAAGGCTCAAGTTAGGCTTATTGACAAAGATGGAAAGTTGGTTAAAGAAATATTTGCCGACGAGAATGGAGATTACAGTATTGAAATTCCTTTTCAGAACAACATTACCATTGAAGCGACTAAAGAAAAGCATTCCATATTTTCAGTGACTTATCAAGATGGCGAATTGGAAGAAATCCAAGAGAAAGCTTTTAATATGGGAATTAAATTTTTGGATGATTTGGTAGAGGAGCAAGAGGACCAAACGGTGGTGAAATTGAAAAAGTTCTTTTTTGAAAAGGGACAGAGCAATGTTACTCCTGAAATTGCCCAGGAGTTGGATAAGGTGGTCGACGTTATGAATAGATTTCCACAATTACAACTTAGGGTAGAATCCCATACCGATAGTAGGGGCGGGTCTAGTTCCAATTTTACCCTATCCCAAAACAGAGCGGATGCCATTAAGAATTATCTCTTGGAACAAGGCGTGCCATCTCGCAGTATTCTATATTCCATTGGTTATGGTGAGGAAAAACTCTTGAACGGTTGCAAGAATGGTGTTTTTTGTTTGGATATGCTGCACAATAAGAACGAAAGGTCCTTGATTGTTGTGCTTAATTATAATTTATTGTTCTAGGAATTAACGGATTGTAATTTGGGGTCTTTTACACCTTATCTTGCTAAATTACACGCATTGCAGTCCTTTATTTCACCATAGTAGGTTTCTCTATACTTATGGAGTGTCCTTACAGGAATACCGAAAATCACTTCTTTTATATAGGTTACACGGGTATAGAGAATCCCCATTTTGGAATTGTAACGCTTTTCGTTTCTTGTTTTTCTCTGTATACGAATCAATTTCATTATTCTGCGCTTCTTCTTCATAATGTACAAAGATTAAGGAATGATTCGCAAAAAGCAAATTTTAGGTGTTAAGTCTTTACTAAACGCTTCAAAATGACCAAGATCCATACATTTGAATGCTATTTACAGTTGCTCTGATTAAAACAATAGCATCCAACAATAATAAATGGAAAAGAGTGTGAGAAATATTATGCCGAAATAGGTTAATATTTGCAGGTTTCTATTGGGTCTGTTTCTTACCGGTATTTCGTGGCTCATTACGTTCTTTAGATTCATAAACCCTATGATTGGTGCCGTAACAAATGATACAAAAGTAGCCATGGCAACTAGGATGCCCATATTGGCAGAAAAGGTACTTATGACCATAAAATTTATTACCGCTAATAGTAACACTCCAATAGTAAATCCTTTATTCTTTATAACTTCCTTTTTGGGGAACAGCAAGCTTAGGATGTCAACACTTACCCTACTAAGTGCATCGTGTGCGGTAATGCAGGTGCTGAACATGGTGGCAAATGCAGCTATGGCTATTAAAATATATGCCCATGATCCAATATTAGTGGTAAACAGTTGAACCAGTTGGTCCGCAAAAACTACAGCACTATTACTCAATTCCGTATTGGTGCCATAGAGCGTATACCAACCTATGATCATAAATAAAATAGCCAAAATAGCTGTGGTGAAATAGCCGAACTTGAATTCTTGGAGAGCTTCCTTTAGAGTGGGTTTTTGTTCGGAATTTTTAAATTTTTCAATGCTCCAAAGACTTATCCAGCTAGAAGCCTCAACGGCCGTTGGCATCCACCCCATTAGTCCTATTAAAAAAAGGATTCCCACTTCATTAAAAATATTGGGTGTTTTAAAGTTCTCTACTTCCGTAACTTTCCCGTTGGCGATTACCAAAATTGTAGTCACCAAAAGGGCCAAAAATAAAATGGATATCACATACTTGAGGGAGATTTCCAGAAATTTATAACGTCCAACAATAAGTAGGGCACAGATTAAAATAAAAAGTCCGCCTGCTACAACACTTACCGGGGTATTGGTTAGTTGAAAAAGATTAATTAGCAACCCTGAGGTGACCACATAGAGCGCGGCGAGAATGGTAAAAGTACTGAACAAGGTAATAATGGCATAAAAGATTAGGTAGGCCTTGCCGCGATTTAGGTAACCTTCTATTAGTGTTTTATTGGTTATATTAGTGTACCGAACTCCAAATTCGAAAAATGGATATTTAAAGATGTTGGCCAATAAAATGGGGATTACCATAATCCATCCATATTGGGCACCTGCTTTGGTGGATAGCACTAAATGGGAAGTGCCTATGGCCGTACTGGCAAAAAGTAGGCCCGGACCAAGGTTTTTAATTAAATTTTTTATGGAAGCCATAATGGACATAGCAGGGGTAAATATAGCTAAGATTAGTTGATTTCAATTTTCTCCCCATAGAATTTTGGTTGAGTGTTGAGCGCTAAATCAATAAATACTTTTACGCGTGCAAAATACTCTCTAAGATGAACTTTTAAGCCGTATTTTATGGAAAGATCCTCAGCATTATAACCTATGGCATATAATCCTTTTTGTTCTGCGATATAAATTGCACGTTCGTTGTGGAATTTTTGGGATATAATAGTAACACTGTCCAATCCGAAAATGAACTTGGCCCTGACCATGGAATCCAAAGTGCGAAAACCAGCGTAATCCAAAAAAATTTTTTCACTGGGAATGCCTCCTCTTATTAGATCTTTTTTGAAAACAGTGGGTTCGTTGTAGTACTGAGTACTATTGTCGCCACTAACCAATATATAATCTATTTTACCTGCTTTAAATAGTTCCAAGGTGGCTTTGATTCTATTGGTGTAAAAGGGATTGGAGCCTCCTCCAACCAGCCTGTTGGAAGTGCCCAGGACAAGACCTACTTTGTTTTTGGGAATCTTCTTTAAGTTGTTGTAGGTTCTGTTTATAGTGGCATTTTCAATGATATGATCGCAGCTGGCCAAAACCAAAAAAATGCCGACTAACCCAAGTAGAAATAAAATGCCAATTTTCTTTTTCATCTGACACGAGAATCATTTTTAAAGTTAAGTAAACCTATCATATGTCGACCTGAATATACATTGGTTTTTTTTGTCCTTGTCCTTGTCTGACGATCAAAGCAGAAAGCATAATGATTATACAAATAAACCCCGACGTATTGGGTCGGGGTTTACATAATATTTTAAAAGACAAATAACTTAGTTGCCATTGGCACCAATATTGCCTTCAGTAATAACGATTTCCAGGTGATCTTCATTTTGATGGATCTTAATGTGACCATCAAATTTTAACAGTTGCTCGTATGTAATTGGAGTTCCATCGTCCAAAGTAGTGACAATGGTACTGCTGGATTCGCAATCGCAATCTATCGGCTCTAAGGTAATGGCTACTTCCCCGCCAGTTTCTGCGTTGTTAAAATAAATAAACGCTGGGTGTATGTCCGTCGACGACCCGTTTATCTCTAGAAGAACGGTCGTTGAGCCATCTTCATTCTTTTTAAAAGTAACTTTACCGGAAATATTGGAATTGGAGACAGAACTCAGTGTGTACAACTTAACACTTGTCGAGGATTTAGAGGAAGAATCATCTTTGCTGCATCCAGTGAATATTAGTGATATGGAAAGCAATAATAAGTAGTAATACTTTTTCATTTTACGGAGGAATTAAATTATATACTCAAAGATTCTAAATTATTTAGATCATTATTATATAAAAACTTTAATCGGTATAAAAAGTCGATGAATTGTAAAGAAATACCTACTTCGGCTACAACAACTAAATTGATGGAGGTTAATTTAATCCTATTAAAAGGTGAGCTAAACTTAACTAATTATAAATGTATGTAGTCCATTTGTTTTAAAGGAAGTTTACTTCGCGTGGTTTTACTCTGTATAAGCTGCCATGAAATGCTTATGACTAAAAAAGATAGCTACTGAAACCCCAAAAGTCACTTATCCGGTCAAAAATAGATTAAGTTATTCGGGCATTAGGATTTTTTGGACTTTTTATCCCTTTTGGCTGCTTTTTTTTCCTTTGCCGTTAATAAGGGTTCTTTTTTTATATTCTTCTTTGCATCTTGACTCTTTGCCATAGTAATTGTTTTTATCAAAGATAATGAATATGGGCACTGTTATTGCTAAAGGAACATTATTTGTAAAATAATCTAATTAGTAAGGGCATGTAGTTAAATACAGCGAAGCAAATATTGTTCTTTAGCTAAATTATTTATTCTTGCAATGCTACACGTTTTTGGGCCATTAGTTTTGCGATAACCTTTTCCAGTTTCTTAGGTTTGTCCGCATACTTTTCTAAATCAATAATTTCTACTTTTCTGAAGTCTACAGGGTGACTTTCGCTTTGAAGGGAAATGCTTCCCGACTTTAGGAGTTCCCCTTCTTCCGATCCCTTAATCGGATCTAGCTGGGGTTTGTTATAACGCATAACCTCTTCCCCATTTACATAATGTACAATTAAAGAGTCCCCTAGAACAAGGACTTCCGACCTTACCCATTGATCCCCGTGGTAGGTTTTGGAGGATGAATTGGTGCAATGTTGTTTTACTATTTTGCCATCTTTTACATATTGGGTGCCAGGTGTACATAGATTTGCCGTGGAACGTTCATCTTTGCCATTGCCCCCAAGTAGCTGTACTTCAATGGAATTCGGGAAATCCTGGTCTACCGTCATGGTTGCCGGATCTTGACCATGGATCATTATGCCACTATTTCTGTAGGCCCAACCTGGACCTTCATTGACTTGATCCCCAACAAAGCGGTATTCGACCCCTATTAAATACGACGAATAGGGCTGTTTGTAGAACAAATGGCCGAATTGTTCATCAAATTCGGAGTATTGGTCGTATCTCACTTGAATATTACCATCATTGACACGAAAAGTGTTGCCAAAATTATCGTTTAATTTATGGTGTCTTATTTTTATTTGCCAGTCATTTAAATCCTTTCCATTGAACAACTGTTTCCACTTCATATTTTTTTGAGCAGAACATTCACTGGAGATTAGACCTAGACCAATGACAAATAAAATGGTATATAGTGATTTGCTGGATTTGGCTTTCATAAGATAAATTATAGTTTAACAGGTCTAAAATAGTATTTTATATTAAGACAATGGGCCGATCATAGCGGACATTTATCTTTTTTGATTCAAAGGGTAAATATGGTTTTGGCTTATTACTTTGGTAGGTTTCCTTTGATTAAATGATTTCAGTTACTAATAAATGGTATTCCCCCTAAATCCTTATCAATGGAATATATGGTTTACAACTAATGCTGAGTATAACTAATGGTGTACCTAATTGAGGGGACGATTGTGAATCGCGAGTCCCGGTCGAACATGTTGATAAGAAAAGACCAGTCCTTGTAGGACTACTAGATTTGTTCCGCACCTTTTTACTCAAATAAATTTGGCTCGGCGACCAAAACAAAAAAAGCCAGAGCTTTTATTCTGGGAAAATTATGAGTGCATCAAATGTTGTTATAAGGGCGCGAATTACCTCACTTTGTTGGGTGAGTCCCGTCCGAACATGTTGAAAGTTGAAAATCCGGCATCTTATGCCGCATTTTTGTTTTGTCTGCTTTCGCTCAAATAAATTTGGCTCGGCGCCCAAAACAAAAAGCCAGAGCTTTTATTCTGGGAAAGTATTGTGGGTGTTAAATGTTGTTATAAGGGCGGGAATTACCTCACTTTGTTCGGTGAGTCCCGTCCGAACATGTTGAAAGTTGAAAAGCCGGCAACTTATGCCGCATTTTTGTTTTGTCCGCTTTCGCTCAAATAAATTTGGCTCGGCGCCCAAAACAAAAAAGCCCCGACCAAAAGGTCAGGGCTTTTCCACTTATCTGTACTCGAGGCGGGACTTGAACCCGCACGGACTAATGTCCATTGGATTTTAAGTCCAACGTGTCTACCAATTCCACCACTCGAGCCTAACTGCTCAGGGCAGTAGAGATTTTACAATGGAGCGAAAAACGGGATTCGAACCCGCGACCTCCACCTTGGCAAGGTGGCGCTCTACCAACTGAGCTATTTTCGCAATTTATATTAAGAACATTGCATCCTTTTCAGATGCGGGAGCAAATTTAATACAATTCTGTAAAAACCAAAGAACTTTTCACTAAAAAGAATCAAAATATTTATAATGTGCCCAAGGTTAATATTTTAGGTGGTATTTATTGGCCAAATGACCATCCGAAAGATCTCTTAAGCATTTTTCTTTTTAGTGAGCAAACGCTTAATTTCGTTGAGCTTCATCAAGGCTTCTACAGGGGTTAAAGTGTTGATGTCCAAGTGGGTAATTTCCTCCTTGATCTGTTCCAATAGGGGGTCGTCCAAATTGAAAAAGCTTAGTTGCATTTCATTTTGCACCAATTGTAGTTTATCCGAAAGCTCCTCGCTGGAATGTGATTTTTCCAGTTTTTTAAGAATCTTGTTGGCTTTGTGGATCACCTGTTGAGGCATCCCGGCCATTTTGGCCACATGTATTCCAAAACTATGCTCACTGCCACCCGGAGTAAGTTTTCGTAAAAAGAGCACATTGTCCTTTAATTCCTTTACGGAGACATTGAAGTTCTTAATTCGTGTAAATGTAGAGGTCATTTCATTTAGCTCGTGGTAATGTGTGGCAAACAAAGTTTTTGCCCTAACGGGATGCTCGTGTAAATATTCCGAAATGGCCCATGCAATGGAAATACCGTCATAAGTACTGGTGCCCCTGCCTATTTCATCCAAAAGTACTAGACTACGTTCCGAGAGATTGTTTAGAATAGAAGCTGTTTCGTTCATTTCCACCATAAAGGTAGATTCTCCCATAGAGATATTGTCACTGGCGCCAACCCGGGTAAATATTTTGTCCACATAACCAATTTTGGCAGCATCAGCGGGTACAAAACTTCCCATCTGAGCCAATAATACTATGAGGGCCGTTTGTCTTAAAATGGCCGATTTACCACTCATGTTTGGCCCGGTGATCATGATGATCTGTTGCTCGTCCCTGTTTAGGGTAACATCATTGGCAATATAGGCTTCGCCCAACGGCAATTGCTTTTCAATGACTGGATGCCTGCCTCCAATAATGGATAGTTCGGTGGAATCATCCATGTCCGGGGAAACGTAATTGTTTTCCTTGGCCAATTGGGTAAAGCCACAGAGGCAGTCCAACTGGGCTATTTGAAAGGCATTGTTTTGTACTGGAGCTATATATTCCTGCATCCAGACCACCAGTTGGGAAAATAATTGTTGCTCCAAACTTAAAATGCGCTCCTCAGCACCCAATATTTTAGCTTCGTATTCCTTTAACTCTTCGGTGATATAACGTTCGGCATTTACCAAGGTCTGCTTTCGGATCCAATCCTCGGGCACTTTGTCCTTATGGGTATTCCGCACTTCTATATAATAACCGAAGACATTGTTGGAGGCTATTTTTAAAGAGCTAATACCGGTGCGTGCCGTTTCCCTTTCCAGCATTTTGTCCAGATAGTCCTTGCCCGAAAAAGCCAGGCCTCTTAGCTCGTCCAATTCTACGGAATAGCCCTTGGCAATGGTACTCCCTTTTAGCATATTTACAGGAGCTTCCTCGCTGACCATTTCCTTGATCTTGCTCCTCAACATGTCGCAGTTATGCAGTTGGTCCCCAATAAGGTTCAAAGCTTCGTTCTTGCTTTTGGTAGTAATCTGTTTTATGGGGACAATGGCCTCCAAAGAATTTTTAAGTTGCACCACCTCCTTGGGATTTATTTTCCCTGTGGCTACCTTGGAAATCAATCTCTCCAGATCTCCAATCAATTTAATGCCACTTTGTAATTTTTGATGGGCAGCGTCGTTTTCGATCAAATAGGTAATTACCTGATGTCTTCTTCGGATTTTTTCGATATTCTTTAAAGGAAGCGCCAACCACCTTTTTAACATTCTTCCACCCATAGGTGAAATGGTCTTGTCTATGACATCCAAAAGGGTGACCGCATTTTGATTATTGGAATTGTAGAGTTCCAGGTTTCTTATGGTAAACCTGTCCATCCAAATATGTTCCTCTTCCGCAATGCGCTGAAGGGTATTGATATGCTGTAATTGCCTGTGCTGGGTATCTGAAAGGTAATGCAGTACAACCCCCGCTGCTACTATTCCATGGGTCAAATGGTCAACGCCAAAACCTTTAAGGCTTTTGGTTTTAAAATGATTGGTAAGTGTCTCCAGGGCATAATCATCCTGAAAGATCCAATCTTCAATAAAAAAGGTGTGGAAGTTTTTACCGAATACCTCCAAGAATTCCTTTTTGTTAGCTTTGGATACCAAGACTTCGTTGGGTGAGAAATTTTGGAGCAATTTGTCAATCTGTTCTTCATTGCCTTCCGAAGTTAGAAATTCCCCGGTGGATATATCCACAAAGGATATCCCCAATCTTTTTCTTCCAAAGTGCACCGCACATAAAAAATTGTTCGTCTTGGCCGAAAGAATATCGTCGTTCATGGCCACACCAGGGGTAACCAGTTCTGTAACCCCTCTTTTTACTATGGTCTTGGTAAGTTTCGGGTCTTCCAACTGATCGCATATGGCTACCCGTTGCCCGGCTTTTACCAGTTTGGGCAAATAGGTGTTTAGGGAATGGTGCGGAAAACCGGCAAGTTCTGTTCTATCACCACCATTGTTCCTGTGGGTAAGAATAATGCCCAGAATTTTTGATGCTTTAACGGCGTCTTCCCCAAAAGTCTCGTAAAAATCCCCAACACGGAACAATAAAAGGGCATCAGGGTATTTCACCTTAATGGTATTGTACTGCTTCATTAAAGGGGTTACCTTTTTTGTTTTTCCCGAGTCTGCCAAAAGCGATTTTATTAACTTATTTTTGCATTCCTTTTCTAGGATAACGAATGTAAGGTTTATCTGCTGGAATGTAAACTATTGTTGATATTTTGGGGATAACTTTAAGTTAAATGGACAGGAAATTGTAACATGATTTCGGAGGTATAACGAACAAAATTTAAATTGGATTGAATGCGTAAATTGGAGAATAGTGAATTGGACCGACTCAATGTGGAGGAGTTTAAACAGATAGAAAAGTCACCTATTATTATTGTGCTGGACAATGTAAGGAGCTTGAACAATATAGGATCTGTGTTTAGAACAGCGGATGCCTTCTTAGTTGAGAAGATCTACCTCTGCGGTATTACCGCAACCCCACCGCATAAGGATATTCACAAGACTGCCTTGGGTGCAACCGATAGTGTTTCTTGGGAATACCGTGAAAACGTTTTGGAATTGCTGAAAGAACTAAAACAGGATGGCTATAATGCTTTATCTGTTGAACAGGCTGAAAATGCCGTGATGTTGAATGACTTTAAAGTGAATAAAGATCAAAAATATGCCTTAATTTTTGGTAACGAGGTTAAGGGTGTTTCCCAAGAGGTGGTCTCCAATAGTACCAATGTTCTGGAAATTCCGCAATACGGAACCAAACACTCCTTGAATATTTCGGTAAGCGTAGGTATCGTGGTTTGGGATCTATGGGCTAAATTGAAGGTATAGATTATATTTTTGGCTCCCTTCTTGGAACCTTTGTGTAGCGCTGTCGAAGGGTTGGACAGCAAAGAAGCCGAGGGTCCATGAATACCTTTAAATAACAATAGAAATCACTTGGGTAAAATCAATTAAAAAAGAATTTGTTTAAAACCAAAAACCCAACCTTTAGGTTGGGTTTGGCACTATATAGTTTGAGTTAGTTAGTTTAAAACCTTAAAGTCTTTCCATCGTACTTTTTAACGTTCCGTACGACTCAAAATGGCTTTATTGGACGCGCAAGTAAATAAATTGATTTGTCCTGTGCAAATAATATGTGAAAATTATCTTAAAATGAGAGTTTCACCGCAAATTTTTGGATTTGGTCCAATATTACCTCATAATCATTATTATTTTCTACAAAGTCCAGTTCGCTAATATCCAAAATAAGGTTATTTTGCTCTGGAAAACTTTTAATAAAATCGAAATACCCCCTGTTCAAATTTTCCAAATACTCAGGGGCTATGCTCTGTTCGTAATTTCTACCCCTTTGCTTTATGTTCTGTAGTAATCGTTCGGTATTTTGATACAGATAAATGTACATTTTAGGCTTCTTTATCTCTTTGTGCATTAGATTGAAGAGCTTCCTGTACAGTTTAAATTCCTCCTCCTGTAGGGTGACCTTGGCGAAGATCAGTGATTTGTTAATGTCATAATCGCTTACCATAAAATTCTTGAACAGATCAAACTGTGAAGTATCGTCCATAAATTGCTGGTAACGATCTGCTAGAAAAGACATTTCCAAGGGGAAGGCAAATCTACCTTGATCTTCATAAAACTTTGGCAGGAATGGATTGTCCGCAAATCTTTCCAAAACCAATTTTGCATTAAAATCCTGTCCAATCTTGTGTGCCAGCGTAGTTTTACCAGCGCCAATATTTCCTTCAATGGCAAGATATTCCAATTGGGAAAAAAGATGTGACCTGCTCGTATATAACTTATGAGGCGTTCGTGCAATATTGCTTTTGTCCTTACATTCCTGTAACAAATTTCTAGTATCCTTGTTTAGAATTGGATGGTAGAACTGTGGGGCTATGTCTGCCAATGGTCTAAGAACAAACCTTCTCAGCTGTAGGTTGGGGTGGGGGATGGTCAACGCATCGGTATTGATAATTTCCTTGCCATAATATAGGATATCAATGTCTACGGTCCTAGAGGAGTATCCTGTCCCTTGATCTCGTTCCCTGCCCAACTTTGTTTCTATCGCCAATAGTTTCTCCAAAAGAGTGGAAGGGGTAAGTAAGGTTTCTACAGCAATACAGGCATTGTAAAAATTGTCTCCTTCGAAACCCCATGCGGGCGTTTCATAGATAGGGGATGTTTTTATTACGTTACCCACAACGGATTGGATTAAAAATACCACGTCTTGCAGTTGGTTTAGTTTATCCCCAAGATTGCTTCCAAGTGAAAGATATGTTGTTGTGGTCCTGTTCATAATAGGCGGGCAAAGTAAACAAAAGTAATTAACTTCATAAAGGGAATTAACAAAAACAGAGGCAATTTTTATCGGCATTTCTCAAATTGACGCTCCGCACCTTGTACGCTATAAAATTCAACATTTATATTTACATCAATGCTACATTGGTTATCTTTGCAGGTTATTAGCAATACTTACTAGGAATGAACTTTTTAAGAAATTTATTAGCAGCAATCATAGGTTGTCTCATCGCTTTCGGAATCATGTTTTTCATGTTTCTTGTTTTAGCCGCCCTCATCGGTCAAGGTGAAGATACCGTAGTGGTCAAGGATAATTCTGTTTTGGAAATTCAATTGCAGACCCCTATCAATGATTATGTGGGGATGGATGAATCCAATCCCTTTGCAGGATTCTTCAATGTAAATCAGGGATTGGACGAGATATTGCATGCCATTCGTGTTGCCAAGGAAGACAATAAAATAAAAGGGATTAGCCTAAATAATAATGTGCTTATGGCCGGTTTGTCCCAAACGCAGGCCATTCGGGATGCCTTGACCGATTTTGGTGAGAGCGGAAAGTTTATATATGCATATGGCGATTTTTATACGCAGAAGGACTATTATTTGGCCAGTGCGGCCAATGAGGTATTCCTTAATCCCGTTGGCGCCATGGACTTTAAAGGATTGTCTACGGAAGTTTTGTTTTTTAAGGATCTTCAGGAAAAGTCTGGTATTAAAATGGAAGTGATTCGGCATGGGAAGTATAAGAGTGCCGTAGAACCTTTTTTGGCCAATGAAATGAGTGAGGCCAATAGGACGCAGATCAAAGAGTTGTTGGATGCCCTATGGCAATCCATGCTTACCAACATTTCGGAAAGTAGGGATATCTCTGTTAAAGATTTGAACCAGATTGCGGATACCTTGGGTACACGTACCTCAAAATATGCGGCATTATCCGGGTTGATCGATGAGGTAGTGTATTTCGATGAATATGAAAGCATGATCAAGGAAAAAATAGGGATAGATACGGCAGAGGATATCAACTATGTCCCAATATCCGATTATATACGAACAGCTGGCAAAATAAAAATCAATAGTGGTAATGATAAGATTGCTGTGATCTTTGCGCAAGGAGAAATCTGGTACGGGGAGGGAGGCTCCGATGTAATTGGTCAAGGAATTATTAATGACGCCCTAAAAAAAGCCAGGGAAGATAAGAATGTAAAGGCAATAGTGTTGAGGGTAAATTCCCCTGGAGGCAGTGCATTGGCTTCCGATATCATTTGGCGCGAGATCGAAATTACCAAGCAATCCAAACCAGTGGTGGTCTCCATGGGCGATGTCGCTGCTTCGGGAGGTTACTACATTGCGGCGGGAGCCGATAAGATCTTCGCCGAACCTACTACGATTACCGGGTCTATAGGTGTTTTTGGCACTGTTCCCAATATTAGTGAATTGGCAACGAACATAGGGGTGAATGCGGAACAGGTGGGGACCAACAAAAACTCGGTAGACTATTCCTTATTTGAACCTATGAACGATAGTTTTAGAAGCAACGTTTTGGAAGGGATAGAAGCTACCTATGAGACATTTTTGGATAGGGTGGCCCAAGGCCGTGGAATTACTTTGGCACAGGCCGATAGTGTTGCACAAGGTAGGGTATGGAGCGGGGTAGATGCCAAGCGCTTGGGATTGGTAGATGAATTGGGGGGACTGGATGAGGCTATTGAAGCGGCTGCTCAAATGGTAGGTTTGGACAACTATGGAATACGAAAACTCCCCAAGTACAAATCTGATTTTGAGAAGTTAATGGAAGATTTGGGAGGTGCTACTTCCAAAAGCAAGGAAAGCATTATTCAACAGGAAATCGGGGCTGAGGCATATGCCATTTTAAAGGAAATAAAGCAGGCCATGCAAAATAAAGGGATTCAGGCCAGAATGCCGTTTACCTTGAATATCAAATAGAAAATTTTTGATCCAAATAGGATTCAATCAAAATGACCGTGCAAATACATCTGGACGGTCTTTTTGATTTTAAATAAGTACTCGGATCTTAGGGTTTAAGCATAAATAACTATACTTTTTCCCTATAGTTTGGGATGTTTCAATTAGCAGGCTAACCCTTTGCTGCAATCGTCATCCTAACCATTACCTTAAATGTTATTATTCGTCAAAAACCACATCTATATGCGATTTTATGAATATTACACATTGCCTAAGTTTACCCGAATATAAAAAACTAGGTGGAATGACTAGATTGAAATTGGTTGGTTCTTTATTGCTTTTTTCCGGTTTTATTTCTTTTGGACAAAGTGCAATTGATGATCTTAAAAAGGAATATGATAGTTTGACCAAAAATACTCTTTATGGGAATAATCCGGATGCAGGAAAATATTATGACATTCGAGGATTTAATATGTACTGTGAAACTTATGGTTCTGGGGAGCCATTGCTTATAATTCACGGGAATGGCGCAAGTATTAATTCCATGGTTAAACAGATACCTTTCTTTTCTGAAAAATATAAGGTAATTGTAGCCGATAGTAGAAATCACGGAAAATTCATTGATCAAAGAGATTCTCTTACTTACAAAATGATGGCAGATGACTACGCTGCATTACTTTCCCAAATGAAAATTGATTCTGCTTACGTTTTGGGATGGAGTGACGGAGGAATAAATGGCTTGTTGTTGGCGATAAGGCATCCCTAAAAGGTGAAAAAATTGGTCATTACAGGGGCTAATTTGCGGCCTGACTCTTCAGCAGTTTCACCGGATGTATTGAAAAGGGTTACCAAGACCTATAATATGTTTGAAAAAATGTTTAGTGGAAAGGAAGCGAAAACATCAATGGATTCTATTGTTTATAAGTACATCAAACTGTTGGCAGAACAGCCAAATATTCCGGTCGGGGAGCTTCAAAGAATTAGTGCACCCGTCCTTGTTATAGGAGGGGATCATGATGTTATTAAACCCGCTCACACATTAAGTATATTTGAAAATATTCCAAATGCATATTTGTGGGTCTTACCTAATTCGGGTCATGCCACATTGGTTACCCGTGCAAATGAATTTAACAGGTCTGTTGATGGCTTTTTCACTTTTAAATACAGGAAAATTGAAGATAGGGAACGGGATTTTTAAACTTTAAAAACCCGTGTTGAACAATTCCATTCTAAAAAAAATAGGCTGTCCAAAAATGTTTGGACAGCCTATTTAAATTAAGTTTTATTTGTAAACTAGTTTTTTGCCAAGTTTATTTCTACCCGCCTATTTTCTGCCCGGCCAGCTTTGTACATGTTGGTAGCAATTGGTTTGCTTTCTCCATATCCTATAGACGTTAACCTAGAGCTTTCGATACCCTTTTCTACCAAAAATGTTTTAACGGAATGGGCCCTTTCTTCAGAAAGTTTTTGGTTGAAGGGCACACTGCCTATACTGTCCGTATGGCCCTCAACCGTAAATTTAGCATTGGGGTATTCATTAAGGATCTTAATGATATCTACTAAGACATTGGTAGACTCTATTTTAATCGTGGCCTTTCCCGAATTGAACAAGATGGTCTTGGCATACTCGTTCAAGGTCTTTTGAACCTCCTCGGTAACCTCTGGACAGCCATTATTGGCAACTGTTCCCGCTTGCTCGGGACAATCGTCATCTTTGTCCAATATACCATCGCCGTCAGAGTCCGGCCAAGGACATCCATTATTATCAACAACGCCAGCTTCTTCCGGACAGTTATCGTCCTTGTCCAATACACCATCATTATCGGTATCTTCCCATGGACAACCTTTGTTTTCAATAATTCCAGCTTCTTCTGGACAATTATCATCTTTGTCCAAGACTTGGTCACCGTCCGTGTCGGGCCAAGGGCATCCATTGTTTTCCACTGGTCCTGGAACCTCTGGACAACCATCTACCTTATCCAATACACCATCGTCATCCTTGTCTTTTGGCCTGGATTGGTAAATTGGAATTTTTAGTCCCGCATAAACATCAGCACCTTTGGATTCGTCGCTTGTCAATACTGTTAAAATAGATCCGGAACCGATATATAATGGCCCTGCCCTTAAACCAGCTCCCCATTGTACACCTAAGTTTTCTACATAGCTCACTGGAGAATAAAAGCTAAACCATTTGCTCTCGAACCTAGGGGTAAGCGAAACAATATTGGCAATGCTATTGGTATTGGCATTGCTTTTTGAAGTTATGGATAAATCGGTATTAAGGTTCATGTAAAAGCGGTTGTTGATGTTCCAATCGGCATTTAAATGCAAGGCGGTAGGCAAAACTGCTTTAGATGCGTTTCCAGACCTGATCTGTGTGTAGAGATTGTTCAATTTGTCCTCAAACCCTTCTTCGTTGTCAAAATCGTCTTCGCTTATAGAATTTGTAATGTCATATGCATCTTCAGTGCCTTCCTTATAATTAAGGCTACCTAGATCTGTTAATGACAGTCCAAATTTCAACTTGTATTTATTGATGTCCTTTGGAGCATAGGGATTGCCATCCTTGTCAGTAACGGTGTAATCTGCAAAATTGGGTCTCCATTCGTAAACAAAACCAAGATCTACACCAAATCCGTCCGCACTCTTTTTAAATTCATAGTCTTCAAAATCGTTGGTGATGTTATCGCTGTTGCCATAGGCTATTTCTCCTTGGGAGTCAATACTTCCCGTAGTTCCCGATCCGTCCGCATCATAGTCGATAACTATATTCTTTCCACTGGAATAGGCACTTCCATATCCCATTAGGTATTTTAGGGAGATACCTCCTTTAAGAAAGTGTTGCTCCTGATCCATTAGTACTGTGGCGTAAGTGACACCTGTTTCTGCCCATGCGTTGGCACTCATTTGATAATCACCTTCATCGACGTTGAAGTCTTCATTTTCATCAAACTCGTTGGAAATGTTGTCAAAGGTATCCCCATTAATATCGTTTACATTGGTAAATACCCTTCCTCGCGTGAAAATTGCCAAAGAATTTTTGGAATTAATGTTGAACATGAACGAAGGTCCCAAAATATCAACATTCCCATAAGCTGTATTTTTTTCTTTTGGGGATTTGGTTCCATCATCATCGAAATCGAAACTATCCTTAAATATATCCCCGAATTTCGCACCGTAATAGTCGTTTCCAACTAGCCCGCTAACCCCTATAAGGTTGATGTCCGTTTTAAATCTCGAATCAACTATATTCGCGGGATTGGAAATTAGACCATGCACCCCATTGTAATTGTCAGTGCCAAAACCAATATAAGATTGGCCCTGTACCGTTGCGGCAATTAAAATAATGAATGCTGTTAAAATACTTTTGTTCATACTTAAAAAGTTTAGTTTATTTCTTTTTTATTGTTAATCGATCCCTGTTCATTTAAATTTGGCTTTTTTTCAAGGGTCAAAGTGTAGGAACGCTTTAATTGGAATTAAATTATAAAATGTTAAAATTTATAATGCTTCTATGGTATACACAGTATTAAAAGAGAAGGATAGAAGGCTGGCTTTTAGGATCTATCTCTATTTGGGGGCATTGTTCATTACCTCTCTGGTGGTTTCCAATTTAATTTTTCAAAAGTTTTTTTATTGGAGACCTTTTGGCGATGTTACTGTCTTTGGGGCATCATTATTTGAAATTTCCGTGGGCATTTTACCTTACCCCCTAACTTTTTTGATTACAGACCTTATTTCTGAAATTTATGGTAGAAAAAAGGCAAACCAAATTGTTACCGCTGGAATTTTTGCCTCTTTTTTCTCCATGGGAATAGTTTTGTTGGCCAATTGGGTGCCGGCTTTGCCCAATTCACCTGTCCAGGATGAGGTCTTTAACCATGTATTTGCCCTTTCGCCAATTGCCGTTTTTGCCTCTATGTTGGCATATCTTTTTGCCCAATATGTGGATATTGGTATTTATCATTTTTGGAAAAAATTGACCAATGGAAGACATCTTTGGCTGCGTAACAATTTCTCCACCTACCTTTCCCAGTTTATAGATACTTTTACTGTAGTGGGTCTATTATGTATTTTTGAGGTACTGCCCTGGTCTATGTTTTATGGTTTGGTGATCAGTGGTTTTATATTTAAGGTAATTGTTGCCTTCCTCGACACCCCTTTCCTGTATTTTTTCGTATATCTCTTTAGAAGGCGCTTTAATTTGAAAGTTAATGAGGAAATTGATCTTGAGGCATAATAAAACCTGCTTTTATCAGTTCTTATCCGAGACACCATAATGGTTTTTTTAATATTGGTGAATAGATTGGCTGGTAATGTTCATATTGTTTTTTATTTCGATGTTAAATTTTGTTTAAACTAAGTAGGAATTTTGATTTTACTTGGTGATATATTGTAGAATTGCGTCAATATTTTAATGAATAAGTTTAAACCTATGGCTGTGTTATAACTAATATTACACCAAAGCTTAAACTTTAAAGAAATAATCGCTAAAAAGGGTTGATTGTTGCTGTGGATCGTGGAGCAGCTTTCGCAGATTAAACTAGTGTAAATAGTATCAGATGAAAAAGAAAATAATAAAGATTGTAGGTGGGGTATTTTTGGTAGTTGTTTTGCTTCTTATTGCCGCTCCGTTTTTCTTAAAGGGTAAAATTGCTGGAATCATTAAGGAGAAGGTAAATAATAGCATCAATGCTACCTTTGATTTTTCAGAGGCCGATTTAACTCTTTTCAGTAGTTTCCCCAATGCCACCGTTACCCTGGATAACCTAACACTTATAAATAAGGCTCCCTTTGAGGGAGATACCCTATTTGCATCGGATAGGGTAAGCTTGGACATGTCCATAAAGGAACTGTTCAAGGATGCCAGTGAGCCCATTGCAATAAAAAGTTTAGTATTGGATGGCCCACGTGTAAATATAAATGTAGACAAAGAGGAAAATGCCAATTACGATATTGCCGTTGATGATGGGGCCTCTCAAGAGACAACAACGGATTCGGCATCTTCTGAAGGAGATTTCAAATTATCTATGGAGTCTTACGCCATTAATAATGCGGCCATAAAATATGACGACCATTCCAGCGGTATGTCCTTTGCGATTACAGAAATGAACCATAGCGGTAAGGGAGATCTGTCTTTGGAGAATTCTGAATTGGACACGGAGACCAGTGGTTTGGTTTCTTTTGTAATGGATAGTACCCATTATCTGAACAAGAATCCGGTTCGATTGAAGGCCCTTATAGGGGTAGATCTAAAGGAAAGCAAGTATACCTTTTTAAAGAATGAGGCCATGGTAAATCAATTGGCCTTGGTATTTGAAGGTTATGTGAAATTGAACGATGATAACCAAGAAGTAGATATTAGTTTTAAAACACCTTCGTCCGATTTTAAAAACTTTTTGGCGGTTATCCCGGAAACCTATTCCAAAAATATTGAGCAAGTGACTACTACTGGAAACTTTATGGTTGCGGGAGAATTTAAAGGAATTGTGGATGATGCGCATATTCCCCAATTCAAAATTGATATCAATTCCAATAACGCATCCTTTAAGTACCCAGATCTGCCAAAAACAGTGCGCAATGTGTTTATTGACACAGAAATAGCAAATAATACCGGAATTGTCGAAGATACCTATGTGGATATTAGAAAATTATCCTTCATGATAGATGAGGACAAATTTAATATGGTGGCCAAAATAAGTGACCTTATGGGCAATGCTAAGGTAAACGCCCAGATAGACGGAAAAATGAATCTTGCCAATATTTCCAAAGCATATCCGGTACCATCGGATTTGGGATTAAAAGGAATATTGAATGCCGACATTGCTACCGCTTTCGATATGACATCCATAGAAAAAAAGCAATATGGGAATACGAAGACTAAGGGTACCCTGAATTTAACGGATTTTGAGTATAAATCAGAGGAATTTCCCAACCCTATTGTTTTAAAAACTACTGCAGTTACTTTTAACCCAACTACGGTTACCCTTAATAAATTGGAAGGGGCTACTGGTAAAACAGATTTTGATGCTTCTGGGACTATTAATAATTTGTTGGGCTTTATGTTCAACAATGAAAATGTAGAAGGTAGTTTCAACCTAAAATCCAACACTTTTGCCATTGATGATTTTATGGTTGCGGAAACCACGGATGTATCAGGAGGGACCGATATAGAGGCCTCCACGACATCCTCTGAGGAAAAGATTAAGATCCCGTCATTTTTGGATTGTACCATAAATGCCGCTGCAAATACGGTGATTTATGATAATCTTACTTTGAAGGACGTTAAGGGTAGTCTTCGGATTAAGGATGAAAAAGCTACACTTACCAATATGACCTCCTCTATTTTTGATGGTAAACTGGCTTTAAACGGGGAAGTATCCACAAAGGAAACCACACCTACCTTTGCCATGACATTGGGAATGGAAAGTTTTAAGATTGCTGAGACCTTCAAGGCATTGGAAATGTTCAAAACACTGGCGCCCATAGCAAAAATTTTACAGGGAACCTTAAATTCGGATGTACAGGTAGCTGGAAATTTAAACGCCGATTTTACGCCGAATTTAAATACGATTTCGGGAAATATATTGGCGGAATTATTGACCACGGAAATTGATGCCAAGAGTGCGCCTTTACTCACCGAGCTGGACAGTAAATTAAATTTTTTGGATCTTGAAAAATTGAATCTGAAAGATTTGAAAACGGTATTGTCTTTTGAGGACGGGGTGGTAAAAGTTAAACCTTTTACCATTAAATATCAGGATTTTGTCATAAATGTGGCAGGTAGCCATACTTTCGACCAAAAACTGAACTATGCGGCCACAATAGAAGTTCCTGCCAAGTATTTGGGCAAAGACATTAATACTCTAATTGCTAGGATAGATGAAAAGTCCTTGGAGAATTTAACTATTCCCATAACCGCCAATATAGGTGGGGGTTACACCAGCCCTACAGTCACTACCGATCTTACTTCGGGCATTAAAAATTTAACCGCCCAATTGGTAGAGATCGAAAAACAAAAATTGATCAACAAAGGGAAGGACAAGGCCACGGATTTTATAGGAGACCTGATTGCAAAAAACCAGAAAGCCACGGATTCTGCCAAAAAGGAAAATCAGGATAAAACTCAGGATGTCATAGGAGGTCTATTGGGTGCCGCCACTAAGAAATCGGATTCTGCCGTAAAAACGGATACCTCTACTACTGCCAAAAAGGAGGCCCAGAAAGAAGTAGCTAAAAAAATTATAGGTGGGCTTTTCGGTAAGAAAAAGGAAGCAACGGAAACTAAAAAAGATAGTTTACAATAAAATTTTTAGGGTAGCCTGAATACATTTTTAAAATTAATACGCGTATACAATATATAATAAATTGTATGCGCGTATTTTATTTTAATTAAGATGGTGCATAACCATAGGGACCATTGATGGCGTAGTTCTGTGTTTAAACCTGTGGTAGCCCAGTCTCAAGTACTTTTATCAAATCCTTAGGACTTTCAAGATAGGTTACCATATTATTTTTGGTTTCAAACTTAATGGGACTGCCAGAGAAAAGTAGGGGGGTATTGGCCTCCGATGATAATCGAAAAACCTTTTCCTCCACCAAAGTGGGGGTTGTGGTAACGAAGAAGGTTAAAAGGAAGTCGGGCTTTACCAAGCCTGCCATGGTTTGCACGTTTTCATGGGGTACATTTTGCCCTAGGTAATATACCCTCCAGCCTAGTTTTTTAGCGACAAAGTTGGCCAACAGTAATCCTATTTCATGATTCTCCCCTTCGGCAAGGAACATAATTATCTTTGGAGCATTCTTTGGTGCAATGGGTAATAAATCTATGGCAGAACATATTTTTTGACGGATCAGGTTGGATGCAAAATGTTCTTGGGCGGGCATGATCTTGTTGATGCCCCAAAGAACCCCAACCTTGTGAAGAAATGGATAAACCACTTCAGTAAAGGTGGCCAATATTCCATTTTTTATAATTTGGGACTTTACAATATTATCAAATTCTTGTTCGTCCAAATTAATCATACTCAATATTAAGGCCTTGACTTCATCATCTTGATTGGAGTCGATCAGAGATTCCGAAACCTTCTTGTGGATTTCTTCGTCGGACATTTTGCCTATAGCAGATAAACGTACACCTTGACTTCTCAGGATACTAATGTTCAATAGTTTTTTTAATTGGGCATCCGTATAGTAGCGAATATTGGTATCTGTTCTTTCAGGAACCAAAAAATCATATCTACTTTCCCATTTTCTTAAGGTATGGGAGTTGATACCTGTTAATGTAACCACCTGCGCCATGGAATAACTGCTCATAATGATGTCTAATAATTTATCGTGTAAAGTTAAACAAAAAATCGAATTAAGGAGGCTGTAGATATTTTTTGTCTAAATTTTTATTAAAAAAAATTGGACAAATGAAAATAATAACTATATTTGTCTAAGTTTGAACCTAAAAATATTAGACATGAAAAAAATTAGTATTTATTTTTTAGCAATCTTCACTACAATGATACTTGGTGTATCATGTAGTGACGACGACGACAACGACATTATTCAGGAGCCTACCTTATCTACAATTGTGGAAACGGCTCAAGCCACGGATTTTTTAAGCAACTTGGTGGCTGCGTTGGCCAAGGCTGATGAAAACGACAATTCGGATTTGATAGGGGCTTTAAGTGGTGATGGACCTTTTACCGTTTTTGCGCCAACGGACACTGCTTTTGCTGCCCTTTTGGCGAGTTTGGATGATTTTGATAGTTTGGCAGATTTTGATACCCCTGAAAAAAGAGAGATTCTTGCTGCTATTTTGAAGTATCACGTGGTAGTTGGAGCAGCAGCTACATCTAGTTCGCTTTCCAATGGCCAGGAATTTACCACGCTCCAAGGCGAAAAAATCACGGTGAGAATAGAAGGGGATGTATATATTCAGGATCCGACCGATACAGATGCAAAAGTGGGTCCTGCAGATGTGATGGCTTCCAACGGTATAGTACATGTTATAGATAAAGTTTTGATTCCACAGGAAGTATTGGACGCCCTAAATCCAGAGCCCATGCCAAACATAGTAGAATGGGCAATGGACACCGACTTCTTATCTCTGTTGGTAGGAGCATTGGTACAGGCCGATGCCGGTTTGGTAGACCTGTTGCAGACAGATGGTCCTTTCACGGTCTTCGCACCGACAGATACCGCTTTTGCTGCCCTATTGGATGCATTGGGTGATGATTACAACAGCTTGGCCGATTTTGATACGCCCGAGGAGAAAACATTGTTGGCCCAAATATTAAAATTTCACGTAGTCGCCGGATCAGCGGCCTATTCTACGGATCTGTCCAATGGACAAATGATAGAGACCGCCCAAGGAGAGTCCGTAACGGTAAACTTGACTGGTGGAGTGTTCATTCAGGATAAGACTGATGTTGATGCAGCTGTAGCACCGGCCGATATCGCTGCTAGTAATGGAGTAGTGCACGTAATTGATAAAGTTTTATTGCCACAAGAGGCATTGGACGTTCTAATGCCACCATCTCCGAATATTGTAGAATTGGCAATGGACACCGACTTCTTATCTCTGTTGGTAGGAGCATTGGTACAGGCCGATGCCGGTTTGGTAGACCTTTTGCAGACAGATGGTCCTTTCACGGTCTTCGCACCGACAGATACCGCTTTTGCCGCCCTGTTGGATGCTTTGGGTGATGATTACAATAGCTTGTCCGATTTTGATACCCCTGAGGAGAAAGCATTGTTGGCACAAATTTTAAAATATCACGTAGTAGCTGGAACAGCGGCCTATTCTACGGATCTGTCCAACGAACAAATGATAGAGACCGCCCAAGGAGAGTCCGTAACGGTAAATTTGACTGGTGGGGTTTTTATTCAGGATAAGACTGATGTTGATGCAGCCGTTGCACCTGCGGACATTGCTGCAAGTAACGGGGTTGTACACGTAATTGATAAAGTATTATTGCCACAAGAGGCAATAGATGCACTAATGCCAACACCTAACATTGTGGAATTGGCGATGGACACAGACTTCTTGTCACTGTTGGTAGGAGCTCTGGTACAGGCCGATGCCGGTTTGGTAGACCTTTTACAGACAGATGGCCCATTTACAGTTTTTGCTCCGACGGATACGGCCTTTGCTGCCCTGTTGGATACTTTGGGAGATGATTACAATAGCTTGGCCGATTTTGATACCCCTGAGGAGAAAGCATTGTTGGCACAAATATTAAAGTATCATGTGGTAGCCGGAACAGCCGCCTATTCTACGGATCTATCCAATGGACAAATGATAGAGACCGCACAAGGCGAATCCGTAACGGTAAATTTAACCGGTGGAGTATTCATACAGGATAAAACTGATGTGGATGCAGCTGTAGCACCAGCCGATATCGCTGCTAGTAATGGAGTAGTACATGTGATCGATAAAGTGTTATTGCCTCAAGAAGCCTTGACAGCCCTAGGCCATTAAGACTTAGGTTAATATGCTTTTAGGTTGATTGCTGAAACTGACGGCCATTTAATGGTCGTCGGTTTCTATTCAGCGTAGCATTATGTTGGTACTCATTTAATATTTAAATATCACAGATTTTGAAAGCGCTCTTCGATTCTTCTAGTTTAAAATGCAGTAAATTGGTTACCCGCACCTATAGCACTTCATTTTCTTTGGGTATTAGATTATTTGCACCTAAAATAAGACCGGCAATCTACGCCATTTACGGTTTTGTACGATACGCCGATGAGATAGTGGATTCTTTTCATGATTACGATCAGGAGGAATTGTTGACCGAGTTTATTCAGGAATACAAACTGTCCTTAAAAAGAAAAATCAGCCTCAATCCAATAATCAACTCTTTTCAGGCCGTAGTACAAAAGTACGAGCTATATGAATATGCCGATGTTTTCTTGGAGCGAATGCAATATGATTTGGAGGTGACCGAATACACCACAAAGGAAGCTTACGAAAATTATATTTATGGATCCGCTGATGTGGTTGGTCTTATGTGTTTAAGAGTGTTTGTTGATAATGATAATGAAAAGTTCGAACACCTAAAATCTTCAGCCAAGTATTTGGGTTCCGCATTTCAAAAGGTAAATTTTTTAAGGGATATAAAACAAGATCTTGAAAGTTTGGGAAGGTCCTATTTTCCCAATGTACATCAAAAGGAATTGACCGATGAGGTGAAGAAAGAAATCATTTTAGATATTGAGGGCGACTTTGAAAAGGCCTATCAAGGCTTGGTTCAATTGCCCATAGAAAGTAGACTCGGGGTTTATATAGCTTATAAATACTATTCCAAACTTTTGAAAAAACTAAAACTTACAAAATCCGAAAAAATATTGTCAGATAGAATCCATATTTCCAACCCTATGAAAATGGTAATATTGGCAAAGGGCTATGTGAGGTACAAGTTAAATGCTATTTAAGTATTATTAAGAAGGGAAAAGTAGCTCAATGATAAGGAGAGTGCCTTTACACCAGATTTCCGACTGGAACATAATCCTTAAATGGAATGAACGATAATAAAAAAAGTAAATGGAAATAGTATTGTACATTCTCACAACCTTGTTGACTTTTGTTTTGATGGAAGTCGTAACCTGGTGTACTCACAAATTTGTGATGCACGGCTTTTTATGGGTTTTGCATGCCGATCACCACGAGCCTAAATACCCCCATGTTTTTGAAAAAAACGATGCCTTTTTTGTAATATTTGCCATTCCGAGTATGTTACTCCTATATTTCGGTATAAGTCCCACACTCAACTATTTGTTCTTTATTGGTTTGGGTATTCTATTTTATGGTATTGCCTATTTTTTGGTTCACGATGTGCTTATTCACCAAAGGTTCAAATGGTTTAAGAATGTTAAGAATAAGTATTTACTGGCATTGAGGAAAGCCCACAAAATTCATCATAAAAATATGGGCAAGGAAGATGGTGAATGCTTTGGTATGCTTCTGGTTCCCAAAAAATATTTCAGGCGGAATTAAAGAAAGAATTTCCCTTTAAAACGGTTAAGTCTAATCTTAAGGCACTTTTAAGAAGCAGAGGATTTTATGGAAATGCCAGCTCAAAAAAAATCCTATAATAATTTCATTCCTAGGATTCAATTCCAATTTTATAGGCTTCCAAAGCTCTTTCCCGGGCAAATTTATGCTCAACTATGGGGTCAGGGTATTCAAATGAATCAAATTCCGGAATCCACTTTCTTATGTATCTAAAATCTTTGTCGAACTTCTTTTGTTGGGACAAGGGGTTAAAAATCCTAAAATAGGGGGCGGCATCACATCCCGTTCCGGCGGCCCATTGCCAATTGCCGTTGTTGGATGATAACTCATAATCCAATAATTTCTCCGCAAAATAGCTTTCTCCCCACCTCCAGTCGATCAACAAATGTTTGCAAAGAAAACCAGCGGTGATCATCCTTACGCGATTGTGCATAAAACCAGTCTTATTAAGCTGCCTCATTCCGGCATCCACCATGGGGTAGCCAGTTTTTCCTTCACACCATAATCTAAATTCTTCCCTATTGTTCCTCCACTTGATGCCATCGTATTTGGATCTGAAATTTTGTGTTATAACATGGGGGAAATGAAATAGAATTTGCATAAAGAATTCCCGCCAAATCAATTCACTTAAAAATATGGCATGTTTTTTATCAATTTGGCCAATTAGCTGTCTAATACCAATTGTTCCAAATCTTAAATGGGGACTCAGGTGACTGGTGGCGTCCTCGTACGGGAAATCCCTATGGTCCCCATAAAGATCCAAACGGGTCAAATCGAAATCCTGAACCACAATATCCGACTTTTTAAACCCAATATCTTCCAAAGTCATGGCTGGGTAATTGACTTTGTAAAGTTTGTTCAATTTTGGTGTCTTAAGCTGAATGGGATTTTCCTCCTTAAATTTTGCAAGCCATTTATTCTTGTAGGGGGTAAAAACGGTATAGGGTTCTTTATCAGCTTTTACAATTTCGTTTTCCTCGTATATTACTTGATCCTTAAAACTAAAAAACAGGATATCCTTTTTTGCTAGCATTTCCGCAATTTTCTTATCCCTGCCAATGGCATAAGGTTCATAGTCCTTATTGGTGTAGACGGCAGCAATGTTAAATTTAGAAATTAATTCCCTCCAAATGGTTACCGGTTCGCCTGCCAGGCATAAAATGTCCGAACCATGGTCCTTTAGGGATTCTTTTATTAGGAGAATTGATTGATGGATAAAGGAAACTCTGGCATCATCTTCTGGCAATTCATTTAAAATAAGGCTGTCAAAGATAAATATGGGCAGTACGGGAAAGTCGCTATCTAAGGCTTCTGCCAGTGCCGTATTGTCCTCTATTCTAAGATCATGTCTAAACCAAAAAATAGAAATTTTGGTTTGGTCGTTGGATGGGGGTGGAATATGTTCCTTGCTTATATTGGGCAAAATAATATAGATTAGAAAATATTAATTTGATTTTAAGGTTTCAGGCTCTAAAATGAAACCTTTGTTGGGATGGAACAAGCTGCTATCTTATGCAATAAGGTAAATTTGGAGCCGTTCCATGCCAAAGACAATTTAATGATAAATCGAATATAATTCAATGTTTTTGCCCTATATAATCTACCTAACATCCAACCCAACAACGTATCCTTCACTTCCCCGAACATTAAAGACAGTATTGTCTTCAAAGATGAGGTACTGACCTTTAATACCTTTTAAAACGCCACTGTAATTTGGCGTTTTTTCCAGATTAAGACTTTTTACTTTTATGGGATATTGCAGCACTGGAAATTCTAGGTGGGTTTCTGTATTACTTTCTATGTAATATGGAGCGGCCTCTTCCGGAATATATTTTTTTAATTTATTTCTATATTCCACCAAATCCTCGTCCTCTACGTCATTGGTCAACATTTTGCGCCAGTTGGTCTTGTCACCAATATGTTCTTTTAGGGCTACTTCGGTAACACCGGCCAAATAACGGTTGGGCACTTCAACAATCTCTATGGCTTCATGAGCGCCTTGGTCTATCCACCTTGTGGGGACCTGCGATTTACGGGTTACACCTACTTTAATATTGCTGGAATTGGCCAGATAAACGATGTGCGGTTGTAATTGAACCTTTTTTTCATATTCCAGATCGCGATCTTCCTTGTCCAGATGCGCAGTGCTCAATTCGGGTCGCATTATCCAATCCCCGGCAGTTGGGGTTTCATAAAAACAGGTCCTACAGAAACCTTGTCTAAAAATGGGACGATCTTCCCCGCAATTAAGACATTGATATTTAATAAAAGAAATTGATAATTCCTTGTTCAATACCTGGTTAAGGTTTATGAAGTCCCCATTAAATATTAGGTAATATTGAATGGGATCTGCCAATTCGGTTTCCATTTTTCTTAAAACTCCTTGATACTGCATAATTTTTCCGCTTATCGTAAAATCAATTTGAATATGAATTCAATTAAAGCTATTTTTAACTAATTTAAATTAGAGCCTGTTTAAGTATCCATGATTGGAATTCTTAAACAGGCTTTTAACCCAAAATCCTGCTTTAAACAGGGATAAAGATACCTAAAAATGCCAATAACATTATTCAATTCCATAGCTTCTTGGCTATTGAAAAAGCGCTATCATCAAATAGAACTTTTTTTAAAGTACCCTGAGGAGGTACAGGATGAGGTATTACACCAGTTATTGGCCTTTGCTGAAGATACCGAAATTGGAAAGAAGTACGATTTTGAATCTATCGCCAGTTATGAGACCTTTGCAGAGCGGATCCCCATAGTGTCATATGAGGAGGTTGAGCCTATGATAGAGCGATCCAGAAGGGGGGAGCAAAATATCTTTTGGCCAACATCAATCAAGTGGTTTGCAAAGAGTAGTGGTACTACCAATGCTAAGAGCAAGTTTATTCCAGTGAGTTCTGAAGCCTTGGAGGATTGTCATTATAAATCCAGTAAGGATTTACTTTGCCTATATTTAAATAATAATGAAAACTCGCAGTTGTTTACGGGCAAGAGTTTGCGATTGGGAGGGAGTAAGGAACTGTACCATGATAACGGCACCGTTTTTGGTGATCTATCTGCCATTCTTATAGATAATATGCCATTTTGGGCAGAGCTCAGCAGTACCCCAAGCAACAAGGTGTCCTTAATGAGCGAATGGGAAACCAAATTGCAGGCGATCATCAGGGAAAGTGTTCAGGAAAACGTTACCAGCTTGGCAGGAGTACCTTCGTGGATGTTGGTGCTTTTAAACAATGTCTTGGAGGAAACGGGAAAGGAGCACCTTTTTAAGGTATGGGAGAATTTAGAAGTTTATTTTCATGGAGGTGTTAGTTTTAATCCCTATAAGGATCAATATTCCAGACTCCTGCCTAGGAAAAACTTTAATTACTACGAAATATATAATGCTTCCGAGGGTTTTTTTGCTATTCAGGATAGAAATCATGCGGATGATCTATTGCTGATGTTGGATTATGGAATTTTCTATGAATTTATCCCTATGGAAACTTATGGTACTACTGAGCAGATCACGCTTCCATTATGGAAGGTAAAGATTGATAGGAACTATGCTGTAATAATCACGACCAATGCTGGTCTGTGGAGATATAAAATAGGGGATACAGTAAGGTTTACCTCTACAAACCCCTATAGGATCAAGGTTACCGGAAGAACAAAACACCATATCAATGTGTTCGGGGAGGAGTTGATAATAGAAAATGCGGAGGAAGCTTTAAAAACTATTTGTAAAAAAACAGGGGCAGAAATAAAGGACTATACGGCAGCGCCTGTATTTATGGAAGGAAAGGAAAAGGGTGCGCATGAGTGGATCATTGAGTTTAGAAAACCTCCTGAAGAGCTTGCTTATTTTACGGAATTTCTTGACAATGCCTTAAAATCCTTGAACTCGGACTATGAGGCCAAGCGGTATAACAACATTACGCTAAAACTTCCCAAAGTGCACATTGCCAGGGAAAATCTATTCTATGACTGGCTAAAATCTAAGGACAAGTTAGGTGGGCAGCATAAAATTCCAAGATTGTCCAATAAAAGGGATTACATCGAGGAATTGCTTCAGATGAACAAATAAATGTGATAAAACCTGTTATAATGTTCAAATTTAGAGTATCAAATGTTTCCCTTTAACTTTTTATACTTTTTATTATGGCGAATAGATTAGTAATATTGTCCGATATGTGGGGTTCTAAAAAAGGGCTATGGATAACCTCTTATTTGGGTTACTTACAACAGTATTATGATATTACATTTTACGATTGTCAGCAATTGGCGAATATAAGTTTGGAAGTAAATTCTCCAGAAAATATCCATAAGGAATTTATTGGGGGAGGTGTGGAAACAGCAGTGGCCCATTTGTTAAAAAAAGAACAAGAGCCCAGTCATTATTTGGCCTTTGGTATTGGGGGTAGCATAGCCTGGAAAGCCGCACTTAAGGGATTGCCGTTAACATCCTTATATACCATTTCCAGTACAAGATTGCGCTTGGAAAATGATGCGCCAACTGCGGGTATTAAATTGCTTTATGGGCAAAATGATGAATTTAGGCCATCGGCCCAATGGTCAGATCAGATGGGGATAGATGTTGAAGTGGTGAAGGGTTTTGGGCATGAACTGTATACCGATGAGAAAATAATCAGTAAGGTATGCCAAGAATTATTGGCCAAGGTTATGCAAAAACAGTATGTGGCTTAACACCTACGTTTCCATCTTATAATGGAAATAACATATATAGGTTTAAAAAAAATTAAAAGCAGTCTCATGAGACTGCTTTTAATTTTTTAATGGTTTCAAAGGATAATTTCTCTTCGGCATAAGGCTTTGTTACCTTAAACTCCTTTTCGTCCGTACTTGGAAATTCGAACATGGCGTCCGTGAAAATCGCTTCACATAGGGATCGCAATCCCCTTGCCCCTAATTTATATTCTATGGCCTTGTCCACGATATAGTCCAAAGCCTGATCCGTAATCTTAAAGGAAATTCCATCCATCTTAAACAATTTTTCGTATTGTTTTATGATAGCGTTTTTAGGCTCTGTTAAGATGGCCCTTAAGGTTTCCTTGTCCAATGGATTCATATGGGTAAGTACTGGTAATCTACCAATAATCTCCGGTATTAATCCAAAATCCTTTAAATCTTTAGGGACGATATATTGAAGAATATTTTCGTTGTCTACCTTTTCTTCGGCTTTGGATGCGCTATAGCCTACGGCCTGCATATTTAGCCTTTTGGTGATATGCCTTTCAATTCCGTCAAAGGCTCCTCCGGCAATAAACAATATATTCTCTGTGTTTACTTCTATAAATTTTTGATCTGGATGCTTCCTTCCCCCTTTGGGCGGTACATTTACCACAGTGCCCTCCAGCAGTTTAAGAAGTCCTTGTTGAACTCCTTCCCCTGAAACATCACGGGTAATTGAAGGATTGTCGCTTTTGCGCGCAATTTTATCAATTTCATCTATAAAAACGATACCGCGTTCTGCCTTTTCCAAATTGTAATCTGCCGCTTGGAGCAATCGGGTAAGTATACTTTCCACGTCTTCTCCCACATAACCGGCTTCAGTAAGTACTGTGGCGTCAACAATGGCCAAAGGAACATTTAACATTTTGGCAATGGTTTTTGCCATTAGGGTCTTACCGGTCCCGGTTTGGCCCACCATAACAATGTTACTCTTTTGGATTTCTATATCGTCTTCCTTGCTTTTTGGTTGTAAAAGCCTTTTGTAATGGTTGTAAACCGCAACGGACATTACTTTTTTGGTGCGATCCTGACCAATTATGAACGTGTCTAAAAATTCCTTTATTTCCAAAGGTTTTTTTAGCGTTAATTCTGAGGAAAGATCATTGTTTTTGGTCTGCTTGGATTCTTCGGCGACAATACCGTGCGCCTGCTCTATACACCGATCACATATATGTGCATCAAGACCAGCAATCAATAAATTGGTCTCTGGTTTTTTTCTTCCACAAAAAGAGCATTCTAAATTTTCTTTTGCCATATCATTTTATCACTTTCAATAATAGTAACGAAATAATCCATACTTTGGTTCATTCATAAAGAACAAAAGGAGGATTTTTCGAATCTTTTAGTCGTCTCTAGTCCTTATCCCTTACCAAGATCTCATCGATCATGCCATAATCCTTGGCTTCGTTAGCTTTCATCCAGTAATCCCTGTCACTATCGTCACTCACTTTATCAAGGGTTTGTCCGGAATGATTTGCAATTATCTGGTACAATTCATCTTTAAGTTTTAGAATCTCCCTTGCCGTAATTTCAATATCACTGGCCTGCCCTTGCGCTCCGCCAAGAGGTTGGTGGATCATTACTCTCGAGTGGGTTAAACCACTGCGCTTTCCTTTCTCTCCGGCACACAGGAGTACGGCTCCCATAGAGGCGGCCATTCCTGTACATATGGTAGCCACATCTGGTTTTATGAACTGCATGGTGTCATAGATTCCCAAACCGGCATAAACACTTCCACCCGGGGAATTGATATATATCTGTATGTCCTTGGAAGCATCCGTGCTTTCCAAAAACAGCAATTGCGCTTGTACAATGTTGGCAACTTGATCATTGATCCCTGTTCCAAGAAAAATGATCCTGTCCATCATTAATCTGGAAAAAACATCCATTGCTACTGCATTCAGCTGTCTTTCTTCAATAATGTTTGGAGTAAGGTTGGTGGGGTACATACTACTTAAAATAGTATCGTAATACATGCTATTTATTCCCTGATGTTTAATAGCATAGTTTTTGAATTCTTTCCCGTAATCCATATTTTTAATCAATAGTTTTTTAAGATAAAAAAAGTGTCGAAAAAAAATTCTCCGACACTGTAAATATACTTATTTTTAGTGAAACTTTATTTTAATAGCTCCTATCGCAGCGTATTTAAAATGTAACGTTCTACTTATTTGAATTACCCGTATACTTCCTTAACAAAGTCTTCGTAAGTAACTTCTTTCGTTTTTAAATTGGCCTTTTCCTTATATAGGGTCAAAAGCTTTTGGCTCATCAACTGCTCCGAAAGACGTTTTACCTCATCTTGGTTGGAAAGGACCCTTGCTGCAATATTGTCCAACTCCTCTTCTTTTGGGTCTAACTGTCCAAATTGTGCCATTTGCTGTTTGATAAAGCCTTTTGAAAATTCTTTAAGCTCATCGAACTGGATCTGAATCTCGTTTTCCTGAATGATCTTACCTTCTATTAGTTGATAGCGCAGGCCTTTTTCCGACTTTTCAAATTCTTCGTTCGCTTCTTCCTCGGTCAATTGCTTTTCACCGGTCATTTGGATCCACTTGGTCAAAAATTCCGTGGGAAGGTCAAATTTGATATTGTCTATAAAATGTTCGGTAACATCATTTAATAACTTCTGATCGGACTGTTGCTCAAATTGCTTTTCTGAATCTTCTTTGATTCGTTCTTTAAGCTCTTTTTCCGAAGTAACAACATCTTTCCCAAACAATTTATCGAAAAGCTCTTGATCCAATTTTGCTGGTTCCTTTTCGTTAATTTCCTCAATGGTAAAAGTTACTTCGATATCCAATTTTTCAGATTTTTCACCATCGATGCCCAAAGAACTTCCCAATAAATAATCCTCTTTGAACAATCCTTTTGTTTTTAAGGTAACCACATCGCCCACCTTTTTGCCCAAAAGGCTCTCAAGTGCTTTTTTGCTTTTTATTTTTTCGATCTCGATAACAGTCTTGTTGTCAATTTCCTCTGCCTCGTTCTTGAAAACACCATTTACATCATCCTTTTTTCCAATTTCAGTCTTGCTGATCAATTTCCCGTATTGCTTTTGAATACGCTCCACTTGCTCATCGACCATTTTATTGTCCGCAATAATTTTGTAGTGGGTTATGGCTTTTTTCGACTTAAGGTCTACACTGAAATTAGGGGCCAGTCCCAATTCAAATTCAAATGCAAACTCTTCCGAATCCCAGTTAAAGTTGTCCTGTTGTTTTGGAAGTGGATTTCCTAGAACATCCAACTTTTCCTCGGTAAGATATTTGTTGAGATTGTCTTGTAATAGTTTGTTTACCTCATCTACCAAAACGGCTTTTCCGTATTGTTTTTTTATCAATCCCATAGGCACCTGACCCTTTCTAAAACCTGGTATGTTTGCCTGTTTTCTGTAGTCTTTTAAGATTGTTTCTACCTTATCGAAGTAATCCTCCTTGGTTACCGCAACTTTTACTACTGCATTTAATTCGTCAATCTGCTCTTTAGTGATGTTCATTTCTATATCTAATTTTGCTAAAATAAAATGGGATGCAAAAGTACTACATTTTATAATCTCCAACAAGTTTTTAAATTACTGAATGTCAAAAAGGTACCTTAGATATTTTTGTCGTCGTTTAGAAATGAATAAAATATAGATTGCAGAAAGGAAAGTAAAAGACTAAAAAGTAGCGCCCACCAAATATTGTTTACCTGAAAGCCGTCTATAAAGTAGTCGGCCAAAAGAATGATGATAGCATTAATAATGAGCAGGAACAGCCCCAAGGTAAGTATGGTGACCGGTAGTGTCAGGATCACCAGGATGGGTTTTACAATGAAATTTAACAAACTCAGAACAATGGCTACGACAATGGCCGTGGTATAGGAATCCACACCTACCCCAGGTAGTATTTTTGCTAAAATAACCACCGCAACGGCGCTTAAGAGAATTCTTAGAATTAAGTTCATGTTTTTTCTTTTTGGGTTTTGGAATGTTTGGTCAATGATATTCCCCATAAAAGTAAACATTTATTTTATTAGTGTAACTCAATTTTGAGAAGTCAGTAAGACGCACTGAAAATTGCAAGTTGCACTAATCCCGCCTTTTTCGGCGGGATCTGGGTTCAATACCTCGATCCTAGGGTCGATTCCTATTATTGAGTTCAGGGTTTGCCCTGAGGTTTAATACCTTTTATCTATCAAGAGGATATTTTCCTTTGTCTTTAAGATTGGACATTGAACCTACCAAAGGTTTTCGTTACGAATAAAGAAAGCGACTATTTGATAAATTGAATGGATTTTTCAAAAAATTGGCTTGGATTCTCGGCATGAAGCCAATGTCCGGCCTTTTCTATTGTCTCAACAGTGGCAAAGGGAAAGTGTCTTTTAATAACGGATAAATCATCAGCTATTATATATTCTGATCTATCTCCCCTTAGAAAAAGTGTTGGACCTTTAAAGGTGTCCGTAGATCCTATGTTTTCTCCAATTTCTTCCATTTTTCCACTGAGCACTTCAAGATTGAAACGAAATCCCAAAACCCCCTTTTCTTTCCAATACAAATTCTTTAATAAAAATTGACGGATTCCCATATTCTTGATGTGTCTGGATAGTTGTTCGTCCGCTTCACTTCTTGAGCTAAGATTTCCTATATCCATGGCATTGAGGCCGTTAATTATATCTTGGTGATGGGGTGGATAAAATTTTGGGGCAATATCGGCTATCAATAATTTTTTGGTTAATTCGGGATAACGACAGGCAAAGAGCATGGCCGTTTTTCCTCCCATGGAATGACCAAGCAGTATAGCGTCTCCCAAATGGTGGTGGTCCATGTATTGTTTTACATCTTCTGATAATAGATCATAATTGAATTCAGGGGAATGAAAACTTTTTCCGTGGTTCCGCAAGTCCAGCAGATGAGCCTGAAAGCCCTCTTCGGCATATTTGGACCCCATGGATTTCCAATTGTCGGACATGCCCAAAAAACCATGTAAAATAATGATCGGAGGTCCTTCCCCTAAAATATTGGAATGCAGTAATGGCATTATTTTAATTTGTTTAGATACATATTAATAACATTTTCCAGGCCAAGATACAGGGATTCACATATGAGGGCATGGCCAATGGAAACTTCCAGCAAGTGGGGAATGTTTTCCTTGAAATATTTTATGTTGTCCAAGCTGAGGTCATGTCCTGCATTTAGGCCCAGCCCTAATTGATGGGCTATTTGGGCAGCTTTGGTAAAGGCGGTGACTCCTTTTTTGTTTCCTTTGGCATATTCATGGGCATAACTTTCGGTATATAGTTCTATACGGTCGGCACCTGTCAATGCGGCACCTTCGACCATTTTAATATTGGCGTCCACGAAAATGGAAGTTCTGATGCCCTTACTTTTAAAGGTGGCTATTACTTCTTTTAGAAATTCCTTGTGTTTTACGGTATCCCATCCAGCATTGGATGTAATGGCGTCAATGGCATCGGGGACTAAGGTAACCTGTGTGGGTTTTACTTCCAAAACCAAATCCATAAACGACTTAATAGGGTTTCCTTCAATGTTAAATTCCGTGCGGACCAATTTTTTTAAGTCCCTGGCATCTTGATATCTAATATGTCTCTCGTCGGGTCTTGGATGAATGGTAATGCCCTGGGCCCCAAAATCTTCAATATCTTTGGCTACTTTTAACAGATCGGGGACGTTTCCTCCACGCGAATTTCTTAATGTTGCAATTTTATTTACATTAACGCTAAGTTTTGTCATAGGACTTTGGTATGTTTAAAAAACAAAAATACAAATTAGGCATACCTTTTGCTGTTTTTATTATGAAAGAATTCGTTTTCCGAGCTCGTTTCTATCAATTGGGAGAATATTAGAAAATCCGGTTTGGGCGACTTTTAATGATTTTAGGATAAGATTGGTTTTAGAGTATCCTTAATTTAGCGGTATTGTTTTTTGGTAACCCGCAAAAGCTGGGTCTATTTCGAAATAATACTTGGGAAGATTCGGGTTCTTAGAAATTTTTATTAGTATTTTGCGTTATAATATGAAGTTATGAATATTCAAAACAACATAATTGCCACATTGCCGATTTTTAAAGTGGGTGATTCCTTGAAAAAAGTGATCAAATTCTTTAATACGTCGACCTATTCCCATGTTGCAGTGGTGGAAGGGAATATTTTTATAGGGGTTTTGGATGAAAATGACCTAGATAATTATGAAACGGACAAAAAGATAGAGGATTACCGATATAACTTGGACACCTTTTTTGTTCGAAAGGAAACTTCTTGGCTTGATGTTTTGGAAGTATTTTCCAAGAACGAAGCAAACCTTTTGCCCGTCTTGGATGAAGAGGGTGTTTTTTTGGGATATTATGATCTTATAGATATTGTTGATGAGTTTATAGATACACCGTTTTTTACAGAACCTGGAGGAATCCTGGTACTGGCCAAGGGTGTAAAGGATTACTCGTTTAGCGAAATTGCACAAATAGTGGAAAGTAATAACGTTAAACTTATAGGTGGTTTCATAACGGATATTAGAAATGACGTTATTCAGATTACCATTAAAATAGGCACTACACATTTAAATGAAATTATACAGTCTTTTAGAAGGTATAACTACACTATACTCTATGGGAATAACGATGATCAATTTATTGAGGATTTAAAACAGAGGTCCGATTATCTGGATAAATATCTAAATGTTTAACTCTTATGAAATGAGCCAATTTGAAGAAGGGAAATACCTCACGATAATGTTGGAGTTTATGTTTGTTGGAATTGGCGAATTACACCCGCCTGAATGAAGAAGTCGGGCAGGTCTGACAAATAAAAAAAGATAATTTTAAACAGATGAAAGTTGCCATTTACGGACTTACTTGCCGGAATAACGTTTTGGATTACATTTTGGAGTTGTTGGACGAGCTTCATAAAGAGAATGCTAAAATTTACTTTGAAAAAGAGTTTTACAGCTTAATTATGGCCAAACGTGATGTGGGCGACTTTCCCACATTTACCAATTCTAATGGCTTGGATACCCATTTCGATATGTTTGTAAGCTTTGGTGGTGATGGTACCATCCTAAGGGCTACCACCTATGTTCGTGATCTGGGAATACCTATTGTAGGTGTAAACACGGGGAGACTAGGGTTTTTGTCCACATTCAGGAAAGAAGATGTACGCAAGGTGGTAAAGGAATTTGTTTCGGGGGCATATACCATTGTTGAGCGCAGTTTGGTAGAGGTAAGTGCGCAGTCCGATATTCCTGAATTTAAAACATTGAACTTTGCTTTGAACGAGATTACCGTGAGCAGGAAAGATACCACTTCCATGATTACGGTGGAAACGCATTTGAACGATGAATATCTAACTTCCTATTGGGCAGATGGATTGATAGTAGCAACACCTACGGGATCTACCGGGTATTCACTTAGCTGTGGTGGCCCTGTAATTGCTCCCTCAGCAAAATCTTTGATACTTACTCCCATTGCCCCCCATAATCTAAATGCAAGACCTTTGGTGATTTCTGATGATACTGTTATAAGGCTCAAAGTTTCCGGGAGGGAAGAAAGTCATTTGGTTTCCTTGGACTCAAGGATAGCTACCGTGGCCAGTGGTAAGGAAATTTTTATTAGAAAAGCTCCCTTTACCATTAAAATGATCGAATATACCTCCGAAAGTTTTCTAAAAACACTACGAAATAAATTATTGTGGGGCGAAGACAAGCGTAATTGATTGTTTTTACGCGACAATAAAAAGAAACAAAATCTGTTTATCAAGTGAGAACATGAATGTAATAATTTACTAGTCTAAACTACTGAAATTGTTATATTTGCAAACTTTTATAAATAATGAGGTTATTTTTTGCGGTAATTCTTCTTTTCATTTTTGGTGAAATAAAGGGACAAACATACGAGATTGGCCTATTTGCTGGGGGCACCAATAATATTGGAGATGTTGGAAGGTCTAATTTTATTTTGCCTTCGGGGCCTGCCTTTGGTGGCTTGTTCAAATGGAACAAGAGTAAGCGCTATGCTTGGAGGGCCAGTGTTATTTATGGAGAATTTACAGCGGATGATTCCAAATCGGATATACCGTCCCGCCAACAACGGAATTTTATAATGGACAATAGTGTACTGGAGGCGTCCGCAGGTTTGGAATTTAATTTTGTAGAATATAATCTTCACCGTTTAGGGCCGGCATTTACCCCCTATCTTTATACTGGTGTTACCTATTTTAGGTATGGGTACCATTATTTTGATGCGGCTCAATTGCAGGATATTGGACAGAAGGATGGTTCTTTTGCCATACCTATGACGGTTGGAGCCAAGTTACGGGTCAGTCAATTTTTTATTGTCGGAGCGGAGATAGGGGCCAGGTATACCTTTACGGATAACTTGGATGCGAGTAATCCAAAAGGTTCCAATTATGAGGAATTTAGATTTGGAAATATTTTTAGTGATGACTGGTATGTATTCTCTGGGGTTACCTTAACGTATACCTTTGGTAGAAAACCTTGCCAGGATTGCTTTCAGTAGTTTTAAAAAAATTAGTTTGGAAGAATTAAAGATGAAATCATTGCCTAGACATCTGGCCATAATTATGGATGGTAATGGGAGATGGGCAAAACAAAAGGGGAAATTAAGGGTTTTTGGCCATGAGCAAGGGGTGAAAACCGTTAGGAGAACTGTTGAGGACTGTGCCAGAATTGGGTTGGAGTTTCTTACTTTATACACTTTTTCCACTGAAAATTGGAATAGGCCAAAATTGGAGGTAGATACACTAATGAGGTTATTGGTGTCTTCCCTTAAAAAGGAATTGAAAACCTTGAATAATAATAATATTAAGTTAAATACCATTGGCAATATAACTTCCTTGCCCAAGATTGCTCACAAGGAATTGTTGGACGTAATGGAGAAAACTAGCGCGAATACCGGTATGACTTTGACCCTTGCCCTAAGTTATGGGTCTCGGGAAGAAATAAAAAATGCCGTACAACAGCTATGCGTCAAAGTTAAAAATAATATAATTTCTCCCGAAAATATTGACGAAACCATTATTAATAACCATCTTTACACGCAAAATTTACCGGACGTAGACTTGTTGATCCGCACCAGTGGAGAGCATAGGATCAGTAATTTCTTACTTTGGCAAATTGCGTATGCGGAATTGTATTTTACTGATGTATTTTGGCCGGATTTTTCGGAACAGCATTTATTGGAAGCCATTAAAAATTACCAGAACAGAGAACGAAGATTTGGAAAAACTAGCGAACAACTCACCTAGAGACATGAAAAGGTTCATGTCCCTTGAACTTTTTACTACACTTTTATTCTTAATTTTTACACCGGTTATCTCGGCACAGGATATTTCCTATGAAGATGGTAAACGGTATATTCTTGGAGGATTGGAAGTTACCGGATTACAAAGTTACAATGAACAAACTGTAAAGACTTACACAGGTTTAAGGGTTGGGCAGCCTATTACCGTTCCAGGCGATGAAATAAGCGCTGTTATCAATAAGTTATGGGGACTGGAGCTTTTTACGGACATAAACTTTTATATTATTAATGTTGAAGGGGAAAATGTTTTTCTTGAACTAAATATTATTGAAAGGCCAACACTTTCCAATGTAACCGTTTATGGAGTCAAAAAAAGAAAGATAGATGAAATCCTTAAGGATACCGATCTAAAAAAGGGTAAAAAGATAACCGAGAGTTTAATCGCCAATTCCAAGAATTATATACAGAACAAATACAAAAAGAAAGGATATCTTAATGCCAAGGTAAACATTGTCACTTCAAAAGATACGACCGATGCCAATACAGAGGCCATGGTCATAAATGTGAAACAGGGCGATAAGGTTAAAATCAATGATATTGTTTTTGAAGGAAACGAGCAGTTGTCCAAAAAACAGCTGAGCAAGGCCTTGAAAAAGACCAAGAAAAGAAAGTTCTACCGTTTCTGGAAGAAATCGAAATATATAGAGGAAGATTACAAAAATGATTTGGTTTCCCTTGTGGACAAATATGCCGAAAAAGGTTTTAGGGATGCCCGAATAATTTCGGATACCTTTGTTAAGGTTTCCGATGATCTCATCGATTTGAAAATTAAGGTAGAGGAAGGGAACAAGTATTATGTCGGTGACATTGATTTTGTTGGAAATACCGTTTACACGGACCGTCAACTTGCCCAGGTTTTAGGGGTTAAAAAAGGCGATACCTACAATGGCGTATTGTTGCGTAAACGTATAGCGGATGACACCAAGCCGGATGCAGAAGACCTTACCAATTTATATCAGAACCATGGTTATTTGTTCTCCAGTATCAACCCTGTAGAGATTTCGGCTGAGAACGACACCATTAATTTTGAAATTAGGATTATTGAAGGTAAGGAGACTTTTCTGGATCACGTTACCGTAATAGGTAATGACAAGACCAATGACCACGTCATTTTTAGGGAGTTGCGTACCAGACCTGGCCAACGTTATAGTAAAGGGGACATTATTAGGAGTATCAGGGAATTGGGACAATTGGGATTCTTTGATGCCGAACAGATAGTGCCGGATATCCAAAACCCGGATCCCAATGCAGGAACGGTGGATATCGCCTATAACTTGGTAGAAGCTGGCTCTAGCCAGATAGAGCTCCAGGGTGGTTATGGTGGAGGTGGTTTCATTGGTACATTGGGACTGTCTTTTAGTAACTTCTCCATGAAGAATTTATTTAATGGGGAGGCTTATAAGCCGGTACCTATGGGTGATGGACAAACCTTTGCACTGCGATTACAGGCCAGTAGGACCTACAGGGTGTATAGCTTAAATTTCTCCGAACCCTGGTTGGGAGGTAAAAAGCCGGTAAGGTTCAATATGTCCTTATCCAGGACACAACAGTTTTATTACAACCCTTATGTAAGTAACAAGCCAGATAAAAGCAAACAGTTTTCCATTACTGGAATTACGGCAGGTTTGGCAAAAAGGGTACAATGGCCAGATGATTACTTTACCATTTCCCACTCTTTGGGATATCAATTATATAATTTCCAAGATTATAATTTAGGGCTTTTCAATTTCGGGAATGGAAAATCGAACTCCATAGCGTATACCTTGGGAATCTCTAGAGATGCTACGGGTGGAGGACGTATTTATCCTAGATCGGGTTCAAATTTTGCACTTACGGCCAAATTTACTCCTCCCTTTTCCTTGTTCAATAATATAGACTATAAACAGCTCAATGAAGATCAGGAAACAGCCATTGAGGAATTGGATAGTGACGAAATAGAGCGGATAGATCAAGAGCGCTTTAGGTGGTTGGAATTCTACAAGGTTAACTTTAAAGGTGATTGGTATACTACTTTGGTAGATAAATTGGTTTTGAGGACCAATGCGGAATTTGGGTTTTTAGGAAGTTACAATGAAGATGTAGGTAAGGTTCCTTTTGAACGATTTTATGTTGGGGGAGACGGAATGGGAACCTACACTTTGGATGGTAGGGATGTTATTTCTTTAAGAGGTTATGAGAACCAATCCTTAACACCATATAGTACGGACCCCTTAAGTGGCGGACAAGTACAGGACGGTGGAATTGTATATAATAAATACTCTTTGGAGCTTAGATATCCTTTAACATTAAAACCGTCTGCTTCCATTTATGGGCAGGTATTTTTAGAGGCAGGAAATGCCTTCAACAATTTTCAAGACTTTAATCCGTTTGAGTTAAAAAGATCTGCCGGAGTGGGGCTACGTATTTTTATGCCGGCATTTGGATTGTTGGGAATTGATTTTGGATATGGATTTGATCAAGATTATAACCCTAATTCATCCGGACCTAGCGGTTGGCAGACCCACTTCATCATTGGACAACAGTTTTAATATATAGAATTTTGCAATTGTTGTATATGTTAAATGGTTCATTCTAAAATATTTAGTTATTTTGGCACGATATTTTCTATAGTAATAAAAGAAGATAGCATGAGAATTAAATCGAAAGTACTTTTGTTTCTGGTGGCAACTATGTGTGCTGCTACTATTTCGGCACAAAGAGCAATTAGGATTGGTTATGTGGATATGGAATATATCCTGGAGAATGTAGAGGAGTACAGGGAGGCCAATGAACAATTGGCGACCAAAGTGCAGAAATGGAAATTGGAACTGGATAAGGAGAAAGGTGTTATTGATCAGATGAAAAAGGATTTAATGGCAGAGAAAGTGCTGTTAACAGAGGAATTAATTTCTGAGAGACAGGAAGAGATCCAAATCTTGGAAAAAGAGATGTTCGATTATCAGCAGGATAGGTTTGGTCCGGAAGGCGATCTGGTGCTTCAGAAGAGAAGATTGATACAGCCAATTCAAGATCAGGTATTCAATGAAGTGCAGAAAATTGGGGCAAATAAAAAATATGATTTTATTTTTGATAAATCGGCAGATGTTGTAATGTTGTATTCCGAGAAAAGACACGATATTAGCGATCTTGTTTTAAGGGGAATATCAAGGACGAGGAAGATAAGTGCACCTAGGAACAAGCGGGACACTAGAAATAGTTTTGAGGATCTTGAAGAGGAAGAAGAAATTAGCGATGCGCTTTTAGAAAGGCAGGAGAAAGCCAAGCAGGCTGAAGAGGCCAGGGCCAAGACGGCTGAGGAAAATAGGGCAGAACAGCTTAGAATTAGGGAGGAACGTAAAAAGGCATACGAAGAAAGAAGGAAAAAATTATTGGAAGAGCGGGAAGCCAAACGAAAAAAAGAATTGGAGGAGAGAAGTGGCAAAAGGGACTCGGACGAAGAGGGGAATTCAGATGACAACCAATAACATTAAATAAAGTTTAAACCAAATTACATTTATATAACTAAATCTTTAAATTAACACTCAAACATTAATTAGAATCATGAAACAAATTAAGAAAATAGCAGTAGCCATAGTTTTGTTCGTAGCAGCTACAAGTTTTGTTAACGCACAGGCAAAAATTGCACATATAGATGTACAGAAATTGTTGTCTGAAATGCCGGAGATGAAAGCAGCTGATGCAGAACTAAAGAAATTACAGGAAACTTATAGGGCGGATATTGAAAGTTCAATGACCGAACTAAAGAATAAATATACCCAATATTCAAATGAGTCATCTTCAAAGTCTGAAGAGGAGAATCAGAAAAGAGCTTTGGAACTTCAAGGTTTTGAAAAAAATATTGGTGAGGCACAACAGACGGCATCACAGGAATTACAAAAAAAACAGGCAGAGCTTTTAGGTCCTATCACTGAAAAGGCCAAGAAAGCTATAGAGGCTGTGGCAGCCGCCCAGGGAATTGACTACGTAATGGATGCCACCCAAGGTGGTGGACTTATCGTAGCCAAAGGGAAGGATATATTGCCAGATGTTAAGAAGCAATTAGGTTTCTAATCCAACAATAAATTGTTTTAAAAAGCCATGCAAACGCATGGCTTTTTTCATTTTTCAGGTGGTTTATCCGCTCTTATGTGGCAAGGGGTGTTTATGGGCTATAAATAGTTGGGATGCGTTAAGCTATACCACAGGAGGTATTCCTATTTCCATCCCTTTGCCATGCCGTATGGACAGAGATTTATTGTTCTTCCGTTACTACCTTTAAGGTCTCTAAATATGCTACCAGATCTACCAAGTCCGCTTCTGGCATTATATTGGCCAAGCCTGGTGTCATCAAAGATTGTTCCAGGGCCTGCTGTTCGGTGATATCCTGCAATTCCAAGGTTTTTTGGGTGCCTCCCATCATTTTTATGGTTATTTCATCCTCTGTCCTGCTTAAGATATATCCTGTATAGGTCTTGCCATCTTTCATCTTCAACGAGTAGCCTTCAAAACCAAAATTGATACCGGCACTGGGGTATATAATATTGGAGTATAAGAATTGTTTCGAAAGTTTATTGCCTATATCCGACAATTCCGGTCCAAAATCAATACCCGAACCTGCAGCCAAATGACAGGAACTGCAATAGGTGGTGTAAATTTTCTTACCGTCGGTGGCATTGCCACTACGTTCTACCAATTTGGCAATGTCCAATGCTCCATCACCTTCTGTAGACAGGAATTTAGGGGCGTTGGTTCTGATCTCATCGTTCCAACTGGTCATAAGCTTTAGCACAGCGGAGGTTTTATATTCTTCGGCCAATTTACCATCCTCCAACAATTGGTATAACTCCTGTTGTCCAGACCCTGTATTGCCTAGGGTTTCTATCATTTTTCTAGTAACCGCATGGCTCAGTTCCTTGTTGGTAATGTTTTTCTTTAGGAGGGCAATGGCTGTAGGGTTGGATATTCCGTTCAATTTTTCCATAACTGCAATTTTAGAGGATTCCTGTTCCTGGGAATGAAGGAATTTATCGATCAGTGAAGCGCCTTCATTGTTGAGTAAAATATTGGCAGCTTCCTTTCCAATGTCTGTGTCCTTGCCATTGACCACCACTCGGAACAAGGCCTCATTTTGGTTCTTTAAATCTAGGTTTTTGATAGCCATGATCCATTCTGGTGTTCCTTCAATCTTGGGAAGCACTTCTTTGACCATTTTAATATGTTTTGGTGAGCTATTTACAAACTTGACATCCATTTGGCCTATAGCATAGGCCTGTATTTTGTTTTTCAAGGGATGGTTCCAACTCAGCATGTCCATTAGGTATTTGTTTTTACTGGGGTGATCTTTAAAATCTATTGCCCTAAAATAGGAAGCTAATTTGGCAGAGGGCACATTCCCGTCTTTGATTAGGGATACCAACATAGGAACCGATTCTTTGGCACGGACACGCCAGACTATTTCTTTGCCGGCTTCGCTTTGCCAGTTCTCTCCAACCTTGTTTCTCCAGGCACTAAAATACAGGTCTGGGAATTGGTCCGATCCAATACCCAAGGCTTCCAAATACCAGCGATCACCTGCGGTATGTTGGGCAGCCAAATTTGCCCATTGTTCAGCTGCCATTTCCGAGCCAACATATCTGAGCCCTATGGCCGCTTCTCTACGGACCTGGGGCGCTTTATCGTTTGTTACAGGGGATAAGTATTTTTCCAGACTTTCCTTGCCTTTAAAACGAGCCATTCGGATGCCCTGCATTCTATATTTGGGATCTTCGTCCTTTAGGGCCATTTCTATATATTCATTGCTTTTGGTCGGAATGTGTAGACCTAGCCATAAGGCACGGGCTTTGGCAATGCCGCCTTTGTCAATCAATTCAGTCAGGAGAGGCTGTGCGGCTTCGCCCATGGAATGCAATTTTTGCCATGATTGATAAAAAATGTCCATGTTTCCCGACAGGAGTCCTTTCGCAGCGCCATTTCCAGTTTTGGGGTCTAAGGCAACAGAAAGATATTCCGGGGTAGTGGACAAACGGTAAATTCTTCCCCTTGCAATATCTTCCGCCTTGTGTCCGCCAACACCACCATCATACCAATCGGAAATAAAAAGGGAGCCATCGGGGGCAATGCTCACATCGTCCGGTCTAAACCAATCATCTTGGCTTTTTACTAAATTTTCAATTTTTGCGGTATAACCTGCTCCCGATTCGTCTGTAATATAAGCACGGACTACATTATGGCCGGGTTCGGCATGTATTGGATAATTTTGAAATTTTTGTGGCAACATATTGTCCTCGTAAACCAATATACCGCAAGGCGATCCCGATCCGGTCTGTAGTAAATTGGGGATGGTTCCCGGATCGTTTAAATGCCAGTGCCTTTTGGGTATGTCGCTATCCCATCCTGTTCTTCTTTCCCGCCAGCTTGCCCCGGTCAATAAATTCCTATATCCATAATTACCATATTCCATGACGAAATTTATTCGTGTTCCCCGATTGCCATCATCGTCATTATCCGACTGCCATAGAGCTCCGTAGGAGTCAATGGCAATTTCATAGGGATTTCTGAAATTATGCCCTAGAACTTCCAGATCAGTCCCGTCCATATTCATTCTAAAAGCCATCCCTTCCCGATAAGGCTTGCCATTGGCTACTATTTCTTGGCCGTACATGTCCAAAACGGCCTCGCCATTTTTGTCCATTAATTGCTTTCCATTATTGCCGAAGTTGAAATAAAGTCGACCGTCAGGGCCAAAGACAAAAGCATGTACCCCATGGTCGTGATCTACCCCTTCTATACCTTGAAAAAGGATTTCTTTGGAATCGGGAAGATCGTCCCCATTCTCATCGGTAAAGACAAAAACGTTGGGACTAACGGATATTATTACTTTGTTTCCCAACACGGCTATCCCTAAGGCGGCATTGATGTCTTCTCCTTGGTAGAAAACCTTGGAGGTGTCCGCTTTACCATCTCCGTTGGTGTCCTCAAGTATTAGGATGCGATCGCCGGCATCGTCATAACTATTGTCCGGATTGGCGAACAATCTGTAATTCCTGGCTTCGCAGACCCATATTCTACCTTTGGCATCAATAGCCATATTGGTTGGGTTTGTTACCATGGGTTCGGAAGCAAACAGCTCAAGATCCAAGCCTTCCGATACCTCCATAGAGGCTATGGCATTCTCGGGTTTTCTTTTGTCCTGTTCTGAAAGTGATGCAAAATCGATATTAACTTTTGGTTCGTCCTTACAAGAGGAAAAGGAGCCTAAGACCAAAATGATAATAAGGGTCTTGGTGGCAATTTGGTTTTGAAACATGTGACGGTTTTTGGTTGTATTGCCACAATTTACCAAAAAAACCAGCATCAATTTGAAAATAATGGGTTAGTCTTTTGGGATGAATAGCTAAATATGGGCTATACTAATATCCTCTCGTTAAGGATGTTGTTTAGTAATGTTGGTATAGGGGGTGTTTGAATTTGGCTCCATAATCACAAAACAATGGATGAAAAGCACTATTTTAGATAACAGTATATAAAGGGGGGCTACTAAATTTGACGGCTTTTTTAAAGTGATGATTTAGGCTATGTCCTATTCAATGTATTAATACATAAATTTTAAAACCAACGATTAAATTTTAAAATAGATGAAGAAAACAGTCAGTCTTATCGCATTTACTTTTTTTTGTTTGCTTGTTTATGGTCAGGACAATATGTTGTGTGTTGGCAGCTATTGGAGCGAGGATGAGGCAAATATTGTCATGAAAAAATTTGCCTCGGAATGGAACGACATGGAATCTTGGCAACAAAGGTCATTAAGAATTAAAAAGGGAATTATAGATGGTATGAAAATGGATAAGATGCCAAAAATAACGGGTAATTTCAATCCTATTATCAGAAATACCAAGGTTATGGACGGTTATATTGTAGAAAACATTGCCATTGAGAGCTTTCCAGGTTTTTTTGTTACTGGAAATCTTTACCGCCCTAGTAAAGTAGATGGAAAATATGCAGGGATTCTTAGTCCGCATGGTCATATGAAAGACAAAAGATATACAGACTACATACAATGGCGTTGCGCAGCATTGGCAAGAATGGGAGCAGTAGTTTTTGCCTATGATATGGTGGGTTACGCAGAAAGCACACAGGTTAACCACAAGATGCCCATAGCCTTGTTGTTGCAAACCTATAACAGCAAGCGGGTCTTGGAATATTTACTATCCCGGCCTGACGTGGATCCTGAACGTATTGGGATGACAGGTGCCTCTGGCGGAGGTACCCAAACCTTTGTTTTGACGGCCATTGATGATCGTATAAAAGTAGCTGCACCTGTAGTGCAGGTTTCCGCACACTTTTTTGGAGGATGTGTGTGTGAGAGTGGAATGCCCATACACAAAAGTGCTGACCACCAAACCAATAATGTGGAAATTGCCGCCCTATGTGCCCCTAGACCTTTATTATTGGTTTCGGATGGTTCGGACTGGACAAGAAACACGCCAAGAATAGAGTATCCTTACATACAAAGGGTTTATGCGCTCTATAATGCCGAGCACAAAGTGGAAAATGTTCATCTTCCAGCTGAAAGACATGACTACGGCTATAATAAAAGAACGGCTCTCTACAATTTCTTTGACCATTATCTTGATCTCGACGCTGGTAATATTCCTTATGCCGAGGGCTATAAGGAAGATTTTGTTACCATTTTGCCCCCGGAAGATTTAATGGTTTTTGGTGAGGAAAGTCCTAGGCCCAAGAATACCCTCCAGGGAGATGAAGCCGTAATGGCATATTTAAAAATATCAGTCAATTAAAATAGATGATAATGAAAGATATACTAGTATCTGCCGATTGGTTGAAGGAAAATTTGGACATGGCCGAACTAATAATTTTGGATGCCCGATTACGCTATGATCCGTCAGTATCAGATTTAGATGACCTTAAGATCAAAGGAGCTCGAATATTTGATCTTGAAAACCAGTTTAGCGATAAGAATAGTCCGTTTCCCAATATGCTCCCAAGTCCAGATCAATTTGAAAAGTCCTGTAGGGAATTGGGAATTAATAGATCCAGTAAGATTGTAGTCTACGATCATTTTGGAATTTATATAAGCCCTAGGGTCTGGTGGATGTTTAAGATTATGGGGCATGACAATGTTAGTATTTTGGACGGTGGTTTTCCGGAATGGAAGAGTAGGGGGTATGAAACGGAAAAAGTGATTGATATGAAGCTTGAGTCAGGTAATTTTGAAGCTAATTTCAATTCCGAAATTGTGGTGGATTTTGAAGACATCCAGGATAATTTAAAAAGTGGAAAGGCCTTGGTCATAGATGTCCGTTCCTCGGATCGCTTCAATGGCCTTGTTCCGGAACCGAGGAAGGAATTGAAAAGGGGCAATATTCCGAACTCTATCAATATACCTTACGAAACTGTTCTAAAGAACGGAAAGTATAAATCCCTCAGCGAGTTGAAAAGGGTTTTTAATGATTTGCAGACCGAGGGGAGGCCGTTGGTATTTAGTTGTGGGTCAGGTGTTACGGCCTGTATTGTATTTTTGGCAAGTGAATTGAGTTTAAAAAATCATAATAAGGTTTACGATGGATCGTGGACAGAGTACGCACAGTTAGCGGATTAAGTATTCACAAATACTAAAAATAATAGCCTTTCTGGGGACGTTTGGATTTTTTCGGGTATTGCATTATCCTATTGAATTACATAATTTTTGTATTTTGTTCCAAAATAGTTTTCATGTACCAACTTTCTTATTTTTCCAAAGCAACCCAAGATATTTCTGAAGAAGTTATTAGCGGTATTTTGGAAAAGTCCCGTGAGCGTAATAAGGCTAAAGGTGTTACTGGTTGCCTGGTTTTTCATAAATTTTCCTTTGTTCAAATAATTGAGGGAGATAAGAACCATATACAATCATTGTTCGAGGAAATTAGGCAGGACAAGAGGCATCACGATGTAAGATTATTGTGGGAGGGTAAAAATATCGGAAGAAATTTCGGGGACTGGAATATGGCCTATTTTACTGAATCCAACGAAAGATCGGGGAGTGGGGAGTTGAAAAATTTTGAGCGAAATTTATTCTTGTTGTCCGAACTGTCCGAAGGTACCACTGCTGCATTGAACATGTTTTGGATAAGTGTGGGTAAGCTCATTTCAGGGGAGATGAACTAATTTGATTTTGATTCCCATCTGTTTTTTAGAATAAAAAATTTGTCGATCAAAAGATGTTCAACAGTGAAAAAATAATTAAGGGATTCGCTTGGCGATGCATGGCGTTGATTATGTTAATCTGCCTATTGGCGGGGTGTCAAGACAATGGCGCCAGGAAAATTACGGTTGCCACTGCGGCCAATATGGAATCTGCTATGGAGGCCATGACAAAGGCCTATACCAACAAAACTGGAGTGGAATTCGAGTTAATTGTTGGATCATCCGGTAAATTAACGGCACAGATTATGGAAGGTGCCCCTTATGATATTTTTGTAGCGGCCAATATGATATATCCGGAGGCCCTATACAGGGAAGGGAAAGCAATGAATGCTCCAAAGGTCTATGCCAACGGAAAATTGGTGCTTTGGTCAATGGTGGGGAATACCCCGGTTTCAATTGACGCGCTATCCGATCGGGCTATAGCGCACATTGCTATGGCAAATCCCAAAACTGCCCCATATGGTGTTGCTGCTGAGGAGGTTTTGCAGCATTATGGATTGAAGGAAGTCTTGGGGCCTAAATTGGTTTTCGGGGAAAGCATAGGGCAGACAGATCAATTCATAATTTCCCAAGCTGCACAAATTGGTTTTACAGCTTTATCAACGGTCCTATCGCCCGAAATGAGGGGTAAAGGGAGTTGGGTTATTGTGGATCCATCGCTATACTCCAAAATTAGTCAGGGTGTAGTGCTTGTTAACCGTGAAGAAAGCACTATTCAGTACGCTCAGGATTTTTATGACTTTCTTTTTTCGTTAGAGGCCAAGGAGATATTAAAAGAATTTGGATATTTGATGGATGAATAGTTTTTCCGGACATATTACAGATATTAAAACCAATGGAACTATGTCCATAGTTTGTGTTGAGGTGGACAATGGGGAGGAATTAATGTCTGTGGTCATAGATAGCCCGGAATCTGCCCCTTATTTGAAAAAGGGTAAAAAGGTTAATGTCCTGTTTAAGGAAATGGAGGTTGCGGTCACTACCCAAAAGGAATTGAACATAAGTATCGAGAATAGGATTTCTGGAGTCGTTGCCTCTGTGGAAATGGGCCTTTTGTTGAGTAGATTGATTTTGGAGACAAATATAGGTGAGGTCATTGCCATAATAAGTACTAAGAGTTTAAAGCAGATGGAATTGGTTGAGCGGATAGAAGTGGTGATTATGGTTAAATTGAACGAAATAATACTGGCACCGTAATGGATTGGCAGCCCCTAGTACTTACATTTAAACTTGCGGTGATAACCACGGCTATATTATTTGTGATTTCTATTCCCATTGCCAGTTGGCTATCAAGTACAAAATCTAAATTTAGGCCTGTACTGGAAACCTTGGTGAGCATGCCTTTGGTGCTGCCGCCTACCGTATTGGGTTTTTATATGCTGGTGGCCTTTAGTCCCGCAAATGCTTTTGGGAGTTGGTTAAATGATTGGCTGGGAATTAAGCTTATATTTTCTTTTGGGGGTTTGGTAGTGGCTTCTGTGATTTACAGCTTGCCGTTTATGGTACAACCCATTCAAGCAGGGCTCTCCTCGCTACCTTCAACTCTAAAAGAGGCTTCCTATACAATGGGGAAATCAAAATTTACGACACTGTTAAAAATTTTGTTGCCCAATATAAAACCCTCCCTTCTTACTGGGATTGTACTTTCCTTTGCCCATACTGTTGGCGAGTTTGGCGTAGTGCTAATGATTGGGGGAAATATGCCCGGAAAGACCAAAGTGGCCTCTATAGCGATCTATGATGAAGTGGAAGCGCTTAATTACGCTGCTGCTAATAGCTATTCATTGATTTTGTTTACCGTAACTTTTGTAATTCTACTATTGGTTTATCTTACCAATGGGGGTTATTTTAAACGCTTTTCCCAATGATACAGTTAAATCTGCATAAAACACTAAGCTCCACTGGAGGAAAAATGGCCCTTGATTTGGATTTGACCATAGAAAAGGGGCACTTTGTTACCCTATTTGGGGAATCAGGGGCAGGTAAAACTTCTACTTTAAGAATGCTCAGTGGATTGTTGAAGCCGGATAGCGGGATGATAACCGTAGGAGGAACAACATGGTTCGATAGTCGCAGCAATATTGATCTTAAACCGCAACAGCGAAAGGTGGGATACGTATTTCAGGATTACGCTCTCTTTCCCAATATGAACGTGCGTCAAAATTTGGAATATGCGCTTCAAAAAAATCAGGATAATTCTATAATAAGGGAGTTGTTGGAATTTGCAGAACTGGAAGAATTACAACATAGAAAACCGGAAACCCTATCCGGGGGGCAAAAACAACGAGTGGCACTATCCAGGGCATTGGTCCAACGACCTGAGATTTTAATATTGGACGAACCATTGTCGGCATTGGATCTTAAAATGCGGATAAAGCTACAGGAATATCTTTTGCAAGTTCATAAGAAATATAAACTAACAACAATATTGGTAAGTCATGATATTGGGGAAATTGTAAAACTATCGGATAGCGTCTTTGAGATTCAAAATGGTCGTGTAATCAAAAACGGTACTGCTGCCGATTTTTTTGGACTGAATAAGACAAGTGCCAAGTTTAGATTTTCCGGGGAAATTCTAAAGATACAGAGGGAAGATGTGATTTATATAATTTCTGTGCTTATAGGTAATGATATTATTAGAGTGGTCTCGGACCCTAAAGAGGCTGCCCTGTTAAGGATTGGAGATCAGGTTCTAGTGGCTTCCAAGGCTTTTAATCCTATCATTCAAAAATTATAGGATTTGTTCTGTCCTTTAAATTATTTTAAAGGGTCAATTCTGTAAATAAACTCTCAAGATTCTTGTTTTTCCTACTCAATTGCAGGGTTTTTAATTGGTTGTCATGAGCGAAGTCGAATACAACAGGTCGCATATCATTAGTTGTGTTAAAGGTAATCTCATAAACAAAGCCACCAATATTTTTAACCACACTTACATTGGGCAATTTCTTAAGAAAGGCTTCTTCCACCCTATAATCGAACTCAACCACTAAAACCTGATCTTGTCCATCACGTAATTCAGATAGTTTTTTATCTGCCACAAGGGTTCCCTTATTGATGATCAATACCCTGTCGCAGACAGCCTCTACCTCTTTCATGATGTGTGTGGACAGTAGAATGGTCTTTTCTTTTCCTATTTCCCGTATCAACTTTCTAATTTCCAAAAGTTGATTGGGATCAAGGCCAGTGGTAGGCTCGTCCAGGATCAAAACCTCTGGATCGTGTAGTAGTGCAGCGGCCAATCCCACTCTTTGTCGATACCCTTTGGATAGTTGCCCTATCTTTTTGTTCGCCTCCGGACTTAGACCGGTCTGTTCAATTACTGCGTCGACCCTACTTTTGTCTACTTTGTAAACATCTGCGTTAAACCCAAGATATTCCTTTACATACATGTCCAAATACAAAGGATTGTGCTCGGGCAAATAGCCAATGCTCCTTTGAACATTTTTCTTCTCCTTTTGAACATCAAATGAATTGACCTCCGCTTGGCCTTGATCTGGGGTGTGATAGGTGGTCAATATTTTCATCATAGTGGATTTACCTGCCCCATTGGGGCCCAAAAAGCCTACTATTTCCCCTTTGTCGATAGTAAAGGAGATCTGGTTCACTGCTTTTTGTTTTCCAAAGGATTTGGTAATGTCTTTTGCTATGATGGACATGCGATACTTTTTTATCAAAAATAATGTAAATTGGTGAAACCTGGATTTAATTATCATTTGGATAAAATATTGATCGTCAATAGTGAGTTGTAGGTTTTGTAAATGAGACATTTGGATTGGTTCTTCGCAATTCGCAAAATTTAATCCCATAGGGCGGTTAATTCATATTTTTTAAGGGGATATTGTAAATAAAATATAAAAATTGGGTCATCCATACCGATTTATAAATATAATTATTACTTTAGCCGGAGTTTTATAAGAAAAATGACAAAGCAATATTTCTGGAACGGTTTTTATTTTTACTTCTTTTTTAAGGGAGGTAAGGGACTGTTCTAGCATATTTTTAAGATATATATAGATAAAAGTCCTGTGAAAACCAGGGCTTTTTTTTTGGATAAAACTTTCGAAAAGAGGGGTAAAAGGAGTTTAGCGGTAAATCATAATCAGGCCGGAGGGCAATTTAAAAAAGGGTGAAATTAAGAATAGCAATACAAGGTATCAAAGGTTCTAACCACCATCAGGTGGCAAAGGACTATTTTGGAGATGACGTTACATTCGTTGAATGTTCATCTTTCGATATTTTGGTAGATCATTTAACCAACAAGACTGCAGACAAAGGGGTTATGGCTATTGAGAATTCCATTGCGGGGTCCATTATACCAAATTATGCATTGGTGTTCCATAAAAACCTTCATATTATTGGGGAGAAGTACTTAAGTATTCATCACAATCTAATGGCTCTGAAAGGGCAGACAATAGATGAGATAAAGGAGGTACGTTCCCATCCAATGGCCTTGTTGCAGTGTAATGAATTCTTTAAGCATTATAAACACATCAAACTCGTTGAAGATGTGGATACTGCCGAGACGGCCAAAAATATTCAGGAAAATCAGCTGATGGGAATAGCGGCTATTGCGCCAAAAGTGGCTGCCGAGTTGTACGACTTGGAGATTATTCATTCGGAAATACAGACTATCAAGGATAATTCTACTAGGTTTATCATAGTAAAAACTAAAAACAAAGCGCTGCCCGAAAAGGAAATTAACAAGGCTTCGGTACGGTTTATCACGGATCATAAACGCGGAAGTCTTGCTGCTATATTGAATGTGATGAGCGATTGTAGGCTGAACCTTACCAAGATACAATCCTTGCCGGTAATAGAGATGCCATGGAAGTATTCCTTTTTTGTGGATGTGACCTTTGATAAGTATGAAAATTTTGAAAAAGCAAAAGCCTTATTGGAAATTATGGCGGAAGAATTTAAAGTATTGGGAGAATATAAAAATGCCAGAATATTATGATTGCTGCAAGTAGATTAAATTCGGTTGAAGAGTACTACTTTTCTAAGAAACTTAGGGAAGTACGGGGGTTAATGGCAGAGGGAAGACCTGTGATAAATATGGGTATCGGTAGTCCTGATTTGGAGCCATCCCATGCCGTGCAAAATGCGATAAAAGAGGCTTTGAGCCATGAAGGGGCGCATCAATATCAGAGCTATCAGGGCTTACCAGAGCTAAGGGAGTCATTTGCATCTTTTTATAAGAATAAATTTGGTGTAGTTGTAGACTCACAAGCTGAAGTACTTCCATTAATGGGGTCTAAAGAGGGGATTATGCATATTAGTCTAGCCTTTTTAAACCCAGGAGACGGGGTGTTGATTCCCAATCCCGGTTACCCTACATACACATCGGTAACCAATTTGGTAGGTGCAAAGCCGCAGTATTATGATTTAACAAGTGTCAAGGGTTGGTTTCCTGATTTGGAAGAATTAAAAAAGCAAGACCTTGAAAAGGTTAAATTGATGTGGACCAGTTATCCTCATATGCCAACAGGGGCTACGGCTAATAGAGAGCAATTAACAGAGCTTGTGGCATTCGCTAAGGAAAATGACATTTTATTGGTAAACGACAATCCATATAGTTTTGTTCTAAACCAAAATCCCATAAGTATCTTGGAGATAGATGGAGCCAAGGATGTGGCCTTGGAATTGAATTCCCTTAGTAAGACTTTTAATATGGCAGGTTGGCGAGTTGGGATGGTTTTGGGGAACAGTGAACATATCAATGCTGTCCTAAAGGTGAAAAGCAATATGGATTCGGGTATGTTCTATGGCATTCAAAAAGGGGCTATAGCTGCGTTGAACAGTAATGAATCATGGTTTAATGAGTTAAACGAAGTCTATAATAAACGCCGGGAACTGATGTATGTCCTTGCTGACAAGCTAAAATGTTCCTATGATAAAAATTCCGTAGGGATGTTCGTTTGGGCCAAATTGCCTGCTGGAGTTTCTTCTTCTGAAAAGTTCATTGACGAGGTGCTCTATAACAAGAACATTTTTATTACTCCCGGAACAATTTTTGGTTCAAACGGAGAGGGGTATATTCGTTTCTCCTTATGTGTTACGGCAGATAAGATTGAAGAAGCGATTAATAGGTTTTGAAAAATAATATAAATGAAGATCAATTTGTTTCCAAATATGGGTATGCGGTCGAGGTCTTTTTATAGTTAATCGATAATAATTGAAATTCCCAATTTATAGTGGGATTATTGTAGGTGTTCTACCATTTTGGAACTAATGATAAGATAGTATGAATGTATTTGTAATCGGTATCGGATTAATTGGTGGATCACTGGCCAGGGATATTAAACGCAATAGGCCGGATTCCAAAATTTACGGCATAGATGCCAATGAAGGACATCTGGAAGAGGCTATGTCATTATCCTTGATCGATGAAAAGGCGGATTATAGTCAATTGCACAAGGCCGAATTTGTAATAGTGGGTATTCCTGTGGATGTTATGGTGCAGGAACTGCCCAGAATATTGGACGCCATTAATGATGATGCCGTGGTTATTGACGCAGGATCTACCAAATCCCAAATTTGCAAAGTTTTGGATAATCATCCTAAAAGAAGAAATTTTCTGGCTTGTCACCCAATTGCCGGAACCGAGTTTTCAGGACCTTCTGCCGCTATAGAAGGATTATTTAAAGGGAAGACCAATATTATTTGCGAAATTGAAAAAACGGCCTTTAAGTTACAGGAAAGAGCATTGGAACTTTTTCAACAATTGGGTATGCGGATACGTTATATGAATCCGGAGGCGCATGATAAGCATATTGCCTACGTTTCACATTTGTCACATATAAGTTCTTTTATGTTGGGAAAGACGGTTATTGAGAAAGAAAGGAATGAACGTGATATTTTTGACATGGCTGGAAGTGGTTTTGAAAGCACCGTACGATTGGCAAAAAGTTCACCGGCCATGTGGACTCCGATTTTTAAACAGAATAAGGAAAATGTCGTTGAAACATTGGGAGAATATATTCAAAATTTGAAGGAGTTCAAAGCTATGTTGATCGCAGATGATTATGAAGGCATTTATAAGGAAATGAATAGTACAAATAAAATAAAGGAAATATTAAACGGAATACCACTTAACAAAAAATAGAGTATAGAAATGGAAAATTCAAAACAAATGAGAACATGGTTGGACGATATGAAATTGGACCATCCGTTAGTAATTGCCGGGCCTTGTAGTGCGGAAACAGAGGAGCAAGTTCTCCGAATTGCCAATGAGTTAAAAGATACCGATGTAAATTACTATCGTGCCGGAATCTGGAAACCAAGAACGCGTCCTGGAATGTTTGAAGGGGTGGGGGCTTTAGGTTTAAAGTGGTTGCAAAAAGTTAAGTCGGAAACCGGTATGAAAACTTGTACCGAGGTAGCAAATGCCGCTCATGTTAAGTTGGCCTTGGAACATGATATTGATTTATTGTGGATCGGTGCCCGATCAACCGTTAGTCCGTTTATTATGCAAGAAATTGCGGATGCCCTTGCGGGAACGGATAAAATTGTATTGGTGAAGAACCCAGTAAATCCAGATCTAGCATTATGGCTTGGTGGAATTGAAAGATTGTATACTGCCGACATTAAAAATCTGGGCGCCATACATAGAGGTTTCTCTACTTATGAAAAAACTAAATATAGGAACATCCCGGAATGGCAATTGGCAATTGAATTTCAAAATAAATTCCCTGACTTACCTTTAATTAATGACCCTTCACATATTACTGGGAATAGGGAAATGATTTTTGACGTTTCGCAAACGGCCTTGGATCTTAATTTTGATGGTCTAATGATAGAGACCCATTTTGATCCGGATAACGCATGGAGTGATGCCGCACAACAGGTAACACCTTCCAAATTGATCCAGATCATGAAAGATCTGAAGATTAGAAAAGAGTCTGATACCGAAGCAGAGTATAATAGTCAACTTAGCAATCTAAGGGCACAAATTGATGTTCTTGATAGCCAGTTAATCGATATGCTTGGTAAGAGAATGAAAATATCCGATGGTATTGGTGCTTTGAAAAAGCAGAAAAACGTTGCTGTTTTACAATCGAATAGATGGAATCAGATATTAGGTGCCATGATTTTGGAAGGAGAGGCTAAGGGATTAAGTGAAGAATTTGTTTTAAGAATGTTTAAGGCTATTCACCAAGAATCCATTAATCACCAAGAAAAGATAATCAACGCATAGACTATTTTATTGGTATACCGTTAAAAACCCGCTATATGCGGGTTTTTTTGATTCAATGTTTTGGTTTGTTACTCGATAGTTATAGTGGTATCACAGGTTTTAAAAATTGTATTTTCAGCTAAAATTGGTCAAGTGTCAATTGTTAAAGTTAATTGTTTTTATAATTTGGTGTAACAAATCTACTTTTGTACCATCTTTACCACATTAATGGATCTAATAGAGTAAAGCTTCCCCAAATATTAATGGATTAGTGTAATAAAAAAAATAAGGATAATGAAAAATGTTTTGGTAATTGGTTTTCTAAGTCTATCGTTTCTGGGGTTTTCACAAAGGATAGTGGATAAATCCGTAGGGGATTTTAATGAGGTCAAGGTCTATGATCTAATAGAGGTCAACTTAATTAAATCCAATGAGAATAAGGTTTTGGTTAAAGGTGATAACGTGGATGATATTCAAATTGTAAATAAAAATGGGGTTCTTAAGATAAAAATGGAACTCAATAAAAAATTTCATGGCGAAAACACCTTTGTGGAGGTGTATTATAAAAATATAGACTTAATTGATGGGAATGAGGGCGCAAGAATTACAGTCAACGAAACCTTAAGCCAAGAAAAGATAGAATTAAAGACTCAGGAAGGCGCCAAAATAAAAGTAGGACTTGATGTGCACCAACTTATCGTGCGCTGTGTTACAGGTGGTGTAGTGGAGGCCTCTGGCAAGACTATAAATCAAGAGGTCGTCTTAAATACAGGAGGAGTTTTTGAGGGGAAACCGTTACTAAGTGAGAAAGCCAGTATTAAGATAACGGCAGCAGGAGAGGCTGCAATGTTTGTTTCGGATGCAATAGATATTAATATTAAAGCTGGCGGGGATGTGTATGTTTATGGGAACCCGAAAGAGGTAAATAAGAATACGTTTGCCGGTGGTAGGGTAAAAATAATGGATTAGTAATTTTAAGATAGTACAAAGAAACAGGTTTGCATTATAATAGAGTCACGAAAACAAATTATCTTAAATATAAAACCCGGTTTGTTGGACCGGGTTTACTATTTCTTATTGGAAAAGTTTACTTCTTAAATATGTATCGGGTAATAAAAATTCCCTGCCCATCATCTTTTCCGCTATCACTTTCAACGGCGCTCGTAACAAAGGCCAATTCCCATCCGTCGGCCACCATGTCATTAATTTTGGATGATATCAAAGCGTCATTGGCAGCAATATTTTGGAATCTGATACCTCCAATATTGTAAAAATTTAAAAGTTTGGTTTCTTCAAAATTCTTTACCCGTATATCACCTCGTTTGGATTTATTTCTTGAATTATCCTCATCCGTTTGTTCGCTAGTGAATTCTTTGTGATCCCTATCCTCTGTTGCGCTAATGATCCGAGATCTTCCCAAGCCACTGGGAACTATGGATTCAACACTGGTGATTACTTTAAATTGTTGCGCATTCACGTCTGTAACGGCAGCAATCATTAAGCAGGCAAAAAGCATAATATTTTTCATTTTTCGTGTTTTTTCTAAATTAATGTTTGGTTAACAACGATTAGTTTTAAAAGCTAGTATAAAACTAAAGTTGTTTCTTTGTAAAAAAATCTGTCAGAACTCTTTAATGGAAGGAACCGTATATAAATCTACTGGAAGTTGGTATACCGTAAGAACTGCGGAAGGGGCTTTCTATGAATGCCGGATAAAGGGAAAATTTCGGCTTAAGGGAATAAAAAGTACCAATCCTATCTCGGTTGGTGACGTGGTGGTATTTGAGGTGGATGGGACTGAGGAAAATTCCCAAGGTATAATTACTGAAATTAAGGATAGGAAGAATTATATTATTAGAAAGTCGGTTAACCTATCCAAACAAACCCATATCATTGCGGCCAATTTGGATCAGGTTTTCTTGATAGTAACCTTAAATAATCCGCCCACATTTACAAGTTTTATAGATCGGTTTTTGGTGACTGCCGAAGCCTATCATATTCCTGCTATTTTACTTTTTAATAAGATAGATACTTACAGTGAAGAGGAACTGGATGAGATAAAATATCTCGCAAACCTTTACAGGGAGATTGGATATACCTGTATTGGAATTTCAGCCAAAACTGGAAAAAATGTGGATAAGGTAAAGGAATTAATGATCGGGAAAACCAGTATGTTTTCTGGGCATTCCGGAGTGGGAAAATCCACTTTGGTCAATGCCATAGAGCCTCAATTGGACCTGAAGACCAAAAAAATATCTTCACAGCATATGCAGGGGCAGCACACTACTACTTTCGCTGAAATGTTCGATCTGGAATTCGGGGCTAGGATTATTGATACGCCGGGAATAAAAGGGTTTGGGATAGTGGATATGGAGAAGGAGGAAATAGGGGATTATTTCCCTGAATTTTTTAAGTTGAAAGGTGAGTGCAAGTTTAATAACTGCCTGCATTTGGATGAACCGCATTGTGCAGTAAAGAAGGCTTTGGACAATGATGAAGTAGCTTGGAGCAGGTACAAAAGTTATGTTCAAATGTTGAGCGGGGAACAAGAGAATTATAGAGTGGATATTTACGGAGAAAAATAATGCGTGCAACAATTCAAAGGGTAACCACCGCGAGCGTAACGGTGGATGGGAGAGTAATTTCAAAAATTTCGAACGGACTACTTATTTTTTTAGGAATAGAGGATGCGGATACCCAAGATGATATTAAGTGGCTTTCCAATAAAATTGTAAACCTCAGGATTTTTAATGATGCTCAGGACGTTATGAATTTGTCCCTATTTCAGCAGGAAGGAGAGGCCCTGGTAATCAGTCAGTTTACGCTTCACGCCTCAACAAAAAAAGGAAATAGGCCCAGTTATATTAAAGCGGCAAAGCCGGAAATAGCTATTCCCTTGTACGAAAGTTTCGTGGCACAATTGGAAAAAGATCTTGGAAAAAAGGTTGTAACTGGTATTTTCGGAGCCGATATGAAAGTGGCGCTACTTAACGATGGACCGGTTACCATACAGATAGATACAAAAAATAGAGAATAATGAACATAGAAAACGCACAAGAAGCCGTAGACGAATGGATCAAGAACCATGGGGTACGCTATTTTAACGAACTTACCAATATGGCCCAACTTACAGAGGAAGTAGGAGAGGTAGCCAGAATTATTGCCCGGCGTTATGGCGAGCAAAGCGAAAAGGAGTCGGACAAGAATAAGGATCTTGGGGAAGAATTGGCAGATGTGCTTTTCGTAGTGCTTTGTTTGGCCAACCAGACGGGCATAAATTTGCAGGAGTCTTTTGACAAGAAATTAAACTTTAAGGCAAAGCGTGATCATGATCGTCACCACAACAATAAAAAGCTGAAATAGTGCTATATTTGTGGCTTGTTTTTGCGCATTCGTGCAAAAACAAAAAATAAAGCAATTACGTCCTAAAAATCCATATAAATTGAAGCTACATTTATCTGCCCCATCGCAAACCCTAATTAAATCAGAAGTAAAAATTACTGGATCCAAAAGTGAATCCAATAGGTTATTGTTATTACAGGCCTTGTTTCCCAATATACAAATTGATAACCTTTCCAATTCCGATGATGCGGAAGTAATGCAAAAAGGGTTGCAGATCAGCAATGGTGTTGTGGATATTCACCACGCAGGTACGGCCATGCGGTTTTTAACGGCTTATTTTGCATCACAGGAAAACAAAGAAGTTACTTTAACAGGTTCCAAACGAATGACCGAAAGGCCTATAAAAGTCTTGGTTGAGGCACTGAGGGCTCTGGGTGCGGAAATTAGCTATTTAAAGGACGAGGGGTATCCACCCATTGCTATAAAGGGTAAAAAATTGACAAAGTATAAGGTTAGTCTGCCAGCGGATATCAGTAGTCAATATATTTCAGCCTTGCTTCTAATAGGGCCGAGTCTGGAAAATGGAATTGAGTTGGAGTTGGTTGGTAAAATTACATCGGTACCATACATAAAAATGACCTTGGGCCTGCTTTCCCAAATTGGGGTAACGAATTCTTTCCAAGGAAATACAATAAAAGTATCACCAAAAACTACCCTTGGGACTACTGTCCAAGTTGTGGAATCGGATTGGAGCTCTGCTTCCTATTTTTATAGTATTGTAGCACTTTGTGATATAGGTACCGAAATCTCTTTATCGGCCTATAACGAGAACAGCCTTCAGGGCGATAGCGTGCTTAGGGATATTTATAGGGATTTTGGAGTGGAAACCAGCTTTAAGGGGCATGAGGTTGTTTTGAAAAAAACGTCAAACCCGAAAGATTCTACTTTCAATTTGGACCTGGCAAACGCACCGGATATAGCGCAGACCATTGCCGTAACTTGTTTCGGATTGGCGGTAGGTTGTCATATGACGGGATTACACACCCTTAAAATTAAGGAAACCGACAGGCTGGAAGCCTTAAAGACAGAATTGAGCAAGTTGGGCGCATCTATATCCGTCACCGACAAAACTTTGACCCTGGAACCTTCCAAGGAAATAAAAAAGGAAATCGCGATAGATACCTATAACGATCACAGAATGGCCATGGCCTTTGCTCCATTGGCTTTAAAAACATCACTGTTTGTCAACGATGCGGAAGTAGTATCCAAATCTTATCCCGACTTTTGGGAGGATATGAAAAATCTAAAATTCAAGGTGCAAACCGTTTGATTTTTATTTAAATGGCGATTTACTTGACATCGCCCCCTGCATCGTCGTATATTTGCAGCCGCAAAACATTAATCTAAATTTAAGGAATATACTAAATGAAATTATCGCACTTCAATTTTGAACTTCCAAATGAATTATTGGCAGAGTATCCTGCAGAGAACAGGGATGAGTCCAAATTAATGGTCGTTCACAGGGATACAGGTAAAATTGAGCATAAAATGTTCAAGGATCTTATTGACTATTTTGACGAGGGCGATGTTATGGTGCTTAACAACACCAAAGTTTTTCCTGCAAGATTGTATGGTAATAAAGAAAAAACCGGAGCTAGAATCGAGGTCTTTTTATTACGTGAGCTAAATGAGGAACAACGTCTTTGGGATGTTTTGGTGGATCCAGCGCGTAAAATAAGAATTGGTAACAAACTTTATTTTGGTGATGATGAGACTTTAGTAGCAGAGGTAATAGACAATACTACCTCTAGAGGAAGGACGTTGAGGTTCCTTTACGATGGCTCCTATACCGATTTTAGAAGAAAATTAAAAGAACTTGGTGAAACTCCTTTGCCTAAGTATATTAAGAGAAAGGTAGAGGCTGAAGACGAAAAAAGATATCAAACTATTTATGCAAAGCATGAAGGTGCCGTTGCAGCACCCACCGCCGGTTTACATTTTTCCAAGCATTTGTTAAAAAGATTGGAAATAAAGGGAATAGACTTTGCCGAAGTGACCCTGCATGTAGGTCTGGGTACTTTTAATCCGGTGGAGGTAGAAGATCTTTCCAAGCACAAGATGGATAGCGAGGAATTGATCATAGATGAAAAGGCAACAGAAATTGTGAATAGTGCTAAACTTAAGAAGCGAAGGGTGTGTGCGGTAGGAACTACGGCCATGAGGGCTTTGGAAAGTGCAGTTTCTTCCCAGCAGACCTTAAATACCTTCGACGGTTGGACGAACAAGTTTGTTTTTCCTCCATACGATTTTAGCATTGCCAATGCCATGGTGACCAATTTTCACTTGCCAAAATCTACATTATTAATGATGGTTTCGGCTTTTATGGGGCACGATTTGATGAAGAAGGCCTATAAGGAAGCAATTTTAGAAGGATATAAATTTTATTCTTACGGTGATGCTATGTTGATTATATAAGCATCCAAATTAATACTAAGATCCCGTCAGTATCGCAGATAATTGTGGATTGACGGGATTTTTTTATAGAATCATTTATCTTTAGGAAGTGGAAGTTGCAAAAAACAAAAGGGATATAAGGGCATTTACCAAAGAACAACTTAGGTCGTTCTTTGAAGCTCAGGGAGACAAGGCCTTTAGGGGTAACCAGGTTTATGAATGGTTGTGGCAAAAATCCGCCCATACCTTCGAAGATATGACCAATATCTCTAAGGAAACTAGGCAGATGCTGGAGGATAATTTTGTGATCAACCATATAAAGGTAGATCAAATGCAACGCAGTAGTGATGGAACCATCAAAAATGCGGTTCGGCTACATGACGATCTTATTGTGGAGTCTGTTTTAATTCCTACCAAGACAAGAACTACGGCCTGTGTATCCAGTCAGGTGGGCTGCAGTTTGGATTGCAAATTTTGTGCTACTGCCCGACTAAAGCGAATGAGAAACCTAAATCCGGATGAGATTTATGATCAAGTAGTGGCCATTGACAATGAGAGTAGACTATATTTTGATCGCCCTTTGAGTAATATTGTTTTTATGGGCATGGGAGAGCCTTTGATGAATTATAACAATGTGCTAAAGGCCATTGATAAGATAACCTCACCTGAAGGATTGGGAATGTCTCCCAAACGAATAACAGTATCTACCTCTGGAGTTCCTAAGATGATACGTAAAATGGCGGATGAGGAAGTGAAATTTAAATTGGCGGTATCCCTGCATTCTGCCATAGATGAAATACGGACTTCCATAATGCCTTTCAATGCTACCTTTACCTTGACCGATCTGCGTGAGGCACTTGAATATTGGTTCCAAAAGACGAAAAGTAGGATTACCTATGAATATGTGGTTTGGGAGGGGATTAATGATACCCAGAGAGATGTTAATGCCCTGGTAGATTTCTGCAGGTTCGCCCCCTCCAAGGTTAATCTCATAGAATACAATCCAATAGACGATGGGGAATTTCAACAAGCCAAAAATACCGCCATTGAAATGTATGTTAGTACCTTAGAAAGAAATGGCATTACAGTAACCGTAAGACGATCCAGGGGTAAGGATATTGATGCGGCTTGTGGACAATTGGCCAATAAATCTTAGAAAAAAATGGCTACGTATAGGCAACTATGCCTTGCATCAATTCCGATGACAAATTCGCTGAAATCTATAAATTAGGGATACATTACCATTATTGGCTGTTAATTACTATGTTTTTTTGCCTAATTTTACGCAACTGAACTAGCAATCCGAAACCGCTTATATTATCCCTTGAAAATTGTATCCCAAATAAAGGAACCGATTAATCAGGAAATGGAACTTTTTGAAAAAAAGTTTTATGAATCCATGTCTTCCAAGGTTGCCTTATTAAATAGGATTACATACTATATCGTTAATAGAAAAGGGAAGCAGATGCGCCCTATGTTCGTTTTTCTCACAGCCAAATTGTTGAATAATGGGGAAGTAAACGAAAGGACATATAGAGGGGCATCGGTTATAGAATTGATACATACCGCCACCCTAGTCCACGACGATGTGGTGGACGATAGCAATAAACGTCGCGGGTTCTTCTCCGTAAATGCTTTGTGGAAAAACAAAATAGCCGTTTTAGTGGGGGACTACCTACTTTCAAAAGGGCTTCTTTTATCCATAGATAACGGGGATTTTGATCTTCTCAGAATTATTTCTGTGGCAGTACGTGAGATGAGTGAGGGAGAATTGCTTCAAATTGAGAAAGCACGGCGTTTGGATATTACGGAGGAGGTGTATTATGACATTATTAGGCAGAAGACGGCAACATTAATAGCGGCTTGCTGTAGTTTAGGAGCCTGTTCCGTTAAGCCCGATTCCCTGGATGTAGAAACATTTAGGAAATTTGGAGAGCTTATTGGTATGGCATTTCAAATAAAGGATGATCTGTTCGATTACGGGGAGGAAAGAATTGGCAAGCCTACAGGGATCGATATTAAGGAACAAAAAATGACCTTGCCATTGATATTTGTACTCAATAAATGTTCCAAGGCCGAAAAAAAATGGCTGATCAATTCCATTAAGAATCACAACAAGGATAAAAAGCGGGTCAAGGAAGTTATCGCCTTTGTAAAAGATAATGGTGGACTCGAATATGCCGTAAATAAGATGCTGGCCTATAAGGAAGAGGCATTGGCCTTATTGGATACCTACCCAAATTCGGAATATAAAAGTTCGCTGGAACTTATGGTAAACTACGTGGTGGACCGAAAAAAATAAACTTATACCTCTGTAAATCAATTATTTATATCTTTATTTTAGTTTCTTCATTTTCTTAGGCAACTATTTAGTAATTATAGTCGTCTATCTTTATAACAAACAAATTTTTGGGGTTTGAAAATAATTTCCTTTTACAATAACGAAAAGTTACTGCTTAAGAAGGCCAAATCTGGGGATACACAGGCGCAAAAATGGCTGTATAACAGGTATTCCCCTATGATGCTGAGCGTTTGTAGACAATATATCAAGGATCTTCAATTTGCCGAAGATGTTATGGTCAGCGGCTTTGTAAAGGTATTTAAGTACTTGGATTCCTTTAGGCAGGAGGGGAGTTTTGAGGGGTGGATCAGGAGAATAATGGTGAGGGAATCCATCACCTATCTCAGGGGGAGCCAGCCTATAGTTTATGACGACGAAGTTTATGAAAGGAGTGCCGAAAAGCAAATTGCAATTACCTCCGATTTGGATTTGGAGCAAATTCAATTGTTGATCGACGCCTTGCCTGAAGGATATAAAATGGTATTTATTTTATATGCCATTGAAGGATATAGCCATAGGGAAGTAGCTGATATGTTGGAAGTAACGGAAAGTACATCTAAATCCCAGTTATTCAAGGCACGTAAGATGTTACAACAGAAACTAAGCGAACTGGGGGTGAGAAAAAAAAGTAAGGGGGGCGGCAATTAAGGATATATATAATGAAAAAAGCAATTAATGATATGGCACCATTAAAATTTGAGGAACATATTAAGGAGAAATTGGATAAACGGGAAATTGTTCCATCCGATAGGGCATGGGATTTGTTATCGAACCAATTGGAGCCCAAAAAGGGAAATGTGAAAATAGGAAACCTCCAGGTTGGCGTTGCTGCCAGTATTATAGGATTATTGATAATGTCCTTAATTTACTTTAATGTTAATGATGAATTGAATACTCCGGATGTTAAAACCGTAACAGCCCCTGATTCAGGGGTCAATCATATGCCGGAAAATCTTCCGAATGAAAATAGTGTTGAAGGGCATAAAGTTGATGCCGCAACCAGTAAGGCAATCGAAATAGTTGGTACAGAAACCAATAAAACACCAAAGGAGTTAATTGAGGACACAAGCTCGGCAGCAATTATAAAGGAGGAAGAAATTGGGAATGTTATTGCCAGTGGAGAATACATTGAACCAAAATTGGTTGAAAAGGAATTGATAGGCCCCGATTCCCTTATCAATGCTAAAATTGAGGAGGTAGTTGCACAGGTGAATCTATTGGAGCAAAATAATATCTCCCTAACGGATGCTGAAGTGGATTTACTCTTAAAACAAGCACAGAAAGAATTGTTTTCTAAAAGAATATTTAGGGATAACCATTCTGTGGATGCTATGGCTTTACTGGCAGATGTTGAAAGCGAATTGGACCGAACTTTCCGTGAGCAAATATTTGATATCCTAAAGGAGGGGTACATTAAGGTAAAGACGGCAGTTGCTTCAAGAAATAACTAAAAAATTAATTCATCAATCATTAATCATTTCCCATTGCCCTGCTCCTTTTGGAGCTCTGGGGCTGGGATTTCTAAATCAAAATTTATTATGAGAATATTGGCGTGGTATCTAGCAGTATTGGTAGTTTTATTATGTACAAAGAATTTACAGGCACAGGATTTGAACATAAGGAATTATAGAATTGAAGAGTTGGAAAAGAAAAAGACGGCTATAGAAACTACGGAAAGGGAGGCTTTAAAATCCGAGGTGGAGCAAATCAATAAACGAATGGATGACGGGGATCTGACCAAGGAGGAAGCGGATATCCTTAAAAGAAAAGCTGCAGAAAACCGGGCAAGGAATATAGAAAATAAGCTGGTAATTATAGAAAATTATATTGATTTGTTGCAACGAAATGGGGAATTGGACTTGAACCTGGATTTGGAGAGGATTGAAATAGGATTTGGAGCAGGGGATAAGGATGGCGACAAAATCTTTGGAATTCTGGTTAATTCGGGAAATCAATACAAAATGAAATATGATCGGCGGACCTCTTCCAACCTCATAATTGCTTTTGGGTTGAACAATTCATTAATAGATGGGGAGTCTTTACAAGATACTCCATACAAAGTAGGTGGAAGTCGATTTTTTGAATTGGGTTACGCATGGCAGACCAGGGTATTTGAAAACACTAATTTTGTAAGGATCAATTACGGAATTTCCTTTCAGTTCAATGGTCTAAAACCAAAGGATAATAGATACTTTGTTTCCAATGGCGACCAAACTATGTTGGAAGAATTTGATTATGATTTGGACAAGTCTAAATTCAGGATGGATAATTTGGTCTTTCCCGTACATTTGGAATTTGGTCCCTCACGTCTAAAGAAGACCGACAAGATGATGCGATATTCCGTTCACAAACAATTTAGGCTAGGTTTGGGAGGTTATGTCGGATTTAATATTGGTAGTCGCCAAAAACTGAAATATGACAGGGATGGGGACAGCGTAAAGGATAAATTTAAAAGAGGTTATAACACCAATGATTTTGTGTACGGCTTAAGTGCCTATACTGGTGTTGGAGAGGCTTTGTTATATGTGAAGTACGATTTGAACCCTATTTTTAACAATGCCATTGTTGACCAGCATAATATCTCTTTAGGACTTCGTTTCGATCTAAAATAAGGTAAGTGAGATTAGTTTTTTTGTTCTATGCTTGATCCAACTTCCAAGCTGTGCTGCATTTCTTCAGTAAATTCATCCTCATAATAAGTCCTTTTGCAATGGGAACCGCTAATTACGGTATGGTTTGCCACTCTAAAAAGGGAAATCCAGAACAAGTGGAAATAGGTTGTACTTGTTATCGCAGTCAGGGTGCCCTTGTTTTCGCAATAGGGGCATACCACATTTTGAAGCAATATTGAAGTTGTTTTTCCAGGTTTGGTTCCGAGAAATAAAATCATTTCCTTGTTGTTTATACTCTTAGAATAATATGGCAATTTAACCAATATTTATCTTACATGCTTGCCTTTTACTTTTTTCAATAGGCCTTAAAGTGCTATCTTTAGCCTTCTAAAAAATGTAAAGATTGATTTCGAAATCCACCATAGATAAAGTATATGAGTCGGCCCGTTTGGAGGAGGTAATCGGGGATTTTGTACAACTGAAGAAATCGGGTTCCAACTTTAAGGGACTTAGTCCCTTTACCGATGAGCGCAGTCCCAGTTTCATGGTCTCCCCGGTAAAACAGATATGGAAGGATTTTAGTAGTGGGAAAGGAGGGAATGTGGTAGCCTTTCTAATGGAGCACGAACATTTTTCCTATCCGGAGGCCATTAAATATTTGGCCAGGAAATACAATATTGAAATCGAGGAAACAGAGCTAAGCAACGAGCAAAAGCAGCAGACCAATGAACGGGAGAGTATGTATCTGGTTTCTGAATATGCGCAAAAATATTTTTCGGAGATTTTGTGGGAAAGGGAACAGGGCAAGGCCATAGGCTTAAGCTATTTCAAAGAACGTGGATTTACGGATGATACCATTAAGAAGTTTGATCTGGGCTATTGTTTGGATCAGTGGGATGGATTTACCAAAGCAGCTCTCAATAAGGGATACCAATTGAGTTATCTGGAAAAAACAGGCCTTACCATTGTCAAAGATGACGCCACTGACAAGGATAACAAAAAGACCTTTGACCGTTTTAAGGGCCGGGTAATGTTTCCAATACACAGTATGAGTGGCCGGGTGCTCGGTTTTGGAGGGAGAATATTGACGAATGATAAAAAAGCGGCCAAATACCTAAATTCTCCAGAGAGCGATATTTATCATAAAAGTAAGGTGCTGTATGGTATATACTTTGCTAAACAGGCCATTGCCAAAGAGGACAATTGTTATTTGGTGGAAGGATATACGGATGTTATTCAGATGTATCAACGGGGTATACACAATGTGGTCTCTTCCAGTGGTACGGCATTGACATCAGATCAAATAAGATTGATAAATAGGCTTACCAAGAACATAACGGTTTTATTTGATGGGGATGCGGCCGGATTACGGGCTTCCCTAAGGGGGATAGACCTTATTCTGGAACAAGGGATGAACGTTAAGGTTTGTACCTTTCCGGAAGGGGAAGACCCCGATAGTTTTTCCAAAAACAATGATTACGAGGATGTAGTGCTCTATCTACAGGAAAATTCCAAGGACTTTATTCAGTTCAAAGCTTCTTTATTGGTGGAGGAAGCTGCAAACGATCCTATTAAAAGGGCGGATACGGTTAGGGATATAGTGAACAGTATCTCTAAAATTCCAGATAGGATACAGAAGGAAATTTATATACAGGAGTGCGCCCAGATCATGAATATTTCCGAGGCGGTTTTGTTCAATACCCTGGCACAGATAGGAAAAAAGGACGTATCGGATGCCAATAAAAAGATAAAACAGGAGCAGCAGGCCTTTGATGTGGTCAAGAACGAACCATTGCGTCAAAAGGTGGATGTGCAATATGAACTGGAGCGAAAGATTATAGAGATGTTGCTGCTATATGGGGATTTGGACCAACAATTCGAAGACTTGGTCTTAAAGGAAAATGAGAAAGGTGATTTGGAATTGGAGCCCGAATCCTTGGATGCCAAAGTATATGAAAAGATATATCTAGACCTCCAGGATGATGAAATTGAACTGGCCAATGAGCAGTTCAGAAATATCTACTATAAATTAATGGAAGACCTTAACGAGAAGGAAATTTTTTCCATTACCACCTTTATCGCAAATTTGGACCAAGAACTGGCATCGGAAATTTCTTCTATTTTAATGGAGGAGGAAAAGTACGTTCTCCATCAATGGGAGCGCAAGGATATTTACCCGAAAGATAAAAAAATAGGGATTTCCCAGTTGGTCAGCGAAACTATTTTAACGCTGAGGTGCTATTTGATAAAAAAGAGGATAGGGTCCCTTCAGGAGAACACCTTAAATAATCAGGAAGGGAATATGGAAACTATGGAAGAGATAATGAACTATATACAGCTCAATGTGTTGTTAAACAAAAAACTGAACAGGGTTCTTTCCTAAGATTTCTGAATGATTAAAACAAAAAGACTGAAATCCTTTTTTGATAGGAAATCAGTCTTTTCTATTATTGATTGGTTGTTTTCTAACTAGTACAGTTCCAAAGCTTTGGCTTGCTGTAGTAAATCCACTAAGTTGTCAACATTTAGTTTACGCATTAAGCGTGCTTTGTAGGTGCTGACGGTTTTTTCGTTTAGATCAAGGCCTTGGGCAACCTCCTTATTACGTTTTCCACTGGCCAATAATTTAAGGACTTCAACTTCCCTTGTGGAAAGTTTTCTAAAGAACCTTCTTGGTTTTTGTGTGCCTTCATCAAAAGCAAGGCGTTGGGCCAATTCGTTGGTAATAAACATATTGCCTTCGCTAACTTTTCGTATAGCACTTATAATGTAATCTATGTCCGATGTTTTGGACAAGTAACCAAAAGCTCCTGCCCGTATGGTACTTAAAGCATAAACATCCTCAGATTGACCGCTATAAATCAAAACCCGTATGTTGGGATATTGTTTTTTAATTTTTCTAAGGGTTGCGATACCATTAATTTCGGGAATGTCCATTTCCAGAAGAATAACATCTGGGGTAAAAATTTCCAGCTTATTGAACAATTCTGTGGTTGTAGATGCATCGGCGATAACTTCGATATCTGAAACATGTTCCAAGACTTGTTTAACGCCCATCCGAACAATAGGATGATTATCAGCAATTAAAATTTTGATCATTTTTGGTTATTTTTCTAGATTTCAACATCAATAATCATGTCTAAAAATACTGACATGCAATGTAGGGTTAAAATATCTAATTCGATAAGCAAAGCTTCATTTTTTTATTGAAAACCGAAAATTTTCGCATGTTTTTTCGATTTAATCACTTGGTTCTTAGGTGAGATGTTCATTTTAGCGAATTTGGTATTTCGCAAACAGGAATTGGAAGCATTTTGTGTTTGTTGGCGCGGTTAAATCTTTTGTATATCTGAAAAACCTCTTTTTGTCTATCAGAAAAATCCGTATCCGTTTTTCCTTCTTCCTCCATTTGCATAGCCCATTCCAATTCTGGATATGAAGCCCCTATTTGGTCTTCGTCCGTTCTGTCATCGCCCCAAAGCCCATCAGTAGGTGCGGCCTTAATGATATCTTCGTTGATGCCCAGTGTTTTTGCAATTTCGTATACTTCGGTTTTGAGAAGATCGGCAATCGGACTTAAGTCTACACCTCCATCCCCATATTTTGTATAGAACCCTACGCCGAAATCTTCTACCTTATTTCCAGTACCGGCCACAAGCAGTTTGTTCAATGCCGCAAAGTAATATAAAGTGGTCATTCTTAACCTAGCTCTTGTATTGGCCAAGGACATAAATCTCTCCTCTTCATTTTCAACACTGGGCAGTGCATCTACCAAACTATCGAAAGTGGGAGTAAGGTCAACCTTCAGTCGGTTAACATTGTTGTAGTTGTCCATTAGCCATTTTATATGGTCCGAAGCTCGGGTAACTTGGCTTTCGGCTTGGTGAATGGGCATTTCCAAGCATAAAAGTTGTAGTCCGGTTCTTGCGCATAAGGTGGAGGTGACCGCGGAGTCTATACCTCCGGAAATTCCGATAACAAATCCCTTTATATTGGCTTTGTTGGCATATTCCTGTAACCATGTTACAATGTGGTCTATAACTTTTTCGGTCTGCATATGAACAATTTATAAGGTTTAAAAACTTAACTTTGCACGGTAAAAATAAAGCCTAGAATTTAAAATTTAAAACATTAACCGAATTACTTTAGAATGCGAAAGGCCATATTCCTTGTTTTTATCCCAATTATTATTTTTTGCAGTTGTGATCGCAGCGATAAATTGGCCGATGAGGTCGGTAAAATAAAAGTAGATTTAAAGGTTTACAGGTTTGATAGGGAATTTGCGGAAGCAAAACCTTTGGATATTCCTGTATTGAAAAAAAAGTATCCCTATCTTTTTCCCGCCAATTATCCGGATAGTATTTGGCTTGCCAAATTACAGGATACCCTACAAATGGAAATTATGCAGGAGGTAGGAAAAACTTTCCCCGGTTTTGAGAGTGAAAAAGAAGATTTTGAGTGGTTGTTTAAGTATATAAAGTATTACTTTCCTAATTACAGATTACCAAAGGTGGTTACGGTGACCTCTGAAGTGGACTACAATAATAGAATAATTCTAACGGATAGCTTGCTACTAGTTGGTCTTGATAACTATTTAGGGCACTCCCATAAATTCTATCAAGGTATTTCCAAGTATATCGCAAACGACTTGGATAAACAATATTTGACCCGCGATGTGGCCAGTGCATTTGCTAAAGCCGTTGTGGCGCCGCCACGTGATCGCACTTTTTTATCGCAACTTGTTTATTATGGCAAGGAGCTGTATTTAATGGAAAGGCTTATGCCTCAAAAAAGCGAAGCTGTAACTATAGGCTACGCCCCGGATGAATTGGAGTGGGCTGAAGCCAACGAAGAACAGGTTTGGCGTTATTTTATTGAACGCGAATTATTGTATAGTACCAATAGTAAATTGGGGCCAAGATTTTTGGATCCAGCTCCCTTCTCCAAGTTTGAATTGGAATTGGACAACGAGTCGCCTGGTAAAATAGGGCGATATATAGGTTGGCAAATAGTCAAGGCCTTCATGGATAATAACACGATTACTTTACAGGAAATGTTGACCATGCCCGAAGAAGAACTTTTCAAAAGGTCAGGGTATAAACCAAGAAAGCTGTAAAATTTGAATAAATTAAAAACAAAGTAATGGCAAAACTACATACATCTGAAATTACGTTAAGGGTTGGATTGGACGAAAATAGGGTTCCTGAAGAGCTGTCCTGGTCCGCACAAGATGGGGGTATTGATAATGAAAAGGCCAAGGCAATGTTATTGTCCGTATGGGACAGTAAGAATCAAGAATCCTTGAAGATTGATCTATGGACAAAAGATATGCCGGTAGATGAAATGAAAGTATTTTTTCATCAAACCCTAGTTTCCTTGTCCGATACTTTTATGAAGGCTACCCAAGATGAAAAAATGACGGCTACTATGAAGGATTTTTGCGATTATTTTGCGGAAAAACTGGAGTTAAAAAAATAGCTTTTTATAAACTTTTTTCTGTCCTTGGGTTCCCTCCTGTTGTTCCGTTAAGTTTTTTTGTGTTTGCCGACTAAATCGGTAACGTTAATTCGTAATTTTTATAATGGGGAACATTAAGGCCGAAAAACTTGTTTTTGTGTATAATGCCAATTCTGGTATGGGCAACGCTCTGTTAGATAGCGTTCATAAAACATTGAGCCCTAGTACTTACGATTGCAATCTGTGTGCAATAACCTTTGGTGTTTTTTCTGAAAATAAAAAATGGAAGGTATTTAGGCAGAATGCTGGTTTGGAAATGGAGTTTCTTCACAAAGACGAGTTTGAAATACGGTATCCCAGCGAACGGGAAAATAAGCAATCCCTTCCAAAGGTCTTCATTTTAAAGAAAGGTCAACTTCAGGAGTTTCTACTTAGGGAAGAAATAAATGACATGAAAAGTCAAGAAGATCTAATTTTGGCCGTTCAGGCAAGGTTATCCTAGATCAAATTTGTGGTAAACAAAATGTTACTTTAGGTTAATGCCTTGAAGAAATTGGTGTTTAATTCATCAATAAAGCTTAGTAATTCTTCTTGGCCCATACCGTTGGTAGAGGAGGTGACAAAATAATTGGGAGCCTCTTCCCAAACTCCTTCCAATAATTCCTTGATATAGGCATTGACATGGTTTTCTATGGCTTTTGGTTTAAGTTTATCCGCTTTGGTGAAAATCATGCAAAATGGAATCTGGTTTTCTCCCATCCATTCCAAGAATTCCATATCCACTTTTTGGGGTTCATGTCTAATATCTATCAGAACAAATGCACATACCAATTGCCGACGCTCAATAAAGTAGTCGGTAATATATTTTTGAAAGGTTTTTTTGTCTTTTTTGGATACGCGGGCATAGCCATAGCCGGGTAAATCCACCAAAAACCAATTTTCGTTTATTTTAAAGTGATTTATTAGTTGTGTCTTGCCTGGTCTGCCAGATGTTTTGGCCAAACTTTTTCTTTGGGTAAGCATATTGATCAAGGAAGACTTGCCTACATTGGAGCGACCTATAAAGGCATATTCGGGCAAATGGTCCTTGGGGCAATTTGCGACGTTGGAATTGCTCATAACAAAGTCGGCCGACTTAATTTTCATTTGTTCGCTTTTAGGGTTATGGGTCTTAACTGTCGCTTAAAATTTTCTTTTTTCCAGCCAAGCGTCAAGTACGGTGTTGAATTCCAAAGGGTGCTCCATCATTGGGGCATGCCCGCACTTGTCTATCCAGAATAAATCGGAATCTGGTAGAAGTGAATGGAATTCCTCTGCTACATTGGGGGGCGTAACACTATCGTTCTTTCCCCATATAATGCAGGTGGGTGTCAACATATGTGGCAGATCTTTGGACATGTTGTGTCTAATGGCACTTTTTGCGATGGCCAATGTTTTTACCAATTTAATGCGGTCATTAACCGTTGCAAAAACTTCATCCACAATTTCCTTGGTGGCTACTTCCGGATCATAGAATACGTCCTGCGCCTTTTTCTTAATAAACTCGTAATCACCACGCTTGGGATAACCATCCCCCATGGCACTTTCGTAGAGTCCAGAGCTGCCGGTGATTACCAGAGCCTTAACCATTTTAGGGTATAATTTTGTATGTAGCAGCCCAATGTGTCCGCCCAATGAATTGCCCAAAAGGATTACATCTTTTAGCCCTTTGTGCTCTATAAAACGTTCCAGAAAATTGGCAAAATTCTTTACATTGGTCTTTAGCAAGGGCATGTCGTAAATAGGAAGCTCGGGAACCAATACTTTATAGCCCTTTGGGGGAAAATGATTCATTACCCCATGGAAATTGCTCAACCCACCCATGAGACCGTGCAATATTATAATAGGTGTTCCTTCACCCATTTCAATATATCGGTATTTTCCCTCTTTAATTATCTTTTTTTCCATTAAGGATAGCTTCTGATCTTAGTTGGCAAATATAGGCATTTCATTATTATGCAAGTATAGACAAGTTTTTGGAACGGTGATATTTAATGATAAATTTTTGTTATAAGAATTTTTGAGGCATGGGCTCTGTGGAGTTTTTAGGGGATAATTGTGGTGTCGTTTGTCGATAAAGTAGTCAATTTATTAACAAAGTGGTATTTTGTGGTAAATTGTGGTAATAATTTCTATATATTTGAGTTATTAAATTAAAAACCAGCTACTTTAAGTGATTAATTTCATTGGAACATATGATTGTAAGGCCGATTCTAAGGGAAGGGTAATGCTTCCTGTGGCGCTTAAAAATCAAATGTCTCCCGTAATAAATGAAGGTTTTGTGGTTAAACGTTCTGTTTTTCAACCCTGTTTGGAACTGTATCCTATGGCGGAGTGGAATCTGTTGATGCAGAAAATGAACAAAAAGAACCGATTCAAGAAAAAGAACAACGATTTCATAAGAAGATTTTCTGCAGGAGTAAAGGTGGTGGAAATAGATGCTACCGGTAGGTTGTTGATTCCAAAAAATTTGGTGGATGTGGCAGGGATTACTAAAGAGGTGGTGTTGAGTTCGGCAATTAACATTGTTGAAATTTGGGATAAGGACAGCTATGAAAAGGTTTTGGAGGAAACGGCCGAGGACTTTGCAAGTTTGGCCGAGGAAGTAATGGGAGATGACGACGATGACTTATCATAATCCGGTATTGCTGACAGAGTCTGTTGAGGGGCTCAATATAAAACCCGATGGGGTTTATGTGGACGTAACATTTGGTGGCGGAGGACATTCAAGGGAGATATTGAAAAGGCTGGGAGAGAATGGAAGGCTGTTGGCGTTTGATCAGGACGAGGATGCTTTGCCCAATGCTATTGATGATGGGCGATTTCAGTTGATAAATGAAAACTTTAGGTATATAAAACAATTTTTGAAGTTCTATGGCATAAGGAAGGTGGACGGGATTTTGGCCGATTTTGGAGTTTCATCCCATCAATTCGATCAGGCCGAGAGGGGGTTTTCTACCCGTTTTGATGCGGATCTGGATATGAGAATGAGCAAAAAGAATCAGATTTCAGCCTTTGATGTGGTAAATGTGTACGACTATGATGAGTTGAGGAGGGTGCTTTTTCAATATGGTGACCTGAGGAACGCGAATGCCATGGCAAAAACCATTGTAGAGCAGCGGGAAAACGCACCAATAAAAACAACCGATCAGTTGAAGGAGGTTTTGGCTCAGTATCTTCCAAAACATAGGGAGCATAAGATTTTGGCTCAGATCTACCAGGCGATAAGGATAGAAGTGAACCAAGAAATACAAGTGATAAAGGAGTTTTTGTTGCAGGTGCCGGAATTGTTGAATGATGGAGGTAGGCTTAGTGTTATAAGTTATCATTCCTTGGAAGATAGACTGGTCAAAAGGTTTATTAGGGCTGGCCAATTTGAAGGGGAGCCGGAAAAGGATTTTTACGGGAACATAGAAGTTCCTATGAAAAAGGTTGGAGGTTTGGTGGTCCCTTCCAAGGAGGAAATAAAGTTGAACAATAGGGCAAGAAGTGCCAAGCTCAGGATAGCGGAGCGGGTTTAAGATTAAAATACGCAAATATTGGATTGTCCTTAGTAGCGTCCATAGTGGTGCAAGAGCATAATATAATAAGGTATAAGTAGGTCAATTTTAAGGAATGAGAAAAGGGATATTGGACATATTAAAAGGAAAGTTTTTGGTGAGCGGAGGTGCTCCCAAAAACTGGATGTTTATCATTTATGTTTCTTTTTTGGCAACTGTAATGATCGCCAGTTCCCATAGTGCAGATGGAAAAGTGCATAGAATTGCCGCCCTTGATGAGCAGGTTAAGGAATTGAGAAGTGAGTTTGTAGACGTGCGCTCCGATATGCAGGAGTTAAAGTTGGAATCCACTGTTTTGAGAATTCTGGAGCAGGATGGTTTGTTTCCGTCCGAAACTCCCCCAAAAAAAATAAAAGTAAAAACCGAAACCGAAGAATAGTGCCTGTAACGGAAAAAAACATATTGACCAGATTATATATTGTGGCGGGATTTTTATTTCTGTTCGCAATTGCCGTTTTGGTAAAATTGGTGAGCATACAGATGGTGGAAGGCGAGAAGTATCGGAAACTAGCCATGGATCGCACGGAGAAAATGTTCACTATTGCCCCCAAGAGAGGCAACCTATATTCGGATGACGGTAGTTTGCTGGCAACCTCGGTTTCGAGGTATGCCATACGATTTGATGCTGAAACGGTTGGAAAAAAGGATTTTGAGGAAAACGTAAAGCCTTTGTCCGATGCCCTGGCAAAATTGTTTGGCAAGACCACATCCCATTATCAGCAAATCTTGAGAAAGGCGAAGGCAAATAAGAATCGATATGCTTTGATAGCAAGAAATTTGGATTACTCGGATTATATCGCCGTAAAACAGTTTCCGCTTTTTAATAAGGGTCCGTATAAGGGAGGTTTGATTATAGAGCAAAAAATTGTTCGTGAGCACCCCTTGGGCAAGATTGCGGAGCGGAGTGTGGGCTATGAAAGGGTAGATGAAGAAGGATACCGCACCAGGGTTGGATTGGAAGGGGCGTTCGGACAATATTTAAGGGGTGTAGAAGGTAAGAGGTTGAAACAGAAAATAGCCAAAGGACAATGGAAGCCTATTGGCTGGGATAATATTGTGGAGCCCAAGGATGGCTATGATGTGGTTTCCACTATCGATATCAACATACAGGACATTGCGCATCATGCTTTATTGGGGCAATTGGAGAAATATAATGCGGAACACGGTTGTGTAATTGTAATGGAAACCAAGACCGGAGAGGTCAAGGCCATATCCAATTTGGGAAGGACTAGCGAGGGTAAATATTATGAGCGACTAAATTATGCCATTGGGGAGTCCCATGAGCCAGGATCAACTTTTAAGCTGATGTCTATGGTGGTAGCCTTGGAGGACAAGGTAATAGATACCAACACGGTTATTGATACGGAAAAAGGTACGTTCAAGGTCTACAACAGAACGGTTAGGGACTCCAAGTATGGTGGATATGGCAAAATATCCGCTGCCAAGGCATTTGAGGTGTCCTCCAATACGGCTTTTGCCAAAATCATCAATAACAATTACAAGGACAATCCTGAAAAATTTGTGAACCGCTTAATGAACATGAACCTTCATAGGGAATTGGGAATGCCGATAAATGGGGAGGGCACTCCTGTAATCCGTTATCCAGGGGACAAAGGTTGGTCAGGGGTTTCCTTAGCCTGGATGTCCCATGGATATGAGGTAGCTCTTACTCCTCTGCAAACCCTTACTTTTTACAATGCTATTGCCAATAACGGGGAGATGTTGAAGCCTAGGCTGATAAAAGCGGTAAAGGAGTGGGATAAGACTATTTTGAAATTTGATAAGGAGGTCATTAATCCGTCTATCTGTTCCAAGGAAACAGTGCGTAAGGTACAGCAGCTGTTGAAAGATGTTGTAGAGAAAAAGCACGGTACCGGACATGGGCTTTATTCTCCCAATTTTTCGATGGCGGGAAAAACCGGAACCACTCAAAAGAACTATGTTTCAAAAGATCCAGAGGTGATGAAATACATTTCCACTTTTGCTGGTTACTTTCCTGCGGACGACCCCAAATATTCCTGTATCGTGGTTATTCATGAACCGGACAAAAGCGTAGGGTACTATGGTGCCGATGTATCAGGGCCTGTTTTTAAATCGGTTGCCCAAAAAATATATGCTAGTTCTCCCCTGGTCGATGAAGTGGATGTTAATGATGCAGAGACTAAAAAATTGGATGAGGATTTTCAGAGATACTTTGCGGCTTCCAATAAAAAATACAATGAAGTGCCCAATGTTGAGGGTATGAGCGGCATGGATGCGGTATCGATCCTAGAAAATTTAGGGATTGAAGTAGAGGTTAAAGGGAATGGAAAGGTTAAGAAGCAATCAATTGCTAAAGGAACAGATCTAAAAAAAGTAAACAAAATCGTATTGGTGCTATCATGAAGACGCTAAAGGACATATTGTATGGTGTTGGTCTTACTGCTGTAAGTGGATCTACTTCCGTAATGGTCAACCAAATATGTTTCGATTCCAGAAAAGTTGGAATGGACGATGTTTTTGTGGCTATTAAAGGTCTTCTTGCAGATGGGCATCAGTTTGTTGATAAGGCCATTGCTTCAGGAGCAAAAGCTGTAGTCTGCGAAGAACTGCCCAAGCAGTTGGATAACGGTATCACCTATGTGGAGGTGGATAATGGCAATAAGGCTTTGGCTATTATGGCGTCCAATTTTTACGATAATCCCTCCAAAAACTTAAGATTGGTAGGGGTTACTGGGACTAACGGAAAGACCACGGTAAGTAGTTTGCTTTATCAATTGTTTAAAAAAGCTGGTTTCAAGGTGGGACTTATATCCACCATAAAGATAATGGTGGATAGTAAGGAATATCCTACTACCCATACCACTCCGGATGCTTTAGCGATCAATAAGCACTTGCGATTAATGAACGATGCCGGTGTTGAGTATTGCTTTATGGAGGTCAGTTCCCATGGTATACATCAAAAAAGAACGGAAGGATTGGTATTTGAAGGTGCTATTTTTACCAATCTGTCACATGACCATTTGGATTATCACAAAACTTTTGCAGAGTATAGGGATACTAAGAAGATCTTGTTCGATCAGTTATCCAAAAAGGCCTTCGCGCTTACCAATGTAGACGATAAAAACGGATTGGTAATGTTGCAGAATACTGGGGCAAGAAAGTATACCTATGCCCTTAAATCCTATGCCAACTATAGGGCTCAAATACTGGAAAATCAGTTTAATGGTCAATTGTTGAAGATCGATGACAACGAGGTTTGGTCCAAATTGATCGGGGATTTTAATGCCTACAATATGTTGGCTATTTATGCTACTGCGGATTTATTAGGATTGGAAAAACTTGAAATTCTTCGTCTCATCAGCGAATTGGAAAATGTAGATGGAAGGTTTCAGCATTATATATCAAAAGAAAAAATAACTGCTATTGTTGATTATGCCCATACACCGGATGCCTTGAAAAATGTACTTGATACTATCAATACATTGAGGACTGGAAATGAAAATGTCATCACCGTCGTGGGGTGTGGTGGTGACAGAGATAAGTCTAAGCGTCCGGTTATGGGTCATATCGCAACAGCATTAAGTAACAAAGTGATTTTCACTTCGGACAACCCTAGATCGGAGTCGCCCACAGTTATTATAGAGGAGATGGAAGCTGGTGTGGAAGCGCAAAATGCAAATAAAACATTATCGATCGTCAACCGCAAGCAGGCTATTAAGACGGCATGCCAATTGGCCGTTGCACATGATATTATTTTGGTAGCTGGTAAAGGTCACGAGACCTATCAGGAAACCAATGGTGTAAGGGAAGATTTTGATGATTATAAAATGGTGAAGGAGTTGTTGGCCGACTTAAATAAATAGAACATAAGTTGTCCATATTAAAGTGAATATCAAAAAACAATAAACCTAGGAATGCTATACTATTTGTTCGAATATTTGGAAAAACACTATCAACTGCCAGGGGCGGGGCTTTTCCAATTTATAACGTTTAGGGCGGCAATGGCGGTAATGCTTTCCCTATTATTGGCCACGGTCTATGGGAAAAGGATCATTAATTTTTTGCGAAATAAGCAAATTGGGGAAACTGTTAGGGATCTTGGCCTTGAAGGCCAAAAACAAAAAGCAGGTACCCCGACTATGGGCGGATTGATTATTATTATGTCCACCTTGATTCCCGTTTTGTTATTTGCGCGTTTCTTGGATAATATTTATGTGATCCTTTTGATCGTTACTACCATCTGGATGGGGATTATAGGTTTTGTGGATGATTATATAAAAATTTTCAAAAAGGACAAACAGGGGTTAAAGGGTAGGTTCAAGGTAATGGGCCAGGTGGTTTTGGGGCTTATGGTGGGTGCCACCTTATATTTTCACCCAGAGGTGACCATGAAGGAACATTCCAGAACGGAGATTACCCAGGATTATACGGTGCAGCAAGTACCTGGTAAGGAAATTAAGTCTACCATGACCACCTTGCCATTTATAAAAAATAACGAGTTGGATTACGCTCGCTTCATTACCTGGATGGGAGATGGGATGGAGGAATATGCGTGGTTGGTGTTCATTCCCATTATCATAATTATTGTGACCGCAGTATCCAACGGCGCAAATTTAACGGATGGTATAGACGGATTGGCGGCAGGGACTTCGGCAATAATCGTATTTACACTTGGCATTTTCACCCTAGTTTCCGGTAACATAATTTTCTCGGATTATTTGGACATCATGTTTATTCCCAGAGTAGGTGAATTGGTGGTGTTTATTGCGGCATTTGTAGGGGCGCTGGTCGGATTTTTATGGTATAATGCCTATCCTGCAACAGTATTTATGGGGGATACCGGTAGTCTGACCATTGGAGGGATCATTGCTGTAATTGCCATCATTATTCGAAAAGAATTGTTGATCCCTGTTCTATGTGGAATTTTCTTTGCAGAGTCTATTTCCGTGATGCTGCAGGTGGGTTATTTCAAATACACCAAAAAGAGATTTGGTGAGGGCAAAAGGATTTTTCTAATGGCACCGTTGCACCACCATTATCAGAAAAGGGGATATCACGAAAGTAAGATTGTAACTAGATTTTGGGTTGTAGGAATTCTGTTGGCAGTGATTACCATTGTAACCTTAAAGGTGCGTTAGAATGAGGCGTTTGGTTGTGTTGGGAGGTGGAGAGAGTGGCGTTGGAACCGCTATTTTAGGTAAAAAGGAAGGTTTTGAAGTTTTTGTCTCCGATAAGGGGATTGTTAAAGAGGAATATAGAAAGGTTCTTGAACATTTTGAGATTGATTGGGAAGAAGAGCAACATACGGAGGAGAAGATTTTGAATGCAGATTTGGTCATGAAAAGTCCTGGTATCCCTGATACGGTTCCTTTGGTGTTAAAGCTTAAGGAGGCAGGGGTTCCTATTGTGTCCGAGATCGAGTTTGCTTCACGGTTTACCAAGGCAACGATTATAGGAATTACCGGCAGCAATGGAAAGACTACCACCACTATGCTTACGAACCACATATTAAAAGAAGATGGGTTGAATGTGGGAATGGCCGGGAATATTGGTGATAGTTACGCTAAAATGGTTGCGGAAAAGAACTTTGATTACTATGTGTTGGAGATAAGTAGTTTTCAATTGGACGGGATAGTGGATTTTAGGCCACATATTGCCATCCTTACCAATATTACTCCAGATCATTTGGATAGATATGAATACAAATTTGAAAACTATATAGCGTCAAAATTTAGAATTGCAAAAAACCAGACTAAGGAGGATTATTTAATATATGATGCGGATGATGATGTGATAGTCGAGTGGTTGGGAAAAAACCCGGTCCAATCAAGATTATTGCCTTTTTCAATCAATAAAAAATTGGATGAAGGGGCATATTTAGAGAATGATAAAATAATTATTAAGACACATAATAACACTATTGAGATGAGTACAGATGCTTTGGCTTTGGAAGGAAAACACAATTTAAAGAATACCATGGCGGCCACTACGGCGGCTAAACTAATTAGCATTAGAAAGGAGACTATACGCAGAAGTATAGAAAATTTTCAGGGAGCGGAGCATAGATTGGAAAAAGTACTTAAAATACATCATGTACAGTATATCAACGATTCTAAGGCTACCAATGTGAATGCGACCTATTACGCCCTGGATAGCATGAAAACACCAACGGTGTGGATTGTAGGGGGAGTGGATAAAGGGAATGATTACAAGGAGCTGATGCCTTTGGTGCGTGAGAAAGTAAAGGCCATTATATGTTTGGGAACGGATAATTCCAAAATAAAGGACGCTTTTGGCAATGTAGTAGACCTAATTGTGGAAACCTTTGCTATGAATGAGGCTGTTAAGGTGGCCTATAAGATAGCCGAACGGGGAGATACTGTATTGCTGTCGCCTGCATGTGCCAGTTTTGACTTGTTCAAGAATTATGAAGATAGGGGAAATCAGTTTAAGGAAGCAATAAAAAAATTATAAACGGTGTTAGGATTTTTAAACAAAATTAATGGAGATAAAGCTATTTGGGCAGTGGTTGCCCTTTTGGCCTTGTTTTCGTTTTTACCTGTTTATAGTGCCAGTAGTAATCTAGTGTACGTGGTAGGCAATGGAACTACCATTGGCTATCTTGTGAAGCATGCAATTCTTTTGCTTATGGGGTTTGGCATTATTTACGGGGTACACCGTATTCCGACCCATTTCTTTAAAGGACTGTCCTTGATTGCAATGCCGGTGGTATTGCTTTTGTTGCTCTATACGCTTGCCCAAGGGCAGGTCATAGATGGGGCCAATGCCAGTAGATGGATCCGTATACCTATTGTAGGTTTTACTTTTCAGACGTCCAACTTGGCGGCGGTAGTGCTAATGATCTATGTGGCTAGATATCTAACAAAAATAAAGGATAGGACAATAACCTTTAAGGAGAGTATTGTGCCTTTATGGTTGCCGGTCTTTTTGGTGATAATATTAATTCTGCCTGCGAATTTTTCCACTGCGGGAATTCTGTTTTCAATGGTATTGTTGCTTTGTTTTATTGGAGGATATCCCTTTAAATATTTGCTTGGGATTGTTGGGGCCGGAATATTGGGGCTTACGATGTTTATATTAACGGCCAAGGCTGTTCCGGATCTATTTCCTAATAGAGTGGATACTTGGATGAGCAGGATTGAAAGCTTTTCCAATCCAGAGGATACAGAGGCCGATTATCAAATAGAAAAGGCAAAAATTGCGATTGCAACCGGAGGGATAGTGGGTAATGGAGCTGGTAAAAGTGTAATGAAGAACTTTTTGCCACAAAGTTCCTCAGATTTTATTTACGCCATTATTGTGGAGGAATATGGACTGTTGGGAGGCTTTGTGCTGATGTTCTTTTATTTACTGCTGCTTTTTAGGATCGTTGTAGTGGCGAATAGTAATGGAACCGTTTTTGGAAAGCTTTTGGTTTTGGGAGTGGGGTTGCCTATAGTGTTTCAGGCATTTATCAATATGGCGGTAGCAGTGGAATTGTTTCCTGTTACAGGGCAGACCTTGCCTTTGATCAGTAGTGGGGGAACCTCTAGTTGGATGACTTGTTTGGCCATTGGTATCATTCTTAGTGCCAGTAATAAGCATACCCAATTGGAGCAGGAGGAACTGGATGAGACTAATCCTTTAGAGATTTTAAGTGGGCAGTTATAGATTTATATTATCAGGGGGAGGCACTGGCGGACATATTTATCCAGCTATTGCCATTGCAAATGAGTTGAAGGTGAGGTATCCCGATGCTGAGTTTTTGTTCGTGGGGGCAAAAGACAGGATGGAAATGGAAAAGGTGCCCCAAGCAGGGTACAACATAGAAGGTTTGTGGATAAGTGGATTACAAAGGAAGCTTACCTTGAAAAACTTAATGTTTCCTTTTAAAGTAATAAGTAGTTTGATGAAAGCGGCAAACATAGTAAGGAAGTTTAAACCACATGCGGTTGTGGGTACTGGCGGTTTTGCCAGTGGTCCCCTATTAAAAGTGGCCTCTGGAAAGGGGATTCCTTGTGTGTTGCAGGAGCAGAATTCCTATGCTGGAATTACCAATAAATTATTGGCTGGCAAAGTGGCCAAAATATGTGTGGCCTACGATGGAATGGAGAAATTTTTTCCACAGGATAAGCTTGTAAAGACGGGTAACCCGGTACGTGGGGATTTGGTTTCATTGAGAAGCGATAAAGGGGATGCCTTGAGTTTCTTTGGGTTGCAACCAAGTAAAACCACACTCTTGGTTTTAGGGGGTAGCCTGGGGGCAAGACGGGTAAATAAACTGATTGAACAGAGTTTGCCTTTTTTTAAGGCCCAAGGAATTCAAATCGTTTGGCAAAGCGGCAAGCTTTATTATGAGGAGTACAAGAAATATGAAAGTGGGGATGTAAAAGTGGTGGCATTTTTAAATAGAATGGACTTGGCCTATATGGCCGCCGATATTATTATTTCCAGGGCGGGAGCAGGATCTGTATCGGAATTGTGCATAGTTGGCAAACCCGTGATTTTTATACCCTCTCCCAATGTAGCGGAGGACCATCAGACAAAAAATGCCATGGCTCTTGTGGAAAAGGATGCAGCCGTCATGATCAAAGAAGTGGATTTGGATGATAAGTTTGAAACTGTGTTTTCCGATTTGCTATCAACAAAAAGCGCAAGCGAAAAGTTGGGAGCCAATATCAAGAAATTGGCCATGCCCAATGCAACGAGGGAAATTGTAAATGAAATAGAAAAATTATTAGTGCAACAATAAGAAAATGGGCATAAAAGATATACATAACGTCTACTTTATAGGTATAGGAGGTATTGGTATGTCTGCCCTTGCGAGATATTTTAAATTTATAGGTAAGAATGTTGCGGGCTATGATAAGACCGAAACACCGCTTACAAAGGATATGGTGGATTTGGGTGTAGAAGTGCACTATAAGGATGATTTGGAATTGGTATCTAAGACGTACTTGGATCCTAACAATACCCTAGTGGTATATACTCCGGCGGTACCTAATGACCATGGGGAGTATAATTATTTCATGGATCATGGTTTTCAGGTGAGAAAGCGCTCTGAAGTATTGGGGTTGATCACAAAGGATACTTTTTGTTTCGCGGTTGCCGGCACCCATGGCAAGACGACCACTTCGTGTATTCTGGCTCATTTATTGAAGGAGACTGGTACTCCCATTACGGCATTTTTAGGAGGGATTTCGGAAGATTTCAACAGTAATTTTTTATTGGAAGGTTCGGAATATTCTGTGGTAGAGGCGGATGAATTTGACCGCTCCTTTCTTCGTTTGTCACCTGATGTGGCCTGCATTACTTCCATGGACGCGGATCATTTGGATATCTATGGGAATAGTGAGGAGCTTCAAAAGTCGTTTAAGGATTTTGCAAATCGCATAAAGCCGAATGGTAAGTTGTATGTGCGCAATGGTTTGCCTTTGGAGGGGATAACCTATGGGATTGAGGACGGTTCCGATTATTGTATTAGGAATATTAAAATAGATCACGGGTCCTATATTTTTGATTTGGATTCTCCCGAAGCCAATCTCAAATCCGTTAGGTTCAATAAGCCAGGTAGGCATAATTTGCTGAACGGTTTGGTGGCTTATGCCATGGCCATTCAGGCAGGTTCATCGCCAAACGGCTTGGCAGATGCCTTGGCCTCGTTCAAAGGAGTTCAGAGACGATTTTCCTATCAGATCAAGAATTCCAGTTTTGTGTTTATCGATGATTACGCGCATCATCCTACAGAGATTGATGCGGCATTCCAAGCAGTATCGGAAATGCATCCCGGTAAAAAAATAATGGCGGTTTTTCAGCCACATTTATTTTCCAGAACGAGGGATTTTGTCGATGAATTCGCTAGAAGTTTGTCCAATTTTCCCAGTTTGTTGTTGTTGGATATATATCCGGCTAGGGAAAAGCCCATTGAAGGGGTTACCTCTCAATGGTTGTTGGATAAAATTACAAGCCCATGGAAAAAATTAATAGAAAAGTCAGAGTTGATTTCAGAAATAAATGCCTTTAGCCCCGAAGTTTTAATAACTTTTGGAGCGGGAGATATTGGATTGGAAGTACCAAAAATTAAAAAGGAACTAAATATTGTCCATAAAAAACTATAAAATTAAAAGAAATGAAAATTAATTGGAATTTCATAAAACTTGGGGCCTTACTGCTTGTAGTTACGGGTCTTTATGCATTTTCCAGTGCTAGGAACAAGCATAAAAAGATAGATAATATTGAAATTAAGTTTGTCGGCGATCAAAATCTTTACATGACCCAAGAGACGGTTAATAAATTGTTAATACAAAATTCTGGTGACCTTAGAAACCTGCCGAAAGAAGATATAGTTTTGAATACTATAGAAAAAGCTATCGAAGCTAATGAAATGGTTAAAAATGCCCAAGTTTACCTAACGGTAAACGGGGATCTCGTGGCTAAAGTCATACAGCGTAAACCAATCGGAAGAGTTGAGGGAGTTGCAAAGTTTTATATTGATGAAGATGGGAAACCTATGCCATTTTCCAAATTCCATTCTGCGCGGGTACCAATAATTACAGGAATTGTAACCGATAAAAGTACTAAGGGAGTATACGATATTTTGACTTATATAAATTCTGATGAGTTCTTGAGAAAGAATATTATCGGCGTTCATATTACGGAGGAGGATAAGTATCAGTTGAAATTTAGGATGGAGAATTTTATAGTGGATTTAGGCAATGTAGAAGAATTGGAGAAGAAGTTCGGCAATTTTAAAGCTTTTTATACGAAAGCGAACAAGGACAATACGTTGAACGATTATAACAGGGTGAGTTTAGAATTTAATAACCAAGTAGTGTGTACCAAAATTTAAGATATGGAACAAGGTAATTATTCAGTTGGGTTGGATATTGGAACCACCAAAATTGTGGCCATTATTGGTAAGGAAAATGAATATGGCAAGATTGAAATCTTGGGTATAGGTAGATCTAAAAGTTTGGGAGTGCATCGAGGTGTGGTCAATAATATTACACAAACCATCAAGTCTATCCAACAAGCCGTGGAACTGGCCGAGGCCAATTCCGGTTTAAAGATCAGCTCGGTGGTAGTTGGTATCGCAGGACAGCATATTAGAAGCTTGCAACATAGCGATTATATAACGAGGGCGAAATCCGAAGAAGTGATCAATGAAGATGATGTGGAAAAGCTTTGTAATCAAGTTTATAAATTGGTTATGCTGCCCGGTGAGGAGATCATACATGTCCTGCCACAGGAATTCAAGATAGACGGACAGGCGGAGATAAAGCAGCCAATGGGGATGTATGGGGGAAGGCTTGAGGCCAATTTCCACGTAGTTGTGGGACAGGTTTCATCGATCCGTAATGTGGGAAGATGTATAAAGAGTGCAGGTCTTGATCTTGGAAATATAACCTTGGAACCATTGGCTTCGGCTAATGCGGTTTTAAGTCAGGAGGAGAAAGAGGCAGGTGTAGCATTGATCGATATAGGTGGTGGTACTACAGATTTGGCCATTTTCAAGGATGGGATTATCCGTCATACGGCCGTGATTCCCTTTGGAGGTAATGTAATCACAGAGGATATTAAGGAAGGTTGTTCCATTATTGAGAAGCAGGCAGAGCTTTTAAAGATCAAGTTTGGTTCGGCTTGGCCCGGAGAAAACAAGGATAATGAAATTGTTTCCATCCCTGGATTGAGAGGGCGTGAGCCGAAGGAAATTACCTTGAAAAATCTTTCGAAGATCATACATGCCAGAGTAGTGGAAATCGTGGAGCAGGTATATGTGGAGATCAAAAATTATGGGCACGACGAGCAAAAGAAAAAATTGATTGCAGGAATAGTGTTGACAGGTGGAGGAAGCCAGTTAAAACATCTTAAGCAATTGGTAGAATACATCACCGGAATGGATACTAGGATCGGCTACCCCAATGAACATTTGGCAGGCGATTCCGATGAGGAAATAGCCAGTCCGTTGTATGCCACTGCAGTGGGGCTGTTGATGAATGCAGTGCAGAACAAGGCCAAAGTGAGGGAGGCCGGTCGGGAAACTATAAACAAGGATGTGGACCATGATGTTTTTACAGGGGAGGATAACACCCAGACCAAAACGGCCCTAAAAAAGGAGCGTAAATCTATTTTTGACAAATGGTCCGAGAAATTGAAGGATTTCTTGGATAATGCGGAATAGATTAGAAAATAAGAACAGTATAGTAAACCAGTAAAATAAAAAATATGAGCAAGAACACTGAATTTGAAAGTATATCCTTTGATTTGCCCAAAAATCAAAGTAATGTAATTAAAGTCATAGGTGTTGGCGGTGGCGGTAGCAACGCTATTAATCACATGTTCCAGGCCGGTATTAACGGAGTGGATTTTGTGATTTGCAATACCGATTCGCAAGCCCTTCAAAATAGTCCCGTGCCCAATAAGATACAATTGGGAGTTTCGTTGACGGAAGGATTGGGCGCTGGTGCCAATCCTGAAGTAGGGGAACAGGCGGCTATTGAAAGTATGGAAGAGATCAAGCAAATGCTTGACACTACCACAAAGATGATCTTTATTACTGCCGGTATGGGCGGGGGAACAGGTACTGGTGCTGCCCCTGTCATTGCAAAAATGGCTAAGGAAATGGATGTTCTTACAGTGGGGATCGTTACCATGCCTTTTCAATTTGAAGGTAAAATGCGTTGCCAACAGGCTCAGTTGGGAATAGAAAAATTACGTGCCAATGTAGATTCCTTGATTGTTATCAATAATAATAAATTAAGGGAAGTATATGGTAATTTGGGATTCAAAGCTGGTTTTTCAAAAGCAGATGAAGTATTGGCCACTGCCGCTCGTGGTATTGCAGAGGTTATTACACATCACTATACTCAAAACATAGATTTACGTGACGCCAAGACTGTTTTGAGCAGTAGTGGTACGGCGATAATGGGATCGGCCATATCTTCGGGTTCTTCCAGGGCGCATGAGGCTATAATGAAGGCTTTGGATTCCCCCTTGCTGAACGACAATAAAATTACTGGTGCAAAGAATGTATTGCTGCTTATCGTTTCCGGTGCTCAGGAAATTACGATAGACGAAATAGGTGAAATAAATGACCATATTCAAAATGAGGCTGGTTTTGGAGCCAACATCATTATGGGGGTCGGTGAAGATGAGGGACTGGGCGAGGCGATCGCAGTTACGGTTATTGCCACGGGTTTTAATATAGATCAACAGGATGATATTGTAAATACGGAGTCAAAAAAGATCATTCATACGTTAGAAGATGAGCAACGCGCGGAGCACAATCTGACTCCAAAGAATGTTGTTCACCAGTTGGTCGAAGAAGAAGAGGAAATTAAGGCAACTCCGGTTAAACGCAACGTGGTGCAGGAGGAATCAAAAATGGATTTAATACCTACCACTAATTTTATTAGAAATTTTAATGTATTCTATGAGGAAGTAGTTGCGGAAAATGTGCAGGACGATTTTATTATAATAAATGCTTCCGATGAGATTAAGGATATAGAGGTGGTAGATCCCCGGGTAGTATCCAACAAGGATATTGAGGAAGATCAGTTCGAATTTAGTTTTGATATGCCTTTGGCCAAAAAACCTGTTGAGGAGGAAGAGGAAGCACAACATATTATCACCTTTGATCTGGATGAAGAGGTAAAGGATTTTGAAGTGAAGGATCATGTAGAGGTTATCCCTGTCATTGAGTACAATAAGAATGGAGAGAAACGTTATAGCTTGGACGATTATATGGAGTTGGAAAAGAAGCTTACCGGAGCTAAATCCAAGGCTGAAGAGTTTGAGCCCCGTATTGTTGAAGACGAGCTGATATTTGAAAAGCGTACCATTGCAAAACAGGATTCAAATCAGAACAGGGTTAATGTTGAAGACGAGGATCCTATTAACACCCCAATTGAAATACTGTTAAAGGAACGCGCAGACGAACGTCGGAGAAAGTTAAAGGACTTTAATTATAAATTCCAAAATAGCCTTAGCAATTTGGATGAAATATCCAAGCAACCGGCTTATAAGAGACAAGGGATAAACTTAAATGAAAACCCTAAGGAAAACAAAGTTTCCAGAACAAGCTTAAGTGAGGATAGTAATGACGATATTCAATTACGGTCCAATAACTCTTATTTACATGACAATGTAGACTAGTACTGTTCGCAGAACTATAAATCCTAAAGTTTAGACCCGAAAATAGCTTTTATTTTCGGGTTTATTTTTATCTTCGCAGGGCTAAAAAAAAGATATGGGTTTACAGCAGAGGGTAATGGAAGATATGAAGGCTGCAATGAAGGCCAAGGATACGGTGGCATTGGAGTCGTTACGAGCTATAAAATCAGCCTTATTGTTGGCGCAGACCGAAACAGGTCCAGGAGCGGAACTGTCGGAAGAAGATGAAATTAAGCTAGTTCAAAAATTGGTAAAGCAGCGCAAGGATAGTGCGGCTATCTATAAGGAGCAGGGACGCGAGGATCTGGCTGAACCAGAACTGGCACAAGCAGTGATCATCGAAAAATTCCTTCCAGAGCAATTGACCGAGGAAGAGATAGAAAAAGTAGTGGTGCAGACCATAGATGCCATTGGAGCTTCAGGGATGAAGGATATGGGAAAGGTAATGGGGATCGTTTCCCAGAAATTGGCCGGACAGGCAGATGGGAAGACTATATCTACTATTGTAAAAAAGAATTTAATGTAAATGTAGTCAGTTGCAGTTCATAGTGTATTTGTTTATAAAACTGCCTACCGTTACTGCCCACTGATAACTAAATAATGGCCCCGTGGCGCAACTGAATACCCGCCCGTGCCCGAACGTGGTAGGGAAGTTGTAATTGAATAATCGTTGGCACGTTCGGGCGGGGCGCATCAGATTTTATAGAGAATGTATAAGGTCTATGTAATATATAGTAGTAGTTTTGAAAGATATTATGTTGGGATTACGGATAATATAGAAGTTCGAATCAAGCAGCATAATTCAGGAAAGACAAAATCGACCAAGGCTTATGTACCTTGGGAAGTAATCCTGACGGAGGATTACGAAAACAGGTTGGCAGCTAGAGAACGAGAAAAGTATCTAAAATCGGCTGCAGGTAGACGTTGGAGAAAATTAAATATAAGGCCCCGTGGCGCAACTGAATAGCGCATCAGATTTCGGCTCTGAGGGTTGGGGGTTTGAATCCCTCCGGGGTCACGGATAAACCACAAAAAAGTGGTTGTGCAAGCGAGCTTCAAAAATGAAGCTCGCTTCTTTTTTGGAGTTCGGCGAAGCACGACTTTTTGTGGTTTTCAAAGCGGAGCTTTGAGGGAAGGGCGCAGCCAATCCCCGAGTTCCGGTATGTTCTGGGAAGTTTTGGGAAATGGTTGAAGCTCGCTTCTTTTTTGGAGTTCGGCGAAGCGCGACTTTTTGTGGTTTTCAAAGCGGAGCTTTGAGGGAAGGGCGTAGCCAATCCCTTTCTAGTCTGGTTTTTATAGCTAGATCAAAATGAAATACTCGGAAAATATTTCAAATACAGGTTTAGGGGAATTTACTCAGTAATCAACTAGATTACTTATCTTATGCTTCCAAAATAACAGTCATATGGGGAACCTTTTATTAAAGTGTATGGTCCTGGCCATATTGGGATTATCACTTTCTTGCAAAGAAAAGACGAAACCTGAATCCACTTCCAATGCCCCGCGCAACGAAAAACCCAACATCGTACTCATCTTGGCCGACGACCAAGGTTGGGGAGATTTGGGGATTTCCGGCAATACCAATCTGGCAACCCCGAATATAGATGCCATAGCCAAAAATGGGGTCACTTTTGATCATTTTTACGTAAGCCCGGTATGTTCTCCCACTAGGGCCGAACTTTTGACCGGCCGTTATTTTCCGAGGGTAGGGGTCTATTCCACTTCTTCAGGTGGTGAACGTCTAAATTTGGATGAAACCACCCTTGCAGAAGTTTTTAAACAGGCTGGATATACCACTGCTGCTTACGGAAAATGGCATAACGGCATGCAAGCTCCTTATCATCCCAATGCCAGGGGATTTGATGATTTTTATGGCTTCTGTTCCGGACATTGGGGCAATTATTTCAGTCCCATGTTGGAGCACAACGGGGAAATTGTAAAGGGAGACGGCTTTATCATAGACGATCTTACCAACAAAGGCTTGGATTTTATGGACAGGAACAAGGAAAGACCCTTTTTCTTGTACCTGCCATATAACACGCCCCATAGCCCCATGCAGGTGCCGGATGAGTATTGGAATAGGTTCAAGGATAAGGCGCTAAGCATGAAATATCATGGGGAGGAAGAGGAGAACGAGAACTTTACCAGGGCGGCCCTGGCCATGGTGGAAAATATAGATGACAATGTGGGTAGGGTGTTAGACAAACTAAGGGACCTGCAATTGGTGGAAAATACTATTGTAATATACTTGTCGGACAACGGACCTAACGGATGGCGATGGAATGCCGGAATGCGTGGCAGAAAGGGATCTACCGATGAGGGCGGGGTACGATCCCCCTTGGTCATGCAATGGAAGAACAAACTACCTCAAGGCAAGCATATTTCAGAAATAGCAAGTTCTATAGATATATTGCCCACTTTATCTGATTTGGCCCAAATTGAGGTGAATACCTTGAAGCCTTTGGACGGTAAAAGCTTAAAGCCGCTATTGATGGACAATAGCCCGTCCTGGGATGCTAGGGTAGTATATAACCATTGGAACGGGAGTACAAGTATCCGAACGCAAAATTATCGCTTGGACAGTAAGGACAGACTCTATGATATGAAGATGGATGGGGGACAGACTACAGACCTTTCTGGGAAACTGCCACAACTCACAGATTCTTTGAAACTATTAAAAAGCGATTGGTTACAAGAAGTAATGCCAAAATCCAAAGAGACAGAGGATCGGCCTTTTACTTTGGGCCATCCTGATTTTGTGTATACCCAGATTCCTGCTAGGGACGGGGTAGCACATGGTAATATAGACCGGAGTAACAGGCATCCCAACGATACCTTTTTTACCAACTGGAAAAGTACAGAGGATAGCATAAGCTGGGATGTGGAGGTATTGGCCGATGGGGAATTTGAAGTAGAACTTTATTATACTGTTAAAGAACAGGACTTAGGGTCTGAATTTGAATTGCGCTTAGGGGAAAGTTCCTTAAAGGCAACCATAACCACAGCACATGACCCACCACTAGTTGGGGCAGAACGGGATCGTGGCCCCAGAATTGAATCCTATACCAAGGACTTTATACCTATGGATCTAGGGAAAATTAGCTTGAAAAAGGGTAGGGGCAAACTAGTGCTCAAAGCGCTAAAAATACCGGGGGAGGAAGTTATGGATATGCGATTGTTACTTTTTAAGAGGGTGATATGATGTTGAAAGAGAACTTCACGTTGTCAGATACCTTCACTCGCAATTTTGCGTACCCTTTTAAATCCAAAAAGGTTTCTATAAGCAACTCCAATATTTCTATCTTTCCAAACATTTTTCAGTAAAACGATATCTTTGGTTTTATACAATGCAGGGTAGCAAAATACACAGTATTATTCTGTGGAAACCCTTGGGAAATTATCGGGAGGGGAACTGCATTATTACTACTAAAAGGTAGTTATTGGTTACAATTTCCTGAACTAAAGTTTTCATAATAAGCATTAAACCTAACGGAAGGCTGTTTAGTTACCCCGTGGTAATTTGCTAACTAAAGGTAATTACTTTTGGCTAGGTATGCCAAGGTCATATTTGGTTCAGAAATTAGTTCTATTCCTTAATCGAGTGAGTATTTTCTATTGTTCAAAGTTAAAAGTCATCTATAAATTCATTTCGGTCATTGATTGCGATTTTCGTTCTTTTATAGGCAAAGGAATAGTTTGTATTAGAGCCCGTTTCATCTTTACGGCAAGCAAAAGATAAGTCCGAACAGCAGACCTAATATTAAGAGTCTTGTTTTCAACACCATTTTTATTGCAGTATTTATATTACTTACCGCTAACGACATCCCCTTCACAACGAACTAAATTGGGTACCACATCAATATCTACCGTACCTCCCATATCCGTATCTAGGTCACAGATACATTGCTTCAAGGCTTCCAAGGCAGGGTTCCCTAATAAGCCTAAATGCTCTAGATTCGTTGCCTCCGTAGAACAACCGACGGATGGGGTATTGTCCCCGGAAGCTATGTAGGGCACATGGTTGAACTGACTCAAATTATTATCATTCAAGTATAACTCTTTCAAATTAACCAGTTGCCGCATCTCGGAGGGCAGACTGCTGATGTTGTTTTTGGTCAAAGACAGGGTTCGTAGACTGCTCAATTGCCCGATCTCTGAAGGCAGGCTGCTGAGGTCGTTAAAATCCAGAAACAGACCTTCCAGATTACTCAATTGGCCGATTTCAGGGGGTAGACTTGACAAATAATTGTCTTGTAAGCCCAAGATTTCTAAACTGCTCAATTGCCCGATTTCGGGAGGCAGGTTGTCGAGTTTATTATTAGTCAAATTCAGAAATCGTAAACTACTCAGTTGTCCGAATTCTGGGGGCAGGCTGTTGAGGCTATTGCTGGAGAAAGTCAAGGTTTCCAAACTGCTTAAATGCCCGATTTCTTTGGGCAGGCTACTTAATTCGTTCAAATTCAGATCTAGAAATTGCAAATTACTTAATTGTCCAATTTCAGGGGGCAGGCTATGTAGGTCATTATGATTCAGAAGCAAAGTTCCCAAATAACTCAATTGGCCGATCTCAGGGGGTACAATCGCAATGTTTTTTTTAAATAAATTTATTTCAACTATTAAGCCATTTTCATCCAGGGTCACCTCTTCCCAATCGTTGAGGTCATCTATTTCTTTCCAATCCAAGGTACTATTAGGGTTGGCAGCGGTAATACGCAGTAAAATCTCTTTTTGGCTCAGAGCTACCTCTACAGTTGTTAGGTAGGTGCGGCTGGTACCATCCTCGGCGGTAACGGTATAGTTGATGGGGGTGCTAAAGTCTTGCGGGCCCAAGGGTTCGTAAACCGCCGCATCGGGGATCTCCAATACGGGCTCCAAAGCGGTTATTTCGGTACCACTGGGCATTTTTGTGGCAATGGCCTTGGCTTGCTCGTCAATTTCCCCTGGAATATCAACCTTAACCCCATTGTTGTCGATACCCGTAAAACGAAAGTCTGTAATCTGTTTCTCGCTACTTTTTACTGTTTCTGGTATGGGCTTCTGTTGTTTTACGGGTTCTTTGATAGACGTTGGTTCGTCTTTACTGCAGGCAAAAAATAACCCTAGCAGTATTGCTAAAAAAAAGAGTTTTGTTTTCATAACGTATGTTTTTAGTTATTAATATTGACGTTCGTATTTAAAGTAATTGGAATTCCTTTTTTTATTGTTTGATAAACGATACAACTCCTTTTTGCTCCTTTTATCAGGGTATTTAGTAGCTTTTCATTTGTGTTTTTTGCGACAATCAATGCATCTATATGCATAGATTGAAACCCGACTGGAACAGATCTCTCTATCATTAATGTTCCCCTGACATCTACTTGGGCAGTTGCTTTTATTGTTGTTTCAAGGAGTTCTATTCCCAGCTTGTTGGAAATCATTCTAAGGGTGCTCTCAAAACAAGAAGCCAAGGAGGCGCAGAGCATATCGCCAGGATTAGGAAAATCGTGATCACCACCAACAGCTTTATGAACTCCAATTTTGAATGGAACTTTCATTTTGTCATTGATGGAAACCGTTGTTCTGAATGGATCCTGTAAGTTTATTCCAATAACCTCTGCGGAATCTGTTATCCAAGCAGATATCGGATTTTTTTGATATTCTTCGTGAAGAGTTAAATGTCTTTGATGTACGACAGATTTTTTTTTCTTTGATTGAAGATTGCTGGATGGAAATGGCTGACTTTGCATACAATTAATTTTTGTAATTAACGTATACAAAGGACTGATTTTAAGTTTTAGTCGAGATTTCTTAAAAGCTCAAATAATGTTCTAAAAAGTCCAAGGAATAAAATTATAATTCCTTTTTAAGGGCTTTAAATTTATTGGGAGTTAGCTTGACTTTCTTTTTGAAAGCTTGAATAAAATGCGAATTGTTTTTAAACCCGCATTCATAACCAATTTCACTTACGGTAAGATTGGTGCCTACTAGCAGCATTTTGGAGTGCTCCAATCTTTTATTGATTAGCCACCTACTAGGTGTAGTGTTAAAACACTCTTTAAACTCACGTTTAAAGGAGGATAAGCTTTTGCCACAAAGTTTGGCAAAATCAGCTATTTTTAAATCATACTGAAAATTTTCGATCATTATATTTTCAATATCGGTTTTTGTGTTCTGTGTTATTGAATTAAAGAATAAAAGCAGTTCTTTATTATTTGAATCCAGCACTATATTAAAAAGTAGTTCCTTAAATTTAATTTCCACTAGTTCCTTTGGAATGTCTTCTCCTTGTCCTAAATAATGGAATATACTTTCTATTATTGTTTTAAACGCATCATTTGTAGTAATGTCGAAAATTTGATTATACTCCCTCAAGGAATTTGATTCTCTTTTAAAAGATGGATTCTCTGTAATAAATCTTTTGATGAATTTGTCATTGATGAAGAATAGCATTACACAATAATCACTGTCTAAATATTGCCTGGTCGTATAAACTCCTTTTCTTATAAACAGCGTGTCTCCCGCAGTAAGTTTATGTGTTTTTTTTGAGGTAATCCAATCTTTTTTGCCGCTTATGACATAGGTGATTAAATGATTTTCCACCCACAATTGATATTCTTCAATATTGAGAGGACATTTGTATTCTACGAACAAAAAATCATTTCCAACAAGCTTATTGAATTTTGGATGATTTTTAAAGTATTCGTATGCGTTAACCACTCTGTTGTTTTTGATTTTTAAATTATTAGGTAAAAAACGGATATTGTTATAAGTTGCTATCTTCCCATTTTCGCACTAATATAATAAATCTTTTGTTCCAATTTTTCAATTCAATAGGGAAGAAACCCTATGCCGCCACAAGCGTCCTTTTTGGGCTGTTCTGATATGGATGATTAGTAAAACCTAGGGGAAACCCTAGTAGAGTGTTTACAAAATTGAGGCAGGCTAGGTGTAAAAAAACGAATGGATCAATGGTTGTGTTGTTGATGATACCGAAGCTCCGAGTGTCTGGTAAATTTAAATGGCAGCACTGAATTTTTAGGAAATAGCTCTTTTGGCACGAGCGTAACGCCCGTCTGACTAAGGCAGGCCTGTCTAACGGTTAGGTAGGCTCGCACCAGCAGGGAGATTTTCTCTGGTAGGCTAGCACAAGCAATTGACCCTATACGGTGTTATTGGCATTAGTTTTGCCTATACCATTGTAAACATTTGGATTGTGCTTCTCCATATAAAATTCAGGATTGGGCAATTTTGTAAATCCAAATTTTTTATAAAGCCATTCGGCTGTATCTGTTAATAATATCCATCGTCTCAACCCTTGAAGATTAGGATGTTGCATTATTTCATTTATGAGCCATTTACTTAAACCTTTCCCTCTAAATTCTTTTAAAACAAAAACATCGCCTAAATAAGCAATAGTTGAATAGTCGGAAATTATTCTGGCATATCCTACTTGCTGGTGTTTATAATAAAGCCCAAAATTCAAAGAATTTTCAATAGATACTTTTAGGGTATTTAATGGAATTCCGTAGCTCCAGTCCGCTTCGTTTGAAAGGAATTTGTGAATACTGGAAATATCCAATTTATTCTTGTCAGTTGAAATGGTGTATTCTTTTTTATGTGATTCTATAATTTTCAATTCAGTCTTTCTTTTAAATTAATGCTAACGTACGGATTTATGATCCAATACCCATATTCTCTTTTTACTCGATAATCGAGATTAAAATGCTCCGACGCTTGCCAGCCCGTACCATTCAGGCGGGCGTCGAAATCTAAAATCAGGGTTCTTTCAATGTTTCGCGGGCTTGCCCCGAGTTAGTTTACTTGTCTAAGTTAATAAATCTTTTCCTTCATAAGTTTCCGTTCGGGAGTTGGAAATTTGTGTGCTTTAATGCTTCACCGAATAATCTTTATGGATATTCTTAAGTCCCGTTTTGGCTACTTTTAGCGCCCTTAGTGTGTTTTTGGATTTTTGGGAATGGGCTTCCATTCTTTCCAGTACATTCTTTAGGGTTTTGGTGGCTTCCACTATAAAAGGCCCCTTGTTGAGCATTACACATTCCGCCTGGGCACTAATGGTGGCATCCGAAATTTCCGCTCTGGTAGCCATGCCCTTTTTGGCCATGGTATCCAACACCTGGGTAGCCCAGATGACGGGTATCTGTGCGGCCTCGCACAACCATAGTATTTGGTTCTGTACTTCGGAAATACGTTCAAAACCAATCTCCACTGCCAAATCGCCCCTAGCGATCATAACGCCTATTTTTGGTCTTTTCATGGCACTGAAGAGTATGGAGGGTAAATTCTCGAACGCAGCCCTGTTCTCTATCTTAAAAACAACCCCGGAATCCATATCCCCCAATTTGTCCAATTCCTCATAGAGGATGGCCACATCGTTGGCATTTCGTACAAAGGAATAGCCCATAAGGTCTGCATGGGCACTTATGAAGGGCAGGAGTTGTACATCTTCCGGAGTTAGGGAGGGCAGGTTGAGATGGGTAGACGGTAAATTGATGCCTTTTCCTGGCCTCAATTTTTTCTTATGGGATTTTCTTACCACCAGTGATGCGGTTTCCTCATGGAGGCTAACTACTTTGGCCTCTATGGTACCATCATCAAAAAACACGGCCTGTCCTTTTTTGAGATCATCAATAATCTGCGGTAGGGAAACTTCTACCAGGATTTTTTCCGAAGGAGTGCTTTTCTTTTTATTTTTTCCTGAAATAAGCGGGGAGCTGACCTTTATCAATAGCAATTTATCTCCCTTACCTATTTTTACGAAGGGTACGGTTTCCAGTTTTTTTCCAGTATCCGATTTAAGATATATATTGCTGATTCTAATTTTTGGCCCCGGTAGGTCCATATAAATATGGATAGGGAGTGCACTATCTTTGGAAACGGCTTTTATTTTACTTAGGATTTTTTTCCAAAGCGCTTCACTCCCATGACTTAGGTTTAAACGGGCAGTGCCCATACCTGCAGAATGCAATTTTTTAAGTAGTTTTTTGTCGGTTGCAGCTTCATCGGGCATAGTGACCATTATTTCGGTGTCCCTTTCCCCACGATCGGAGGCAAAGAGGTCATTGGCATGATCCATCAATAAATGCTTACTTCCTGTATACCCAAGGGCTTCGAGGTCGGTATCCCTTTTCCAAGTTTTTCCGTTCAGTAATTTAACCAATTTAAGGGCGTTGGAGATATTTTCATAAACGTATCCGGCCCCTGTGCCCAAAGAGGATATCCCCAATTCGGATAGGTCGCTCTGTAATTTGCGTATGTCCACACTGCGGAGCAGTAAATAGCGATATAGGTTCTTGGCACTTGACCTATATTGTGGATGAACCGAAGCGGCTATGCTATCCGCGGTGGACTCATGTTTTAAAAGTGTTTCATATATATTTTCGAGTTCCCTTTCCAGTTTTTGTGGGTCCATATCGCGTCTTTTATAAATAATTACTAAGCCTTTACTTACTAAGTTAATTAGAATACTCCGACGCTTGTTTGCCCTTTCCGTTCAAGGGGGCGTCGAAATGTTATTAGTGGTGTCGAATCAATCTCGAAAGTTAGGTGTAAACTAGAAAAAAAGATTAGACTATTCTAGAATTCATGTTCTGTTCATTTTTTGCATCACCCAAAAAACGAACCAAAAAACGCTAGGCTGATTTTAAATTTCTTTAAATCTACGTACTTTCCACGGCCGCACCGCCCAGGCCGCTTTCACTTAGGTGAAATGCTCTTTGGACGGCTTCCATAAACCAATGTAGAAACCACTTGATTTAAGATGAAATTGAAAATAGGCCGGTCCTTTGTTCCGTCAACCGTCATGTGAGGATAAATCATTTTCTGTTATTAAATACCTTTGAGCATTGTCCTCAAAGTCTATGGTTTGTTCGTTCTTCTTCCGTCGTGGAGATGGCATGGCCGTAAAGAATTATTGAAGCCTTGGAAATAATTTAGGCCATGGCATCGGTCCATTAAATCCCGAGATTTTATGGACCACCTAGTGAAGAAGGGTCTTTTCTATTGTTTCGTTTTTTTTGGACAAGCAAAGAAAATGAAAGAATAATTTCAAATTAAGTTTTAATCGATTCATTACAATAAATAAACATGAAATTAAAAAGCATAAAAAATTATATTAATCCCAATTTTTTGCAAAAACATATCATTTAAGAATTATCCATTATTTGCATAATTTTTCAAATTCCAAAACTAAGTAGGTTGGTAGTTTCCTTCCGATGTCTAATGCGCTTACCCTAAAGGAATTGACTTTGTAAATTTACCCAAAAAACCAGGGTTATTTCTGATGGAAAACACAAATTGAAGTTAAAATTTGGACTAAAAAAAGGGCAATACTCCAAGGCATTGCTATGCACATAAGGGTATTGCCCAATAGAATATATGTCAAATGGCAATCCCTATGGAGTTATGGTAACTTCCAAGGGATTTTGGATCTGTTCGGAAAAGGCATTTAAATACTGCTCCCATTCCTGTTTGTTATTAAATTGCCCACTTTTTTTCCATCCAAAGCCGGCGTAGTAGGTTACTTCCTTGTCTTTAACTTTTAAATGGGCATAGGCATTGCTCAAGTCCTTTGTTTCAACATCGTACTTTTCAAAACCGATAAAAGTATTGGTAGGAGCAAGGATAGCCGTGCCCAATTCGGAATCCCCATGGGGCTGCCAGTAGCTTACCCATCCCTTTTCGGTATTCCCGCTAACTTCGCCGTCTTTTTCGTGCAGGGTGAGTCCGGCGTAAATATCATCTACACCCTCCAAGGTGATATTGAATTTGGATAAATTCTGCCCTAGGTCCAAGCTTATAACTCTGGATTCTTTGATGGTTTGTCCATTAGCGTCCCAGGCTGCGTATTCCAAATAAAAGCTGGTCCTTATGGGGCCGGTGGTAATGGTGCGCCATTTCGTATAGTTTTTGGAATAGTAGTAGGTAGTGTCCACTTTGGCAGCAATACCTCCAACACCACGACTGGCGCCTACGTGAAAATCGTCCAGGCCTTCGCCTGTATCCTTGTGGTAACTACTGACTCCGCTTAATTCCTCTTTATACCATTTGTCAATTATGGGGTAGTCTACCCGCTTCAACCAAGCATCGACACCGCTGGACAAGGTGCCGCCAGGAACTTTGTCCTCTATCATTTTTTGTGCGGTTGGGCCATAGACCCTAAAGGCCACTTTATTGTTTTCCCAGGTGTAATCATCTGTACGTTCTGGAACAAACCTGGAGTAGCACAAGACCTCGGCTGAGGGGTTTTCTCCCGGTTCTACTGTAACTACTTCAAACTTACTTTCCCCCTTCGCCGCTATTTTGGGTTGAAAAAGGATCATATCCATAGTGCCATCGCCATCATTATCTACCGTTTGGACAACTTCAAGGGTATTGGTTTCCTTGTTCTTAATGCCAACAGAGGATAGATCTTCCACCTTCAACATATCCTTGGTGAGCTCTACGGTCTCCGTTGTCCTCTCTTGGTCCAGAACATTTTTTACCGTAATAATGGTGGGTGTTTCCTTTTCGGAACAGGAAACGGACAGCATGGCCATTATAAAAAATAGAACTGATTTATAAAGTGATTTCATAACCGCTTTTTTAATTTTCATTGGCTGGTTTTCCAATGGTGGCCAATATGCCTCCATCCACATAAACTATTTGTCCGTTTACGAAATTGCTGGCCTTGGAACTCAGAAATATGGCCGCTCCTTGTAGGTCATCCGGATCTCCCCATTTACCTGCAGGGGTTCTGCCCACTATAAAATCATTGAAGGGGTGCCCATCTATCCTTATAGGGGCGGTCTGTGCAGTGGCGAAATAACCTGGTCCAATACCATTGACCTGAATATTGTGTTTGGCCCATTCGGTAGCCATGTTGCGGGTAAGCATTTTTAATCCTCCTTTAGCAGCTGCATAGGCGCCTACGGTGTTTCTGCCCAATTCGCTCATCATGGAACAAATGTTGATGATCTTGCCTTCCTTTCTGGACATCATGCTCTTAACTACATGTTTGGATACTATAAACGGACTCACCAAATCAACTTTTACTACTGCTTCAAAATCGGCGACCTCCATTTCCTCCAAGGGAATTCTTTTGATGATCCCGGCATTGTTTACCAAAATATCTATATGCCCTACCTCTTTTTCAATTTTGGATATATTTTCCATGACCTTGGCTTCATTGGTTACATCAAAGAGGTAGCCATGGGCGTTTAACCCCAAAGCCTTGTATTCGGCAACGGCATTGTCCAATTTTTCCTGGGAGGAAGCCCCATTAATGACCAAGGTGGCACCAGCATTGCCCAGGCCAATAGCCATGGCTTTTCCAAGACCGTGTGTAGCCCCCGTAATCAGGGCTGTTTTTCCTGTTAAATCAAATAGGTTCAATGACATTTTTGTGTTTTATTAGAATTATTTTAAGTCTTTTATTTTGCAGTGGTCCATATCGCCATAATCCAGGTTTTCACCTGCCATTCCCCATATAAAGGTGTAATTGCTGGTTCCGGATCCGGAGTGTATGGACCATGGAGGCGAAATTACCGCTTCATTGTTGGCCATCCAGATATGCCTGGTTTCTTGAGGTTGACCCATAAAATGGCATACAGCCTGCTCTTCGGGAACCTCAAAATAGAAATAGACTTCCATTCTTCTGTCGTGTACATGTGCTGGCATAGTATTCCAAACACTGCCCGGTTTTAATTCGGTCATTCCCATCTGAACCTGACAGGTCTCTACCAGACTGTTTACGATCAATTTTCTGATGGTTCTGGCATTGGCTGTTTCCATAGATCCCATTTCCACGATCTCTGCATCCGCCCTGCTTATTTTTTTTGTAGGGAATACCTTGTGGGCAGGGGTGGAATTCAAATAAAATTTGGCAGGCTTATCGGCACTTTCACTGCTGAAGCTAACCTCCTTGTTCTCCTTACCAATATACAGGGCCTCTTTATAGTCCAGATCATATTTCTGACCATTAACGGTTACAGAACCAGCTCCTCCGACATTGATGATGCCGATCTCCCTTCGCTCCAAAAAATAATCCGATTTTAATGGGTCTATAGTGGCTAGTTGTAATGGGGTTTTAACGGGTACGGCCCCTCCAACGATATATCTGTCAAAATGGGTGTACACCAAATTGATGGTGTCCGCTTCCAGTAAATTTTGGATTAGGAACTCTTTTCTCAGTTCTTCTGTGGTCAACGCTTTGGTCTCCTTGGGAGAGCAGGCATATCTCACTTCGTAATTGTTTTTCATGATTTTAAATATCTAATTATTAGTTTACTATATCTGGGCGATGTTGTAGTTAAAATGTAAATATATTAAAAATCTACCGAAATACAATCGATTGTATTTATGAATATGTATCTTTGGTAAAGTCAAGTTACCCATTATTTGTGGAAAATAAAACAACTATACACGATATTGCCAAGACTTTGAAGATAGATGCCTCTACTGTTTCGCGGGCGTTGAACAATAGCCCAAGGGTGAGCCAGAAGACCAAGGACAGGATAATGGCCAAGGCAAATGAATTGGGATATCAACGCAATCTACTGGCTTCAAATCTTCGTAAAAGCGTAACCAATACCATTGGGGTAATTGTGCCAAGAATATCCCGTCACTTCTTTTCCTCCGTAATTTCGGGTATAGAGGAAACCGCCTATGATTCGGGATATAATGTTATGATATGTCAGTCCTTGGAACAGTTGAAACGGGAACGCAAACTTGTGGAGACCCTTTTGGCCAATAGGGTGGACGGGGTGTTGTTGTCTGTTTCCATGGAAACGGATGAATTCGACCATTTGTTGAACATGAAGAACAATGGTACCCCATTTCTATTTTTTGACAGGCATTGTGAGATTGAGGGTGTCAGCAGTGTGCTGATCGATGACTTTCAAGGTGGGTTCGATGCTACCGAGCATTTAATTCTAAACGGATGCAAAAATATAGGGCATTTTTCCGGGCCCCAAGAATTGGCCATTTACAGAAATAGGACCGCTGGGTATAGAAAGGCCTTGGAAAAACACAAAATTCCATATAGACCGGAACTACTAATACGTTCCGGCCTCATGGAAAATGATGGGGTAGAAGGAGCAAAAACCTTACTTTCCTTGCCCTACAAGTTAGATGGGTTGTTTTCTGCCAATGATATTGCGGCCATAGGTGCTATGAAATATTTTAAGAATGAAGATGTAAAAGTACCGGATGATATAGCCATTGTAGGGTTTAGTAACGAGCCTGTTTCCGGGATAATAGATCCCTCCTTGACCACCATTGATCAGCCGGGTTTTCAAATTGGGCAAATAGCCACAAAGTTATTGTTGGATGAAATAAGCAGGGCACCCAATTCCAATGCCGCCATGGCCAAAACAACAATTTTAAAGTCGTCCTTAATTGAACGTGATTCCTCTAGGAATATTAGCCATTAACTCTGAATTCTAGCAGAGCTTTGAGGTTCTTCGCCTGTAGTGATCGGGAGCATGAAAAACCATGCGTTAATTGAACTTACTTGTCCTGATAGGAATTGACGGATTTGTTTTTCTTTACAATATCGTCCATAATCATATGGGCATGTATCCTGGAGTTCTCAATAAACCATTTATGGGTCTCCATGCCCCCGCAGATTACTCCCGCCAAATATAGATTTTCTACATTGGTTTCCATGGTTTCCTGGTCGTATTGTGGAAGCTTTTTCCCATCTTCGGACAATTGGATTCCTATTTTTTCCAAGAATTCAAAATTGGGCATGTACCCGGTCAGGGCAAGAACATAATCATTCTTTAAGCTTGTGGTTCCAGAGGGTGAATTAAGAATAATTTCATCTTCCTTAATTTCTTTAACCGTACTATTGTAAAAGACTTTTATGCTGCCTTCCTCAATTCTATTGATAATATCTGGTCTTACCCAATATTTTACACGTTGGCCAACTTCCGGCCCTCTGATGATCAAGGATACATCGGCCCCTTTTCTATAACATTCCAAGGCGGCGTCTATAGCAGAATTGCTGGCCCCAACGACGGCTACTTTCTGACTGGAATAAAAATGGGGGTCCTTGTAATAATGGGATACCTTTTTTAGATCTTCTCCGGGTACGTTCATTCTGTTCGGAATATCGTAGAATCCTGTGGCAATGATTACATTGGTGGAGGTATAGGTATTCTTTTCGGATACTATATTGAAATGCCCATCAATTTTTTTAATGGAGTTTACTTTTTCAAAAAGGGAAATATTCAAATGATTGGATGTAACTATTCGTCTATAATATTCCAGCGCCTCATTTCTTTTAGGTTTCGCCTCTATGCTAATGAAAGGAATTTCGTCAATTTCCAGTTTTTCGGAAGAGGAAAAAAACTGCATGTTCAACGGATAGTTATAGAGTGAATTAACAATACATCCCTTTTCAAGAATAATATAGGACAACCCCTTTTTTTTGGCTTCCAAGCCACAGGCAATACCTATAGGGCCTCCGCCCACAATTACTACATCCCAAATCTTCATTATCCTACTATTTTTTTGAGTTCTTTTATGGTCTTGGTCGGATTATCACTCTTAAATATAAAACTACCTGCCACCAAAATATCCGCCCCTGCATCTATTAGTTGCCTGGCGTTTTCAGAGGTAACTCCCCCATCGATCTCAATTAGGGTATGGGCACTTTTTCTGTTTATAAGTTCTTTTAACCTCTTTATTTTTTCATAGGTGTTTTCAATAAAGGATTGTCCCCCAAATCCTGGATTGACACTCATGACACAAACAAGATCAATATCATTTATGGTATCCTCCAACAAATTAATGTTCGTATGCGGGTTAAGCGCAACACCTGCTGCCATTCCTTCCGCTTTTATGGCCTGCAAGGTGCGATGCAAATGTGGACACGCCTCGTAATGAACGGTTAAATTATGGGCTCCCAGTTCGGCAAAGGTCTTTATATAGCGGTCCGGATCTACGATCATTAGATGCACGTCCAAGGTTTTGGTGGCATGGGCTGCAATGGCTTTAAGCACTGGCATGCCGAAGGAAATGTTTGGTACAAAAACGCCATCCATAATGTCAATGTGATGCCAATCGGCCTCACTGTGGTTTACCATTTCAATATCACGCTGTAAATTGGCGAAATCGGCTGCCAAGAGGGAAGGGGCAATAATCTTTTTGTCCATTGCTTGTTGCTAATAATATTTGTACAAAGGTAGTGAATTGATATTTTTACAAGGCATGCCTCATAACGTATTGAATATTGTTGAACTCTAAACGATTCTGATCAATACCACCGTTTCTTTTTCTTTTTGGAGGCTGCGGATTTTCTGCCTTTTTTATGTTTACTGCCCTTTCTTTTATGTACCTGGGGCTTGGCCTTGGGGTCTAAGGGATAGGGATGGTCTTCAACAACTTCTATGTGTTTTTGCATCAGTTTTTGAATAGTGGTTACATAGCCTTTTTCATCCGCCGAACAAAAGGCGTAGGAAGTACCCGTATTTCCGGCTCTTCCAGTCCTTCCTATACGGTGTACATAGGTTTCCGGTACATTGGGCAGGTCAAAGTTGATAACCACATCCAAGTCGTCTATATCCAACCCACGTGCGGCAACATCGGTAGCTACAAGAATGTTCGTTACTCCTTGCTTAAATTTCCCCAATGCTGCTTGGCGTTCGTCCTGCGACTTGTCGCCGTGCAGGCTATCTACCTTGAAATTGTTGTTGCGGAGGGTTTTTTCCAGTTTATCCACCCCGTATTTTGTACGTCTAAATATCAGGATATTACCTTTAATGGTATTCCTAAGTAGGTAGAGGCAGAGTTCTATTTTATTTGGCTTTGGCGTGTAATACAATAACTGATGAACTGTGGCCGCAGCCGAAGATGTCGGGGTTACGGCTACTTTCTTGGGGTCTTTTAAAATGGTATCGGCCAATTGCACTACTTTAAAAGGCATAGTGGCAGAAAAAAGGAGTGTCTGTTTTTCATTGGGGCATAGACGCTCAATTTTTTTAACGTCATCTATAAATCCCATATCCAACATTAGATCGGCCTCGTCCAGCACCAATGTTTCCACATAGTCCAAATTGACCATATCCTGTTTGTGCAGATCCAATAACCTTCCAGGAGTTGCCACCAAGATATCCACCCCTTTTCTTAACATGGCTATTTGAGGTTCTATCTTGGTGCCACCATAGATAACTGCTGATGTTAAATGGGTGTACTTGCCATAATCCGTAAAACTCTCATGAATTTGCGATGCCAATTCACGGGTTGGACTTATAATCAATGCTTTAATTTTTCTGCCTTTTTCCGTAGTTTCCTGCTTATCAAATAAGAGTTGCAATATGGGGAGTGCAAAAGCGGCCGTTTTTCCTGTTCCTGTTTCGGCAGAAGCTATAATGTCGTTTTTCTGTAAAACCAAGGGGATGGCAATTTCCTGAATGGCAGTTGGGTCGTCATAATTTTTTTCTGCGACTGCTCTTAAAAGATGTTTATTTAGCTTTAATTCTTTAAAATTCATATGGATACCATTTTTTTGCCGGAAATTTTTACAAAGGTACGGTAAATTCGGGCGTAACCAGAGGTGTAGTGTTCATAACGGGTTATCTCTTGTAAAATTCAATAAATCAGTTATATAGGAAAGTTGATTTTTAAGAATTTGTCTTATAAAACAGTTCAAAATTGGCTTAATCTTAACGCCCCGATTTTAAATATAATTCCAATATTCATTAAATTAGGGCTGCTTTAGTTTTATCCATTGCCCAACTTGAGCATTGGATCGTATTTTAAAATGGTCTTCCGAAAATCCCATTTGTCAAATTGGTTGTTTTGGAATGACAGAAATCTCCCCCTGGTTAGTATATTTTTATTGTTGGCGATTAGAATTATCAAAGTATTGATACGGAAAGAATTGTAATACTGTGATTGATGACAAATTCAAAAGTCCATGGGAATTATTTTTCGGATAATCCAGGACGCGGAAATTGTAATTCGCTTCTAGATATACTTCAATAGGATCGATTAATCTAAAATGTTATTTATTATGGAAAATAGAAAAGTTATAGCTGTAGTAGGGGCCACTGGGGCCCAAGGAGGAGGATTGGTCCGCTCAATCCTAAATGAAGTAAAAAAGGAATTTGCGGTTAGGGCCATTACCCGAGACGCAAATTCCCCAAAAGCCAAGGAGTTAAAGCAATTGGGTGCCGAGGTGGTACAGGCCAATGTAGACGATAAGGATAGTATTGTCAAGGCATTTAACGGTGCTTACGGAGCTTATTGCGTAACATTTTTTTGGGAACATTTTTCACCGGAAAAAGAGATGGAGCATGCAATAAATATGGCTTTGGCGGCCAAGGAAGCGGGGTTGGAACACGTAATATGGTCAACGCTTGAGGATACCCGTAAATGGATTCCTTTAGATGATAAGCGGATGCCGACCCTGATGGAGAAGTACAAAGTTCCGCATTTTGATGCCAAGGGCGCTTCCAATGCCTACTTTGAAAAAAGTGGAGTTCCTTATACTTTGCTGTTAACATCGTTCTATTGGGACAATTTTATTTATTTTGGGCTTGGCCCCACAAGGGGAATGGACGGAAAATTGAGAATTACAATGCCTATTGGCAATGCCAAGCTTCCGGGAATTGCCGCAGAGGATATAGGTAAATCTGTCTTAGGGATCTTTAAAGCAGGAAAAAAATATCAAAATAAGACAGTGGGGATTGCTAGTGAGAAGCTTACTGGAAAACAAATGGCCGAAGCTATTACTAAAGTGATGGGAGTGGAAATCGGATTCAACGATATTGCTGCCGATGACTACAGGAAACTTGGTTTTCCCGGAGCCGATGACCTTGGGAATATGTTCCAGTTTAATAAGGAGTTCGAAGATAATTTTTGCAAATCACGGGACGTAAAATTGACAAAAGAATTAAATCCACAATTAATGTCCTTTGACACCTGGTTGTCCAAAAATAAAAGAAAATTGGAATCTGTCATTAAGGGGGAAGCCGCTACTGCTTAGGGAAGAACTATTATTTTTTGTGGAGTTTTAAAAAGAAGAAGCATTGATTTTTCAATGCTTCTTTTGCTGTAAACCGTTTCACTTTTAATGTTTTTTAATGAAGTGGTTCATGAACTTTTTTCTTAATGAACTACCAAATTGCCATTGTATTCATAATGCAATGGAAAAATGCTAGGCTTTGTTTTTGGGATTTTTAATTTCTCCAAAATGGGCATAAGTGTTTTTCCAAAGGCTTCAAAACGTTCTGCTGATTCCCAGATATCAAAAATCAACATTCCATTAGGCGTTGGGGCAGCATGGTGGTGTAGCAATCCTTTGGGGCTGGTCTGACCAGCTTTTCTTATTTCATCCCAACATTGGTCAAACTGTTTTGTGGTCATGCCACGGAAATCGAATTGAACCATAACTTTTTTCATAGTATAGAATTTATTTCCTACTCGTGTGGCTTTTCGGTTACGCCCCGTTTTTTTAAGGGGTTGCTGGACTCCTCTTGGTTCTAAATAATTCCAATAAATGCAGTACTTGAAACTTATCTTGAGGGGAGGTAATGGCTTGTAAAAAAGGTTTGATAAGTAATTATCTTGAATTTATAATAAATTCATTATCAGTCGCTTAAATTTGATGGGACAACTAAAGTTACTGATTAGATCTAAGGGCAGTCTGTTAATTGTGATATCGTTAACGTAATTGTGAAAGGGAATTTTCGGGTTTACAAGGTCAGTAAACCGTAATTTCTTAAAGTCTGTATAGGTTTGGAATACCAGAACAGCTCAAAATTTTCAAACTGCAATTCAAAGTCGGTTTTAAGCTGGCCATAGGTAGCTATTTTTCCATTTGCGACCAACATATTGGCCAAGGCGTCCCTTAGCCATTCCCCATGTTGGTAATCTACAGTAATGCTTATGTAGCTTGACTTGTCATGAAAAGTCATTTTAAGCAGTTTCCAGCTATGTCCTTTTTTGGATTTTGTAATGGTCTCCACGAGGGGCGTGTTTCCCAACCACACTATTTTGGCATTGGGTTTAGTGTTTAGAACAGGCTCTTCGGCAAGCGCATTTTCTATATGGTTTGGTGCAATGGTGGTTTTCGGGATTTTAAAATCGAACCATTCCTGCAGAGGATGGTCAAAACAAATGCCGTGCATAAAGTTAAAGAGGGATTTTTTTAAACCATAACTAAACTGCTCGTGATCAATTCCCGTGGTATCCGTGAACTGGATGTCATTATTGGCAAAAGTTATATGCTGATAGTCCGGTATAATGTGATATTTTTCGGGATTGAGACCTACTGGGCTATGGGCGGTAAGGGCAAATTGATGCCAGAATCCAGATTGTAATATCCCCAATTGAAACATTTGTCGCACCATTTCCAAACTATCTACCGTTTCTTGGACCGTCTGGGTAGGGTAGCCGTACATAAGATAACAATGGACCATAATACCGGCTTCCGTAAAATTACGGTTGACCCTGGCTACCTGCTCCACGGTAACCCCTTTTTGGATCAACGCCAACAATCGGTCCGAAGCCACCTCCAAGCCTCCGGAAACGGCTATACAGCCCGACGCCTTTAGTAATTTGCAGAGATCCTGGCCAAAGCTCTTTTCGAACCTAATATTGGTCCACCAGCTTACGGTTAGATTTCGTTTTATGATTTCCAGTGCCAAGGCCCTCATTAAGGCCGGGGGTGCGGCTTCATCCACAAAATGAAATCCTGTTTCGCCGGTTTGCGCAATAAGCTCTTCCATACGGTCGACCAATAGTTTGGCCGCAATGGGTTCGTAGATTTTTATATAGTCCAAGGAGATATCGCAAAAGGTACATTTGCCCCAATAGCAACCGTGTGCCATGGTAAGTTTGTTCCAACGGCCATCGCTCCACAAACTGTGCATCGGATTTGCAATTTCTATGACGGAGATGTACTTTTCCAGTAACAAGTCCGAATAATCCGGAGTACCTACCTCGCTTTGTTTATAATCTGATCTTGTGGATAGATTATTGTAATATACAGCACCATCCTTTGTTAAAAATATTCTTTTTAGTAGGGCGTTGTTATCATCCGATTTGGGATTTAGGCAATGTATGCTTAATAGCTCTAAGGGAAGTTCGCCATCGTCTAGGCTGATATAATCGAAGAAATCGAAAACCCGTATATCGGAAAGCGATCGCAATTCCGTGTTTGGAAATCCCCCGCCCATGGCTATTTTAGTTTTTGGATAGTTCTGTTTTATAAATTGTGCACACCTAAACGCACTGTATAAATTGCCCGGAAAAGGCACCGAAAAACATACCAACTTGGGCTTAACCGTACTGAGTCTCTCGGCCAAAATGTCCAAGGTCAATTCGTCGATATATGTACTGTCCCCTTGTAAATACCGGTATAGTTCATTAAAGGAATTGGCGCTTCTGCCCAATCGCTCTGCGTAACGACTAAAACCAAAATTTTCATCAATACATTCCACAATAAAATCTGACAGGTCTTCCAGATATAGCGTGGCCAAGTGTTTTGCCTTATCTTGATGTCCCATACTACCAAAGGCCCATTCCAGACCGTCTAATTGTTCAAATCTCGCTGCCTGTGGCAAAAAGTTGGGAGTGCATATCTGCCTTGCGAAGGTGGCATTATGGCCCTGTAAAAAGGAAATAACATGTTCTATGGTATTTAAATAGTGCTCTTTAAGAGCATATATTCTATGGCAGTTGTCGGAGATTATGGAGTTATTTTCTTGGGCAAGGTCAAAAATATTCCGAAGTCCGACCTTGGAAAAGAGTTTCAGTATTACCTCAATACCCAGATCCATTTGAAAAGAACTAATACCTTTGGTGTTTAAAAAACCCTTTAGATAAGCCGTGGCCGGATATGGAGTATTCAACTGGGTAAATGGAGGGGTAATTAAAATAAGGTCCTTGGCCATGGCAATATTATGGATATGGATACAAAGATAGGGGTGTTTTAGGGAAAGCCCATAGTAAATCCAATGAGGTATGGGGATGATGAATGTTTTATCAAAAAAAACTCCGGTAATCAGCCGGAGTTTATTCATCAATCAAAAAACGAACAGTCATGATAACTGTTGTTACTGTATACAATTTACAATTTTTGCACTAGCTTTCCTAGGGGATATGTGATTGCACAAAAATTTTAATTGTTTGGATTAACCAAGATATGTTTTTAGGATTTTGCTTCTTGAAGTGTGCTTTAACCTTCTAATAGCTTTCTCCTTTATTTGACGAACCCTTTCCCTGGTAAGGTCAAAAGTTTCCCCAATTTCTTCGAGGGTCATGGAATGCTGTCCTGCCAATCCAAAATACAAACGGATTACATCCGCTTCCCTTGGGGTTAAGGTTTCCAAAGCTCGTTCTATTTCTGTTCTAAGCGATTCGTGCAATAATTCCTTGTCCGGATTTGGAGATTCTCCACTACGCAATACATCGTATAGGTTGGAATCTTCACCGTCGATCAGGGGAGCATCCATGGATACGTGCCGGCCGGAATTCTTAAGAGATTGTTTTACATCCTCTACGGTCATGTCCAATTCCTTGGCAATTTCTTCCGCAGATGGTTGTCTTTCATGGGCTTGCTCCAAGAAAGCAAAGGTCTTGTTTATTTTATTGATAGACCCAATCTTGTTCAAAGGTAATCTCACAATACGTGATTGTTCGGCCAAAGCTTGTAAGATGGACTGACGAATCCACCAAACCGCATAGGATATGAATTTGAAACCACGAGTTTCATCAAATCGTTGTGCAGCTTTGATCAATCCTAGGTTACCTTCGTTGATCAAATCTGGAAGGGTTAAACCTTGATTTTGATATTGCTTTGCCACGGAAACCACAAATCGTAAATTGGCCTTGGTCAATTTCTCAAGTGCACGTTGGTCACCTGCCTTGATCCGTTGTGCCAATTCTACTTCTTCATCTGCTGTAATTAAATCAACCTTACCAATTTCCTGTAAGTATTTATCCAAAGAAGCAGTTTCTCTATTGGTAACCTGTTTTGTAATTTTAAGCTGTCTCATCGAAATTTTTTCTATCTAAATTATGTGCATTAAGCATAAGCTGCATTAAGTTATACGTTGAAAAGTTCGAAATGTTACAATTGGTCCGTTTTATTTTGCTTTTTTGGTTAAAATGCATAAAAAAAGCCACGTTCTCCCATATAAAAGGAAATACGTGGCTTTAAGTCAGTGACTGTTTTTTAAAAACTAGTCCCTTCTTGGTTTACGATCCCTATCTCTATTTCGATCGTTACCTCTGTCATTTCTACCGCGATCTTCTCGTGGAGGTCTTTCTTTAAAACCTTCAGGTTTTGGCAATAATGCCTTACGCGATACTTTTTCTTTTCTTGTTCTTGGGTCTACACCAAAGTATTTAACATCAAAAACATCTCCCATATTTACTACATCGGAAACATTTTCTGTTCTTTCCCAGGCCAATTCGGATACGTGTAGCAATACCTCATTGCCAGGTGCTTCAGTATATTCCACTACGGCGCCAAAATCCAACATTTTGATCACCTTCACTTCGTATGCACTGCCCACTACAGGTTTAAACAATAATGAATCTATTTTGGCTAGAACCATATCAATACCTTCTTGTGAGGTACCCAGAATTTCCACAATACCTTCTTCAGTAATTGGATCTTCATTAATAACGATGGTTGTTTTGGAAGCTTTTTGTAATTCTTGGATTACTTTTCCTCCAGGTCCAATCAATGCTCCAATGAATTCGCCAGGAATAACTCTGGTGACCATTTTAGGTGCATGAGGTTTAACATCTTCGTTAGGTGCGGCAATTGTATCTACCAATTTGCTCAGGATGTGCAAACGTCCAGCTCCGGCCTGCTTTAATGCATTGACCAAAATTTCATAGGATAATCCTTTTACTTTAATATCCATTTGGCAAGCAGTAATTCCGTCTGCAGTACCTGTTACTTTAAAGTCCATATCCCCAAGGTGGTCTTCATCTCCAAGGATATCGGACAATACAGCGTATTTCCCTGATTCACTATCGGAAATCAATCCCATGGCAATACCGGATACCGGTTTCTTTAATTGTACCCCAGCGTCCATCAATGCCATAGTTCCGGCACAGACTGTTGCCATAGAAGACGAACCGTTGGATTCCAATACCTCGGATACCACACGTACTGTGTAAGGACAATCCTCAGGGACCATTCCTTTTAAGGCACGTTGGGCCAAGTTACCATGTCCAACCTCTCTACGGGAAGTACCTCTAATAGGTCTGGCTTCTCCAGTTGAGAATGGAGGGAAGTTATAATGTAAATAGAAAGTTTCCTCTCCTTCAAACGATGGCATGTCTATTTGGTTGGCTTCCCTTGAAGTTCCCAAAGTAACCGTAGCCAAAGCCTGGGTTTCTCCACGAGTAAAAATTGCGGAACCGTGAGTTGAAGGTAAATAATCCACTTCACACCAGATTGGTCTTATTTCATCGGTTTTTCTACCGTCCAAACGAAGTCCGTCATTTAAGGTAAGGTCCCTTACTGCAGCCTTTTCCGCCTTGTAGTAATATTTGGAAATCAAATCCCCAAAATCTGCCAATTCCTCTTCGGAATAAGTAGCTTTTATCTCTTCTTTTATAGCGTCGAATGCAGCACTTCTCTCGTGTTTTGCAGAACCGGCCTTTGCTATGGCGTATACTTTGTCATAAGCCAAATCGTGAACCTTTTTGGCCAAATCCTCATCTTCCCTTTCCGGCTCGTATTCACGAACTTCTTTTTTGCCAAAGGCTTCTGCCAACTTAATTTGGGCAGCACATTGTACTTTAATGGCTTCGTGGGCAAATTTAATGGCCTCTACCATTTCCTCTTCCGAGATTTCCTTCATTTCCCCTTCAACCATCATAACAGAATCTGCTGAAGCTCCAATGACCATGTCGATATCGGAAACCAATAATTGGGCCCTGGTCGGGTTAATAATGAATTTACCATCTACGCGACCAACACGCACCTCTGAAATAGCACATTCAAATGGAAAATCTGAAAGTTGGATGGCTGCGGAAGCGGCCAATCCCGCCATAGCATCGGGCATTACATCCTCGTCATGGGACATTAATTGGATCATCACTTGGGTTTCTGCATGGTAATCCTTAGGGAAAAGTGGACGTAAAACGCGATCCACCAATCTCATAGTCAATACTTCACCGTCACTTGGTCTTGCCTCTCTTTTGAAGAAACCTCCTGGGTAACGTCCGGAAGCGGCAAATTTCTCGCGGTAATCTACGGTAAGTGGAAGGAAATCCACATCACTTTGTTTGTAATTGGAAACTACTGTACATAACAACATACATTTTCCAGACTGGACAACCACAGAACCATGGGCCTGTTTTGCCAATTTTCCGGTTTCGATAGAAATTTCCCTACCGTCCCCAAGGTCAATGACCTCTTTAAATACTTTTGGTATCATAAATACGAATTAAAACCTGTCTCATTACAGGTTTGTTAAACAATGGTCTTTCGTCTGTTATAGACTTGTTGTTGTGTTGTAGTTGTGTGTTGTTGACCAATGAAAAACTATGTGCAAGCTTTTTGTTTGTGCCCTAAGGTAAACCTCCAGGACTTTACAGCAAAATCGAAACAATTATGCTGATATTGTAAAAAAGGGGAAAGTAAAACTTTCCCCTTTTGGTAAATTATTTTCTAATTCCTAATTCTTTAATTATTTCACGATATCTAAGGATATCCTTCTTAATTAAATAATCTAGAAGAGATCTTCTCTTACCTACCAACTTCACCAATGAGCGCTCCGTGTTGAAATCCTTACGATTCTTTTTCAAATGCTCGGTCAAGTGATTGATTCTGTGGGTAAACAAGGCAATCTGCCCTTCCGCAGAACCTGTGTTTTTTTCTTCCCCGCCGTGTTTCTTAAAAATCTCGGCCTTTACTTCTTTAGTTAAATACATTCCAATATTATTTTAATGATTTTTATGTACATGATTGATTTTCAATCAGGCCGCAAAGATAGACTTTTTTTTAGAAACCATAGGCAAACGTACTATTTTTTGGCAGGTAGATTAAACTTTTTGAATTAATCATCGTCATATTATAAAACGTTAAAGAAATGTTATTGCCAATTGGGTAGTAACGGATCCTAGTGCTGGCCAGCGATAGAATTGAAATTTTTCTTATTGTAAACATTTAAATCAAAACTTATGAAAAAAAGTCTCAAAAAATCGAACTTAACAGGATGGTTGCTAATGGTCTTATTGGTAATGGGTTCCTGTAACAATGAAGATTCCCCAGTTTTGGAAGAGGATACCTCTATTGAAGTGGCCCAACTGGTAGCCAGTGATGAAGCGGATTTAATTTCGGAGGAAATTGCCAATATTGGTGAAGATGTCTATGCTACTGAAGAGATCAGGGCAACTTCAAAATCATTCTTTCTTTCCAATTACCTACCGGATTGCGTTACCATAACTACGGTGGTCACTAATGATAATAAAGAAACCACCATAGATTTTGGAGAGGGCTGTGAGCTGCCCAATGGTAATCTACTCAGCGGAATTATCCATTTAAGTTATGCCAAGGATATGGAGATGGCCAGTAAGACAATTGATCTTTCCCTAGAAAATTTTACCTTCAATGAGGTAGCCGTAGAAGGGGGCGCCACCTTGGAGCGAAAACGTTCCAATGAAAATGGCAATCCGCAATCCAATGCAGTAGCGAGTTACACTGGTCTATGGCCAGATGGCAGTGAAGCTAGTTTTACGGGAAATAGGACCCGGGAATGGGTAGAGGGTTATGGTTCCGGATTTTGGGCCGATAATGTTTTTCTTATTTCCGGTAAAGGTACCTATACCAATAAAGCGGGTGATGTTTATTCCAGAGAAACTATAAGCTCCCTGCGCAGGGAATTGTCCTGCCGGTTTATTGTTAGCGGGGTCTTGGAGATTTCTAAAAATGAGACCACAGTGAGCCTCGATTTTGGGGACGGCACTTGCGATGCCAAAGGAATGTTGACCTATCCCAATGGGGAGACCGAGGAAATTTTACTTAGACGGTTCAATAGGTAAGGGGAGTAAATATGGAGTAAATAAAAAGGCCCTGATATAATTTCAGGGCCTTTAATTTTTATACTCTAACAGGATTGTTTTCTATTAGATCTATATAAAGATTAATTTTCTTCTTGAGGTCCCTGCGATGGACAATAAAATCCAAAAATCCATGCTCCTGTAAGAATTCTGCTGTCTGAAATCCTTCTGGCAATTCTTTACCTGTAGCTTCTTTTACCACACGTGGACCTGCAAAACCGATCAAGGCACCTGGTTCGGAAATATTTATATCCCCAAGCATAGCATAGGAGGCTGTTGTTCCTCCAGTGGTCGGATCCGTACACAGGGAAATATAAGGAATACCTGCATCCGCCAACTGTGCCAATTTAGCCGATGTTTTGGCCAACTGCATAAGGGACAATGCGGCTTCCATCATACGTGCGCCCCCAGATTTGGAAATCATGACAAAGGGTATTTTCTTTTTGATGGAATGATCAATGCCTCTCGCTATTTTTTCTCCGACCACACTACCCATAGAACCACCGATAAAGCTGAAGTCCATGCAGCAAATAACCACTTCCTTGCCCAGCGATTTGCCTATTCCGGTCCTAACGGCATCCTTAAGTCCTGTTTTAGCTTCGGCCGCCTTTAAACGTTCCACGTACTTTTTGGTGTCCTCAAATTTTAAAGGATCCTTTGAAGTCAGTTTGGCATCCAACTCGGTAAACTTGTTATTGTCGAAAAGAATTTCGAAATACTCCTTACTACCTATTCTTACATGATAATCATCCTCTGGGCTAACATAAAAATTCTTTGCCAACTCATCGGATTCAACAATTTTTCCGGTAGGTGATTTATACCAAAGACCCCTCGGGGTATCCTTTTTTTGGTCCGTGGCAGTCTGTATTCCTTTTTCCTTTCTTTTAAACCAAGACGACATAAGCTTTCTTTTCTTTTAGGGTTGGGGGATTATAGGGTATTCACGTTGTTAAGGTCTTCAAAGGCCTTTTTTAGACGTGTAACAAACGTTTTTTCTCCTTCTCTTAACCAAACACGTGGGTCGTAATGTTTTTTGTTAGGCTCGTCGGCACCACTTGGATTACCGATCTGGGATTGTAAATAATCCTTTTTACCTTGAATATAGTCCCTGATCCCTTCCAAGAAGGCATACTGTAAATCGGTATCAATATTCATTTTAATAACGCCGTAACCTATGGCTTCGCGTATCTCTTCTACAGTAGATCCCGATCCACCATGGAAAACGAAATCGATATGGTTGTGTTCCACACCATATTTCTCAGTAACAAATTCCTGGGAATTTTTAAGGATTTTTGGAGTCAATTTCACATTTCCTGGCTTGTATACACCGTGTACATTTCCAAAGGCGGCCGCTATGGTAAATTTAGGGCTTACTTTGGACAGCTCTTCATAGGCGTAGGCAACTTCTTCAGGCTGGGTGTATAACTTGGAATCGTCCACATCCGTGTTGTCCACACCATCCTCTTCACCTCCAGTGATGCCCAATTCTATTTCCAAGGTCATGCCCATCTTGCTCATTCTGGCAAGATATTTTTTGCATATTTCAATATTCTCTTCGATAGGTTCTTCCGATAGATCTATCATGTGCGAACTGAAAAGGGATTTTCCAGTTTCAGCAAAATGTTTTTCACTTGCATCCAACAAACCGTCTATCCAGGGCAACAATTTTTTTGCACAGTGGTCTGTGTGTAATATTACTGTGGCACCATAGGCCGCGGCCAATTGATGAATATGTTTGGCTCCTGCAACGGCGCCCATAATGGCCGCTTGTTGGCCGTCATTGGATAATCCTTTACCGGCATTGAATTGTGCTCCCCCGTTGGAGAACTGTATAATTACGGGAGCATTTAAACTGGCAGCAGTTTCCAAAACTCCGTTAATAGTGTTCGATCCTATAACATTAACAGCAGGTAGGGCAAATCCTTTTTCCTTAGCATAATTAAAAATTTCCTGTACCTCATCTCCGGTTGCAACTCCTGGTTTAATATTGTGTGCCATAATCTTATTTTAGTGTAGTTAATTAAAAAGATGGGACAAAAGTAATAAAATAATCAGCTTTAAAAAGGATAATTTATACCTATGTTGAATACTGCGTTGGACAGATTGTAGTCCCTAAACCATCTTTTTGAAGATTCTTCAGCCGGATTATAGGTTTTAAGCCCCATATCCAACCTGAATATAAAATACGAAAAATCGTAACGGATTCCAAGGCCAGTTCCCAATGCGATATCAGCTAGGGAACCAAAATTTTCAAAGGTGGCATTCTCATCGGTAACGTTGTCCAGAACATTCCATATATTCCCGGCATCGGCAAAAAGAGCTCCTTTAATATCCCCTACTATTGGAAATCGATATTCGAGATTGAAGGCAATTTTTAAATTTGCTTCGTTAAAGTCGTTCACATCCTCTGTTCTGCCTGGTCCAAGGGAATAGGGCAGCCAGGCACGGTTGTCGTTGGATCCACCGGCGAAATAACTTCTTACGAAGGGGATGTTGTCCGAATTTCCATAGGGTATCGCAATTCCAAAGAAACTCCTAAAGGCTAGAACATTGGTCCTTGAAGTGCTCCAATGTTTAATATAGTCGAATTCTGTTTTTATATATTGGGAAAAGGGCACGTTGAAAACCAAGAGCTTGTCGTCTTCGCTTTTATAAAAAGGAATTATATTGGAAATTCCGGACAAGAGATTTCCCGCACTTTCCAATTTGAACCTAAACTGATAAAAATCATTATCGGTAATACCACTTTTATTGTTTTTATTAAAGGTGTAATTGCTGGCAAATATTAAATTGTTTTCAGTTAGTCTTATTCTCCGTTCTTCAATACTACTTACGTCGTCATAATCTGCGGTGCTCGAAGAAACGTCTCCGTTGAGTATTGCGTTTGTGAACCCTGTAGTGCCTTCTGGGATAATTAATTGCCGATCAGTACTGTCATCATCAGTTTCATAAAAATCGGCCAAGGCCGGTTCAGTCTCATAATTGTCGGCGATTTCATCCAGGTTTTCATAGGTGTTCTGGTAGACAGTAAAAAATCTGTTGGGGTTTACATTGCGAACAAATTGAACATTTAGTAGCTCCAGTGTATTCTTTTTAAAATCTGTTGGTGACCAATTGTAACCAAAAACATTATTAAATGTTTGTTTATCCAGACCAATATTCTGTTGAAAACTTGTTCCTATGGATAACTTGGTTTGGGGCAGCATGTAGTTCGGAATAATTCTAGATGTTTTTACAAATGGGAACCAGATTCGGGGTAAATTAAGATTGATATCCGCCCCTGTTTCCAAAATATTGAAAAAACGATTGTCCGCTATATCCGGATCACTGGATGCCCCTACACTTATTCTTCCAGATATACTTAGGTTTTCTGCCCCTTTGAACAAATTTCTGGCCGTTAGGGAAGGACTAAATCCAATCCCCAAAAATTGAATATTGGAGTGGGTTACATCAAAATCGGTACCCAAGGAATATTTAGGTCGGGGAGATAGGTAGATATTGGCCGTTAGTTTTGAAGCTGCACTATCCGCTACAAATTCAATATTCGGATATTTGAAAGTATTAAGGTTGGTAATTTGTCTATAGGTTCTTATACGGTTGATTTCTCGGTAGATACTGTCTTTTTTTAGGAAAACGGCATCCGTCAGCATTTTTGGCTTGTAGCGTAATTTGCCTTGGTAATAGATCGTGAAATCTTTATAATCTACCTTCTTTACGCTGTCCAATCCGTTATCGAATGTGTAGTTGGTGAAAATATTGATTTTCTTAAAGGTGTGCACCTTGTATTCCGAAGTGGTAAGGGCGCTATCTGTCCTTGTTTTTAAATTTTCTATATTTAAAAGGATGTCCAATTTGCGATTGTTCCCCTGTTTGGTGGTGTCTCCAACTAAATCGTAGGAAATGGAGCTTTCTTGAAAGTTGTGGATTCCGGTGTTTCTAAAAAGATTGGTCAATCGTTCCCTTTCACTGTTGAAATTGTCCAGATCTATTCGCTGACCAGATTTAATAAAAGATTCGCTTTTGTTGATGTTGTTGATGGAATCCAAGGCGGAGGAGGTAATCTCCGCGGATACCGAGTCTATGATATAGGGTGTCCCCAGATCCAACTTGTAGTTCATGACGGCCCTTTGTTTTCTTGCACTGCTGTCTATTTCGTAAGTTGTGGAATTATTGAAATATCCTTTGCTTTTGTAATATGCGTTCAATCTTTGCAAGGACCTTCTTGTTCTTGAGGTGTCTATGATCGTTGGAGGTTCTCCAATATTTTTTAACCATACGCTGGCTCCTTTTACCAAAAAGGATTCGCCCAATCTTTCCACTTGTTTTTCAGATAAGATATTGATGAGGCGCTGCTCCCTTTTTTCTTTTTTGTGCAACCATACCTGATAGGAAGAATCAGGATTTTTCTTGGCTAGGTTGTAAAGGTTTAGTCTTAGGGGATAACCCAATAAGGTACTATTTGGTTTTTGAAAAATAAGGCTATGGATATCTTCATCGGTAATTTTTACACTATCGGCATAAATCAGGTTTTTGGTCAGTAGGAGTTCGTCATCACCAACCCTTTTTATTGCATTGCAGGATGTAATTGCAATTACTAGCAATAATAATCCTATTTTCGTAATGTTTAAACGCATACACGACCGTGTCCTCATAGAAGTCAAAAATACATTATTTGTATGGTTGTTAAAAGCCAAATAAAATTTATAAAAAATTTACAGCAAAAAAAGTACCGAACACAAAATAGGTTGTTTGTGGTGGAGGGAATAAAGGCAGTTCGGGAACTACTTAATTCCACTATTAAGGTGCATAAGATATATGTTACGGACAGTTCCGTGTTGGGGTTGAGCGGAGATTTTATTGAAGTGATAAGTGAGGGGGAGTTAAAAAAAATCAGCGGACTGGCCACCCCTAATAAGGTCTTGGGAGTATTTCATATTCCCGTACCCAGGCCATTGGATTTTTCGGATTGGGTCATTGCTTTGGATGATGTCAGGGATCCTGGAAATATGGGTACTATTATCCGCCTTTGCGATTGGTTTGGAGTCAAGAATCTCATATGCTCTTCCAATTCCGTAGACTGTTATAATCCTAAGGTTCTCCAGGCTACCATGGGATCTATAAGCAGGGTAAATATTGTATATGGGGACCTGCAAAAGGTTTTGAGTAAGTCCGAGGTTCCTGTCTACGGGGCATTTATGGATGGGACTGTGGTTTATAAGGAGGAATTTTCTAAGAGTGGAATATTGGTAATGGGGAATGAGGCCAATGGGGTATCGGAAGCCATTGAGGCCGTTATTGGCAAAAAAATCAGCATTCCTCAATTTGGAACCAAAACTACCGAAAGTTTAAATGTGGCAACGGCTACAGCTATTCTGTTAAACGAAATAAGAAGGGGGTAATTTTTACTCGATAATCGAGATTTGATTGCTTCGACGCTTGCCTGCCCGTTCCGTTAAGGCGGGCCGTAAAATTTTAAGGTTGTTCCTTTACGAATGCCTCGCGGGCATGCCTAAGTCGGTAGACAGGATTGCCCAGCGGTAGTTTACTCAAAGGTGAAATTGATAAAAAGCCCTCTGGTCATCATTGCCTCAATATTGCCCGTCCAAGGGCTATTTGGGTCATTGTCCCGTACCAATTCATCATTAATGGCAAAAACTCCCCGTATAGAAGGGGTAAACTTGAAATACTCCAAATAGAATTCGATCCCAAAACCCATTTCATAATAGTATGTGGTCTTTTTCATTCGGAAAGTGGCGCTGCTGTTATCGTCCAGACTCTGTTCGTTGCTGCCCAGGTTCATGGAGGTAGATGCCCCTCCAATAAGAAATGGTTTCCAGTTTCCCAGTCTTTTGGTACTTACTTTTAGGAGTAAGGGAAAATTAATATAGGTCGACTTTACCTCTCTAATGGCATCCCTTTCGTTATCAAAGCCTGGAAAACCTAGGTTTCGCTGATTGTAGTGCAGCCCGGGTTCGAATCGAAGGTCCAAAAATTTGTTGAGTCGCAGTTCCCCGATGAGGCCTACATTAAATCCAAAGGATTTGTCTACCAAAATATCGGGTAAATCGTCTTTGTATTCAAATTTGAAGTCATATTGATTAAAGCCTAAAAAATATCCCCAATTTAGTAGCGGTTCGTCTTCATTTTCAAGGTTCATTACGGGTTTTTCATTAAACTGAGCATTGGATGTGGCGCCTAGTGCACAAAAAACAATTAAAAGAATAAAAATATTTTTCATATTTTACTTTGTAGCTACGTAAATGGAGGCAACCCCAAATGTCTGGGGTCTATTGTCTATACCTATAAACCCAATTTTATCCAAAATATTGTTGAACTGTTTTCCGTGGGGAAAGGCAGCGGCCGATTCGGATAAATAAGCGTAAGCACTCCTATCTTTGGAAAATAACTTACCAATGGCCGGGAGGATTAGTTTTGTATAGAATTTATAACCTTGCTTATAGGGTGTTTTTGTGGGAATGGAGGTCTCCAGAACAACAAATGAGCCTCCGGGCTTTAAGACTCTATATATTTCGGCCAGGCCTTTTTCAAGATTCTCGAAATTCCTAACGCCAAAGGCAACGGTAATGGCATCAAAGGAATTGCCCTCGAAGGGCAGATTTTCACTATCTCCTACAATCATTTTAATGGTGTCCCCCAATTTTTTTTCCGAAATTTTTCTTTTTCCAACTTCCAACATACCGGGCGAGATATCCAACCCAATAATTTCCTTGGCACCTGTTTTGGTCATATTAATGGCCAAGTCACCAGTACCGGTAGCAATATCCAAAATTCTTTCGGGATGTTTTTCGGAGACAATGGATACCACGCGCTTTCTCCATTTAATGTCTATTCCAAAAGATATAACCCTGTTAAGTCCATCATAATTTCCAGAAATAGTATCGAACATTTTTGTAACCTGTTCCTTTTTGCCCAGCGTTGAATCTTTGTAAGGGGTCACCTTTCTATCCATAATCATCAATTTTTGGTAAAGATACTATATAGATGTAAAGTTATACTTCAAAAATATTACAATAAGAGCTGATCTCTCTTTGTTTAACTGGTATATTTTCGAATACAACCCAATTTAATTATGTAATTTTGTCGCGCTTATATTCAGGTTTTATCTGAAATGGACTATAGCGGGCTTCTGTCCTATATGAGAAAATTGGATTTAATCCCGAATCATATAAGGAGGCATTCTTAAAAGATAGATTTAGTTTATATTTTGATTAAATTTAGGTGACTTAAGGTGCAAAATTATGACAACATGGGATTAACCGAGAATTATTATGCACTTTGGTTGATTAAAAACAATTTATACAACGGATGAAAATTATTATTGCAGGGGCAGGGGAAGTTGGTTTTCATTTGGCTAAATTATTGTCCTATGAATCGCAGGATATTACGCTGATAGACAGTAATAAGGATAGTTTGTCCTATGCGGACACCCATTTGGATATCAGGGTACTTAGGGGAGACGCTACCTCCATCGCCATTTTAAAGGATGCCCAAGTAGAGAAATCCGACCTGGTCATTGGGGTAACCTCCTCTGAGACTACCAATATTACCTTGTGCATGTTGGCAAAACAATTGGGTTGCAAACGAACAATAGCGCGTATTTCCAACGCTGAGTTTATACATAATAAAGAGGCTATTAAATTTTCGGACTTGGGTATCGACGAGCTTATTTCTCCCGAAGCTTTGGCCGCTACCGAAATACAGCTGTTGTTAAATCAATCCGCATTCAATAATACCTATGAATTTGAAGATGGTTTGTTGATCATGGTAGGGGTGTCGTTGCCCAGAACAGCACCTTTCGTGGGCAAGACGGTAAAGGAGGCAGCAAAAATATTTTCCGAATTACATTTTATGCCCATTGCCATACAAAGAATGGGTACCCAATATACCATTGTTCCCAGGGGTGATACGATTTTTAAAGAAGATGATCAGGTGTATTTTATAACTTCCAAGGAGGGGCTGGATGACCTTTACAAACTTACGGGAAAGGAGAAAAAGGAGATTAAGAACGTTATGATTCTGGGTGGAAGTAAGGTAGGGTATAAAACGGCCCGGGATCTTTGTAGAAATAAGTTCAATGTTAAGCTTATCGAGAAAAGTAAGGAAAAGGCCTTCGATTTGGCAGATGAACTGCCCAATGCGCTTATTATTAATGGTGATGGAAGGAATGTAGAGTTATTGGAGGAGGAAAATCTAGAGTCAATGGATGCTTTTGTGGCAGTTACCGGAAATTCGGAAACCAATATTATGTCCTGTTTGGTGGCAAAATCCAAGAATGTAAAAAAGACAATCGCCTTGGTGGAAAACATGGATTATTTTCAATTATCACATTCCATAGGTATAGATACCTTGCTCAATAAAAAACTACTGGCGGCCAATAATATCTTCAGACATATCCGAAAAGGAGAAATTGTGGCCATGACTAGGTTAAATAATTTAAATGCTGAGATTTTGGAGTTTATTGTTAAACCTACTTCCGAGGTGAACGGTCAATTCATAAGGGATCTCAAATTTCCAAATGAGGCTACTATAGGAGGTGTAATCCGTGATAATCAAGGTTTTATCGCTCTTGGGGGGTTTAAAATTATCGAAGGTGATAGGGTAGTGGTATGTTGCCTGCCAAGTGCTATTCCTAAAATAGAAAAGCTATTCCTGTAGTATGGGCTTAAATTCGAAAATTATCTTTCACCTCATGGGATTGCTATTACTTTGTAATGGTTTTTTTATGATTTTGGCTGCTGTGGTCAGTGGAGTATATGACGATGGTGCTACATTGGATATCACTCTTGCGGCCATTGTCACCATGCTTGTGGGGATTTTATCCATGTTCTATACCCGGAATCACAAAAAGGAGGTAAAACGAAAAGAAGGCTATATAATTGTTACTTTTGGCTGGTTGGTAATGTCCGCCTCAGGGATGTTGCCCTATCTCTTTACCGGATCCATTCCAGATGTTACAAATGCTTTTTTTGAGACAATGTCCGGTTATACTACCACTGGAGCCTCTGTGGTGGATGATATCGAGGCGCTTCCCGAAGGGATTCTTTTGTGGAGAAGTCTAACGCATTGGATCGGTGGAATGGGGATCATAGTGCTTGCTATAGCTATTTTGCCGCTTCTGGGGATAGGGGGAATGCAGTTATTTGCTGCCGAAGCTCCCGGTCCAAGTGGAGATAAATTACACCCTAGGATTACCGATACGGCCAAAAGGCTTTGGCTTATTTACTTTAGCTATACCATAGCAGAGACCTTATTGTTGAAACTGGCTGGAATGTCATTTTTTGATGCCTTGAATCATTCTTTGGCTACACTTTCCACAGGGGGTTTTTCTACCAAGAATGCCAGCATGGCGTATTGGAACGATCAACCCATGATACAATACATTGTAATCCTCTTTATGTTTTTGGCAGGGAGCAACTTCGTATTGAGTTATTATGCTTTTAAAGGCAAGGTGCAAAAGGTGATTATGGATGAAGAATTTAAGTTCTACTCCATTTTTATTATTTGTTTTACCATAGTTGCCAGTTTGGTAGTGTACTTTCAGGCAAATGTTGCGATGTCCGATTTTTATCCTATGGTACTTGGTGAAGGGGAAAGTGCGTTTAGACATACTTTGTTTCAAGTAGTTTCGGTAATTACAACCACTGGTTTCGTTACGGCCGATTTTACTTCGTGGACACCCTTATTGACCATATTCTTTTTTGGATTGTTTTTTCTAGGGGGTTCGGCCGGTTCCACAGCTGGAGGTATTAAGGTAATGAGGCATTTGATCATTATAAAGAATGGGTTGTTGGAATTTAAACGTACACTGCATACCAATGCCATTATTCCTGTTAGATATAATGGGAAGACCGTACAGGAAAACATTGTATACAATATTATCGCATTCTTTGTGCTATATATGTTACTTTTTATTATAGGGTCTTTAGTGCTTGGTGCCCTGGGATTGGACTTTGAAAGTGCAATTGGAGGGGCGGCATCATCCCTGGGGAATGTAGGTCCGGCCTTGGGTACATTAAATCCATTGGTGAATTTTAATAGCCTTCCGGCCTTGGGCAAATGGTGGTGTGGATTCCTAATGCTTTTGGGAAGGTTGGAACTTTTTACGGTATTGATCCTGTTTTCACCATATTTTTGGAAGCGTACTTAGGATAACAGGAATATAAAAAAAATGGACGTCGGTTAGGACGTCCATTTTTTTATGACTAAAGTTTGTGTTATAAAACCGCCTTTATTCTGGCTATTGCTTCTCTTAGTTCTTTCTCTGACGCGGCGTAGGAAATACGTATGCAATTATCGTTTCCAAAGGCTTCGCCGGTTACGGTGGCCACATTGGCTTTTTCCAATAGATATAGAGCGAAATCGGAGGCGTTGTTGATCAATGTCCCGTTGATTGTTTTTCCAAAAAAGCTGGAGATATCCGGGAATACGTAAAATGCTCCCTCAGGTACATTAAGGTTGAATCCTTTTATTTCTCCCAATAGTTCCAATACAAGATCGCGTCTCTTGTGGAATTCGTCGATCATAAATTTAATAGATGATATTGGTGCATCAAGTGCGGCTATGGTAGCGCGCTGGGCAATAGCATTGGCACCACTTGTAATCTGGCCCTGAAATTTGGTACAGGCCTTGGCAATCCATTCCGGACCTCCAATATATCCAATACGCCATCCGGTCATGGCAAATGCCTTGGAAACACCATTTACCGTAATGGTGCGGTCGTACATACCTTCAATATTGGCAATACTTACATGACCGCCCCTGAAATTGATATGCTCATAAATTTCGTCGGATACCACAAAAATGTTGGGATATTTTCTCAATACTTTGGCCAAGCCTTCCAATTCCTCCTTGCTGTAAACCGATCCGCTTGGATTGCAAGGGGAGCTGAACCACATCATTTTGGTTTTTGGAGTAATGGCTTTCTCCAATTGCTCCGGAGTCATCTTAAAGTCAGTGTCTATGCTTGTAGGCACTTCTACCGGTACACCTTGGGCCAATTTCACTATATCGCTATAACTTACCCAATATGGGGCTGGCAGAATAACTTCGTCACCGTCGTTAAGCATTACCATTGCAATATTTGCCAAGGACTGTTTGGCGCCTGTAGAGACTACTATCTGGTTCAGGCCATAGGTAAGTCCATTGTCCCTATTAAACTTATTGGCAATGGCCTGCTTTAAATCGGCATAACCATCCACTGGGGAATAACTGCTATAATTTTGGTCTACGGCCTCTTTGGCGGCTTCCTTGATAAAATCGGGGATATTAAAGTCAGGTTCCCCTAAACTTAAGCCAATGATATCTTTACCTTCACTCTTTAATTCTCTGGCTTTTGCAGCCATAGCCAATGTGGCCGAGGTGGACATGGAATTGATCCTATCGGATAAATGGTTCTTCATTTTTCTGTTATAATTTACTGATATTGTAATTTGGGTTTTTTGCCCAGTTCCTTTAGATGTTTAAAGTGCGAAATTATAGCTTTTCTTGTAGTTTTGTATTCGTTGTATGGCAAATTAAACTCATTTGCGGTCTCTTTAACAATTTTCGCAATTTTTGTGTAATGTATATGACTGATGTTTGGGAAAATATGATGTTCCACCTGATGGTTTAAGCCTCCTGTAAACCAGTTGACTATACGGTTATTAGTGCCAAAATTTACAGTGGTGAACAACTGGTGTATGGCCCAGGTATTTTTCATGGTTCCGTCCTTTTGGGGTAGTGGTGTTTCCGCTTCATCCACAACATGTGCCAACTGAAAAACTACGCTCAGAATTACTCCTGCAACATAATGCATTATAAAAAATCCTATGAGAATTTTCCACCAGGCAATATCTAAAAATACCATAGGTACTATAATCCAAATGGTTATATATATTAACTTGGTTACTACTAGCATGCTCCAGTTCATAAACGGATTTGGGAACTTGCCATAAGCCAATTTCCTTTTGGTATAGCGGTACATTTGCTGGAAATCCGTTGTTATGGCCCAGTTAAAGGTTAAAAGGCCATACAGGAATATAGAGTAAAAATGCTGGAATTTATGGAATCTGTGCCATTTGGCATGCTTTGAAAATCTCAGTATCCTACCTGCTTCCAGATCTTCATCGTGTTCATGGATGTTAGTATAAGTATGGTGCAATACGTTGTGTTGTACTTGCCAGTTGTATACGTTTCCTGCCAGAATGTAGATACTGCCTCCCATTAGTTTGTTCACCCACTTCTTGTTGGAATAGGAACCATGGTTTCCATCGTGCATTACATTCATTCCAACTCCAGCCATGCCTACACCCATGGTAATGGTCAGTAATAAATTGGCCCAGTTTGGAAGCCCTAGTGTTAGAATTAGAAAATAGGGAGCCAAAAATAAGGCAAACATTACAGCGGTTTTTAGGTGTAACTTCCAGTTGCCCGTCTTTTTAAGGTCGTTTTCCTTGAAATAATCATTAACGCGCTTATTTAGGGTTTTGAAAAATTGAGCGGAGTCTTTTCTTGAAAATCTTATGGGTTTGTTGTCCATGATTTAATTTTTGGTAAATATACGGCAATTCAGGCCCAAATTATGTATAACTGCTTTGTTAAAACTTAGGCCATGCCTATTAAAGTACTATTTTTGGCAATAATTTAATAAAACAGAATGGACCATACAATCATTTATAAATATTTTCCGGATTTGACGGATTTGCAAAAACAGCAAATTGAAAAACTACAACAGTTGTACCAGGATTGGAATCTAAAGATAAATGTGGTGTCCAGAAAGGATATAGATGAATTGTACTTACGACACGTACTACATTCCTTGGCAATAGCCAAATTTCAAAAATTTAATCCTGGGGCTAAAGTATTGGACGTAGGAACCGGAGGAGGCTTTCCGGGCATTCCCTTGGCTATTTTATATCCCGAGACCCATTTTACCCTAGTTGATGCCATTGGGAAAAAGATTAAAGTGGTGCAGGAGGTAGTGGCGGGACTGGAAATTGATAATGTTACTGCCGTTAATTCAAGGGTAGAAGAAATTACGGAGCAGTTTGATTTTATTGTTAGTAGGGCAGTGGCAGCTATGCCCACTTTTACACATTGGGTTAAAGGAAAGATAAAAAAGAAATCTGGGCACGAACGCAAGAATGGAATCCTTTATTTAAAAGGGGGGGATTTGGAAGAAGAACTAAAGGAATACCGTACCGTGGAAGTATATAATCTTTCGGAAGTTTTTGAGGAGGATTTCTTCCAAACCAAGAAGTTGGTTTACTTACCGGTAAAATTTAAGGGGTAATACCTAAGGCTCATAGGCTCAACATATGGTAATATGATTCTCTACACTTTTTGGCATAAGCCCTAATGTATTCTGGTATATTGCTGAGTGTAAAACCTTTTGTCTTTTTGGGAATTATTTTTTCCATACCTTCTTTCATAACATTGCGCTTTAAAATTGACTGTAAATTTACAATTACTTAACGTTAAATTTACATTAATATTGTGTGAAGTTGATGGAATTTATGTTAAATCTACTTATTTGCTTGGGGTTGTTGGAAATTTAAAGGTATTCTGGCTTCCAAAATTGGGGAGTGTGATATAGGATTTCATAGAGCGGACTCTCTAACCAATTGGTAATATTTAAAACAGAAAAGCCCGTATTTGCTATATAGCAAATACGGGCTTTGGCAATATTGTTTTTAACCTTATCCCAAAAATGGATATCTGTAATCTACAGGGGTTACAAAGGTTTCTTTGATTAATCTAGGTGACACCCAGCGCAAAAGGTTTTGGGCCGAACCCGCCTTGTCGTTTGTTCCGGAAGCTCTTGCTCCTCCAAATGGTTGCTGTCCTACAACGGCACCTGTAGGTTTGTCGTTAATATAAAAGTTACCGGCACAGTTCTGCAATGCTTTGGTTGCTTCGGCAATAGAATACCGATCTCCGGATAAAACGGCTCCCGTAAGCGCATATTCAGAGGTGCTATCGACCAATTTAAGAGTTTTGGACCAATCCTGGTCTTCATAAACGTAAATCGTGACCACGGGGCCGAAAAGTTCGGTTTCCATGGTGGTGTACTTCGGATCGGTCGTAACAATGACGGTCGGCTCTATGAAATAGCCTTTGGATTTGTCATAATTTCCGCCTACATAAATTTCGGCATTCCTGTCTTTTTTGGCTTGGTCAATGTACTTGGCCAATTTATCAAAAGAACCTTCGTGTATAACGGCTGTGATAAAATTGCCCATATCCTCAGGAGAACCTGGTTTGTTGAACGATTCCACATCGGTTTTTACATAATCCAATATTTCCTTGGATATGGATTTTGGCAGATAAACCCTGGAGGCTGCACTACATTTCTGTCCTTGGAATTCGAAAGCTCCTCTAACAATTGCTGTTGCAACTTGTTTTGGGTTGGCGGTGGGATGTGCTATGATAAAATCCTTTCCACCAGTTTCCCCAACAATTCTAGGATAGGTTTTGTATAAGTGTATATTGTTTCCAATCTGCTTCCACAATTCCTTGAATACATGGGTCGATCCGGTGTAGTGGATTCCGGAAAAATCCGGACTGTCCAAGGCGACTTTTGTTATCATTACCGGATCCCCGTAGACTACATTGATAACACCATCAGGAAGGCCGGCCTCCTTAAGGATATCCACGATTACCTTAGCGGAGAACACCTGACTATCACTTGGTTTCCACAATACCACATTTCCCATCATTGCCGCACTGGCGGGAAGATTTCCTGCAATTGCGGTAAAATTAAATGGGGTTATGGCGTAGACAAAACCTTCTAACGGACGATATTCTACCCTGTTCCATATGCCTTCGGCAGAATCAGGTTGTTCCTCATAGATCTGGGACATGTATTCTACGTTAAAACGTAGGAAATCTATTAGTTCACAGGCAGAATCAATCTCCGCCTGATGTATATTTTTAGATTGCGCAATCATGGTTGCAGCATTAATTTTTGCCCTGTAAGGTCCAGAAATCAACTCTGCGGCCTTTAAGAAAATAGCGGCACGTTGTTCCCATTCCAAGTCTGCCCATTGCTCCCTGGCTTTTAAAGCGCTCGAAATGGCATTGGATACATCTTTTGTGTTGGCAGTATGGTATTGGCCAACTAGGTGCTTATGGTCGTGTGGAGGAGAAATAGGTTTGGTGTTTCCTGTTTTCACATCTTTGCCATCAATGTACATTGGAATGTCTTCCTGGCCATTGAAATAGGCACTGTATTGTTTTAGTACTTCTTCCCGTTCTGGAGTACCGGGGGCATAACTTTTAATAGGTTCATTGTATGCCGCGGGGACTTGAAAAAATCCTTTGCCCATAATAATTTTTTTTAAGTTCAAATTCATGTCAAAGGTACTAAATGCATTATCGAAAATAAAACTAAGCGCTAAGTGAATTTTGGGATAGGGGATAGGAATTCCATTTAGAAGTTACAGGAATTTTTGATTATTGAAATGGTTCCAATAAATATTATTTCCCAAAAAAATATTCTGGAAATAAGAAGAAAAAAGTAAGGTATGGATTCTAATTCAATGCAAATGGCGCACTAAATTTAAAAGTAGGAATATACACCCTGAATTTTTCGGAATTATTAATACTTACCATATTATAATGACCCTTCATGGCTCCAATTGTTGAAGCCAATAGACATCCGGAGCTGTAAGTATGCGATTCTCCAGGTTTTATAACCGGCTTTTTGCCGATTACCCCTTCGCCGTCCAATACTTCCAATTCATTAAGGGAATCATAAATTTGCCAATGACGCGAGGTCAATTGTACGGAATCCTTGCTTTGGTTTTCTATGGTTATGGTGTAGCCGAAAGCAAAATGCATTTTGTAGTTCTTGAAGAAAGTTCCTTCAAAACTGGTGTTTACTGAAATTTTTATGCCTTTTGTTACCTGTGTTATCATAAGATCGGATTCTAAAATGAAAATAAACTTCTCAATGAAAGCAAAAAAACCTAAAATGCCATCAAAACAAAAAATACCATATTTTCAAATACGTATTTTACTACGGTTATCAATCTAGCTTGCTCAAAGAAATTCCGCATCGCATTACAAAGATAAAGAGCAAATGTTATAATTTATCTTAAAATTATAATTCTTTTTATGTTAGATACGGGAACTCTAAAAAGCAATTAGTCAGCAAGATAAATAACAAGTGCCTATTATAAAAGTTAATATTGATATAATCGGTGTAATCCTATTTATTTCTGATGTACATCAAGACAACCGGTACCTGGACATAGGTGTTGTGGCGAAAATTAAAACATCCTGCCATTCCCCGACTATTGTTAAAAAAATATTTTTTGAATCGATAATAAATTTATAAATATTGGATCCAAGGAGCATTATTTTACGTAATTCTTCTGATGTTTATTTAGTATGAAATAGGCAGCTAATAATGATTATTGAATTACTTTTATTTATAGTCGAATTTTAATTGTAGAAATTTGTTAAAACGAATGATGATATTGGAAGGTGTTAAGAAGGTTTTGGCTGGAACCTGGTCAAGGTTTATGCGGTTATTGGCCTATATTCGGCAACATCCTTTCAAATCTTTATTATTTGCAGCTATTGCAGGATTTTGTAGTCTATTTTTACTTTTTCTGGTTATATACCTAGGTGCTTTTGGGAAATTACCGACAAAGGCTTATTTAAAAAGTCTAAAAAACCCAGTCACTTCTACCATCTATGCATCCAATAAAGAGCCTATTGGCTACTATTATCTTCAAAACAGATCAAATGCAGATAGTTCGCAGATAAAATCTGCCTTAATGCAGGCTCTAGTGGCCACGGAAGATTCACGGTTCTATGAGCATAAAGGCATAGACTATAGGAGTTATGGCAGGGTACTGATAAAATCTATCATTTTACAGCAAAATGCCGGGGGTGGTAGTACCATTACGCAACAAGTGGCCAAAAATTTGTTTGGTAGGGAGAAACAGTTTTTCCTATCTACTCCCATCAATAAGATCAGGGAGATATTTATAGCAAGAAGATTGGAAAGTATATATGATAAGGAAGATATTATATTGCTTTACTTTAATACAGTTTCCTTTGGTGAAAATGTCTATGGTATTGAAAAAGCGGCCTTGCGTTTTTTTAACAAAGGACCGGAGGAGCTTACTTTACCGGAGAGTGCAACCTTGGTTGGTCTGTTAAAGGCACCTTCCTATTATAATCCCAGAAGGTATCCGGAAAGGGCCGAGCAAAGACGCAATGTAGTACTGTCACAAATGCTTAAATACGCTTATATTACTCCAGAAATATTCGAAGAGGCTCAGGTTCCATTGAAACTGGATTATCAGACCCCAAAAAAAGTATCTTCATTTTCTGCTTATTTCAAGGATTATGTGGCTTCGGAGTTTGCTGCTTGGGCGGCTGAAAACCCTGCGCCGGATGGGCATATATACGACTTGGAGGCCGACGGACTAAACATTTATACCACTTTAAATACCAACATACAAAAATATGCGGAAGCTGCCCTGCATAGACAGGCGGACAATCTACAGAAACTTATGGATACCTATTGGGCAGCAGCAACTATCGAAGGAGGTAAGGAGGTTTTGCTGAAAACCTTGGTTGATCAGAATAGGGAAGTAGCACGAATGCGGGAAAGCGCAAAAACGGAAACAGAAATAGAAGCGTTCATAAAGGAAAAGCGAAAAAGAAAATATTGGGTAATCGGAAAGGGGTACGAAGATCAAATGCAGTCCTTGGAAGATTCCATAGCAAAAAGCATTAATAGGTTGCATGCAGGGGTTATTGCAGTAAGTAGTGCTTCTGGAAGGATAATGGGGTATGTGGGTGGTATCGATTATGGGTTTAGCCAAATAGACAATGTTGTTGCCCCGCGGCAAGTGGGCTCTACCTTTAAACCTATTACCTATTTGGCAGCCTTGCAGGCAGGGGAGGAGCCTTGTAACTATTATGACAATAATCTTATTACCTATTCCAAATACGAGGATTGGAGACCTCGAAATTCGAATAATAAATATGGGGGCAGTTATTCCATGCACGGTGCCTTGGCAAATTCAATAAACACGGTTTCGGTGACCCTGCAACTTAGGACGGGAATGGATAGGGTACTGGATCAGGCCAAGAAAATGGGTATAGACTCTGAACTTCCCCATGTGCCATCCATCGTGTTGGGCACGGCCGATATCAGTTTATTGGAAATGGTAACGGCATATGCCAGTATTTCCAATGGAGGAAACAAAATAAAACCCTATGCCATTGATCGAATAGAAGATGAACACGGTAATATTTTATTTGACGCTAAACCCCGTTATGAAGGGCGGGTGGCGAGCACCGAAAACATTAAGGCATTGCAAAAAATGATGGAGGGGGTTATCAGTGAAGGCACTGGGTCGCGTTTATTGGGGTATGAGATTCCATATAATATTATTGGTAAAACGGGAACAACGCAAAATAACGGCGATGGTTGGTTCATTGGGTGTTCTCCCGAACTTGTTGTAGGCTCTTGGGTGGGGACTTTTGATAAAAGGGTGCAATTTGCGTCTACCAATATGGGGTCTGGCGCTAATACCGCCCTACCAATTGTAGCATCGATTTTCAAAAATTTGAGTTACTGGAAAAGACCCTTGCTCACGAATTTTGAGTATAACTTTGATTATTTCCCATGTAGGCCTTTTGTAGAATCCAGTGCTGTGGAAGCTTATGAGTTTGCTCAAACAGATTCTACTTATTTACAGGAATTGCGAATTAGGGACACCCTGGAGATATTGGTAGATGCTCCTATAACCATCGATTCCGTACAAGGTATTGTTCCTGGAGCAAGCTTGGATACCATTGCAAAAGATAGCCTTCCCCTGGAATTGCCTATCCCTGATATAGATGGTAACCAGTGAAAATGACCAACACCATTAACCCCTTTCGGCATTTTTGATATTAAATATTCTATTGGTTTGTGTAACTTTTTACTCACTGGTGCTAGGTTCATTAAGGGAGTTTCGAAATATATTTTTTTCTAGTTGTACCGAAAAAATCAAATACTAATCCTGGATCAGGAGGTGGTTTTTGGAATAAATGGCTGAGTGAATTTAGTTGATTCAACATGCTACCTAATGATATTTTATGCTCGACCTATGGTTATTAAGGAGAATTAGATTTTCCTTAAACATATTTGATCGCATAATATTAAGAAGTAACTTCATTCTTGGGAATGCTCAACTTTTGATAATTGTACGGTTAAGTATGGTAGAGGTAAAGTTAAGTTAGGTAATGGGGATTGGATGCTTTTATCTTATTATGCCTTGAAATGGAGGAGGTTGGAATTTCAAATTGTAATTTTATAATTAATTTTTTCTTACATTTGTTAAAAAATAAATTATAGGAAAAATATTACTTTTTAAAATTATTAACTTACCCACACAAGGTCCTCCAAGTCTTTAGGCATATTTCCATAGGTATTGTAGATCGTATCCCATCTACTTATTCATATCCAGAAAATAGTTCGCAAGCGATTTGTATGTGCCTTTTTACACTATATGAAGGTTATGAAGATTGAGACAGTATGTATTATTGATGATGATCCCATTTTTGTTTATGGAACAAAAGTTTTATTAAACTATAATGGTAGTTTTTGCTCTACGGTTATAGTACATGAGGACGGAAAAGAGGCGTTGGATAGTTTGACTGCCATGGTTAAATCCGGTGAACAATTGCCAGATGTGATATTCTTGGATTTGAATATGCCCGTTATGGACGGGTGGGAATTTTTGGATGAATTTGTAAGACTACCACTTAAGAATAAACCTAGGGTCTATATAGTGAGTTCTTCAATAGATAATCTGGATATAGAGAAAGCCAATGGTTATGATATTGTAAAGGATTTTATAGTTAAGCCTTTATCCGATTCTATACTTGCTGATCTGTTCAAAAACATTGAGACAGAGGGTGCCGCATAGAATTTTGTAGAAAAATAATCCCATTTGAAATAGATTGGGCTATGTAAGAATTGAGGCATGCAGGTTTTTGGAAACCTGTCTTGGCTGTTTTTTGCCTAGTCACTAGATGGCGCATGGATTTTTGAGGGGTTTCTGAAGCTAGTTTATTTATCGGCAAGAACAGCTTTATTCTTTGTTTTGGTTTTGGAAACATCCACTTGCCTAACTGTCCTACCTTTTTGAATCAATAATTGTAGGTCCTCCAATATTAGATACAGACAGGGCACAATTACCAAGATGATAGCCGTGGCAAATACAATTCCGAATCCGAGGGAAATAGCCATGGGAATTAGGTAATAGGCCTGACTAGAAGTTTCCAGGATAATTGGTGCCAGGCCTCCAAAGGTGGTCATAGTTGTTAAGATGATGGGTCGGAATCTTCGAAGCCCAGCCTCATGTATGGAAGTATAAATTGGGTTTCCTTCCTTACGCCGTTTGTTGGCGTAGTCTATCATGATGAGAGAGTCGTTGACCACCACCCCTGATAAGGCTATAACCCCCATTAAACTTACCAATGACAGATCGTAGCCCAATAATATATGGCCAATTACAGCGCCTACAATACCAAATGGAATAGCGGTCATAACAATTATTGGTTGGGTGTAACTGCTAAAGGCTATGGCGAGCAATACATATATCAGTCCCATTGCTATGGCGAAGCCGGCCCTAAGGGTATTGGTACTTTCCCTCATATCTGCCTGACTTCCCTCAAAAGTCCAGGTGATTCCCGGAAAATTGGCACGTAATTGTGGTAGCGTTTCTTCTTGTACCATGTCGATTACCCTGGTAACGGCATTGGCGGGTTCTACGTCCATTCCAACATTAACTATTCGGCGACCGTCTCTACGGTTGATACTGCTAAAGGCCTCTCTTTGCTCCACTTCCACCACATCCATCAAAGGTACTTCTATTCCATCTGGAGTACGAATCAAGAAATTTTCCAAGTTTTGGATATCCTTGCGCTCTTCCAATGGTAGTTTGACACGTACCTCAATTTCGTTCATACCCCGCAATTGCCGCATTGCCAAAGCACCAAAAAACCCATCTCGCACCTGTCTCCCCACCTCGTCAGAAGTAAGTCCAAGGTTCCTGCCTTGGGGCAATAGCTTAAAGTCGAACTGCATTTTTCCCTTGTTGTAGTTGTCGGTAACATCGCGAGTATTGGAAAAAGATTTCATTCTTTCTACGAAGGCGGCACTGGCCTTTTCCAATACGTTGATATCGGAGTGGCTAAGATCGATGCTTATAGCCTGTCTTGCGCCTCCAGGTCCTCTTTCCGCTTCAAAGGTAATCTGGTCCACCCCTTCAATATCCCCAATATTATCGCGCCACAGTGCAATAACCTCTCCGGCGGTTATATCCCGTTGATCCGGTGGCAACATCACAATCTCAACATCTATAAAATTCTGTCCACGTACATTGGTCTTGATGCCTTCTGCAACCTCATAAAGATTGTGTTCCTCGAACATTCGCTGGGTAGAATTGGAAATGGCATGGGCTACCTTGGCTGCCTGGTCGGGCGTAGTGCCTACCGGTAAGCGAACACCTGCTTCTATTTCGTCTGCCGCTACCTCTGGCATCATAATCATGCCCATATGCCCACTGTAGCCATAACCCCCAACAATCAGTAAGAGTGCTACCGCTACACTAAGGGTGATATAGCGGTATTGTAAACATTTGTCCAACAGAGGGCGATAATGATTTTCTATAAAACGGTCGAAAGACTGGGCAAAAGACCGTTGCCAGCCCTCAAGTTTTAAGACCCACTTGTTTTTGCTTGTTTCTTTTTTAAGATGGGCCAAATGGGAAGGTAGAATAAAAAGAGCCTCCAGTAGGGAAACCCCTAATATAACTATTACGACCGCTGGTAATGGCTGCCAGAATTTACCAGTTTCACCCGGCATAAATAAAAGGGGTACGAAAGCTATAATGGTCGTCATAATGCTGAAGACCACCGGAAGGGAAACATCTTTGGTTCCTGCAATGGCAGCTTTTATTGGACTTAGCCCCTTTTGGCGGTATTCGTACACATTTTCCCCGACCACTATAGCATCATCCACCACAATACCCAACACCACCAAAAACCCGAACATGGAAATCATATTTACACTGATTCCAATTAAGGGCAAAAATATCATCCCACCGACGAAGGAGACCGTCATGCCCATCATGACCCAGAAGGCCAAGCGATATTCTAGAAAAAGCGTCAAAATAATCAACACAATGACGATGGCGAGAATTCCATTCTCTGTTAGCAATGATAGTCGTTCCCTATAATCTGCGGCTCTATTACTGTCCGTTCGGTAATTGATGCCCGGAGGAAGTTGGAAATCTTCCATGATACCTTCCACGGCATCGGCTATTTCTAAAGGGGACTGATCCCCAATTCGGAAAATTCGCAGTTCTACGTAGTTTTCTTGGTTAAATTGCCCGTGAAATCCAGTTTCTTCAAAACCATCGGTAATTGTAGCGATATCTTTTAGGGTAACGTTGGCACCGGAAGAAGAGGAGACAACGGTAATATTTCCATATTCCTCCGCCCATTGTTTCCGCTCCTGCATTCGTAGCAAGATTTCACCACTTTGAGTTTGTACCGCCCCTGCAGGAACGTCGTTGCTGCTTTGTTCAATAATGTCCGCTACCTGCCCTAGGGTAAGGTTATATTTCTGCAGATTGTGTCGCGGTATTTCGATTCGGGTTTCGTAATCGGGTACATTTCCCAATTCCACTTGGGTAATCATGGGGTTGCTCAATAGGATATTTCGTAGACGTTCCGCTAGTTGCCTCAAAGTCCAAATATCCGCTTTTCCGTATAATCCGATTTGTAGTACATCGCGTTGGCGCGATTGAAGACTTACAACGGGCTGTTCTATGTCATCCGGAAAGGTACGAATGCGATTAATGGCCTGGTCAATATCCTGAAAAGCCTTCATACGTTCTGATCCCGCGACTAGTTCAATACTGATCTGTCCGGAACCTTCATTGGCCTCGGAGACTATTTCCTTAATTCCTTGAACGGCCCTAACCGCTTCCTCCACGGGTTGCAGAATGCCTTGCTCCACTTCTGCAGGGGAAGCACCTGGGTAGCCAACTGATACCTCCACAAAATCTAACTGAAATTCCGGAAATACTTCTTTCTGGATACTGAACATGGTAAAAATACCTCCGCCGAGAAGCACCAACATTAGTAGGTTGGTGGCGATGGAGTTTTTGGCCATATAGGCAATAGCACCTTCTTTTCTTGATTTTTTATTTCCCTTTTTTTCCTTTTCCTCCATGGTCTTTCTATTGTGTTATTTAATTTTCGGACTCCGCTGATCGGGTCCTAAGGCCAATGCCATTGCTCACCGTACTTAAATCCGTAATAACAACTTTTTCACCTTCATTTAAACCGTTTCGAATATAGGCGTACTCATTATCGGTCAATGCGATATCAACTTCACGAATTTCCAATTTCCCTTCCTTCATCACCCAAACTGTTTTATTACTTCGAATGTAATCTCTTTTAAGACGGACTACATTATCTATGGCATTTGCCTGAATATTGACTTCAACAAAGGTGCCTATCATCAGTTTTGGCTTTCCTGTCAAATCGGTACTTTTAGCTAGGGGGTCCGCTACTTTTATTAAGACTCGGGCAAGGCGTGTCTGCCCGTCCAGGGCCCCAATCTGTTTGTCCAGATAACCCTCGCGATAATGGTCTTGAGGCCAGTCTGTAGAATTTTTTATGTGAACCGTTGCACCTTTTTCATTATCATTTTCTGGGAAGCGCAACCATTGTAGTTTAGAAACCGGTACGGTAGCCGTAACCCAATAATATTCCGTACCTACAAGTCGACCTAAATTATCACCTTGAGCCACTTGGGAACCTTTGGTTACATTTTGACTAAGGATATGTGCGTCAAAAGGGGAGCGAATGGTAGTTCTTTCCAAATTTAACTGAGCTTGGTCCACCGCGGCCTTGGCACCACCGATGGATGCTTTGACGGCGTTTAGTTGTGGCTTTCTCAGTACCAGCTGGCGTTCTTCTTCGGAAAGCGGATTGTCTCCAAAAAGGGCATCATTTGTAATAAGCTCCAAATCTTGTTCCGCTATTTGTTGTCGGCCCATTTCGGTGTCCAATGTCGTCTGCGATTGCTGAAGTTCACTCTTCCTTAGTTCCAAAGTATTTCTGTAATCGGAGGGGTCGATCTGTAGAAGTACTTGATTTTTTTTTACAAAACCACCAGGGGTAAAGGCGGGATCCCTGCGAATTATCTGGCCTGATACTAACGGACTTAAGACGATGTCTTCCACTGGCTGTACATTTCCGGTGGCTACGATTATCGGTTCAAAAGTGCCTCCTTTCACGGTTGTAACATCCACCAACATGGCCGTTTCAATACTTGCACCTTCCGTTTTGGCTTCAGGTTCGGTAGAAAATATTAAGGTGGTAATGGCAATACCTCCAATAAGTATTGCCAAACATATCCACAGTATTTTTTTATTGCTCATAAAATTGTATTTCTATTGATTTTCCAATTCTCTTGTAGTTTCAAATCCCCCTGCCAATGCCCTATATAATGCAATGCGCATTTGAATGAGTTGCCTTTGGGCCTGTACATAATTCCTGCGCAGTTGCTGTTCTCCATCCAAGCCGATGAGCACATCCAGATAAGGGCTAAAACCATTTAGGAATTCTACCCGTAGTTGCCGGTTGCTCTTTTGTGCCAGTTCCAATTGACGGCCAATATTTTCTAGGCGCTGTTTTTGCATTAAATCCTGAATCATCCCATTTTCCACCTCTTGAAATGCCTCTAAGGTGGTCTGGCCATATTCCAATAGGCGTTGTTGCTTTATGGCTTGGGTCCTATCCACTTCAGCACTCAACTGTCCACCGTAGAATAGGGGAGCCAATATGTTACCGGCCAAAGTATAGGCCCAGTTGTCAAAGAGATTTTGAAAACTATTGGATCGTAGTTGACCTCGGCCACTTACCGATATTCTTGGATATTTATTGCCCACGGCTGCCGCCATATCCCTATCGGCGGCCAATAATTGGGCGTAGGATTGCTGTATATCCGGTCTACGCCTAATAAGTTCCAAGGGCAAACCGACTTCGGGCAGGTCTGGTAGTGTTGGGAGATCGGTAGTTCCAAATTCTAATTTTATTTGTGGCTGTTTTCCCAAAAGTACGGCCAATTGATTTTCCAAAAGCGCCACATTGGTCTCAAAAATAATTTCTTGTTCCTTGGTACTTTCCAATAGCTGGGCCTGTCTTAGGATATCTACTGCCCTTATTTGCCCACCTACAAATCGCGATCTAATAAGTTTAATTATATCCTCGTTCGTGGATATTTGGTCCCTCGTAATTTGTAATTGCTTTTTTGCAGCAACGAGCTGGTACCATGTTGTTGCTATTTCTGCAGAAAGGGATATGGCCGCAGTACGGTAATCATAAAGGCTCGCATCTGCCCTGAGTTTTTCGGCCCTTATCGAATTCCGAATTCTTCCCCACAAATCAACTTCATAGTTTGCGGACAGTCCTAATTGTGTATTTTCACCACCAACAAAATCGGGTTCCGGTAAATTTATTGCCGATTGAGCCGAAGCTCCAATTTGTGGCCATTTATCGGAAGCCTCCCGGGCTACAACAGCTTTTGCCGATAAAAATTGTTGCCAGACAGCAGCTAGATTTAAGTTGGACTGTAGGGCGGAATCAATAAGGACGTTCAGTTGCTCGTCGTTAAAGGCGGTCCACCATTTGTCTTCCAAAACACTATTGCCACTATATTGGAATTCTTTTAAATCCGATATGGGTAGGGCTACATTTGAAAATTTAGGGGAACAGCCAAAAAAGAGCAGAACTGTGATTGAAAAACAAACTAGATAGGTCTTTTGAACTCTTTTTAGTCTGAATTGCATTTTTACTTGTTGGGAAGTGTTTTTATGCTGCAATGGTAAGGTTATGTTTAGGTTTTTCCCTAAAATAACCTATTTTGTACTATTTGTATATTAACAAAATCTTAATTGTTAATAATGTCTTAAGGAAATGGGTTTGGGATTTACCTATGCCGATTGAGTTTGTATTGATTTTTCGATTTTAATTTTCGGGATTTTTGTTGCGTTTACTCGATAATCGAGATTAAAATGCTCCGACGCTTGAGTCGAAATGTTATTAGTAGTTTCCTTCTGATGCCTCAAGGGCTTGCCCTGAGGTAATTGACTTTTGTTGTAGTTTGGATAAGCTATTCGCTATTGGTACATATTACGCTTTGATGAAAACGGAAGAGGATGTTAAATGAAACCTGTTATAATCCTTTGAAATAAGCTAATCATAATTATTCGGTATTATTCGGTTGAATTGGAAGCTGGAATAAAATGGGCTTTCAAATCCGGTTGTGCCATGGTGCTATCTATGGGAAACATAGGTCTCTTGATACGTTCGTAACCAAGTCGGTTTAGATCCTGGTCAACCCCACCAGGGGTCAATGCCATGACCCAATCCCCTCGCATATCATATAGATCTGGGACCAAGTACCCTATTTTGACCACAATAATGTCCGTTTCTTTAGGATGTAAACCTAAATTGGTGAAGTCGCTTAAATAATGGTATGGCTTTCTTTTTTTGGTAACGATTGCCTGTATACTTCCAATTTTAACAACGACCTCCACTTCTGCGTTCACATCTCCCGACTGGATCGCTTCAATGGTTCCTTCCAGTTCCAAAGGACCAGCAAATCGGTCATCCACTGCAGCTCCCGCAGTGGCCTTAATTTTACCGCCAACACCTATTTTTAGGGCCTTTTCAACAAATTCAGGGCCTGGTATTGAGGCATAGATCAAAGAAGGCCCCTTTTCCGATTTAAATTCGGGCCTGGCCAATAGTTGTTGTAGCGTCCAGGTGACGTCACCTGCACCACCGGCGGTGGGATTGTCTCCCATATCACTGATCATAAAGGGATGTTTTTTACTCGCCAGCGCCATCTTTAAACTTTCTTCCAATGTTGTCGTTGGGGCAACAAATTCAAATTCATTTCGTACGTCCCAAAAGCTTTGCGCCAATTTTTCTGCACCTTTTTCAACTTTTTCCTTATCATCGCCGGTAACCATGACTACGGCGTGGTTGCGGGGTTCATCCGCCCAGGCATATCCAATCCATATAGCGGCATCAATAACACCTTCTTCATTGGCTATTGTAGGAACTTTTGCGTACAGACTTTTTCCTGGTTCTATACGGGTACTGGTTTTTTCACCGGGCAATAATATAGGAACAGGAATCCAAGCCTTGTACTCTGGTCTACCTTTTCCGTTTTCGATTCGCTCCAAAAGATTGGTGACCGCTCTTTTTTTGGACTCGATAGCATCCTCGTGGGGAGCCATTCTATAACAGGTTATTAAATCTGTATGTTTTGCCAATTTTTCGGATACGTTTCCATGTAGGTCCATGGAGGTAGATATAAGTACCTCGGTACCGATTACTTCCCTTATACGTTCTATTAAGTCACCTTCTGGGTCATCTAACCCAACCACGCTCATGGCACCGTGTATATCAAAAAAAAGTCCGTCATAGGGACCATTTTCCTTTAATAACTTTAAGGTTTTGGTTACCAAGGATTCGTATGCCTCACGGGTAACCGTACCGCCTGGCAAAGACTTCCCTACCAAGGTAGGCACCCAATGCGCCCTAGTTCTATTTAACGAATCGACTTGTAGAAATGGGTATTTTGCGAATATAGAATCTCCTACTTTGGCATGAAAGGCTTCTTCATGGGTTAAGGCAGGTGAAAAGGTGCTGCTTTCTATTCCTAGACCGGCAATCGCAATTTTGGGTAGTTCTTTTGATGCTTTTTGATTTTTGCCTTGTTGACAGGAATTCATTATAAGAAGGAGTAGGATATAGCAGGTGTAAAGCGGTTTCAATATGTTTTTGTTTTAGGTTCTTTATAGGGTTTGATATGAGGAAAGTGGTAATAAAATTTCCTTAAAAATCTAATTATAAGCATCGAATATAAGAATTTAATACATTGTTTTTTGGATAAAAGCTGAACAAAATTGGAAGTTCAAGAGCTACTTATATTCTTTTGAATTAAGCAATTACAAATAAAAACTCGAGAAATATTGATAAACCATTTTAGACCAAGAATTTTGAAAATGATATAAAATTTCAGGGTTCTGGTTGATGATTTTCAATAAATGGCAAACTAACTTTTTGCGAACATTTTAATTTTTAAAATGTTAAAATTTAATAAGGGTGTAAAAAAAACCTCTTATTTACAACCCGGATCATATTTCTTTTAAAAGCCCAATGGCTTCCAATACTGAATTTATTTCTTAATCATCATAGCTTATCCGGTCTCGTATACCGCCACTCTCGCGATGAATAATGACATCGGCCTTGTATTTTTTTGCTAAACTTTTGGCCTTGCGTATGGCCGTGCTCTGTTTTCGATGTTTACTGGTTATACGTTGGTTGCCTTCGCGACGTACGGCCCAACCTTCCTCATAGGGCACCACATGCTGGTGCCAAGTTCTGCCTCGTTTGCTTTGTTGCGAGCTGTTAAAAAAGACTTCCAAAAGGTCAATGAGGGTTCGTAACCAAGATTTGACGTTCGACATATTCGATAATTGTTGTTCCGAAGATACCATTATTTCTAGTTTTCCGATTGATGAAAATGAAACGGTTCAGCTCACGGAAAAAGTTAAAGTGTATATTTTGATGAAGGCGCGCTGGCCTTCGAATCCCGGAGACATAACGAAACCGACGTTAGGAGGTTCACGAATACCGATAAAAATCAACATAAAACATAATGAGTAAAAAACCAGTCGTAGGTGGTTTTAGAAGTGGAGCCGGAGGATTACCTTCGGTTTTCCCTAATGGTTCCCGTCCCGTAAATGCAACTGGCTGTCCTTGCAGTCCAGGCGCTTTAAAACAACAAAGCCCGATCAAGTAAACTTGTCGGGCTTTTAATGTTTTAATCCGCAACAAAGTTGCGCTTAATCGTGGAGCCGGAGGGACCAGAACCTACCGCTGTAATGCACTGTATATAGGGGTTTTCAGAGAGTAGCTTTTTTTGCTCACCGAATAGGTGACTTTTAGTTTTAAATAGGACTTCAAATACTCGTTTCTTTACAATTGTCCGAATTACCATAAATTAGTAGAAACAGTGTAAATCTTGCCAATGATCAACTTGTTAGCCAAGGTTGGGCGGTAACAGTGAGCAATAACCAGTTTAACTTAACGTTGTGTCAATAAATCAAAAAGTGGTCGATTGATATAGTAGTTCGCTGTTCCAATTCTTTTCTTTTGTAATAATCCATCTTTAGTTAATTTGTTGAGATAATTGGCCGCTGTTAATCTTGTGACACTCAGGTCTTCTACAACGAACTCTATTTTGGTGTAAGGGTGTTTAAATAAGTTGTTCAATAAGTCCTGGCTATAAAATTTGTAATTGGAGCGTAATTTATTTTTATATTCAGACATTAAGTCTTTGATTTTTACAATTAAGGTTATTGTGTCTTTGGATGTTTCTTCTACCCCCTTAATCATAAACAATAGCCACTCTTCCCAATTGTTCGTTACCCTTACTTCTTGTAGTAATCTATAGTAATCAGGTTTGTGTTTAATGATATAACTGCTTAAATATAGAATAGGTAATCTTTGTAAATTGTTGAGAATAAGATAAAGTATATTCATTATTCTTCCGGTTCTACCATTGCCATCATAGAATGGATGGATACTTTCGAACTGAAAATGTATGATGGCCATTTTTACCAATGGGTCGTAGTTGCTTAAATCGTTATCATTTATAAATTGTTCAAGGTTCTTCATAAGCCTTTGGATGTCATTTGAATCTTGAGGTGGAGTATAAACGGTTTCGCCCGTTGTACTGTTTTTTAGTTCGGTGCCAGGTAATTTTCGAAACCCAGCATTGTTCTTTTCTAATACTTCTTGTATTTCCAGGATGATCCTATTATTTAATACACCTTTTTGGGAAATCAAAGTAAAACCATGTTTTAGGGCTTCGATGTAGTTCTGTACTTCTTTAGCATCAATGGACTTGAAAGCATCCAAATTTAATTCGGATTTATAAAGATCATCATGTGTGGTGATAATATTTTCTATGGCAGAACTATCCTTTGCCTCTTGCAGCCCCAAGGTGTTTATTAAGATAGATTGATTTGGGATGGTTGACGCTAGGCCTTTAAGCTCAGCCAAAGCAGCATGTGCTGCAGGCAGACTTTTCAGAACCGCTTTACTTTCTATGTCAAAAGGCAATGGCAACTCAGCTAAATCAAAACCTTTCTCTTGGGCCATTATGTATAGTTTTTTAAGTTTTCTATACAAAGATAATTTTTTATGTATAGAAAATCGATTTTTCTTTACATAGGAGAAGACTTGTGTATAGATTCTATGAATTGGTATATATTTTACAAGAGACTGATTCACAATTCATAAACTGAGATTAAGTATAACCTCCGCCCATTGCCCTCCATTTTATTCCGGTCAAAGCGCATCGAAAAAAAAGTCTTGGACACAAGCCGTTTTTGAAAAAGAAAACGGCTTAAGTCCGCTTTGGTTTTCGCCGGGGTCATTTTTTTTTTTTTTCAATAGCATATTTAGTGTAAAATTTTAAAAGATATCAAATGACAGCATATGACAACAAATGAAATTAAAATGTTGTTAATCAGATGTTTATGTATTTTTAAAGCTTCTGTTGGCTTAAATTTTGATGAGATGACCTCTACTATTCTCCCTATGTAAAATGCTCTATAATCATGCTTAAAATTCAAAATAAGACCATGTTTAAGTATAATTTTTAAAATGAAATTAAACTTGGATGGTCAATGGTCGTTTTTGAGAAAAAACGCCCCCTTTATATAAGTTTTATTTTGTTTATTTATGTTTTATATAGTTTATATATATGTACCACTACTTGTCCACCACTTGTCCAGTAGTTGTCCCACTAGTTGTCCTAGATTTGGTTATGCTATTTGTGTGCTTGTCAAAATGAAGCAAAATATCTTAATTAAAATGATGGTTTTTTCAAATCATAAACCTATTCCAAGATTGAAAAAGCGATTCTTCGCTTCTCTTTCCCGATACCAAAGTTGTCCGATTTCGTCTTAATCGGATTGCATAATCGGGCTCGTTCCTCGCTCCTTTTATAAATCCTCTATAAGCCTAAATCGAGTAGGAGGGGTATCGAAAAAGTGAAAAATAAGTAGGGGAGGGCAGATAAAAAACTATTATAGTTTTGGTTTTTGATCTATTATGAAATGTAGGCCTTCCTTTTGGGCGTTTACGTTTTGAAACGAACCTGGGTGAGTTTAAAATGTAAAGCAAGAGGGTAACACGCCAAGGCGGTGTTACGGTTTATAAAGTGCTGATGTTCAGAACCATATTCACATGTCGAGTTTGGGACATTGTCCTATTTTTAATGTAAATCCGTTCGAAATCCCTATAATTATTGAAGTTTTTACTGTAAATTATATCCTATTAATATTTTCTAATCTTAAAGGACCTTACTATGAAAAGACCAATAAATTTTAGTCATTTGGGTCAAATTGTCTTCTAATGCTGATAATCATTTATATAATATGACCCAATTAATCTGCGTAATAAAATATTCTAAAGGTTACGGATAATTTTCTTGATACTGTTTTGACTTTTAGCTTTGCACTCCCTTAGGATTATGGTTAAGTCCAGGATTTCTGTGCAGCTGAACGGTTTGTATATGTCTATAGAAACAAAGGCACGTCTTGAAGTTATTGCATTTGCGGCAAATGGGCCGTAAACCAACATAAAACAGTAATTATTTGCAGCAAATCCTAAATATTTGTGGTGTATCGATGCTTTGAGCTTATGTCAATCCTTCCCTCAATTTCTCTTCCCTATAATAAAGGTTGAGATCATCCAATAGTGCCTCTTCCCCTTGTGGTAATAACCTATTGGCAATGGTCAGTGACTGACGAATATATTCCTTTTCGAATCTATTATTTATATCATCACATAATTCAGGGTCGATTGCCTTCATGGCCGGGTAGAGCATGGCTCGGACGGTCAATACCAGGTCTACATGGTTGTCCATATAAAAGAGACAAAAATAAATATCAAGTTTAGTAAATCCAGAATTGCGACTGGTTAATCAAAACAAACGAGGCATCGTAAAAATTTCTAAAAGGTGACTGGTTCAGGTATGATTAAGACTGAAATTGAGTTGGTTAAATTATACGCTTTCCCTCATTCCCTTAATCCGTTCCACCCATTATAGTGCGGATCTTGATTTCAGGTAGTCATAGATTTCATATTGCGATCTGACTTTTTTGTCACTTTTGCCTGCCTTGACATAGACATTGTTGGATTCTTTATCAATGTGACGAGCCTTTACGTTATCGGATAGTTGGATATGCAGGATGTCCTTTAGTTCTTGTAACACTTCCCTATCCAGGATAGGAGTGATGACCTCGATTCGGTAATCGAGGTTACGGGTCATCCAATCCGCGCTTCCCATGTACATTTGCTCATCCCCACCGTTATGGAACAGGAAAAGCCTTCCATGCTCCAAGAATCGATCGACGATACTGATGATCTGGATATTCTCACTGAGATCCTTGACCCCGGGAATTAGACAGCAAAAGCCGCGTACCAGTAATTTTACCTTCACACCTGCCTGACTGGCGCGATAGAGCCATTCAATCATACCAAGGTCCTCTAGGCTGTTCATCTTGATTTTAATGGAGGCTTCCTTCCCCTGTTGGGCCATATCGATTTCATTTTGCACCAAATGTTCAAACCCAAGTCTGGAATTGTAAGGGGAGACCAACAAGGCATTCAGTCTGGGAACAAGGACTTTTCGCTGCAGTACCAGAAAAACCTGCTCCAGGTCCCGGGTGATTTCAGGGTTGGCCGTAAAGAGGGCATGGTCGCAATAAAGTTTGGCGGTTTTGGCATTGAAATTACCTGTGCCAATATAACCATAGAATTTGTTCTGACCATGCTCCTTGCGGGTGATCAATAGTATTTTCGAATGTACTTTGACATTGGGGAAACTGTAGTGCACGCTACCTCCCTTTTCTTCAAATATCTTGCCCCAGTCCAAATTGTTCCTTTCATCGAACCGTGCCTTGGCCTCAACAAAAATAGTCACTTCCTTCCCGTTCTCCATGGCTTTTATCAAACCTCTCGTCAAGGCGGAGTCTTTGGCAATCCGGTATAGGGATATTTGAATGGATACTACTTTGGGGTCATTGGCGGCCTGGTCCACCCAATTTTCCAAATGATCAAATCTATAGTAGGGGAAATGTAGGATACGGTCCTTTTCGCGAATTACTTTAAAGGAGTTCTTGGACGTCTTGAATTCAACTGATTCAAGGGGAGGAAAGGGTTCATAAAAAAGATTGGTATCACTTAAAGGATTTGGAAAACCAAAGAAGTCACTGAAATTATGATGGGCTCCACCGGATACCATATCAATCTTACCCAGGCCCAATTGTTGGCCGATCTGTTTTTGTAGGATTTTGGGCATTCCACCTTCGAACAACAAACGCGTAGGCTGCCCATCCTGTCTTTTGTCCAGTGCGTCATAAATGCGTTGTATCCATTCCCCTTGATAAACGTCCTCCAAATAGAGCTCGGCATCCCTGGAAACCTTTATGGTATACAGTGCCTTGATGGATTCTCCAGGGAGAAGGGTAGGGGCATTCAGCTTGATGACATCCTCAATAAAGGCAAAACAAAAGCTTCCCTTTCGATCAGGGACTTCCACAAATCGACCTAGGTCCGGATGGTCCATGGTGACAAACGTAGGGGTATCCGAGTCCTTAAAATGGATGACCAAGTGGGCGGAGCCGTCTTTAAAATGGTCTACCTGTATGGTCTCACCCTCCAGGAACCTGATATGGGGTTGTATTTCTTGGGTAAAAAGATTTCTTAGGTATTTTCTTTGGTTCCCATTGAACTCAGAAAGCTCAAGGATGTGGATCTTGTACTGGGCAAGTCCCGGTTTAATATCCTCCCGGAATATTTCCCCGAAACGTTCTTGTTGACGATGGACTTCTTTTAATATCGACTTTAAGGTCTTATTGGGCTTTAGGGCGAGGGGATGTCGAATATCCTTGGCCACTTTTTTGATCTGTCGCAACTTGGATACGCGCACTTTGAAGAATTCATCCAGATTGGAGGAATAAATCGCCAAAAACTTAAGCCGTTCATATATGGGATTGGACGGATCCGTAGCTTCCTGTAATACACGCTCGTTGAAGCGCAACCAATCCAAGTCCCGGTTCTTGAACTTTTTGCCCTTGTTTACATTCTTGTTTTTCATGAATAGAAAATTAGGGGGCATTGTCCAAATTGGGGTTAAGTTAAGGTTAATTCCTTTGAACGGCCCTTTTCATCTATTAATTGATTTCAGAAAGTAAAAAGAATTTTGATGCGGCACCTAGTGGTTTTAGGTTGTCTATGGATATTGTAATTTTCAGGTGTTTCAATTTATTAGTTTTTAGTGGTTCTCAGTATCCGTACCATCCGCATCGGACTTTACAGATAGGGTTTGTCATCAATTCAAATCAATATATTCGCTCCTAAAGGTGGATGGCGAATTATCCGTTTGTTTCTTGAAAAAACTAGAGAAATAATTTGCATCACTAAATCCGAACATCTCCGCAATTTTGGTAATTGATTCATCAGAGTTCTTCAACAGGTAGATGATCTCACCAATCAGCTTTTCATTGATCCATTGATTTATGGTTTTACCCGTGGATTTGCTCACGACTTTGGAAAGGTAACTGATATTGAGGTTAAGCTGGTCGGCATGTTCCTTGGTCCGCATGAGCATAGATTCTTCTCCCAACGCCAACTTGTTGATATTATCCTCCATATTCCTGCGAAAAGCAAAAACCATTGGGTTGTACATATGATATTGACCATCCGCCAGCATACTGTTTTGATGGTCCTCAATCAAGAGCAGCATATTGACGATGAGGTTTGCCATGAGCTCATTTTTCAGTGGGTAACCCGAGTTGGCTATGTCGTACATTTCTAGGCAGATCTGAACAAATTTTAGAAAGGTCCCATCATCGTACCAGCAATTCAGCCCGTTCGTTTTACCCTTGTCACTAATATGATCGATACCATCAGGTAAATATTTCTCTAAAAAGCGTCTATCGAAGAATATGGCATATAACTCATCCAATTCGGTCCAATAGCTCGAAGTATAGACATCAGGTCGGGTAATGATAACATGGTTGGGCCCAAGTTCATAAATGTCATTCCCAGCAGAAAATAAGCCTTTCCCCCTTTTGATGATCATCACGGTGTAATAATTTGGTCGAAAGGTTGGGGAATTGAATGGTACCTGTATTCCCATTTCATGTATTTTCAAAATGGCCAAGTCATGACTGTCTATATAGGCATAGACAGGTAAATTCATTGCAGCTAGAATTTCCTTATAATTCCTTAGGTTGTAAAACTGTTTTTTCATTTTTCCGTTCTCTTGGAAAGACCGTATTGCATTGGAATACGACAGAATAAAATTAATCTTTAAATTTCATACCATACCCTCGAAAAATACCACATGAGCCGCTAATAGTTATAAGATTTAAAGATTTTGACAACCTTTGATACTTTTACGGGTTGGATAGATACCATCCCCATTGAATCCAAATTTTACAATGTTCACATTTTGTCAACTATTGAGTGGACACTTTAGAAAAAACAACTTGCTTTGAAATTTCATATTGGTTTTTCAGGCCAAAACAGAAAGTTGTACCCATAGGGTAAAGCCAGATTCCCGTATTAAATGAGGACTTAGAACCATTAATGCTTGCCGATTTAGACTTGTATCTATCAATGGTATCGTTTTGGCCTTAATTCCCTAGGGAATGATTACTTTTTCAATAGTTCGAAGGGGTCTGACCGGTATGCTTTTTAAAGAAGATACTCGAGTAAGAGGTATAGGTAAAACCAAGTAAATACGAAATTTCCTTTAAGGATGGCGGGAAAGACTCCATAAGAATCTTTGCCGAGGCGAGGGTCTTGTCGGTGATCCACTGACTACCCGTTTTTCCAATCTTTTCCTTCAAAACAATTGAAAGATAATTTTCATGGAACCGTTGTATTTCTGCATAATCCTTTATATTAGGTATTCTATTGATCTTCCCTTGGAGCAATTGGGCTTAATGGTCACCTCCAAATCGTCCACTTTTATAATACCATGGGAATCAATGACAATTCCTATTGAAAAAAAAGTGGTGAAAAACAATGGGGTCTTCCAAGGAAGTGAATGGGCTGGATGGAGGATTATTGAAATGATCAAGGAAAAGTCATCATCACCGATATGGCCCTCGGAGAAATTTCCCCCCATAACTTTTATATTGTCAAAAAAATCGATTTTCTTTTAATTGACACCTTTGTCAATAATCCATCGGGCGATAAAATCCAGTAAATCTTCCCTATATATCGCATGCCCATTTTTGTGAAAAAGCAAAATCGAATAACTATAGTCGTTTTCTCACAACGTATTTTCTATGCGATCGATGCTCTTACCTATTCGAATGTTCGAATCTTTTCCGCCATACACAAAGAGAATGGGTACGTTTACCTTTTTCCAAAATGGAATAGAGTCATAATCGCTAATTGTATTGATGAATGTCCTTGTGGGATGGTCCGGGTCCGTTGGAAATCCCTTCACAACCTTTTTATCTTTCAGGTCGCCGGTTTTTGCTTTATCGAGTTCCTCTAGGTAATCACCATAATTAGTACCAGTCAATGCCGAAAAAATGCTCCTTCTATTGATTTATTAGATGTTCTATAATCGTTCTAGACCTAAAATGAATTTAACATTGATTTAATTGGTCCTGAAATTCCAAATCTGGCCGATGGTTTGGCCACCTTTGTCATCTTTTACGACCACCTTCCAAAAGTAATCGGTAGCGGCAACAGTTGTGACATTAATGCTAGTTACATTTTGATTTTCAGAAATCAAAGTTTCTGGAGGGTTATCAGTGCCAAAATAGATATTGAACACCAAAGGATCTCCATCAGTATCACTTCCTGTCCATTCCAATGTTGTTGTGCCTTCATTTTCAGTAGCATTCATTAACGGTTTCACAACTTCAGGGGCAAAGGGCAAATGATTGGATATAGCCTCGTTCTGTGTATACAGATTGAAAGTGGTAGAATAATCGCTTGAGGCATTTTTGCTGTCAGTTGCTTTTACCTTCCAATAATAGGCAAATCCCCTTTCCAATGTTATATTTTGAGTCGTTTTCGAACCCGTAACCATATGGGTAATTTCAGTGAACTGATTGTCCTTAGATATTTCTATTAGGTAGGTAATGACATCTCCGTTTCCATCACTAGAAGCGTTCCATTGAAAATCGAGTACATTATTGATACATAGTAAATTGTTGCTCGGATAAACCAGTTCGGGTACGGTCGGCACAACATTAACATCCTCCGTGGGTGCTGGTGGGTCCGATTTGCCACAAGACCACAACAGTAAACACAGAACACTTATGTTGAGTAACTTCTGCATGATTATAGTTTTACAATTTTAAACATCCTAGGATTTGCGAAATGAACATTAACTACATAAACTCCATCAGGAAGATCTTCGATATCTACTGAAGCTCTGCCACCTATTACCGGATACATTTTTGTGGAAATCAATTGCGAATGTATTGTGAATAACTCTATTACAACTTCGGTCTGAATAATTGGTAGGGCGATTTCAAAACTTCCACTAGTTGGGTTTGGAAATGCAACTACCGAATCAGTCTTAATGGTTTTGACAAAAGAGCCCTCACAGATTTTATCTGTAAAAATTTCAACCGAATCGCCCTCTTCTGCATCTAAGAAAAACGTTTTTGAAGAAGTTTGTAGTACCGTTTTCCCATTGACCATTGCACTGTACGGTGCAGTACCTTGATTGATTTCAATTGCCACTTTACCGTTTACAATGGATGACTTACCAGAGATATTGGCTGATTCGCCTAATTCAAGAATGAAACACTGTTCAAATGATTGCGCTGTATAAGTTATACATAAGTCATATGTGCCCGGAGCAAGGTTTTCGATTAGTAATTCATCATTAAAAGTGTAATTATTTCCGTCTATCGTAGCGACATAGTCGTACGCCAATACTGCGGCGATTTTTATTTGTGCATTGTTCGTGTCGGGGCAAGTCTCGTCAATGCCCTCAACGCTAAAATTATTTGCTGATAATTCAAGACATCCATCGGCATTGACCAAACTACCTGTAAGAGTATCAAGGCATTGGTCAATATGATCTAAAACTCCATCATTGTCATTGTCTATGTTGCAATTAGGATCTTTGCCTGCATCGTTGATAGTCCATCCGAAAGCATCTATAAAATTTTGTCTAACCACCTCACTTTCACAATATTGTAAAATGTTAGCGCCAAAAACAACGCCATTTTGAAATGATGACACATGACTCCAACCAGTTAGGGTTTTATCATAATTCTTGGTGGATATCCCTGTATCATCAAAAATTGAGGCCATTAGTTGTACTTGACCCAAATTCCAATCGCCTAAATCTTGATTAAAATTAGTAGCACCTCGAAACATCCCGTCAATCCAAAGCATAGCACTGGTGTCCCAGTTATTTAAAGGTTGATTAAATAGAGGTGCATCTTGAAACATATAAGAAGCATGGTTGGTCAAGCTCAAATCCCACGAATTCATAGTAGAATTCCCATTTAGTTTGGTACACGCTAAAAACATTCCATTGGTGGGTAATCCCCTTGTAAAATCAGGAATATCTGTCGCCTTCATATCTAGGTTCTCACAACCAGCGAAGGCAAAACCCATACTAAGCCATCTATTCGTTCCCCATTGATCGATTGAAATTATTTTGTCATCATCGCTGCCTAGATTAAGCTCTTCACGAATCTCACCAGCATTAAAATAGATTCTAGGAAATTTGCCGGTAATGGATACAGTATAAGTTCCAGGTGTATTATAGGTATGTCTGATATTTCCTGTAACATTTGTATCAGATGATCCGTCACCCCAATCTACGTTATAATCATAATTTTCTCTCGGATGTGTTGGTATTTCAATCTGATTGTCTGCCGAAAACCCTGGGTTATCGGTTTTCCAAGTAGTTACAAAAGCAGCCGGTTCCGAGCAATTTTTCCCATAGTCCTGAATCGACCAACCATAGTTGGTTATCAAACTTTGTCTTGCGGTCTCTCCCAAACAATATTGTGCGTCATTTGCGCCAAGTTCAACTCCGTTCTGAATTGAAGGTAATTCGCTCCATGCTATCAGCAATTTATTATAATTTTCATCCGAGAAGTCAGAATTGTCGAACATGAAATTCATGTTTAGTACGTTTGAGATATTCCAACCACTAATGTCATGGTCAAATTGTGATGAACTAAACATACCCCACATTTCCTTAACATTGCTCACATCCCAAGAAGAAAGGTCATAATTGCAATGAGTTGTACTAAACATATAACTCATTCTTTCAACATTGCTGACATCCCAATTTGAGAGGTCTTGATCAATTTGTGAAGATGCAAACATATTTCCCATGTCAATTACATTGCTCACATCCCAATTACTGATATCTTGATTGAATTGGCTACTAAAGAAAAGTCGTGCCATATATATGACATTGGAAACATCCCAAGCAGATATATCTTGATTAAAACTGGTTTTGTCAAACATCCCGGACAAATTTGTAACCCCACTAACATCCCATTCGTCAATTCTTGGAATACTAAAGGGATATTCACCAGCTCTATAAAACATATTGTAAAGGCTAGTCACATTTGATAAATCTGGCACATCTGTGGCCTCTATTTTTAATCTACGGCAACCCGAAAAAGCTAAACTCATATCGGACCAGGCGTTATTGCCCCACTGATTAATCGCAATCAACTTTTCATTATCGCCTTCGTCATTAAAATAGATTCTCGGAAAAATTCCTGAAATGGCAACCATATAAGTTCCAGAGGTTGCATATGAGTGAGTTATGTTTCCTGTGACCCCAGAATCTGAAGTCCCGTCTCCCCACTCTATGGTATAATTGTAAGTTTCTAGGGGATAAGTGGGAATCGTAATCTGATCATCATTAGAGACGCCCGGATTGTCAGTTTTCCAGGTGGTAATAAACTCGTTTTGTGCATTTGCAAGCGAAAGCGCCATGTAAAAAGCTAAAGTCAGAATATTTCTTTTCATGAAGTACATTAATGGCTAAAATACTAAAACGGAGAAATCGATAAATATTGTTGCGGATAGAAAGGTATTAGGAAAGGCCGAAAGAGTTTCGAATTAACTCAAATGCCATAAAATCCTCGCTTAATTTTTTGTTAAAGACCAATCACCTATTATGCAATAGCTCAAATATAAGCTATATTCACGAAATATATAAAGCTATGTCATAAAGCATCACTTTAGCATTACTAGGCCCAGGACCTCATAGCTACATATTTGGCCAACTTCTCTTGTATGCCCCTCCAGTAAAGGAATCGGCAAATCGGCGGATTTTTAGAACAACGGATTTTTTAGAATATCGTTAACCTATTTATAGGGTTGCGAGCTAAGCTGTCGTTTTTTGCAGCTATAAGGTCACTGGGCCATATCGGCAGGGAAACCATTGTCCATTACACTAAAAACGCGGTGGAGGTATATTACAACCGACAGCGTATCGCGCTGCACCCGCGCAACGGTTCCAAAGGGTCGTACAACACCAACATGGACCATCTGGGCGGTACCCACAGGCATTATAGTGATTGGAGCCCGGAGTTCTTCCGGGACAAGGCGATCGTCCACGGTAACAACGTTGCGAAATGTCTGGAACGGATCATCACAAGCCTGGACTGTCCTGAGATAAGGTGCAAAAGGGACATGGTAGTCATAAAGCTCCATAGGGCCTGCGGCTCATGGTGACTTGACAATGCCTGCAAAACCTTTAAACGGAATCCTATAAAATTTTGGAATTGGTATTCTTACCTAACGGAGGATAGGTGTCAATATGAATATCATGATAAAGTAGATTCCCTATCCGGAAAGGGTAAATTTGGAATCTGAAAAGAAAAATAAAGCATTCAACGAAGAACTAAAATCAATCAAAGTTCAAATAAACGATAGTTTAGGTACTGACGTAAACTGTAATGTGAACTTAAAAATTTAAACTTGTAGAGGCGTCCAAGATCCGTGAAGATTGTGGTTAAAGTATTATGAGTAGCCTAAGATGAAAACTGCTCCAACTTCTCCCTCAAAACCTTCATATCCTCCTCTACCTTGGAATCGATGATCTTGGCATAATGCTGGGTAGTCCTCAAGTTTTTATGTCCTAGCATTTTGCCGACCGTCTCAATGGGAACCCCATTGGTCAAGGTAACCGTAGTGGCAAAAGTATGGCGGGCTAGGTGGGTAGTAAGGTTTTTTTTGATATTACAACGGTCGGCAATTTCTTTTAAATAGGAGTTGGACTTCTGATTGCTCAATACCGGGATTACGCAATCTTTGTTCACTACCTTGGGATGGTCTTTATATTTTTTTATGATAGCCACTGCGGTCGGCAATAGGGGTATGGTAAATCCGGTATCGGTCTTGGTGCGTTTGGATTTTATGTAAAAACCACCCTCCTCATTTTGATAAATCTCATCTGGGCGCAAAGATTGGATATCTACATAAGCTAAACCGGTGAAACAACAGAGTACAAACATGTCCCGAACCACATTTAGCCTATCTCCTTCAATTTTTTTATCAATAAGGGCCTGGAGTTCTTCTTTGGAGAGAAACTCACGTTCCACGGTCTTAAACTGTACCTTGTAGTTGTAGAAGGGGTCTTTGGAGATCCAATCGTTGCCAACGGCAATTCGAACGATCTTCTTAAAGTTATTTACGTATTTTAGGGCAGAATTGTGGTTGCACTCTTTCGTTACTTTTAAAAAGTATTCAAAACCCTTTATAAACTTGAGGTCCACATCCCGGACCGGAATATCATTTTTACGGTATTCGGTCTTGATGTAATCCGCAACATGGCTACGGGTGGTATGGTATCTTTTATAGGTGCCCAGGGCGAACTCGATCCCGACCAGTTTTTCCATTTGTTGATTGTGCTCGTCAAATAACTTGATCAACATTTTTAACTTGGCATCCTTGCCCAAGTATTTATCCTTTATATCGTGTACAGTAAAAGGCTGCCCTTCCTCTATTAAGTCATGCTGAATTTTGTTGACCTTGTGCCTAATGGTGGCCATAAAGCGATTCAATTCCTCTGCTTCATAACCTTTTCCCTTCAATTTATTCATACGGGAATCCCATTTGGACGGATCAATTTTTCGGTTTAGACTAATTGATGTTCTGCGCCCATCCACCGTAATTCTTAGGTATAGGCCTGCTTTTCCGTTCTTGTCACGACGCTCATCTTTAAGGTAAAAAAGTGTAGAAAATGAATTCATCAATTTTTAGGTGTCGATTATTGCGAAATAAAGATATAAAAAAGAATTTATATAATTTCGTAATTACCTAAAAAATAGATATTTACAAGGATATCGACACCACTTTTTATTTTTTAAAATAGGTGTCGATTTGGTGACTTTTTATTTGATATTATTTGGTTTAAATTGACATGGGATAAAATAAAAAACCCTGTAAATCATACAATTACAGGGTTTTTGGTGTGAAATGATATCATTTCAGTGGAGCCGGAGGGATTCGAACCCTCGTCCAAACAAGCAATTACAATGCCTTCTACATGCTTAGTTTCTAATTAATTTTCGATGTGCACCTGACTAGAAACAGCCTAATACACACTTATCTTCTTAAGTTTTGGTGACAGTGCCGAAGCTTCACTACCCTTGTGTTGACTTTGATGGTGCTTCTGAAAGGGACGCCGTCAACAAGGGCTTCCCAGAAACATCTCGCTTCCCTACCTTGTAGGGACGAGGCTAATCCTACTATGATTCAGATTAAGCGGCAAGAGCGTAATTATTTTCGCCAATTAAAAAGTGTGGAAAATGAGATTAACGAGCTGTAGCCCAGCGCTCGGCATGCTTACATTCCAATTGGTCTCGCTGTCAAAACCAGTCGGCCCCTTCAATGAGATAGGTACGCTTTGCGTACCGTTATCGAATTGAATCCCGCCACGGGCGGGATCTTTTATCAAACCTGCCTAATCCTAGGATAAAGCCAGGTTTGATTCTGCTATCCGCAGAAATATTCTCTCATCTTTTTTTTCAATGAACTATACTCTAATCGTTTCTTGGGCGTTCCCTTTTTTTTGTCCTGCAAGGTTTTCAAAAACTTGTAGGTCTAAAAAAGGTCGGGCTTTCGGCTATATTTTTTTGATTCTTTCCCGAACACGGTCCAGGGTAAATCAAAAAAGATGCCGCCTCTATCCCTACCGCGGTCGCCAAAGGTACTCCAAAAAGTATTCCAAAAAAAGTTTTGCTTGTCATCTTGTCATGTGTTATATTTATAACTTTATTTGATCATTTAGTTATAAAAATATATTTATGAAGTTTGGGATTATTAGGGAACGAAAAAATCCACCCGATCGTCGAGTGGTCCTAACACCGGATGCATGCAAAAAGATGCTTGCCAGATATCCGGAAGCGGAAATTATGGTAGAGCCTTCCCCTATTAGGGTTTACACCGATGAAGAATATCGGGAACATGGGCTTAATGTAACGCCGGAAATGGAAAATTGCGACGTGCTTATTGGTGTAAAGGAAGTTCCTATAGCGTATTTGATTCCCAATAAAAAATATTTCTTTTTTTCGCACACCATAAAAAAGCAATCCTACAATAGAATTCTGCTTAGGGCTGTATTGGAAAAGAATATTGAATTATATGATCATGAAGTCATTACAGGTACCAAAGGTCAGCGCTTGGTGGCATTTGGGAGGTATGCCGGAATTGTAGGGGCCTATAATGGCTTAAGGGCGTACGGACTTAAATTTGGTTTGTTTCAATTGCCAAAGGCCGAAACTTTGGCCGACCAGCAGGCTTTGATATCCGAATTAAGAAAGGTAAAACTTCCCAATATCAAAATTATTTTGACCGGTAGGGGTAGGGTAGGCAATGGCGCTAAAGAAATGCTGGATGCCATGGACATCAAAAAAGTTGGAGTAGCCGATTATCTGAATAAAACCTTTCAGGAACCCGTATGTTGTCAGATAGATGCCTCGGAATACAACAAGCGCAAAGATGGAGTTAGGGGAAATAAGTCCAACTTTTTTGCCCATCCGGAAGAATACAGATCCAATTTTTTTCGTTTTGCAAAAGTATCCGATTTGTATATCGCCGGTCATTTTTACGGTGACAAGGCACCTTATCTTTTTACTAGGGAAGATGCCAAAAGTCTCGATTTTAGAATAAAGGTTGTAGCTGATATCAGCTGCGATATAGACGGGCCTGTAGCTACAACCATAAGGTCCAGTACCATAGCGGATCCCATTTATGGCTATGATCCCCTCACAGCAACGGAAGTGGATTATAAGAATCCAAATGCCATTGCGGTAATGGCTGTTGATAATTTGCCCTGCGAATTGCCCCGGGATGCCAGTATAGGTTTTGGCGAGGCCTTTGTAAAATATGTAATTCCTGCTTTTTTTAACGGGGATGAAGACGGAGTATTGGAACGCGCAAGAATGACGAAGAACGGAAAACTTACCAAGAGATATTCCTATCTACAGGATTATGTGGACGGCCTAGGGGTGGTGAACAATGATCAATTAACAGTAAATAGTGAACAGTGATGTAGGTCCCTGATATAGGTTGACCACTTAAAGAGTGGAAAACTATTCACGGGGCAAACTGGACTTTTTTTATTCCACTATAATCTTCCATTCAATAGTAGGATGTACTTTGGGAGCGGTGTAAGCTCCCAAGGCTACTAGTTGTAGTGTCAAGGTATTCAACTTTTCCAAAGTTTTTACTTTTAGAATTTTTGATTCCCCTGCCGGAATTTCAAATACAGGAGAGCTATCGTAAAAAGTGTAGGGCATAGCATTCTCGAACAATAGATCACTACTGGATATATTCTTGAGCTCCACTTCCAAAACCTGTGTTTTTTCAATATACGCTGCTTTCACAATTTCAATGCTAGACTGCAACAAGGGCTTTAGGTATTCGACCTTCCCAACCAACAATTCGTTATAAACGGCTACGGTTCTACCTGAAAAAAGGGCCTCCTTTAGACCTTCAATGCTCTTCGCCTTGGCAAATACCAAGGTAATGGGCCTATGGTTCCCTTTTTGGGTATAGCTCCAATCTATTAAGCCGTGAATGTCACTGGTGCCCATTATGGTTAAATTGTTCTCCAAGGCCAGGGCAAGTGATTCTTCGGAATAATCCACAGTATTAATGACCTCAATTCCGTGCAATCCCCCTTTTTTTATGCGCTCCTTTTGGAAATCACTTAAAATGGGTGTTCCGGCCGGACTTTGGGCATACCAAGCGGGATGGTTCCAAAATACAAAGGCATTTTGTTTTTTGGCCGCACTGAAGGCATCTTCGGCATCTTCATGTATTAATTGATTGGCATCAGTAATAAAAACGGCATTGTTGTGTCCAACAGGTGCGGAACGTGTTATTTCAGAACCTGGGATTATTAAAAGGTCATGTACCTTGGCTTCCTCCATGGCCAAATGGTAGGCACGGTTACGATCCGGATGGGGAATATCTGCCTTGTGGGGCTGGTACTCCAAATGTTCTGTAAGGGATATGGCATCCAAGTTTTCCCGCAGTGCTTCCTCCACTCTAATTGTTGGCCAAACCTTGCCATCGGAAAATACACTGTGCATATGTAGATCGGTCTTCAAGGTAACATAACCTTCTATATCGGGATAGGTTAAGGGCTGTGCCCCGGCATGTGAATGGGTTTGTGCGTTTATACTTAGGAAGGAGAAAAGCGAAGCTAGGGCTATAATGGAAGTTTTCATTTCGGTTGTTTTTTCAAAAATAATGGATTGTATATCTTGAAAATAAAGAAAAATATGTTCATTTGGTTAAGAAAAGGTAAATTAAGTCCATCATGAATCCAGCTGAAGAATATATCCTAAATCAGCCTGAGCCCTACAGGGGAATTCTATTGTTCCTTCAATCGGTTATTGAAGGTGCCATTCCAGGCGTGGAACTAAAATACAAATATAAAATCCCGTTCTACTACATCAATGGTAGGCCCTATTGCTATTTAAACCAGAGCAAGGATTATGTGGATTTGGGGTTTTGGAATGCAGCCCATTTAAGTGTGCATTTGGATCAGATGAACACAGAAGGAAGAAAAATGATGAAATCCCTTCGTTACAGATCCCTCGAAGACATTGATGCCACCGTTTTAAAGGAAGTCTTAAAAGATGCCTATAGCGTTAAGGATAAAAAATTTTGGAAATAAAATCAACCAAAAAATATAATAATTGTTCGTGGGATATTTACACGAATTTCTCTACGTTTTACTGACCATGACCATGACCATGACCATGACCATGACCATGACCATGACCATGACCACTGACCACTGACCACTGACCACTGATTACTCCTCAATCAACCCCTTGTCCTTATAAAGCTGAATATATTGGTTGCCCAACGAATCGGAATCTTTATATTTTTTCCTTAATCCATTCAGTTTTTCCTTCAATTCAGATACCTCTTGGACATAATCTGGATCGTTAAATACATTGTTTAGTTCCTGAGGGTCTTTTTCGCGATCATAGAGTTCCCATACATCTACATCGTAATAGAAGTGTATCAATTTAAACTCCTTGGTGGCAATACCATAATGCCTTTTTACGGCATGTTCTGCCGGATATTCGTAATAATGATAGTAAACGGCATCCCTATCCCATTTTTCCTTTTCACCCCTTAGCAAAGGCACTAGGCTTTTGCCCTGCATATCCTCTGGAGCTATTACACCGGCAACTTCCAAAAAGGTCTGTGCAAAATCAAGATTTTGTACCATTTCATCTTCTGTGGTGCCAGGAGTGATTACATTTGGCCATTTTATAAGTAGCGGGGTTTTAAAAGATTCATTGTACATAAAGCGCTTGTCGAACCAGCCGTGCTCCCCTAAGTAAAAGCCTTGATCGGAAGTGTATACCACCAAAGTATTTTCGGAAAGTCCCTCATCATCCAAATAGTTCAATACCCTCCCCACGTTTTCATCGACTGCGGCAATGGTCCCTAAATAATCCTGCATATACCGCTGATATTTCCAAACCATCAGGGTAGAATCGTTCATGTTGCTGTACTCCTTTTTAAAGGCCTCGTTAATAGGGCCGTATACTTCGTCCCATTCCGCTCTCTGTTCAGGATTAAATTTATTGAGGCCTCCAATGCCCAAATGTTCCTTAATGTTTAATTCTGCCAGTACCTCATCCGTTATCTTTAGGTCATAACGCAGGGTCATATGCTTAAGGATGTTCATTTCAGCAGGTCCTGCAGTAGTTTCACGTGTAGCGTAATCGTCGAACAAAGTAGTTGGTAAAGGATAGGTTTTCTTTGTGAATTCTTTATAATGTCTTGGTGCTGGCATCCAGGACCTATGTGGAGCCTTGTGCAAATACATCAACATAAAAGGCTTTTTTGCATCCCTACGGTTTTGTAGCCAATCCAAGGTGAGGTCGGTGGTAATATCGGTTACATAACCCTTAACGATAGTATCCCCTGTAGCAGTAATAAAACGTGGGTTGTAATAATCTCCCTGTCCCGGTAAGATCTTAAATTCATCGAAACCTTTTGGGTTGTTGCCAAAATGGAGCTTCCCGAACATAGCGGTCTGGTAGCCTGCCTTTTGTAACAATTGCGGGAAGGTAACATTGGTGGTGTCAAATGGGGAGATATTATCTATCTTCCCGTTAATGTGACTATGCTTTCCTGTCAGGATAACGGCACGCGATGGTGCACAAATAGAATTGGTAACACTGGCGTTGGTAAAGAGCATTCCTTCCTTGGCAATTCTGTCTATATTGGGCGTGTTGATAAGCTTGTCATCATAAGCACTAATGGCCTGATAAGCATGGTCATCGGACATGATAAAAACTATATTCGGTTTTTTTGAAATTTGTTCTTTTGCTTCCTGTTTACAAGAGGTAAATAATAAAAAAGATGCTCCAAAAATTAGATAAAGAAATGTGTACTTCATATTAGGTGTTAAAATGCTTTAAAAATGTAAAAATAGGGCTTTGTTTCAATAAATCCAGAAGTGTGGATCTATTTGTATTGGTTTAAAATTCCTTTAAAAGTGGTTAGTACCTCTTTTTGTTCTTTGGGATAGTTATCCGGTGAAAATGGATGTTCCTCCTCAATATCCTGAGCCAAATTATACAGTTCGCCAGTATCGTATAATTTCCATTGTTTATTCTGAACATATCTTTTGGGTTCAAACTTCCCCCAGTTTGGTGCGTAATGACAAAATATCCAATCCCTTTTTTGGAAATTATTACCCAAAAGTTGTTGGTAGAAGCTAATGCCGTCCAATGGCACGGGCGAAGTTGGCGTAGTTCCCGATATGTCCATCAACGTAGGTAGAAAATCTGTAAAATCTATTAGATTATTATTTATGCTTTTGGGGGCAATTTTCCCTTTCCAGTTTGCTATAAAGGGAACATGGGTTCCTGCATCCGTGGTATGGCCTTTGTCGCCTTTAATCGAAATACCGTTGAAGCTAGAGGTAACATCGCGGTCGGTTCCATTGTCCCCTACGAAGAGTATCAGTGTATTTTCACGAATACCCAATTCTTCCGTTTTTTTGATTATTTCCCCTATTATCCTATCCATATACTCCACCATTTCACCAAAATAGGTAGGATCATTTATTTTCGACTTGGCGTCAAAGCCTTTAAACTCCTTATTGTTGGGAGTGGGCACAAAGGGGTCATGGGTCAGTACCATAGGGTAGTAGACAAAAAATGGGGAATCTTTGTGGTTTTCCATAAAGGAAGTGATATTCTTTAGAAAGACGTCGGGACCATATTGGCCCTGGTGAGTTGTTGCCCCATTTTTCTTTGTACTCAGCAAGGGGTCTTTGTACCTAGATCCCAAATGATCAATTTGCCATAAACAAAAGTCGTCAAATCCTGCTTTTTCGGGGGTAGTTCCAATTCGGTCACCAGCTAATTTTTGTTGATACGCATTTCCCAATAGCTGCCATTTTCCGGCGATATAAGTTTTGTAACCGGCTTCTTGCATATAATGCCCAAAGGTTTTTTCCCTAGGGTCCAGTAGACCAAAACCAATATAGTTTCGAAAGTTGTATTTGCCTGTCATAATCTGAACTCGAGAAGGGGTACACAGAGGGGTGGAATAGCAATGGTCAAATCGCATACCTTCATTGGCCAATTTGTCCAGGTTTGGAGTGGGATAACTACTGCCCCCATATGTGCCAATGGTCTCGTAGCCCAGATCATCGGCCATGATAAGAATTACATTCGGTTTTTTGACGGCAATCTGGTTTTTGCCATTCTTGCATGATACGATCAAAAAAGTGGAGACTAAAAGAATAAGATAAAATTGCAAGCGAAGCATAGTTGGTTTTTAGGTATGGAATTAGATCCTTTTGCCTTAATTTTCTCAGAAAATGTAGGTTGAGGTACTAGCAAATTTATAGTATTTTCCCGCCAATGGCAAGAAGCAGTATTGTATAGATTCTTTTGGGTTATGGACATTGTATTGACAAGCCTATTTGAAATCAATTTTTTGGATTTAAACCTTATGAAATCCATTTGGGGGAAATGAGAATGCCGCATAAGAACGTGCGGCATTCAAATAATATTTTGGTAAAAACCCTTTAGGCTTTAATTTAAAGGGAGTTTACTGTTTTGCGTATGGCCACCAAATTGGTCAATAATTTTTCTAGATGATCCAAATGCAGCATGTTGGCACCGTCGCTTTTGGCGTTCGCTGGATCAAAATGAGTCTCCATAAATATACCATCCGCACCAGTGACTATTCCTGCCCTTGCAATGGTCTCTATCATATCCGGTCTTCCCCCGGTTACCCCTGAAGACTGATTGGGCTGTTGTAGGGAATGGGTGACGTCCAAGACTACCGGTGCATATTGCTTCATAGTTGGGATGCCACGGAAATCCACGATCATATCCTGGTAACCGAACATGGTGCCCCTGTCGGTCACCATAACCTGTTCATTGTTGGAATCCAAGACTTTTTGTACTGCGTGCTTCATGCTTTCAGGGCTCATAAATTGCCCCTTTTTTAGATTCACCACTTTTCCGGTCTCTGCCGCTGCTACCACCAAATCGGTCTGACGCACCAAAAAGGCCGGTATCTGCAATACATCTACATATTCTGCGGCCATATGGGCATCCGATATTTCATGTATGTCCGTAATAGTAGGAACCTTAAAGGTTTCGGATACTTTTTTTAAAATTTTCAAGGCCTTTTCATCCCCTATGCCCGTAAAGGAATCTACCCTACTGCGGTTGGCCTTTTTAAAACTTCCCTTAAAAACATATGGGATATTAAGTTTATCGGTAATGGTAACTACCTTTTCAGCAATGCGCATCGCCATTTCTTCCCCTTCAATGGCACAGGGGCCACAAAGTAGAAAAAAGTTGTTGCTTTTGGTATGTTTAAGTTGAGGTATGAGTTCTAGATTCATCGATCTTAATTTTGGAGCAAAGATAGGAATTTGGAGGTAGCAAATTATTCATTGAGCATTCTTAAAGTGTTTTGGAGGTAGGTTAAAATTGTGATAATTCTAGTTTATAGAGGTGCTTGGATGATAACTTAGTGGGATAATTGTTGTAAATTAAAGGGTTAATCAAAAAACAAGACATCATGGAAATTCAAAAATTACTTATTCCGGAATTGGAACATGAAGTAGCCCTTACAGAGAAGTTCTTAAGACGCATTCCTAAGGATAAATTGGACTGGCGCCCACATCCTAAATCCATGTCCATTAAGCAATTGGGGAGTCATTTGGCCGAACTGCCTAGTTGGGTGGTAGGTACGATGTCCCAAGATGAGATGATAATGGATGAATACAAACCTCCAATTAATGACAATGTGGACGAAATGATCAAAACCCTGAAATCGGCTGCAAAGGAAGCGGCAGATTCTCTAAAAGTAGCCAATAGTGAGTACGATAAGAAATGGAAAATGATTCAAGGAGGAAAGACTGTGATGGAAATGCCCAAGTATCAAGTGCTAAGGGGGATGGTACTTAATCAATTTCCACATCATAGAGCCCAATTGGGTGTATGCCTTCGGTTGTTGAACGAGTCGGTTCCTGCTACCTATGGTCCTTCTGCAGATGAACAATAGATCAATATGGAACAAAATAGTGTTTCAATATGAAGGGTCAATACTACTTTTCCGTATTAAAAGAGCATTAACCCAAGCTTTGTAAAACTACTTCAATATCAATAAGATAAGAAAAATTGGGCTTTTGTAGTTGGCGTAAAAAAAATGAGTATCTTTGCGCCCGCATTTAGGGTGCTTAGATGCGTTTAAAATCATATTATGGGAGTTACAAAAAACATAGCTATTATAGCCCACGTTGACCACGGTAAAACCACCTTGGTAGATAAAATTATGTATCACTGTCAATTATTTAGGGACAACCAGAATACCGGAGACCTAATTTTGGACAATAACGACTTGGAACGTGAAAGGGGTATTACCATTACCTCCAAGAACGTTTCCGTTGTCTACAAAGATACCAAGATCAACATTATAGATACTCCCGGTCACGCCGATTTTGGAGGTGAGGTAGAGCGTGTACTCAACATGGCCGATGGGGTGCTTTTATTGGTGGATGCCTTTGAAGGCCCTATGCCGCAAACCCGTTTTGTACTTCAAAAAGCAATAGACCTAGGTCTTAAACCTTGTGTGGTTATCAATAAGGTAGACAAGGAAAACTGTACTCCTGAGGAAGTACATGAGAAAGTTTTTGATCTTATGTTCGAGCTAGGTGCCGAGGAATGGCAATTGGACTTCCCGACCGTGTATGGTTCTGCAAAGAACAATTGGATGAGCGAGGATTGGAAAAATCAAACAGAGAATATTGAGCCATTGTTGGATATGGTTATTGAGCATATCCCAACTTTTGAGGCCAAAGAAGGGAATACACAGATGTTGATCACGTCTTTGGATTTCTCTTCCTTTACCGGTAGGATCGCTATCGGAAGACTACAAAGGGGAACCTTAAAAGAAAATCAGCAAGTTTCTTTGATAAAAAGAAATGGTACTATTGTTAAATCCAAAATTAAAGAACTATATACCTTTGAAGGATTAGGCCGTTTAAAAGTTCAGGAAGTGACAACTGGTGATATTTGCGCCATTGTTGGTCTTGAAGGTTTCGAAATAGGTGATACCGTTGCCGATATTGAAAACCCTGAGCAACTGAAGACTATTGCTATTGATGAGCCTACCATGAGTATGTTGTTCACCATCAACGATAGTCCATTTTTTGGAAAGGATGGTAAATTTGTAACATCTAGACATATCAATGACCGTCTAAAAAGGGAATTGGAAAAGAATTTGGCCTTAAGGGTAAATGAAACCGATAGTGCCGATAAATTCTTGGTCTTTGGTCGTGGGGTATTGCACCTTTCCGTATTGATAGAAACTATGAGAAGGGAAGGCTATGAATTGCAGATTGGTCAACCACAGGTTATTATCAAGGAGATTGATGGTGTTAAATGTGAGCCCATAGAGCAATTGACGATAGATTTACCTGAAGAAGTTTCAGGAAAGGCAGTGGAGATGGTATCTATCCGTAAAGGGGAGATGACCAGTATGGAAGCCAAAGGAAATAGAATGGTTTGTGAATTTTTAATTCCATCACGTGGGATTATCGGTCTTAGAAACCAATTGTTGACAGCCACTGCGGGTGAGGCTATTATGGCGCACCGCTTTTTGGAATATCAACCAATGAAAGGTGATATACCTCAAAGACAAAATGGTTCTTTGGTATCTATGGAAACAGGAAAATCTATTCCTTACTCTATTGACAAATTGCAGGACAGAGGTAAGTTTTTTGTTGACCCGGGAGAGGATATCTATGAAGGCCAGGTAATTGGAGAGAATTCTAGAGGTGACGATATGACGGTTAATATCACCAAAACGAAGAAATTGTCAAACGTTCGTTCTTCAGGAGCGGATGATAAAGCCAAAATAGTACCTGCCATTAAGTTTTCTTTGGAGGAAGCCTTGGAATATATTCAAAAGGACGAATACGTTGAGGTTACGCCCAAACACTTGCGTCTAAGAAAGATATTCTTAACAGAAAATGATCGTAAGCGTAATAAAATAGCATAAATAGAAAAGTCCTTTTTAAGAGGGACTTTTTTTGTTCTATGTACAAATTCTATGGGCCACCTTTTTAGGTGGCTTTTTGGTTGCCATAGATTTACTAGCTCAATTCTAATTGATTCGGTTTAGTCAGTCAGGAAAATTATCATTTTTAACTTATGGATTAGGAAATCACTAAAATTTTGGGCCACATATTCCCACTTTCTGAATAATTTGAACTAAGCCTATTTTTCTTCGCTTCGGATATGCATTTTTACTACTTTAAAGTTGAATTATAACTGAATTCGGTCTAACCCAAGTTAATAAATATGCAACTAGAAGGAAAAAATGTACTGATTACTGGTGGTACCAGAGGTATCGGAAAATGTATGATACATGAATTGGTAAAAGGCGGTGTACGCCAAATTGCTGTAATAGCCCGTGATAAACAAAATTTAAAACAGTTGTCCCAAGAATTTGAAGACGTTAAGTTTATGCGCATTGCCGGCGATGTGGCAGACATTGAAGTCTTACGGGAGGCAGCGGCACGTATAGAGGATAAATGGGGTCATTTGGATATCTTGATCAACAATGCCGGCATAGTATCTGCAGGTCCTTTGGAAGATATACCGGATGAAGACCTGTATGATCAAGTAGCAGTAAATATTACAGCCGTGCTTTTGCTCACTAAATATTGCATACCGCTTTTAAAAACATCCAAAGAAGCCGCAATTTTAAATATATCTTCCGGTTTGGGTCTCATAGGAATGCCCTTTTATGCGGCCTATGGAAGCACTAAGGCAGCAGTACGCCAATTTTCGGATTCTATGCGAAGGGAACTTGCTCCGTTCAATATTAGTGTTACCTGCTCTTTTCCAACAGCGACGGATACGGATATGATGGATAAATTTAAAGATAGAGTGATGGATTCCGCGGAATTTGTGGCTCAACGTTCAATAGAAGGGTTACTTAATAATGAATTACATGTTATTTTTGGAGGAGATGAACGACTTAGGGACAATGTCATGAATTTTGAGGCGCCTCAAGAATTTGATAAAAGGGTAGCGCAGAATTATGAGGACCGAAAAAAAGCAAGTTTAGGTCATAAGTCCGTTTAATCCATACCGGATTAATAATAGTAAAAAACAAATATTTAATATGAAGTATACGCTTATCTATGCAGTTATAATATGTACCTCTTTGTTGTCCTGCAAGGAGACCGCCAAACCAAATCAGGAAGTTGCCGAGACCCAATTGCTTCAGGAAGCCAATCCTAGTTCGATTCCAGAATCTTGGGTGGATAATAGGGTTGTAAAGGCAAAAAAGAGACTTGATGGTTCTGAAGCGGGGAAAGTGGTTTGGAATGCCATGGAAGCAATGGGAGGGCTAAATAAATGGTATGGCAACGGCTATTTGTCCTTTAGGTTCAACTATCAACCATTGGACGGTTCGGTTCCTAGAGATACCTATCAAACTATTGATACGTGGAGCAATAAAGCAAGACACCGCAGTGTTACGGACAGTACTGCAATCTATGGATGGGATGGAAAAAATGCTTGGGTAAAAGCCAAGGACAGTACCACTTTTAAGTATAATCTGCGTTTTTGGGCCTTGACCCCTTTATATCTTGCCGCTCAACCTCTGGTGTTGGACGGGGAAGGTGTTAATCTGGAATTGTTGCCACAGACCAATTACAAGGGTATGCCACAAGATGTGGTAAAAGTTACTTTCGATTCAGGGACAGGTGATGCTCCAGACGACTATTATATATTGTATTTGGATGCTAAAACCCACCTTTTATCGGCATTGCGGTATATAGTTTCCTACCCTGGATATTTTCCCAATGGAGGGAATAATCCCGAAAAGTTTATGGAATTGGTAAGTCGTACAGCTGTTAACGGCATAAGTTTTCCTTTAAAATTCAATACCTATTGGTCCACAGACGACGGCCAGCCAAAAGGAGAACCTATTACGACCATTGAATTGAGCGATATAGAGTTCAAAAGCGAATTGGAGGAGCACTTCTTTGAGCAGCCTGAGGGAGCAAAACTTTTGGAGGGTCTGTGATATTTATAATAAAAAAAGGTGATTTCCGATCTACGGGAATCACCTTTTTAATTTGCCATTAAGCTAATATTGCTACTTATTTAGTAACTGCATTTTTTTAGGATGAAAATAGCAAGTTAATGATAGGCAAGCATTGTTAATTAATGTAATACTCCCTTTTTGTTGTAGGCTGCGGCTGCAGCGCCAATAATGCCGGCGTGATTTTGTAGTTCTGCAGGTATTACAGGGGTTTCAATAGTGATACAGTCTTTAAACTCGTCCCAATCTTTGGAGGTGCCTCCACCTAAGACAATTAGATCAGGGGATACGATTAGTTCTACAAACTCCAGAAAAACGTTGAATCGCTTGCCCCATTTTTTATAACTTAGCTCTTCCCTTTCTTTGGCAGATGCTGCGGCCCACAATTCAATTTTATCATATTTCTTGTAGGGAATCTGACCCAATTCAAAATTTGGTATCAAATCTCCGTTATAAAAGGCACCACTTCCTAAACCTGTGCCTATGGTAATCATCAATACAAGGCCTTCCTTTCCGCGGCCTACGCCGAAATTCATGGATGCATATCCTGCGGCATCGGCATCGTTCACAACGGTTACAGGTAATCCAGTGGCCTCACTGAACAATTCATTTACATTTACTCCTGCCCATTTTTTGTGAAGGTTTCCCGGGGTCTTGCAGATACCCTTTTTTATGACGGTCGGAAATCCGCAGCCAATTGGTCCGTCATAATCAAAATGTTCTACGATTTTTGCCACTACTTCCGCCATAGGTTTTGGTTTGCGGGATTTTGGAGTGGGTATTCTAAACCGTTCCGTAATCATTTCACCAGTTTCCATATTTACTAAGGCTCCTTTTATGCCCGAGCCACCGACATCTATTCCTAGGATTTCCATGTATTATATTGATGTATTTGTAAACAAAGTAACAAAAAACTTTTGTGAGTTGGTATATCAGTACTGTTTTGATACAATTTTGTAACCCTGTAGCGCCTTATGTATATTGATATAGAGCTCTTTATGCTGATACGTGCTCTAGTTTCCCTTATAGAGGCCCGTATTCCCCTTTTCCAATAATGGCATAAGCGTCTTAACAATATCTGGATTTAACTGGGCAATATTTTTGGTTTCATAAGGGTCCTTAATATGGTCGTAAAGTTCAACGGTAGGTTCGTCATGTCTGAAATACTTGGTTAATCTGTATTTTTCGGTTCTTAAAGAAATACCATTTCTATAGTAGCTATAAGCCACTTGATCGGCTTTGGGGTCAGTGCCAGTGAAGGCATCCCTAAAGCTTTCCCCGTCTATTTTATGCTTTATGTCAATATTGCAAAGTTCCATAATTGTGGGATAGATGTCAACGGTCTCGATAATGGTATTTACTTTTTTTGTTTGATGTTCTTCAAAGGGCGATCTAATGATCAGGGCACTTTTTAAGGCATTTTCATACAAGGTATGTTTTCCCCACACCCGCTGATCTTCCAGATGTCAACCGTGGTCTCCCCATATGACGATTAGGGTGTTTTTATCCAACCCCAAAACTTTTAGCTCATCCCAAATCATTCCAATTTGTGCATCTATATAACTTATTGCGGCCAAATAGGCATGTCCCAACTTTTTTGCATAATCAATGGAAACCGGTTCCGATAGGCTTGGATGCTCGTCGCCCAAGGCATATCCATTGAATTCTCCACTTTCATGCAGACTCTTTAAGTTTATTTTTTCTGGAATAGTGGGATTTTGAGAAACAGGTATCTGTTCCCGGTCATAAAGGTCCCAATACTTTTTGGGCGCATTAAACGGAAGGTGTGGTTTAAAAAAACCAACACCCATAAAGAAAGGACCTTCCTTATCTTTTAGTTCCCTGAGTTTTGCAATGGCAAGTTGGGTGGTAAGTCCATCAGGGTAGCCATTATCTTCTCCCTTTCCGGCTTCATAGGGTTTTACCTGTCTCTTTAGGCTCTGTCTATTTTCTCCGTTTGCATATGCAAAAAAGGCATTCCATCCCGTACCCCATTTACCTGAATTGAATAATAGCTCGTCCCAACTATGGGGCAACTCTTTTTTGTTGGATACCGGCTCTTCATAAGTATAGACCAATCCATCGGCAGAGTGACTAATTTTACCTATGCCAACAGTGTGGTAGCCATTTCTTTTAAGATGGTGTATAAAGCTTTCGGATAGATCTGTTTCTTCCTTGCCGGATATCTCGTTTTCAATGGCACTGTTCTTTAAATGTTCGGGTTTGGATGGGCGCATCCCTGTTAATAGGGCATAGCGGGAAGCCCCGCAGGTGGGGACCTGTACAAAATGATTGGTAAAAACAGATCCTTTGGAAGCTATAGCATCCATATTGGGCGACTTTACAACTGGATGGCCATATATGCCCAGTTCCGTTCTCAGATCGTCCACGGAAATGAACAGAACATTGGGCTGTTTTTGCACCTCCTGGCATTGCAAATTGCTAGTCGGGAGAACTAAGGCTGTAAGGGCAATATATAGTTTTTTTAAAACTGTTGGCATAGCCGAACTTGTTCAATGGTTAAAATTACTTCAAATATTATGGCTGTGGATTTGTTAGATCAAAAGGTCAGAGTCTTTAAGGAAATCGAAAATCAATTTATCAACTTGGGATGCTTTTCTCCTATCCTGGTACGTTAGCCAAACAATTTCCCCTAGACCCGGATCAATTGACATTTCCCCAGTATATTGGGAAAAGTAACTAGTTTTTCTAACTAAAATCCCAGGTCTTTTGCCATCGGCCTGTGCTTCAAAAATACCGATATATTCAAAGGTGGTGATATCTAAGGATATTTTCCAATCTTCCTTTATTTTCTTGGACAGGGCCATTACGTCCGATATCTTTGGTTCCTTTTGCGCTCCAGGAAGCACATACTTGGTCTTTCCTAAAGGTTTAATAGCCAATAGCTTTTTGTCCATAATTTGGATCCAAACCAATTGATCCAAAATTTCTTTTGAAGGTTCTATATAATAGTCAATAGAGTTAAGGGAGTGGTTTTGGTCCAAGAAATCAAGTAGCTTATCAATGGCAGAGCCAAACTTGGTAAGTGTTCCCATTTTGTTGTTTCTGCCAAGGGCACTGGAAATGGTCTCGTCCCGATTTCCGAATTTATAGCCCCCTTTTTTGATCCACAATAGGTTTAAAAGATGTTGCATCCCAACATTTCCCAATTGATCTATGGAGATGGCTATTTGGAGAAGATACTCTCCAAGTCCTACGATACCCTTTTTGAAAAGTCCATGGAAAAGACCGTATATGAACCCCAAGGGAAGGGTAAGGACTAATAAAAATATGGAGATGAAGAAAAGGAGGATCCCAATTAGGGGATTCACCTTTTTGTCTATCTTATAGACTTGTTTTTTTAAAATCATTGTTCGTGGTTGGTTTATTAAAGGTATAAAATAATTTTTGCTGGAGTGTAGAGTTTTGAAAGTGATGTTGGAAATAGGAGAAAATGAAATTTTTCCAATAATTAAATATGCAACTACAATACAATCAAATAAATGCTATATTTGGGAAATTCAAAATTGAGGGGATGGCTTTTTTAAAAAGAGTTGAGTCCTTTTGGGATTTCTACTTCCAGTCATGTTATGTATAATTTAAATTTCTCCTTTTAATCTAAATAATCTTCTTAATATCCTTTTGATGAAAAATTACATTGCGCTTATTCTTGGTGTTTTTATCATGTTTTTTACTTCCTGCACTAGCAAAAAAAGGGAAGGCGAGCCGCGAATTTTGGTCTTTGCCAAAAACATGGGCTTTAAGCATTCTTCCATACCTAAAGGAATGGAAGCCATCCAAAAACTAGGGAAAGAAAATAAATTTGTGGTGGATACGACCAGAAACGCAGATGTGTTTAATGATGATGACCTAAAAAAATATTCTGCTATAGTTTTTTTAAATACCACGGGCAATATTTTTGATGCCAAACAGGAAGCAGCGTTTGAAAGATATATTCAGGCTGGAGGTGGTTTTGTAGGAGTGCATGCTGCAACAGACACCGAATATGATTGGGGTTGGTATGGTAAATTGGTAGGAGCTTATTTTTCCGGTCACCCGGCAGGCACACCGGAAGCCGATTTTATTATAAAGGACAACACTTTTGGTGCTACTAATATGTTTGCTGATTCTATCTGGCATCGTGCAGATGAACTTTATAATTTTAAGAAAATTAATCCCGAGGTTCACGTTTTAATGACCGTTGATGAAAAGACCTACGAAGGAGGTACAAATGGAGAACACCATCCTATGAGTTGGTATCACGAGTACGATGGTGGTCGGGCCTTTTATACTGCTCTGGCCCATGCGGATGAAAGCTATGCCGAGGAGTTGTATTTGCAACACTTATTGGGCGGAATTGAGTATGCCATTGGGAAGAATGAGATATTGGACTATTCAAAGGCAACTACACAGATTCCCCCAGATTCCGATCGGTTTACCAAAGTTCCTTTGAAGGTAGGTGATTTTTTTGAGCCTACCGAAATGGCCATTTTGCCCAATAATGATGTGTTGATATCCCAGAGAAGGGGAGAGATTATGCTCTACAAGGATGCTACCAAAGAATTATCTCAGGTTGGATTTTTGGATGTTTACCATAAAACATTGAATACCCCAGATGTAAATGCGGAAGAGGGATTGATGGGATTACAAAAAGATCCTAAGTTCGAAACCAACCATTGGATCTATGTTTACTATAGTCCAACTGGGGACAAGTGGGTGAACCGTTTGTCCAGGTTTAAATTTGAGAACGATGTTTTTGACATGGCTTCTGAGCAGATTATCTTGGAAGTGGATAGTCAACGTGAAATTTGCTGCCATACAGCAGGTTCCATAGCTTTTGGTCCGGATAATATGTTGTATTTGTCCACAGGCGACAATAGTACCCCCTTTAATGAAAAAGGGGTAAAGTACACCAATAAGGGCTATGCGCCATTAAACGATTTACCAGGAAAGGAACAGTACGATGCCCGTAGATCCTCAGGGAATACCAATGATCTCCGAGGAAAGATATTGCGCATAAAGGTCAATGAGGATGGTAGTTATGATATTCCTGAAGGCAATTTGTTCCCAGAAGGAACGGCCAAGACTAGGCCAGAAATATTTACCATGGGCCATAGAAATCCTTACAGAATTTCCGTAGATCCCAAAAAGGGATATGTGTATTGGGGAGATGTGGGCCCTGATGCCAGAATAGACAGTTTGGAGACTAGAGGGCCTAGGGGGTATGATGAGATGAACCAGGCAAGGGAGGCCGGTAATTTTGGTTGGCCACTGTTCGTTGCCGATAACAAACCATACCGCAGCTATGATTATGCCACAGGGGAAAGTGGGGATGCTTTTGATCCTGATAAACCTATTAACGATTCAAAAAATAATACCGGGCTTAGGGAGCTTCCCAAGGCAATGCCGGCCTATGGTTTTTATCCGTACGTGGCATCCCAGGAATTTCCACAGACAGGTACTGGCGGAAGGAACGCCATGGCTGGACCTGTATATTATACGGATATTTACAATGGACCCAATGCCCTTCCCGCGTATTACGATGGTAAAGTGTTGGTCTATGATTGGATCAGGGGCTGGATGATGGCCGTTACTTTGTTTCCAAATGGGGAATTCAACAAGATGGAGCCATTTGCCGATCAAATTAAAGTAAATAACCTAATCGATATGGAGGTAGGTCCTGATGGTAGGGTATATCTTTTGGAATACGGTAGCGGTTGGTTTTCGAAGAATGATGATTCGGCATTGAGTTATATCGAATTTAATGGGGGCAATAGACCTCCAGTGATCGGGAGTATTACTGTAGATAAAACCTCTGGAAAATTACCCTTGACCATTACGGCCAATGTTGAGGCCAGCGATAGGGAAGAGGATGCCATGACTTATTTGTGGGATTTAGGGAATGGAGAAACCAAGGAAACTACCTCCCCAGAAATTACCTATACCTACGAAAATGCGGGAGACTATTTTATATCTGCAACTGTTGCGGATGACAAGGAAGCTTCAGTTAAAAGCGAAGCTCATAATATAGTGGTCGGAAATTCCAGGCCAGAGGTAACTATAGTTATCAGTGGAGGCAACACTGCATTTTTTAAGCCGGGAGTGGCTGTAAATTATAAGGTTTCCGTTACCGATCCGGATGGGTCGGCAATTGATGCCGACAATATATTTGTTTCCGTAGATTATTTGGAAGGTATGGATGAGGCCTCTCTCTCTTTAGGGCATCAAGAGGTTTCGGCAGCCGTGACCGGAAAAGCCCTAACATTGGCTTTGGATTGTAAAACCTGTCACAAGGAAAAGGAGAAATCTGTTGGTCCAATGTACCGTGATATCGCTGAAAAGTACAAGAATGATAAAAAGGGACTTAGCTATTTGCAAGGAAAGATAATTTCCGGAGGCAGTGGGGTTTGGGGAGAAGTAACCATGCCGGCACATCCCAACTTGACCAAGGATGAATCCAGACAGATAGGGTTGTATATCCAGTCACTTGCCAGCACTGCGGTTAAGAAGAAATCCTTGCCTGCTGCAGGAACTATAAAACCTAGCCCTGCAAAAGGGACTACGGTAATGGTAATAACGGCGAGTTACACGGATAATGGCGGGAACAATGTAAAGCCCTTAACAGGCTCCAAGTCCGTAGTATTGCAAATGGATGACGATCCTGATAATGCCGGGACCAAGTAATGGTGTTATTGGGTTGTTGGCTTTTTTAAGTTACAAGGAGTATTGTTGACCTGGGGTTATTAATTATGGATAACTTTCAGGTCAATGATTCATCCAATTTTTAAATTCGGTGGCTTTTGCCTTGCTTACAATTACTTTTTCTTCATGGGGCGGCTTAACGCTAATGATTAGCTTCCCATTAAAATATTGTTTTATCCCCGCAATGGAATCCCTTTGGACAATGAACTGTCGATTTAGCCTGTGAAAGTTGGAGGGATCCAGGTCGTTTTCAATATCCTCTAATTTCTGTTCGATTATATGGGTCTGTCTGTCTTTTGTTACCGCCTTGACTATGCCGTTTTCAATATATAAATAGGCAATTTTTTCTGTTTTCAATGGTATGAGTTCATCTCGATGATGCACCAAATACATGGATTTATAGGTCTTTTTCTGATCCTTTAATAGGCTTAATAGCCCTTCAACTTGATTAGTGATGAGTCCCTTGCCCTTTAATTGGCCTTTGAATTGCGCAAGGCTCAATTCCAATTCATCTTCGTCTATCGGCTTTAATAAATAATCAATGCTATTTAGTTTAAATGCTTTTAAGGCATATTGGTCATAGGCAGTTGTAAATATAATTGGGGCATCTATTTTAACGGCATCAAAAATTTCAAAAGAAAGTCCATCAGCTAGATGAATGTCCATAAAAACAAGGTCGGCTTCCTGATTTTTTGAAAAATAATGAACAGCAGTTTTCACCGAATCCAAAACAGCCAATACCTCAAGTTCATCCTGTAGGTTTTTCAGCATATAGGCTAGATTTTCACTTGCCGCCAGTTCATCTTCTACAATTACTACTTTCATGTCATTTTGTTCAAGGGTAGTTTTACTCTAAAAATATCACTCTGTTTGTCTATAATTATTTGTTGTTTGCGTATCATATAGTAACGTTTGTACAGGTTTAATAGTCCTGTCCCGGTACCCTCGGCCAGAGAGGTTCGGGTCCGTACTTTATTTTCCACATAAATACAATCCTCTTGGGAATAGATATTGACTTTTAAGGGATGCGTTTCTGAAATTTCATTGTGTTTTACTGCATTTTCCACCAATAATTGTAAGGCTAAAGGGGGAATTTTTCTGTCTAGATAAGTTTCGTCAATGGCTATTTCAATTTGAAAACGGTTTCTGTATCTTGTCTTTATCAAATAAGTATAACTGTCCAGGAATTTAAGTTCTTCCTTCAGTGGTACCAAATCCCTGTCCCCGCTCTGCAATATATAACGGTACATAAAAGAAAGCTTTTTAACAAACATGGTAGCCTCCTTATTGTCTCGGATAAGGGAGTTTAGGGAGTTTAAGGAATTAAAGAGAAAATGGGGGTTTATTTGATTTTTAAGGGCTGAAAGTTCATTTTGAAGGTTCTGCTGTTTCAAATGTTCGTTTTCCAATATATTTTGACGCTGAATAATTTGAAGCCTTAAAATTCTAGAAATAAAAATGATGATGATGAGGACAACGATGAATATAAAAACTTGAAAGTCTTCCTCTCTATTGGAAACGTCCTTATCAACCAAATAGGGGTATATGAAATCTAAAAGTAGAATTGTGGAGACTAGGATTGCAATATTGCCTGAGAGTCTCAAGGCCCAAATAACTAAGCTTTTTCTTTTGGGAATACGATAAATCCAATTGGTGTTGAACTGCAGAGTAGCCCAAGAAAAAAGGAAAAAAAACCAGAATTTTAAATCAAGATCTACAAACAGTTCACTGGAAAAAATTTCTTTATTAAAACCGGTTGTCCTGAAAAGGGATATGGTTAGCGGTAATGTCACCAAAACAGCAATGAGCAGGGCAATCTTTATAATTTCGAGCTGTTTTACCGGTTTTGTAGTGTCCATATCAACTTAGTTGTTTTAAATATACTTCATTACACCTCCTTATCATAGTTCTCTGGATGTATTTTGTAGGCCTTCAATTTTGGAGTGAAAAAAAGCCCTTGAAAAGAGTCAAGAGCTTGTAAGTAATTAACTCAAGTAGTTCTTGTTATTTGGCATAGGCATTAAACCCTTTAGGCAAGTAGTTCATAACTTCAAAGCCAAGGTTGATCTCTTCCTCTATTTCTTCTACAACAATGTCGTTTAGATCCAGTTCCATACCCTCATATGCATTGAAGCCAATTGGAAGGTATTGGGCCGTATCAAAACCAAGGACAATTTCTTCTTCCAAGTCCTCAAATACAAGATTGTCAAGATCCAATCCAATACCCTTATAGGCATTAAAGCCAATTGGTAAGTAGGTAGCCGTATCAAAATTTAATACGATTTCTTCTTCCTCATCTATAAGGTTAATGTCCTTTAGGCTTAAATTTCTTACTTCTTCATCCATACGCAATCCTTCTGCAAAAGGGTTATGGGACTCTAAATAGCACTCAATATTTTCAGATTTTAAACATTTGTCCTTTCCTGAAAATGAGAACAGTGAAAGGGATACTAGTATAGTGCTAACTAATAAAGCTGCGTTTTTCATATTATTTATTTTTATGAATATTTTGATTTATATTTTATTTCTGGTACAAATATAGTGACCCTTAAAGGGCGTTTCAGGTAGATATTAAGTGAAACGACTAAAATGGAAGGTGAAGCGTCTACGGCTAGGGTTGAGAGGATTCAGATTTGATCCAATCGGGTTTAAAACAGGCCTTCTATTGGGCTTATGGGAATTCTTGCTGGCAGGTGGGGTGAACCTGGACACCGGCAAATTTTTAAGTTTTGGACAGTCCTTAAGTGGAAAAATATGTAGGTGTCTCCTAGGTGATATCTGTTCTTTACCTATACTGCACGTTGTATTACTTCAAACACCTTATTGCCATCGCATTTCAATGTTTTGGACGGGTATTTTAGTATTAGGGCGTAGTCGTGGGTGGCCATAAGAATGGTCCTTCCTGTTTTGTTGATGTCTTGGAGCACCTTCATCACTTCCACGCTGGTCTGGGGGTCGAGATTCCCCGTTGGTTCATCTGCCAGGATAAGATCCGGGTCATTGAGTAGGGCTCGTGCTATGGCGATGCGCTGCTGTTCCCCTCCAGAAAGTTCATGGGGAAATTTAAAGCCTTTGGTTTTCATGCCTACTTTGTCCAAGACCTCTTCAATCTTGGCGTTCATCTCGCTCTGGTCTTTCCAGCCTGTAGCTTTAAGTACAAAAAGAAGGTTGTTGTTGACGTTGCGGTCTGGCAACAATTTAAAATCTTGAAAAACCACCCCCAACTTTCTTCTCAAATAGGGAATTTCTTTTTCTTTTAGGGTGGTAAGGTCAAATTCCACAATATGCCCGCTACCTTGTTTTAATGGAAGGTCGCCGTACAAAGTTTTCATAAAGCTGCTCTTTCCGCTGCCCGTCTTCCCGATAAGGTATACGAATTCCCCTTTTTTTATTTCAAGACTAATGTCGTTCAATACCAAATTTTCACCTTGAAATACGGCTACATCCTTCAGCTCCAATATGCTTTCGCCCATAGTTTTTAATGTTGATATAAAAGTAATAAGTTCCTTTGGAATTAAATCAAATCTTCTTTAAAAATCTTTTTCTTTATCATATACTTAGGGACAATATTTATCGTTATATAATTTAATTACGGTAATTCTTAACTTCTAGAGAACACTATGCTAAGAAAAAAAACCGCTGTAATACTGTGTTTTGTTGGGTCTTTATTTTACGTGAGCGCCCAAGAATCAGAAATCTATACATTTGACCAAAAGGACTATCAGGAAGCTTTGGCCTTGTATAACAATAAACAGTATCAGGCAGCTCAGACTATCTTTGAAAAGGTAAAAAACAATACCAGGGATGAAGAGACCCAGGCCAATAGTGCGTACTATGCAGCTACTGCGGCGATTCGCCTTAATCAGTTGGGGGCCGACAGGTTAATGGAAGACTTTGTTGAAAACTACCCAACCTCTACCAAGCGTAATTCTGCCTATATTGATGTGGCCGATTATTATTTTGAAACAGGAAAATATCCATATGCCTTAAAATGGTATACCAAGGTAGACCAAAGTTCCATGTCCAGAAAGGACAAGGAACGGTTCAATTTTAACAATGGCTATGCCTTGTTTTCCTCCAACAAACCAAAAGAGGCTGAGCGCTACCTGAACCAGGTGACCACTTCTCCGACCTATGGTTCCCAAGCCAAGTATTATTTGGGATATATTGCTTATCAGCAGGACGATTATGCCCAGGCCAATCAACGTTTTGATCAGATAAGCGACCAGGAATTGTTAGAGGAAAAGCTGTCCTATTATCAGGCGGATATGAACTTTAAATTGGGTAAGTTCGAAGAGGCTATTGCCTTGGCGAAAAAACAATTGCCAAAATCTGATCGAAATGAAGTTTCGGAACTAAACAAAATTATTGGCGAGAGTTATTTCAATTTAAAACAATATGCCAATGCCATTCCTTATTTATCCGAATACAAGGGGAAAAGGGGTAAATGGAACAATACGGATTACTATCTTTTGGGCTATTCCTATTATATGCAAGGCGATTATGCCAATGGGATACAGCAATTCAATAAGATAATTGACGGGAACAACGATGTTTCCCAAAATGCGTATTATCATTTGGCGGAATGCTATTTAAAGCTGGATAAAAAGCAAGAGGCTTTGAACGCCTTTAGAAACGCTTCCCAAATGGATTTCAATCCGGAAATTCAAAAGGATGCCTATTTAAATTATGCCCGATTGAGTTACGAAATCGGAAATGCCTATGAGCCCGTGCCCAAGGTCTTGACCAATTATTTGGAGAAATATCCCAATGATGCCAATAAGGGTGAGATGCAGGAACTTTTGGTGGACTCCTATATTACTTCCAAAAATTTTGCTGGTGCTATGGATCTTTTGGAGAAAAACAAAAATTTTGCCAGTAAGGCTACCTATCAAAAAGTGGCATTTTACAGGGGAGTGGAATTGTTTTTGGAGATGAATTATGAGGAAGCATCGGCCGTGTTTAATAAGTCGCTGGACAATGCAGAAGACCAATATTTTAAGGCCAGATCTAGCTATTGGAAGGCAGAATCGGATTATAACCTCAATCATTTTGATGAGGCCGTGACGGGATATCTTCAATTTAAATCCAATGCGAGTGCCAGAGCTACCCCGGAATTCAAGGACTTGAATTACAATTTGGCATACGCCTATTTCAAATTAAGAAATTATAACAACGCCATAGCTGCATTTGCCAGTTATGTAGAAAACAGTAGCGGGGAGGGTGGAAAGTTAAACGATGCTTACCTGCGTTTAGGAGACAGTTATTTTGTTAGTAGCAAGTATTGGCCGGCCATTGAAACCTATAATAAGGCCATAGCCAGAAATAGTCCCGCAAGCGACTATGCTGCTTATCAAAAGGCATTGAGCTATGGTTTTGTGGACAGGAGCGCTACCAAGATAGAGGAGCTTTCCAATTTTGTGTCCAGGTATCCCAACTCTACTCTTAAGGACGATGCCTTGTTTGAATTGGCCAATTCTTATGTGAGAGCCAATAATACGGAAAGAGGGTTACAGCTTTACGATCAACTCACTATGGATTATAGGGGCAGCTCTTTGGTGCCACAGGCGATGTTGCGACAAGGATTGGTACATTATAATGCCAATCGCAACGAACAGGCTTTGGCCAAATTCAAAACGGTGGTAAGGGATCATCCCAATACACAGGAAGCGCTACAGGCCGTAACTACGGCCAAACTTATTTATGTGGATCTGGGTAGGGTAAACGAATATGCCCAGTGGGTAAAGGGGCTCGATTTTGTTGAGGTTACCGATACCGAACTGGACAATGCCACTTTTGAGTCTGCTGATAAGCAATATATAGAAGGGAATCGGGATGCCGCCATAAAGGGGTATGAGACCTATGTTAAACAATTTCCAAACGGATTGAATTCCCTAAAGGCCAATTTTAATTTGGCACAACTGTATTTTGGCAAGGGTCAGAAGGACAAAGCTTTGCCGTATTTCAAGAATGTGGCTGGCAAAGGTACCAATGAATATGCCGAACAGGCACTTACCAGGGTATGTGAGATCTATGTAGGCAAGAACGATTATGTAACGGCCATTTCTTATTTGGAAGAATTGGAGTCCAAAGCGGAAATTCAGCAGAATATCACCTTTGCCCAATCCAATTTGATGAAGGGTTATTATGAACAGTCAGACTATGGCAAGACCATTCAATATGCGACTAAGGTGTTGTCCAATTCCAATATAGATAACCGTATAAAAAGTGATGCGCAAATAATGATCGCGAGATCGGCCATTAAGACCAAGGATGAGAACAGGGCAGAAAAAGCGTATTCGGAAGTCCTTAAAATTGCGACAGGGGATTTAGCCGCAGAGGCACTTTACTATGATGCTTACTTTAAGAATAAGGCGCAAAATTATGAGACTTCCAATGCTTCGGTTCAAAAATTGGCCAAGGATTACGCGGGGTATAAGGAATGGAGCGCTAAAGGCTTGATCATTATGGCCAAGAATTTCTATGCCTTGGGGGATGCTTTCCAAGCCACCTATATTTTGGATAGTGTTATAGCCAATTTTGGGGATTATCCGGAAATAGTGGCCCAAGCCAAACAGGAGTCGTCCATAATTAAGGCAAAAGAAGCTCAAAGTAATTCCTCCATTAATCCAGATGGAAATTAAAAATTCCTTGTAAAAAGTACACAATATGCACAAGCACATTAAAATAACCATATTTGCTATTCTAGGTTTTCTACAGATCGGATTGGCACAGGATGATGAAAAAGATTTAGGTACTGAAACCGTGACGGTGGTAAAGGCTTATGCCCCTACCATATCGGATGCTTTTAAGGTGAAGTCGGTACCTACTTTGAACGATTCCATTGTATTGCAAAAGAAACCTATAAACTACAGTATATTTTCCGTACCCGTTGCTTCCACTTTTACACCTTCAAAAGGGAAGGCTTCCGTGGTAAAAAAGACCCCTCCGGAGAAAATATATAACTCTTATGCCTCCGTAGGTTTGGGTAATTATAATAATGCATTGGCGGATTTTTATACCAGTAGTGCCCTTAATCGTGATGAACGATTGGATATTAGCCTAAACCACCATTCTTCTAGGGGAGAAATTGATGGAACAGCCTTGGATAACATATTTTATAATACCAAATTGGAGGCCAATTACACCAAAAAGGATAGGGATATAAGTTGGGGAGCCCATATAGGGGGGCAACATCAATTATATAATTGGTACGGAATTCCCAATGGATATTATACAGAGGAAGTAGTGAACGGTATAGATGAAAAACAAAACTATTTTAATGCCTTTGCCGGTGGTTTTGTGGAAGTAGAGGATTCCTTTTTTAAGAGTGCCGATATACTGTATAGACGGTTTTGGGATACTACAAAATCTGGCGAAAACAGAGCAGTGTTAAAACCTGCTTTCCAATTTCCATTGGGGGATGAATTATTGACACTTAAGGCCAAGGTAGATTATTTGGGCGGCCAGTTTAAAAATGGACAGGTGGGCAATGATTCCAATATTCCAGGAATAGATTACTCGCATTTGCAAGTAGGCTTAAACCCTAATATAAATATTTTGGGGGACGATCTTTCGCTTAATCTTGGTGTCAATTTGGTGTATGGAATGGATTTGGAAAATAGTGATAGTAATTTCTATATTTATCCCACAATAACGGCATCCTATCGTTTGTTGGATGAGGTAGCCATAGCATATGGTGGGGTAGAAGGGATGTTAAAGCAAAATTCGTTCTATGGATTTGTAGAAGAGAACCCATACGTTTCCCCAACCTTGGACATTCAGCCTACAGATCAGCAATATGATGCCTACATAGGCTTAAAAGGACAATTGTTGCCCAATCTTAGCTATAACCTTAAGGGGTCTTATATGGCGGAAAATAGAAAACCACTATTTTTGCTAAATCCAGAAAATACTTCAAGGACGGATGAAAAAGGGTATTACTATGGAAATAGCTTTCAGGTATTTTATGATGACGTAAAGACCTTAGGAGTTTTTGGTGAATTAAATGTAGATATAAATCGTAATTTTAGCCTAGGTATTAATGCCCAAGTTTATGATTACGATACGGAAACCGATAACCCTGCCTGGAACCTGCCCGGCCTTACCGCCTCTACCTTTATGGATTATCAAATAGGGGAGAACTGGTTTATCGGTGCCAATCTGTTTTATGTGGGCGAACGTGACGATCTTTACACCGTGGCATCTCCAGGGACACTACCGGAAGACTACGATATGACAACGGTTACTTTAGATAGCTATTTTGATGCCAATGCCCACATTGGGTACCGGGTAAATGAGCAATTGTCCGTGTTTGCAAAGGCCAATAACATTGCCAATCAGAATTATATGCGTTGGAACAATTATCAAGTACAAGGTTTCCAGGTTTTGGCCGGAGCTACGTACAAATTTGATCTATAGGATATAAAAAATAAATAGAATTGGCGGTTGGTCATGATCTGCCAAAACCCCATGGTATTTTATGGTCGCCGTAAATGTACCTTCTGCCTTTAACCTTCTATCTTAGGAGGCAAAAAGGCAGTAAGGTATTTTTTTAGTAGTTCTTGTTCATTAATTGGGTACTATTACGAATTGATATTCCTTATTCTGTTAAAACTCCAATTTACTAAAGGGGGCTGCTTAGGTTTATATTTTTTTTGGAGCGGTGATGGTTAATTTTGTCAAGGTTGAATTTTAAAAACTGTCCCATTCGTCACTCTTACGGGACATTTGGTCACAGAATAGGAAAAAGGATTCCTTTTTGTTGTTGGATAACTTTCTTTTGTTGCCTGGATAATATTAATTATAAAACTTTTTAAGAATGAGAAATTTTGCAAAATTGTTTTACGCTTGTGTTTTTTTTGTTTCCGGCAGTATGTCGCTATTGGCAGAGAACCCAAGTAATGATACTAATGATGGCATTAACCCAACCGAAGTAGTTGAAAAGGTGTACAAATCTCCAATTGGAACATGGGAATACACCGTGGACGATGTTCCTTATGAATACAGTGTTGGTGTGTTGATCATTACTAAAGAAAAGGAGGAGTATAAGGTGGTGGTAAAGGCCAATTATAATACTTTGACCGCTTCTGAAGTAAAGGTCAATGAGAACAATGTCAACTTTTCGGTCTATATCGATGGGGGAAAAGTACAAGTATCCTTGCAAGTGAAGGATGATATTATTAACGGTAACGCCAATTCTACAGAAGGTACATTTTCATTGAAAGGAAAAAGAAATAAATCCTAAAGGTTTAATAGCCGGAACAGTTGTATTTCTTTCTTGGTATTGCAAACATCCCTGAATTTGGGGATGTTTTTTTATTTTTGATATCTTGAACTTAGACTTTTTGCTCGTTAGGTATTTCTTTTGTCAACAAGTTTCGCTTACAATTTGTTCAAAATGAGGCATTGCACCATAGGTTGTAGAATTGGGATGTGGATTTTATCCACATTATGCCTAGGAAGGGGTATGTCTCAAAACCTTGTGGAAAATCCAAGTTTTGAGGCCTTTTTGGAATGCCCGGATCATTTGGGGAACTTTGGGGAAGACCTTAAATATTGGTCCGTACCTACTCATGGAACCACTGATTATTTTAATGCTTGTAGTCTTAGCATGGGGGTGCCCGTTAATTTTATGGGAGAGCAAACGGCCAAATTTGGTGAGGCCTATTTGGGATTCTATATGTATGCTCCTGAGGATTACAGGGAGTATATTCAAGGAGAACTAAAAGAACCTTTGCTGCATGGAGTTACCTATACACTTTCGTTTTATCTTAGTTTGGCCGAGAATTCGGATTATGCTGTTCGTGATTTTGATGTTCTATTTTCAACAAAACCAATAGGGGTGAAAATTAAAAAGGGACTCTCCAAATGGCAGCTTTCCAAAATTGAAGGAAATGATTTTACCAGCGTCGAAATTTTGGGGGACGAATTCATGACTGATCAGAATTCTTGGGTCAAGGTATCTGCAAACTTTGTTGCCAAGGGCTCGGAAAGATTTATTACCATTGGTAATTTTAAGAACAATGCCTCTACAAGGCGACAGAGATTGGCAAAGGAGAAAAATGTGAACGGGGCCTATTATTTCTTGGATATGGTATATGTTGGGGAAGGAATGCAGTCCTATGCCTTGGACGAGACCCATATTTTTGAGAATGTCCATTTTAATTTCGATGAGTTTCATCTAGGGAAAAAGGGAGAGCAAGAGATTATGCGCGTCTACAATTATCTGCAATCCGACAGTACTTTGAACATTGTAATCAATGGATATACGGACAATTTGGGGACTTCTTCCTACAATATGGACCTTTCTGTGAAACGCTCTATGGCAGTGGCAAATAGGTTGATCCAATTGGGTTTGGCAGGTCAAAGAATTACTTGGAATGGCTTTGGGGCTGAGCAACCTCTTGGAAATAATGAGGATGAAGAGGGTAGGGTGCGGAATAGAAGGGTGGAGTTTATAATATCCAAAGCCCTCGAAGAGTAAGCTTTTAAAGGGGTTGTCGAGTTTTTTTTTGGTACTTGTTAAAATTGTTGGCTATAAATGATTGTGGTTCAAACTTTTGGAACTATATTTGACCAACAATAAGTAATTAATTTAAATTTTAGTAATGAGTAGAGGAACAGTAAAATTTTTCAACGATGCCAAAGGATTTGGGTTCATCACAGAAGAAGGTTCTAGCAAAGAACATTTTGTACACATCTCTGGTTTAATCGACGAAATTCGCGAAGGCGATGAAGTTGAGTTTGAACTAAAAGAAGGAAAAAAAGGATTAAACGCAGTAAACGTTAAAGTTATTTAATATATACTTTTTTAATTTCCTAAGACCTAAGGCCTATCGTTTGATAGGCTTTTTTTTGTTCGTGAGACCCGTATTTCAAAAGCTGAAGGGATCAAGAACAATTGTTGTGTTTATGCAAATATTGTGGTTAATCTATAAAGGAAGAATTCTACGTTTTTGACTCCTCTGAATTGCGCTCTAAAAGCTTTTATTTTTGCATTGAATGATTCCGCCGATGCATTTGTACTCCTGTTTATAAAATAGTTCAGGATCGACCTATAATTGAGCGATATCGTATTAGCAATAGTATTGAAGGCCCTAAAGCCCGTGTTCTCTACGTCTTTGTACCAATGTGCCAGCTTTGTATATGCTGTTTGTATAGAAGTTGCCGTATTCAATATGTTCCTGAGCCCCTGTACCAGGTCGAAGGCCACCTTTATATCCGGATATTGGGCGAACAATATTTTGCTCCTTTCGTATTGGTTTTGCATCCAATTGTTGGGCGATTTATAAAGGAGATACCTACTTCTGGCCAAGAGCTGTTTTCTAGTGTCCCCATTGCTAAATTCTTTTGGGACGAATGTCCCGTTCTTTGCCCTTGCTTGCTTTATCTGTTGGTTCTCCCGGTCTATGGCGTCCCACCTATGTTTGATGCGGATGTCCTGAAGGGCCTCCAGTGCCAGCTTCTGTACATGGAACCTGTCCGTTACCTGTATTGCTTTTGGGAAGCATTGTTTGGCGATGGTCTTCATGGAGTTGGCCATATCCAGGGTAATTTCCTTGACCTTGGCCCTTTTTTTGGCCGATATCTTTAGCAGTTGCTCTATGATCGGTCCCACCTTGGTGCCGGAGAATATGGCCACTATGGACCCTTTCCTGCCCTTGGCTTTTTTGTTGGTAATTATGGTGTATAGCTCCCCCTTGGAGAGTGCCGTTTCGTCAATGGACAGATAAGGTCCTATATTCTCAGGGAATATGAGCCACTCCTTGGCATGTGGTCTCTCCTCCTATTGTTTAAACTCGCTTAAATAATCCCGAAACTGTCGCTGTAGTTTTTTGCCGTTGACCCCGTAAAACCCGCCAATGGTATGGCAGTCATTAACTTTGGTACTGACCAAGTACTTTTAAAAAAGCAGCGAACTCAACGGTCATACGAGTCCCCTGTGCCACTAGATCCCAATCTCTTTGCACGGCTTGGCCAGTGGCCTTGTCCAGCCAACGGCGGCGCTTAATGTGGAGATAAACTGACTTTCCCCTTAACGGAAAATCCTGGACGACAATCTCTTTGTGAAAACCATGGGCTATTAAAGTGCGATGTTTTTCCTCTTTCGGGGCATCTTTTTTTTCTTCAAAATATAAATGAAGCGCACCCCCTTGCATATTATGGGAGACTAGGTCAAAATGGGTCGTTAATACTTCTGGCAGTATAAACTTTAATAGGTCCAATGATAATTCCAATGCGATCGTTTTTCCGCAAAGATCTTATTCTATTTTCAATTCACACACAACTTTTGGGATTGATCCAGCTGAAGGCGCATTGAAATATGATAGTCGAACGAATCCCGCTTTTTAGCGGGATTTCCAGTTTGACAAGGCATCCTTGGGGTTTAGGGGTGCGAAGTTGCAAACTTTGCACAGCATGTGGCACCTATCCTGCGTTTTGCTCTACGAAGTTTGCAACTTGGTAGTCTGAAATTGTTACTCCACAATGCGCGTAGATATGCCTTTATGGTTTTAGCCCTTAACTGGGCCCAGTTTTTATTCTTTATATTGGTCTATGGAAAGAATAATAGGCAATATTGGTTAGCGGGCAAGTTTACCTCTATATCGATGTTGTTGGTTTCCTTCCCTAACTAAAATGCTATTGTCGCTATGTTCGAATATTTGGATAAAATAAAAATACTGATCAATAAAATGTCCGTTGATCAACATGATCAATTGGTCAGTGCCGCTAAAATCGTGGCAGATGTTATTAAGAACGATGGCATAATCCACACCATAGGTACTGGTCATTCCCAGATGATCGGTATGGAAATGTTTGGCAGGGCCTCCAATTTGGCCAATGTAAATGCTATTATGGACGATATGGTGCTTATGGCGGGCGGGGCAAGAAGATCGGCAGAAATGGAGCAGATTAGTGGTCTTGCCGAAATACTTTGGAACAACTATAAATTTAATAGAGGGGATGTATTGGTCGTTATTTCCAATTCCGGAAGAAATGCTCTGCCCTTGGAGATGGCTATGAAGGCAAAACAGGAAGGTTTAAGTACAATAGCCATCACTTCCTTGGAACAGTCCACAAGGTATGCTACCAGACACGCGAGTGGAAAAAAATTATATCAGATTGCGGATTTGGTCATTGATAACTGTGTTCCCTCGGGGGATGGGGTTATCTCCATTAACGAACTGCTTATTGGACCTGCTTCCTCGGTGTTGGGAATGATCATCGTAAACATAATTTCGACCGAGGCCATCAAAATTAATTTGGACAGAGGTGTGGATGTCTCCGTTTTTCAAAGTCAGAACATAGATGAGGCAGACAATGAGGCGCACTACCAAAAATATGAATCCCGGGTAAAACACCTATAGTGAAGTAGAGGAATTGAATGTTTTTTCTTTTTATATAGCGACTATATTTTATAATTTAGGAGGTTCAGGCAGCAGAATATTTTTCACAAGCTGATCACAGTAGAAATATTCTGAATAAAGTGACCATATGTGGGGAATCAAATTTGACAAACCAACATTTTAAACAAGGCGATATTCATCAAATCCGAACCCATAAAAATGACAAAAGTAATAGTTGCTACCATATCACTTTTAATCTTTTTTGTCTCTTTTAATGGCATTTCCCAGAGCCTGCCAGAAGGGATAAAAGTATCCAAGATATACTCCGATGAAAATTATAACGCCTTTACTTCTTTGATAAGGTTTAAAGGAGACTTTTATTGTGCTTTCCGTTCGGGGGAAAGGCATGTTTATGGAAAGGATGGCGTAATAAAAATTATAAGCTCTAAAGATGGCAAGGCCTGGAAAGATGTTGATCAAATCGCTCTCAATGGTTTTGATTTACGGGATCCTAAATTATCGGTTACTCCGGAAGGACTCATAATGGCCACTATGGGAGGGTCTATTTATGATGGTAAGACCTTGTTGGGAGGAATACCCCATGTAGCCTTCTCTAATCCTAATGGGACCAAGTTCTCCCCACCACAACCTATAACATATGATGCCCATATAAAATCGAAGTTCGATTGGCTCTGGAGCTTAACGTGGTATGAGGGTACCGGATATGGGGGAATGTATTCGCGGATAGAAAATAAAGAGGGTGGAAATACAACGATTATAAAATTAGTTAAAACTACCAATGGGATAGATTATATAAAGGTTGCCGATTTGGAAGTGGAGGGAAATCCCAATGAATCCACAATCCGTTTTTTACCCAATGGCGACATGTTAATGCTGATTAGGCGGGAAGAGGGTAACAAAAGGGCTTTTTTAGGAAAAAGTAGTCCTCCTTATACGGACTGGAGTTTTACCGAGTCGCCATACTTTATTGGAGGTCCCGACTTTGTATCGATAGGAGAGGGCCAATATATTGGTGGGGGAAGGATTAATAGGGAGTATACCGGACTGGTTTCCTTTGGTAAAAATGGAGATTTTAGGGAGGTATTGACATTGCCATCAAATTCCGATAGCAGCTATCCAGGTTTTGTTTTTGAAAATGATACCCTGTACATGAGCTACTATTCTTCCCATGAGACCGAAAAAACGGCTATTTATTTTGCCGAAATACCCTTGATTGAACTTAAATGAATGCAATAGCTTAAGTCCAATTATTTAAAAGTCCAATAATGAGTTTAAAATTTCTTTTTAGTACAATACTTCTCTGGGTGTTGCTGGGAATCGCCTTCTCTTGCAAGAGCAATAAAATAACCAACAAAGTATCGGTATCCAAAGAACCTAAAACCGTTTTGAGCCTACAGCCTTCAGTAGACAACCCCCGTAACAGTGAAGGGGATTTTATCAGGCTAAAAAATGGAAATCTGTTATTTGTGTATACCCATTATACTCAGGGCACCGGATCCGATCATGACCCTGCACATCTGGTAAGTAGATATTCCAAGGATAATGGAAATACATGGAGCATAAAGGATGAGGTGGTGCTGCCCAATGAAGGAGGAATGAATGTTATGTCGGTTTCCCTATTGCGATTACATAATGGTTCCATAGCCTTATTTTACCTGAGGAAGAATAGTACAGAGGATTGTATTCCTATAATGAGAATATCCACGGATGAAGCACAGAGTTGGGGTTCGCCAACCCCTTGTATCACCGACAAGAAAGGATATTTTGTGTTAAATAACGATAGGGTTGTTCAGTTGGAAGATGGGCGATTGCTATTTGCAGTGGCGGAACACCCTACTACGGAAAAAGGTTTCAGTGCCCAAGGCAATTTATTTTCATATTATTCCGATGATAATGGAGAAACATGGACTTCTAGTGAAATGGTGCCCAATACTACCGAAATTATCACTCAGGAACCAGGTCTCATTGAAATGAATGACGGGCGTATCATGATGTATATTCGGGCAAGCGGAGGTGTGCAGCAGATGTCCTATTCCCAAGATAGGGGGGAGAGCTGGAGTCACATTGAGGCCAGTTCTATTTATTCTCCTCTTTCGCCAGCTACCATGGAAAAAGTCCCCGGAACCGGGGATTGGGTCATGGTGTGGAACAATAACGATGGTTCGGATGTAGCTATAAAGGCTAAAAGAACCCCTCTTACGATTGCTATTTCCAAGGACGAGGGGAAAACATGGGGCAACATTAAAAATATTGCCACCGACCCAGATGGCTGGTATTGTTATACCGCCTTGTATTTTACAGATCCACAAGATCTTATTTTAGGGCATTGTGCAGGCAACAGAGTAAAGGGAACAGGGCTGGCAATAATCAACATAACTACTCTAAATTTGGATTGGCTAGTTAAACCTGGCAATAAAGACTAACATTTTTTGCCTTTAAACAGGTATTTAATAAAGATTTATTGGAAATTAGGTATTTTGTATTCCAATTTCGGGTGTTTTAAAAAATAATCAACAAAACCTTAAACCAGGACTTATGAACCTAATGTATAAACATTGTATTTTACTCTTTATGATTTTGGGGTTTACTTCTAGTGGCTATGCCCAGCAGAACCAACGTCCAAATGTAATCTTGGTGATTACCGATGATCAAGGGTACGGGGATTTGGGGTTTACTGGAAATCCCCATGTAAAAACACCCGTCATTGATGCTTTGGCACGTGAAAGTGTTCGGTTTAACAATTTTTACGTTTCTCCGGTTTGTGCACCCACCAGATCCAGTTTAATGACGGGGCGCTATTCTTTACGAACGGGGATGAGGGATACCTACAATGGGGGTGCCATTATGGCTTCCAATGAGGTCACAATAGCCGAAATGTTGAAGCAGGCAGATTATACGACCGGGGCTTTTGGGAAATGGCATTTAGGGGACAATTTTCCTAGTAGGCCCAGTGACCAGGGTTTTGACGAGTCCGTTATCCACCTTTCTGGAGGCATGGGGCAGGTAGGGGATATTACTACTTATTTTAAGGGGGATACAAGTTATTTTGATCCTGTACTTTGGCACAATAACCAGCGGGAATCATATGACGGATATTGTTCCGATATTTTTACCGATCAGGCGATGAATTTTATTGATAAAAATAAGGAATCGCCCTTTTTCTGCTATTTGGCCTACAATGCCCCACATACCCCCTTGCAAGTGCCTGATTCCTATTATCAAAAGTATAGGGACATAGACCCTTCTGCAGGGTTTGGTAAGGACGGTAGGCCTTTTTCAGAAATGAGCGAAAAGGACAAGGAAGATGCCCGAAAGGTCTATGCCATGGTCAATAATATTGACGACAACCTAGGGAGACTCTTCAAAAAATTAAAAGACCTGAAGCTAGCCGAGAACACGCTTGTAATTTTTATGACCGATAATGGCCCCCAGCAGACCAGATATGTTAGTGGTATGCGGGGACTTAAGGGAGATGTTTACAATGGGGGTGTACGGGTACCATTTTATTTAAAATATCCAGCACTTTCCAAGGGTAACAAAGATGTGGAAACCATGACGGCGCATTTGGATGTCCTGCCTACGCTATCGGCAATTTGCGATGTGGAAATGCCTAAAGACAGGATCATAGATGGCAAAAGTTTAGTTCCCTTGATACAGGGCCAAAAAGTGGAATGGGCCGATCGTTCCCTATTTTTTTATTGGTCGCGCCGCTACCCCGAATTGTATAATAACATGGCCATTCAGAAAGCGGGTTATAAATTGGTGGGAAAAACGGACTATAACGCCACTATTGAAGATTTTGAATTGTTTCAGCTAACCAATGACCCTTATGAACAGCGCAATGTTTTAAGTGATAAGAAGGCATTGGCCATAGACCTCAAAAAGGAGATGGATAAAATATACAAGGAGTTGATCATTTCTGATAATCTGTTGAACCCTCCAAAAATATTGGTCGGTACCCCGAACGAAAACCCTGTCATACTAAATAGGAATGATGCAGGCGGGGAACGGGGGATTTGGAATCAGGAGGAAATTTATGGTAACTGGGATGTAGACATTGAAGAGGGTTATTATGATATTACCTATAAGTTCGTGCAACCTGTAATGGGTAACGGGAGAATGGTTTTGGAAGCTAATACGCTGGTAAGACAAATGGAAAATAAAAAAGAGAATACGGATATTATTCAGATGGAGAAGGTTTATTTTCCAAAAATGTCGGGCAAACTTATACCTTTTTATACAGTGGCCAACAAAAATATCTTCCCATTTTGGATGGAAATGGATAAAGTAGATTAGGGACCTTTATAATAATTTCCGGATAGAAAAATATTTGTTGTACGCTACCTTTATTGCTGTACATTCGCACAATAATTTTTGTCCATGGAAAGCAAGGTAAGAGCAGTTGAGGCGTTATTCGCCGTTTTGGATCGGGAGATAGCTACTTTTCAATCCGAGTCGGGTCTGGGCTGTAAGGCAGGTTGCGGTAAATGTTGCACCCATCCGGATATAGACGCTTCTCCCTTGGAATTTCTTCCATGGGCTTTTCAACTCTTTTTGAATGGGAAGGCAGAAACGACCTTGGAAGAGTTAAGGGCAAATAGTAGTTCATTGTGCCATTTGTACAGGCCGCTTTCTGTCATGGATAGCAATAGCGGCAGCTGTGGCGACTATAAGTATCGTGGGTTAATATGCCGATTGTTTGGATATGGGGCAAGTAGGGACAAGTTGGGGGAACTGCGTTTGGCCACCTGCAAGATAATTAAGGAAAATCAGGCCGATCGCTATGAGAATGCAAAAATAGCTATGAAAAACGGACTATATGTGCCTATTTTCACCGACTACTACATGAACCTCAATCAAATAGATTTTAGGTTGGGCAATATTATTCTTCCAATAAACAAGGCCATGAAGGTCGCAATCGAGGAGGTGCTTCAATACTATGCCTACCGACCCTTTCCAGAGGGGTACAAGGTTATTGCTTAAGCTCAAAGCTCTATTTATAGCTGTAGTTTTAAACTTTTAAATCTATTTCTTTTAAATTTTCAATTCGGTTTCTTACCAAAAACGCATCTATGGTCTCGAAATGTTCTATGACACGTTTATTCTTAAATTCGAACACTTTTTGGGACAGCCCTTGAAGAAAATCCCGGTCGTGGGAAACCAATATCAAGGTGCCGTCAAAGGCAAGAAGAGCTTCTTTAAGAACATCCTTGGATTTTAGGTCCAAATGGTTGGTAGGCTCATCCAGGATCAAAAGATTAACGGGTTCCAAAAGTAATTTTACCATGGCCAGGCGGGTTTTTTCTCCTCCAGACAGTACGCTTACCTTTTTTTCCAGATCATCGCCACTAAACATAAATCTACCCAAAATATTTTTTATCTGCGTACGCACGTCCCCTTCGGCCACTTCGTCCACGGTTTGGAAGATGGTCAGTTCTGGGTCTAACAAGGAAGCCTGGTTTTGGGCAAAGTAACCCACTTTCACATTGTGCCCCAAGCTGCATTTGCCCTCCACTTCAATTTCGCCCAAAATGGCCTTGATCATGGTAGATTTTCCTTCTCCGTTCCTCCCGACAAAGGAAACCTTTTCTCCTCTTGAAATAGAGAGATTGGCATCTTTAAAAACCACATGGTCACCATAAGTTTTGGAAAGCCCCTCTGCAGTAACCGGGTAGTCGCCCGAACGTATGGAAGGGGGGAACCTCAGTTTTAAGGCTGTAGTATCCACTTCGTCAATTTCTATTATCTGTAATTTTTCCAACATCCTTTCACGGGAAGTTACTTGGTTGGTTTTGGAATAGGTGCCTTTAAAACGGTCAATAAAAGCTTGATTATCAGCAATAAATTTTTGCTGTTCCTGATAGGCCTTTATTTGATGGCTTCTTCGGTCTTCCCGCAATTGAAGGTAGTGGGTGTAATTGGCCTTGTAATCATAGATCCTACCCATGGTCACTTCTATGGTTCTGTTGGTAATATTATCTATAAAGGTCTTGTCATGAGAGATTACTACAACTGCCTTGGCCTTGTTCAGCAAGAAATCCTCCAGCCAAATAACGGATTCGATATCTACGTGGTTGGTAGGCTCATCCAAAAGGATGAGGTCTGGCTTTTGCAACAATATTTTGGCAAGCTCTATCCTCATACGCCACCCACCACTAAATTCGCTGGTAAGTCGATGAAAATCCTCGCGTCTAAAACCTAGTCCCCTCAATGCCTTTTCCACCTCTGCTTCATAATTTATTTCTTCCAAGGCATAGAATTTTTCTCCTAGGTCCGATACTTTTTCAATGATAGACATATAGGCGTCCGACTCATAATCTGTACGGGTTTCCAGTTCCTTGTTCAGCCGATCAATTTCATCTCGCATGCTAAAGATTTCCTTAAAGGCTTTGGAGGCTTCTTCGAAAACGGTACAGCTGTCATCGGTCAGTAAATGCTGCGGCAAATAGGCAATTACGGCGTCCTTGGGATAGCGAATATGACCTCGGGTGGCTTTTTGCTCTCCTGCAATTATCTTCATCATGGTAGATTTTCCAGCCCCGTTTTTGCCCATTAGGGCAATCTTATCGTTCTCATTGATAACAAAGGAAACATCACTAAACAAGGTGTCGCCACTAAACTCTACTGCTATTGCGTCTACAGAAATCATATTCCAATTTTAAGTCTGCAAAACTATGAAAAAGGGGAATACTTTGGTTATTTAATTTAATGGTTGAAAATAATACGAAATACGATAAATCCTTGTTCAATTAAAAAGCAAATACTTCCTTTAAAGTAGAAGGAGTACAGCTAAAATGTGGCTATTCCTTACGTTTGATTTCTGTTTATCGGCTTTAAAAGTTGAAAGGTCGAATAATATCTTCCTTATTGGAGTGTTAAGGTTCAATTAGTTACCTTTATTTTTAATTAATACTAGTGTAATGGATGATAAATTAGTAATAAATTTTACTCCCACTGGAATGATACCGACCAAAGGTATGACTCCACATGTTCCGGTGAGTGTTTCTGAAATAGTTGAAGATGTTCATAAGGCAACAGAGCTGGGGATAACCATGGTGCATTTGCACGCCAGAGATGCCAAAACAGGGGAGCCTACATACGAAAAGGAGGTTTATGGAGAAATAATCGAAGGTATTCGAAAATTTGCTCCATATCTGGTTATTTGTGTTTCGTTGAGTGGAAGGAATATTAATAAATTGGAATTAAGGGCGGATCCACTGTCTTTGGAAGGGTTTTTAAAGCCAGACTATGGAAGCTTGACACTTAGCTCGTTGAATTTCAATAATACTGCCAGTATAAATTCTCCTGAAACAGTTCAGGGTTTGGCTGCTATAATGAAAGAAAAGGGTATTGTTCCGGAATTGGAAGTTTTCGATATCGGAATGATTAATTATTCTAAATATTTGGAAAGGAAAGGACTTATTGAAGCTCCTTACTATTTCAATCTGCTCCTGGGCAATATAGCTTGTGCCCAAGGGGATTTATTGCATACAGGAATTATGGTACGTGATCTTCCGCAGGATTCACTATATAGTTTGGCGGGAATTGGAAATTATCAATTGCAAATGAATTCATTAGGAATTGCTATTGGCGCAGGGGTAAGGGTCGGGCTGGAAGATAACATATGGTTCGATACTTCAAGGACAACCCTGGCAAGTAATATGGATTTGTTGGATAGAATTCATACCATAGCCAAGGCCAATGATAGAAAGATTATGTCGCCGCAAGAATTTAGAGTAAAAATGAAACTGGAACCAGGGAATGGAAAATATGGAAGAAAAGCGTCCTAATTCAATAGAGATATCTTTAAAGGAGAGTGAAAAGATATCTACAGTCAAAAGATTTTGGAATATCATTAAAAATGGAATGTTCCTTTTTGGTTTGAAAAATCGCTTGGCACGAGTAGGAATTGAAATTAAGCCATATTACTGGGTAAAGGAAGAAGTGGAAAAAAGTTTGGAACCAAAAATTAAAGGTAATGTTTCAGAATTCATTTTTAGGGAGTTAAGTCTTGCTGAAATGAAATTACTGACAAAATCAATAGACAATCTTGAATTGGATGATTTAATGGAGAATCATAAGAATTCTCAGTTATGTATGGGGTTGGAACATAAGGGTGAAATTGCGGCTTATATGTTTATCGGCCTTAACGACTTAAATTATAAAGGCAAAATATTCCATATTAATACGAATGAGGCATATCTTTATAACATGTGGACCTTTCATTCCTTTAGAGGAAGAAACCTAGCTCCCTATTTACGTTACAAATGTTATGAACTTTTGAAGGGCCAAGGGAGGGATACCAAATATAGTGTTACTGACTATTTTAATAAGTCCTCCATAAAGTTTAAAAATAAGCTCAATTCCAAGCACTTGCAACTTTTTATATATATTGACTTGTTCGGCAAATGGAAAAGGCACTACTTGCTAAGATCCTATACAGATAAATAAAATGGGCTTGTGAAATTCAAGGTAGTGGTTCAAATTGCTCATTTGCTTTTAATTTGGTGACATAAATAAAAAACAATGCACGGTACATCCACTGTTTAGTGGATGTATTCTTATGTAAAGAACATGCTTATATTGTTCTAGTCCTCTTACGGAGTTTCATGAGTCGGTCTTTATAGTAGGCCTTCAATTCGTCCAAAAAGCTCATTGGGTTTTCGTACTCCGTCAATACTTTGTAAGTATGGCTATTTTTGGCCACCGCCAGTTCCTCCTGCAGTTTTTTTAGCTCCATTTTTAAATACGTAAGGTCGGGATCTTTTAAGGGCTCTTGTTTTTCGTGAGGCTTTATCAAGGTGTTCACGCTAAAAATATGAGCGTGATAAGCCTTTAGGGCGGCCAAATCTCCGGATCGGTATATATCTATTAGTTTGGCGGTTATCTTCGTGGCCATATCCAATTTATCCGTTTGCATTGAAAACTTATCGGGATGTACATATAACATGGCCTCTCGGTACAGTTGCTTCCTTTGCTGCCGTTCCCTTGAATTCTTTTCTGGCATTGGCTTAGGTTGGTTAGGTGTTAAACATAATTTCTGCTCGTAGTTTTTTCCGTTCTTTTTTTGTGCCAAGCGTTTGGCCTTTTTTGCTTTTTTCTGTTGTTTGTAGAGTAGTGTAAGTTCTTGTTCTTCAATTAATTCATCTTCGATTTTGGAACGAAGAAAGTTTTCAAAAACTGAAGTTTCTTGAATTACTTTATTGATTTCAATCTGCAAGTAATTGATCTTTGCCTGTAGGAGTTGAGCTTGGGATGGCATTTCACTGGGAAGGTGATTTTCACTCATAGTTCACGGGGCAATTGAAATCTAATTTTGATGGCAATTTAAACAATAAAAATTGCCCAAACGGAGTTCTTATGGTGATGAGCTCGTAAATGGAATAAAATAATAGAATAATTATTCGGATTCCATCGAGCGTGATTTTTAGGTAAATTTAATTTTATCCAAAGTGATTATAATTCAAAAAAAATAGATAGATGGGAAGTTTTAAAGGTATTGTCAAGTTAGGATTTATAGTATTTGCCATGCTGATGGGGGTTTCTTCCGTGGCTTCGGAAAATTTAAATCAATTCAATATTGAGGTCCATAAGGCTAGCTCCCTTTTAGGTGAGGAAAATTTTCTGGGTAATTGGAAATATTCTGCAGAAAATGTGCCTTATGAGTATGCCAAGGGGATATTGTTTATTTCTAAAAAAGAAGGTGTACTTACAGTTGTAGTTGCTTTACGAGGTAGGGAAAGTAAGGCACAGGACGTTAGGGTGGAAGATAATACTTTGACATTTGACCTTAATTTGGAAGGCCAAATAGTATCCGTGAGTTTAAAGGCGGAAGGTGATAAGATAAGTGGAAAGGCAAGTTCTCGGGACGGTATTTTCCAATTAACAGGGGAAAGGCGTTTAGACCCTGAATAGGATTTGATTTTTAATCTTTTAGGACTGCTTAGAGTCCCTAAAGTCATAAAAAAACCGAAGTTAAGAACTTCGGTTTTTTTCTTTTTAAAAATTGTTTCCCCTTAAAAGGTAATTGGTAAGGAAACTCTAGTGTTGCCCCAACCCAATACCATATGGGCACCTTTGTCGGCATCCTTATAGGCAATGGAGAAAGCATCCAATGATTCAGAGGCATTGCTAACACTAGCGGGTATGCGTACAACGTCAGCATCTTCCTGATAGGAATATGCTCCCCATTGATTTAAATTTTTGTTCAGTATTACAGTCCATTCCTTATCTCCAGGGATGGTAAACAAGGAATAAGTGCCAGCAGCAACAGATTTCCCACCTACAGTGGCATCCTTATAAAAAATGATTTCAGCGGCCTCATTGGCTCCAGTTCTCCATACCTTTCCAGCAGGGGCAAGTTCGGAAATTGAACGTCCTTTTAATTGTGGGCGACTATAAGTTACTCGAACCAATTTTTCCGAAACTTTATAATCAGTAGGATAAGAGGCAATGTCCGCCGGACTCTTGTCCAATCCGCTGAATTTCTGTGCCATAGCCTCAGAGCTAAAGGACAGGGCAATAACCATAAGTGCAATCGTAAATAAATTTTTCATTTTTTTTTAGTTTTAGTGATTGTCAAATTTAAATAGTATTCCTGTTAATCTGAATTAAAAGTCGCTAAATTTTGTACAACTTACAAAATAGTGGGTTGATGTAAGCGAATACATTTATATTATGACAATATGTTAGTATTATTTAATTTAAGGTTATAAATTAAAATCAATTATGAATTTTATATTTTATAATGTATATATTAAGTCGATATTTGCTTAAAAATTGACATAAATATAATAGTATGTGTGGAATTGTATGTGCCTTTGATGTAAAAGAGAGTACGGAGGTTTTAAGGCCTCAATTACTGGAAATGTCCAAGAAAATTAGACATAGGGGACCAGACTGGAGTGGGATATATGCTGACGATAAGGCTATTTTGGCGCACGAGCGTTTGTCTATCGTTGACCCGGCTTCCGGAAAACAACCTTTGTATAGTCCGGATAAAAAATTGGTTTTGGCCGCTAATGGCGAGATATATAACCATAGGGAGTTGCGTAAACAATTTGCCGGAACCTATAATTTTCAGACGGAATCTGACTGTGAGGTGATTTTGGCCCTCTATCAGAAGAAGGGCGTTGATTTCTTGGATGAAATGAACGGTATCTTTGGCTTTGCCATCTATGATTCGGAAAAGGATGAATATTTTATAGCTAGGGATCATATGGGGATCATTCCGCTATATATTGGTTGGGATGTTAATGGTACTTTTTATGTTGCTTCGGAGTTAAAGGCATTGGAGGGTACTTGTACCAAGATCCAGTTGTTTCCTCCAGGGCATTATTTGCATAGTAAGAATGGTGAATTCAAAAGATGGTATACACGTGATTGGATGGACTATGATGCCGTAAAGGACAATGAGACTAGTATACAGGCTATTAAGGAGGCTTTGGAGGCGGCTGTTCATAGACAATTAATGTCCGATGTGCCCTATGGTGTTCTGCTTTCTGGAGGGTTGGATTCTTCGGTTACTTCTGCCATTGCAAAAAAATATGCGCAGAAGAGAATTGAGTCCGATGATACTACCGATGCTTGGTGGCCGCAATTGCATTCATTTTCGGTGGGATTGGAAGGTTCGCCGGATTTGGCTGCAGCACAAAAGGTGGCCGATCATATTGGTACCGTGCACCATGAAATTAAATTTACCATTCAAGAAGGTTTGGATGCCATTAAGGATGTGGTTTATAACCTGGAGACCTATGATATAACAACTATTAGGGCGTCCACTCCAATGTATCTTATGGCCAGAGTGATAAAATCTATGGGTATTAAAATGGTTTTGTCAGGTGAAGGAGCGGACGAATTATTTGGGGGTTATTTATATTTCCATAAGGCGCCAAATGCTAAGGAATTCCATGAGGAAACGGTCCGAAAATTGGATAAGCTTCATATGTACGATTGTCTAAGAGCCAACAAATCTTTGGCAGCTTGGGGTATAGAAGGAAGGGTTCCCTTTTTGGATAAGGAATTTATGGACGTGGCTATGAGGATAAACCCGCAGGATAAGATGATCAACGGAGAGCGTATGGAGAAATGGGTAGTGCGTAAGGCGTTTGAGGATATGTTGCCCGAAAGTGTTGCTTGGAGGCAAAAAGAACAATTTTCGGATGGAGTTGGTTATAGCTGGATAGATACCTTGAAGGAGGTAGTTAAGAATGAAGTTACGGATGATCAATTGGCAAACGCCAAATACAGATTTCCTTTGCAGACGCCTACTTCTAAAGAAGAATTTTATTATCGCTCAATTTTTGAGGAGCATTTTCCTTCGGATGCAGCGGCATTGTGCGTGCCACAGGAACCTTCAGTGGCCTGTAGTACAAAAATTGCACTGGAATGGGATGAGGCCTTTAAAAACATGAACGATCCGTCCGGTAGGGCAGTTTCAAAAGTGCATTCCGATGCTTATGTAAAGTAATCCTATTGGTTATCGAAAAAAGAAATCGATTGATTAAGTTTTAGTTTATTAGTGTATAAGAGGCATCCTTTAGGGGGTGCCTTTTTTATTGGGAGGGATTCAAATACCTGCCAACGGGTTAGGGAGTAATTAAAACTTGATCCAACTTCTGGCTAAATGTAAAAGATGAATAAAGTTTTGACATGAAGTTAAGTAAACCGGAGATGAACTGTGATGTTAAGTAATGCATCTAATCTTTGAATTTGTACACTTTATTCGATAATCGAGATTAAAGTGCTCCGACGCTTGCCTGCCCGTTCCATTCAGGCGGGCCTGCCCGTTCCATTCAGGCGGGCCTGCCCGTTCCATTCAGGCGGGCCTACCCGTTCCATTCAGGCGGGCTTGAAAATCTAAAATAAGGGTTCTTTCCATGCCTTGTAGGCTTGATTTTGTCGGCAGACGGGCTTTCCCCGAGGTAGTTTACTTTCGGTGTTTTAGGTTGATTTTGTAAGGCCATCCTTATGGTGCGTTCTCTTGTTTGATTGTTATTTGGAACGGGCCGAAATGGGTCGATAGAACCCACTTAGTCACCTTATATATCGATTGGTATTTTTCCACAATTTTTGTTGATAACTTAGCAACTTATATTCGTCATCAACCCTATATTTCATAGGGTATTGCGTATATTTGTAGGATTGCTAAAATTATAATGAAATAAGTATTTATTTATGAGCGAAGAAGCAAATAAAGACGAGCAAAAAAAGAACAATTATTCCGCAGATAGTATCCAGGCCTTGGAAGGTATGGAACATGTGCGTATGAGGCCCTCCATGTATATAGGTGATGTAGGGGTGCGTGGTTTGCATCATTTGGTTTATGAAGTAGTGGATAACTCCATTGATGAGGCCATGGGCGGCCATTGTGATGAGATTAGCGTAACCATTAACGAAGACAATTCGATCACTACCCAGGATAACGGTAGGGGAATCCCTGTAGACCTTCACAAGAAGGAAGGTGTTTCTGCCTTGGAGGTAGTTATGACCAAAATAGGTGCCGGAGGTAAATTTGATAAAGATTCCTATAAAGTTTCAGGTGGTCTTCACGGTGTTGGGGTGTCCTGTGTCAATGCACTTTCCAAACATCTGAGAGCGACAGTACATAGGGATGGTAAAATATGGGAGCAGGAATACAGCAAGGGTAAAGCGCTTTATCCCGTGAAAACTATTGGAGAAACCGATAAGAGGGGGACCATTGTTACTTTTACACCGGACGATACGATATTTACCCAGACTGTGGAATACAGTTATGAGACCCTTGCCAATAGAATGCGCGAGCTTTCTTTCTTGAACAAAGGTGTTGCTATTACCCTTGTGGATAGAAGGCAAAAGGATAAGGAAAGTGAAAACGGTTTTGTCACCGAACGTTTCTTTTCTGAAGAAGGGTTGAAGGAATTTATCAAATTTTTGGATGGTAATCGCGAGCCGCTTATTCGTAGCGTAATTTCTATGGAAGGGGAAAAGAACGATATTCCTGTGGAAGTTGCCATGGTTTATAATACTTCATATACAGAGAACCTTCATTCTTATGTCAATAATATCAATACTCATGAAGGTGGGACGCATTTAGCTGGATTCAGAAGGGGTTTGACCTCAACATTGAAGAAATATGCGGATGCATCCGGAATGTTGGAAAAATTAAAATTCGAGGTTCAGGGCGATGACTTTAGGGAAGGTTTAACGGCTATTATCTCCGTAAAGGTGGCGGAACCACAATTCGAAGGGCAGACCAAGACCAAATTAGGTAATAGAGAGGTATCTGCAGCAGTAAGTCAGGCAGTTTCGGAAATGTTGACGAATTACTTGGAGGAAAATCCAGATGATGCCAAAACAATTGTCCAAAAAGTAATTTTGGCAGCTCAGGCCCGACATGCAGCTACAAAGGCCCGTGAAATGGTGCAACGTAAAACGGTGATGAGCATTGGTGGCCTACCTGGAAAATTATCGGATTGTTCTGAGCAAGACCCTGCATTGTGCGAAGTGTTTCTTGTAGAGGGAGATTCTGCGGGTGGTACTGCCAAACAAGGAAGGGATAGGGCTTTTCAAGCTATCCTTCCATTGAGGGGTAAGATCTTGAACGTTGAAAAGGCAATGACCCATAAGGTCTTTGAGAATGAGGAGATCAAAAATATTTATACGGCCTTAGGAGTTACCATTGGAACAGAGGACGATAGCAAGGCTTTGAATTTGGATAAATTGCGTTATCACAAGGTTGTGATTATGTGTGATGCGGACGTCGATGGTAGTCATATTGAAACTTTGATATTGACCTTCTTCTTTAGATACATGCGCGAATTGATCGAAGGCGGGCATGTTTATATAGCAACCCCTCCTCTTTATTTGGTGAAAAAGGGAGCTAAAAAGAGGTATGCTTGGTCCGATAAGGAGCGGGATGAAATTGCAGAGAGTTTTAACGGAAGTGTTGGTATTCAGCGCTATAAGGGTCTTGGGGAAATGAATGCAGAGCAATTATGGGACACGACCATGAATCCTGAATTTAGGACATTAAGACAGATAACCATCGATAACGCCACGGAAACAGATAGAGTATTCTCTATGTTAATGGGGGATGAGGTGCCGCCAAGAAGGGAGTTTATTGAGAAAAATGCGGTTTATGCGAACATTGATGCATAAGAAATAGTGTATACACAACAAAAACTCGCACCAGTGGTGCGAGTTTTTTAGTTTTAACAAAAATCTATTAGTTATGAAATATATATTTTTAACAGGAATTTTGTTTTTAAGCGCAGCTGGATTTTCACAATCCAATGTCAACGAGTTATTTGCTGCCGGTGAGGATGATGCCGAAAGATTTGTCGATAGTTATTTAGGGCCAGTATCCGAGGGTGCAATTTATGGTTTGTCCAATGGATGGTACAATAGCGCAGATTCGAAACCTTTGGGTGGTTTTGAGATTTCCATAATAGGTAATATGACTTCTTTTAAAAATAAGGAAGACAAAAAGACTTTCGTTCTAAATACAGCTGATTATGAAAATCTGCAGTTCGTAGATGGGAGTTCTTCCAAGCCGGTTTCAACGGCTTTAGGGGATTTGGAAGGGATAGATGTGTTTGTTGAAGGAGAGTTGGCCCCTGGTGTAACAACACGGGAAGAATTTGAATTGCCTACTGGACTTGCTTCGGAAAATATCAACTTTATTCCTTCCGCGTTTTTACAGGTAAGTGTAGGCTTGGTCAAAGGCTTGGAAGTCAAGGCGAGGTTTTTACCTAAAATTGATACGGAAGATGTTGCTTTGGGCCTATATGGCGCAGGCCTTCAATATGACTTTTCTAAATTGCTGCCTGCGGACAAAGTATTGCCCGTTGCGCTTTCGGCTGTGGTAGGTTATACGCATTTGAATGCAACTTATGATTTTACGGACAGTAATATTGTAGATGGCAGTGGTCAGAAGATAGATGTGGATATAAATGTATTAACCGTTCAAGCCTTGGCATCTACTAAACTTCCGGTCATTAACTTTTATGGAGGTATAGGATATGTCTCCGGAAAATCTACAACAGATGTTTTGGGAACCTACAATGTACAGTCTGGGCCATTTCAAGAAACCTACGTGGATCCTTTTTCTTTGACCAGAAAGGCCAGCGGGGTCTCGGGAACTTTGGGTGTCAAATTAAAACTTGGCTTCTTTAGGTTACATGCCGATTATTCGCTGGCAGAATTTAATAACCTAACTGTAGGAGTAAATTTTGGATTTAGATAAATCCAAAATTTACCCTTTATTCCCTTATTGCCAATATCTTACCTTCCTTATCGGCAAGGATAATCCCATGTTCGGTTTCTGTCATGAGTACTATATCCTCCTCTTTATCAAGACCGGGATAAGAAATAACATATACGCTATCCTTATGGACCCAACTAAAGTCCGAAATAACCGTTAAATTTTTGTTGTGATAGGTATGGTATCTGCCGAGATAGGCATCATTAAAGATCCATTCCTGTTTTACGGTCTGTTTTTGGGTGGTGCCACCATCCGCCGAAGTATGGGACCATATCCCAATAACCGGATCATTGTTTTCTGTAATTCTTGTGCAATTACTGGCAAGTAGGATACCAATAATGCCCAAGAATGAAAATATTTTTTTCATTTTGTAGGAATTTTCTTTGATTTGGGTACTTCATATTGAACGCAGAGTTTCATCCTTCTATTATATTAATTCGACGTATGGAACGGTATTTTAACTTTTTTCGATGAAAGGTCTTTTTATTACGTTCAGTATAAATTTGGATAAGCCTCACTTTGCCAATCAAAATTCTTCCTATTTATGAAAAATTCAAAATCCTACTGCCAATAAAATTTAGATGGTTTCTATGAATATGGTGGTATTGTTCTGTTAAAAATCAGTACTTTTGGGAGATAAAATTTAACTTAAAATAACCTTATAATGAAAGTTACCGTTGTTGGAGCAGGTGCTGTAGGCGCGAGTTGTGCAGAGTACATTGCTATAAAGAATTTTGCATCAGAAGTAGTTGTGTTGGATATTAAGGAAGGTTTTGCTGAAGGCAAAGCCATGGATTTAATGCAAACAGCTTCATTGAATGGTTTTGATACCAAAATAACCGGAATTACGAACGATTATAGCAAAACAGCAGGAAGCGACGTGGCTATTATTACTTCTGGTATTCCTCGTAAGCCGGGAATGACCCGTGAGGAGTTGATCGGGATAAACGCCGGTATTGTAAAGACGGTTTCTTCCAATTTAATAGAACACTCTCCCAACGTTATTTTGATAGTCGTTAGTAATCCAATGGATACCATGACATATTTGGTTCATAAGACTACTAATTTGCCCAAGAACAGGATTATAGGAATGGGTGGTGCTTTGGATAGTGCTAGGTTTAAATACAGATTGGCCGAGGCATTGGAGGCTCCAATTTCCGATGTGGATGGTATGGTAATAGGAGGTCATAGCGATACAGGTATGGTGCCGTTAACGGCACATGCTACTAGGAATAGTATCAAAGTGTCCGAGTTTTTGTCAGAAGAGCGCCTAGCGCAAGTTTCTGAGGATACTAAAGTAGGAGGAGCTACACTTACCAAATTATTGGGTACTAGTGCTTGGTACGCTCCAGGTGCTGCTGTTTCTTCCATGGTACAGGCTATTGCTTGTGATCAGAAGAAGATGTTCCCTTGTTCAGCCTTTTTGGAAGGGGAGTACGGTTTAGATGATATTTGTATTGGTGTCCCTGTACTTTTGGGTAAAAATGGCATCGAAAAAATTGTAAAAATAGAATTGGCCGAGGCCGAAAAAGCGAAAATGCAGGAAAGTGCAGAGGGAGTAAGAAAGACAAATGGTCTTCTGGCCCTATAATTTATTGGGGTCGCCAAATACTAAGGGCATCCGTCCCATATGTTTCCGATTACCATCGGAACGGGGCGGATGCCCTTATTTTATAAAACTGATAAATATATTGTTAGTTCCTATGGGAAATAATATATTTGCACGCTATTTAAGAATACCATTTTAAATTAATATATAACCAATGCAAAATAAAGGACTTATAAAGCTTTTCGCTTTTTTGTTTGGGCTAGTTAGTATTTATCAGCTATCCTACACTTTTATTACCAATAAAGTAGAAAAGGAAGCAACTGTCTTTGCTACCAACAAAATTTCGGAATCTGAAGAGGATTACCTTGAAAAAAGGGAAGCACTTGAAGCAAGGTATTTGGATTCCATAGGAGGGAATTCCATTTTAGGATATACCAATTATGACGAAGCCAAGAAAAAGGAACTGAATAAAGGACTGGATTTAAAAGGTGGGATAAATGTTACCCTTCAGATATCTGTAAAGGATATATTAAAAGGACTCGCCAACAATACCAAGAATCCGGTTTTTAATAAAGCTTTGGCCGATGCCGACAACGCTTCCAAAAATAGTGATGCTACCTATATAGATCTGTTTTTTGAATCTTTTGATAATATTAAAGGAGAAACCAAATTGGCCTCTCCCGATATTTTTGCCAATAAAGGGTTGAGCGATGTCATTAATTTTCAAATGAGCGATGATCAGGTAAAGCCTATCATAAGAACGAAGATTGACGAGTCCATTGTTTCTGCTTTTGAAGTACTACGCGAGCGTATCGATGGTTTTGGTGTTACCCAGCCCAATATTCAAAGAGAAGGAAATTCTGGTCGTATTTTGGTAGAATTGCCAGGTGCAAGGGATATAGGACGTGCGCAGGATTTATTGTCCAGTACGGCTCAATTGGAGTTTTGGGAAACTTATAAACAAAGTAACCCTAGTTTAAGTAACTTTTTGCAGGCTGCCAACGAGAGGTTAAAGACTTTGGTAGAGGTTGAAAAGCCGGAAGAAGTTGTTAAGCCAGAATCTGAATTGGATTCTTTGTTGTCCGATGTTGCACAAGATTCATTGGACTTTTCACAAGATGTAAATCCATTGTTCAGTTTATTGATTCCAGCGAATCCTAATGGAAATGCCTTGGTTAGCGCTGCTATTCAGGATACGGCAAAAATTGGGGAATACCTTAGAATGAAGGAAATCCGAAGATTGATTCCTGCGGATATTCAGTTTGTTAAATTTGTTTGGGAACGTCCAACCGAAGGTTCGGAAGTTGTTGAATTATATGCCTTAAAATCCAATAGGGACAATACGCCTAGAATTAGTGGGGATGTTGTTTCCGATGCTTCGGATACTTTTGACCAGTATAACAAGCCTGCGGTTACCATGACCATGAATACCAAAGGTGCCAAGGAATGGGAAAAATTAACAGGGGATGCCTTTAACAATCAGACCGGTATTGCTATCGTGTTGGATAATAAGGTGTATACTGCTCCAGGTGTTTCTTCCGGGCCTATTTCTGGTGGTCGTTCGGAGATTACGGGGACCTTTACCATTAACGAGACCAAAGATATTGCAAACGTATTAAGAGCTGGTAAACTACCTGCTTCTGCAGAAATAATTCAATCGGAAATTGTAGGACCTTCTCTAGGACAGGAGGCTATCAATAGTGGATTCTTTTCCTTTATGATCGCCATGGCCATTGTATTGGTATGGATGGTATTCTACTATGGAAAAGCGGGGATTTTTGCAGATATCGCCCTTCTATTGAACATCTTGTTGATCTTTGGGGTATTGGTAAGTTTAAATGCTGTACTGACCCTTCCGGGAATAGCAGGTATTGTATTGACCATAGGTATGTCCGTGGATGCCAATGTACTTATTTTTGAACGTATTAAAGAAGAGTTGGCAAAAGGAAAAGGACAGAGTCAGGCCATTGCAGATGGTTTTGGAAATGCACTTTCTTCGATCTTGGATGCCAACATTACTACTGGTCTAACGGCCTTGATACTATTTGTATTTGGTTCTGGTCCTATTAAAGGGTTTGCGACCACTTTATTGATCGGTATAGTTACCTCATTGTTTACGGCCATATTCATCACTAGACTTTTGGTTGACTGGTATGTGAGTGGAAAAGGAAGAAAATTGGATTTCTCCACGACCATGACCAAGAACCTTTTCAAGAATATCAATATTGACTTCTTGTCCAAGAGAAAGATTGCCTATATAGCTTCTTCTATTTTAGTAGGGATAGGTCTATTTTCAATATTAACACAAGGCATACCGCAAGGGGTCGATTTCCTTGGAGGTCGTTCTTACACGGTAAGATTTGAGAAGATGGTAAACCCGTCTGAAATCGCTTCAGAATTAAACACTGTTTTTGGCAGTGGCACCAATGTTAAGACTTATGGTGAGGCCAATCAAATAAAGATTACTACTGCTTATAAGGTAGATGTTGAAGGAATCGAGGTGGATAATGAAATTCAAAATAAACTCTATACTTCCCTACAAAAATATTTGCCGGATGGCACCAGTTTCGACGATTTTATTATCGGAAGCGGAGAGAATTCCATAGGAATACTTCAATCGGTTAAAGTAGGTCCAACTATTGCGGATGATATTAAAAAGAATGCCTTCTTGGCGATTATTGGTTCTTTGGGGGTAGTATTCCTTTATATTCTATTCAGGTTCCGTAGATGGCAGTTCTCTTTGGGTGCTGTTGCAGCCGTATTCCATGATATATTAATTGTTTTGGGTGTGTTCTCCATATTTGGAAAGTTGATGCCTTTTAATATGGAAATTGATCAGGCCTTTATTGCGGCAATACTAACGGTTATTGGTTACTCATTGAACGATACGGTGGTAGTATTCGACCGTATTAGGGAGATTATAGCTGAAAAGGGATGGAAAGCAGGCGAGAATACCAACTTGGCCCTTAACAGTACATTAAGTAGAACCTTGAATACCTCCATGACTACCTTGGTGGTTTTGTTGGCAATATTCATATTTGGCGGTGAATCCCTAAGAGGATTTATGTTCGCCATGATTATAGGTATCATTGTTGGTACTTATTCTTCCTTGTTCATTGCTACTCCAGTAATGTTCGATACATTGAAGAAGAAAACTCAAATAGGAAAGGAAGAGTAGTAAACTCTAATCGACTATAATACAAAAGGCCGCTGACTAGCGGCCTTTTTTTATATTATTTTTCCTTGGGATCCTTCGGGTGATGCTTGTAGCTCGTAGATAAATTGGGGTTCCAATCCTGGTTCTTTTCTATGGGATACAAAGACAATGGCCGACTTGCTTTCCTTGGCAATTTTATTGACAAGGGATATAAAAAGCGCTGCACTTTCATCATCCAACCCGGCCGTAGGTTCATCCAAAATCAGTAGGGGAGGATGTTTTATCATGGCCCTAGCGGTCATGACCATACGTTGTTGTCCTGCTGACAGGTCTGCAAAAAGAACATCCCTTAGGTGCCACATATCCAAAATTATAAGCCATTCCTTGGCAAGGGCCTTTTGGTTTTCCGTGGCCCTAAGATAGAGTCCAACAGAATCGTTCATCCCGGAGATGACCATGTTGAGACAAGAGTGTAAACCTGAAAATTTATCCGTCATCGCAGGGGTGTAGTACCCGATTCTTTTTTTGATGTCCCAAACACTTTCACCGGTCCCTTTACGTTGGCCAAAAAGGTACAGTTGCTGTCCGTAGCCTTTGTGGTTGTCACCTGTAATCATAGATAGTAATGTGGATTTTCCACTTCCATTTGGGCCTATAAGTTGCCAAAACTCTCCCTTTTTTATGGTCCAATTAATTTTGTCCAGTACTTTTTTGTCCCCGTATATTACGCTTATATCCTGGCAATCTATCAAAATAGGGTCTTTGTAATCCGTAGGGGTAATTGGCGTGGGAATTCTGCCTGTAAAGGAAGAGTTTATTGATAGGTTATTTTCCTTATCGGTGTTTACTTCTCTTTCAAGTTTCCTTATGGTGGATCCGTCCAAAACCATCTCGTGGGTTATGAACGGTAAAATATCTGCTTTTCTACTTATGAGCTGAACTATCAAGGTGTTTTGTGAAATATGGTCAAGGGATGCTTTTAAGTCTTTCTGGGCGTCTTTGTCCAAATTGTCGAAGGGGTTGTCCAAAACTATATAATCGGGCTTTAAATGAAAGATATATTTCAACAGGGCCTTCTTTTGTTCCCCGCTGGACATCGTCTTGAGCAGTTGTTGTGAATTTTTATTGATTATCTGGATGCCATGCCTTTCCTCCTCGTCAATAAACTCGTTTAAGGTTATTTTGGAAAATAGGGCTCCGTCCAAATTCTCGAGGGATTCAAATCCGGGTGGAAGGGGTCCCTCCAATACATTTTTTATGAATTGTTCCTTTTGGGAGTGGTTGCTAATAAATACTGCCCAATGTATTTTGTTATTCATGGTTAATGGCATTTTATACTTTTCATATGAAAATATTTGATAATTAGGTTTCTTGGAGTTTCCGGGTTTACTTATTGAACCAATAAGTGAATTTTAATGTCAAGGCCCAATTCCTTCCTTCAAAGGGTTCAATAAGGTAATTGTTGCTGTATACCAAAAAAAGGTCTGAAGCCGGCTTATAGCGCCATTGAAATCGGGAATTTAGATTAAAGTTCTTCGATTGCTCGTTGTATTGGAACAAGGTGGCGAAGAATAATTTGTTGGTAAAGGTGACATCTACCTCCGAACCAATTAGCCAAAATTCTGTGTTGTTCCAAGGCGCTGGTAGATGGATATGGTTATAACTTAAATTGCTGCTTAGACTTACAAAGGGTTGAAAACGGTAACCCAATTCGCTAATAAGGCTCGTTCTGTTGCCTTCGGAGTAATATCCTCCAAAACGCCCGCCAATGGAGTACGTAAACATACTTTGCGGCTTGGAAATGAAATCGAAAGTATAGGCATTCCAATGGTGCTGGGTTCCAACGTCCAAGGATTCCTTGCCAGATCTTGTAGGGTCAAAAGGAGATAGTAATTCTACATATTCATCGCTTACCCCCAAATTGAATTTTGAGCGGTCCCTAAAATCGATTAGGTATTCAAAAAGGTTTATATTATCTGTTCGCTCTATTTTTTCATTAAAAAAATAACTCGTACTTAATTTTGGGCCATGGCTTAAAATGGTACTTTTTTTAGGAAAGAAAAGATGGCCTACATAGGAAGTGATGTTCACGTAGCCATTTCTGGGTACAAAACCAACTTCAGCCGTATAATCCTCCTCCACCGATTCTTCCTGTATACGCCAATTCCATTTACGGCTTTTATATTCCAAATGGGCCGCTTGGGTGATGCCATTGCCTTGTTTATTGGGCGCGAAGGACTTAAGAAAAAAGGCCTTCCCTGTCCATTGGTTGTTTGGGGAGGCCAAATTGTATTCCATTCCTACATTTCTGTTGAATTTCGGAAAAATTGTTCTAAGGGAATCCGTGTCTTGGGGGTAATTTATAGATTCCTTGTTGACAAACATAAAACCGATACTGGACCTTGAAAATACTTTTCTTTGAAGTGAAAGTACCCCGAAATTTTGACTGGGAAGCCCTGTATCCTCTACGCTGGCGGTTTGCATGTCCATTAGCCCCATGCGCCATTTATTATTTAGGTTTCCGCTAACCCTGGCGCCGGCTCTAATGGGTACGCCCAAACCAATTCTTCTGGAGAAGAAGGGACGTATGGTGGCGTATCCGAAGTTGGCAAATAGATCCCCGTTCTCTAAAAAGAATTGTCGTTTTTCAGGGAAAAAAAGTTCAAACCGGTCAAGATTGGTGACCTGGCGATCTACTTCTACCTGTGAGAAATCTGGATTTACCGTCAAGTCCAAATTCAAGGAAGTGCTCAGGCTGAATTTAACATCACCTCCAATTTTTTTGTCATATTGCGTTTCAGTGTTGTTCTCCAAATCCCTGTTGATGCCTCCTAAAACATAAGGGATAATGGAAAAATTGGTACTGGGGGAGGGAGGAGGGGAATCCCAGACCAATGTTCCCGTATAGGCCAGTGAGGCCGTAGGGAACTGTCGCGGAATGGGGGTCCAACTGGATTTTTCGCCCGATTTTAAGTCCAATCGACTAAAATTAATGCCCCATTCCGTTACCCCGTCTTCATAACGTATGGATTTGAAAGGGATGGCCATTTCAAATACCCATTTTTCAGCATCACTGGTTACCGCGGAGATCCATTTGCTATCCCAATTTAGATCTACACTTCCGCCGCCGTACATGGTTCCGTCCCATTGGGCTCCTGCGGCATTGGAGCCAAAGGAATAACCGGTGGTTTGATTATTGAAAGGATCCATAAACAGTAAAAAGTTGTCATTTTTACCAAAGATAAAATCGCGCCGCAAGGACTCTACATAATAAGATCCTTTGGTGGCGTTATAGAAGGTGGCTAAAAGATATAGATTGTTTTCGTCATAGGTCATACGAATTTCAGATGGTTCGTTTGCCTGACCGTTATCCATAGGTAGTACCATAAAAAAGTTGGTAGCCACATCGGTCTCTTGCCAGGCTTTCTCATCACCTTTTCCATCTACATGTATGAGGGAATTGGTTTTACGGATATGCAGACGATACGCCTCATTTTTTTTCTGTGCTATGACGGGTAGTGCAAGGACAATAAACAGGAAAGTTAGGTATAGTCTTTTTGAAGCTGACAATGTGTTGGTTCTTTTGTTGGTTGAACTCACTAAAATAGGAATTTTATGAGTATTGGAACCATTTGGAAGGCACTACTTACAATCCCAAACCAGCAATATTAGGAGTCGATTATGGTGTTTTTGTATAAACTATGGAATCCCCTACGGCCAAAGACCATTTATCCGCCAAACCGGCATTTACTTCCAGGACATATTTTACGGGAACTTTGGAGGATAAGCTGTTTTCGTTCATAGGTTCGGCATTTTTTTGAAAACTGGCAATGCGCATTTGTTCATCCACAAAAATAAGGTCCAAAGGGAACTCAGTGTTTTTCATATAAAAGTAATGCATGGAAACATCCTCAAAAACAAATAGCATGCCCTGTGTAGGGTGCATGGAACTCCGATACATAAGTCCGGTTTCCCTTTCATAGTCCGTATCCGCTATCTCTATATCCAGAGTCGTTAGAAGGGAATCCGATTTCTTTTTCAGTATGCGTAGGTCCCCTTCCTTTTTAAAGGTGACCGGGGCTGTTTTTATAGCTTTTTTAGTTTCTTCCTTGCAGGAAAGCTGAATAATAAAACATACAACAAGGAGTAGATAGATTTTATTATTTCCCATTTTACAATTTCTTATTGGTGTATGTGTATTTGATCCTTTGTCCGTCTACTTTTTTGAGGCGCCCGATATTGGCCTAAACATATAGTAAAACCCAACTAAAATGAACGGTATACTTAACCATTGTCCAGTGGACAACAATCCAAGTGATTCCTCAAATCCACCTTGACTTTTCTTTACGTATTCCACGAAGAAGCGCACTGTCCATAAAAGTACCAGGAATAGCCCGAAAAGGTACCCAAGTTTATCTTTTTTATCTGTTTTCCAGTATAGATAATACAAAATGGCAAAGACAAAAATATAACAAAACCCTTCATATAATTGCGCTGGATGTCTATAGGGAATAGCCTCTAAAAATTCGGCATACCTGGGATCTTTTTCGATAAGGTTATATGCGGCATTTACCGTTTTTTCCTTGGTAATGGACAAGGCTTTGTAAGCAGGCATATCGTCGGAGTCGCGTATGAACCTAGTGGCCAGGGCAAAGGACTTTTCCACTGGTTTACCGTTGATCTCGGAATTGAAGAAATTCCCCAATCGAACACAAAAAGCGCCAATGGATACGGGAATAACAATGCGATCCAGAATCCAAAGAATTTTAAATTCGGGAAATTTTCTGGTATAGAGGTACATGCCTATAATTATTCCTATAGCGGCCCCGTGGCTGGCCAAGCCGGTAAATCCTGTAAATTCGTAACCATTAATAAATCCAAACAGTTGACTATCCGCACTTTCCCTTATTGGTAATAGTATTTCCAATAAATGGTTTTGATAATAGGGCCAATCGTAAAAGAACACATGTCCCAGCCGGGCACCCAACATGGTGGCCAAAACGGTATAAATAAAAAGGGAGTCTAATTGTTCAAGGGATTTTTTTTCTTTTAGAAAGATCTTCTTCATAAGATACCAGCCTAATGCAAAAGCTATTATCCAAAGAAGATTGTAATATTTTATTTGTATTACCCCAATTTTAAAAAGTGTATCGGCGGGGTTCCAGGTAAAGCCTAAAAAGTACATCTACAATTTTTTAAGGGACTAAGATAAGTAAATACTGCAAAGAATGGTGGGCGGAAATAGGTTAATTTGGAAATCTGGTATTGGATCAATTTATAATTAAAACAATATATCAATGAATCACTATATGATTACGGAAGTGTACTGATATTACAGTAGCTCCATGTAGATTTCGATAATTATTTTGGAGCTGGAAAACAGAACTGGAAACTAGAAAAGAGGTAACAAGGCAACTATGGAACGGGGTCATATCCACTTCCTCCCCAAGGGTGGCAACTAAAAATTCTCTTTAGGGCTAGCCAACCTCCTTTGAACAATCCGTGTTTTTGTAGGGCCTCCAAAGTGTATTGTGAACAGGTGGGGGAATAGCGACAGGAGGCCGGGGTAAGGGGTGAGATAAAATTCTGATAAAATTTCACCAATAGTACAAATGGGGCAATTAATATTTTTTTTATAAATGCCATAGTATTAAAAATTGCAGCCTCGTTTAAGAAAGACTAAAGGTGGTGCCGTCTTTACCATCATTCAATTGAATGCCCATCTCCGCCAATTGATCCCTTATTTTGTCCGATGTGGAGAAGTCCTTATTGGCCCGTGCTTCATTTCGCAATTGGATGAGTAGGCCAATTACATTGCCTAATTTATCCGAATTTAGCATAGCACTGTTCTGATTTTCCAATCCCAATATATCAAAAACAAAATTATGCATGGTCTCAATAAAAAGTTCCTTGTCTTTTTCTGTTATTGTTTCCTTGCCTTCTTTTATTAAATTGATGTGCTTCACAGCTTCAAATAAATTGGCCGTAAGCATGGGGGTGTTGAAATCATCGTTCATGGCATCGTAACCCTTCTGTTTCCATTCCTCCACATTGAAGCTGGAAGATGAACTGGTAGTTAGTTTTTCCAAGCTACTTATGGCATCCATCAACTTCTGAAACCCTTTTTCGGATGCGGAAAGTGCCTCGTCACTTAAATCCAAAATACTGGTATAGTGTGCCTGCATCATAAAGAAGCGCACTACAGAAGGAGTGTATGGTTTGCTTAGAATGTTGTTTTCTCCGGAAAACATCTCATTGGGCAAGATGTTATTTCCAGTGGACTTGGCCATTTTTTTACCGTTCAAGGTCAACATATTGGCATGTAGCCAATATTTTACAGGAGCATGACCGTTACAAGCTTCGGCCTGGGCAATTTCACATTCGTGATGTGGAAATTTAAGGTCCATACCCCCGCCATGTATATCAAAAGTTTCTCCCAGATACTTGGTACTCATGGCAGTACATTCCAGATGCCATCCTGGAAAACCATCGCCCCAAGGCGAGGGCCAGCGCATAATATGCTGGGTTTCCGCCTTTTTCCATAAAGCAAAATCCTGAGGGCTCTTTTTTTCGTCCTGAGCAGCCAATTCCCGCGTATTGGCAATCATATCCTCCAATTTTCTCCCGCTTAGTTTACCGTACTCATTGGTTTTGTTGAATTTCTCAACATCGAAATAAACAGACCCGTTAATTTCGTAGGCATATCCTTTTTCTAGAATATTCTTTATGATTTCTATTTGCTCTATAATATGCCCGGTAGCGGTAGGCTCAATACTTGGGGGCAATAAGTTGAATTTTTGCAGTATTCCGTGGAAATCTAGGGTATATTGTTGTACCACTTCCATTGGCTCCAATTGTTCCAATCGCGCTTTTTTTGCAATCTTATCCTCACCGTCTTCCGCATCGTTTTCCAAATGTCCGGCATCTGTAATATTCCGGACGTAACGCACCTTGTATCCCAAATGCTTTAAATACCTGAAGATCATATCGAAAGACATGAAGGTACGGCAGTTGCCCAAATGTACATTGCTGTAAACGGTAGGTCCACAGACGTACATTCCTACATAACCCTCGCTTAGAGGTTCAAAATCTTCTTTTTTTCCCGAAAGGGAATTGTAAACTTTTAATTTTTGAGTTTGGTACAAAGGCATTTTTAAGCGGGACAATTAAAATTTAGTATCAATGTTTATATAGTCCAAAAATTCTCGTCTAACGGCCTCTTCTTTAAATTTACCGCCGTATTCGGCCGTTACGGTACTGCTTTCAATATCACGTATACCGCGGGAATTTACACATAAATGTTTGGCGTCTATAACACAGGCAACATCTTCCGTACCTAAAACCTCTTGAAGTTCTCTTACGATCTGAATATTTAGTCGCTCTTGGACCTGTGGTCTTTTTGCGTAATAATCCACGATCCTGTTCATTTTGGATAGTCCTACAACCGTTCCTTTGGATATATAGGCCACGTGGGCTTTTCCCACAATAGGTAACAAATGATGCTCGCAGGTGGAATAGAGTGTAATGTTTTTTTCCACCAACATTTCACCGTACTTGTATTTATTGTCAAAGGTGGAGGATTTAGGCCGTTTTTTAGGATTTAGTCCCCCAAAAATTTCTTGGACGAACATTTTGGCCACCCTATTTGGTGTTCCCTTTAGGCTGTCATCCTCTAGGTCAAGGCCCAAAGTCAGCATTATTTCGTTTACACTGCCCCTGATGCGGGCTATTTTTTCCTCATCACTTAGCACAAATGCATCCTTACGTAAAGGTGTGTCCTCAGCAGCGGAAACGTGATCGTCCCCTAACTCTTCAAAATGCTTTTCCAATGCGTTGTCGATTTTCATTAAAATATTGCTTTTTAAGGCAGCAAAGATATACATTATATGCCACTTTATACCATGTTTGCTTAGTTACACAACATAAATTAGTGTTAACAAAAATGGGGGGTTACTTTTGAAATTCCCAAATTTTGTAGGTATTCATGAACAGGTTGGTTGTCGTTTTTGGTATTATTTGGTGTCTAGGTACTACTTTGGCTATAGCCCAAGTGGCATCGGATTGTTCAAATGCCGTGCCTATCTGTAACAATACACCGGTCAACGGGGGTACCAATGGCTTTGGTGCCGATGACTTTAAAGGTGCCGCCAAATCAGGTTGTTTGGAAAAAACTCTTTCTGGGGCAATTGAATCCAATGCCGCCTGGTATAGATTTAAGACAGGTGCTTCAGGGCAATTGGGATTTAATATTGGTTTCGATTCCAATGAAGATTGGGACTTTGCCTTGTATAGGGCCAGTGATTGCAATTCCCTGGGCGACCCAATAAGGTGCAATTTTTTTGATAACAGGGAAGCCAATAGTTTTATAGGTGTAGGGGTAGACCCCCAAGGGGCTACGGATAATGTTCAATATGAGGATTGGTTGGAAGTTTTGCCCGGTGAGGACTACTACCTATTGGTCAATAATTTTAGTAATATTAATTCCGGGTTTTCCATTCAGTTCACAGGTCAAATTTTTGTTACCAACCCATATGACGCCTTGGATTGTTCCATAATCAATAATCTTTTAGGGCCTCCAATTGCCGCTTGTAACAATGAAAATATTGTTTTGGATGCCACCACTGTCGATGTGGTAAGTTATACGTGGTACAAGAATGTTGGAAATGGGTATACCGTTATACCCGGGGAAGTCTCGGCTACATTGAATGTACAGGAAGCTGCTTTTTACCGGGTGGAGGCCATTACCCAATCCCAGAATAATATTATTAGTGATGTACAAGTTGGCTTTTCCGAAGCACCTATAGCTTCTTCGGTAGATGATGAGCACCTTTGTCTGGATTCCGAATATTTTAATTTGAGCGACAAGGACCAAATGGCCTTGGGCGGTCAGCTTGGCAACGAGGTAATTATTTCCTATCACGTCAGTTTTGACGATGCGGATGCAGGAGTGAATGCCCTGCCTTTGGAATATAAGCTTAAGACCGGGGAACAACAGATATACATAAGGGCCACCTCGGTTCAAAATCCCAGATGTTATGACGCTTCCCAAGATTTTAAAATTACTGTTCACGAACCTTTGACTCACAGTTTTCCATGGGAGGTCTTTCTCTGTGAAGGGGAACTTAATGCTGTGATAGGGGAGATGGTTCCAGATCCAGATTATAATTATCATTGGAGTACTGGCGAGTTAACTTCGAGTATAACCGTGGACGAAGGAGGGGAATACTCCTTGACAATTACCGATAAACTTGGCGTTTCGGCTTGCGACAATACTTTTGTAATTACCGTATATGACTCAAATACACCGCATATTGAGGAGGTGGTGATTGAGGACATGCAGGATAACAATACCATTACAATTGTACCCGATAGGGAGGGTGATTTTGAATTTAGCCTGGATGACGGAGCTTACCAGTCAGACAATATATTTTATAAGGTACTTTCGGGAATGCACAAAGTAACGTTGAACGATTTAAATGGTTGCGGTACTGCTTCGGAAACCATAGTTGTGGTAGGGTATCCCAAGTTCTTTACTCCAAATGGAGACGGGGCCAACGATGTTTGGAATATTGTAGGTATTTCCAGTTTGGAAAATCCTGTATTAACGGTTTATGACAGGTATGGCAAATTGCTTAAACAATTGTCCAAGAATAGCATGGGGTGGGATGGCACCTATAATGGTGTGGCATTGCCTTCGGATGATTATTGGTTTAAGCTTAGTTATATGGATCAGAATGGACAACGCATCATGGCCAAGTATGTAAATAATCATTTTTCTTTAAAACGCTAATAGTAAATAGGTCAAGGAATGTAATTTAATTCTACCTTATTGACTTTTTTCGCAAATACAATTTAATATACACCAATAAACGATGGGTATCTGGGATTGTCTATAGTCTCAACGAATGCATGTGGCAGGGTTCAATTTTTTTTGATAAAATAGACCTTAGGTATACTAAATCTTTTTCATAAGAGTTATTATACTTGATTTAAGTATGTTTTTAGCCCCAATTTCTATGCGGACACTTATTTGTTCTATATGCATTATGTTTCTGTTTGTCAGTAATATAGATGCACAAAACTCACCTGATTGTAGGAGTGCTATTCCTGTTTGTGCCGATGCTCCCATTATGGGTACGGCAGATGGTGGGGGTATAGATGATTTTGATCCAGACGTTGTTCGGCAAACGGGATGTCTTGAAAAAGGGAGTAATATTTCCGCGAACATAGAAAATAACACCTCATGGTATGTATTTAGGGCTGGAACCGATGGGCAGGTCGGTTTTGATATAGAAGCCCTACCGGTTACCGGTAATACTATTACTGCGGAATGGGATTTTGCGGTCTATGGACCGGATGTGGATTGCTTGGGAATTGGAACTGGCAGTATTGAGCCCATTCGTTGTAATTACGAAACCAATAACACGCGTTTTACGGGATTAGGAATTAATCCGGAGAATGGGGATGTGGGTGCTCCATTTTTAAAGCAAAGTCAAAACACTTATGATGAATGGTTGGATGTACAGGCTGGAGAAATCTATTATATTCTTATAAATAACTGGAATACCAATTTTGACGATGAGGCCGAATCTTTTATGTTAACTTTTACGGGCAGTTCCGTGGATGCCGATCAGAATAACGCGTTGGATTGTACTTTGAGGGACGAGTTTTTAGGACTGGATATTATTGCCTGTGAGGATGATCCGGACATTACCTTATCTGCTTTAAATTCTCCCGTTGGACCTGATATTGCAAGTATTGAATGGACGGTGGATTACGATGATGACGGTACTATTGATGCCACCCTGCCGGGATCTGGACCTTCAAATGCGGAATTGGTGGTGAGCAGCCCCAATTCTGGGCGGTATTTTGTTTTGATTACCAATAGTTTTGGTCAGGAGGTTAGGGATGATATATTGATTACCTATTTCGGTACGCCTGTCCTTCAGGAAGTAATCGTTAGGGATGATCTTTCCGATAACAATATTGTGGAAATAGTGGTGGCGAACCCGGACGGTAGTTATGAATATGCCATTAACGGCGGGGAGTTTCAGGATGACCCCGTCTTTAACAATGTGCCGCCAGGGGTAAATACCGTTATCATAAATGATAAAAATGGCTGTGGAATTACGGAGCCTATCGAATTCTTGGTGGTGGGCTATCCCAAATTTTTTACGCCCAATGCCGATGGCATCCACGACCGTTGGAATGTTTATGGAATCTCGACCTTGATCGACCCCGTTGTATTTATATTTGATCGTTACGGCAAACTCCTTAAGCAAATTGATGAAACTACAATAGGGTGGGATGGCACCTTTAATGGAAGACCCTTGCCTTCATCGGACTATTGGTTTAGGATGGATTATTCCCGTGATGAAGACGGAATTATAGTGGCGCGCTCTATTAGGACCCACTTTACCTTGAAGCGATAATCAAATTATTGGTGGAGGCCAATATTTCAAAAGCTGTAGGTAAATGGAAATACGATAGGTGAACCAACGTCTCCTTAAGGCTTGAGACCATTTATGCGATATAAAAAAGACGGGAAATACCCGTCTTTTTCGTTTCTAAAATATAGTGTTCTTTAGAAGTTTAGGGTATATCCTAAACTTACTACAGAATTTTTATTGGTAATACTGGCCGGTGTGGGAAGGCCAACATCAAACAACTGTTTGTTTATGTCCTGAGTGGAGTAGTTGTAAGATAGGTCTAGCCTACTTCCTCCAAAGTTGTAACCGATTCCTCCTGAATAACCATTCAAATCTCCTATGGTTCCCCCATTGGCATACGGACTTTGTTCAAATCTGTATCCTGCTCTTAAACTTAGGGCTTCAATTCGGTATTCCCCACCCAATCTAAAGGTTGAAACAGTACTTAGCTTATCCGATATAAAGTCGTTTTCCGAGGCAAAACTTGGATCTGATCCAGGCCTTAACTCGGCTTTGGACATGTCCTGATAACTATAATCGAAACTAATAAGACCATCCCGGCCAAAGATCATGGCTAAACTCCCGGTTAATTTTCCAGGTATTTTGATAGTGTAATCCTCAAAAACATTTATGATGTTAAAATTGATAAAGGAAATATCGCTATCGGCCAGATCGGAATTTATTTTTTGAGAGGTTTCATCCGATAATTGGTACCAGGTTGGCGATTGATAACTGCCGCCTATCCTGAAGTTTTCGTTCAATTTTCCAATGGCACCCAAACTAAAGGAAAACCCATTTCCCTGGGTCCTAAGAAAGTTATCGAAGGTGATAGTCTGAATTTCCGAATCGGCATCAAAGCCTCTTTCGGATATTTGGGTGAGCTTGTCCATAAATACACTGTGGATGTTCAAGGATGCTCCCAAATATATATTGTCGCCATACTGCGAAGCCAAGTTGGCCGTAAATTTACTATTATATCCCGAAGTGCTCTGGGAGTAATTTTGGTTTACTGTACCGTATTTGGCATTGGATATATAATCGGTATTATTATCGTCCAAGAAATCTACTGGGTCTATTATACCCCCGTAGTATCCCAAAAATGCTTGTTGGTCCACAAATCCCAGACTGGCTCCAATATCTAGGTAGGCTTCTTCGATAAACTCCCCATCCTGGATCAAAAGAGGTCCAAATGGGACTCCATTGGCCAAATCCAAAAAGTAATTGTCAATTCCCTGGTCGCTATTCCCGGCAACAAATAGGTCTTCGTCAAAATTTTTGATGAGATCATAGTTAAATGCCAATGCAAGTTTTTTCCAAGGAGAATTGGAATCGGTACTTTTGAATACAAAAACACCTCCAACTTGATTAAGATCCAGTGAATTTAAAGAGGTGCTGGAGTTACCGTTGTAATAGCCGGCATCATTTTTAACATTGTAATTTGATCCCGTTAAGGATAGCAAGCTATTGTTAAAAACAGCCGAACCAGCTGGGTTGACGTTTAGGGATGATAAATCACCTCCCAAGGCACCAAATGCGCCATTTAATCCTTGAAAACGTGCTGTTCCATAGGAACTCTCTGCGTTCAGCCTTAGAACATCGTTGATGTTCTGAGCGCTGGCAAATGCACATACCAATAGTAGAATGAAAGTGTAATTCCTTTTCATTTTATTTAATTTAGAAAGTTTTTATTGAAATAAGGGGCCATGTTTTCTAATTGCGTCTTCCGCTGCTTCTACTACTGGATGACGATGATCTTGAAGAAGAGCTGCTAGAGCTTCTAACACTTCCACTGGAACGATTGGAGCTACTGGAGCTTCTGTAGGTGCCACTAGATGATCTTGATGGGGAGCTACTGGAACTGCTTCTATATGTTCCACTCGAAGACCTTGATGGGGAAGAGCTTCTGTAGGTTCCGCTGGAAGACCTTGAAGAAGTGCTGCCCGAACTTCTGTAGGTAGAAGTTCTAGGTGCCGTGCCCCTATAATTGCTATTGCTGGGGCTGCTGCTTCTGTATGTCTGGTTGCTTCTGGATCTGCTATTGTAGTTCGGTACCGCCCTTGTGCTTCTACTGGTACGGTAGGATCTGTTTCTTTCCAAAGCATCTACTCCGACATTGCTGCGCGATGTGGTGCTTCTGTATCTGCTGTTACTTGTTCGGTTTGCAGTACTGATATTCGACCTACCCCTTAAGGCAGTGCTTCTAAGGTTGGAATTGTTGTTGTATATACCCCTTCTGCTAGCGTTGTAAGCGTAACTTCTATTGTAGTAGTTGTTTCCAAATCTATTACGGGAATAGTAATATGGGTAATGTCTGTAAGGTGAATAAAAGTATGGGTTGTAATAACCGCCCCAACCATAGCCTCCCCAGCCCCAGTTGTTCCAGCCATAGCCTCCCCAGCCCCAGTTGTTCCAACCATATCCGTACCCGTAACGGTTCCATCTCCAAGGGTTGTGATAGCCATAATAGCCTCCGTAGAAGCCACCGTAAAAACCACCATAACCCCAAGCGAAAGGAGAGCCTCCCCAGCCCCAATTGTCATATACATTAATATTGACGTTGGTGGCATTATCTCCCCACGAACCATACCCGTTATAGTCATTGTTGGCGCCATTATAGCTCAAATCCTGATCGTAGTTAAGGCTGTCGGTTTCCATATCGCTATAATAGCCGTCTACATCGGTAAATACTTCACTGTCCAGAATTTCTCCATATTCATTGGCCTTTTGTCCAAAATAATCACCATAGGCGTCTTGTTTTGGAGCTGGTTGCTGCGTTCTTGGCCGTTGTTCGGTTACGCGCACTTGCTCTGTTCTGCTGGAATAAATGCCATCATTATCATAATATGAGGCTTGCTGGTAGGATCCGCAAGATACCAATACTATGCTAAGGAGTACAACAGTTGCTGCTATATGTATTCTTCGGTGGGGTAGAGAATGTATCATCGCTGTAATTTTAATTGTTGAACATTGTAAAAATAGTTAGTTTTGCCGAACTATTTCATTTAAATAAAAGGTCGCAAGTTTTGTGCCAAACTTTCTGGTATGGGTAAAAATTTAACGAAAAGAGCAGAGGATTATTCCAAATGGTATAATGAACTTGTTGTAAAAGCGGATTTGGCTGAAAATTCGGGAGTTAGGGGTTGTATGGTCATTAAACCTTATGGTTATGCCATATGGGAAAAGATGCAGGCCCAATTGGATATTATGTTCAAGGAAACTGGACATGAGAATGCCTATTTTCCATTGTTCATACCTAAGTCCTACCTGAGCAAAGAGGCCAGTCATGTGGAAGGCTTTGCCAAGGAATGTGCTGTAGTTACGCACTATAGATTAAAGAATGCTGAGGATGGTAGCGGAATTATTGTGGACCCTGAAGCCAAGCTGGAGGAAGAGCTAATTGTTAGGCCTACCTCGGAAACCATAATATGGGACACCTATAGACGCTGGGTACAGTCTTATCGCGATTTGCCACTTTTAATAAACCAATGGGCAAATGTGGTACGTTGGGAAATGCGAACCAGACTTTTCTTGAGAACTGCTGAGTTTTTATGGCAGGAAGGCCATACCGCTCATGCAACTGAAAAGGAGGCCATTGCAGAAGCGGAACAGATGATGAACGTGTATGCGGAATTTGTAGAGAACTATATGGCGGTACCAGTTATTAAAGGAACCAAAACGGCAAGTGAACGTTTTGCCGGAGCATTGGAGACCTACTGTATAGAGGCCCTAATGCAAGACGGTAAGGCCTTACAGGCAGGTACATCACATTTTTTGGGGCAAAATTTCGCCAAGGCTTTTGATGTAAAGTTTGCTACCAAAGAAGGGGTGCGGGAATATGTTTGGGCAACCTCATGGGGGGTTTCTACACGTTTGATGGGGGCATTGATCATGACCCATAGCGATGATAACGGATTGGTGCTACCACCTAAATTGGCTCCAATACAAGTGGTAATTGTTCCTATATATAAAGGAGAGGATCAATTGGATGCCATTTCAGAAAGAGTGGGTCCTTTGGTCAAGGAATTACGCTCCAAAGGAATCTCGGTTAAATACGATGACCGGGATACCCAGAAACCGGGGTTTAAATTTAACGAGTACGAGTTGAAAGGGGTACCTGTTCGTTTGGCCATAGGACAAAGGGATATGGATAATGGTACCTTTGAAGTAGCCAGAAGGGATACATTTGAAAAACAAACCATTAAGGGCGATGAGGTGGTTGCGAAAATTGAGTTTTTGTTGGAGGATATTCAGCTAAATATCCATAATAAGGCATTGGAACATAGGAGAACCCATATTACGGAGGTTGATTCTTATGAAGAATTTAAGGAGGTTTTGGAAAATAAGGGAGGATTTATATCGGCACATTGGGATGGCACCCCTGAAACGGAAGAATTGGTGAAAGAGCAGACAAAAGCTACTATACGCTGCATTCCTATTGATGCCAAAGAAGAAGCTGGAGTATGCATGGTAACGGGAAAACCGTCCTCGAAAAGAGTGCTTTTTGCCAAGGCATATTAAAAGATTTTAAAAATTTTTATTTAGGTCTTGCGATAGTAAAAAATAATTGTATTTTTGCATCCGCAATTATGCGATTTGATGGTCCGTTCGTCTAGGGGTTAGGACGCCAGGTTTTCATCCTGGTAACAGGGGTTCGATTCCCCTACGGACTACTAAGGTTATATTGAAATTTTTGGAGTATTGATTTAGATATAAGAATCGTGTCTGTACTCGTAACCAAAAAATGGTCCGTTCGTCTAGGGGTTAGGACGCCAGGTTTTCATCCTGGTAACAGGGGTTCGATTCCCCTACGGACTACACAGTGTATTAAGGGGTTTATCCCGATAAAAAAATTAATTAAATAGAAAATGGCAAATCATAAGTCAGCATTAAAGAGGATTAGAAGGAACGAAGCGGTAAGACTACGCAACAGGTACCAGCATAAAACAACCCGTAACGCTATCAGAAGATTGCGTACAGAGGAAGATAAAAAAGCTGCTGAAACTTTATTGCCAAGTGTGGTAAGTATGATCGATAGATTGGCTAAGCGTAATATTATCCATTCCAATAAAGCTGCAAACTTAAAGAGCAAGTTGACCAAACAAGTAGCTGCACTATAAGTTTTAAAATTTATATTTAAGGAACGCCCTTCGCAAGAACGGGCGTTTTTTTGTTTTTATTATCCACCCCCGTTTCTTGGAATAGGGCTTTGGGTTAAGATATATGATTAAATTATCAAGATACTGTAAGGTTTAAGATATGCTGCCAAAAATCGTAGGAAATTAAAAGTAATCATTTTATATTCGGATTTCATTTATTAAATCTAAGCCACTTGAAACCGAAAATAATGGGTATGCTATGTTCTAAACAAAAATTAGGTTTTCTTTTATTTGCAGTTCTTTTGGGTTGCAAGTCTAAGCAGGAAACAGTACCTCATAGTCACTCTTCCGAAACTGAACATTCCCATTCACACAGCCATTATACGGAACATGATGCGGTAACTGCCCATAAATTGATTTTTCCTTCCCAGGTGCCGGATAGGGTCATTGCCAATTTAACTGCAGATCCGTCCCATAGCATGGCCGTGAATTGGAGAACGGACCAGCAAGTGGAGGCTGGGTTTGTGGAAATTGCAATAGCGACCGACGGCCCGGAATTTTTATTGAATGATGTAAGAAGGATTGAAGCTAAAAGTGAAATCTTTCAAAATCAGAACAGGAAGGAGCCCCTTGTGAAAGCTATATACCATTCAGCAATGGTCGACAATCTGCAGCCAAAAACCACCTATGTATATAGGGTTGGTTATGGAAAGGAGAGTAGCGACGGTTGGAGCGAATGGTTTCAATATACTACGGCCAGCGCTACTTCCGACGACCCCTTTAGCTTTATCTATTTTGGCGATGCCCAGAACAACGTAAAATCCCTGTGGTCTAGGGTAATACGAAATTCTTACCGAAAATTCCCTGAAGTAAACTTCATGTTGCACGCAGGCGACTTAATAAATGATAGGGATGCCAATCTGGAATGGGGAGAATGGTTTTATGCCGGCAGCTTTATTCATGCCACGGTGCCAAGTGTTATGACGCCGGGTAATCATGAATACAGGGATGGTGTGTTAACTTCTTTATGGAACCCACAATTCACTTTGCCCGAGAACGGGCCAATTGAGGAATTAAAAGAAACGTGTTTTGCAATTGATTATCAAGACATGAAATTGATTTCTATCGATAGCGAAGGGTATGATGAAAGTATGGAAGCCCGCACGGCACAGATAAAATGGCTAGATTCCGTATTGCAATCAAACACTAAAAAATGGATAACCATTTTCACCCATTATCCGGTTTATTCTACCAAAGAAGGACGGGACAATTGGGAGCTGAGAGAAGGTATAAAACCTTTGATAGATAAATATGGGGTGGATTTAGTATTACAAGGGCATGATCATACCTATGCCAGAGGCTATCCCGCTAACGAAGGTCAGGGCTTAACAGTGTTGGATGACGCTGGTACGGTTTATGCCGTTTCTGTAAGTGGTCCCAAAATGTATGAATCGCAAGACCAGGACTGGATGGTAAGGCGAGGGGAGTATACTCAACTCTTTCAAATACTTACTGTTACCAACGATACCATTAAATATGAGGCGTACACTCCTATAGGTACCTTGTACGATGCATTCGACTTAATTAAAAAAGACGGTAAAAAGCAATTGATCAATAGGGTACCCAAAAGTCCTGTCCGACTTAGAAAAGACTTTTTGAAAGAAGATAAAAAGTAAATTGTTGTTGGTTGGTTTAGGATTGTACTAAAGAATTATTTGACGAAAGTAAGTGGAATACTAGTGATACAAGGTCTAGGACTTAATAAGGGCTAAGGCTTGTTGTTTATTTCCAATTGCTGTTACAATAGATATATTATTTTATAAATTCCATCATTTCAATGCTTGTTAGGTTACATATCAAAAAGCTAAACGGTTATTTTATTAAAAGAATATTTTTATTCTATGCATTTTTTCTATCAATTGCGCAGCTGTTTGCCCATGGGGATTTAAGTATACGGATAGCGGAAAAGACCATAGAGATTTCCGAAAATCCCAATAATTTTAAACTTTACTTTGAAAGGGGGTTATTGTATCAGCAGCACCTGGAATATAGCAATGCCCTGGAAGACTATCGTAGGTCCCAATCCTTGGGAAATACCGACAAAACGCTACATTATCAAATTGCCGAGGTCCATTATTTAACTGAGGATTATAATGCGTCCTTAAAAAGTATAGGCTCTTATTTGGAATTGGGCAGTATAGATGTAAAAGCTAAAAAACTGGAAGCCCAAATACTGTTCCATCTAAAATCCTACAAAAAATCCTTGGACGCTTACCGTTATGTAATCAATAATATGATCGATATCCGTCCCGAAGATGTATTGGAATACAGCAATATCATACTAGCGGAAAACAATAAGAATTACAAGGGTGCTATTGCTGCGATAGAATCGGGTCTGGACCTACTGGGGCCTCACACCTTATCGCTTCAACTTAAAAAACTGGACTATCTTAAAGATTCCGGTCAAACTAAAGAAGCCTTGGAACAATACAATTATTTTATTCTTGAATACAACAGAAAAGAGTTCTGGTATTATAAAAAAGCAAAGTATTTGGCGGAAATAGATAAACCACATAAGGCCTTCATATCGTTAAAACTAGCCATGGTTGCTATTGAGCAATTGGATGCAAAGTTTAGGAATATGAACCCCGTAATAAAATTAAAAGAACAAATAAAAAGCTTGGAAAGCTCCTTAACAACCAAAAATTATGATTAAAAAAAGTACCTTTTTGCTAGTCGCCCTATGTTCGGTGTATTCAATTGCCCAGACCTCCCAAGTAGATCTTCCCAATGTTAATGCTGTTGCCGTTACCAACCCTAATGACCTTGCACAGAATTCCCCTTCCGTAACTGTTGTAAGGGGCCCTTATTTACAAAGCGGTACGCCAACCACTGTTGTGGTAAAATGGAGAACGGACATAGCAACCCAATCCGTTGTGAATTACGGAAAAATATCAAATTCATTGTCGGAGAAAGCATCCAACACTGCTTTGACCACCGAACACGAGGTTACCTTATCCGGTCTGAGTCCCAACACAAAATATTATTTCAATATCGGCAATAAATCAGAGGTGCTGTCCGAAAGTGATTCTGGGGATATGTATGTAATAACAGCCCCTAAAGCAGGCAGCAAACAATTTGTTCGTGCATGGATTTTGGGTGATGCCGGAACGGCCAATAATAATCAGAGAGCCGTACGTGATGCCTATTACGATTATGTGGACGCTGCTCCCATGAATAGCGGTAAAACAGATATGATGTTGTTTTTAGGGGATAACGCCTATGGTAGTGGTACGGATGAGCAATATCAAAACGCCCTTTTTGACATCTATGACGATATGTTGAAGAAATCCGTGGCATGGTCCTGCTTGGGAAATCATGATGGCAAGTCGGCAGATTCTGCAACACAATCCGGACCTTATTATGATATATTTACCTTTCCTACCGCTGCCCAGGCGGGAGGTACTGCCTCGGGAACAGAGGCCTATTATTCTTTTGATTATGCCAATATCCACTTTATAATACTGGATTCACATCATACAAGTCGGGAAGTTGGAGGTGCCATGTACAACTGGACATTAACCGATATTCAAAACACAAAGCAAGATTGGATAGTGACCTTGTTTCATCATCCGGTATACACTAAAGGATCCCATGACTCCGACACCGAGGATCGACTTATTGAAATGAGGCAAAACTTCATGCCTATGATGGAAGCCAATGGAGTGGATCTTATCTTAAACGGGCATAGCCATTCTTATGAAAGGTCCTATTTCCTGAACGGGCATTATGGATTTGCCAATACTTTTAACCCGGACGAAATTTCGAACGGGGGTCATACCGTTGGAACAACAGGCATCGGAGATGGTAAGGCAGATAGTGATGGTGCTTACCAAAAAACCAGTTTGGCCACTGAAGGCGCCGTATATATAACTACGGGATCTGCCGGTAAAATATCTGGGGGGGACCTAAACCACCAAGCTATGTCCGTGTCCTTGAACCAATTGGGTTCTTGTGTTATGGAGGTGGAAGATGATGGAAAGGGGGGGCAAAACCTGACCGTAAAGTTTATAAGGGAAACCGATGGGATAGAAGATTATTTCACCATTAACAAAACAGCTATGGATCTGAAAGTTGATGGAATGAAAAAGGCACCAAAAAGTGGAAGACTATCCTATGATGCCGACAAGGATTTGGTCCAGTTTAATTTGGAAGGAAAAGAACGACTTAAGAAAGTCAAATTCTATAACAACATTGGGAAATTGGTGAAGAAGAGTAGAAAGAAAACCATCAATGTAGACAAACTGCCAAAAGGCCTATACGTTATAGAAGTCATTACCAACAAGAAAACATATACCGACTCTATTGCCATAGAATAGACCGGTTTAATGCGTATTTTGTAATATGACCATACCATAGTGGTCGTTTGGGTGGATTTGTTCCAATCAAATCAGAAAGGCCAGCGGTAACAAGTGGTACATAAAATGGTAATAAGCGGATGATGAAAATGAAAACGACAAGCATTTTGTTGGGGTCCATTGTTATATGCCTCTTGATGTTGTCTGGGAAGAAGACGACCATTCCGAAACAAACGAATGCCATTCCCGAAAAAATAGCAGCACTGTATACGGCCAATTTTAACAAGTTTCAAAATGAAGTAGATTATTTGGCCACCCTTGCCAATAGGGCAACTTCTGTTAACGAATGGGAGGCACTGAAAAGAAAAGTTGAAAAAACTAGGTTGGCCTATAAGCAGGTCGAGTTCATTTTTGATTATTACCAAACTTTCTACAATGGTACTTATATCAATGGAGCTCCTCTTCCGAAGGTAAGCGAGTATTTTGAAGCTGAACAAGTTATTCCGCCTAGTGGCTTACAGGCGTTGGATGAGGCGGTTTATGGGGAGGCTTCCAATGAAAACTTGCAGCACATACAAGTATTGGCCAAAGGACTTAAGGAGCAGGTAGATTTTATTGCAAAAATACATTTGCCCATCCATTTAAAATCGAGTCAGATTATTGAGTGTATTCGGTCAGGTATTGTCAGGATCTTTACTTTAGGCCTAACGGGGTATGATACCCCGGGTTCTGTAAATGGATTAAAAGAAAGTTATGTGAGCTGGCAAAGCATGGAAACCGCATTTCTTTACTTTGTAGAAGGTCTTTCACCGCCGGCAAAGACCAAATTCAAAGCAATCAAAGAACTCTTCACAAAGGGTAAGGAAATATTGAACGCCGATACCCATTTTAATGACTTCGATCGATTGACATTTTTGAAGGAAGTTGTCAATCCTTTGTATTCGGTTTTGTTGGAATTTCAAAATTTAAATGACATTAGGCTAGAGCCTTATAAAAAGCATGCCCAAAACTACCAAGCAAAGAATATATTCGATAAGGATTTTCTCGACACGAATTTTTATTCAGAACTGGTTTATCTGCCTTTGGACAACCCAAAGACCATAGCCTTGGGTAAGTTGTTGTTCCAGGATCCCCAGCTTTCCAAGGACAATGTGATGTCCTGCGCCAGCTGTCATAATCCGAACAAAGGTTTTTCCGATGGATTGCCCAAAAGTGTATCCAATCAACAAGGAGTTTTTACCAAAAGAAATGCCCCGACTTTGATGGACGCAGGATATTCAACACGTTATTTTTGGGACATGCGGGCTTCTGATCTTGAAAGACAAGTGATACATGTCATAGATAACGATTTGGAGTTCAATACCGATTTTGATGCCATTATCAGTAAACTCAATAAAAATGCCAACTATAATAAACTATTTAAAGAGGCTTATGGAGGGATAGATAAAGAAGATATCAATCAGCGTTCTATAAGTAATGCTATTGCGGCCTATGTAAACTCTTTAAAATCCTTCAATAGTCCGTTTGATAAATATGTGCGCAACGAAGCAAAGGAATACCCTGAGAATGCCAAACGGGGATTTAATTTGTTTATGGGGAAAGCGGCTTGTGGTAGTTGTCATTTTGCACCTGTGTTCAATGGTACTGTACCTCCCTTTTATTTGGAATCAGAATCGGAAGTCTTGGGTGTTACCCGAGGTTTTGACTCCATTGCACCAAAGTTGGATACGGATTTGGGGCGCATGGGCAATGGTCTTAAATTGGATAATAATCCTTATTTTAAGAATTCGTTCAAAACAGTTACCATTAGAAATGTAGCCCTCACGGCACCGTACATGCACAACGGTTTATTTGGTACTTTGGAAGATGTTATGGCCTTCTACAACCTAGGCGGAGGGGCAGGAATGGGTTTGGAGGTTGAAGACCAAACTTTGTCCGATGCGACATTGGATTTGTCCAAGCAAGAGATTGAAGATGTTATAACATTTATGGAGACACTCACGGATACCTCAAGTTTTACGGCTTATAAGAATTAACTGTTTGGTGTAGGTGCTATTCTATAAGAGTAATTTGAGCAGGGCCAATTTTTGACTGATCATTTAATTAATATCTTTTTGCTCGATAATCTGAGGGGGTAAGCCCTTTGATTTCCTTGAATTTTCTATTGAAGTTGGCTATAGCTCCAAATCCACATTGTTCCGATATCTCGGAAATTGAAAGGTCGGGATTGCTATTGATAAGTTTGCAGGCATTTTCTATTCGTATTTCTATCAAAAATTGAAAAAATGTTTTATTGGTTCGTTTCTTAAAATAACGGCAAAAGGAATTTTTCCCCATATTGGCCTTATCCGCAATTTCTTCCAAAGTAATGGGTTCAAAATACTTTTCCATGGCATATTTGAATACATCGTTCAATCGTTTCCCGTCGTCGTTTGTAAATTTCTTTTTGTAAACAAAGGATGACAGGGGAGTGGTTGTTGCTGTGCTGATCAAATTTATTATTTTTAGAAGGCTTGCTACCCTCTCTAGCTTATTTTGTTTGTTTAGCTTATTGAATTGTCTCCTTATTTTCTGTTTTTTTGAAAGTACCTTCATTCCATATTCAGAATCCTTGAAAAAATCAAGTGTGCCGGACATATCCGACAGCTCGAAAAATTGTTTTCCAAAGGAGGTTTTGTTGAAAAATAGTGAATACATTATAAATTCATCGCTTGTACTCTGGTCGCTCTTAAGGACGTGGGGGACATGACTGCCAATGATAATAATATCATTTTCTTTGTATTCGCTAATAGTGTCTGCCACAATCAAAGACCCTGCCCCTTTTACGATAAGGCTTATTTGTATTTCCTGATGTTGGTGTAGTTCGCCATAAAATGCCCTATCCCGATCTTCCTGGTAGATGAGGGCCTCATTTTTCGGTTTGGGTATTTTAAAGGGAAGAACTTTCAAGGAATATTTTTTTTGCAAAAATTACAAATAAAATTGAAATTTAATGGTATTTGGGGTAATATAGTATAATAATCTGGTATTTGAGCCAGATCTTTTAATTCTCAATAGAGAAGCTGTTTAATAGGGTTAATTACTAAAGGACCAATTTTAATTATATACAGGAATTACTGCTTGATAAGGAACTGTTCAACATTGATTGTAAAAATTCACTATCAATTATTAAAGTTCTAAATTTAGCTTTTATGAGTCGGAAGAATTTTTGTTTTTGTACCGCAATTCCCCCAACTCTATACCTATGGCAGTTTTGGCAAGTATAGTAAAGACAAATGCTCCCAATGCCCAAATTCCTATGGTAACGCCTATTTCAATTTTGGTTGGTAGGTATTCCACTATTTTGCCATAAGGTCCAGGAATAAATCCTGGGACAATTAGACCAAAACCTTTCTCAATCCAAATTGCGGCAAAAAGGATAAAGCAACAGAAATACAAAACTTTCAGATTATTTCTAAACTTACCAAAAGTTAGAATTACAGTGGCCAGAATATTTAACGGAATTGCTGTCCAAATCCAAGGAAGTAAGGCGTTCTTGCCGTGCAATCCGAAGAAAAGATAATAGGCACTTTCGCTGTGATGGGTGGGTGCATAGAATTCCTTAAACAATTCTGAGGCTAGCATTATCAAATTTATCTGTGCCGCTACGGTAACGATCATGGCAATCTTTTTTATAGTTTTATCCTCTATTCTAAAAGCTGTAAAAGAACGGATAACTGCCAAAACTAAAATTATCAATGCCGGTCCGGCCGCAAAAGCTGAAGCCAAGAAGCGAGGACCTAAGAGGGCATTATTCCAAAATGGGCGAGCTTGTAACCCTTGATAAAGGAAAGCCGTTACAAGGTGTATACCAACTGCCCAAAAAACCGATAGTACGGCTCCCGGGACATATACTTTTTTCTGGGCTTCCTTACCTTGATAGTGCCTAAAAAGAATGTAAAATGGGATGGAAATATTAATGAACAGGTATCCGTTTAAAACGATAACGTCCCAGGTAAGCATGGAATTCGGGAAATTAAATACACCAATGCCTGGTATCATATGCCAAAGTACGGATGGCCCGCCCATATCGGCAACTACAAATGCCAAACACATTATCAATGCGGCTACGGCCAATCCTTCCCCTATGAGCACGGCTTGTTTAAAATCTATATCCTTTAGTACGTACGTGGGCATTACGAGCATTACGGCTGCGGCCGCTACCCCTACTAAAAAGGTGAAATTGGAAATATACAGACCCCAGCTAACACGATCGGACATTCCCGTAACACTAAGTCCCTCGTCTAACTGAATGGAATAACAATACATTCCTATAAGCATTACCAGTGTCAGAAACCCCATCCAGATATGATACTTTTTAGACCCCTTCGTAATAGTGTCCAAACTATCGATGACCAAACTTTTTAATACTTTAAATCTTCCCATTATATTTTGCTTTAATCAAATGGCTGAGAATCCTATGTTTTTCCGAGCATTGCTATCCAAATGCTTTACATGGATACGCTATTTATTTGTTAATCCATAAAGTACCAGAACTTAGGTTCTGTTCCTAGATCTTCCTTGAGCCTAAAGACTTTTTTATTTGCCAATACCCACCGTATCGTACTATTTGGGTCTAATAGGTTTCCGAAAATTCGGGCTCCGGTCGGACAAGCTTCAACACATGCCGGATTCTTCCCTTTTCTGGAGCGTTGTACGCAAAAAGTACACTTTTCCATCACTCCTTTTTTGCGCATCCTATTTCCAAGGTAGTGTTGGTTTTTATTGATTTCATTTTCCGGGACTTCAGGTTTACTCCAGTTAAACCGTCTTCCATCATAAGGACAGGCTGCCATACAATAGCGACATCCTACACACCAATCATAATCAATTACGACAAGACCGTCTTCCTCTTTCCAAGTAGCTTGTACAGGGCATACTTCTACACAAGGAGGGTTATCACAATGGAAACACTGGGTGCCCATATAAAAATGACCTTCTGCTGGAACTTCGTGATAGTAATTGTCATCGGCATTATCAAACTTAAACCCTTGGCCATCTTTCATTTCGTGGATGCGGATATACTGCATTTGTGAATTCCTATCCTGATTATTCTCCTCCACACAGGCACTCACGCAGTTCATATAACCTTGGCATTTTGAAATGTTAAAGGCGTATCCAAAGAGAACATCCTCTTCTGCATTTTCCGCGGTCATACTAATATTCTTACCTGTTCGTAATTCATACGATCGCATAAGCCTATTAATGGTACCTTGTTTCTCTTCATCGGTCATCAACTTATAGTTGCCCTTAAACTGCTCTTCCCAATCAATTTGGGCTTTTTCCTTTGTTTTATTGTCAATTACTGCACTACAAGAAGTACTAACGGCACCGGCTCCAATAAGAAGACTTGCCGTTAATTTTCTAAAGGCAGTTCTGCGATCCATCTTCACGTCAAAAACTTGCTCAAAACCATCCCTGTGTCTTTCTTCTCCAATGGATGCATTTATGGCGGCCTCGTAAAATTCGTCGGCACTAAGTTCCGTTTTCTGGCTATTGCAGCTTCCTTCGGTCTTACCGCATCCACAGGATGCAGTCGCCTCTTTTTGCTTATTTTGACCGAGGTCTAGGGAATACCATTTTTTATTATCGCTCATACTTTATTTTTAATGATCCAAACCTTCTTTACGCTCTATGGCTTTTTGAGTATTAAATTGTACTGGCCATCTTTTTTCAAAACCTGGACTGTGCGGATTATGGCAATTTACGCAGGTCATTGAGGCGCGTGGTGGGGCCCAGCCCGCTACTTTTTTACCGTGTGCACCTCCTTTCCAGTCTTCGAACTGACTAAAGTGGCATTGGGCGCAGAGCTTATAACTAAGGTTTAGATCTATGTTTTGGTTTGTTAGGGAACGTAGATTGTTCATGTCCTCTCCATTATGGCAAGTGGTACAGTCCATCATCTCGCTATTGGCGTGGTTTAATTTTACGTCCCAGTGCGCCTTTTGCCCTTCCAGGCCCTTCATTTGTGCTACTGGCCTGTTGTGGCACTCTGTACATGCAAATGATTTTATTTGTCCCTTTCTTTCGGGTATCCAAAAGGTATGTTCCCCTGCTGTAATTTCAATTAATTCGGAATCCATTAATAATTGATCAGAGGTAAGCTTTCCGTGGTAAGGCTTGCCTTCATTCTCAATTTTGTCTTTAATGGAGTGATATTCCCCGTCTTCTTTACAAGAGCAGAATCCTAGAATGAACAGGAATATCAAACAATATATAAGGGTTTTATTCTTCATAGGAATTGTTGAATTGTCTTAGGAAGGTACTTGCATCCATCTGTTGTTTTTCATTTGATATAGGTATATGGCATTGCCTACAATTAATGCGTTCCGGGTGCGAAACTCTTATTTCTTTAGGGGCGCTGGGGCCGGAATGACAAGTAATACAATTTTCCCTCATCTGTAATTGGTGCGGAATCATTGGCGGACTTCCTGGCATAGCATTGTTGGCACCAACCCCTACCTCTGGAGCCTGTACTTTGGTGAAAGCAAATTCCCGAAACGTATTATTGGTTTTTATGGCAACATGGCACTGGCGACAATTTATCAATTCCGGATGTGGGGTTACAGGGGCGTAGGCATTAAATTTCTCTACAAATCCTCCATTCTGATGGCATTGCAGGCAGGTGTTCCCTCCTAGACTACGATCTTTTGCAACTGGATGTGGTATACTTGGAGGTGCGCCGTGATAGGCTCTGTTATCATAGTAGCTGTCAAGTGAGCGCTGATGATTTTCGTCTATAGGCATATTCGAAAAATCATGACCGGCATTGTTAAATCGCTTAAAAACACCACCCTCTGCGGGAATGAAATTTCCAGTGGGAGTGTCATAAGTAGGGATGTCCGCCTCCTCCAGCCCTTCTAGGTAACTATAGTTCCATGTAATAATAAAGGCTATAAAGATGATTACAAACAATGATATGATACCCAGTCTCTTTTTCATATTCTATGCTTTTTCTACTTTAACAGCGCATTTCTTGTAATCCGGTTCTTTGGAAATAGGGCAAAAAGCATCGAGTGTCACGTCATTGATAAGCATATTTTCATCGAAAAAAGGAACAAATATTTGCCCTTTGGTGGGCAACCCTCTTTCATTTATGGAAGCGGGCAGATTACAAGAGCCCCTACGGGAGGTTATTTTGATATTTTCGCCATTTCTTATTCCCAAAGTCTTCGCATCATCAGGATGAAATTCCACATAGGCATTGGGCATAGCTTGATGTAAGACTGGTATTCTTCGGGTCATGGATCCAGTATGCCAGTGTTCAATTACACGTCCCGTATTTAACCAGAATGGATATTCTTGATCCGGCTTTTCCGGGGCTTCTTCAAATGGACGTTGCCATATCACAGCTTTTCCATCCGGTTTGCCATAAAAATGAAAGTCTTCCCCGTTGGAACAAGCGGGATCATATTTTGCGTTAAATCGCCATTGGGTTGATTTTCCATTTACATACGGCCATATAACACCGGATTCTTTTTTCAGAACTTCCAATGGTGCCATGCCATGTTTGGCGCCTTCGTGAAACTGTCTGTATTCATTGAATATTTCCTCCACGTGATTTTCTTTGCTGTAAGGAAAGAGATCCCCATATCCCATTCGTTTTGCCACCTCTATAAACATCCAAGCATCTGGTGTAGTTTCACCTGGACCTTCCACCATTTTGTCCCAATACTGGGTTCTTCTTTCAGAGTTGCCATAAAGTCCTCCTTTTTCAATATGCCAGGACGCTGGAAGAATTACATCAGCGACATCCGAGGTAGGCGTTGGAAACACATCCGAAACAACAACGAAACAGGATTCCTTTTCCATCCCTGGACGATAACGACTGGTCTTTGGCAGTGAAACCAGTGGGTTGGTGGCTTGGACCCATATAAACTTGATATCCCCTCTATCTACTGCCCTAAACATTTCCGTTGCGTGATAGGTGGGTTTGGATGGAATATTTTCAACGGGAACTTTCCAAATTCTTGCAGCCATTTCCCTGTCTTCTTGGTTGGTGACAACTCCGTGTGGTAATTTATGGGTAAAAGTTCCCACCTCACGGGCGGTTCCGCAAGCGGAGGGTTGACCAGTTAAGGAAAACGGGCCATTTCCAGGTTGCGAAATTTTTCCGGTCAGTAAATGAATATTATATACTAGGTTGTTTATCCAAGTTCCCCTTGTGTGTTGGTTCATACCCATACACCAATAAGAAACTACCTTGATATTTGGATCACCGTATATGGAAGCTAAATATTTAATGTCCCTTACGGATACTTTGGAATATTTGGCAACCAATTCCGGACTGTAATCCTTCAAAAACTCTTTGTAAGCTTCGAAGTCTATTTTCTGTGGTTTATCCGTAAATTCATAATGGTCTTCCAGACCATATCCCATATCGGTGAGCCCCTTGCTAAAACTGCAGTGCTTTTCAACAAAGGATCTATTTACCCAACCATTTTTGATAATCTCATAACATATGGCATTGGCAACCGCTAGATCGGTTTGGGGTTCAAAAAGAATAGATCTGTCCGATGCCGTACTTGAGCGCGTTGTTCTTGTGGCAAAATCAATAATTTTAGCACCGCGAAGTGCTTTTTGCTCCAACATTCGGGAGAACAATACGGGGTGCATTTCGGCCATATTGTTGCCCCAGGTGACAAAATAATCGGCATGATCAATATCTTCATAACAGCCCATTGGTTCATCTGCGCCAAAACTGGTCAAGAAGCCCGTCACGGCACTTGCCATGCACAATCGCGCATTGCAATCCAAGTTGTTCGTCCCTATAGCTCCCTTCATTAATTTGGAGGCTATATAACCTTCTGGAATGGTGGATTGTCCAGAGGTGTACATGGCTACGGAATCCTTACCATGATTAGTGATTGTTTCCTTCATTTTGGAAGCTACAAGGTCCAAGGCGTCATTGATAGGCGTCCTAACATAACTGCCATTTTTCTTGACCAAGGCGTGGGTAAGTCGGTCTTTGGACTGAATGCACATAATCTGGTGATATCCTTTTACACAAAGTAGTCCTTTATTTACGGAAGAATTTGGATCTCCTTTCACGGCAACGGCCTTTCCGTTTTCAGTGCCTACGAGTATGCCACACCCTACGCCACAGAACCTACAGGGGCCTTTTTTCCAATCTAAATTAGCATCTTCAGGAATGCCCTTTTCCTGTTCATTTGCAAACAAAATTCCTGGAAACATGGATGAAGCAGCCGTCATTGCGGACATCATGGCCATTTTTTTGATAAAACTTCTTCTATTTGTTGCAGATTTGTTCATAGTATATTAATTATGAGGTGTATCAAAACCAGAGACCAGAGACAATAATTTGAGGCTGTCCAGGGCTTCAATTTTTTCTTTGAGAATATCATCCTCTTTTTCGTTGGGCGTGTCGGTTACCAGTGCAAGAACGTCTTGATTTTTGGCAGGAACAACTTCGCATTGATGAAGATTTCTCAATGCGGTCATCAACTCTTCTTTTCTGCCCGATATAGACAGGGCTAGGTAACTTTTAATGGGCATACTAAATTCAGTTTTAACAAGGGGATTTAATCTTCTTTGATAATTTCACCATTAATTTAACAAAAATTAAAAGACATTCCCTAAATAAATGAGTCAAAAGTTGTTGATATGATAAAAAGATAATATAGATTTAATACATTCCCATTGGTTGGATTTAATGTATTCAATACTTAAACCAGACTATTGTAAATAATAAAGGAGTAGCAACTTAAAACCCCAATTTGCAAAGTAATTAGGCTTACTTCCTTTTGCTGAGGTTAATTTTTATACACCGGGGTTCCATCCAATAGCTATTGCCACTTGCTTATTTTCTTTGATAACGGACCTTATAATATATGGGCGGTCCTGGCCTACTTTATCCAGCGTGATCTCCATAGCTTCGCCATCTATTAAAACTTTTCCAGTAAAGTTGCTCTTGGGTTGGTGTCCAAGTCCGTATCTGTTGTCCTCAACGAGAAGGAGCATCAACATCTTTTCCGGGTCGGGGCAAGAGCAATAAATGCCCAGTTCATCCCAGAGGTATATACTGTTTTTGGTTTGTTTAATAGGTTCGATCCGCGTGGCATCACCCAAAATACCTTTTATAATTTTGTAGCTAGTTGGAAAACTAATGGATGTATTATTTATTCTTATTTCATTAGGGTCGCACTGAATAATTATGGTAGCTTCCTTTTTTTTTCTTTTACTTGGATCTCTAAAGTCGAATATTCCCATATGACGCAAGATATTTATTTTTTTAAGAATGGTGGATGGTTTGGTTTTTTTTCAATAATTGGGAAGCGTGATAGGCTTGATAATATTGGAATATAAATAGGCTACATTAATGTACAGCCTCATATTTCCTATAGATTTTTCGTTTGGCTATTTCCATAAAACAGTGAACCACGTCTAAAAAAGACGTGGTTTCTTGCTTGTTGTGACCTCGACAGGAGTACCTGCGGTTTTCCATTGAGCTCAAAGTTGCAAATAAGAAACCCCACAGCTATCGCTGCAGTTTCTTTATTTTATTCCAAAACCTCAAACTGTGTTTGGCTTTTTCCATAAAACAAAGAACCACGCCTTAAAGACGTGGTTTCTTGCTTGTTGTGACCTCGACAGGATTACCTTTGGTTTTCCTTTGTGCTCAAAGTTGCAAATAAGAAAC
>NZ_JALKBD010000059.1 GCF_023015905.1 Arenibacter sp. F20364 | reverse complement strand
ATTTTAGATTTAGATTAATCCATATAATTTACGAAATCTAGCTGAAAAGGTTACCGAAGGTTTAGTTCAACACATATATATGTGTAATTAAAGGTTAAGATATAAAAATAACCCAATATCTCCTTAACTCCCATGCATAAATAGATATGATAATATTAATGAGTAGGTATTTTATATATCATTTTGTATCTTAGAGTATATTGTTATACAAAATGAGGAATGGATTTTTCACAATATACCTTTAAGCCTACCGTGCATCGTAACAAAAATGTAATATTGGTTCATTTTCCATATGATCCTCATTTGGTGCAGCAATTTCGGGAACGTTTTACCTCTGCAAGATGGAGCAAAACCAATAAAGCTTGGTATTTGCCAGATATACCCGCTGTCCGAACTGCCTTGAACATAGAGCAGCGGCCTTTTATTACAAAACAGTTGACCAAAATTGCACCCCTTAACCAAGCTGCCCTAATACAATATTATGATCAACTTAGGTTAAAAGCGCTTAGCCAGAACACCATTCGCATTTACGTAGCAGAATTTGTACACCTACTGCAACTGATTAAAAATTATCCCGTAGAAGAGCTTACACCAAAAAGATTAAAGGATTATTTCCTCTATTGTGTCTACCAAGAAGAAATGGGCGAACGTAAATTGAACGGTAAGATAAACGCTATTAAATTTTATTTTGAAAAAGTATTACATAGGCCACAGCTATTTTTTGATATTCCAAGGCCTAAAAAACCTGTGACCTTACCTAAAATGCTGGCCAAGAATGAAGTTGTGAGGTTGTTTAAACAGCTCCAAAATTTAAAACATCGCATTGCCTTGGAACTTTGCTATGGTTTGGGTCTTAGGGTTTCCGAAGTCGTAGCTGTTAAAATAAGAGACATTGATAGCGCAAGAATGGTAGTGCATATACATGGGGCAAAAGGTAAGAAAGATAGAATAGTGCCGCTTCCCGTAACCTTATTGCCAAAACTTAGGGAGTATTACAAGCAATATAGCCCCAAGGAATATTTGCTAGAAGGGAGATATGGGGGGCAATATTCTAAAGGCAGTGTGCAGAAAGTGTTTAAAGTGGCCATGAAAAAAGCAGGTATCAAAAAAAATATTGGGGTTCACGGCCTTCGGCATAGCTATGCAACCCACCATTTGGAATCCGGTACCGATATGCGTTTTATCCAAGAACTTCTTGGGCATAGCTCCATTAAGACGACCCAGGTGTACACCAAAGTAACACCGCGTAGTCTTGCGAATATCGAGAGTCCGTTAGATTCCTTATAATTTTAATTCTATTGTAGGTCCGTGTGAAGTATAACCTATGTGGTTTTTGACTTGTGGGTTGGTTCCGTTAAGAGGTCTAGGTTCTGCCTTGGGGTTCAATTTGTTTCTACGAACAATCCCTTATTCTCAATACAGTAATCAGAATCATTTTATAGCAATAATTATTGTCCCTTAAAAGTCCAGGCCACAAACCTGCTTTTTTTGTTGCCCTGTTCCATATCTACAACCTTTACCACTGTTGGACCGGTTTTATTAATGGCCCTTTTTATATTTTTTAGGTTTTCTTTTTGGGAGACCAGAGAGCTAAACCAATGTACCTGATCTTTGAATTGCGCACTCTCCCCGGCCATCTTTTTTACAAAGGCTTCCTCACCGCCCTTGTACCACAATTCGTTGGCCAGGCCTCCAAAATTTAAGCGTTCCCCACCCTCCAATTGCAGGTTGCGTACCTTTCGTTGGTTCTGTTGTTCGGCATCTGTACGGTTCTTAAAAAATGGGGGATTGCAGACTACGATGTCAAAATTATCCCTAGGCTGAATAATGTGTTCCAGAATACTGTTCTTGAACCTTTGCTGTCTCAGCGCTATCTTTTGTAATACCTTGTTGCTATCAATAATTTCCTGGGCGTTTTTTAAGGCATCCAGATCTACCTCACTGGCCGTACATTGCCAATTAAAGTGGCATGTTGCCAAAATGGGATAAATAAGGTTGGCCCCGGTGCCAATGTCCAACAAACTAATTTCGGTTTTTGGAATCAGTTCCGCCACATACAAGAGGTAATCCAAACGGCCAGGAATGGGGGGGCAGAGGTTATGCTCAGGAATATCCCAATGGTCAAGGCCATAGTGGGCCTTTAACAAGGCCCTGTTCAACGCCTTTACCGCTTGTTTGTCCCCAAATGTTATGGTTTGGTTTCCATATGCGTTCACAAAGACAAATTCCTTTAAATTAGGCGAATGCTGCACTAGGAAATCAAAATCGTAATCTTTGGCAAAGGGATTTTTCGGGTGCACGGCTATGAGGTTTATAAAGGGCAAAGTTAGCAAAAGCTAATATATAGGCCCAGTAAGATTCAACTGCTGAAAAATTATTTAGTAAATTTAAGGATCGAGCTGTTAGTTTAATTTCACCTTAAAAGTATATCAATGGAATTTACCTTAAAAACAACTTTTAACACCACGGCAAAACAAATCTACAAGGCATGGCTCAGCACTCAGGGGCATACCAAAATGACCGGAGGTGAGGCCTTCGTGTCCGACAGGGTGGGTGATCCATTTACCGCTTGGGACGGGTATATTAAAGGCGAGAATCTAATTTTGGAACCCTACCATAAAATTGTTCAAACCTGGAGAACTGATAATTTTAAGGATAGGGAGGAAGATTCGCAAATTGAGCTTATACTTTCAGAAACAGATGGTATAACCCAATTGACCTTGATACATACCAATGTTCCAGAAGATGGAGAACATTATATTAAAGGTTGGCAGGAACATTATTTTGATCCTATGAAAGCCTATTTTGAGTAGCTCTTAATTATTTCTATACCTCTTTGCAGCTAGTTTTTATTTGTTACTGTTTTAATCAACATTCCTAACCAAACGGACATAGTTATAGATTCTTTCGCCGCCTTCACCTGCTGGACCATTTTCATGTTTGGTGTCGAACCTTACAGCTCCTGCACCATGAAAATCCAAACCTTTGGGATTTACCGCACGTCCAAAAGCCACATACCAAGCATAGTAATATGGTTTGCCTTTTTGGAACCTTGCTGAAGTGCTTGTCCAATAGTATGGGTAATCTTTATCGTCATTTTCATTGATAATTTCTGAACAACTAAACAAGGGGTCAATAGCGGCTCCCACCAAAGTAGTGTCCTTGGCACTTGGTGCATAGTGGTAATCAACAATGCCCTGTAATTCTTTTACGTTCGGTAAGCGCCAATCAGAATGTCCTGCTAATACTGTATTTTCTGAATAAACCAGGGCATTTTTCCAATCAAGGCCTTCTTGGCTATCTTTTTTGGACCACATTAATCCAGTAGAGGTATCGGTTATTGTACCGTCACCGTTATCTTTAAAATTGTTGATGCCGTAAATATTTCCACGTACTGCACGCACATGTTTTAGCATAGGGTTGCCCATTGGTCTATTTCCGTCTGCATTATCCTTTCCTTGACCCGGAGGGGGTGGTCTGTTCTCTTCTGAATCTTGTCCTTCAGATCCGTTGTTTCCTCCCAGGGGTGGACCATTGCGCATTCCACCCTCTGCTGCTTCCCCTGGATAGGCTTTAATGTGCCCTGTGGCATGGTTTACTCCAAAAGCTGCCGTGTAACGTCCTTCTTCCGTATGCCCAACATATTTATTGTCTGCCCAATATTGTTCGCTTTTTTCTACATAATCGTTGTTTACAAGAGAAAAATAAGAGGAGTCCAAATAGGGCCATCCTGAACTAAAATCGCTAATAGAAAATAATTCTTTTAATGTAGGCATTCTCCAATCGTCATAACCACCAAGTTCCAGGTTTTCACAATACTCTTTTGCACCGTTCCAATCAAAACCTTCTGTTGTTGGAATTTCTTGCCACATAAGTCCAGAGTTTAGGTCGATAACAGTTCCGTCTCCATTCTTTTTGTAGGACATCTTTTTGCCTTTTAGATAGTTGGCATCTTGCCCGTAAAGCGAATCGCTTGGCTCCAAGGATTCAATTACTTCTCCGTCTACCGTGTATAATGCAACTTGCCCTGTAGCAATTTGAGTGTAGTTATTACTTGAAGATGTTGTTACGCTAGCTTCTTTTTCCTCGCTTTTCTTCTTTATATTACAAGATTGAATAAGGAGTACACTTAAAAAGATTAAGGTTAGTTTACCCACCATATTGACAGAGGTCGATTTTAGATTGCCCATATTTTTAATTCTATTTCTACCATTAATACTTAGCTAAGATATTCGGTAATATTTCTTAGAAAAAATAATATCTACGGACTTGAGGATTCTAAATACGAAACTCTCAATTTGATTGACTGATGCCAAATTAGCTATTAATGTGAGTTTAAAATTCCTAATAACTAATTACTGTCAATGTTCAGTTTACTCGATAATCGAGATTAAAACCTGCCTACCGGTAGGCAGGCGGCCAAAGAGCATTTCACGGAAGTGAAAGTGGCCGGGACGATGTGGGAGTGGAAAGTCCGTGGATTTCAAGAAAAGAAAAATCAACCTAGATTTTTTTGGATACTTTTTTGATCTATGGAAAAAAGTATTGGATAAGTTTCTGCTTTCGATTCGGATTGTCAATGCTATTACCCTAAATTTTTCAGATTGACCGTGATTTACTTCCTACAGCTTCACACAATACAATAAGCGCAGAAAAACTAATTGTTTCCTTGCGCCCAGTAATTAATATAATGGAATTCTACTCCTCCCAAGTATCCGTTCTAAAGGAGGAAGCGGGGAGGCCCTCCGTATTGAACAAACTGCCTGCCTCACAATTTTTAAAGGCATACCTTACCGCAACAGGGGCCGACACATGCTCGGACCAGACGCTAAGGCTCTTATCCCCATTTATTTTAGCCTCTGCCGGGTGAAAAACTTTATCAGCCCCGGCCACTTCAAAGCCTGATAATGGCTGTCCATAACTGGATAGTCCGTTCTCATTATACTCAAAGGACATTTTTACCTTACCATCCTTTATCTCATCTATTGCTTTGTACACCGGACCGCTATAGGCAATATCCTCCATACCGTAATCTTTGGCAAGTGCCCAAAGGGCCAATCTATCGCCCACCAATTTCTTCTCCCTGGGATGGATAAAATCGCAGTCCCCGATGTCCATAGTTACTGCCATTCCCGTATTTTCAACCGTTTTCATGGTGTACAATTGCGCTTCCCTAACAAAGCCGGCATTGCCACCGTCATAGCCATAGGGTGCAATTTGAACAAAGTAAAAGGGAAACTTGCCCTGTTGCCACTTTTCCCTCCAGGTATTGATCATGGTGGGAAAGAGTTGGGCGTATTCCTTGGCCCTGTTTCTGTTGGATTCCCCTTGGTACCAAATAGCTCCCTTAATGTTGTAGCCTACCAAAGGGCTGATCATGGCATTGTACAAGAGGGTAGGGGTCTGGTTCAATCCTTCCTCCGGAAGATTTTTGGGCAGCTCTATGGTATTGTATGGGGAAAGGGATTCCTTATCCATCCAAGCTTCCACACTGGAGCCGCCCCAGGAGGTATGGATCAATCCAATGGGGATATTTAATAGGGTGTTCAATTTTTTTCCAAAAAAGTAGGCCGTAGCGCTAAAGTCCTTTACGGTTAGGGGGGTGGCCTCTGCCCATTGACCTTCCACTTGATCCAACGGATCCAGACTAGCAGCCCTTTTTACGGTAAACAAACGTATCTGATTGTTTTTGGAATTTATAATGGCCTCGCCACTACCGTTGATCGGTTGGTTATTAAACCCTTTTACCGGCATCTCCATATTGGATTGCCCGGAACACAACCATACTTCCCCGATCATAACGTTGTTCAGGGTAACCTCATTGCTCCCCTTTATGTTTAGGGTGTAGGGTCCGCCATAGGACGGTGTTTGAATTTTTAGTTTCCATTGTCCATTGGCATTGGCAGTTGCGGTAGATTCTTTTCCCCAATTTCCTATTACCTTAATTTTAGCGTTCGGTTTATCGGTTCCCCAAATGGAGACAGTGCTATTCTGTTGTAAGACCATATGGTCCCCAAAAAAGGCAGGTAATTGTATTTGAGCAAAGGAGATCGTTACACTCAAAAAAAGAATGGCTAATAGAATTGTTTTTAATGGCTTCATAATTATTTATAAGGTTGGTATTTAATGGTTTACATAGTTATAACAGCAATGGGATTAGTTCCAATTTTCAATTGCAGTCCATAACACTGTTAAATGTAGCAATTTTTTGTGGTTTCGTGTCGATTCAGAACTTTCGGAAAGACTGGTAATCTCGTAAAAAATTGAGGCTAGGGATAATTGAATTTTTCCCATTTTTGAAATTTTTCAGATCGCTTTTAATGATCCAGGACTATTTTATCGATAAGCAACATAAAGCTTTCCGTTTTTTTATTACCGATTAAGAAAACTATCTCCTCAATATGATCTTTTGAAAAATTGGGCATGTCCAATTTTCTGCCCCGAAAAGAAGGATACATATCCTTGAGTGAAATTTTGATTTCTTCCCATTCCCCTGAAGTTGGAAAGGTAACGATATAGGAATAATAATTGCTGGAATCGTCCTTTACCCTAAATTGATATTTCTTGCCGTCGCCTTTGAGCCGAATACTAATGTAACCGTCTTTGGTTACCTGTAGCTTTTCAAACCGGTAACGCACGGAAGAGAAGCCACCATTGTTTTCCAAGGAGATTTCGCCCTTAAATAATCCATGTCCTTCCGGAGTTAGGACGATATTTCCGACCGACAAGCCCCCCATTACACCATCATTGACAATTGTCCAATTTTCCATGCTGGTATCCTTGTTGAAATCGAAAATTATTTTTGAGGTCATAAGCGTCATTAAAACTAAAGTGGCCAAAAGATACTTCATAATTCACCTTTAGGGTAATTTACGACAACTTATGCCAAAGACCATATTTAGTTAGGGGACATAGTTTGTACAAGTCAAAAATTAGCCTTTACATTTTTTAGTATATGGATCGCTCCACCTTGTTTTTAATAGGAGGAATGGTTTGCAGGTATTCAAAAATGGCCCCAGCTTCATGATCCGTAAGTTGGGGATAGGGAAGCATGGGGTAGGTCAAGGCCTTTTCACCCTTTTTTTGCCCATACTTAAGCGCATTGACAAAATCTTCCTTGGTCCAATTCCCAATTCCGGTTTCCTTGTCCGGGGTTAGGTTCGATGTCAACATTACCCGTCCCTGCAAGTCCAAAGGTTTATTGCCCCCTCCAAAGTAGCCTTCACTCAATTCCGGATTTAAAAAGTCGCTGGTTTTAAAGTCCGCCGAATGGCAGGAGAAGCAATCCAAGTTATGTGCCAAGTATTTGCCCAATTCCATAGTGTCGTCCTCATTAGGTAAGGGAATTGTCTCTGTGGGCAAGGGGAGGGGCTTAAAGGCAACCCTACACAGGATTTTGGTCAATAAAGAGGGTTTGGGCGGGATATCCGGAGTGGGATCCGCTTTCACCATAGGGTGGTCCGACCTTAAAAACGCAATGATGGCATTCATATCTTCATCCGCCATATGTGGCAATTTGGCCATATAGGGCGGACTGTATTGACCGTCCCTTTTTATGCCCGTTCTAAGGAGATATACCAGTTCCCCATCCGTCCAGTCCCCAATGCCATAGGTCTTGTCATGGGTAATATTCTGGGAATAGATTTCTCCAAATTCCGGCGGGGCATCCATCATTTTCTGTCCCGTAAGTTTATTGGTTTGATGGTTCAAATGGCAACTGGCACATAGCATAAGGGCCAATTTTTCGCCCCTGGCTATGGCTTCGGGACTATTATTTACCTTGAAATCAATTTTTTCTACTTCATAGGAAGGAATACCGTTGGCACTGATAAAAATTATAACAATTCCAATCAATAATACAATGAATACTATGCTCACTCCTAGTATTTTTAATCCTTTTTTCATCTAAATAATTTTTAATTAAACAAAAGAGTATTTAAAATGGGAGGGGGAAGTTTTATTGTTTCAATCAGTTGTTTTCAGTATTATAAGCACACAAAAATCAGCCGCTATATTCTATTAAAAAAAAGATAGAGTTAGCTACTCAGGTAACAAGTGGCCTAATGTTTCCGAAGTCTAATTAAGTGAAAGAATTTAGTCATGGGTCGGTTTTGGTTAATATATTTAAATAGCTATTGGTTTAATACATGTTCCTCAGCTAGGGTACTACTAAAAATAGTAATTTTTTTCATAGATTGATATGGTCCTGATTACAATCTTTTTTAAATCATTAAGTCTGTTGATGAAAGATGCCTTATGGGTCAATGTTTACCTTTTGTAGGAACATTGGCCATTTGAAGATTGCTTGAACAAAAATTTTTAAGGGTAATAATTTATACCTTGCTCCAATTAGTCATTTTTGTCCTTTTCCACCTTTACGCTAAAACTAGGTGCCTTATAGTCTTTTGGCAAATAATTAGCGGGTGTGGTAGTCATATTTCCATCCCTTGCAGCCCTGTAATGTGGCGATAGAATTTCTATGCCCCTTTCATTAAAAACATCCTGGATATTCTGGTGCAAATTGGAATAGATCAGGGCTTGTTTGCCAGCGGTTTTGGTATGGGCATTTATTTGGTAGGCCACATAAAAATCTTCCAAGCTGGTCTGCAGCACAAAGGGAGCAGGGTCCTTTAAAAGCAAATCGGTCCTTAAGGCTGCATCTATCAAAGCCTTGTGTACGTCTATCCACGGAACGTCATAGCCAATGGTTACGGTAGTATGAATGATCAATCCCCGTTCCAAGGTCTCGCTGGTATAATTGGTGGTATTACCGGAAAGCACCGAAGAATTGGGAATGGTGATGACCTCATTTTTGGTGGTTTTCACCCTGGTAACCAAAAGGGTTTTTTCCACCACATCGCCGGTGACATCCCCAATTTTTATACGATCCCCAATTTTGAAGGGCCGCATATAGGTAATGACCAAGCCGGCCACCATATTGGCAATGGCCGTGGAAGATCCCAGCGAAAACAACACCCCAATAAAAACGGAAACCCCTTTAAAAACATCGGAATCTGAACCCGGTAAATAGGGGAAGATCAATACGAACATAAAGGCATAGAGCAGGAACCTTACAATGCTAAAGGTGGGCATGGCCCAATCCGCATGAAAACCCGATAACTTTAGTTTTTCAGCTTCAATTTCAGAAAATATATACCTCACGAACTTAATGCAATATTTCATTACAAAATAGATGACCAATATACTGATCAGGTTGGGCAGGTATTGCCAAATTGCGATGGCCCCACCTTTAAAGGGAGACCATATCAATTGGAAGAGGGTGTCCGCCCAAGTACGGGAGAAAGGAAATATACTAAAGATGATCGGTAGGGAGATATACAGTAAAAGGGCGTACACAAACCATCTCAAAATATTGAATAAAAACAGTACTACCTGCAGTTCCTGATCCGAAGTTAGAAAGGTATAATCCTTATAGGTTAAGTTTTTAAGCCAATTGTCCTTGGTCCTATGTATATTGGCCAAAAGCTTATTGTAACCTTTTCCTATTAGGATAAATATTAGCCAGGCCAGCCCAATGACCAGGACGACCAATCCTATGCGCATCAATATCTTGAAGATGCCGCTTTCTTTTCTAACCTCTGTGATGGAAGCTTTGATAATACCTTGGAATTCGGTGGCCAAGGCTTGCATACTTTGATCGTACCAAATGGCATCGGATTCGGAAATGCTCATGATGATGGTATCTCCATAAACTATATCAAAGGTGTTTTCGGATTTAACCACCGCAATGGAATCGATTTTTAAAAAGTCATCATCCTCCAATATTTTAATTTTTTTCTCTATGCTAAGTGCCCTTTCTTGTGGGGTGGAAGCACCAATTTTTGAATATATCAGAAATAAGGTATCGCCAAGAGAACTAATTACCGGAAATCCAGAGGCAGTCTTGCGCAAGGAATCGATACGGGCTTTTTTATTGGCTAGGCGTGATGTATTATTGTCTTCAATGGTTTTAAGCTGAAGAAGAAGCTCCTCCTTTTGAATGTTATCCGTAGTTTTTAAAGCATTTAGCTGACTCTCCAATGTCGCTTTCTTTATGGAATCTTCAACACGCTGCAATTCAATTTCGGCTATACGCCTGTTGTAATCATTTAATAATTCAGTGTTTACCGAATCCTTATCTATCGTATCTACTGCTGTACTATCGGACTGACTTTTTAGAGTATAGTTACAAAGGAGAAGTAAGGTCAATAATAATAGTCGGGTATAGCGTCTCATAGCAGGGTCGGTTTAACGGTAGGTATGGCCATTGGCATTTACGCCTTGGGCTTTATATATCAAAAGTATAATTTAAATAAACGTAAAATTTTCGACTTTCAAAATTTAAATGGCTTTTAGTACTTATCTGAAGATACGCTATTTTAGGATACCCAGCTGCTAATATTTAAGTGTTGGATTTGGCTTTTTCCAAGGCTTCAGTAATATTATTGAAGATATAATCCCGGTCCAATACAGAGAACATTTCATTCTTCTCAAAATCCTTTTTGGTCTCTTCGTTGATTCCTGAAAGGATTACTTTTATACCCTTGGCCCTATACGTTTTTATAATCTCCTTTAAACTTTGGTATCCGGTGGCATCTATTAAAGGAACATAACGCATTCTAATGATGATGACCTTGGGCTGTAAATGGGTATTGGTTATGGTTTCCTGAAATTGTCTGGCAGCTCCAAAAAACAGGGGACCATTAATCTCATATAAAAGTACGTTTTTGGGGAGTTCCATTATTTCATCGTCAAACAAATGTTCGCCATTAATATTTTCAGGTGTGATGTTCTCCACGAGTACAGCTTCGCTCATTCTCTTCATAAACATAAAACTGGAAAGTACTATTCCAATTTCAATGGCGATAACAAGATCGAAGATGACCGTTAGGAAGAAGGTGCTCAAGAGAATGATGATATCCATTCTATTTCCCTTTAAAATCGATTTAAATTGTCTCCATTCGCTCATATGATAGGCCACGACCATTAAAATTCCCGCCAGACAGGAAAGGGGTATCAACTTGGCATAAGGAGCAAACAAAAGCATTATGGATAAGAGTACCAAGGCATGTACTATGCCGGCAATTGGGGTTCTACCGCCATTTTTCACATTGGTAGCCGTTCTTGCTATGGCACCAGTAGCAGGGATACCGCCAAAGATGGCAGAGAATATATTGGCCCCGCCCTGAGCTATCAATTCCGAATTGGAACGATGTTTGCCACCGATCATGGAATCTGAAACCACAGCGGAAAGGAGAGATTCTATACTGCCCAATAGGGCAATGGCAAAAGCGGGTTGGATCAAAGACTTTACTGTGGCATAATCCACTGTCGGCAGGCTGGGCATGCTTAAATGATTTGGGATTTCTCCAAAATTGCTTTCAATGGTATCCACGGGAATCCCAAAAATCTTCACGACAAGGGTAGACAACACTATGGCCACTATAGAACCTGGAATTTTTTTGATCAACTTTTGAAAATAAAGGGTTATGATGACCGTTCCGGCAGCAATTGCAATGGCATACCCATTGATCTTGTCCATAATTTCATAATATACGACCCATTTGTCCATGAAATCAGCCGGCACTTTAGCTATGTGGAGACCAAAGAAATCATTGATTTGGGAGGAAAAAATAATTAAGGCTATACCACTGGTAAAGCCTACTATAAGTGAATAGGGAATAAATTTTAATAGGTTCCCCAATCGGGCAAGTCCCAAGCCAATGATGATAAAGCCGGCCATAAAAGTGGCTATGGTTAGGCCATTTATTCCATGCTCTTGGACAATACCGTATACGATGACGATAAATGCCCCGGTAGGACCTCCAATTTGGACCCGACTACCGCCAAATACTGAAATTATTACCCCGGCAATGATAGCTGTTATTAATCCTTTTTCCGGCGAAACTCCAGAGGCTATGGCAAAGGCGATGGCTAAGGGAAGGGCAACTATACCCACGATCAATCCAGAAAGTAAATCTTTTGAAATGGTTTCTTTCGCAATTCCCTCTTTTAAAAGAGAAAATAGCTTGGGAACAAACTCTTTATTCATGCTTCAAAAATATGGTACGCAACGGTTCAATTTGAAAGTGGTAGTTTACTGGACCGTAAAAAATTAGTTTAAACCATGATAAAGATAGGATGAATTTTTATTTTAAGAAATTGGAATGGTGTTTTTATATAATTTAACTGTAAACCGGTAGTTGGATTGGATAATGATATCGAATAGACTATGGATTTGTGGATACTGCAGCACTGGTACCGTCAATTAGCGCTACGGTAATATAGGAGTATTGCTGCCGTTTATTGACAACGGTGGTACAATTTGTTTTTTCTCCATTTAGGAATAGAAACTCGTGTATGCCAGGTATTTTGGCCGTCCAATTTAAGGTGCCTCCACTTAGGTTGTTTACTTCTGTTTTAGACTTCCCATAGTGTTTTACCGTTACCTTATTGGAGAGAAGGGGTAGGCTCTTCATTTCAGCCCAATCATCAGCTTTTTCCAAGCGTGGTAAACTTGAAAAACTATTAGAGGCTGCATCGACATTTATGCCCATCAAGCCCCTTGTCAAATGCTCTATTACCGTATAGGAGTTTTCGGGATAGTCGCGTCTGGCATTTTCTTTACTGCATAAGTCAATGATCATCTGGTTAGCTATTCCCGAACGGCCATTTTCGTAAAAGATGATGGGCAGATATGATTTTAACTCAACAATCAATTTGTTGAAGTTGGCCTCGTATTCCCCCACTAGGTTTTCTATTTTTTTATCATCGGAAATAACATCATAATAGAAGAGATAGTGTAAAAAACCCTGGTTTTCACCTACCATAAAATAATCGAAGTTACCGTCATCATAAAGAATGGAACGGTATTCCTGCCTCTCCTTGTCATACCAAAAATGATTTAGGAACTCTTTTTCTTGTTGCGCTTTTTCCAAATATTCCGTAGATCGGGACAGATTTCCCCTCAGCTTTAGCATCTCTGCGTAGGCCTTATATGCGGCCACTATGGAGGCAGACATATCTATTCCTAGCAAAGTTTCTCCTCGGCCACCTTCGTTGTATGTAGGAATGCCCCGCTTGTTTCCAAACCTGCTTTTTTCTGAATTCTGGGGTGCATGAAGAGAGCGACTTCGGTCTAAGATCTGGTCCCAACCCAATTGCCAATGGTCTAGGTATTCATTAAGACTCAGCTCATAAAAATTAACGAGATCAGGATGATTAAGGTACTCCTTATTACCCGTCCAATTATAAAGTCGGTGGGCGTTATAGGTTACATCAAAGTTGGCAGGTAGGTTATACCAAAAATCCTTGTCATTTTCGTAGTCTACGGGAGCCGGTTTGTCATACCTATTAATTTCCCAATAGCTACAGTAATCCTTTTCCTTGCTAATATTTTGGGCGAATTTCAGGAACATATTATAATTATGTTTTCCCAATCCCAATATTTCGGCTCCAATTGCCTGGTGAGAAACATCCCTCATGCAAAAAGCTTCACGATCGGGTAGTGCAGCCTCATACCAGTACCCGACCGGATCATCGTTGTCATGGGCGTAGGACAGGGCTTTGTTCTTGGCCCAGCTGAAAGCCTTGTCCAATTCTTTATCGGAAGAATTGAATATTAATTCTCCAGTAGTAATTTGGGGCGGTTTTTTCTCGGTTTCTTCTTTACAACTGCCAAGCATAACCACTATGAGGAAAAAAAAGTAGTATGTTGAAGTTTTGGTTATTTCCATGGTGTGGATTTTATCCATTGGATCAGCTAAATTTTTAGGTTCCATATTTTTTAAAAATAAAGAATTATGTATTTGCCATTTCAATAAAAGATCTACAAATATTGATTTACTCGATAATCAAATTAAAACCTGCCTGCCGCCTTTAGATTTGATGTATAAAAATAATCTAAAATAAGGGTTCTTTCAATGCTTCGCGGGCCTGCGTTTGTCAGCTAGACAGGCCTGCCCCGAGGTAGTTTATTTGTTTTTATTTTTCATTTCGGCTCTTCTCATCGGCATAGCGTCTATGGTTCCAAAAAGTTCCGTTGTTGTAAGTACTTCAGTCTTTTCAAGTTTTATGCCCCCGTCCAAGCCCATCAATATCACTTTAAATTCTTCCCCCTTCTTTGCAAAATCATCAAAAATAATAGGAGAAGTAATCCATTCGTTCTTTTCCCCTTTTAGCTGGCAATTCATTAATTTATACCGATCAGGCAAAACTTGATAGACTATAATTTTTCTTTCCTTAAGTTCCTTGGGAAGACTGTTAAATTTGGTGATTTGTTCTTGATATGCCCTGGAATCCTCGTCTTGGGCCACGATTAGAACGACCCTATTTTCCCATCGGTGTTGTTTTAAGTCCTGTGAGTTCACATTGCTTATGATTAAGATGGCTATTAAAATGAAGAATAGTCTCATGATGTTAAAGATTTGCGCAATGTATCCGGTTCTTGTTTTAGCTGCAATTGGTGAAACAATCATGATCGATTAAAACAAGGCCATTTGGGATCAAGAACAAAACTTGGGTCTGAAGTGAATAATTTATTTCTTTGCACTTTAAATTTAAGGGATGGACAAAGGAACCGATTTATCGTTATT
>NZ_JALKBD010000058.1 GCF_023015905.1 Arenibacter sp. F20364 | reverse complement strand
TTTGTCTTGGCACATCAAAACTGTAGCCCGTCCACGGAATGGAAGAATGCAGACTGTGACGGTGATGGTGTTACTAATGAAAAGGAAAAGGAGGATGGAACAGATCCTTTGGATCCCTGCGATTTTGTCCTGGCACATCAAAACTGTTCTCCATCAACGGAATGGAAAAATGCCGATTGTGACGGTGATGGCGTAACCAACGAGGATGAGAAGGAAGACGGAACTGATCCTTTGGATCCCTGTGATTTTGTTTTGGCCCACCAGACGTTAACTCCTTCCAATACTTGGAACGAATTGGATTGTGACGGTGATGGGGTAACCAATGAAGACGAGAAAACGGATGGGACTGATCCCTTGGATCCTTGCGATTATGATCCTGAACATATAACCTTGGCGCAAAGCGGCGACTATTTAGAGGCTGATTGCGATGGGGACGGGGTAACGAACGGGACAGAGAACGAAGACGGTACAGACCCCTTGGATTCTTGCGATTTTGTCTTGGCCCACCAAACTGTAGCTCCGTCTACTACTTGGAACGATACGGACTGCGATGGGGACGGTGTAACTAATGAGGACGAGAAAACGGACGGTACGGATCCCTTGGATCCATGCGATTATAATCCTGAAAGTATTACGTTGACCCCCACTGTAGAATGGGAGGTGCTCGACTGTGATAACGATGGAAATCCCAATGGAACGGATCCTGATCCACTTGTAGCAACGGCCAGGGATGACTCTGGTTCAACCCCTGCCTTGACAGAAGTGGCCATCAATATTTTGGAGAATGATGATTATTTGCCTAATAACGATGCCAACAATATAGGTATTACGACATTGTCCATGATTGGCGGTAGTGCCCTAGGTACTGTGACTTTTGATGAAGAAACCGGCTTCCTAACCTATACCCCTGTAGAATCCGAATCCAACACAATTGTTACTATAATTTATCAGGTATGTAATGTTATACCCGATCCCAATGTTTGTGCTTCGGCCACAGTAGCCATTGAGGTAGGTCCTGACATGGATAAAGTAATAGATGCCGTAGACGATAGTTATAGCGTGGATACCGATGTAAGCGGAGTTATTCCCGATAGCAACGTGCTTGGCAACGATACTATCAACGGGGAAGTGGTAGACGTCACGGATGTGGTACTTAGCTCTACCCCAACGGATGAACTAACTATAAACGAGGATGGTAGTGTAACCATTGCTCCCGGTACTGCTGATGGCACCTACACTATAGAATACACGATCTGCGAAGCCGCCAATACGGACAATTGTGATACGGCCACGGTAACCGTTCAGGTAGGACCTGAAATGGACAACATAATCGATGCCTTGGACGATAGCTATGGCGTGGAAACCGGCATCAGCGGAGTGGTACCTGATAGCAACGTGCTTTCCAACGATACTATAAACGGGGAAGTGGTAGCCGCTGAGGACGTGGTACTGAGCTCCACTCCAACGGATGAACTTACCATAAACGAGGATGGTAGTGTGACCATTGCCCCAGGAACGGTCGATGGTACCTATACAATAGAATATACCATCTGCGAAGCCGAAAATACCGACAATTGCGATACCGGCACGGTAACCGTTCAGGTAGGTCCTGACATGGACAACGTGATAGATGCGGTGGACGATAGCTATAGCGTGGATACCGATGTCAGTGGTGTTATTCCCGATAGCAACGTGCTTTCCAACGATACTATAAACGGGGAAGTGGTAGATGCCACGGACGTGGTACTGAGCTCTACCCCAACGGATGAACTTACCATAAACGAGGATGGCAGTGTAAGCGTAGCACCCGGTACTGCTGATGGCACCTACACTATAGAATACACGATCTGCGAAGCCGCCAATACGGACAATTGTGATTCCGGCACGGTAACCATTCAAGTAGGTCCTGATATGGATAACGTAATAGATGCCGTAGACGATAGCTATAGCGTGGATACCGATGTAAGCGGAGTTATTCCCGACAGCAATGTGCTTTCCAACGATACTGTAAACGGGGAAGTGGTAGCCGATGAGGATGTGGTACTGAGCTCCACTCCAACGGATGAACTTACGATAAACGAGGATGGCAGTGTAAGCATTGTCCCTGGAACGGCCGATGGTACCTACACTATAGAATATACCATCTGCGAAGCCGCCAATACGGACAATTGCGATACTGGTACGGTAACTATTCAAGTAGGTCCTGACATGGATAACGTAATAGATGCCGTAGACGATAACTATAGCGTGGATACCGATGTCAGTGGTGTTATTCCCGATAGCAACGTACTTTCCAACGATACTATCAAGGGGGAAGTGGTAGACGCCACCGACGTGGTACTGAGCTCCACTCCAACGGATGAGCTTACTATAAATGAGAATGGTACTGTGACCATTGCCCCTGGAACGGTCGATGGTACCTATACAATAGAATATACTATCTGTGAAGCGGCCAATACGGACAATTGTGATACAGCCACGGTAACCGTTCAGGTAGGACCTGAAATGGACAACATAATCGATGCCGTGGACGATAGCTATGGCGTGGAAACCGGCATCAGCGGAGTGGTACCTGATAGCAACGTGCTTTCCAACGATACTATCAACGGGGAAGTGGTAGCCGCTGAGGACGTGATTCTTACTTCCACTCCTACGGATGAGCTTACTATAAATGAGGATGGCAGTATAACCATTGCTCCCGGAACTGCCGATGGCATCTATACTATAGATTACACCATATGCGAAGCTGCAAATACGGACAATTGCGATACCGGCACGGTAACCGTTCAGGTAGGTCCTGACATGGATTACATAATCGATGCAGTGGACGATGCATATACCACGGATACCGATAATACCGGTGAAATATCTGGTAGCAACGTGCTTTCCAACGACACTCTAAACGGGGAGTTGGTTGCTCCCGAGGATGTGGTACTCAGCTCTGTCCCAACGGCAGAATTGATTATAAACGAGGATGGTAGCGTAAGCCTAGCTCCCGGTACTGCAGATGGTACCTATACCATTGCATATACGATCTGTGAAGCCGCCAATACCGACAATTGCGACACGGCTACGGTTACAGTTATTGTGGAAGAAGGTGATGATGATGAAAAAATTGAAGTGAATCAACTCGTTACCCCTAATTCTGATGGTAAAAATGACTTTCTATTTATTAGAGGGGTGAGAAATGCCAATAACAATAGCTTGAAAATTTTCAATAGATGGGGGGTTTCTGTTTATGAAGGCAAGGGGTATAATAACCAAAATAATGTCTTTGACGGTAGGTCCAAGGCAAGATCCACCGTTACTGGAAACAATTATTTGCCCGCGGGTGTTTATTATTATATTTTCAACTATGAAAATAAACAGCAGAATATTACAGATAGTGGTTATATTTATGTGAGTAAATAAAATATTTATTAGTAGATGATATATAAAAAGAGTCTCTTCGCAACCGTTTTTATGTTGTTTTTCTTGATTGCCGGACTATACGCCCAGCAAGATGCACAGTATACCCAATATATGTACAATACCATGAGTGTTAACCCGGCTTATGCAGGATCTAGGGGGCAGTTAAGTGCTGCAGCACTTTACAGGTCCCAATGGGTAGGTCTGGAAGGGGCGCCAAAAACACAGACCTTAAACCTGCACTCACCAATAAGGAATAGTAGATTGGGTTACGGTATTTCAATAATAAATGACAATATAGGTGATGGTGTGGTTCAGGAAACTCAGTTGGATGCTGTGTTGTCCTATACCGTTGATGTTGCCTTGGATGCCAAATTGTCCTTTGGATTAAAAGTCGGGGGAAATATGTTGAGTCTGGATTTTAATGGCTTGAACAATTTTGATTCGGAAAATATACAAGGGGACAATATTGATAATAAATTTTCTCCCAACTTTGGAGTGGGGGTATATTATCATACCGATAAATTTTATGCCGGACTTTCTGCACCAAACCTTGTGGAGACACAGTATTTTGACAATTCGCAAAGAGATCCCAATTCGGTACAATTCCTTTCCAAGGAAAGAATGAATTTTTACTTAATTACAGGTTATGTCTTTGATTTGAATAATAATTTTAAGTTTAAACCGGCTGTATTGACCAAAGTGGTGGGCGGGGCACCCTTACAAATAGATTTATCCGCCAGTTTCTTGTTCAATGACAAGTTTAGCTTTGGTGCTGCTTATAGATGGGATGCCGCCTTAAGTGGTATGTTGGGATTTCAATTGAGCGATCAGTTTATGATTGGTCTGGCATATGACCGAGAAACCACAGAGTTGGGAGGAACACAATTTAATGACGGGTCCTTTGAAGTGTTTTTAAGATTTGAACTGGTTAAATCGTTCCGAAGAATGGTATCACCGCGCTTCTTTTAAAAAATATAAAATGATAAAAAGAATTTTTTTGCTGACAGTATTATTTTCTGTCCTTGGTAACGTTCTCATTGCCCAGGATAGATTAATAAATAAGGCAGATGAAAAATACAGCGACTATTCCTTTAGTCCGGCCATTGATATCTATAAACGTGTACTGGACAAGGGATATACGTCAGCGGATCTGTTAATGAAGCTGGGTAACTCTTATTATTTTAATGCAGAATATAAAGAGGCCGCGGACATTTATGAACGCTTATTGAAGGAATATCAGGAAGGTATTGGGCCAGAGTACTATTTTAGATATGCCCAAACCTTAAGATCCTTGGGCGAATATGATAGGTCCAAAGAGGTAATGACCCAGTTTTCAGAAATGACATCTGCAGACGTAAGGGCCAATCTTTACATGACCGAACGGGATTATTTGGCGGAAATAGAAAGTAATTCAGGGAGATATGACATTGGGAAATTCGAATTTAATTCCAGATATTCAGATTTTGCCCCTACTTATTACAAACAAGGACTGATATTCTCTTCAGACAGGGATACCGGTAATTTGGCTCGATATAGACATACTTGGAATGCCAAGGATTTTTTGGACCTGTACAAGATAAATGCCGACAGTGTTTCTGAAAACAAGGTGGTGAAATTTGGGGACGATATAAATACCAGATATCACGAATCTACGTCGGTCTTTAGTAAGGATGGCAACACCCTCTATTTTACCAGAAATAATCTATTTGACGGTAAAACCGTAAAAGATGAAAAGGGAGTGGTACGCCTAAAGATCTTTAAAGCGGTCAAAGAAAACGGAGTATGGACCCATATTGAGGAACTTCCCTTTAATAGCGAATCCTATTCCATTGCACACCCTACACTTAGCCCGGACGAAAAAATACTATATTTTGCCTCAGATATGCCGGGTTCCTATGGGGAGTCGGATATTTTTAAAGTAGCCATTAATAGTGATGGTACTTATGGGACTCCAGTAAATTTGGGTAATATTATCAATACGGAAGCAAGGGAAACCTTCCCTTACGTTACCAGTGAAAATGTACTTTATTTTTCTTCCGATGGTCATCCCGGATTAGGTGGTTTGGACATATTTGCTACGAAAATTTCCGACAGTCAATATATAGGGACCGTTTTAAATGTAGGAAAACCTGTAAACAGTGAGTTGGATGATTTTACCTTCATTATAAATGAAGAAACCAGAAACGGCTACTTTGCTTCGAACCGGGAGAATGGAGTGGGTGAGGACGATATATATAGTTTTGTAGAGACGAAAAAATTGGAATTCGATTGTATTAAACCAATTACAGGTACCGTAAGGGATAAAATTTCCAATGAGGTCTTAGTAGGGGCAACGGTGAAGGTTATTGATGAAAATAATGAGGAATTGGCATCGGCAATAACGGATTCTAATGGCAATTACAGTATTACCATAGACTGTAATAAAGGTAATTTTGTTAGGGCCACAATGCAAGGATATGTGCCTTCCGAAGAGTATCTTAATATATCCGATAGTAAGCCTTTGATAGTTGATTTTTATTTGGAAAGGGATACCGTAACAGCGGGTTATGGGGACGATTTAGCCAAATTATTACAGCTAAGTACCATTTATTTTGATTTTGACAGGTATAATGTTAGGCCGGACGCTGAAATTGAAATTCAAAAGGTAATTGCTGCCATGGAAAAGTATCCAAGTTTAAAACTCAAGGTTACTTCCCATACCGACAGTCAAGGGGTTGATGCCTATAACTTGTGGTTATCACAAAAAAGAGCGGAATCTACGGTAGCTTATATGGTTTCAAAAGGAATATCAAGTGATAGATTGCAGGGCGAAGGCTTTGGGGAAACCCGATTGGTAAACAGATGTGTCAATGGTGTAAGATGTTCCAAAGCAGAACATCAATTAAACCGAAGGTCTGAATTCTTGATTTTAGAATAAAAATTCATTCAAAAGTTAAATTTAATGCAGCTGTTTCCTCAGCTGCATTTTCGTTTTTAGTTGTGTAATTATTTTCAACAGGAGTTTTTTCAGATATAACTCTTTGGTAGCTGGACTTTAACGTTATCATTAATTCTTAATGATTATCATTGTCTATTATTCTCCTTGAATGGGGTATTTACCACAGTTTAACGGTACTTCACAACATATTGTTTCGTGCACTTCGATTTTTTGATATTTTCACCATTTGAGATTGGAATCATTGGTTTAGGTAGAACTAAATTATAGACTTGGCGGAAATACTCATGTGAAGTTTATGTCAATCGGAATTAGGAATAAGAAATGTCTTTAATATCAATGTTATCGAGCCAGAAATTAAAACAATCGGTTTTACTATTGTTATTTGTAATCTTTAGTATCCCTGTAATTGCTCAGGTTACTGGAGATTATAGGTCAAAGGCAACCGGTAATTGGAGCAGTTCCAGTACCTGGCAGATCTACAATGGTATTGCTTGGGTCAACGCTACTTCTTATCCCGGGCAAAACAGTAACGTAGGAACGGTAACCATTGGTAGTGGTAATACGGTTACTCTAAATGTTGATATAACTTCCTATACCATAGATAAATTAATAATTGGTGATCAATCTGGTGGTGATGACACCCTTTCGTTACCAAATAATGGGGATTTTGATGTCAATATAATGGTAGTTTCCGTTCAAAGTGACGGTATTCTAACATGGGTAAAGAATGCCGATTTACATTTACCTACAGGCGCACAGATCTATAATAATGGAGGACAGATAACTACCGACAAGAATTGTAATGCCTCCCAGAATATTTATATAGGTACTGAAAAGTTTTCTAACTGTAATGGAAATGGAGGTGCCGATTATTCTTTTGATGACATAGAATCAGCACTTCCTCCTCCCACCAGTAATGGGGACATTACTGAATGCGAACAAAACCCAATACAGACCCTAACCGCTTCTGCAACCCCGCCCTCCGGGGCACATGTGGTATGGTATACTGCTAGCAGTGGTGGTTCTCCGGTTTCCCCAACCCTAAATACGGTGGGTAACGTTACCTATTATGGAGAGAGCGTGGATAATTCGGATTCCAATAGAAGAAGTCTTTTTAGAACAGCTGTAGAACTAACTATTCTTCCAAGGCCTACAATTTCTGTAAGCACTTCTCCTACTTGTGTTTTTAGACTTTTTTCGCCTACTACTTACAGATTGGGCGTAACGGTTAGTACGGGAACGGTAACCAGTACGGCTGGTACTGTGACGAATACCTCCGGAAATACTTGGACCATCACCGATGTTCCATCCGGAACCAACATTGTGGTAACGGTAACCGATGCCAATGGCTGTACTAATCAACTTCCAGTGACCGCGCCTAATTGTGCGTGTCCAGTGGTAAGTGCTCCTACCAGTGGGGGTAATGAGTCTTATTGTACCGGTGATGCCGTACCGAGTATATCGGCATCCGTAGGGTTTGGCGAGACAGTGGACTGGTACAATGCACCTAGTGGAGGAACATTGTTATTGTTGGGCAATACAACTTATACTCCCAGTGGCCCTGGTACTTTTTATGCCGAGGCAAGAAATACGTCGACCAATTGCCGCAGTGGAGCAAGGACGGCAATAACAGTTACCCAAGACACCCCTTCAACGGCTGCTATAGGACCAGATCAAGTTATTTTTACCGGAGGTAATGCCATTTTTACGGTAACTGCAACCAATGCAGATACCTATCAATGGCAGGTGAGTACGGATGGGGGAACAGTCTTCAACAACATTTCAAACGGCACAGAGTATGCAGGAACCCAGTCCACTGCCTTAACGGTCAAGACGGCGGGTGCAGATAAAAATGGCTATAGATATCGTATTATAGCTTCAAAATCAGGATCCAGTTGTCCATCAACAAATTCATCTTCAGCATTGTTGACCGTTAAGGTGAGAACTGTAATTACCAATAGGAAAATAACCTATAGGGTTGATATGTAATCGAAATCCAGAGGCTTTTTTAGAAGCTCCTTCTACCTTTTTTGTATTACTTATTATTTTTTAGGAACCTTGATTCTTGGGGGGTTATCGACCAAATACTTGTTAAAATTAATCGGTTTCCAAAATTTTTTTAACAGAAACAGCAGAATTCTACTCGTTCACTCTACTCCAACCTCTTTACACAACAAAATTTAGGTATCCGGCACCTGCTGGTATATTTTTAGGCTTGATTTTACTTGTTTTACTAAAGTTGAAAAACTTGAAGCTCTAAAAAAGTAAATTAAAAGCAATATCATCAAGTTTACAAACCAACATAAAGCCAGCTCAAAAACATTTGCGTATTCGTCTGCAGGCTCTAGTACCATTTCACTTATCCAAAAGATAATTAAAATGGATTTAGTCATTCCCATAAGATTTATCAAGGGATTATTCCCGTCATTGCAATACAAAGGTATCCATACTTTTTATTTATTAGCATTTCTATTTTTATCGGTGTCCAGTAGTTTTGGACAAGATACTTTCCGCGATAATTTTAGTTCCAAGTCGTATTCCAATAATGATGGAAATACCAATTTTTCAACCAATTGGATCGAATCGAATGATAACAACAATCCCAATAACGGGAGAATTAGGATAACCGGTAATAGACTCAGATTTAGGAGAATAGATCGCAATGACGAGAGTATTAGAAGATCGGCGAACTTAGCAGGTGCAGCTTCGGCAACCCTGTCGTTTGATTGGCAAACAGTGGGTCTTGAAAACAGGTGGTGGAGCAATGAAGGTCTAGATGTAGAGGTGTCTTCTGATGGCGTCAATTACACCAATATTGGAACATTTACCGGTACTTCATCGGGGATTTATAGCTTCGACATTACATCATACGCTGCCGCAAATACGACAATAAGATTTATTGGTTCCAACGGGTGGAGAAGTAATGATTGGGAGGATGATTCTTCCGTGTATATTGATAATTTTCTAATTTCTGCAACTGTAACTCCCTTAATCTCCATTAATGATGTGGTTGTAAATGAAGATGATGGTACTGCAGTGTTTACCGTTACCCATACAGGAGCCAATGCCAGTGGACCGTTTACAGTGAATTTCCAAACGGTTGATGGCACTGCCCTGACAGGAAGTGATTATTCTGCGCAGTCTGGAGTTCTAGTTTTTAATGGGGTGGCAGGAGATACAGAAACCATTTCTATACCCATATTGGATGATACTGTATTTGAGAATCCCGAGAATTTTACTTTAGAATTTATCAGCTCTTCAGATGCTGCAGTGGACATTTCAGATACCGCTACAGGAACTATAAATGATGACGATGCCATCATTATGACAGATGGAACTACGGAAACTACTTGTAGCAATACTTTTTTAGATTCTGGAGGGGTAGGTAATTACAGTAACAATGAGGATATAGTTTATACTATTTGTCCGGATGCCGCAAACAATTACATCAGCATAGATTTCATTGGCTTTGATGTTCAGAGTGGGGATCGTCTTAGGGTTTATGAGGGTACAACTACAGGGGGAACCTTAATTGGTCAGTACGACAATAACAATATACCTGATATTATTGAATCGACCCATAGTTCAGGCTGTTTAACCTTTCGATTTACTTCCAATGGATCCAATACAGGAGAAGGGTGGCAGGCCGATGTTAGTTGCTATCCGGAAGGCCCTAAAATAGTAATAACTGATATTTCTTTTGATGAGGATGTGGGTAATGCCGTATTTACGGTTACCCAAACACGGGCAAGCCATGGATATAGTTGGTTGTTTGGGTATATACATGTTCCTTTCACTGTAGATTTTGAAACTGTTGACGGTTCGGCCTTGGCTGGGAGCGATTACACCGCTACCTCTGGGACTTTAACCTTCACTGGGGAACTAGGAAATGTTCAGACCATTTCGGTACCCATTTCCAATGATGGGGTTCCAGAGAACGCCGAAGAATTTACCATTAGATTTACAGGGGCTACAGCCTCATATGGTACTATAAATTATACGGATACCGGAACAGGGACTATAAATACACAGATTTTGGCCAATGATCCCTTGACCCTATTTCAAGAGTTTGATGGGTATTATGATTATTCCTCTACGGGAGGATCGTTAAGAACGCAGAGCAATAGTGGAAACGCCTGCGCTATAACGACCTCATCTTCCAATACCCTGGTTTCTCCCATTCCGGCTACGGCTACAGTGGAAAGGGCATATTTGTATTGGGCACATTCCAATACGGTCAGGGATCCGGACGTAACTTTTGAGGGTCAGAACGTTTCTGCAAATTATTTATATCAGACTACGCTGACCAACAGAAACTTTTATGGCTATGTAAGTGATGTAACAAGCATAGTACAAGGGATTGCCAATCCGTCGACAAATACTTATGACTTTAGCGATCTGGATGTAGATAATACCGGAAATTACTGTTCTACCGCCACGGTACTTGGCGGATGGACTCTAATAGTCTTTTATGAAGATCCTTCATTGCCTGCTGTAAACATTAACTTGTACCAAGGCTTTGATGGTCTTAGTAATTCAGGCACGTCCTTTACCTTGGATTCTTTCTATGCCATTGCGGGTTCGGGAGCAAAGGCCTCGTTTTTATCCTGGGAGGGAGACCCCAATCTGGATGGTTCAAGTTCCGGTTCCAGTAACCCAGAGGAACTTTCCATAACCAACCAATCGGGTACAACTTATGTGCTTACCGGAGATGGAGGTCAATCAGGGAACAATGCCTACAATTCCACAATTTATGATAATACAGTAGTTCCAATCCATAATACAACGACTTCTTATGGAGTGGATTTGGATACGTATGACATTGCAAGCTACATTTCACCTGCTGATACACAAGTGACAGCCAATGTAGACGTGGGGCAGGATTTTGTAATCTCTGCAGCGGTAGTTTTAAAGGTACCCTCTAATTTGATAGCGGGCACCGTATTTGAAGACGTAAATTATCCTGGAGGACAGGGAAGAAACAAAAACACCACAGGAGCTCTGGGAATTTCAGGAGCCGTAGTAGAATTATTTGACACTTCTGGAAACTTTATGCAACGGAAAACAACGGACATCAATGGCTATTATTCATTTGGTGGGATGGCCGACGGGGATTATTTGGTTAAAACTGTAAGTTCAACGGTGCGTTCCAATAGGGGCGGCCTCAATTGCTCTGTTTGTTACCCGGTACAAACATTTAGAAAATATGGAGATGCATCTTTATTAACTGAGGTTACGGACGAAATCGGCGGAGCCGATCCCTCCCAACAGCAGGATGTTGCTTTAGGAATATTAAATAATGCACAGAGTGTATCAACCGTATCAGTGGCTAGTAATGGGGTAGTTGGTATAGATTTTGGCTTTAACTTTAATACCATAGTAAACACCAATGAATACGGACAAGGCTCTTTGGAACAATTCATTGTAAATTCCAATAATTTAAATGAAACAGGCTTGGATATTGAGGCCAATTCCATTTTTGATCCGGCTGCAGGGGAGGATACATCAATCTTTATGATACCTCCTACTTCGGATGCATTAGGAAGAACAGCCGATGCCAATTTCGCCAGCGGCTATTTCGACATTAATATCACTGATGCCTATCAGTTATCAATAATAACAGGAACCAATACCATAATTGATGGTAGGACCCAAACGGCATATTCTGGGGACAACAATTCAGGGAGTATGGGTAGTGGAGGTTCCTCTGTAGGTGTTTCGGCAACGGCACTTCCAGATTTTGAATTCCCTGAAATTCAGGTACGAGGAGATACCAAGGAATTATTTAGGCTGGAAGGAAATAGTGCTACCCTTCGCAATTTAGCCGTTTATACGAATGATAAATCGTCAGTTCAAGTGAATTCTGGTACGGCCTATCTATATGAAAATTTATTGGGCGTAAATGCAGTAGGGGTTAAATCAGGGGATTTGGAATACACTGTCGAAATAAAAGATGGTGAAGCAACCATAGCGCGTAACTATCTAAGTGGTGCTGAAGAAGCAGCAATTTTCATTGACGGGGGAACCTCTACGGTAATAACGAATAATCATTTTACCAACAATGGAACCGATGAATGTAAACCCTCCATTGAGGTAAAGGATGGGAGCGGTATAGTAATTGAGACCAACCTCATTGAAAATTCAGGAGGATTTGGAGTTGATGCGGAAAATGTATCCTCGCCAATAAATATAGATCAGAATACAATAACTACTTCTGGTTTAATGGGAGGGGACTGTCTTGCAGGAATTATTTTGGGTAATGATAATGCTTCAATCACCGGAAATATAATTCATGGCAATGCAGGTTCGGGACTTGAAATTATAAACAATAGTTCTGGGAATTTAATCTCCCAAAATTCCTTTTATGCGAATGGTACTGCTGGTCCTGCGCTTGGAATCGACTTGAATCAAGATGGAGTGACCCTAAATGATTCGGGAGATGGGGATAATGGTCCCAATGGGTTAATAAACTTCCCCATTATTTCGGCCGCCTATGCCGCTGGCACCAATTTGGTAGTAGAAGGTTGGGCTAGGCCAGGGGCAATCATAGAATTGTTTTTAACCGATATAAATCAAGGAAGCGCTACTGCAGGGGACAATCAATTGGGAAGGTCCACCGATTATGGTGAGGGCCAGACCTATTTGGCTACGGTGGTAGAAGGCAGTGGTTCCGATGCTGAATCCGGGACTTCACCCTATACGGATTTGGATGGAAATACGGACAATACCAATAGGTTCAAATTCACTATTCCGCTTCCTCCAGGATTGGTAATTGGAAATTTTTTGACATCAACGGCAACGGTTGCCAATTCCACTTCGGAGTTTTCTCCCAAAAGTGTGATTAAGGGTTATACCCTTATCACCAACAGAAGAATAACATATAGGGTTAAACCAAATTAATTGTTGTAACATTCTGTATAATAATGGTTTGTAAAAAAAACAATAATTGAACAAAAATCATTGCACATTTTGGAGGTCGACCAATGGTATATGTTTAAACTAGTTGGTTTGTAGCAATTAGCTCCCTAAAAAACAAAACTCGGTCCAAGGAAGTCGCTTCGGAAAGAATTCACTTAGAATTTTTATGCTGAATGGGATTCTCGAAATCAAATGACATGGATTCGGAGTGCATTTTTATTTCGAAAAAAAAATACATTAAAGAGCTGATAAACAGATTTTTGTTAGCTTTTTGGTGTTGTTTTGAGTACTACTTTCCATATGTTTCTTCCATCTTTCAAGAGTTTACATTTTTCAGTCTTTCAATAATAAAATATCCTCAAAATCTATAAAAAAATAGCCCATAAGGTTAAAAAGAATTATTGAATTTATTCCATTTTGAAATGTACCAATTCACCGATTTTTCCTACAATCTATATTCGGCAAGTGTTGCTATTATTGGGATAATCGACGAGTGAAATTACCTGGAAACAGGTCTTGGAATAATTCAAAACCTCAAGTATCGAGGTATAGACAATACAAATATAGGGTTACACAACATTTATTTCTCTCTGCCATGTATACGGCTAATTTTGTATGGTGTTATAGATCGGTTTAATTCGGTTACATCAGTTTTGTACAGATGTGGGGGAATTACTAGATGAATAGCAACCAACCTAAGTAAAGTATTAATTATGAAGAAGGGGATTTTATTAATCATATTTCTAATTTCTGGATTTGCTATGGCGCAAACTACAGTAAATTTGGAAGACCAGTGTAATTGTGAGGTGCTAAGCGGCACACTTGTTACTGCACCTGGGACAGCAACGCCATCCGGCGCCGATGTTGGAGATATATATGTAAATACAAATACAGGTACTATTTATTTTTGGGACGGGGACTCCTGGGAATTAACATCTACGGATAGTCAGCAACTTCAGGTATTTAGCTTTAATCCCGTTAACAATCAGTTGACACTAACCCTTGAGAATGGAGGAACTTTTAATGCCGATCTAAGTAACCTTACAGGTGACGGCAATATTACATCCACTACCATTGATGTGAGTGGAGATGTAAATGCCTTGTTGGGCGATGTAGTATTGGAAATTGGAGATGATGCGGTTACCAATGCAAAATTGGCGGATAATGCAGTACAGACAGAAAACATATTAAGTGGTGGTACGGATCAGGTATTGGTTACGGATGCAATTGGAACAGTGGCATGGGTAAACAGATCCAGCTTTACCGCCATCGCCGATCAGGTAACAATTACCGGAGTTGGAACTACCTTGGATCCCTTTAGGGTAGAAGATCTTTCCGTAGTAACAGCGAAACTTGGAGCAGACGCAGTGACCAACGCTAAGTTGGCCGATGATGCAGTCCAGACAGAGAATATATTGAACGGAACTATCCTAACAGAGGATATTTCTTCAGGTGGTAACGATAAGGTTATGGTTACGGATGCCGTGGGCACGGTTGCTTGGGTGGATAAGTCTAGCTTCGATGCCATCGCGGATCAAGTTACTATAACAGGAGTTGGTACTACCTTGGATCCTTTCAAGGTGGAGGACCTTTCCATAGTAACGGCCAAACTGGCCGATGGTGCGGTAACTACCATAAAATTGGGTGATGATGCCGTGACCAATGCTAAATTGGCCGATGATGCGGTTCAGACAGAAAATATTTTGAACGGTACCATTTTAACAGAAGATATTTCCTCAGGTGGTAATGATAAAGTCTTGGTTACCGATGCAGTAGGCACGGTTGCTTGGGTGGATAAGTCCAGCTTTGATGCCATTGCAGATCAGGTAACTATAACAGGTTTAGGTACTACCTTGGATCCTTTTAAGGTAGAGGATCTTTCCATAGTAACAGCCAA
>NZ_JALKBD010000057.1 GCF_023015905.1 Arenibacter sp. F20364 | reverse complement strand
AATTCAGAGGCGTTAGAAATACAGAATTCTTCCTGTTTAGGTTAACTCAGTTATTTGCATAAATATCCAAATACCCAGAAATTAGGCATGATCCGAAAAAACTTTGTGATATTGTAAAAAATATTATTTCCAAATACAAAAAATATAGTTTGATACCAGATAAGACCATCTAATATCAAACTTAATTAAGGGAAGAAAAACACCTAAATGTTGTACCTATGTTGTACCCAAGGTTCAAAATCTTAAAAAAATCCCCTTGTTAAAAATAAAAAAGCCGAAGATTTCTCTTCGGCTTTTGTGCGGGCGAAAGGACTCGAACCTTCACACCGTGAGGCACTTGATCCTAAGTCAAGCGTGTCTACCAATTCCACCACGCCCGCATTTTAACAATATTTTAAGAACCTATACTTGGTTAAATCCTAAGTCTAGCGTGTCTACCAATTCCACCACGCCTGCATAAACTTCAATAAAATTACAAACCTAACTTCAATGTATACCCTTTATCACACTAGACTTTCTAGCGTGCCCGCCCGTACCGAGCGGTACGTTCGGGCGGGTCTACCAATTCCACCACGCCTGCATTTCAATAAATAAACGGCACTAGATTCAACTCTAGTTGGCTACCTCCCGATAGCTATCGGGACCACCACGCTGCATTTATCCCATTTGTAATCGGGATGCAAATATAAAGTAATTTTTCAATTTTAAAATACTTAGCTAATAAAAAGTTCTTTTTTGTAAATTTAGCCTTCAATTAAACCAATTTATGCACGACATTTCGGAGTACTTAGCTAAAAACAAAGAACGTTTTATTAATGAATTGATACACCTCTTAAAGATACCTTCGGTAAGTGCCGATCCAGCCTATTCCCAGGACGTAATCAACGCCTCGGAAGCCGTAAAGGCCTCTCTATTGGAGGCTGGCTGCGACACAGTGGAAATCTGCGAAACCAATGGATATCCCATCGTTTACGGAGAAAAAATAATAAATCCGGAATTACCTACTGTATTGGTATATGGCCATTACGACGTACAACCGGCAGACCCCATCGATTTATGGAACTCCCCTCCTTTTGAACCAGTTATAAAAACCACCGACATCCACCCCGAAGGTGCCATTTTCGCCAGGGGAGCCTGTGATGACAAGGGACAAATGTACATGCACGTAAAGGCTTTGGAATTTATGGTAAAAACCAACCAATTGCCCTGTAACGTAAAATTTATGATAGAAGGTGAAGAAGAAGTAGGCAGCGAGAATTTAGGAACCTTTGTGGCCGAAAACAAAGAAAAACTGGCCAACGACATCATCTTGATCTCGGATACCGGGATGATTGCCAATGATGTGCCTTCCATAACTACTGGCTTACGTGGCCTAAGTTATGTGGAAGTAGAGGTTACCGGTCCCAATAGGGACCTACATTCAGGCCTGTACGGTGGTGCTGTGGCCAACCCAATCAATGTGTTGACCAAAATGATTGCCGCCCTACATGACGAAAACAATCACATCACCATCCCAGGGTTCTATGATAAGGTAGAGGAACTCTCCAAGGAAGAACGTACGGAAATGGCCAAGGCCCCTTTTAGCTTGGAGAACTACAAAAAAGCCTTGGATATAAAGGCTGTTTATGGAGAAAAAGGCTATAGCACCAATGAACGCAACTCCATTAGACCTACCTTGGACGTAAACGGAATTTGGGGCGGATATATCGGTGCGGGAGCTAAAACGGTCATTGCCAGTAAAGCCTATGCCAAAATCTCCATGCGCTTGGTACCCCATCAGGATTGGAAGGAAATTACAGCGCTGTTCAAGAGCTATTTTGAGAGCCTGGCCCCTGACGGAGTGACCGTTAAAGTTGCCCCTCATCATGGAGGCCAAGGATATGTAACGCCTATAGACAACAATGGTTATAAAGCCGCTTCCAAAGCTTATGAAACTACTTTTGGCATGAAGCCCATTCCTCAGCGTAGCGGGGGCAGCATCCCCATTGTTTCCCTTTTCGAAAAGGAATTGCAAAGCAAGACCATCCTCATGGGATTCGGTCTGGACAGTGATGCTATACATTCGCCCAACGAGCATTTTGGGGTTTGGAACTATTTGAAGGGAATTGAGACCATTCCGCATTTCTATAAATACTTTACGGAACTATCGGAATAAGCTAGAACCTCCTTTTCTGGGCGTTTCCCTAGCGGGCCGCTCTTTCCGCTATATCTTTTTTGACTTCTATCCAACAATCCTGCAAGGTTTCCAAAACCTTGTAGGAGTCGGACTCTAACCTAGTGGTATCAAGCCAAAAAAGGATGCCGCTTCAATAGCTAACGCAAAATCGACCATCGTTGATGCCCAGTTTTTGTTTTTTTTGCAATAAATGCTCCACCCTGGACAGGGAGGGGTGGATTCTTTACCGACATTGGGTCGGGAAAGAAGACGAGACGGGTGGAATGTCTGTAACCATCAAGCTTAGCACCTATTTATTCACCTCAAAAGCCAAAGGTGCAGGCTACCCCTCCCGCCATCCCGACAAAAAAGTCGGGATGCCACCTTCCCCTGCATGGGGAAGGAGCTCCATGTCCTATCCATCACAAGGAGTCCGCAAGGTTTTAAAAACCTTGCAGGAGACAGTTCAAAAAAGGATGCCGCTGCAATAGCTAAGGCAAAATCAATCTACAATCAACAATAGAGTTCTATTGTTACACAAGAAGTTAATCGACGGTCAGTAAACAAACTAATGTACACAGCTTCAAAACTCATTATTCCGTCATTCCAGAACCTGAAAAACCAATCGCTTCCCATATCCACTCACAAATAAATCACCTCTACATTTGTAGAATTAAAATATTTGCTCTATGTTTGTAGAGCAAGTAATATTTTCACAAATGAAACTATCTAAAACAGAAGAAGAATTAATGAACCACCTATGGAAGCTGAACAAAGCTTTCATGAAGGATCTGCTGGAAGTCTATCCTGAGCCCAAACCTGCCACCACTACCGTGGCCACATTGTTAAAACGGATGACGGACAAAGGTTTTGTGGCCTATACCTTAATGGGTAAAGCACGGGAGTACTACCCTTTGGTCAAGAAAAAAGACTATTTCTCCAAACACTTGGACGGACTCATTAAAAACTTCTTCAATGATAGCGCCTCACAGTTTGCTTCCTTCTTTGCCCAAGAAACCGATTTGAGCAAGGAAGAACTGGAAGAATTAAGAAACTTGATCGATACCGAAATAAAAAACAAGTAATCATGTGGATCTATCTCTTAAAATTTAGCGCATGTTTGGCACTCCTCCTACTATTCCACAAGTTGGTGCTGGAGAAGGTCCATATTCATCATTTTAAAAGATATTACCTACTATCCGCTTTTATCATTTCCCTAAGCATTCCCTTAATCACTTTTACCCAATATGTTACCGTAGCAATAGAGCCTACCCTGCTTCCAACGTACATTGATCAATCCACAACTAATTTCATAGAAAACAAAAACAACACTACCCAAATATTACCCATTATTTTATGGGGTATATACGCTTTAGGGGTATTTTTTTTCGCACTCAAGTTTTTAGGAAACCTAAGGTCTTTAATCCAAAATATCAAAAGCAATCCCAAATTAAAATCGGGACGTATCCATCATGTGCTACTCCAAGAGCTTATTGTTCCGCACACCTTCTTTAGCTATATTTTTTTCAACAAAAAGAATTACGAAGCCCATAAAATTCCGCAAGAAGTTTTTTGGCACGAGGAAACCCATGCCAGACAAAAACATAGCTTGGATATCTTATTGTTGGAGCTGATTCAAATAGTCTTCTGGTTTCACCCATTGGTCTATTGGACAAAACATTTGGCAAAACTGAACCATGAATTTTTGGCCGATCAGGCTGTTTTAAAAAGAGGAGCAAGTGTTCCCAATTACCAAAAAATGGTATTGGCATTCTCATCTTCCGATAGCTATCGGAATGCCGTAACACCACCTTTGGCAAATGCCATTCATTATTCATCAATCAAAAAACGAATCGTCATCATGAAAACACAAACATCAAAAAAAGCCATTTGGCTTAGAAGTTTATTGCTATTGCCATTGATAGCGCTATTATTATATGGTTTTAGCTCAACAAAAATTCTGGAAAAAGTAGTAACACCAGAAACTATAAAATCATCGATTCAAGAAGATGGTCTAATTGGAGCATCAGAAAATATGATGCAAGAATATCGGAATTACATTGACAACCTGGGGAAATCCGAGAACATTATTATTAAACAGACAGAATATCACCGAATAGAAGCAATCTATGAATTGATGACGGATAAACAACAAGCTTCGGTCACTGACTATCGGGATATAGTTAAACTACCAAATCCAAATATATCCAAAACTAAACCCAACAAACCCAGTGAAACCGAATTTGACTCCTGGAAAGATAATAAAAAATTTGCCATTTGGATTGATGGCAAACATGTGCCCAATACTACTTTAGGCCAATACAGTACTACTGATATTATCCATTTTACCTCTAGTTTTGTATACAATAATGCCAGGAGTGAAAAGTTTCCTCAACCCTATCAGAACCGATTATATACCAAAAATGGATTTAAAGAAGCATATACACAATATGACATAAATAAATACAATGAGCTCTCCTATCAATATGAGAAAGAAATTAAGTTGTTCAACAAAAAAGAACAGCAAGACAATTCGGAATTAAGAATTTTAAGAACAAAACTGGACCAATTATATATAAATTTTTCCAAAGATGAACTGGAAAGATACGATCTCTTGCCGCCATTGCCAGTACCTGACGAAATAAATAATAAAATAAAATTCGGACAAAATACTTCAAATCAAGACATCAGGATATTGATCAACAATAAGGGGCAGCTTTTGCTCAATTCTCACAAAGTTAAAATCGAAGACTTAAAATCTCACTTACTGAAATACAACCAAGGCCTTACCCAAGAACAAAGAGAGCAAAGCGTTAGGGCAATAATTAGGGTAGAGGAAGAAACTCCTGCCAATATCATAAAACAAGTGGATGCTATTTTAATGGACTACGGGGTAGCCACCATTGACATTAAAGGGCCTACACCATCCCCAAATCAAGTTGGGGCCACCAAATCCAAACTGCAGGAATATAACACCCTAGCCAAAAAATATAACGCACAACCCCAAGAATCAAGGATTATTATTCCCCTAAAAGACCTAAAGACCTTGGAAAATATTTATGGCAGCATGACCAATGATCAAAAAGAGCAGGCACAGCCCTTTCCAGAGTGTCCACCTCCACCTCCTCCCGCTCCTGCCTCACCTGTGAAGAAAGCTCAAGAAAACAATACTCCGCACTCGCCATTACCCCCAGCCAATGATTTAAATGGGGAAAACAAAAACATTAGAAATCCACAAAGAAAAGTAGAACAACTCAGATTGATATTAATCAAAGATTACAATAAAATGTATGGAATTTTTGAAGAGCTTAGCCAGAAAGATAACAAAACCAAAAATGAACAGAACGCACTTAAAGCAATTTCTACAAGTTTGGAAAAACTATATTCCTCAATGACTACTGAGGAAAAAGAATTTATTCAAAAATTGGAGCCCACAAAAAAACCTTCCATATATTATGGAAGATTGTACAATTTACCTCAGCTGCCACCTCAGCCACATCCGAATCCTGTGAAATATATAAAGGAATTGGCCGAAAAGGGAGCGACCTTTTATCTTGGCCCCCATAAATACAAAACGATTGAAGCAATCGAATTGGTCCAAAAGAGTAAAGATCCAAATATTAATGTAAGTGATTTCCCTATCGTAAAACTAGGTGGTTGTTGATGTTCACATTCCAAACAAAACTTAAAGTAGTCCTGCAAGGTTTCCAAAACCTTGTAGGACTTACACCCCAAACTAAACAAGACAACCAGATAAATCATCATGTTCTTTCTCAATACCTACAAGATTAAAAAAACCTTACAGGATCAGGGACAGGTCACAAAAAAGTCAAGCGGCCCAAACATCCCAAAATAAGAATTCAGGCCGCTCGGTTACAAACTATATAATATTAATATTGTTCCAATAAGTAATTCAATAAATCGGTAGTGGTTACGATTCCTATCAATTCGCCATTCTCAACCACTGGTAGAGCGTGGAATTCTTTTTTGGCCAAAATTTCCGCAACCTCCTTAATGGTCAATGAGGGGGCAATATGTACTGGATCTTTCACCATAACCTGCTCTATGCTGAGCATATTGTAGACTGCGGTATCCACTTGGGAATCCTCGTCCTCCCCATAATTATCGACGAAACTGATCCGTAGTAAATCCGTCAAACTCAGTATTCCAATAATCTGCTTATTGTTGACTACCGGTATATGACGAATCTTATGCTTATTAAACAATTTTTCGGCATCAAATAAACTGTTGGTGTGATTTATGGTAACCAAATCTGTTGACATGATTTTCGACACTGGCTCTCTTCTTTTCATACTTTGTTAAATTTTTAATTATTAGTAACTGCCGATTTAAAATGGAATACCACCGCATACTCAATCGCTTGTAGCAATAGAATCATAAGCTTAACATCACCACCTTAATCCAACAGTATAAAGATCGCCATCATTCCTTTCAAAAAACATGATATAAGTCAGGCCAAATAAAGATTCAGGAATTTCCAGGGTTAAAAAAGCTTGCAGGACTAATTCCCTAAGGCGACCATTTTGTTGGATCTACCTGCCACAAGAGGCTCCCCACCCTGGAAAGGGAGGGGTGGATTCTAAACGGACATTGAGTCGGTATAGAAGACGGGGCGGGTGGAAAGCTCCACCAATCGGGACTGCCCTAAAAGCCGCATCACAATAGCCCAAGGATGCACGCTACCCCTTCCGCCATCCCGACGAAAAGGTCGGGATGCCACCTTCCCCTACATGGGTAAGGTGCTTCAATGTCCTATCACCATACCTACAAGGTTTTGGAAACCTTTAGGGATTTGATACGAATGGCAACCCATCTCGGGTTTAGATAAGTAAAACTCATCGCATAAGTAACCAAAAAAACACCTAAGATTTATGATAATTTACTGTAACAAATCATAGGTTTCTACGTTCTAACAGTCTATAGGAACATCAATCAAAATCAGAACACTATGTTACAGCACTTTTTTATGCTCTGCTCCGGGGCAGATACCGATATTCTCAAAACTTGCTCCAAGGGAGAACAGAACAAATACGCCGGAATAGGCGCTACCGTATTCTATACCGCCGTCATGGCATTTATAGCCAGTGCCTATGCCCTCTATACAGTATTCGACAATATATATTCCTCCATTTTCTTCGGCCTTATTTGGGGGCTTCTCATATTTAATCTGGATCGATTTATAGTCTCCACTATAAAAAAGAGCGATAGTTTTAAGAGCGAATTACTACAGGCTACACCCCGAATAATATTGGCCGTCATTATCGCAATTGTTATTTCCAAACCTTTGGAAATGAAAATTTTTGAAAAGGAGATCAACCAAGTGCTTTTGGAGGAGAAAAACAGCATGACCCTTGCCAATAAGGAGCAAATTGCCACACAATACACCCCAAAAACGGAACAACTGAAGGCGGATATTTTGGGTTTAAAAAATGAAATAGCGACTAAAGAAGTCGAAACCAATGCGCTTTACGACACCTACATCTCCGAGGCAGAAGGCACCGCAGGCACCAAATTATTGGGCAAAGGGCCAGTATACAAGGAAAAAAGGGACAAACACGATGCTGCCCTGGCCGAATTACAGTCACTAAAACAAACCAACGCCGAAAGAATTTCAACCTTGGAGTCACAGATTGCGGCCTTGGATCTGGAATATGTAGATCAAGTTACCAATACCCAACCCATTATTGATGGTTTCGACGGACTCATGGCTCGTATAAATGCCTTGGATAAATTGCCCTGGTTGCCCTCATTTTTTATTTTTCTTTTGTTCCTGGCCATTGAGACATCACCAATAATAGCAAAGCTACTATCCCCAAAAGGCGCCTACGATTATAAGCTGGAAGACCAAGAAAGTGCCGTTAGGACCTGGGTGACACAAAAGGTTGGCCAACGTGAAAAAGTGCTGGAAACAGACACCCTTCTAAATAATAAGATTTACAGGGAAATTGCCGAGGAAGAGGAAATTTACAAATACAAAAAACAAAAGGCCGAGGAATTATTGAAGTTACAGGCCAATGCATTTCATGAAGGCCAAGTGAAAAGTCTATAGATTAAATAAGTACATTTTGATTGGTTATTAGTCAATTAAAAAACCCAATTATCCCGGCTGTCCAATTGAGCGCTGTCGAAACCCTTTACCAGTAATATCTGAGGCCTAGGGCAATTCCTAGCTAATTCCCCCACATTCTTACCCATAGGGCCAAAAGGAGTTTTTTGGCATCCCTCCTTAATTTTGGACTTTCTTCTACCGACAGCTCCCCATCCTTGGGGATCAACTTATAATTAAAGGCAAATTGGGATTCATCTGGATCCAAACTCATCAACCCGAATCGCAGGTCATTAAAAAATAACTGTCCGTTTACCTCATTTATGGTATACCAACCTTCAGTGATTTTTTTCAGCCGTTGAATCTTATCACTTTGGGCCAAATTGCCCAGTAATTCGTGGTTTTTTGGATAGCGACTAAACTGAACGGGCTTATTATCGAAAAAAGAGTAATTACCAATGAGGTAAGCGTCGCCGGCATCAACATTGGCCGACCATAGAACAGTATTAAATGGAGAAGGCCTAGTGTCTATTTCTGTATAAGCTATTCCCTGTGTCTCTAAACTATCGCTAATCTTTTTATAGGCAACTCCTTTGAGTACCAAGCTAAGTCCCAAATACAAACTACTGATGCTCAATCCATACATATTATAGCGCCACCGCAATGCTAAATCCCGCTTTTGGCGCATAGCCAGAATAAGAAACACTAAAAAAGGCAGGGTGTACAGAGGATCAATAACAAAGATGTTCTGAAAAGCTATCCGTAGATCAAAGGGCCAAAAAAGTTGGGTGCCCCATGTGGTAAAAGCATCCAAAATGGGATGGGTAAAAAGTCCCCAGAACACTAATAAGGACCATTCCTTCCAAGAGGCTGGCCCCTTCCGTTCCAATTTAAAAATCAGCCAACCGAAGATAGGGGCAAAAATTATGGAAAAGAAGATAGAGTGGGTAAACCCTCTATGCCACTCTATAGCAGTGACCGTATCGGCAACATAATTGGCCAAAACATCCAAATCCGGAATGGTGCCGGCAATAGCCCCATAGAACATGGCCTTGTTGCCCACTTTCTTACCTAAAACCGCTTCTCCCACTGCGGCACCCAATACTATCTGCGTTAAAGAATCCATCGTTATTCTTTATTCTGTTATTTACCAAGAGGGTGTTACACCCCAGTAGCCAGCTGTAGTGCTGGTGAGCCTATTCCACTATCTCCATCTTCTTGAGCAAGAAAGAGGCATTCATATTCTTACATATACCGGTTTTAAAGGTATAATCAAAATGTAGTTCGTTATTTATGATTTCAGCATCAAAATAATGGTTTTTTATTTGTGGCAAAACTTCTGAAGCTTCACATAAACTAAGGTCATGGGTAGCAATAATTCCCGTGGACTTTGAAGCCACCAATTTTTCCACAAACTTCCGGGAGCCTATAGCCTTATCCATACTATTGGTTCCTTTTAGAATTTCATCTAAAACAATAAAATATCGATCCCTTTGAATTTCATCCACGATAAATTTTAACCTTTTCAATTCCGAAAAGAAATAAGATTCGTCATCCGTAAGGGAATCCGTGGTGCGCATGCTTGTTATGAGTTTAATCGGAGAATACTCCACGGTGGAAGCACATACTGGAAGTCCAATATTGGACATTACAATTTGAAGGGACACGGTTCTTAAAAAGGTACTTTTGCCGGCCATATTGGCTCCGGTAACAATAAAAAATTGTTCTTTTAGAATGTTGATATCATTGGGCACCGCTTTTTTTGGATCCAATAAAGGGTGAGATGCATTTTCCGACCTTAGCACTATTTGGTTTTCCACTAGCTTTGGATAAACATAACCTGGATGGTTATGGGCAAAATTCCCCAAACTATTATAGGCATCAAAAAACGCAATAGCATCAAACCAATTTTTCACTTTTGATCCATGTTTACCAATCCACTGCTCTATTCTGTAGGCCTGCCGCAAATCCCAAAGAAAAAATCCATTTCCCAACAAGGCGAAAATCATATTATTCCGTTGGTCCAAGGCGCTCAGTATTTCCGAGAACTCCTTTAACACCTTCGAGGCCAGCTGTTCTTTAGTGACCACACTAGTCTTTTTTTCCTTTAAAAGATCGGAATCAAATGCCTCTTCCTCTATTTTTAAGATCAACTTTTGATATTGCTGAAAAGTACTTTGCACTTTGTTGGCATCGGAGGCCAATTTGGAGGTGTTTTTTAAATAGACCCCACTGATCAACAGACCTACCACAAGAATAATAAAAATGGGAAATCCTGGCAGCATTCCCAATAGATAGCCCCCTATAAATATCAATGAAATCAAAGAAAACACGTTGGGCATAACCCGCATGGCCTTGGGGACATAGGATTTGTATCCATGAAGCCAAGATACTATAGTTTTAGTGGTCGTTTCCGCTTTCACCAAGATGGCAACAGCCGAAAACTGCTGTCTCCAATCGGGTTTTTGTGCAAGCTCTTCTACGGCCTCCTGTTTGGACGTAATATTGTCGATATTATTGGACAAGAGCATTGCCACCAACATATCACTGCCTTGGGCCAAAGAGGTACGATTGCTATATTGATAAAAGGAACCTTTTCCAAACAGGTCTATGTCCTGGGCAAAAAAGTGGGTAGGTTCCTTATATTTCGAGCCATCGGGAAGATGATGAAAATTGCGCTCCAGCACCTGAATCTCGGTTTCATTTATTTTTATCAGCGCCAATAATTTATCGCGCTTATATAGTAAGTCGGTATGTTTGGAAACCAGATACAGAAAAAGGCCTATTGCAACTATAAGCGTTCCCAGGACCAATTTGGTCTCTCCAAAGAGAAAATAAGTTAGACTGGCAGCAAGGACAAAAATAATCAGTCGTATGGTACTTGACAAGGCAAGTTGCCTTTTTACTTTGACCAACAATTCCTTTTGGACTTCAATTCTGTTATTATAAAATATTTTTAAGTTTTCCATTTAGGAATTTGAAAAGTGACTAATGCAAATGTAGTTAATCCAAAGCCTTGAGTTGGGCCTGTAACTTTTTTGTTAAACCGGCAACAACCAGCTCATAGGAATGGTCTATCAATTCCTGTACCATTGTTGGAGCCAACCCTTCCAAATATAGCGTGTTCCAATGTACTTTGCTCATGTGGTACCCAGCAGTGATTTTTCCATCGTATGTTTCCCGCAATTCTATGGCCCTTTCCGGATCGCATTTTAAATTGGCCTGGGACGGAATTCGCTCCAGAGGCACCAGGGCAAACATTTTTCCCATTACCTTGAACACCAAGGTGCCGGCATCGAAGGGAAATTCTTCCGTAACCCCCTTTTTAATAATACAATACTCCCTAAAATCCTCTATGTTCATAACCAAACATTATGCAACTAGACTTAAATCAGCTTCTTCAGGTTATTCCAAACTATCCTACATTTGCGTACTTCCTTATCGCCAATATCATTGCCCACAACGGTTTCAATATTGAATCCTCCCAAACGCTCATAAAAGGCCATAGCACTGATATTGTTCTTTAGCACCCATAAATACAATTTTCCACCCGGATCATTCTTTAGTACCTCCTGGGCCACCAACGCCATCAAATGTCTACCAATCCCCATTCCCTTGGTCGTACCCAACACATGCAAATTGTCCAATAATGTGCCGTGTTCGGCATCATCCTCAAGAAAGGCACAGGCAAATCCACAAATTTCCCCTTCCTTCTCCGCTACCCAGCAAAATTGGTTAGGCATTGGATTATTTAACCTTTTCTGCCAAACACCTTCACGCTCAGCGGTAGCCTCGGTATCCAGAAAATGATCACTAAAATCGCCCCTGTAATTTTGTTGCCAACTTTTTACATGCAATTTGGCAATTTCCAAATAATCCCCAGCCTTGGCATGCCTGTAGGTCACCATAAAATATGTCTAAATCCCTTGGGAGTCGTACACGATTACCTTGGTCCATAAATTGCTGGATTCCGCAACAAAAAGGTTATGGGCTTCCTCAGTCTGATACTTTGCCTGTGCCTCGGCAGATTCAAAAGAAACTACCAGAGAATAGGTAAAGGAACCATCTACAACATCGCGGGTGGCCTTTGGCGGCACGCCCACAAAGTTGGTCTTGGCATATTTGGAATCCCGCATAAATTTCAAGATGGATGTCTCAAAAGCCTTCCTATCCTCAACATTATCAGGATTCTTCAACCAGAAAAAAACGGTGTGTACAAAATTGGAATCAAAGTTCTTCATATCTTCTTTGTTTTGACCATAACTTGTTACGGTCATCGTTAAAAATAATACAGTATAAAATAAAGTTTTCATTATATATTTTGTTTTGGAAATTACACAAAAGTATGCTTTATAGAGATTACCCAACATCCCGCTAAAATAAAAAAAATTGGTTCCAATTTGGGAGCATTGGAAAAAGGATATTACTTCTCCATGATCTGCTTCTTTCGATTGTTCATTTCCAAGGCGGAATAGTCCAATTTCCATCCTATGGTCTCTACAATTTTTTCAATTAAAAGTACAGCTTCAAGAGCTTCCTTATTGGCGGTATCCATTAAACCACTTTGAGGAATTTTATCCCTAATATGTTGCTTTGCCTCCATATTCAAGGAGGTAAGATCTGTTGGAGTAAAAGTGTTGAACAGTCCGTTTTGTATATCGTAAAACTGTAGTTCCGGGGAAATTGATAAAATTTCAGGTTGCGGAAAATTGGTAAGGATAATTCTTTTCTTATCGTTATCGGCATACATTTGCAACTTTTTTAGATCAAAACCAATATGCGCCTTGGCATTGATGATGATCAAGGCCTTCTTTTTGCTACTTACCAAACTTAGAAAACGCTCCTTGGTGTTTTCGTATCGATAAATCTCGGCAAAATCACCTTCCACCGTTATTAATTTACAAACGCTTTTTATCTTATCCAACAGTATGGCAGACTGATGTTCCGTAAGCTCTTTACTCCTCTTTTTTCGAAAAAAGGAAAACACCCAATACATGGTAATGGCCCCAAGAATTAGACCCAGAAAAAGTTCTAATATATCACTCATTTACCTTACCTATTTCCCCTAAGTGGGTGTATTTAAACCCCTTGTCATATTTAAGTCCATAACCGAATATCCTATCCATGGAAGCATGGGAAAAAAGGATAATCCCTATTAACTGACACAAAGGTAATGAAAGATAAATCCCGAGAAAATAAAAAGCAATTGCAAAGCCCTTATGATGGAACAGATTGTACCCAATGGCACCAACCTTATTACCCATAAGGTAGCCAAGCATACCTATATCTGGCACCAAAATTAGCCCAACAAACCACCACCAGCTATAATCCAACAAACTAAAGAGATATAATCCCAAACAGAACATTAATAACTCCTCAGCTCTTATAAGTAACCGCATAGCACTATTTATGATTCCTCTATTAAATATAGAACAGGCCTACTTGGACTGGCATCATTTTCGAAGGCAGCCAGTTGAAGGTTTAAAAAATACTTCCCGTCCTTTATGGTATTCGCTACAAAAACAAATTCGGTTATAGTAGCCTGAAGTCGACGTTTTCCATCAAAATTCCAAAAGGTCTTATGGGCCAATAGCGCTCCCTCATCCTTTTCCTTATCCACTGAAGGAAGATCTATCAACAAATGCTCCACGCCCTTATCCACCAACAATTGTGCTGCCGATTCCAATAAATATGGGGGATTTGTATTGGCATATTGCCTGGTCATTTTGTCCCTTAGGTTTGGGATGGTCCTAATGACCACGGCTTCCCTATTTTTATTCCCCAAGGCATACTGCAATTGTTTTTTGGAGATTACAAAATCTCCTTTGATTTTTTCCGGAGCTATGGTAATGACCTCGGCCATAAAAAAGAATTTGGAAAGACTTTTATTTACGGAGTAGAGCTCTTCCGTTATATGACCAATGCATTCGGTATGGGTACCATGGGCATGCGGATTAAAACTGATATCGTTAAAATTGGTCGAAGCCCCTTCTGTGATCTTGCCAATAAATTCCCCTTCGGTATGGGGCCCAATTTTTGGTGGGTCAACATACCATGCATTTACATTGGTACTTTTTCCGGTAATGGGAATGGAAATATCCAGGGGTTGGGATAAATCTATGGTGTAGTTTTTAGTGTTGTGTTTTATTATGGTTTTCATGTATGTTGAACTTCTTAATCGTGCTCAGGACAAGTTAACCAAAAATAAATCGGCGGCAATCCCATCACTCAAAAATTTCCCTTTAGGGGAGACGAATAAGTGTTCTTTTTCCACATAAAGCAGGCCATCTTCGATTTTTTTACTGGCCTGCCTCAATAAATACGAATGGAATTCCCCGCCAAATTCCTCTTTTATCCTCTCCAAGGAAACTCCCCATATAGTTCGTAACCCGGTCATAATATATTCGTTGTAACGATCGGTTTTGGACAGCACCTCTACTTCCATAGGCAATTCATTTTGAGAAATCGCTTTTAGGTACTTGGTATTATTGTTTACATTCCAGCCCCTTCTAATTCCGTCATAGGAATGGGCGGAGGGACCAATGCCCAAGTATTTTTTCCCCTGCCAATAGGCCGTGTTGTTCCGGGAAAAGTAACCTGGTTTTCCAAAATTGGAAATTTCGTAGTTAATAAAGCCTGCAGCTTCCAATTTTTGCACCAGAATATGAAAATGTACCTCGGCCAATTCATCATCCACTGGAGGAATGAGTCCTTTGTCGATAAACGTTTTTAAAGCAGTTTTGGGTTCTACGGTAAGAGCATAACTGGAAATGTGGGGAACCCCAAAAGCCAAGGCCTTTTCTATATTGGCAATCCATCGTTCATTGGTCATCACGGGAATGCCATATATAAGATCGATAGAAATATTATCAAAATAATTCTTGGCCAGTACAATACAGTCTTCCGCTTCCTCTGAATTATGCGCCCTGTTCATCATTTTTAAATCCTCCTCAAAAAAAGATTGGATTCCGATACTCAGCCTATTGATTGGCGATTTGGCCAATTCTTCTATCTTTTCTTTGGACAGATCATCGGGGTTGGCCTCCAAAGTGATCTCGGGTGCACTTACCACAGTATATTTACTATAAACCGCCCCAATTATCTGGTTGATTTCTGCTGTGTTCAAAACCGATGGAGTTCCACCTCCAAAGTAAATGGTCTGTAACTCCTCTTCTTTGAACTCCTCTTTCCTAAGCTCCAATTCCTTTATCAATGCCGATACCATAGCCTCCTTCTTCCCCATATTGGTGGAAAAATGAAAATCGCAATAGTGACAAGCCTGCTTGCAGAAAGGGATATGGATGTAAATGCCGCTCATTTTTTCAGTAATCAGTAAACAGTAAACAGTGGTCAGTGGTCAGTGGTCAGTGGTCAGTGGTCAGTGGTCAGTGGTCAGTGGTCAGTGGTCAGTGGTCAGTGGTCAGTGGTCAGTGGTCAGT
>NZ_JALKBD010000056.1 GCF_023015905.1 Arenibacter sp. F20364 | reverse complement strand
AAAACGCTTAACACATTTTTTTTGTATTATTGAAAGATCTTTCAAAGTGGCACTGTTTGACCGAAACAGGTGGCACCATCACTCCGAAATAGCCATGGCGACATATTCTTGGTTTCAGAACAAGAAATGAATAAAAGTACGAGTGAGCAAAAGACTAAATTTTTCATAATATTATTAATTTGGGTTATTGATATATCTATGCGATATATTCAGTTTTATATTGCGTTCGCCATCCTTCTCGTTCAATTCCAAAATTGCCCTACGGTCATCTGATAATGAAAATTTGGGCATAACGTAAACAAACCGCACCATTTTACCCTCTGCAATTTTTGAAGGCAGATGCTGCTTGTAAATAGGTTCTTGATACAAACTCTGTAAAGATTTCTTTTTCCCTTTTTGTCGAGTCTCGATGGAGAGGTTCAAGAAATTTAAATCGTAATCCAATGTAGAATTATTCTCAATCTGAATAACGAAGTAGAGTTCTTCTTTATCAAAAACAACATTTTCAACATTCAAGACAATGCCTTGCGTTCGCTTCTTAATCCGACCAATACGTTGGTTTCTGTTAAGAAGATAGGTGCAGAATTTTTGATAATAGTAGGTTCTGTTATCTATTTTGTTTTCAGAAGTTACAACCTGAATCGAATCGGTTACTATTGGTTTTTCATTCCCAATACTATTTGATAATGGAATGAAATAATTGAGCTTTGATAGCTGCTTTTTATATCTTACAATATACGAAAAAATTGCGCCATTTCTATTGACTACCAGTAGATTACTTTCTTTCCCAGGCTTTGCCTGAAGTAATCCGAAATACTGTTCTTTTTCACGATTGTAGGTAAAAACAAAATTATCTGAACCGGTTATACCCTGTCTTATGGGTTCTGGGAAAAATAGTGCGACATTTTTAGTGTCGTTCGCGTAAATTGTGTCTAGTACCGTGCTTGTTTGCGCTTTAGCAAAAGTAGAAATCAATGATATCAATATTAAAAATAGGGTTCTCATAATTTTGGTTTTAGAATTAATTTGTAGTTGTTAAGTACAGTTACCTTTACGCTTCTATTACGACGTCTAAATACCTGTGTAATTCCGCCCACTTGTGGAACAGTCGGAATATTGATATCGCCTATAACATCATCCAAAACTTCAGTAGTAGCTTCCGCCCTGAAATTGTTTTGCACATAGATACCTTCGCTACCATCTAATAAATCGAAAGCTTTAAGTTTGGTTGGATGATGCTTTATGTTTTCAATCTCAATTAAAGCACGATTTGGCTGAAAACTGATAAACCCAAAAACGGGTGTGTTCTTTTGCATCAGCTTACCATTTATAGTTGCCGATTTGATAAGGCGCATTCGTAATCGGGTGTTCGCTTTAACAATCTGGTCGCCATCCACAACCACGTAAATAGTTTCATCTGTATTGCCTATAATGGAAACTTCATTGGGTTTAGGCGAAGCAGCAAAGAACAGTTGATGTTCCAGCCCTAATTCTTTGGCTTCAATTTTTTGTTCTCGCTTTATTTCAGCAGAATCAATTTTCTGGGTATTGTTTTGAACAACTTTCTTTTGTCCAAAATTTTGATATCGTTTTTCCGAATATTGAATTTTACCAGCGTCATAAATACTATCTACAATGCGTTCTTTTTCCCGTTCCGGAAGGTCTGGGTCATAAAAACCCAAGGAATCAATTAGTTTTTCATCATAGATACTGGGTGCATTATTCTCACGCACTTCCTTCAAATCATTAATGGCATCTAATTTAGAATCATATTCCTTTTGATTTTCGTCCAAATCGGGAATCAAGGTCTGTTCAAGGTTTTCATTCTCATTTTCGTCATCGCCCATAACCATCATAGAATAGGAAATCAGGAATATGAAAATCACGACCAATACCGCTGCAAAAACTATTTTATTCTTTTCTACTTTCATAATAGTGGTTTTTAAATGCCGATTATCGGCTCAATTTTCATCGTTTAATTTTTTTAAGGTGTTCTCGAAATAGTTTGTGATTAACAAACCGTGTGGGTTGTTTGGAAAGTTTCTGTCAACAGGAATTAAGTTTCCGCTAGAAACGAGTTCGTAGGTATCTATTATCGAACCTCTATTAATTTCAAAGACGGTAACCGTTCTAAATACGTATGTTCCGTTTTGTTCTTCGATTCGTGAGTCTATGCTCAGTACTTTCTGTACTAGCGAATATTGAAGCAAACGGTTATAGACACCATCCGCTTTTTTCTGTCGATATAGATTGTCCACGGAACTATTACCTAACCAAAGTGCCTTTTCTAAATTACGTTCGTAATTACTGGCATCGATATTATAGAAGTAGTTATGGAACAGGTCTAAATGAGCTAACGCTTCTACCTTGAAGTTTTCTTTTTGGGTTACGAGCTTCAGGGGAATAATACTTCCATCCGTGTTAATGGCAAAGGCACTATTAAGAGCTTCTTTATTCGTCTTAAATGCCATCCAAAGTGAAAAGGTGCTGCATAACATTGCAAAAATGACAACTGCCAACACGATGAATCTGTTCAACTTTAAGACGTTGTATATGTTCTTGTATGGTGTTTTCATAGTTTTATTTTTAATCTGCCTTAGGCAGTAAACAATCTGAGGGTAAATGATGTGGCACGTTTATACAATTTGAACTTTAGGAAGACAATGAAAAATACCGACCCTAACTGTACAACAGGTGCAAAAAAGCCCTGACCAACATCTGTCCCAAATAGGTTCGTCCAGAAATTTGTATTGATTTCGGTGTAGAGTGCATTTACAAATACATTAACCAAAAAGAAGGCTGGTACTAACATATAGACCGCAGCGTATAATTTAAAAAAGGTATAGGCAAGCGAACGGAATTTTTCAAAAACCGCGAGACTAATGACCAGCGGAAAAAAGGCCTGCATTATACCCAATAAAAAATAACGTTCTGCGAGGAATAGCGGGTAGATAAACAAGTCCAAAATCCAGAGGATAAGGCTTATGATAAATGCAAAGATTTTAAATCCATAGAGTGGCGTAACCAGAGCTTCGTACAATAATGCCATTGCTGCCTGAGCGGCCTCTAAAAAATTAATTTCCTCTTCGATAGGAATATCCTGCATCTGTAAAGGCAATAAGGCGGGTGCTGTACCACGATATTGGGCTTCAATAGAAACCAAGATGCCATCAAAGAAGCCAAGTACTTGTGTCGAGAATATGACTAGAATAACTATTGCAAAATTCTTCATCAATTCCCCAGGACTCAATCCCCAAGTGTAACCATCCTTATCCGCAATACCTTCATTATATTTCTTTAGGATATTGACCAGAAAGAACAATACAGCAAGCGTTTTCATTCCTGCAATGGTATATTGCGAAAAGCTGCTATTCTGTATGGTTTGAAATACCGCATCAACGTATTCCAGTCCAATCCCTAAAAGTATGGCTGCGGTCATTATTAGTATTCTGTTTCTCGGTTATTAATTTTGTCCTGCATTTTTCTGAAGGATATAATATCCTTGTAGCGTTTCGTTTTTGTTTGAATGTTTGAAACCATTTGCTTTGATTCCAGCTCTTTTTCCTTTAAAACTTCAGCACGTTCAGCATCCGACATTTTTAGATTATCGCTAGATAAGATTTCGCCCATAAAGTCAACGGTGTCCAAAGAGTTTTGGACTATGGCATCAAATGATTCCGCAACCCGTGTAACTTCCTCGGGTTTGATGTAAGGCGAGTTTAAAATATCCTGTAAGTCGTTTTGCATTACATTGATAAGGCGTTGATTGTTGGCTGCTATTTCTTCAACTGCCCTAAGTTGTTGGACAACACTTGATACTTTCTCGATTGCCTCTTTCGCATCTTTTAGGAATTTTACAGACTTAATCATTTGAGCTGTCTGCTTACCTGATTCTACAAGTTGCTTTACCAAACTGATAAAATTTGTGTTATCATAAGTTGGCATTCCCTGAGCGGTTGCACCACTAGGCAATAAAATGGCAATCGTGAAGATTAGCCCGAATACGAATGTTTTGATTTTTGTCTTCATAATATTATGTTTTAGATGTGAATTGAATTATTGCTTTTTCCATATTATGATGCTCGTTGTAGAGCTTCATTATTTCCTCGTTTTCTTGTCCATCAGTTAGGTATGCTGCATATACTTCCTTTGGAACTTCAAGCCGAAAAATGTTGCTTTCCTTTCCTATTTTGATAAACATTTCGGTGTATTTCCGTGGACCAGAAAGATTATTCTTAATGGATTTTAATTGGTTCAGGTCGTGGCTTGATAGATTGAGTCTTTTGACTAATTCATCATAGCCTTTTTCATTGTTGAGGCTATAGACAACTTGCGTATTTTCTATTATGCTGGCTGATGTTGAATTATTGGGAAGCTGATTAATGGATTGAAGAATAATCCCAATCGCACCATTCTGTTTACGAATGGCTTGATAGTAGAATTCAACACTTTCCAGTACGTTTTCGAACTTCAGTTGCTTTGCAAACTCATCGAAAAGGATAATGCCTTTTTCAGCTCTGTTTTTCCAAATCGTTCTTTGGATGGCTGACTTAATCAGCTTCAACATAACGGACAGGATTTCCTTGTTATCCTTTACTTCATCCAGCTCAAAAACAATCAATCGTTTGTCTTCGATTTTATAGGTCTGGTCTTCACTTACTTCAAAAAGGAAGCTGTATAGACCATCGCCGACATATTCGGACATTACGTGCAAGAAGCTTGTAATATTGAAGTAGTCGGGATGGATTTTTAAGGTGTCCAGAAGGTCTTTCTGATTCCTCTCTATAAAGTTGTAGAAACCATCCAAGGAATGATTTTCTGAAGTGTTATTGTAATAATGTCGCAATATTTTTTTGACCGAAACCGATTGTGCTTTGGTCACTTTTAAATCTGAAGCAAACAATTCAAACAGGAAAACGGACAAGTCTTCCAAACGTTCTGGTGTTAGGTCATTTTTATCACTTATATAAAAAGGATTGATACCTAAGTTTTTGCCACTTTCATAGCGAAGCACAGTATATTTTTTGGGATAGAGTTTGGCAAATTTGGTGTAGGATCCACCAAGGTCAATTATGACCAGGCGGACACCACTTTCAAAATACTGGCGTAGAATGTTGTTTGCCAAAAAGGACTTGCCTTCGCCAGTAGGTGCAAAAATGGCAAAGTTTCGTGCCTTAATGCGCTTCTTGCGTTCGTCCCATACATCTTTAAGAACAGGAACATTATGTTCTCTATCATTAAAGATGATTCCGGTAGTATCAGAATTATAATTGGTGTTATTTATAAACAGGCATAAAGCATGTTTTAAATCGGTAACATATAAATCGTTATTTGAAAAGTTGGAAGAAAAACAGCAGTAACTATTTAGAATATAATTCTTGCGTTCTTCACCTCTAGTATAGTATGGAATGATGTCCAGTTCCTTGAATTCAGTTTTGATTTTTGAACCAATTCTGTCTAGCTCTCGGGCTTCCCGAGCCCAATAGATAATGTTTAAGTGACCACGAATAATACGGGCATTATCATCCGCATTGATTTGGTCTAGTATGTGCTGAATTTTACCGAGGACTACTTTATTCTGCGAACCAAAGTTGGAACTTTTATTAAGTTTTTCAATTTTCTTATCCAGTAGCTTGCGCCACTTCTGTTTGTCATCCAGATAAAGGATTTGATTGACAATATGATTTTCATTAAGCGTAAGCCCTAGACCATCAATAAACCCTTGATGAAATACAAAATCGTCAGAAGTGAATTTCTCATTGGTCTTGCTACTCTGTACACTTTCGCCAAAGCACAGTTCGCTATTGATAGCCAGGGCATCAAAATGGTTTTCGCCAATATTGACGCTTTTTTTATCTAATATGATATCGGTGTCAAATCCATCATTAAAACCGTTGAAATATCCATTTGTGAGTTGCTGAATCTCTTCCGCTTTAAGCGAAATAAACTTCATTTTTCGGCTATTATTTATAAAGGAAACTGAATCACTAACAGCCCCGATGAAGCTCTTAACATTGTCATCCAATTGTTGAACAATTCCTTTGGAAACTTTACGAAAAGGATTGACATATTTAGAATTATTCAGCGCTTTGTTTTTAGTAAGTGTAAAGAATAAAAAGCAACGATGTTCCATATACTCACGCCCTTTAAAGTGGTCGTGTGTTGCTTTTTCCAAAAACGTTGTATTTGGAAGTGCTTCTGAAGTGTATGTCTTTTTAAGGTAGATATCCTGTTTTTGGACTACCGTACCAATAGGCAATGATTTCAAGGCCTGAAACCAAGCACCGTGTATGTCTTCGAAGTCTTTTTCGGAAAGGGAATAAATTTCTGGTAGCGTTCCTTCATAGCAAAGGACGACATTACCATTATTGGCAAATATGATATTATCTTGAATATCTGTAATTGGTTGATATGCTGAAAGATTAATCTTGTTCATAATCGAAGCCCGAGTTTCTTTTGTTACTTATTATTCTTGGGAAGGCTTTAGCCATCTGAAAGATTTGTGGGTTATGTGTTATTCTCGTGAGAGCTACATATAAAGCAGCATTAAAAACGAGTATGCCGATGATTATCCCGAAGCTGAAAGAGAAGATGATGATGAGTAGCGAAGCTAAAATGGAAACCATCATTAGCGCAAACAGGGAAATAGGCAGCCCAAAAATGACCGCCCTTTTCCTAATGTTTTTATAGACCTCGTATTTCTTCATACAGCTATTCTAATAAAGCCTTCGATGAGGGTTCATTTATACTACGATGCCTATTAGGTATGTGAAGATGCCGACAACTGCGCCAGCAATCAAAACAAACACAAGCACTCTGGTAATCCCTTTTTTAAGGTCTGCATTTTCCCCAAAGAAATGCCCTGCATTAAACAGAAAGCCAACTAGGAAAATGACACCCAATAAAATTGGAAAAATGGTTCTGATGGTGTCGCCAACATCATTAACTGAATCTTCTATGCCACCAATTTGAGCGAAAAGTGAAGTGGATAAGAGCGAAAGAACTGATGCTAAATAGTGTGATTTTTTCATAATAAAATTGTTTAGATTTTCGTGTTGTTTTCGTTGTTAGAAATTTACATATATTTGTTTATAAATAACTGATAATCAAATATTTGTGAATAAAATATTATTTGAAATCAATTGAATTTAATTGTTATTATTTGGCATCAAATTCTATGAATTTTTGTAGAGAAGTTGTTGATAACCCGAAAATTAAAAATGAAAAAAGTGCTCAAAAACGTCAGTTTTGTCTTTTTGCTTCTAAAAATGTGTATCGTTTTTGGACAAGAAAAGAGTGCTCAAAAACGAATTATAATTGACGTTGGACACGGTGGAAAAGATACTGGTGCAATAGGTATAAATAAAGTTCAAGAAAAGGATGTTGTATTGGATATTGCGAATGCCATTTTGAAGCTAAATAATGAATTAGATATGCCTCTGGATATTTATTTAACCAGATATAGTGATACACTAATTTCACTATTGGATAGAACCAAGCTGGCCAAAGCTCTAAAAGTTGATTTGTTTGTCTCTCTACATTGTAATCATTCAGATAATCCAGATGCAAGAGGGATAGAAGTTTATGCTTCACAAAAGGAAACAAATTATTCTAAAGAATCTATTTATATAGGTTATCAATTTGAAAAAGCACTTTGCAAAGCTATAGGATATGAAAGTAGAGGTGTTAAGTTTGCGAACTTTCAGGTGTTGCGTGAAACTATTGACTATTGTACTTCGGTTCTTTTGGAACTGGGTTTTTTGAGTAATAGGGATGAAAGCAGTTATATTTCTGCTTCTAAGAATATCAAATTAATTGCCTTAGCCATTTTATTATCTATTAAAAACTAATACTATTATGAAAGATATATTTTTAGAGTTGACAAAAAGTTTAAAAGCTATTGTACTACAATTTATTGCAGAAGTAGTTTTATTATATAAGTCTTTTAGAAACTAGACTACTGCCATTTGTTTCTAGCAGTTCTATTAATCAAATAATTGCTATATTAAATATTATATATTTAAGTGTTTGCTTAAATAATAAAATAATGTAACTTTGCTTTATGGACAATAATTCTTGCATAAGACAACAAGCCGATTTAGAACAAATTAATCGTTGCAAAGACACGGTTTCGGAATTAAACGAATCGTTCGACTATTTGGCGAATGGACTTTCATTAGTTGGGAATAGCGTAAGACTTAAAATACTATACCTACTCTTTGAAGAAGATAGGCTTTGCGTTTGTGATTTAAGTGATATTCTTGGAATGAATATTTCGGCCATTTCCCAGCATTTGAGAAAAATGAAAGACCGAAATCTATTAGAAACCGATAGAGAAGCCCAAACGATTTATTACTCATTGACCGCTGAATATGAAAAACTACTCAATCCGTTTTTCGCAATACTTGATAAGAACAAAGTTTTAGAAGCAATATGAAAAGTGAAAATAAATTAATTGGAGCAGGCTTGCTAACTGCAATTACAGCTTCCTTATGCTGTATTACGCCTGTTTTGGCTCTTATCGCAGGAACAAGTGGGATTGCTTCAACATTCTCTTGGATAGAACCTTTTAGACCTTACCTAATCGGGCTTACAATTTTAGTTCTTTGTTTTGCCTGGTATCAAATGCTAAAGCCTAAAAAGGAAATCGATTGTGAATGTGAGACAGACGAAAAACCAAAATTCACACAGTCCAAAACTTTTTTAGGAATTATAACTGTATTTGCAATAGTAATGTTGGCATTTCCATACTATTCAGGAATTTTTTACCCAGACACGGCAAAACACATTATCGTAGTAGATAAATCGGATATTAAAACAACTGAATTTAAAATTAGTGGAATGACCTGTGCGGGTTGTGAGGAACACGTAAACCACGAAGTAAATAAACTCAGCGGAATCGTGAGCTCAAAAGCATCATACGAAAGTGGAAATGCAATCATTGAATTTGATAAAACCAAGACCAATGAAGCGGAAATTGAGAAAGCAATTAATTCTACAGGTTATAACGTGACCGACAAAAAAGAAAAATAATGGAAACTATATTGACATCTGAAATAACTTGCCCAAACTGCGGACATAAAAAAGTAGAAGAAATGCCAACGGAATCCTGTCAATTCTTTTATGAATGTGAGAGTTGCAAAACGGTTCTAAAACCAAATGAAGGAGATTGTTGTGTTTATTGTTCTTACGGAACTGTGCCTTGTCCGCCGATTCAAGAAAACAAAAGTTGTTGCTGAAAAGACAATACTCTAAAAAATGATATATTAGGAAAATGCAAACGGAAGAAGAAATCCTAAAAATAAAAAAAGTAAAAAACACCGCAGTACGAACGGTTGTTCTGCGCCATCTTTTAAGCCTAGAAAAAGCTCAATCATTAAAGGATATTGAAAATGCGCTGCCCTATACGGATAGAAGTTCTATTTTCAGAACACTAAAAACATTTGAGGAAAACAAAGTTATCCACAGCATTGAAGATGGCTCTGGAATGACCAAATATGCAGTTTGTGCGGAAGGCTGTAACTGCGACCCAAAAGATTTGCACTATCATTTTTATTGTACTAACTGCGACAAAACGTTTTGTCTTTTCGACGTTCCTATTCCCAATATTCAACTTCCAAAAAATTTCAAGTTGCAACAAGCAAATATGGTCGTGAAAGGCCTGTGCGACAACTGCAACAGATAATCTTTGCAATCGAGTTGCGGTAAATGCTAAATACATTTGCAATATTCTTAAAAACCAGAATAAGCAAATGAAAAAAGTATTTTTAAACACATTATTTTTAATGTTATCAATTATATCATTCGCACAAACGAGTGATATTTCCATTTCTGTGAGCGATGCCGAAACAGATGGGCCATTATTGGGAGCGACTGTATATTTTGAAGAATTAGAGAAAGGAGCAGTAACAGATTTTGACGGAATTGCCACATTTACAGAAATCCCAAATGGAAACCAAACCGTAAAAATTTCATATGTAGGTTTTAAAACCATTGAAACCACTATTGAGGTTGGCACAAAAAAAGAGTTCTCTTTCAAGCTCGAATCGGGAGGAAATGAATTGGATGAAGTCGTAATACAATCTTCAAGAAGTACACGAACTGTTAGAAAAATACCTACGAGAATAGAATTTATAGGTGCGGAAGAATTAGGCGAAAAAGCAGTAATGAATCCGACTAATATTTCAATGGTGCTTCGTGAAAGTACCGGAATACAAATGCAACAAACCTCGTTAAGTAGTGGAAACACCAATATTAGAATTCAAGGTCTCGATGGACGTTATACACAACTTTTAAGAGACGGATTTCCTTTGTATGGTGGATTTTCAAGTGGTTTGAGTATTTTACAAATTCCGCCTCTAGACCTACAACAATTTGAGATAATAAAAGGAAGTTCTTCTACACTTTATGGAGGAGGGGCTATTGCGGGTTTAATAAATATGGTATCAAAAACACCTGATGAAGAACCATCTTTGGATATTATGCTAACTCAAACACAAGCGTTGGGTAGTACAGCAAATGTCTTTTATAGTAAGCGAAATGAAAAATTTGGAGTTTCATTATACAGTTCTGGTCATTACCAAAAAGCGTATGACCCAGAAGATGATGGTTTCAGCAATCTACCAAAAACAACTTCGTTATCTTTTAACCCCAAATTCTTTTATTATCCTTCAGAAAAAACAACTTTTTGGATAGGTTTAAATGGAACTTATGACGACAGAATTGGTGGAGACATTACAAAAATTGAAAGTGGCGAAAATGGGATTCATCAATATACCGAAGAAAATCTTTCTAAAAGATTGAGCAGTCAGGCTGTTTACGAAACACAGATAGATTCGGTCAGTTCATTGAACATCAAGAATAGCATCTCATTTTTCGATAGAAAACTATCTATTACCGATTTCAGTTTTGACGGCAAACAAACCAATACATTCACAGAAATCAACTATCAAAAGGCATCCAAAAAAACCGATTGGATTTTTGGTGCAAATTTATACACATCTAATTTTGATGAAAATGATAATGCGACATTACAACGAGACCAATCAGACGTTACTTATGGAGCATTTGTAAACAACATTTACGACGTTTCAGATAGTTGGATTTTAGAAACAGGATTAAGAGCAGACTACAATACAGATTTCGGTTTTTTTCCACTTCCAAGAGTTTCCTTGCTTTACAAGAACGACAGCGGATTTTCGAGCAGAATTGGTGGTGGATTAGGTTATAAAATTCCAGATATTTTCACCGAAGAGGCGGAATATATCAGTTTTGAAAATGTACTTGCTATAGATAAATCTGCTTTAAAGGCAGAACGTTCCTATGGTGTCAATTTTGATGTGAATTACCAAACAAGGTTATTCGATGTGGTAGGTTTTAGTGTTAACCAACTCTTCTACGTTTCAGCTATTAACAACGGGCTATTATTAAATTCAACAGACGATGGATTTTTTATGTTTGAAAATGCAACCGATAAAATAATAAGCAAGGGAGCGGAAACCAATATTAAATTTACGTACAAGGATTTTAGATGGTTTTTAAACTATGCACTCATTGATACAAAGCTGAACTATTTGGCAGGAAATCCGCAAAAACCGCTCACAGCAAAACATAATGCAGGTAGCGTTTTAATGTACGAATCTGATAAATGGCGCATAGGTTATGAAACTTTTTACACAGGAAAGCAGTTTTTGTCTAATGGCACAGAAACCACGGATTTTATAACTATGGGATTGCTTTTAATGCGCAATTTCAAATGGGGAACAACCTTTGTAAATTTTGAAAACTTTACAGACAGAAGACAAAGTAGGTTTTCACCTTTGGTTTTGCCACCACACGACAATCCAGAATTTCCAGAAATTTATGCGCCTACGGACGGTTTTATTTTTAGTGTAGGAGTAATTATTAAACCTTTTGGAAACGAAGATGAAGACTAAAATGAACAAAACGGTATTTGAAATTAGCAAGATGGATTGTCCTTCCGAGGAAAACCTAATCCGAATGAAACTGGACGGAATTCCAGAAGTTAAAAACCTTGACTTCGACATCGCTAAACGAAAACTGACCGTTTTTCACAACGGACAGGCAGACCAAATTGAAAAGTCGATTGACGAATTGAAATTAGGAGGAAAGAAAATTTCAACAGAACAAACCCACGAAACGGATTTTGATGAAAAAACAAGCCAAAAAAGGTTACTTTGGATTGTTCTTGCAATTAATTTCGCCTTCTTCATTATTGAAATGACGACAGGACTGATTTCAAAATCAATGGGATTAGTTGCGGATAGTTTGGATATGCTTGCGGATAGTTTTGTTTATGGAATTAGCTTGTTTGCGGTTGGAGGAACGTTGATTAAGAAAAAACGCATTGCAAAATTAGCTGGATATTTTCAAATAACACTTGCAATTATTGGATTTGTGGAAGTGTTGAGAAGATTTTTCGGAGCCGATAGGCTTCCCGATTTTTCGACAATGATTATCGTTTCAATTTTTGCACTTATTGCGAACGGCTTGTGCCTTTATATTTTGCAAAAGTCCAAAAGCAAAGAAGAGGCACATATGAAAGCGAGTATGATTTTTACTTCTAATGATGTCATTATTAATTTAGGGGTTATAACCGCAGGAGTTTTGGTCAATTGGCTAAATTCTAATAAACCTGATTTGATTATCGGAACAATCGTATTTGTCTTGGTAATTCAAGGTGCTTTTAGAATTTTAAAACTTGGTAAGTAATTTATTCTACTTTCTCTTATCGCCAGCACCTTTATCAAAGGCAATTAGATTAAACAGTTCTCGCATTCTGCTGCGAACACGATTGCCATAACGTTCTTCTAATTCTTCAGCATTTAGGTTGGTGGTTGCGTGGGTTTTGATTTTTTGTTTGGTCTCAAGGTATAGCTCATATCGAGATAAAAGTACTTCGCCCATTACGTTCAGGTCTTTACCATAAAAACGTCCGGCGGGTTCAATACCTAAATCATCAAAACAGAAAAATTTAGTATTACCATATTCCTCAATGGTCTTAAAACCAAGATGGTTAAAACTAAAGGTTACGTTCCTACAAGGAATCATTTCATAAGGTCTTTGCATTGGCACAATATATCTCAGCAATTTCATTAAGCTGGTTTTACCACAACCAACTGGTCCGGAAAGTAGGATTCCTTTATCCATATCTATACCAAAGCTTTTGCAATTATCTTTATCCTTAATGAAGTAAGAGCAGAGCTTCAGAAGTATATCTCTATCTTCGTCATAAATCCTGAACTTTTCACCAAAAAGTAGTTTCCCTTTAGCATTCAAATAGATTAATATTTTTGGAAAATCATAAAATATACTTTTGCCATCAAATTTTCCTAGCGAATATTCTACGCCACCTTCGGTAATTTTAGAGGGGTTGTCCATAATCTTTGTTTTTAGTGGTTCGCAAGTTGTCCTTGATTTGGGACGCTTGTTTTTTGTTTGATTCGTTTTTTTCGTCGAATAATTCTGTTCTGTCCATCCAATTTGTGGCTAGAGCTCGCCAATCACGAATTGTTTGCCCATCGCTTGTTTGCCAGTTCCGAGTTTCATAGTGCTCAAAGAACTTTTTCCCCTCATCTGCATCAAAACTATTTTCTTCAAAAAAATCAATAACCGCCTGCCTGCCTTTTGGCTGTTTTATATAGTTTTCTTGTTTAGTATTGTTTGTATTAGATACCAGTACTTGTCCATTTATGGGATGGTGCTGTCCCACAACTGGTTCACGTATGGGATAGTACTGTTCCGCAAGCTGTTCTAATGTGGGATTGTACCGTCCCATATCTGGTTCGTTACTTGTACCAATAATGGACATCTTGATTTTACTGCCTTTATAGGGATTGTTAGATGGGAAATAGGATAAGTAAAGCCACGAGTCCAAATCCGTAACGCAGCGGTGGTATGTGGATTTTGAGCCTATTTTAGCACAACGCATTAAATCTCTACGGTTCACATAAAACTCATCTGCAAAGCGACTACTGTTCCATTCTTGGAACAGCGCCATATACAGACTGATATGGGTAGGATTTAGGCGGTCATCAAAATAGAACTTTTCAAAAGCCGCATTAAGTAGCTTTATATAGTTCATTATTTAGGATTTTGAACCGTGCTCTACACGGTTTGAAGTCATTATATTTTGTATTTCCTCGGCATCGTAGTAGATAATACCACCAACTTTAGTGTAGGGCAAAGTGCCATTGATTCGAAGATTTTGTAAAGTACCTGGACTTACCTGAAGCAAATCCATAACCTCAGAAGATTTGAGGTATCTTTTGAGTTTTCCAGTAGTTTGTTTAGATAATAATTTTTTGATGTCATCGAGCAATTCCATTTTGAATTCCCGAAGGTCGTCTGTTGTAATAATACTTGTCGGCATAATAGAACGGTTTTTAAAGTAAGAGACTATCGCATCGTTGTCAATTAATTTGATAGCCTCTGACCTGATTTGACTTTCGTTCTACAAATTTGAATAGCTTTAATGGATTTTATTCCCCAGTACAACCGTACTACGGTTAAAATTTAACATTTTGAAATTTGATTTGTTTTAGTGCTGTTTTGTAGTGTTTCTGTAATTAAGAGACTCTTAAATTGTATCAAAATTTATGGAAAACAGGTGTGTAATATGATTACCGTAGGTCAACCGTAGTACGGTCTTATTTTAACAAATAAAAGAAGAAACAAACCAATAACTATTCCTCACTTTTGTCCATTTCCGAAAGAAGGGAAGTAGTTAGCTGGTCAAGAAACAATGTCCGGCTATTTTTCCTATTCTTTATGTCCTGATAGGTTTTATAGATTTTCTTTGGGGTAAAGTCGAATACCTCTTGCAAAATTTTAGATAATTTAATAATACTTAGACCTTTTTGTTTTGCAATTCCACTCGCGGATAATGCATAGAGAAGTTCTACCCAATCCGTATTAGTGAATGGCCAAGGAATTTTTTCTGTAGGTTTTATATTCACGCTATTGCCGTTCAATCTGTTTTTAATAGAATGTTTCTTTTGGTCCATATAGTTGATAAGAGAAATATACGCCTTGAACTTTCCCAAAAGCATATCTCGTGGTGTACAAAAATCTGGGTCTTGGAAATAGAATTTGGAAGTAGTAATATGGTAAGTATTAAGATGGGCTCTGGTATAGTAGGCTTTATCGAAGTGAGTTGCCCCGGATTTTACGTACTGGCCGAAGTCAATATTATAAAGGAAAAATCGATTTAATTTGTTAATCTTCTTTTTTACAAATTTTAACTGGGCAGTTCTGTCTGCTTTAGGAAATTGAATTTCGAAAGAATGAATCTCTGAAAAATATATGAGCTTGACCAATGGTATTTGTTTGATTTTCTTGAAGAAGACTATTTCTTTTTCGATACTTTCAAAGTCATTAACCAAAATGTTTCTTTTAAAAACGGTAAGCAAATTTCTACTTAACTCGATGGAACGATAGGATTGTTCCAAAATCGGTAGATTTTCGAGCCTTATCTCGTCTAAAGCTACGAGAAGGTTTTTGCCTAACGTTTCTAAATCCATTTGCAACCATAAATACAGTTAAGCCCAACAATATTTTGGGTATTCTTAGTTTCGGTGGGTTAGTTGTTGTTAGAATTCTTTAGTTAGTAAATGCGTAGAACAGGTACTTTAAAAAGTAGGAGTTTTTACGACAAGGGGCGGCTGGATACTTCGGTTCGTTTTGTGCCACCCATTTCGGATTTATAGTGCCAGGCATTTCGGTTTGATTTGTGCCACTTTTAGGCTGCGGCCGGATCC
>NZ_JALKBD010000055.1 GCF_023015905.1 Arenibacter sp. F20364 | reverse complement strand
GTATTGTTCAATTCTGCTGTGCCCATATTATCATTTTAAAGTAAAGTTACAAAAACCGTACAATTATGAATTAATTCAAAGACGAACTTTTTTTTCACCGGGTATGTCCTTGTATTTGAACTTTCAAATTTGCTTTATGAAGATAGAGATAAAATATTTGTGCTATAAATCGTTCATTTATTAAAACTAGGTAAAATTTAGTAGTTTGGTTAATTGAGCTTTTATGGGACACTTTTGGCCATGTATGTAATACGGCGAGATGTCCATACCAACGACATATATGCTGCATATGTCAAAATATTTGAGTTTTATCGACATACTTAACTTGTACAACAACTAGCCATCCATAAATGCCGCTGCCATTAATTGTTGTTCTGATTTTATCCAACCTTTATCATATTCGAAGCTAACGTCTTTTTTTCGCTTGGCATAATGGGCCACAAGAACACCTATCATCTTAGCTTCTGGCATTCCCCGCCAATGTGCATAAACGGATATATCAAATTTACCTTGTGCCATTCTTCCCTGTTATAATAAATCTAAGTCCTGAAGTTTTCTTCCGAATACATCATCTGTTGCCAACTTTAAAAAATCATCTTGCAAACCAAGTGCAATCAGAACATTAAAGTATGAACCAATCGCTACCTTTGAATTCCCCTTTTCTATCTGATACAAAGTCTTTCTATCTATACCTGCCCGTTCGGATACCTGAATAGTGGTAAGCTTTCTTCGTTTACGCGCAAGCTTTATATTCTCTCCTAATTGCCCCATTGTCCTCTGGTATTTTGGAAAAAGGACAGCTCTCTTATTTTTCATAATGGGTAATATTTTCCCCAAATATGGCAATTATGGGGATATTAATACTCTTTTTTAAATAGAATTATTTTCAAGAATCAATGAGTAATCATATCATAAATTGAGCTTACAGGAAAAATTCCACTATTATTTATAACAGTGAAAGCGTAACCCTTTCAATTTATTGTAACAAAGTCAGGGTAATTTTTTTAATTTTTTGTAACAAAGTAAGGGTAAATCGTATTCTAAAGCTCAGATTGAAATGACGTTTTAAAATTATGTTAGCAAGTAGCTCCATTATTATGACTGAATATAAATCATAGAAAAGGAAGGCCAATACACAAAAATTGAATAGTTTTCTTCCTTCCCCTTACTTTCAAAAAATATCCGTTATGACACAAATTGATATTGATAAAACCAGCTTGTTCATCTCTATTTCGATAGTACGTTTTTTATGGTAAGTTAGTCACTATTATAAATTCTTGTAGGCAATATTTAATGTATATGCATGAGTTAATTAATTAAAGGTTTCATAGAGAGGACTTTTGATGATTTTTACTATACCACTAGCCTTCGTAAAAGGCCCTTTAATTTATTTGGATATTCCCGAGGCCTATTAATTCAAAAGTAGCTCTTAAGCCGATTTTATAATGTGGCTAAAAAAAATCAATTTTTAATAATATCTGGTTTAAAAAAAACATATTACATAAACCAATGGTTTACATACAGTTTAAAAAATAAACTATATATTTACTTTGGTTTAAAAAAAATCAATTTTATCAACCATGAGTTTAAAAAAAGAACAAAAAATAAACTCTCTTCTAAAATCAAAGCCATCTTCAATAGTTTATCTGACCGCATGGCTAACTCAAAGAGGGTTTTCTAATCAGCTACTTGACAAGTATAAAAAAAGCAACTGGTTTACCTCAATCGGAACCGGTGCCATGATACGTTCGGGCGATAAGGTCGGTTATGAAGGTGCAATCTATGCACTTCAAGTACAAGCTGGGATGTATATTCATCCTGCGGGCAAGACAGCCCTATCCATACTTGGTAAATCCCATTATTTGGAACTATCACCAAATAAGGTAACACTTTTTGGTGGGCAACAAGAAAAGCTGCCCACCTGGTGTATACAACATGACTGGGGTGTAAAATTGGATTATCACAGTTCTTCATTTCTACCATCTAATATAGGCCTTGTTGAAGTAGAACTAAAAACCTACTCAATAAAAGTGTCCAGTGCCGCAAGGGCCATGTTAGAGTGCCTATTTTTAGCGCCAGAACATCAAGAATTAGTAGAGTGTTACCAACTAATGGAGGGATTAAACAATCTAAGACCCAATCTTGTTCAAGATTTACTGGAAAACTGTACCTCCATCAAGGTAAACCGCCTATTTATGTATCTAGCTGAAAAAGCCAACCATAGTTGGGTAAAACACTTGAATATGGATAAAATAAATTTGGGAAGTGGAAAACGAAGTATTGTAAAGAATGGTGTTTATGACCCAAAATATAAAATAACTGTTCCAGTTGAACTAGCCAATGGAGAATTATAAATCCCAAGTTTCATTGCTGTTAAGTGTACTACCCGAAGTAGCAAAAGAAAATAACTTTGCTCTTCACGGTGGTACTGCTATCAATCTCTTTCTTCGAGAAATGCCTCGACTTTCAGTGGATATTGATTTAACATATATTCCAGTTGAGGATAGGAATACTTCCTTAGTCCATATTTCAGAAGCACTCGCGCGAATCAAATCCAATATTGAAACTATTATACCAAATGCTCGAATATCACATAAAGAAAAAGAACTCAAGCTTTTAATTACCAATAATCAGGCCCAAATAAAACTGGAAGTAAGCCAAGCGATGCGAGGCATAATAGCACCGGTAACAGAAATAGGATTGTGTCATAAAGCACAAACGGCTTTTGATGCGTTTTGCTCCATTCATGTGGTACCTATAGGACAACTCTACGGAGGAAAAATATGCGCCGCACTGGACCGTCAGCACCCGAGGGATTTGTTCGATGTTAAATATCTTTTAGAAAATGAGGGGTTTGCTGATGAAATAAAAAAAGGATTTCTTTTTTGCCTTTTAGCAAGTAAGAGACCTATATATGAAATGTTGTTCCCAAACCTATTGGATCAGCGTTCCGCAATGACCAATCAATTCGACGGAATGAGCAATGAACCATTTACCTATGATGATTTTGAAACCACCCGGAATTTACTAATTCAAAACATCCATAAAAGTTTAACTACTGCCGATAAAGATTTTCTGTTGAATTTTGAAAATGTTACTCCAGATTGGAGTTTATACAATTTTAAAGGATTTCCTGCTGTGCAATGGAAATTGCAAAACTTACAAAAGCTAAAGGAAACAAACCCTGAAAAACACAGCAAGCTAATCAATATATTAAAGGATAGATTATAATTGCCTCCTATACAATTCAAATTATTCAATTGTTACAAGCCACTTAAAATTATATTTTAGCAGAATGCATATGCTGTACGTTGAATATATGAAGTATCTAGTATATCTCTAAAACTCTGATTCCGCATACTTATATTGGTTTAAAACAATTAAAATATATGCCAACAGTCTTTACTCTTTAGGTAGTTTAAGTCCTTTAAATACTTCCTTTAATAATTCACAAGGATCAATGTCTATTGCCAAGGCAATCAAATAGAGCTCATCCGCCCGAAGTTTAGTAGATTCATTAGAACTTAATTGGGAAAGCCTAGCCTGACTAATACCTGTTCGTCTTGAGACCATGGCGCGATTTACCGATTTTTTGGTTAAAAATAATCCTAACGGAGTCATAAATCTATTGAATTTGATTACATAAATATACTTTTCTTAATGAAAAATATAGAATATCTAAAATTTTGTTTGGAATTTCAATAGATTATCTATAGATTTGATTAGATAATCTAAAGATATATTAATGATTCTAACACACTATGTATTATGGGCCACGAAATCAGTAAATCAGAACAAAACATAATTAATACAGAATGCCGAAAGTATTTGGAAAATCGAGATCCAATCAAAGAAAACACGTTTGTTAAGGAGAGTACTTCTCAAGTGGAAAGTCGGGAATCGGAGGAAAAAAGCATCTTGGATAAAATAAGCGAATTGGCCAAAGAACATTTCCATACTTTAAAACGCTACCCCTCCAAAAAGGAACTCTATACCATAAACCTTATCACCGATGGCTATCTGGAAACCTCCTTTATGATTTCCAGTTTATTAAAGGTATGCATCACGGCATTGGATGCGGAACGCACCCCAAATAGTGTCGTTCCAGAACCCGAACAGAACATTCGTGAAGTACTCGGGTATATACTCAATATGATACCCTATGAGGAAATGGAATTCCTTGATAAGATCCGGAATATTTTACCGAATATGGAAACTAAATGACAACCCTAAAAATACAGCCTATGAAAAAGAAAAAATTAAAGACCCTGAACGACATTCACAAACTGCACCAAAATCTAGTTGGTTTATTAAAACAGGATTCTGGTTATTCATCTGAAAATTTTAAGGTATCCATAGAGGTAAGGGACAACAATGATCTGCTGTTGAACATAGCGAGCCTTCTTGAAGTATGTGTATTTGCTCTGGACGGGAACGGAATGCTATTGTCTCCAAACAATCAAAATGTAACCAAACATGACAGCGTTAGCAGGGTGCTGGAATTGGTCCTAAATATACTTCCGCATAGTCAAATGGATTTTATGGACTACGTAACCGAAAAGCTGAACCGTTTGAACAATGCCAAAACAAAATCATCTGAATAAATATGAACTATGAACCCAAACGAAGAAAAACTGATCAATAGCTTAAAACATCAGGCACTGGACCACCACCCTACCTTAAGGCCCCACCCGTTCTTTAATAATAAATATGAAGTAAGTCTCTTTTATGTAGATAATCATGTAGATTTGATGTTGACCGTCCGAGCCATGCTCTACCTGGCCATGAAGACAATCGACCCGGAATTGTACGATAACATCAATGACAGATATGAAAAGGAATATATTCGTCAGGCACTTACAATTGCCAATAGGTTATTACCGCAAGGGGAAGAGGCACTTTTGGACGACCTCAATCTTTATTATAGAGAGGAAAAATTGAGGGAGGGATTAAAATAATACCTTGAGCATGGTCCCTAAATCTTACCATAACTTAACTGCGCGGGGATCCTAATTCGATTTTATAGCGTTCGGGATGATAAGCGTAAAGTAAAATCGAATTAGGGCGCAACCTTACTCCGGATTTAGAACACTATCCTGCTTTTGGACCCACTTTTCAAAATCCTTATAGATGATCGGATGGTCTTCAAAATAGCCTCTTGCCCTACCCAAACTTTCCTTTTTTACTTTTAAAACCTCAGCCTTTTTTTTCCGTTCATAGTTGATAAAATAATAGCCCATGTAGCCAAATGCCGAAGTGTTCATTATTATGAAAAGGTATAGTATCAACATCTCCCATTTTGGTGTCCATCTAGATTTTTCTATATTTTTCAAGACTTCATCCATCCGCTTATTATAAAATTCCAAGTTGATCTTTTGCAGCCTTAAAAAATCTTTTAGTTGAAACTCCAAATGAGAAGTGTCCGCTGTTATTTTTAAGTCGTCAAATTTTGTGGATAGTTCTTCCAGTTTACCAATGGAGTTGTTGAACCCGGATATTTCTTGGGTAAGCACTTCCATAATTTCGTCCAGTTTTGCCATGATATTATATTTCCATTCCCAGTCCAATTGATTTCTTAATCGCAATAGTTACCACCTTTTTGGCAATAGTTGCCGCCAGGTTAGGTGATAGCCCAACGGGCTTGCCCAGTAGTTTTATCCTATTTTCTTTAGCCATCTTTTGGGCTACATTTTTATCCCATCCCATATTTCCAGCTATGTTTCCCATGGACATGGAGCGATGTACTTCGCTCCCCTTTAAATTATGCCCCTTGTATTCAAATCGGAAACCTTGGAGTTGGTTTTGCTTATTGATACTGGGAATCACCTCCACACCGTTCTTGGCCATATCGTTGATGTACTTATCAAAGTTTTTTGGTTTGTCCTTTTCCATAACCTTATCGTGTATCCGTTTGATTTCCGCTCTGACCTGTTGAATCTGGTTCAGTTTTTCCTGCTGCACTTCTTTTACCGTGGTCAGGCCCATTTGCTTGGCCACTTTTTCCGCCGCCTGTTGGCTCCGTTTTCCTATAAAACTATCCTTGTAGGCATTCCCATTGAAATCGATACGGTTTACATATACGTGTACATGGGTATGTTCCTTATCCCTATGCACAAAGCCGATGGCCTGGTGTTCCTGTAGTTTCATTTCCTTAAGGAACCTTTCAACAATTTCATTCAGATTTTCGTTGATCATTCCCTGCCCATCTTCAATTGTTGGGCTGAGTACAAAACTCAAGGTATTCTTTTGGCAAAGATGGTTTTGCTGCTGGATGACCTTGAACTCCTGAGTGATGTCCCTAGGATTGTCTCCCGACAAATGTTCGCGGTAGACGACTTCCGCCTCCTTCTCCCCGTTCCAACCATAACCCATGGAAGCTCCGGTATGCGATATGGATTTTCCCATGCCTATCATTTCCTAAAGGATAAAAGATGTCGTCGTATCTCACTGGCCAATTGAACTACTTCATCTGCCAATTTCGGATTGCGTTTCCGGAACATATTCCCGATTAGCTTAAAATTTGTTTCATACCTAGACAGCATCTTGAACATCTCTATTTGTTCTTGGGTCAAACGTTCTATTATCCGGTCATCAAAAGCCGCACGACGACAATATTCACTTATGGAAAGTCCACTCCTATCGGCCTTGACCCTTAGCAATTTCTTCTCATAAATAGAACATCTAAACTGTACAAACTCGTTCTTCATTTTTGCATTTCTGAATCCTTACCCTCTAACCCTTTATAAAATACCCATTGAAACTCCATCCATCATCTTATATCGAAAATCAAGTTATTGGTTCCTATTCTTTTGCGACCCATCGGGAGCAAAAGCAAGATTTGTCATGACAATGACACATCTTGAATTCTCACTCAATCGGATTTTTTACGGCTACATTCCGTTTCATCATTTTCTACCTATCCACATACTTCTTACTTATTAGCGCTACTACTAATTAGCGTGTATTTACAGAACTACTACTTCTTTTTTCGTGGTAAGTGCTTATTAAATTCCCGATCCAAATAGTCATCTGATAAATTAGGTTCGCCCATTAACCAAGCATCAATAATATCCTTATCAAAGAATTTTTGGCGGATGTGTTTGTTACCTCCCATGGGGATTAATCGTAACTGGGTCAGTTTGTAAATCTTGCTTTTGGAGAGTCCCGTGTAGGCAACAAGATCATCTACGTTCATCACTTTTTTTTGATGCGAAAGAAGTCCCTTGATATCCCTTAAGAGATCTACCATGTCATTTTCTATTTCCATAATTCTCGCTTTAAAATAGCCGCAGTGCGGTCTACCTGTGTTACAAATGTTCGAAGCAAAGAAAGGAGATGCAAGCGGGTGAAAAGAAAAAAAAGGGGAAATCTACCCCATAAAATATTCAAATATCCCCCAAGAAATGGAAGAATGAATCTATCTGTTGTTCAAATTCATGATTGGGAGGAAACTCATTGTACTTTTTTGAAAGTATCTCCGCTGATATCAAGTTACCCTTATGGTAAATTTTTTGGGATCTCTCAAAGGATTTTAAGCTAATCCCCTTTTTAAGTTGTTTGAACTTATCCAGAATATATTTTAATTGCGGTTGGGTACAGTTAAAATGCAGCACCGAATCGTGGTCCTCAAAATCCAGAACCATAACTTCATAAAAATTGGAGAAGCTTGTTAAGTTCTCGTCCAGATATTCATATTGGGTCAAGGAACCATAGATCCTTCTAAGGACACGCTCATTGAAATCCATATTGAAACCGACTAGTTTCATTCGTGAACTTCGGCTTTGGTACTTCACTTTCTCTTTATAAGCATCAGATACCAAAATACCAAATATTAAAATCACGAAAAACCATATCGGAAGCAATGCCAACCAAAGGTTTTCGTAGGTTTCATAAAGATCGAACGAAAAGTAGACCATAAGTATTCCAAAAAGAATAAGCCCAAAAATCAGTCCATTATAACCTCTTCTCATAAAGGCATTAAAGTTCTGGTGAATTTTGTCTTTTCTCACCTTCAAGGCGACCAACCAATTGGCGATATTTTCGATTATCTTTTCCATTTTACAAAAAGCTGATTTCAAGATAATTAAAAGAATTTAGACCTTTTTACATTTTCGATGTTATGGTTCAAAAAATGGATAGCGATTTACCAGATTTTGTGGGTAGGGAGAAGAAAGGTCAAGCGGCCCTTCGCCGTTTGTTCTTTCGTGCGCCAGAGGAGGTCGAAAAAACCTACCTATGGCGGCAGGCCAGAACGGAAAAACTTCCCATGCGGACTGTCGTAGTATGTCCGCGTAGGGAGGATTGGATCGGAAGGGATTTTCGACTTCCGCAGGCTTGGAAAATAAAAAGTTACAGAAACACTGATTTCTCAATTCATGATAAGAAAAATTATGGACCAAATGTATTGTGCGCAATTTCCGTATATCTGAGAAAATTAAACTACTAGCTTTCCATTTTGTTAATCCTATCTCTTAAACCTCTCAATTTATTCATTAGTTCGTCGAATGGTTCTGTTTTTCCATAAAACATACTTTCTTGCATTGCCACATAATCCCTTTCCCAATCCTTCATTGCCCGATCAGGCGGTATAAAATCCAATGTTCTTTTAGCGTGTTTGGAATAATCTACCCAAGATACTTTAGTAAAAATTTTGCGATGTTGAATGATATTGGAGTATAAATGACTGTCAATTAAAGCACTTTCTCCAAATGGAGTATCCATCAACCTAGAAATATCATATAGATGCCTTGTCATTCGTTCACTAAATATTGCTCTATTTTCAGGCTTTTGAAACTCTTCATGTAAAAGAAAAAGTTTTTCTAAAAATGTTCTTGTGGGGAGGACTGTTGGTATATAAATTATTTCATCAGCAAAAGGTTGTCCATTGTACTTTGCACCAATGAAAGAGATGATACCCTTCTTTTCAAATGGGTCTCTTAACGACCTTGAACTAATTTCCACTAGAATTCTCGGTGCCAAATAGTCTATATGCTCAACAAGCGATTTGTAATGTATTTCTATTGCTAAGGGATCAGTATCAGATAGTACAAATTCACGAACTTCTATTGAAAATTCTCCCACATTTTGTGCATGAAGAGTTTTGGCTAATTCCTTGGGAAACACTTCGCTTGCAAATTTACAAGAAGCCTTTCTCAGGTGAGAAACTTTAGTGCGATTAAGTGTACCACTAAAGCCAAAAAATGATCTGTCCATCGCCAAATCAATATCTTCAGAGAACCTTTCAATTACACCCCAGGCCTTACTTAAAGATGTCCCGCCTTTAAAGACAAGGTGTTCAGTATAGACAGTACTGAAAATGGCACGTAAAACCGTTACAACCCACCAATCCTTTTCAATGGCTGCGGCCGGTAGACCTTTATCTATACTCGTTTGTATTATAGCTTCTCTCCGGTCGCTTACTGACAGGCTAAACCACTCCTTCATTTATTCTTTATTTTTTAGTATCTCTTCCATTATTTTTGAAATCCATACAGGTGCCAATTTCATGTCATGTTTGATAAGATCTTTATCGACCGTTTTTAGTATGTTCTTAATTTTTTCAAGCTGATTTCCATCCAAGTTTTTTTGCCCTATTTCTCGCAATGCCTGTATCACCAAAATATTTGTCTCACTTTTGGCCGAAAGAATTTTAGGAGATGCGATTTTATACTTTATAGTGTTATTTTTAATTTTAACAGTTCTAGGAGATCCATCGGTTAAGTATACAAGATTCATAGGAACTTGTGTAGATAATCCCAGTTTATTAAGGGCTTGGATTCCCGTTGGAATTATTCTTGCTTTATCCCTTTTTGAAATCGCCAAAGCAATTTCCTCTAATGATGGGTAAAGCAGCCCCAATTGCTTATGCTCCTTGGGATATAAGTAAATACCTTGTGCCAGTCGAACCAAAAGCCCTTTTTCCTCTAAACGTATTAAAGCTTGCCTGATTGCTGTAGAAGACCCAAATTTAACAAAATTATTCGGGAAAAATATTTTTCCACGCTTGTGATTTAAAATTGCATTTTTTATAAATTTTTCAGTAGGTACAAGCATTTTAAAATATATATTTCGTCACAAATTTAATGAATATTTGTGACGAAATTACATTGAGATAATAAATAAGATTTTATGAGTACAAAAAGGCATTATACTGATGAGTCGACAGGGGCAGTAATTACTGCCCCTGTCGACTCATCAAAAGTTTTTACCTTACTGCTTCTACACGGAATACCAAAAAATAATTAAAAATAAAAAATTCCGTGTAGAAGCAGTAAGGCGTAAAGTTAGTTTTTCAAAAACTGAAAGTCAATAATTTTCGTGGTATTCAAAGCTATGATATGAACAAAATAATTAACAACTTAATATCGGAACCTTCCTGGAAAAAAAGTACCATCAGAAATTAAAGACATCACAGATGAGCTAAATTATCACGAGTCTGCAATAAAATAGGAATGACATACCATTATCAAACTTCCGAAATATATCACTTAATAGTTAACTTAAAATACCAAGTATAATAATATGTTTAAAGAAAAAAAATATTATGGAGAAGTGTGGTTTCCAAAAGAAGAAACTAGGTGTTTTTGTGTTTTGTTGATAAATGATAACGACATTCTACTTGAAACAAACCTCCTAACCACAAAACCAGTTCATAAGGAGCCGCTAATTAATGGCATTTTTACTGGTTTAGGACATCTTACTTTTGTGGATTGTAAAATAAGAAAATCAGAGTCCGGCATTTCTCAAATGAAAATTTATGCCCCCAAGTATTCATTTATCAGCGCCCACCACCCAATAAATGCATTAAATTTAAAATTTCAAGAATTTAATGTCACCAATGATGCTATAGTCAGCTGGGTTAATCACGGAACATGGTACAATTCTACAGATCAAAAATTGATCAAGGAGGACGATATCTCTCAAGAAATCAGAATTGATGATGCAGGTCTTACAGTTACGATAAATCACTCTTTGAATATTAATTCTAAACGAACAGAACTACTAATTCGAAATTTTGGTTATGTTAAATTCAAATTGGACAATCCAGTAGATACTCTCGAAGCAAGTATCCATCCGAGCAACTACATTAGCTATTGATCTTCATATTCTGTAGTGAATTCAATATCTTTTCCTTCCGCTCTTGCCTGGAGCACCATTTGTTGTATGTTTTCGGGAAGGTTGCCCAGGGGCAGTATTAGTCCGTCAACCATTACCATATTATTAAAAGGGCTGTTCTCCTGCATGGCGTTTGTAGAAAATTCAGGGCTATAATACCATAGGTCGAACATATCCTTTATGGCCCGGGCCTTATTCGAGACCGTAGTCCCCTTGGTCCCGAAGTATTCGTTGACCTGTTTGGAACTCATATAAGGTTGGAACGATCTGTCGAACAAAAAATTTATCGAACCTATGGCATGGACCACGGCTGCCGCCCATATCTCCAATTTTCCCCTTGCGAAGGGGACATCCCTTTTTCTCCCCATCTTTTTGATGAGCTTTTCGCAAAGCCCGAAGTATTCATCGTTAAGTTTCTGCGCGCAGAAGGCCCCTGTTATTTCCAATAGTTGTTTTTCCTTTTCTTTTATCAGCTCTTTGGTCATATGCTGTTCTGTTTTTGATATCCGGGCAGGAGATCTTCGAGTTTTTGTATGCTATGATCAGGTATCCGCTCTAGTGTGCTGGCCAGCCATTCCCTTGGATTGATATTCTGCATCTTGCAGCTACCGAAGAATGAATATAGCATGGCGGCATTTTGCGCTGCATCGTGCGATCCGCAGAAAAGATAGTTTTTTCTGCCAATGGCCATGGGCCGGATGGCATTTTCGATCAGGTTGTTGTCGAGTTCTATACGTCCATCTTCAAAGATCGCTTCCAGTTTTGGGTATTGATTGATGTAATAGGTCATCGCCTTGCCGATGGGGCTTTGTGGCAGCACCTTGAACTGTTGTCCTTCGATCCACGTTTTTATCTGTGCCAATAACGGCCTGATCCTTATGTCGCGCTGTGTTTTCCTCGCTTTAAGGTCATCTTGGGCCTCTTCCTTGATCTTGCGTTCTTCCAAATAGATCTCCCTAAAGATGGCCAATGCTTTTTGTCACTGTCCAGCGCATCATGGAACTTGCGCCTGGCATGTACCAGGCATCCGGCAAGGGTGATCTTGGGATCGGTCCCTATTTTGTCGTACACGGTATAGCCATCGCATTGCAGATAGCCATGATAATCGGCAAGCAATTCTTTGGGTCCGTTCTGTCCACGGCCTTTGCGGTAATTAAAAAGTACGAGCTTTTGAACGGGATCGTGATAGACCCATTGATATCCCTGGTGCGTACTGCCCTTTTTGTCGGAATCCAATACCTTGATCGGACTCTCATCGGCCTGGATATAATCAGAGGCCAGTATTTTCTGTTTCAGTGTATTGTAGAGCGGTTCCAGCAACTGGCAACAACTGGCCATCCAGTCGCCCATAGTGCTCTGGGCAGGTTCCCACCCAAAATCCCGTTTGAACATCTGGATCTGGCGGAAGAACGGGAGATGATCGATATATTTGCCAACCAGGATGTGCGCCAGCAAACAGGCTTCGGCTATCGATTTGTCGATGGGGCGGGTCGGGAGCGGTGCGATCAGCACGCCCTGTCCGTCCGCCTTGGCGTACTTGGGCCGGATCGTCCTTCTTTTGATAAGGCTTGCGGGAGTGTATTCCAGGGTCTCTGTCACTTCTTCCCCGATCTTCTTCAGTCCCGCGGTATCCTCTTCGGGCTCGATGATTATTTCCCTGACCGGTAGATGTTCCGGTAGCGCATTGCGCCCATTGTGCTTTTTCTTGTCCCTGGTATAGGTAATGGTCTCTTGCGGGGCTTCTTCTACGGTTTCCGACGGATCCCCTGAAAAGAGCGATAACTGATCGACCATGGTTTGGGAAACGAAACTCTCGGACCTGAACCCGCCAATGAGCTTGTAGAGCTGTGGACTTGCTATATTTAACTGGACTTAAAGTTAAGAGCGTGTTCGTTGTTTAAATTAACTTTGAAAAATGTCAAGAGAAAAAAGAAATTACACCGTAGAGTTTAAGGAAAAAGCTGTGGAACTTAGCTACGCACGTGGGAGCGTTGTGGAAATATGCAGGGAATTGGATATACCTACATCCGTATTGAGCCGCTGGCGCAGAGAATCGGATGCTTATGGCAAGAACAGTTTTCCGGGCAAGGGAAATCCGAAACTGACGGACGAGCAACGTGAGATTGCCGAGTTGAAGAAAAGATTAAGGGATGCCGAGCTGGAACGTGATATCCTAAAAAAGGCGATAGCCATCTTCTCCTAGGGCGACAGGAAAAATATAGGTTCATAAAACACCACAAATTTAAATTTCCAGTTGAGAAGATGTGCAAAATGTTCAAGTTAAGTAAAAGTAGCTATTATCATTGGTTGGGTAGGGGACCATCCAAAAGATGGTTGGAAAACCAAACAATATCCTCGGTCATTCGGGATATTTTCAAAGATAGCTTTGAGAGTTATGGGGCACCAAGGATCAAAGAGGAGCTCTCAAAAAAGGGATATCATGTTTCCAGACCAAGAGTTGCCAGGATAATGAGGGCCAATAATCTGTTTGCCAGAAGAAAGCGTAGGTTCAAGATTACAACGGATAGTGAACACAACTATCCATTGGCCCGTAATATTTTTTCTTTTTTACCTTAAGTGGTACAGGTTAAAAGGGAATGACTGGCACTAACCACCAAGAAATATTATGAATTGGCGGGCCACATGGTGTATATGTTGGACCTTGCAGACCACCTGAACGCTTCTTAGTTACTTGGCACAGCTTTTTTTTACGGCTGTAACCAATCTCTATCAGGTCTAGCAATTTGCCGCGCATTATTAATTGCCATATCTAAAGTCAGACAAGTTGAAGCTCTATACATCAATCCATAATCTTCAACGACCAACGCTAAATCCGCAATTTTGGGATCATTTAAGCAAAGCGGAACTAAAAGCTGAATATTATTCCGATAATATTGAGGTACGGCAGTTTTGTAACTTCTTTTTACACGTTCTTTTGCGCTATTTATTGAACCGTGAATTGAATTTTGAAGTTGATAATTATTCATTGAACAATATGGTTCGGGAAATCGGTTTTTATTGTCTTCAATAATGTGCTCTACGTTTGCAACTAATTCTTTTTTTACATCATAAACTAATTTAGCTGGGTCATCAAAATAAAATGCCATTTCAGGTAGCTTGGGAAATTTGCTCAATTCATATTCACCTTTCCTTAAAAATTTGTAAAAATGCCAATAAGGTTCAACATCCTCGATTTTGTTTTCATCAAATACCATAAATATGGCTTCTTGATTTCTTGTTACAAGTCCCGTATTTATACAGCAATGTGTTCCTTCCCTTGAGTAACTTATTTTCTTCTCCTCTGCAAGTCGTCTGTAAGTATATTTTATATAGTTTTCCAAAATCGGGAAATCCGATTCTGATTCTGTATGATGATATTTCCAATCTTCATCTTCGGACAAATTTGCTAAAAATTCAATATTTTCAGAAAACCGTGGTAAAAAAGCAAATTGGTGTAAATTTTCGGGAAGATCAAGTTTGTCGTTTCTCATTGCTCATGGGTTTGTTTAAGTTTAATTTCTATAATGAATTATGTTGTGTAAGTTTTGCGCTATCCTTGTTATTTGTTTTGTATCCTTTTTATTTCATACCAATTTAGGGATTTTTACTTTTTGCATGGGGAAGAAATAGCTTGGAAACTGCCTGTCAAACCGTTACGCAGTTTTTAATTTAGTTGATATAATATAGCTTAAAATTGGTCGTTTTGTATCCTCTTCATTTTCTAAACGAATCAATCCGCCTTCAAAGTTCCAGTCAAATATTGTCTTCGTATCTTCATGTATAAATTCATATTTCTTAGATTTTAATTCTTCTTTATTTTCGTATCCAAAATAATTACATACAGAATCGATTAAAGTTTCTGACTCTGTAAAATAAACAAATCGTGAAAAATTCTTAAACACCTTGCGAAAAGTCATGACGAATCCACCTTGTTCAGGATAATTAGTATAGACCACGTAATTAAAAAAGTTGAAATAAAACCGTGGTAACTTATATGCAATTGATTCAACACCATCACCATTCTCATCCACATAAGATTCAATGATACTTTCTTTTTTGCAGAAGTCTATTGCTTCTTCTATAAAATTGATGTTGTTTGTTAAAGGGTCAATTACTTTACTCAATTCTGAAATAAAGTCTTTTGGTTCAATTATTTTAGTGTCAATGTTAAATTCATTATATAACACCTTAGATTTCACTCCTAGCTTTTTATCCATTGACACAAAATAATCACAATGACCTCCATAAAATGAGTGTTCACCATCTGCTTGAATATTTTGCAAATTATCGGTTGCCTTTGGTAACTTATCAGTTTTATAACCAATCATGTCAAGCATTAGATATGCCGTTGTATAGAATTCAAATTGTGTAATAGGGGACTTTTTATATTTTAATGATGTCTCAACGTACTCTAAATATGACATTTTCACACCAAGCTTTAATAAAAATTCATCAATGTTCTTTATTACTGCATCATAACTCCAATTAGCAGAATTTGCTTCTAATTTAAACCCCTGTTCTGCTAATAAGTTTCTAAAATCTTTGTAATATTCTCTGTCCTTGAGCAACTTAGAAGAGAAGGGACCAATGTCTTTCATTAAATCCCACATTGAAGAACCTGGCTTAATATTTGGGAACATTTTCTTCAAAACATCTCTGTTCTCTTCAGTTATTTCAATACCAGATGGTTGAAGTTCAAACAATGACTTCATTAAAATTCCTACTTTAGATAATCCGATGTCATTTAAAGACTCGTCAAGGTTCATAAATATTTTCTCCATATCCATTAAATCAGATATGTCTTCGTTATCTTTTACACCTTCAAAAAATTCTTTTGGTTGGCCAAACAATGGTTTAACTCTATCTTTTTCCCATCTGATATGATGCTTTCCCGATAAGTTCTCTAATGTTTCTAAATCTGAATTGAAGAATGTATTGTCTGGATTATAGCTTTTCATCAAATCGGTAAAATGAGCTGGCGAATATGGAAATTGCATATATTGCTTATACTTATCAATAAACTCATTAATCTCTTGAAAATCAGATCTTTTAAGACTACTTATTACATTCCTGGATACTTCGGACCAAATTGCGCCAGGCTTTTCGGTTTCATTGCGCCAGTGATTTCGGTTCAAACTGCGCCACTTCCCTGAGGGATTTCGGTTC
>NZ_JALKBD010000054.1 GCF_023015905.1 Arenibacter sp. F20364 | reverse complement strand
TCCCTTCTTTCCCTTGGAATGTTGTCGCCATCTGTAGCCACGGCATTGTCATTGTACTGGAAATCTGTGGTTGCCTTGGGAGGATCCCTTCTTTCTCTTGGGATGTTGTCTCCGTCGGTAGCAACGGCATTGTCATTGTTCTGGAAATCGTTGTTGGCCTTGGGAGGATCCCTTCTTTCCCTTGGGATGTTATCTCCGTCGGTAGCAACGGCATTGTCATTGTACTGGAAATCGTTGTTGGCCTTGGGAGGGTCCCTTCTTTCTCTAGGAATGTTGTCTCCATCGGTAGCCACTGCATTGTCATTGTACTGGAAATCGTTGGTTGTCTTGGGAGGATCCCTTCTTTCCCTTGGGATGTTGTCGCCATCAGTGGCAACGGCATTGTCTACTGTTGGGAAAGCATCTTGGGTTCCCATGGCAAATAAGCCCAAACTAAGCAGTACTACTGCGAAAATAGATAATAATTTTTTCATTTTTAGAAGGTATTTCGAGGGTTAATAATGTAGAGCTAATGTAACGTAGCTAACCCATGAAAAAATTATGTAAGAATTATCTTTAGCAGATGTGGGAGTTCTATTAGTGAACGAGTGGTTTTTGTGAGAATTTGGCTAATTAAGGGTAGATATAGTATTTTTAGCCAAGACTTTCTTTAGGTTGTCAATGTTGTTCTTGTAGGATTTTGAAAAAGGCAATTGTAGCTTGTCATGCTTTAAAGTGCATAGACCTTTTCCGTAATTGATCCTAGAGACGAAATCGATATTAATGATGTAGCTCTGATGAACCCTAACGAAATTCGTTGGTAAATTGTTCTCAAAAGTCTTTAACGTTTTAAAAGCACTTATAGTACTTCCGTCTTTCATAAAAAAATCAGTGGCATTATTATCTGCCTGCAAATACATGATTTCTTGAGTATTAATATAGCGATAATCTTTATAGGATTGAAGTAGGAGTGTTTTGGGCTCCTGTTCTTTTGGGGTTTTTAATTTTAATCTTAAAAGGGTTTTTCTAATATCGAATTCGTTATAAGGTAATAACCAATAATCAAAAAAATGGCACTTCAAAGCCTCAAAGGCAAATTGTTTGCTTTTGGAAATTCCAATAAAAAGCGGAATCTCCTTTAAATATTGGTGCATTTCCATGATCATGTGGAAATACTCATGGGCCTTTTCGTTAAGATGTATAAAAACAACATCAGGTGATTTTTTGAGTATACCATTTAAACCGTCCACACTGTTGGTAGCTATACCGGCACAATAGAATTCACTATACTCTTCCATATAGTGTTGTAGCTGTAAATTAGATTGAGCATCAGAGTCCAAAACGGTATAGGTATATTCCATGATTTTAGATGATTTTAATGCAAATTAGTGATACTTAGTAGTGTAGGGGGCTATTTCAACCTTAGAAAAACTAGGGTTTTCATTTTATTGGCTAAATATATGTTATTTGAAAGTTTTTTCTTTCAAAATTTAGAGGCTAATATTAAATTATTCTGTAAAAATTACTTCATATGCGCCAACAGTCGGATTTTTGGTTCTATTTTTCCCTAAAATATCTAGGGGAACCAACTGTGCCGTAAACAGATTTCCTGCTCCAATGGCGCTTGAGTTTTCTTTAATTGTAAAATTATTTTGAGAGGGAGATGCAAAAAAGGGATCCATATTGAGTAGTATTTTTTCAAAATGGGAGGTATTACTTAAATTGTATAGAACATTTTCGGTATTATTCTGGAATTTAAGCAAGCAGTTTTCAAAGTAAAAATTAAACTCTGTATTATCTGCTTTACTTAGGGTTAGTTCGCTTGGATTACTTCCGTAAATAATGCAATTCTTGAAATCTGCCCTTTTCAGGCTATATGCATTGCTTCCGCTCAAGGAGGAATTGTCCAAATGCAAAGCTGCCCCGGAGCGGAATCCGTATTTCCAATAATTGGCAATGGTTGTATGGAGAAAGCTATAATCTCCTCCCAGGCTGCAATAAAGGGATATGTTCCCCGCCGCCCCCACAACTAAATTTTCGCCTCGTATAATAGCTGTTTTGGCCCAAAGGTTTATATTTTCACTATTGTAGATTTGAGAATTCCTTATGGATAATGTGGTTTCTTCCAGGGTATTATCTCCTTGGGCGAAAATGCCCACAGTAGCATTTTTTATAGTGAGGTAATCTATGGTGTTATTTAGACTGCCTTTGGAAATCCATAAAGATCCCCATTGTCCGGGAATGTCGGTATAAAAGGGTTCCAAGCGATCTCCTTCAAAAATTACTTCATTTTCCAGTAAATCCTTGTCCTGACTTAATTTACCGTTAATATGTATGGAAGCATTTTCTTTAATCAAGATCCCTGAATCTTTGTGGAAATGTACTCGTGTACCCTCTTCTATAATTAGGGTTTTACCTTGTGGTACGGAGGCGTAGCCATATATGACATAGGGTTTGTCCTTGGTAAAACTCAGTTGATCTGATCCGAGTTCAAAACCTTCAACCCTAATTTCTTCCCCGGATTCCTTAATATCCAGGACAAGTGTCTCTCTCTGTCCGTTCAAGGATCGTTTTGGGTATAAAAATATGGCATCCTTGACCAAGGTGACCAATTGCACTTCTTGCAAATGGTTTTCCCCATCAAATTGAATAGCATCGGTATGTAAAAATTCTTTGGTTTCCCCGTTGCCCAATTCAGCGGTGGTTTCTATAAAAATGTATAGGCTATCTTGGGCAAATAAAGGAATGTCCCTAAAAAATTGACCTGCTTCACCATCTACGTTTAATCGATAGGTACTGTTGTATCCGTTTTTAAGCTGAATTGTTGGAATGCTAATATCGGTCGAGCTCCGGTTGTATACTTTTAAGGTATAGGTGCTGCTACCAATGTTCCTGAAAATAGTATCCAAAAAAACCGTATCCTTAGAGAAATCCAAGGAGCCATTACTTTTTGTGTAATCAAAGTCCGTCCTACATGAGGAAAACATTAATAGTAGAACAAGAGCGGAAAAAGTACAAAAAGCTTTATGCACGGATTTTAAGTTCGGTATTTAGGATTGGGTAAGAAAGATACTTTCAATTTCCGGGGAAATCCTCATGGGCTTAAAGGTTTCCGAGTTCAGCAAACACCATTCGGTCTTGGATTTAACAAGCAATTGATTGCTTTCCTTGTTATACATTTCCACAACCCTAACGCTAACGGGACCTTTGGTCTTATCTATATAAGTTTTTATTAAAATAATATCGTCCAATTTTGCTGCACTTTTGTAGGTGATGTGATGGGTCAATACAACCCACACCGTAGTGTTGATCAAATCTTTAGGGGCTTTGGCCTGCCAATGTTCCTTGGCAATATCCTGCATCCATTGAACGTATCTTACATTGTTCACGTGGTTTAGATCATCCAGATCATCTTCTACCACTTTTATGGTTTTTTCAAAAGTTCCCATAGTTATTTTTTAAGGATGTTTACCTCAAATAATTTGTCCCAGTTTTTTCCGGTTACAAAGAAGGTCTTTCTTTCTGGATGATAGGCCACCCCATTAAGAACGTCTAGATTTTGATGTTGCGTAACTTTCTCTTTTAGGCCGGCGAAATTTATAACGCCTTCTATGGCACCGCTTTTGGCATCAATGATCATCATGCTCTCTTTTTGATAGACATTGGCGTATATTTTTCCATCTACATATTCCAGTTCATTGGCTTTGTTGAATATGGAAGTGTTGGTTACCGTTTCAAAATGTCCCTCCTCGGCCATTGTTTCAGGATTTAAAAACCATATTTTCTCGGTGCCATCACTTTTAAAAATTTTATTTCCATCGTTGCATAGGCCCCAGCCTTCCTTACTTTGGTTGTATTTAAAACTATCTATTTTCTCAAAAGCCTTAAGGTCATAAATGAATCCAACTCCACTTTGCCACGTAAGTTGATAAATTTTATCGTTCAAAATAGTGATGCCCTCCCCAAAATATGTGTTTTCCAAGTCTATCTTTTTTAAAACTTTACCAGTCTTAAAGTCTACTTGTCTCAAGGAGGATTTTCCTTTTTTACCGGTACTTTCAAATAAGGTATCGTTATGGAATTCCAATCCTTGGGTATAGGCGTCCATATCATGGGGGTATTCGTTTAGGATTTCGTAGGTGTAAATCTCTGGGGCATGTTCTGCCAATAATTTTATTCCTTTTGATATTTCAACGGTTTCACCTTCGAAACTTACATTTGCCGTCAATGTTTTGGCCCCAAGTTCCAATTGGTCCAGGGTAATTTTGTTATTGTTCAGCGTAATTTCCTGATCGTCCAGTTTATAGGTAATCTGTTCAATTTCTTTATTCTTTAGATTTTTGACAGAGATACCGACCACTTGATTTTTTTGAAATTCCGTTTGGTTTCCCTCCAATTCAATTTCGAAGAGCTTGGAGGGGTTGGTGGTGCCATCACAGGCCAAAAAGAAAAGGGGGATTATGAAGAATAGGTTTAATTTAAAGGCGTTCATTTTCTAATATGGGTATAATATATGTGATAATTTTAGTGGGTAAGGCGCTTGTGCCAAACAATTATTTTCATTGAAATTAATATAGTTGTCTTAAAATCAACCTGCTATCCAGAAATAAGATTGGCGACTTTTTAAGGCAAGATATTTAATAAAATTAAGACCTGAAAACGATTGTAAAAAAATTAAAAGATTGTATATTTGCACCGGCAAGTCCTACACGACCAGCTCCTGTAGAATCCCCCAGGGTGGGAACGCAGCAAGGGTATATGGTTGTAGCGGTGCGATGTAGGTAGCTTGCCATTTTTTGTACCCGAAAGTGAAGGTATTTTTTATCCTTATTTGTGATGACTTGGTATAGATATCACTCCATATTCCCCTTCAATTCCTGTTTTATTTGTTAATTTGCATCCTTAATTTTTTATGAATGGAGCAAAGGGTTGTATTGGTTACTGGAGGTTCTTCGGGAATTGGAAAATCGATCGGGATTTATTTAAAATCAAAAGGTTTTAAAGTTTATGGAACAACAAGGCAGGTGGGCAAATATCCTAATTTCACCGATTTTGATCTTTTGGAATTGGATGTAAGAAATCCTGAAAGCATAGCGCCGGCCATTTCGAAGCTTATGGCAAAGGAGGGTAGATTGGATGTTTTGGTGAATAATGCAGGGATTGGAATAACAGGTCCCATAGAGGAAACTCCTCATTCTGAAATATTAAATGCATTCGACACCAATTTTAACGGCCCTCTGCACATGGCCAAGGCAGTCTTACCTCATATGAGACATCGGAAAAACGGGTTGATCATCAATATTACGTCAATTGCGGGTTATATGGGTTTGCCGTACAGGGGGTTGTACTCCGCCAGTAAAGGGGCCTTGGAGCTGGTAACGGAGGCTTTGAGGATGGAAGTCAAAGGTTTTGGGGTTAAGGTAACCAATTTGGCTCCTGGCGATTTTGCTACCAATATAGCCTCTGGACGTTACCATGCCCCAATTTTGGAGGACTCGCCCTATAAAGAATCTTACGGCGATACCTTGAAAATGATGAACGAGCACGTGGACAGTGGCCAAGATCCCATGTTGGTGGCCCAAATGGTATTTAAAATTATCAACACAAAAAATCCCAAAGTACATTATAAGGTAGGGGAGTTTTTGCAAAAGTTCTCATTGTTTCTTAAAAAAATATTACCGGACAAAGTATATGAGAAACTCCTGATGAACCATTATAAATTGTAATTTTGCCAGACTAAAAGGTAGGCATGCAAATAAGCTATATCTTTCAAATTAATAATTTAAAAAGCAATTAACATGAAGTTCTTTATTGACACCGCTAATTTAGCACAGATAAAAGAAGCCCAAGAATTAGGAGTATTGGATGGAGTAACCACAAATCCTTCCCTAATGGCCAAAGAAGGTATTACTGGAAGAAACAATATTTTGAAGCATTATGTAGACATCTGTAATATTGTGGAAGGTGATGTATCCGCCGAGGTTATTTCCACCGATTTTAAAGGAATGATCAAGGAGGGTGAGGAATTGGCAGAATTGCATGAGCAAATTGTTGTTAAGGTTCCTATGATAAAGGATGGTATTAAGGCTATAAAATATTTCTCGGATAAGGGAATAAGAACCAACTGTACCTTGGTATTCTCCTGTGGACAGGCATTATTGGCCGCCAAAGCTGGTGCTGCCTATGTTTCTCCGTTTATTGGTAGGTTAGACGATATCTCTACTGATGGTCTTAACTTGATTTCAGAAATTAGACATATATATGATAATTATGAGTTTGAAACACAAATATTGGCCGCTTCCGTAAGGCACACCATGCACGTTATAGATTGTGCCAAAATAGGAGCTGATGTTATGACAGGACCATTATCAGCTATCGAAGGTTTGTTAAAGCACCCATTGACCGATAGTGGTTTGGCTAAATTCTTGGAAGACTACCAGAAAGGTAATTAATTTTCGGAATTATTTTAATAATAATACAAAGCCTCTTTAGCTTATTAAGCAAAAGAGGCTTTGTTGTTTTTATAAACTGATCTGTTTTGTATATTGATTTTAGGACCAAAAGTGTTTACGAGAAACAGGAACTCTGATCTTTAAATGAGAGTGCTAATTAAAAACTGCTATAGAGATCGGCAAATGCATCTACAATAAGTCCGTCTTTGGTGATAATACCTTTATTGAGACCTCCTATGACCAGGGCATTTTTTAAATTTTCGAAATCATCGGTGCGGAATTGTTTTTCCGTATCCAATTGATTGGCACTTAATAATGATTGCCATCTAAGGGCATCCGTATTGCAGTTTATTCCAACAAATGTAAACTCCGGTTTGTTTTCCGTAAGTTGTGCTACGCGCCTAAGTACGTTCTCGAAGTTGGATCTTTGGGTCCCGGACCAAAAATAGAATACGGTATTTTTTTCTTTTTCGGCAATTTCTTGTAAGGTCACCAAGGCCCCATCTGCGTTGAAAACTGAAATATTGGGTAATTTATTGGTTGGTTGTAAACTGTTTACACCTTCGTAAATGGCCTCTATTTCGGCGCTGTGTCGATTGTTACCAGAAAGCCTATGAAAGTCGTCAATAAAAATTCTATTATTTTCGTCGGTATCATGAACATTTATTAGATAGTCCATGGCCACATTTCTGAACAAATTATCCCTTAAGTCTTTTTCGGTAACCAGACTATCTATCAGTTCTAACTTGTGAAGGTTAAAATGCAGTTTGTTTTTAACTATTTCATAGTGTGCATCCTTACATTTTGTATAACAACCCATATAGGATAGATTGTTAAAATGTGTCTTCATAAAATTATAGTAGTACCTGTGATAGGATAGATTTTCGTTGTTGTAGTCTACGTTTTTTCTATAATCGTAAAAATTACCGGGTAGCTCGGGAATGGTATTTTCCCTAGTCTTTCTTCTGTTCCAAAAGGGGTATTTTTCTTTATAGATGTAATAGTTGTAATCTATACTGGCCCTAGCCATTTCAGCTGCTTTGGGAGAAAGTGATATTTCCTTTACAAGCTCGTCCAGAGCATTGGTTTTAATAGCCCTGAGGGAATCCAATTTATCACTAAAATCCTCAGGTTCTAGTTGGGAATAAGAATAAATCAATGCGGGCTCAGTTTCTGTACCCAAAAAGAAGTCGACAAGAAAATTATTTATTTCTTCACCTCTGCCAGAAAATATCAACGACTCGTCAAAATCCTCTGTATTTAGACGAATCATTAAGCTATCTCCCTTTTCCAAATAAACATATTGCAATTCCGGACTATGGTCAAAATGATATAGACCTTCCACAATTGTATCCAATCGTATACTGAATCGATTTTCATCATCAAGTTTTGCAGAATCTATGACGATATCGTCCTTAAAAAGGACAACATATTCGCTTGTGGGGTTTACGATTTCACCAGCAAAGAATGCACCAGGGGAATTATTTTCTATCGAACCGCAGCCAACTAGTGCAATCAGAAAAGAATATAGTAAAGGTTTATTCATATGAGAATAGCTACTTTATAGTAAACAAATCTAATAAACTCAGCAGATACAGCCTGTTAATTGTGAGTTAAATCTATGGGTTCTTAGTTAAAATGACACCTAAAGGCGTTGTAATATAGTTGCTTAAACGGGTTTATTTTTATTATTTTTGCACAAAATTTAAAACATTAAGTATGCTGTCAGTATCAAATTTATCTGTGCAATTTGGGAAAAGGGTTCTTTTTGATGAAGTAAACGTATCCTTTACACAAGGTAATTGTTATGGTGTTATTGGTGCCAACGGAGCGGGAAAATCCACTTTTTTACGAATTCTATCCGGACAAATAGACCCTACATCCGGGCATGTTCACCTGGAACCTGGGAAAAGGATGTCCATTCTGGAACAAAATCATAACGCCTATGATGAATATACGGTTTTGGAGAGTGTGGTAATGGGCAATAAGCCCTTGTTCAAAATAAAAAAGGAGATAGATGCCCTTTATGCCGATTACAGTGATGAGAATGCGGATAGAATAGGGGAGTTACAGGTACAATTTGAGGAAATGAACGGTTGGAATGCCGATAGTGATGCAGCAGCTCTATTATCCAATTTGGGGATAACGGAAGAATTTCATTATACCTTGATGGGGGACTTGGATTCCAAATTAAAGGTAAGGGTATTATTGGCCCAGGCATTGTTTGGTAATCCGGATGTTTTGATAATGGATGAGCCTACCAACGATTTGGATTATGAAACCATTAATTGGTTGGAAAATTTCTTGGCCGACTATGAAAATACAGTTATTGTAGTATCGCACGATAGACACTTTTTGGATTCTGTTTGTACCCATATTGGGGATATAGATTTTGGAAAGATGAACCTATACTCCGGGAACTATACATTTTGGTACGAGAGTAGTCAGTTGGCTGCCAGACAAAGGGCGCAACAAAACAGAAAATCCGAGGAAAAGGCCAAGGAATTACAGGAGTTTATTCAGCGGTTCAGCGCCAACGTGGCAAAGAGCAAACAGGCCACTTCCAGAAAGAAAATGTTGTCCAAATTAAAAATTGAGGATATAAAACCTTCTAGTAGACGTTATCCTGCCATTATTTTTGATAGAGAAAGGGAGGCAGGGGATCAAATATTGAACATTGAAAAACTGTCGGCCTCAACAGAAGAGGGTGAGATTTTGTTTCGGGATGTCAATATTAATTTGGCCAAAGGCGATAAAGTGGCAATAATTTCTAGGGATTCAAGGGCTACTACTGCATTTTACGAAATTATTAATGGCAATAGAAAGGCGGACAGCGGATCCTTTCAATGGGGGATAACAACCAACCAGTCCTATTTGCCGGCAGATAATGCGTCATTCTTTACCGAAGATATCAATTTAGTGGATTGGTTAAGGCAATGGGCCAAAACGGAAGAAGAAAGGGAAGAAGTAAACATTAGGGGCTTTTTGGGAAAAATGTTGTTTAGCGGTGAGGAAGCTTTGAAAAAATGTACGGTTTTGTCCGGAGGGGAAAAAGTACGTTGCATGTTGAGCAGAATGATGTTGATGAGGGCCAATGTAGTTATGTTGGACGAGCCTACCAACCATTTGGATTTGGAAAGTATAACTACCTTCAATAATTCCCTAAAGAATTTTAAAGGAACTGTTCTTTTTACTACCCATGATCATGAATTTGCTGAAACTGTGGCTAATAGGGTTATAGAATTAACTCCTAAAGGTAATATAGATCGATATTTGACGTTTGATGATTATATGTCCGATAAGACTATAAAGGAACAGCGAAACAAAATGTACGCCGTTCCGGTGTAATTTTGTGGGACCCAAATTCTTACTTTATGAAAACCTACCTGTATGCATGCATGTTTATTGCATGTTTTGCCATGGGCTGTTCTGAGGAAGGAGTTGGGGATAAGATTGACGAATCTCCAAGCCTTTTGGCCGACTATACCGTTTTGGTTCAAAAAGATGGTGTTTTAAAAACGGCTCTTTTAAATGCCGATTCGGACGGAATTACCGTTAATTCAGCCCAAAGTGATTTTGAGGTGGTGCCAATGCCGGACCTAAGTTATAGGCATGGTTCCAAATTAGGATTTTATATTCCCCAGGTAGACTGCAGTGCCAAGATTAGCATCCATGACTTTAGCGAGGATACAGTGGTCCATACAACTGTTTTTACAGAAGATTTAAATTGTGACCGCGATGTAAAATCCATCGCTTTTTCAGGGAACAAGGCATTAGTGGCCTATGTTATACCTTCAGAAACGAAAAAAGATAATTATTTTTTAAGAATTTTGGATTTGACAAAGAGTCCAAGCTCCTTTACGGATGTTGTATTGTCTAAAGAACCCAAACAACTTTTGGTTTCCGATAACAAAGTATTTCTTTTGTCCCTAGATACCGATATTACCAATAAATATGCCCTAACGGCATTAAATATGGATAGTGGGGCCGTTACCCATGAGGTTATTCTGGGAGACGATGTTTTAAAGATATCAAAGGATGGAATGGGCAATATTTTGGTAAGTTACCCTAATTTGCACAGCATTATTGACGGGAATACTATGATTTTGGGAATCACTACCAATTATTTGTTGGGCAAGGAACCGAAGTTTGGATATGCCAAATCCGAATATTTCGGGGAGCAGACAATATATTACCCTATGGCATCGGGTTCAAAAAGTTCCTACCCCAATATTGCCGCAGTTTATGATTTTAAGGAAAATATGTCCGTTCTGTATATTTATGAAAATTTTCTAAGCCCGGAACAGCGAGACCTGAAGTATGAAATAGAGGATACGACCATGGTTTCCTATGACGCCAAAAACAATTTGATATTGATAGGTTACAAGAAAAAAGGAGGTAGTGGCAAAGGAGGACTAATGAGGATAAAGCCAATACCGGACCCCAAATTTCTGGATAATGTTGATTTGGACGGTATTCCTATGGAATTGTTTTCCAACTAAAACTTGGGCGATAACCATCAATTTGATTACGTCTTTAGGTACTTGGAATTCCAGATAGCTGGATTAAAATTCTTGCCCAATGCAAAGCCATAGAATATAACTATGGAAGAAATGCATTTAAACATAAAAAAGAAAATTACCCAAAATTGAAAGCTGGAACTTTCTTTGGAAAACAATCCGTTGGGTACCAACAGGGTTACCAAATAACTAATACCTACTACTAGGGCGATTAGATTTACCAAGTTTTTAAATGGCCACATCAATATTTTTCTTAGTGGATGCAGATCACGGCCCCATTTATGGATCAAATAGTAATAGTCGTTCCCTATAGGGGCAAATAAAATGGGGTCATCCTTATCTTTTAACTTAAACAGTTTTGAGGGGGCCAATATTTTGAACCCCTTTAATTCCAGACCATGTGTTTTTTCCAAATTTTTGATCTTGGAAATGGCCTCCGGTGGAATATCTCCTTTAAAATAATGTGAATCCAAGAAACGCAACCGGTAGTCCACCGCTATTTTTTTAATATGTCGAACATGGTAGATTCCGGCAGTTTCCAGTAAGTCGAATTCAAAATCGTTGGAAATTACGGAATCCTTCCTTTTCATGTTACCCTCAATTCTTTTCAGGGTATCATGCTCTTTGGCTAAAAGATCATTTACTTCATTTAAAATTTCATCGGCAGACTTATCCCTTTTTTTTGCCAGAATAAGCTTTTCTTGAATATTGGTTCTTCTCATCAACATTTTTCATTCTTTTATAGCAATTGTTATAAAGTTAAGAAATTAAGGACTTCTTTTTTGGTCCAATGCGTTAAAAATTGGAAATCCGCAACAAAATCTACTGGAATATAGGGGGTTCGTGACCTGAATATTAATATTGTGTTAATTTAAAATTAGTTAATAACTTTTTTTAAAATAGTAAGCTGAATATTGTATATTGTCGACGAATTTAACCGTTTATCGATTTTTTTAATTCCCAAGCCCTAAGAACCAATGAAAAGCTATGTGTCCGTTTGCGCTCTATTATTTTTTGTCACCTCTATAGGTTTTGGGCAAACGTCATTCAAGGAAAATAGCTTTTTGGAAAAGGAGAACTCCATCATTGAAAGTACGGCCGATTCCGGACACCATTATACTTTATTGGAAGCTGTAAAAGCAGCGAATTTGGATAAAATTTTGAATGAGGATGGTCCGTTTACCGTTTTTGCGCCTTCTGATATGGCTTTTAAAAAGCTCTCCAAAGTAAACTTGAAGGAATTATTATTACCTGAAAATAAAAAGGAACTCTTTTCACTTTTAACTTACCATATCGTAGCAGGCAACATTACGGCCTCCAAAATTTTAAAGGCGCTGTGCAACGGGAATGGAAAAGCTAGTTTTACTACTGTACAGGGCGATAAAATTTTCGCTTCTATGGAGGGATTGGATATTGTTCTTACGGATAAGGCCGGGAATAGGGCCAAAATAACCAGTGCCGATGCCAATCAATGCAATGGGATTATACACGAGATAGACAGCGTTATCCTGCCCAATGCCCTTTCCGTAGCAAATCTACCGTAATTCGGCTCCTAATTCGCTTTCATAGCGCTTCAAAAGCTTATTCATTATCTTATCTATCTGCTTGTCGGTCAATGTCCCGTTTACATCCTGCAAGGTGTAACTTACCGCATAAGACTTTTTGCCCTCGGGTAAATTTTTACCATTGTAAACATCAAAAAGATTCACCTTGGTTAAAAATTTCCGTTCAGTTTGAAGGGCGATATCGTGAATCTGTTTAAAGCTCACTCCCTCATCTACCAAAAGAGCGTAGTCTCTCTTAACTTCTGGGTATTTTGGGATTTCCTTATAGATTATTTTGTTGTGTACAATAGTTTCCAAAATATAATCCCAGTCAAAATTGGCAAATAGAACCTCTTCCTTAATATCAAACTCCCTTAAAATAGATTTCTTTACCACTCCAATACTCACGACTGCCCTTTTAGCTATTTTTAAGGAAATTCCTTCTGAAAGAATATCACTGGAATTTGGTTGGGAATTAAGTTGGGTAAGTCCCAATCTATTAAGGAGGTTTTCGACTATGGCTTTAAGATAGAAGAAATCTGCTTTTTTCGGAGTTGTGGTCCAAGTATCTTCCAGTCTGTTGCCGGTGACAAGAATACTTAAATGCTTTTTTTCCTCCCTCTTGGTTTCATATTGATGATAGGTTTTGCCAAATTCGAAAATTTTAAGGTTGTGCATCTGCCTATTGCTGTTGTGGGCAATGGCTTCCAAACCTGAAAACAACATGGATTGTCGCATTACCGAGAGATCGGAACTGAGCGGGTTTAACATGGCAATAGTGTGCTCATCCTTAATATCTTCCGATAATTTATTATAGTCTGGGGATGATAAACTATTTGCCAATATTTCATTAAAGCCTTTTGAAGCTAAAAAATTACCGATTATGTTTTGGACCTTATAATCCTCGAATTTGGAAGTAGGGGCAATGGAAGCGTTCAATTTTTCTTTGAACTCCACATTGTTATATCCGAAAACACGTAAAATTTCCTCAATTACGTCTACCTCCCGTTGTACATCCACACGGTAAAAAGGAATTGATAATCCGAGTCCGGATTCCGTTACGTTTTTAACCTTAATGTCCAAGGAGGCCAAAATGGATTTAATAGTATCTTTGGATATTTCCTGACCAATCAGCTTGTTAATTTTGGCAAAAGTCAAAAACACGTGGTAATCATCCTTCTTTTTAGGGTATATATCTACAATGTCCGAGGTGATATCACCTCCCGCAATTTCGTGGATAAGTAGTGCTGCCCGTTTTAGGCTATATTCAACATTATCTATATCTATTCCCCTTTCAAAGCGGAAGGAAGCATCTGTGTTTATATTGTGTCTTTTGGCAGTTTTCCTAACGGATACTGGATTAAAGAAGGCACTTTCCAGAAATATGCTACTAGTAATTTCCGTTACCCCAGAATTTTGTCCGCCAAGGACTCCGGCTATGCAAAGGGGCTTTTCCGTATCACAGATCATCAGATCCTCTTCGCTTAATACGCGCTGAACTCCATCCAAAGTGGTAAATTTGGTTCCCTTGGGAAGCGTTTTGACCACTATTTTGTTTCCTTTAATCTTTGCTGCATCAAAGGCGTGCAAGGGTTGCCCCAATTCGTGCAATACGTAATTGGTGGCGTCCACCACATTATTTTTGGGGGTAATCCCAATAGATCTCAATCTATTTTTTAACCAATCTGGTGATGGCTGCACAATAAGATTGCTAATCGTTATTCCGCAATACCTCGGTGCCAGTTCGCTTTTAATTACTTCAACGTCATATCTTAAGGAGCGGTTTACAATATTGAAATTGGTAACGGGAGGGGTGATCAATTCCTTATGGATATCCTTCTGCTTAAATCCGGCTTTTAAATCCCTAGCCACTCCAAAGTGGCTCATGGCATCCGCCCTATTTGGGGTAAGCCCTATTTCAAAGACCTCGTCCACCTCAACTTCGAAAACTTCGGAACAGGGTGTTCCAACTTGCAGGGTATCCGGCAGAACCATAATACCATCATGGCTTTCGCCCAATCCAAGTTCATCTTCCGCACAGATCATCCCATGGCTTTCCTCGCCACGAATTTTCCCTTTTTTTATTACCCAAGCTTCTCCTTCCGCTGTATAGAGAGTTGTTCCTATGGTAGCTACCGGTACTTTTTGTCCGGCCTCTACGTTGGGTGCGCCACAGACAATTTGCAGGGGAGTATCAAGACCAATATTTACCGTCGTCAATTTTAATTTATCCGCGTTGGGGTGTTTTATACAGGTTAAAACCTCGCCAACAACAATTCCCTTCAATCCTCCTTTGACAGATTCAAAAGTTGAAATACCCTCAACCTCCAGGCCCAAGTCAGTTAGTAATTCAGCTGTCCTATTGGAATCCCAGTCAATTTTTAAAAACTGCTTCAACCAGTTGTAAGATATTTTCATCGAGTATTTTTAAAGACCCCAAATATAAAACAATGCAATAAGACATTCAATACGTATTTGAGTGAATGTTTTATTTTTTATATCCAAAAATTTTCGTTACTTCATCTTATTAAAATCCTTAAACCTGCTTTTTCTTTAGTTCCCAATCTGAGAGATGTGTTTAAGTCCTCCTAAAAAAGTCCCTCTAAAATTTTATATTAATGTTTGGTGGTATCAATATGCGCCCAACTTTTTATAGTAAATAACATGAAACGAATATTCCTTATGTTTCTTCTAGTTATAGTTATTATTGGCTGTAGACAGTCTGCCACTGTTGGTTTAACGGAAGGGTATTGGTTGTCAGAACTGCAGTTGGGGGACAACCAGCTCTTGCCGTTCAACTTTAAGGTTGTTGTATTGGGGAATGGGGAATATAACATTGAATTGTACAATGCAGAGGAAATCATCTTAATAGATGAAATTCAAGTTTTGGGAGATTCCGTGGTCATAAAAATGCCCGTTTTTGAAGGGTATTTGGCGGGGAAGTACAATGAGAAAGAAATAAATGGAAAATTTATAAAAGAAAATGAGGAAAGGGTGGTGCCTTTTAGAGCGGTGCATGGTATTAAGGAACGCTTTAAAAGTAACGGTATTCCCAATACCAATATCTCGGGTGACTGGGAGGTGGAGTTCAAGCCTGAAAATGGGGAAAGCTATATGGCCAAGGGAACCTTCAGGCAGGTAGATGACAAGGTTACCGGAACGTTTAGGACCGCCAATGGGGATTATAGGTTTTTGGAGGGAATCAATAGTGCCGATACTGTTAAATTCTCCACTTTTGACGGTACCCATGCCTATTTGTTCAAGGCCAAAACAACGGATACTTCTATGTTGGGAGTGTTTTACTCCGGAAATCATTCCAAGGAAAATTTCGTAGCCAAAAGAAATGAGAATTATGAATTGCCCAATACAGAGGCCTTGACCTATATGAAAAAAGGCTATGATAAATTAAGCTTTTCGTTTCCTGATACCAAAGGTAATTTGGTGTCATTGGGTGACCCTGCTTTTAAGGATAAGGTAGTTGTCGTTCAGATCATGGGGACGTGGTGCCCAAACTGTTTGGATGAAACCAAGTTTTTGGTAGAATATTTAAAAAAACATCCAAACAAGAAATTAGCAGTTATAGCCCTTGCGTTCGAGTATGCTAAAACAAAAGAGGCTGCACATAAATCGATTGATAGGCTAAGGGAAAGAATAGGGGTGGAATACCCCGTGTTATTGGCCCAGTACGGTGGGATAGACAAGCAAAGGGCCGAAAAAAAATTACCCATGTTGAATCATGTTCTTTCCTTTCCAACTACTCTGGTAGTCAATAAAATGGGTAATGTGGAAAAAATATATACGGGCTTTAACGGTCCGGCAACGGGCAGTATTTACGACAGTTTTAAAAAAGATTTCCACAGCTTTATACTTCAACTACTTGAGGCTTAAAGGAATCTTATTAAAAAAAGGAAAGCTTAAGTTGGATTAATCCTTAAGAATTTGAATTGGTAGATAAAGTGTTCGATTGATTATAATCGTTAATGAGTTGTTGAGGTGTGATTTTGTATTATGCTTAATTGTTGTATTTCTGTAAAAAATTGGGAATATTATGACTCCTCACGCTGTTGATCTTTGGTTTTACTTATTGAGAATAATCGAGTAAAATATATGTCAAAATTATTCTTTCATTTTACTCAAGTGATTTCTATTGTTTTTAATAGGTTTTCGTGAATCTCCGATTTCTTTGCTTTTCCAATGAAACCGACGCAGGAGGTTCATGAATACCTTATTCCAAAATAAACAGGCAATGAATAAAACGAAACAAAAGAAAAGA
>NZ_JALKBD010000053.1 GCF_023015905.1 Arenibacter sp. F20364 | reverse complement strand
AATTCAGAGGCGTTAGAAATACAGAATTCTTCCTGTTTAGGTTAACTCAGTTATTTGCATAAATATCCAAATACCCAGAAATTAGGCATGATCCGGGTTCACGGGTCTGGATGAGGTCCAATAAAAAAGGTGGAGAAGTCTCCACCTTTTTTGCCCCAAATCTTACCATGAACTTAACCTACTTATGCTATGGCACTGCTAAAGTACATGTGCACAGCAGGTTTTTGAACAAAAAGACGTTGAAGAGTGTATTTCATCGATGAAGTGCAGGTTTTTATGCACTTCATCGATGAAATGTTTAATATGCCCGTTCGTTTTTGCCCTCGAAAAAGTTGATAAACGCCTTGTTTACCACTCGGTTACCCCCCGGAGTAGGATAATTGCCCGTAAAGTACCAATCTCCTAAATTTTTTGGACAGGCTTCATGTAGGTTTTCAATATTTTGATAAATGACCTGAACCTCTGCTTTAATGTCCGGTGGACTTAATAATTGCCCAATTTTGTCGGAAATCTCATTTGCCGTAAAAGGTGCATAGAATTCCTTTACGTAATTCACGACTTCAGAATCTTGTGATTTGGTTTGCTGCAAGCATTTTTTGTAGATTTCCTCAACAAGGTGCATTGTGTTTCTTTCTTCATGAAGTGCCAAAGCGGCCTTAAATGCAACAAAATCCTCTAGTTTTGCCATATCTATACCATAACAGTCGGGATAACGGATTTGAGGGGCAGAGGAGACAACTATTATTTTCTTCGGCAATAGTCGGTCCAAAATTCTAAGGATACTCTTTTGAAGGGTGGTTCCTCGAACAATACTGTCATCAATGATTACCAAATTGTCATTTTCCTTTACAGATCCGTAGGATATATCATAGACATGGGCAACCAAATCGTCCCTACTACTGTCCTGTGTAATAAAGGTTCTGAGTTTGGCGTCTTTAATGGCGACTTTCTCTATCCTAGGCCTTACTTCTAGAATCTCATGTAGTTCTTCCTGTGTAATTTTTCTCCCAATAGAAAGTATTTGTTCTTCTTTCTTCTTGTTCATGTAATTCTGAGCTGCGATTACCATTCCAAAAAAAGAGGTTTCTGCAGTATTGGGAATATAGGAGAATACGGTATTTTTTATATCGTAATCTATGGATTTCAGAATTAAAGGGAAAAGCAATTTCCCCAACATTTTTCTTTCCTGATAAATTTCTTTATCACTTCCTCTTGAGAAATAAATACGTTCAAAAGAACAGGCCTTTCTTTCGGTAGGCTCTAAAATTCTCTTGATTTTTACCTTACCATTTTTTTTGATGAGAATGGCATGCCCTGGATCCAATTCTTTGACATCATCGAAGTTAACATTGAATACTGTCTGAATAGCCGGTCTTTCGGATGCCACCACGGCAATCTCATCATCCTTATAGTAATATGCAGGCCTTATTCCGGCAGGGTCCCTGAGTACAAAGGAATCTCCATGACCCAAAAGTCCTGCCATGGCGTAACCTCCGTCAAAATTTTTTGCAGCTCTTCTTAAAATTTTGCCGACATTTAATCTTTCTGCGATCAAGGGAGAGGCTTCCCTTTTATTGAAACCTTCTTTTTTAATGTCCTTATAGAGTTGAGCAACGGCATCGTCCAAAAAATGCCCAATTTTCTCCATTACCGTTACGGTATCTGCTTTTTCTTTGGGGTGTTGCCCAATTTGCACAAGATTGTCGAAAAGTTCATTAACATTGGTCATGTTAAAATTTCCGGCAACGATCAAGTTACGGTGCATCCAATTGTTCTGTCTTAAAAATGGATGTACACTTTCTATACTGTTTTTACCAAAAGTTCCGTAACGTACGTGTCCTAAAAGTACTTCCCCTATATAGGGAATGTGTTTTTTTTGTTTGGCCACGTCATTTAAATATTCCGGGTTCTCTTTAAATGAAGTATTGATACGTTCATTTATTTGAGCAAAAATATCTTGGATAGGCTGTTGGTCTATGGATCGTACGCGACTCATATACCTTTCACCTGCCTCCATATCTAATTTAATACTGGCAAAACCGGCACCGTCCTGACCACGGTTATGTTGCTTTTCCATCATCAAGTACATCTTGTTTACCCCGTAAAAGGCAGATCCGTACTTTTCTTGATAATATTCCAACGGTTTTAACAACCGGATCAGGGAAATTCCACACTCATGCTTAATAGCGTCGCTCATGGTAACTTTAAATTAAAAATGCCCTTTTAAATTAGGGCACATATTTATTGTAATTCAATATCAAATTGGGTAAGCTCCCTAAATTGGAGCAATCTACCGTTAACCTCTTTTTTTTCTAATTTTGCCATTCTTTCGGTGCCAAAACGTTCAACACAAAATGAAGCTAAATTGGAACCGTGAATTACCGCACTCTTCAAGTTGTTAAAACTTATATTTTCGGATTCCGCCAAATAACCTGCAAAGCCACCTGCAAAAGTATCACCAGCACCAGTTGGGTCAAAAACCTCTTCCAAAGGCAATGCTGGTGCAAAAAATACCTGGGAATTGTGAAACAAAAGTGCCCCGTGCTCCCCTTTTTTAATTACCACAAATTTTGGGCCCATTACATGTATTTTTTCCGCGGCTTTTACCAAGGAGTGCTCTCCTGTCAGCTGTCTGGCCTCTTCATCATTGATGGTAATAACATCGATATGTTTTACAACTTCCTTCAGCTCTTCAAGGGCATGGTCCATCCAGAAGTTCATGGTATCCAATATTATTAACTTTGGTCGTTCTTCCATTTGATTAATTACACTCATTTGAGTGTCGGGGTGTAAATTCCCCAGCATTAAAACATCTGCATCCTTGAAATTGTTCGGAACTACCGGTTTGAAGTCGGCAAGAACGTTCAATTCTGTGGACAAGGTATCCCTAGAATTAAGATCGTTGTGATATTTACCGCTCCAAAAGAAAGTTTTGCCTCCCTTAATGACTTGCAAGGCAGAAATATCTATATTCTTGTCGGTCAAAAGATCCATATAATCTTGGGGAAAATCTTCGCCCACAACAGAAACAATAGCAGATTTTACATTAAACTGGGAAGCCGCCAAACCAATGAAGGTGGCTGCCCCGCCCAAAATTTTATCGGTTTTGCCGAAAGGGGTTTCTATAGCGTCAAATGCAACTGTTCCTACGATTAAAAGTTTGCCCATTAAATTTCGAAATTTGCTGCAAAGATAGGTTTTTGAACTGCTAATTCCACAGCATTGGAAATCAAATTTTAAAAAATGATGATATCCTTATTTTCTGCCAAAATCTGCGGGAATTTCACCCCAGGCCTTGGTTTCCCATTTAACTATTTTAGTGTTATAGGTGTTTTTTTCAAGCCAGGTAATGGCCCGTCTTACCAGATCGAAGACTACTTTGTTTTCAGGGGTTTCAGGCAATTTGGAGTTACAGCTTTTTTTCCGGACCCAACTCATGGCGGTTTTGGAATCGGTATAGATTATTCTGTCACTATTCTGCTGTTTTAAAAATGCCAGCCCATGGACCAAGGCCAAAAACTCGCCAATATTATTGGTGCCCTGCTTAAATGGTCCCTGTTTAAAGAGCTCTTTTTTGGTTTTGGTATCCACTCCTCGGTATTCCATAATACCTGGATTGCCACTAGAAGCGGCATCTACCGAAATGGAATTGTAATTGGGCTCGCCTATTTTACTAATTTGCTCCTTGCTTAGTGTGGAGGAAGTGTTTTTTTTGCCCTTATAATCATCATAGTTACCGTTGTAGGCCTTTTTCGCTGCCTCAAATGTTGGGAAGGATTTATATTGGGCTCCCTTAAAGTTGGTTATGGCTGCTTTGCAGTCCTTCCAGCTGGTGTAAATACCTGGTCGACTTCCCTTCCACACGGTATAGAATTTTTCCTTTTTGGCCATTATGTCCCCATTAAAACCTGTTCGATCACCTTAGGGAAATACTCATATTCCAGATCATGTACCTTTTGCGCTATCATTTCAGGAGTATCATTAGGGTCTATATCAACTTTCGCCTGTTTAATTATGGCTCCTTCGTCATAATTCTCGTTTACATAATGAATTGTTACTCCTGTTTCTTTCTCATTATTATCCTTTATCGCTTGATGCACGTGCATACCGTACATTCCTTTGCCACCGTATTTGGGGAGTAATGCAGGATGAATATTAACAATCTTATCGGGGTAGCTGCTGATAAGTTTATCAGGAATTTTCCAGAGAAATCCTGCCAGAACAATAAGGTCTGGATTTAGGGATTTGAGAACATTTAAAACGCAGTCCGAACCATAAAATGAATGTTTATTGAAATATAAGGCATTAATATTTAGTCGGTTGCATCTGTCAAAAACTTTGGCCTCCCTTTTGTTGGATAGTACACAGCTAATTGAAATCTCCGGATTATCGCGAAAATAATGTACTATGTTTTCAACGTTGGAACCAGAGCCGGAGGCAAATAGGACAATCCTTTTCATCTAATATTTTGGGGTTTGGACGGAAAATTATTTTGGGCTAAAATAGCACTCTTGTATTTAATTTTATTAAATTACATCACATTTTAACGACAAATAGTGTTATTAAACCAAAGTTTTTTATTTTTGCCATCAATTTAAATTTTTAAAACCGATATTATTATGTCAGACATTGCATCAAGAGTAAAAGCTATCATCGTTGATAAATTAGGTGTTGATGAGAACGAAGTTGTAACCGAAGCTAGCTTTACCAACGACTTAGGGGCAGATTCATTGGATACTGTTGAGTTGATTATGGAGTTCGAAAAAGAATTTGATATTCAAATTCCGGACGATCAAGCAGAAAACATTGCTACAGTTGGTCAAGCTATAAGTTATATAGAAGAAGCCAAGTAATTTTATGATTTCTTGAACAAGTTTCAAAATTATCCATGTGGTAAAGACGCTGCATGGATAATTTTTTTTAATTTACACCTAACTTAATAAGTTAAACAAAATTTTAGTTCAATGCAATTAAAGCGAGTTGTAGTTACTGGTCTAGGTGCTTTGACACCTATTGGCAATAATATTGAAGAGTATTGGGAAGGGCTTAAAAACGGAAAAAGTGGTTCGGCGCCCATTACTTATTATGATACAGAGAAGTTTAAGGTAAAATTTGCATGCGAATTAAAGAACTATAACGCTGAGGATTATTTTGACAGAAAAGAGGCCCGCAAGTTGGATAGGTTTGCCCAATATGCACTCATTTCTTCAGATGAGGCAATCAAAGATTCAGGTTTGGATCTTGACAAGATAGACAAGTTTCGAACTGGAGTAATCTGGGGAGCTGGTATAGGCGGCTTGGAAACTTTTCAGAACGAAGTTTTAAATTTTGCAGAAGGAGACGGAACACCCCGGTTTAATCCGTTTTTTATCCCAAAAATGATTGCGGATATTGCCCCTGGCAATATTTCCATAAAGCATGGTTTTATGGGCCCCAATTACACTACGGTTTCGGCTTGTGCATCTTCTGCCAATGCCATAATCGATGCCTTGAATACTATACGTTTGGGGTATTGTGATGTTGTTGTTACCGGTGGTAGTGAGGCAGCGGTTACCATAGCCGGAATGGGCGGTTTTGGAGCTATGCATGCACTTTCTACACGTAACGATAGCCCGGAAACGGCCTCAAGGCCATTTGATGCCACTAGGGACGGATTTGTCCTAGGCGAAGGAGCAGGAGCTCTAATCCTCGAAGAATATGAGCATGCCAAGGCTAGGGGAGCAAAAATATATGCCGAAGTTGCAGGTGGTGGTTTATCCAGTGATGCCTACCATATGACAGCACCACATCCTGATGGAATTGGAGTTGTTCGTGTAATGGAGAATTGCTTAAAGGATGCCGGATTAAAACCGGAAGATGTAGATGCCATTAATACCCATGGTACTTCTACACCCTTAGGCGATGTTGCCGAACTAAAGGCCATAACGAAGGTTTTCGGAGAGCATGCACACGAAATAAACATTAACTCTACCAAATCCATGACAGGGCATCTTTTAGGTGCAGCAGGGGCCATTGAGGCCATTGCTTCTATTTTGGCCATGGAGCACGGTTTGGTGCCGCCAACAATAAATCATTCTACAGTAGATGAAAATATTGACCCCAAATTAAACTTGACCCTTAACAAGGCGCAAAAAAGAGAGGTAAGTGTAGCTTTGAGCAATACTTTCGGATTTGGGGGACATAATGCATGTGTAATATTTAAAAAAATAAGCTAAGTCATAATATGAACGCTTTTTCCAATATATTTAATTCCCATTCAAAAAAGGATGGGGATTTTTTTTTGGGAATGAAAAAAATTTTGGGATTTAAGCCTAAAAATCTGGAAATTTACCAAAAGGCATTCGTCCATCGTTCGGCCAATAAAAAGGATAAAGCTGGCTTTCCCATGAATTATGAGCGCTTGGAGTTTTTAGGGGATGCTATGTTGGGTACTATAATTTCCAAACATTTATATAGTATGGTTCCGGATGGGGATGAAGGATATCTCACCAAAATGAGATCTAAAATAGTAAGTAGGGAACACCTCAATGAACTAGGGAAAGATCTTAAACTTATAGATTTTGTGGAGAGCAGAATTCCCAAATCCCGCTTTGGGGACAATATTCACGGAAATGTTTTTGAGGCCTTGGTAGGTGCCATATATTTAGACAGGGGATATAAGTTCTGCGAAAAATTTATTAGCAATAGAATTATTGATCCATATGTTGATATAGAGCAATTGGAGGGTAAGGTTATAAGTTATAAAAGCTTGGTAATAGAGTGGTGCCAAAAGCAAAAAAAATCTTTTAATTACGATATCTACGAGGACACCGGAAATGATGTCGTTAAGCATTTTGCTGTAAAATTGTCCATTGCGGGTAAAATTGTAGCTAAAGCTAGGGCAACTTCAAAAAAGAAGGCCGAAGAACGGGCTTCCAAGAGGGCCTATTTCGCCTTACAGGACAAAATGGATAAATCCAAGGAGTGAAAATCCCCTCATTAACGCATTGCGGCTAAAATTTGGATGGAGAACTTGGTAATTGCCTTACTGTTGGAAAAAGTTACTAAACTCCAACGTTTTCGTAGTCTCAACAACGTTTTAAAGTTGGAATGGATAGGCTAGTTTCGTTATTAATCCTATATTTACGCCTTTCACGGAAAGTATGGCAGCGATACACAAAATTTCGGAAGATTTTTATGAAGAAACTTTTACTTTAATCGCTTTGCACAGCAGTATCGAAGATTTTATGCTGGTATATGCACTTAATTCTTGCCTTAAAACAAAGTTGAAGAGGTCTGTGAACGATTTGGATTTAGCGCATAGTGGCTCGTTTCCAATTTTCGATTGGAGAGACGATGTACATGATCGCTATTATACATTTGTTAGCAATAATGATGTTAAGGAAGAAGTATTAAGTATAGGGAATCTATTTCAGGATCAGCCAACACTTACAAAATACCATTTGGTTCCTGAATACAGGGACGTCGATTATTTTTTAAAGATAGAACACGACGAATTGGACGTGGAAGAAAAAATTTTGAAAACCGTACTATCTATCCCTAAGGTCGTAACGGCCTATTTGGTAGATGCAAGTAAATTAAAATCTAAAAATAATTTAATATTTTAAAATAATGCCAACAAACAAAAAGACAAAAATAGTAGCTACCCTAGGACCAGCTACTAGTACGAAGAGTGTTCTTAAGGACATGATAGAAGCTGGAGTGGATGTCTTTAGGATAAACTTTTCCCACGCGGACTATAAGGACGTTGCTGAACGCATAAATATGATTCGTGAATTAAATGACGAATTAGGCATCCATACCTCTATTCTTGCGGATTTACAAGGACCAAAATTAAGGGTCGGTGTAATGGCCGGGGAGGTGGTAGTTGCCCCGGGAGATGAAATTACTTTTGTTACCGGCAAAGCTTTTGAGGGTAATGCGGAGAGGGTGTATATGAACTATACACAGTTTCCTAAAGATGTAAATGCGGGTGAGCGTATCCTTTTGGATGATGGAAAATTGATGTTCGAGGTGCTTTCAACCAATAAAAAGGATGAAGTTAGGGCAAAAGTTATTCAAGGCGGACCTTTGAAGTCCAAAAAAGGGGTGAACTTGCCAAACACTAACATCTCTTTACCTGCACTGACGGAAAAGGATATTAAGGATGCTATTTTCGCAATTTCCCAAGATGTGGATTGGATTGCTCTTTCCTTTGTGAGATTTAGTCAGGATTTGATAGACCTGCAGAATATTATCAAGGAACATTCGGAGCATAAAATTCCAATTATTGCAAAAATTGAAAAGCCGGAAGCAGTAGAAAACATCGATAAGATTGTGGCCTATTGTGACGGATTAATGGTGGCAAGAGGTGATTTGGGAGTTGAAGTTCCGGCGCAGGAAGTTCCGCTTATTCAAAAACAATTGGTTTTAAGGGCAAAAAAAGCTAGAATACCGGTAATTATTGCTACCCAGATGATGGAAACCATGATTACAAGTCTTACTCCTACTAGGGCCGAGGTGAACGATGTGGCCAACTCGGTAATGGATGGTGCAGATGCTGTAATGCTTTCAGGGGAGACTTCTGTTGGAAATTATCCGGTTCAGGTTATACAAAAAATGTCCAGTATCCTGGAAAGTGTTGAGAATTCAGAGCTTATTAAGGTACCACATGAGCCACCACAGGTTAGGACAAACAGATATATTACCAAATCTATTTGTTACCATGCCTCCAATATGGCCAATGAAATTAAGGCCAAGGCCATTTCTACCTTGACCAACAGTGGGTATACGGCTTTTCAAATATCAGCTTGGAGACCAAAGGCCCATATATTGGTTTTTACCTCCAATAAGAGGATCCTTACACAGCTAAACTTGTTATGGGGAGTAAAGGCCTTTTATTACGATAAGTATGTGTCAACGGACGAAACTATTGAGGATGTCAATAAAATGGCTTGTCAAAAAGGGTATTTAGAGGTAGGTGACATGCTGATAAGTTTGGCGGCAATGCCAATAAAGGATAAAGGTATGGTGAATACCTTGCGCGTCTCGCAAATAGAAAGCTATAATTTTTAGGAACATATAGCTTAATAAATTAAAAGGGCCTGTCTTGATTTCAAAATCGGACAGGTCTTTTTTTAGCGGTCAAAAGTCGAACTTCAATTGTACGGTAAGTACCTTTTGTTCCAAGGGTTCATTTTTTTTCGTATTTAAATTGGACAGGGATATTCCCAATAGCCGAACAGAATTTTCCAATTTTTCTTGGTACAGTAGTTCCTTGGTAGTTTCCAGTATCAAGGATCTATCAGCAATGAAATAAGCTAAGGTCTTGCTCCGTGTTTGAAGGGTGAAATCGCTATATTTTATTTTCAAGGTTACCGTTTTCCCAGAGATCTTTGCTTTTTTTAGTCGCTTCTCCAATTCAGTGGCAATGTTCTCCAACCTTTGGAGCATAAAGATTTCATTGCTTAGGTTTTCGTCGAAAGTACGCTCGGCACCCACCGATTTTGGAATTCTATTGGGCTTTACCTCACTGTTGTGAATTCCTCTTACCACATGGTAGTAGTAATCACCACTTTTACCAAAATGCTCCCTTAAAAATTCGAGGGATTTCTGCTTAAGTTCCTTACCGGTAAATATTCCAAGATGGTACATTTTGTCGGCCGTAACCTTTCCCACTCCATAGAATTTCCGGATTTCCAAATCCTCCAAAAAGGATATTACTTCTTCCGGGTTAACTGTTTTTTGGCCATTGGGCTTATTGTAGTCGCTGGCCACTTTGGCGATGAATTTGTTAATGGATATCCCCGCAGAGGCAGTTAATCCTACTTCCTCCAAGATGCGTTGCCTAATCTCTTCTGCAATAAGTGAGGCCGAAGGATTGCCTTTTTTATTGGTCGTAACGTCCAGATAGGCCTCGTCCAATGAAAGCGGTTCCACTAAATCCGTATAATCGAAAAATATGGTTCTAATTTTATGGGAAATCTCCTTATAGCGGTCAAATCGAGGGGGTACGAAGATGAGATCGGGGCAGTTCTTTTTGGCCAAATAGCCGCTCATGGCACTGCGGACGCCAAATTTTCTTGCCTCGTAACTGGCGGCAGAGACCACACCCCTTTTTTCGGCCCCACCAACGGCCAAAGGCTTGCCTTTTAAGGCAGGATTATCCATTTGTTCTACGGAGGCGTAAAAGGCGTCCATATCTATATGGATTATTTTTCGTTGCGGGAAATCCAATTTCATACCGTAAATTTATAACAAGTTGGAGCTATATGGCCCCAACTAAATTGTTAAACGTGCCAAATGGGGAAGGAACAGAGCAAACCGAAGGAGAAAACGGCCATAGTATTGGGCGCTACCGGGCTAACAGGGGGGTATTTAGTGCAGATATTGCTAAAAGATGAACGCTATGGGAAAGTAAGGATCTTTACCAGGAACAGTATTGGGTTTTCCCACCCTAAGTTGGAGGAGCATATTGGCGATCTATTGCAATTGGAAGGTTTTAAGGATTATTTTGTTGCCGATGAAGTTTTTTGCTGTATTGGCACCACCAAAGCAAAGACCCCCGATGCGGAAATGTACAGAAAGATAGATTTTGGGATCCCGGTTTCGGCCGCCAAATTATGCCGGTCCATGGGCATAGGGACCTTCTTGGTTATTTCGGCCCTAGGGGCCGATGCCAAAAGCAGGGTGGCTTATAATAGGTTAAAAGGGGAAATGGAAGAGGCTGTCCTAAATTGTGGTATTCCCAGGACCCATATTTTACAACCTTCCTTAATTGGAGGAAAAAGAGAGGAGAAACGGGTAGGGGAATGGTTGGCCAAGCAGTTTATGAAAGTTCTTAATTTGGTCCTCATCGGCCCATTGGAGAAGTATAGGGCAATTCCACCAGAAGTTATTGCTGGCACCATGGTTTGGCTGGCTGGCCATCCTTATGAAAAATCAAGGATTCCGTCCGATACGATTAAAAAGTTGTACCACAATCGACCCTAATTTAAATACCACGTTTTTTGGATGATAGAAATAGAGCGAAAATTTTTAGTGGATTCGGAAGATTTTAAGAAGGAGGCAGTTCGAAAGGAACGAATAGTACAAGGCTTTTTGAATACCGATCCCTTAAGGACCGTAAGGATAAGGATAAAGGGGGACAAGGGGTATATTACCGTGAAGGGAAAGGGCAACCGGAATGGCACAACGCGTTTTGAATGGGAAAAGGAAATATCGGTTAAGGAAGCCGATGCCCTGATCAAATTGTCCGAGCCCGGGGCAATAGATAAGCTGAGATACTATGTTGAGGCCGGGAAACATATGTTTGAGGTGGATGAGTTTTTTGGGGATAATTCGGGATTAATAATTGCCGAAATTGAATTGGGGCATGAAGATGAGGATTTTTTAAAGCCTCAATGGTTGGGGGAGGAAGTAACTGCAATTACCAAATATTACAATTCACAGCTGAGCAAAAACCCTTTTAAGAATTGGAAGGGATAAAAATTTAAACCGCTAAAGTGGTTGTTGGAAAACCAACTTTAGCGGTTTAATGGCTGATGGGCAAGGGCATAATGCATCTTATTCAAAAAAATTGTTCGAATATTTTTTACTGCATATTCCCTGTAGGTTGTGCACGATCAAATGTTGTAAAAGTTCTTTATTCGAATATTTTTCGAATAAGTTATTTTTTAAAAAAATATTAAGTTCAAATTGATTGAGGAAAAGTTCGAAAGTCAGTTCAAGGTTTACGGTCTTCCTAATGGAACCGATTTGCTGGGCTTCGGTGAGCAGGTTTATGATAATTGCATTGATTTCAGCCCTAAAGCTATAGAACACCTCATTGGCTTTTGGATAATATTTTTTAAGGCCAAATAGGAAGGTTGGACTAAATGTCCTAAGATGGTCCAACCCTATTTTATAGATGCATATGATTGCCAAAATAGGGTCCGACTTCTCTTTTTCCACTCCTCTAAGGATTTCCAGCGTTATCTTATCCAATAAAAACTTAAGGCTTTCATAAACCAAGGCTTCCTTGTTGGTAAAGTGTTGATAGATCGTTTTTTTTGAAATACCGATTTCATTGGCCAAATCGTCCAACGTAAACCTTTTGCTACCATACCTTAAAAACTTGGAAATGGTAAATTCCAAAAACTCCTCTTTACTTTCCATCCGTCGGCCAGTTTATTTCCATCCGCCTCCCAAAGCCCTATATAGTTCCACTACTGCTTGTAGCTGCTGTAATTTGTTGTCTATGATGTTTAGCTCGGCACTCAAGGCATTTTGCCTTGCGGTCAACAAATCCAAATAGGTGCCAAATCCATTGTTCAAAAGGACCTCTGAGTTAAGTTCGGCGTTGCGCAAGGTTTCCACCTCATTCTTTCGGTATTCATATTTTCGGGTTTCAGCCTCATATTCGTACAAGGCATTGGAAACTTCCTGTCCCGCTATCAAAAGAGTTTTTTTATAGTTTAACAGACTTTCCTCTTTTTGGGCCTTGGCCACCTCATATTGGGTCCTGATCCTTCTTTTATTGAAAATTGGCTGGGTAATTCCCCCTACCATAGTGGCAAATAGGGAACCGGAACTAAACCACTCTTTAAATTCCAAACTCTGGAAGCCTCCTGACCCCGTTATGGTCAAAGAGGGATAGAAATTGCTTTTGGCCACATTGGTAAGTTCAAATGCATTCACAAGCTTGTATTCTGCAGCAAGCACATCTGGGCGGTTGGCCAATAAATAGGCAGGAAGACCAATGTTTAGATCTGTGGTTACGGTTTGGTTTTCCAAAGAGTTACGATCTATACTGGTAGCGGGCTTGCCCAATAGTATGGCAAGTACATTTTCGGTTCTAAAAACGTTTTTTTCAATATCTATGAGCAGGGCCTGGGCATTGTACAATTGAGCCGCTGTTTGATCTACGGCTACTTGGGTAACATTGCCCGCTTCTTTAAGCGCCTGAATGGTCTGTAGACTTTTCTTTCTGTTTTCAATGGTCTCCTCCGTAATTTTATGTTGTTTGTCCAGGGCCAATAGCAGATAGTAATTGGATGCAATTTCCGAAATAAGCCTTGTTTTTACTGCCTGATGGGCCGCCGTACTTTGTAGGTAGGATGCTTGGGTAGCTCTTTGGTTACTGCGTATCTTGCCCCATATATCGGCTTCCCAGGATAAATTTCCCGTGAGCTCGAATTGTTCTAGGGATCCGCTAAAAAAAGAACCAAATTGGCTGTTTGCAGCCAATTCCTGATGGGTCATGGATGCTTTTGCGTCCAATGAGGGCAAATAGCCCATTTTACCCTGTTTCATATATGATTCTGCTGCAGCAATTTGCTGGACGGCGATCCGTATATCCAAATTGTTCTGAAGCCCTTCTTCTATATATTCCGATAGAAACGGATCCGGAAAGAGTTCCTTCCAGGAAAGGGCTGCAGTTGAAGTACTGTCGGTATCAATATGGTCCGTTCGGTACAGATTGTCGATTTCCTTTAAATCGGGTCGGTCATAGTTTTTCGCTACGAAGCATGATTGTAGGGTGAATGCTACAATGGTGATGATCGTTAATTTGCCTATATATGTTTTATTCATGATCATGGGTTGTAATTGTTGTTGGTTCTGGTTTTCTACTTACTTTGTCTTGCATCCATTGGAAAAGAATGTACAATATTGGGATGATGAATACCCCCAGAATGGTTCCAATTAAAAGTCCGCCTACAGCACCTGTACCTATGGCATTGTTTCCTCTGGCACCAATTCCACCTGAAAATACCAATGGTAAGAGTCCGATAATAAACGCAAACGACGTCATCAAAATAGGTCGCAACCTTACTTTGGCTGCCTCAAAAGCGGCATCTTTTCGGCTATAGCCATGTCGCCGCCGTTGTATAGCAAATTCGACAATCAAAATGGCATTCTTGGCCAATAATCCCAAGAGCATAATCAATGCAATCTGGAAATATACGTTGTTTTCCAACCCTGCGAGTTTTGTGGTCACATAAGCACCCATAACGCCAACGGGCAATGAAAACAGTACCACAAATGGTAATAAATAACTTTCATACTGTGCTGCCAAAATAAAGTACACAAACAAAATACTCAATATAAAGATAAAGGTCGTCTGGTTGCCTGCGTTAATTTCCTCACGTGTCAATCCTGAGAAATCTACGGTATAATTATTGGGCAATGCGGTAGCACTCACTTCCTGTACCGCAGCAATAGCATCTCCGGAAGAATAGCCCGGAGCTGCTGCACCATTGACACTTGCCGAATTGAACAGATTAAAACGTGTTGCGGATTGCGGGCCATATACACGTTTTAAGTTGATGAACTCCGTAATTGGGGCCATAGCACCCTCCTCATTCCTAACAAACAAACTATTAAGGTTTTCGGTGGTTGCACGGTCTTCCGGTAAGGCCTGTACATACACCCGGTATTGCTTTCCGTAGCGCGAAAAATCCGCTGCATAAATACTTCCTATATAACCTTGTAAGGTTGTTAGTATAGAACTTACTGAAATACCAGCTTCCTTCGTTTTGGTAATATTGACATCTATTTCATACTGTGGATAATTGGTATTAAATGACGTTTGCGCATATTGTATTTCTGGACGTTTCATCAATTCTTGCAGATAACTCTGGGTCACTGCACTCAATTCGTTAAACGAACCCCCCGACTGATCCAATACTTTCATTTCAAAACCTGCCGACAGACCAAAACCCGGTACACTAGGTGGCGCAAAGAACAACATATTTGCTTCAGGAATCGTTGCTGCTATTCCAAATAATTGACCTGTAATGGCTTCCACCGATTTTGAATCTTCCTTACGCTCGCTCCAGTTATCCAATTTGATAAAGGCAATACCATAGTTGCTTCCTGCACCACTGATGATACTGAAACCGTTGACCAAGGACACATCGGAAATACCCGGAATGTCTTTTATGCGATTATTCAATTCATTGGTTGCCGCTACCGTACGGTCAATAGTGGCACCTGCCGGCAATTCGATATTGGCAAAAATCAATCCTCTATCCTCATCGGGAACAAAGCCCGTGGGGGTGGTATTGGCTGCCCAAAAAATACCAGCTAACGATGCAATCAATATAGCACCCGTTATCCATTTATGCTTAAATAAAAAGCCAAGGGATTGCACATAGCGTTTGGTCGTTCTATCAAAAGCCACATTAAATGCTATAAAGAAACGATCTGCAAAATTCTTTTTCTTTTCGCCTTCATGCGTATGTGCTTTTAAGAACAAAGCACTCAATGCTGGACTCAAGGTCAATGCATTCACAGCGGATATGGCAATGGCCACCATCAAGGTAATACCAAATTGCTCATAGAAAACACCCGTTGGGCCCGTAATGAACGTTACAGGTATGAATACCGCTGCCATTACCAAGGTAATCGATATAATCGCGCCCGTAATTTCATCCATGGCAGTTTTGGTGGCTTCCATGGCAGAATTGGCACCTTCTTCCAATTTGGCATGGACGGCTTCCACGACCACAATGGCATCATCCACCACAATGCCGATGGCCAGCACCAAGGCGAAAAGCGTTAATAAGTTAATGGAATATCCGAAAAGGTTCAAGAAAAAGAACGTACCAATAATGGAGACCGGAACTGCAATAGCGGGAATCAAGGTAGAACGTACATCCTGTAAAAACAAGAACACTACTATAAACACCAAAGCAAATGCCTCAAGTAGGGTCATAATCACTTTGTCAATAGACGCTGTTAAAAATTCGTTGGTATCAAAATTGACAATATAGGTCATACCCTTGGGAAATTCTGCCCGTAACACCTCCAACTCTTCATGGATGGTTTCAATAATTTCCTGGGCGTTGGAACCTGGGGTTTGATACACGGCCATACTTACGCCTGGATTTCCATTGGTAAAAGAAATGGCGCCATAACCTTCAGCATCCAATTCTACTGTAGCAACATCCTTTAAATATAAAAATTGCCCATTATCCAAAGCTTTGATAACAATATTTTCATATTGGGACGCTTCCTTGTATCGGCCACTGTATTTTAATACATATTCAAAAGCTTCAGCATTGTTCTGCCCTAAAGAACCTGCAGCAGCCTCACGGCTTTGTTCATTGATAACTGCCGTGATATCTTCGGGCACCAATTGATAGGCGGCTAATTTCTCTGGATGCAACCAAACACGCATGGCGTAGTTCTTTAAACCAAAAATGGAAACGTCCCCTACACCTTTGATACGTTTTAATCTTGGAAGTACATTGATATTTAGGTAATTTTGAATATACGTACCATCATAAGCTTCGTTTTCGGAGTACACCGTCAAAAACATTAAGGCACTTGTTTGCTGTTTTTGGGTAATAACACCGGACTGTGTTACTTCCCTTGGCAATAACGGATTGGCACGTGCTACACGGTTTTGAACGTTAACGGCTGCAATATCCGGGTCAACACCCTGCTCAAAAAACACTTGTATTTGTGCACTACCATTATTACTGGCAGTAGAAGTAATATAGGTCATCCCTTCCACGCCATTGATTTGTTCCTCGATGGGAATGATTACACTTTCCAGTACGGTTTGTGCATTGGCTCCTGGATAATTGGCGCTCACTTGTACGGTCGGTGGTGCAATTTCGGGATATTGTGTCGTTGGAAGCGTGGAAATTCCCAGCACTCCCAAAATAACTAATACGATAGAGATGACCGTTGATAAAACCGGACGGTCTATAAATTGTTTGAACATACGATTATCTTATTTGAATACTGTTTTTAATCCGTTAGCGATACTATCAAATTCCACCATTTGTGGTACAATTGGGGTATTGTTGCGCAGTTTTCCAACACCGCTGCCAACGATATGATCGCCTTTTTTTAATCCTGAATCCAAAACTACCAAACCGTCCACGCGGTCTAAAACACCTATAGGTATACTTATAGCCAAGGTGTCGCCCTGCACTTTATAAGCATAGACAATGCCTTGTTGTTCATAAGTCGCCGATTCAGGAACCACAAGGGTATTTTCATAGGTTTTCGGAATACGGATGGCACCACTGCTGCCATTGGCCAACAAACCGTTGGGGTTTGGGAATTTTGCCCTAAAAGTTACCGTTCCCGTAGTTTTGTTAATTTGGCCGGTAACCGTTTCGATTTTACCTTTTTGGTCATAAATGGTTCCTGTAGCCAATTCCAATTCCACCTCCGGGAAGTTTTTCACTTTTTCGTCACGGGTGGTTCCTTTGGTTGTTTTCAAAAAATTCAGATAATCCTTTTCGTTTAAGGCAAAAAACACATACACATCCTCTGTTGTAGAGACCGTCGTCAATGGTTGTGGGTCCGATGGGCTAACCAAAGCGCCTTCGCGAAACGGAATGGAGCCCACATAGCCATCTATGGGACTTTTAATGGTTGCATAGCCTATGTGCCTGTTGCACAAGTTATGAAAAATTAATATTGGCTTAATATTAAAAAGAGGTCGATTTCGTAACTTAATGTATGCAAGGAAAAAAAGTCTA
>NZ_JALKBD010000052.1 GCF_023015905.1 Arenibacter sp. F20364 | reverse complement strand
CTCAGGGACAAAACTTTAAAATCCATATTGTTCAAGGCTGCAGGAAGTGCCATACAGCACGATCCACAACTGAAAAGATATTATCAAAGAAAAACACAAGAAGGAAAGCACAAACTATCAGTTTTAAATGCAGTGGCCAATAAAATAGTATTGCGGATATTTGCCGTGGTCAAGAGAGATGAACCGTTTATAAAATTAGCTGCCTAAAAATTTGTTTTTATCTTAGAATGCTTGATTGGTTTGGTGTAAGAGCGAAACAAGGAAATTATGTGCTTTTTATAGTGGGTGCAAATTTTTTGTGCTCTATCCTGTATTTAACCGCAGCATATGGGCTCTATAAAAGAAAAGAATGGACTTTTAAACTGTTATTGACGGCCTTAATCCTTTTATCTATTGGCTTTATAGGCTTGATTGTTCATATAATTATGGGAGGTCTTTATGAAACTAAAACTGTTGGTGCAATGATTTTTAGAATTGTGCTCACCATTGGATTTATAGGAATCACTAAAAAATTATTAAAAAAATGAAGGCATTATTATACATACTATTAAGTTGTTGGGTATTTATACCACACAACGACACAACGTTAAAAGAACATACCCTTACTGTTTCAATTGAAAACTTAAAGAATTCTAATGGAAAAGCAATTATAACGCTTTACAATTCGAAAGGCAGTTTGCCTGATGAAAAATTTAAGCGTTACTATAAAATGAAAAATACGGAAATCGAAAATAGAAATGCCAAGGTCGTATTCAATAACCTGCCAGAAGGAAGCTATGCTGTTACCGTGTTGCACGACGAAAATAATAATGGTAAAATCGACAAAAAATTTATGCTGCCCTTACCTAAAGAAGGTGTAGGGTTTTCAAATTATATTGATTTTGGATTGTCCAACCGTCCAAATTTTAAAGATGCCAGCTTTAACTTAAATAGTGACAAAACTATCACTGTTAAAGTGATTTATAAGTAGCAATGAAATACAGGGTATACATATTATTATTGTTAATTAATTGCAATTTTTTTGCATTTGCGCAAGAAGTAGATTCTATTTTACCAGAGCTGACTTTATCTAAAATTGCACTTATTAATCAAACCGATAGCTATATCACTTTCCCGTTGGATATAGGTAATATGGAACCATTAATGTTTGAAGCCAACGTAAATCCTTCATTCATTATAAGAGAACGACAGGATTCTAAGCTGATGGCCGTTTTGACCCCACAGATTGTAATAAGAATGTATAATGAAGCATCCTATCCTGTGAGAACACCGAGTTACATACCACAAGTTTCTTTTTATTATTTAGCCAAACAAAATAATATCAATAATACCTTATCAATATTTGGTAAAATAGCCCATCACTCAAACGGTCAAGATCGTTCGTTTTATAATGAGGATGGTTCCATAAATTTACTTACAGGAAATTTTGCAACAAACTATTTTGAATTGGGTATTTTAAAATCTTCATACAGCTCTCGACTCAATGCAATAAAAGTACTTAAAAGCTCAATTGAAGTACACCCAAAAAGCTGGATGCTTGAAGAACTTGAGGGGTCATATAGCAGTTTGCGATGGCATAATTCATTTACAGCTTTTAAGATACCCTTTGGCAATAGCAAAAGCAGCCAAAGACCACATTTTTCACTGAAATTGGAAACCAATTTAATGTTGGACCAATACAATGATCTTGATTTTTTTGATGTAGACCGTATTAATGCGGGAGTGACCTTTTATTACCACCCACAATTTTTAGAGGATATTGGGTTTTTTGTGCAATTCTATCACGGTATGGATTACTACAATATCTATTTTCAACATCAATTGGACGTGATACGGTTTGGAATTATGACTGAAATTTTACGATTTTAAAATACTTGAACTATGAACAAGGACCAAATTATAGTTACCAAAAATTCAGAAGAAAAGGAGTTTTATTCTGAAGACAAATTAAGATATTCATTACGTTCTTGCGGTGCAACCAGCAACCAGGTTGATGTCATTATCAATCAAGTAAACCATCAAATTTATAATGGCATTTCAACCAACGAAATATATAAAAAGGCTTTTTCGATTTTAAAGAAGTTTGACCGTGCTTTTGCTTCCAGATATAGTCTAAAACGGGCTCTTTTTGAATTGGGACCAACCGGTTATCCGTTTGAACGCTTAATAGGTGCTTTATTAAAAGAAAAAGGCTATGATACTAAAGTTGGTGTTATTTTACAAGGCCATTGTGTTACCCACGAAATAGATGTGTTGGCGGAAAAAGATGGTAGTGTATATGCCATAGAATGTAAGTTTCATTCAGATTCAAAAGCCACAAGCAATGTAAAAGTACCTTTATACATAAACTCAAGATTTTTAGATGTTCAAAAGTTCTGGAATGCCAGTCCTAAAAACGATACAAACTTAAAACAGGGTTGGTTGGTCACCAATACGCGTTTTACAAAAGATGCTATAGATTATGGAAAGTGTATTGGACTAACTCTTTTAAGTTGGGATTATCCCAAAGGAAATGGGATGAAAATCAACATTGATAGCTATGGCCTATATCCCGTAACGGCCCTTACCACCTTAACCAAAAAAGAGAAACAACAGCTTATAGCAACAGATTTTATTCTCATCAAAGAACTATATTCCAATCTCGGTATTTTACAAAAAATGCATATTTCAATAAATAGGATACAGCAAACCAAGAACGAAATCGATAAGCTGTTACATTATGACAATTTTACTAATGAAACAAGATAAGCTTATTAACGAAAAACTATATAAGTACGACACTCGTGGAATACAAACGCTATTTAGAACGGTTAGTAAAAATCATTATAACCTATTAAAAATGGTTGATAATAAAGCAAGGATTGTACTTACGGTAAATTCCATAATTACTTCTTTACTTTTCGGAATACAAATCTTAAACTGGGAAGCTCAAATAACCGAACACAGTATTTCCCTAAAAATTTTGGTAATATGCAGTATGCTATCTATGGTTTTTGCTATTGCCAGTATGTTGCCTCACAGGTACATAGGGAAGAGTTTTAGGAAAAGTGGATATAAAGGAACCCTTTATGCTGAAAATTTTTCCAATCAAACTCTAACAGAGTTTAAAGAGGAATTTGATAGAATTATGAGTACTGGCAAGACAGTATATGACGAATTGATTACGGACCTTTATTTTTTAGGAAAGACCATTACTATAAAACAAAGAATTTTATTGTTCTCAGTAATTATATTTATGTTGGGGTTGATATCGACTATTGCTATAACTCTTTTAAATATTTAATTCTTAACCTCTAGATAATTTATTAGTCGTTGTTTGTCTTCTCTTAATATAGTTTGACATTAGATTCCTGTATTCGATATCAAACCCAATTTCTTGTATTTGGAAATAATATTTTTTTTGCAATATCTCAAAGTTTTTTCTTCGTTAGAGGGGTTTATTATCATACAATATATCCGCAATTTAAACTCATAAAATACTTCCATCAAAAGACTACGGCATAAAGCCAACGCTCTTTCCTTTGCTTATTTATTCCGTTTCCTTTTGAGCTAAGATTTTATCTTCCGTTTGGTTTCTGCTCAAATATTGTTTAATCAAAAATTTGAGTATTATGACAACAAAAGCGAGTACCGCAAAGAAGCGCAGCAAAACAAAAGTAGCTGCCAAAGAAGTAGTGAATGGAAAGAAAACCTTAGCACTTCAAATTCAGAATCTGCCAATTGGCAAAATTAAGCCTGACCCAAAACAGCCAAGAAAGACTTTTGATGAAAAACAGTTAGTTCAGCTTTCAGAAAGTATCAAAACGTATGGTGTACTGCAACCCATTACCGTAAGACAAATGAATGGTCATTACGTCATCGTTATGGGCGAGCGTCGGTATCGTTCAAGCAAATTAGCTTCCAAGAAAACCATACCGTGTATTGTCAAAAACTTCGAGAACAATGATGTTCTGGAAGTTCAAATCATTGAAAATCTGCAAAGAAAAGATGTAGAGCCTACCGAAGAAGCTGAGGCGATTGCTTACCTAAGCGAGAAATATACACCTACCGAAATTGCGAAGCGATTGGGTAGAACTGATAACTTCATCAGACAGCGACTTAAACTGGCAGGATTGATTGACGGTTTCAAGCACTTTGTCCGCAATGGCGAAATGACAATCTCATTGGGTGTAGGTGTAGCGCTCTTTGAACCCGAAGAACAGCAGATGATGCTGGAAACGATGGGCGAGGATTTCAATGCACACCAGATAAACAGGGCGATTAAAGACCAGACTTATGACTTGGAAAAAGCATCGTTTGATGTTACCGATAAAAAATTGGTCCCGAAAGTTGGGTCTTGTGTGGAATGTCCTTTCAATGTAGCAAATCAAGGCAATCTGTTCGGCGAAGGAAAAATGGTCTGTACGAAAGCAGCCTGTTTTGAGACGAAGAAAAGTAAATCGTTCTTGAACCTGATTGAAAAGTCTAAGAAAGAGAATATCCTTTTAATCCCTGATATACGACAGTATTGGGCAGATGACGAAAGCAATCAGCTCATTATATCACAATTGGAAAAAAACGGATTAAAAGTCTATCTATTGGACGATGTTGAAATTATAGAGAATCCGATTGAGCCAACAATCAAAACTATTCAGGAAGAATATCAACATTACGATTATTCTGAAGATGAATTAAAGGCCGAATTGGATGAAGCAATGCAGAATCACAGTGAAGCTTTGGAAGAATACAATTCAGCGAAAGAAAATGGATTCGTCAATGGCATTTTGTTCCATCCTGAAACTTACAGGAATAAAGAAGTCTTCATAAAAATTGTTGAAAAATCGAAAGATGAATCAACAGATTATTCGGCACCATTGGCCAACAGAAAAATGGCAGATTGTACGCCTGAAGAACAAATCGTTAAAATCAACGAAAGGGAAATCCGCAAGAAGCAAATAGAGAACAACAAGCAGTTTGAAGAAGTTGTGCAGATGATTCGAGAGACGAAATACATCGATACGAAGAAGACACTTTCGGTAGATGAAATGGTGGCGTTCTCGATATCGCTATTTGAAAACAATGTGGATTATGTAGGTCGACAAAAATACTTTTCAAAATTATTGGGCAACACATCCAAGATGACCAAAGTTGAAATGGTCGAGAATTTCAAGAGGAAGTTCAAAAAGGAAATCTTTCACAAGTTAATACGGTATATGCTCACAAAGCAAGTGCATTTTGGCGAAAGCAATCACGTCAACAATCTGACGAACATTTCATTCTATAATGCGATGCAAGGGTATTACAAATCCCAGATTACCGGCATAGAAAAGGAATATGCTGAGAAAAGAAGCAAGCGTGAAACACGTTTGAAAGAACGCATCACAGTTCTTGAAATGCAAGTTCAGGAACTCAACGAGTAGCTTTTGTTGTTTGAAGAAGGGTCGGCATTCGTGCTGGCCTTTTTCTTTTTTATGATAGTTTTTTAAAAGATGTATTTACAAGGAAGGGGTTATCAATCAATAGTTAGCGCAAAGGTAAACTCGTAAAATACACCCATCAAAAGACTACGGCATAAAGCCATTTCTTCTACCATCGCTTATTTATTCCGTTTCCTTTTGAGCTGAGATTTTAGCTTCCGTTTGAGTACTGCTCAAATATTGTTTAATCAAAATATATCATTATGAAACGAGTATCCGAAGAGCCTAAAATTTCGCTACAAGAAGCTGAAAAGCATTATGAACAAAGTGGTGAAAATTACATCATTGATAGTGGCGAAAGCCATTTGGCCTATTACAGGGATAAATATCCAAAACATTATCAAATGCTCTTAAATAACGTTTAATCTAAATTCAAAAGCTATGTATTTACAAAATTTACAGCAGGATGAAATCTTTGTTCCATCAGAAATGAAATCCTTAAAATCTCTTACACAGATGGAATCTAGACGTGGACTTGAAAACGTCATAATTTCAAATGGTAAAATTGTCAATGTAGTATCGAACAGCTACGGACATATTCCGAATCAATTATTCTTCAAGAAAGCTGAAGAAATGCTATCCGACGCACAACTGAACTATCACAAAAGCACCATCAATAAGAATGATAGGTCTTTTATTACAGATTTCATCATTGACGATAAAAGTCAATTCTCTGTGAAAAATAAAGAGGATTTGATACTGCCTATGCTTCGGTTTAAAAACTCTTATGATGGTAGCGAAAAGACCTCTGGCCACTTTGGTTTTTACAGAAAAGTATGTTCCAACGGTTTGCACGTTTCTCAGGCAGAAATTGAGTTTTCCATTAAGCACAGTAAGAATAATACACACCTTATTATGCCAAGGTTGAACAACTTGTTTGACAAGTTTTTGGATAATGAGTTCTATACCATTACCAAGAAATTTGATAAGATGAAAGAATTTAAAATTATCGATACGCAAGAGTTCGTAAAGGCCATTCTTGACAGAACGAAACTGTTTAGATATGAGTGTAGTGATAAGAATAGCGACCCTTCAAAAAAGTCTCGTGAGGTCATTGAGATTTTGAACTACGAAGCCTTGTTGCTCAATGAAGAACCGAATCTATGGTTAGGCTATAATGCCTTTAATTCGGTACTGCATAATACATTGAAGAAGAGTTTTGGCCAACAAGAGCGGTTGGATAAGAAATTATTTGATCAAGTCTATGAAATGGCTTAGAGATATTTAAAGGTTTATCCAGTACCTATCCAAACTGGATTTTCTCTTACACTTAAAGTTTAATCGTACCTGTTTATAGACAGGTTTAAAATCCAAACATTATGAACACTATAAAAATGGTACAGCTCGACTTCGGTTTTGAGTGCGAACCTATACAAGCAAAGGAAAAAACATTGAAGCCTAATAAAAAGCCTAGTAACGATTTTGTCTTCAATTTTATGGATTGTCTTACCAGCCCAATCATTGTTTTTAAATCCGCTTGGCAGGATATAATTCCTAAAGACTTACTGAATAATGTAAAATTATCACGACTGTTATGTTCAATGCAACAAGAAGAAATGGCTTCACTTACTGAGGCTTTAGCATATATGATGCCCAGAACGTATGAAGCACCAATGCCGACTGAATGGGTAAATATTTATACTTGGTTAGGTCTTCAATATGCACGTCAGTTTAAGAATACAGACCAATTAAATGCAATGAAAGAAATAGCACCTAAAAAGCTTTCGGAATATGAAGTGGGACTTTTGAATAAACTGAGAAGATGGATTTATGATAAAAGAAGAAAAGCTCTAAAAGATAAATTAAAAGTGGCTGAAAAATCAGAGAAAAAGATGTTGCCTGAAAACTAGAAAGAACTTTTTTGAGGACAAGTTTACTCTCTGTAAAAAAATATTAGCCTTTAATTGAAAACAAGTTTTATAATCCCCTCAGCACTTTCCCCTTCATTTCGCGAAAAGCTACATTTCGGAGAAAGAGCTTCACTACTTAAGTCTTGGACACAATTCACAATTTCAGCTTTCCATTCCGTTAACCCTTCCCGATACTCTGGGAAGGAACACTACATTCCATTGCCAAAATTGTGAATTAAGTCCGCTTGCCAAAGCGGAAAGCCATCACTTCGGTTTTCTTAACAGAATTTGCGGTAAGCCCTTCTTGAGTGCTTCCTCGAAAATTCTTAAAAACCGAACCGCTGTCTTACACATTTTAAGGGGTTTATAATGGATAAAGCCTTTATTGTTTTTCGGGTCGTCGAAAAACAGGCACGACATAACCAATTCTAATTTAACCACAGCTACTTATTTCGCTTAACTGCCGGTACGCTCAAACGCAACTGAGTTTAAAAGAATTGCTAATGCCCTTATGGAACTTGTCAAGACTATACAGAGTTTTAGTGAAAAATAAGGTTTCTACTTCCTTGAAAATCCAAGGATTTTACTACGTCGCAAACACACCTGATTTATTCCCTAAAAGTCTTGACAAAACCCACTCTATCCATTGTGCGGTGCACGAAAGAAAAGAACAAACACCCCTTAAAATTTAATCTGTTTTAAATCAATAGGGGAATATAAATCACTTAAATATTTTATTATGAGTACTATTAAAAATCACGTACAGTTAATTGGAAACGTTGGACAAGAACCAACAATTACGAACCTTGAAAGCGGTAAGAAAGTAGCCCGTTTTTCATTAGCCACAAATGAGTATTACAAAGACAGCAAAGGCGAAAAACAAACAGATACAAATTGGCATACAATAGTAGCCTGGGGCAAGACTGCTGAAATAGTAGAAAAGTATGTTCAAAAAGGCAAAGAAGTTGGAATATCGGGAAAACTAAAAACTCGAAGCTATACAACTGATGATAACGAACAACGCTATGTAACGGAAGTGGTAGCCGATGAAATCCTTTTACTTGGAAGTAAAGGCGATAAGTAAACCTAAAATGAAAGAGGGCGTAACCGTCTAAATATGCGCCCTCTTTTTCATTATTCACATTTTTAATACTATAAACAATGAAAGCACAAGTTAACGAAATAAAAATAAGCTACAAAGGTGGGCTGAAATCCTCAATGTGGCAGAAAATTAGCAGTTCACAAGATGCAGCTGAACTATTATATGAGGATTGGGACAAAGACACAATAGGCGTACAAGAAACCTTTAAAGTCGTATTATTGAATAATAGCAATAAGGTAAAAGGGGTGTATCAACTTTCACAGGGTGGAATTACAAGCACTCAAATAGACCTGCGGATATTGTTTGCAGTCATTTTAAAATCTCTATCAGTAGCTATAATTTTAACGCACAATCACCCAAGCGGAAAATTGCAACCTAGTGATGCAGATAAGAGTTTAACGAACAAGATTAAAAACGCTTCCAAACTATTCGACATTACCATTCTTGACCATTTGATATTTGCGCCTAATGGCGATTACTATAGTTTTTCTGATAACGGAATTTTGTAAAATAAACAGCTATGGTATATCTCAATTTTACAGACTTGAGCGAAGAGGCTCAAAACCGACTTTTAGAAAATTCTAAAAAAGATGTGGAACGAAAATTTGGGGATGCTATCCGTAAATACGTAAAGGAAAATTATATCTGTTTTGAAACGGTAATTGAGGAAGAAGCACTTCGGAATTTGTATTCTTACACATACGTATTCAATGTATAATTTTGTCAATTTTTAAATCCGACACCTCTCAATTTATTGGAGGTGTTTTTGTATGCAATTCATATCCAATTCAAGAAAAAAATGTATCTTTACATTGCTGAAATTCAGCGCACAAATTAAAGTAAGGTTATCCAATTTTTGACTTTCGCCGATACCCTTACACATCGAAATTAAACATACTGGAAAATCATTTTCCTTGAAAATGGCAATCGGCTTTTTAGCCGGATTGTATGGATTTTTGTCCCGCGAGCGGGACGAAAAGGAATAGCAAGAGGGTAACACGCTGCGCGATGTTTCGGATTCCTTTTCGTTTTTAATTACCTGAAAATCAGTTAATTAAATTTATTATTATTTCTTAACAATCAATGATTTGCGACAAACGGGCTGGAAACGCCCATTTTTAGGGAAGATTTTGCGACAAATCGGCGAAATATGGACTCATTTACTGGAATTAGATTTAAAAAGGAAACCGCAAAACGTTTCCAAACTTTCTCACGCACTTACTTCAAATCGCACACCGAAGCAATGTCCACAATGTTGGATTTTTTCTTCTACAATGAAATTTCGCCAAAGGAAAAATTAGGACCGACTGGACGTACAATTGAAGCTAAATTACTCAAAAGAATAAATGCGGTCATTGCCATAATGCGGGATGTCGAAAAGACTCAAACCAAACCTACGGTGGCTATGATTCAATCTCTTTTTGAAACAGAAGAACCAACCAAAAAACCGCTGATTGTAGAAAAAAAATATGCCGAAGAAAAGAAGGAAGTTCGCTTTCGAGAAAAGCAAAACCCAAGTAACCAACTATAAATTTTTGAGCTATGTACATTACAATAACACCTCAAAAATTAGGCAACAATTATTCACAAAGTTCGGCTGATTTTGTAGGGTATTTAGAGAAGGAAAATCAAGGCTTGGAACGTCACGATATGGAACACTTTTTCAATCAATATGGCGATGAAATTTCCGCTGAAGAAGTGGTAAAAGAAATTGATGGGAACACAGCAAAATTGAAAAAGAAAGAACCTAAGTTTTATTCGATTACAGTCAGTCCTTCAAAATATGAATTACGAAAACTTCAGAACAACAGCCAAGATTTAAAAACCTACACTCGTGAATTGATGAAAGATTATGTTGGCAGTTTTAATAGGGAAATTAATGGACGACCTATTACAATCAACGACATAAAATATTATGCAAAAATTGAACATCAACGCACCTTTAAGGGAACGGATAAACAGATAAAAGAAAACCAACCATTCGCTACAAAAATACTTCATCTCAAAACAGATATCCGAAACATTCAAGAAGGACGAGCTGAGGGGAATATTAAAAAGATGAAAAAGGAAATTGCTAAACTGGAACGCCAAGCACCACATCAACAAAATGGAAAACGGATAGTCCAGGGAATGCGAAAAGATGGAAACCAAAGTCATATCCATATCATCGTGAGCAGAAAGGACGCTTCCAACTCTGTTAGCCTTTCCCCAGGAAGCAAGCACAAAGCTTCAGAAGTTGAAATGCACGGTAAGAATGTGAAACGAGGTTTTGACAGAGATAAATTTTTTGAGAAAGCAGAAAAGACATTTGACAAGACTTTTGGCTATAAACGAAACTTTGCAGAGACCTATAAGGCACGTAAGGATTTTGTAAAAAATCCAAAGCTCTACTTTGCTGCTTTGATGAAATTACCAGCTAACGAAAGAGCATTGGCTTTCAAAATGATGACGAAAACGGGATTGCCAATCGTTCCCAGCATTCCAGTTAGTCAAGCGCAAATGGCACTTCGAGTTTTCAAACGGTTAAGACGTGGTGCAGAAATAGCAATTAAATCAAGTTCCATCGGAATCTAATTGGTATGCAGATAGATAATGTCATAACAATACTTTCAATTATTGGTCTAACCAGTACTGTTTTCTATGCGATGTTTCGAGTATGCAAGTATGCGTTTCTTTTGAATATGGTAATGCTTTCATTTCTCATATTCTCTATTTCTGAAGAGAATGAATTAGTATTGATATTACTTTATTTGGTGTGCCCTCTAATGCTAATTAATATAGGATTATATGTTTTTCTGCATAAAACTGAAAACTCGCAACATGGCGATAGAAAGTATCAAGTCAATTTTGCTTCGAAGAAAGGAAACTTCAAATTAGATAATATTAAACGTGGCGCATCCGTCATCGGATCCGCCGGAAGCGGAAAAACCGAAAGTGTAGTTTATGGATTTCTAAAACATTTCCGGAAAGAGAGTTTTTGCGGAATCATTCACGACTACAAAGACTTTGAACTTACCGAAATGGCTTACCCTCTTTTCAAGGATAGCGATATTCCATTTAAGGTTATTTCCTTCGATAAAATCATCCACAGAGTAAATCCTATTGCCCCACGTTATTTAGAGAATGAGGAAAGTGTAAACGAGGTGTCAAGGGTATTAATTGAAAACCTTTTAGAGCAAAGAGAAAGCGGAACAACAGGAACAACAAAATTCTTTAACGATGCTGCCGAAGGATTGATTGGCGGAATGATTTGGAAATTAAAAATCGACTATCCAGAGTTTTGTACACTTCCCCATTTAATTGCTATTTATCAATTTTTAGACACGGATAGCATTATTCAGTTTTTGGAAACCAACACAACATCACGAGCAATGGCAGATGCTTTTATTAGCGGAAAGGATTCAGATAGGCAGACCGCTGGTGTAAAAAGCACCTTGGCCAACGCCCTGAAACGAATTAGCACACAACGCATTTTTATGGCACTATCCGCAGATGAAGTACCCTTGAATATCAATAATGAGGAAAACCCAGGAATTATATCGGTCGTTAACAACCCCAAATTTGAAACTTCTTATTCGCCAGTCATAGCAACTATTATCCATACCATTACGAAGCAAATGAGTGTGCGCGGTCAGAGACAGTCTTTTGTATTAATGGAAGAAGCACCTACCATACGACTTTTAAATATGCACCGTATTCCGGCAACATTACGTAGTTATGATATTGCTACCATTTACGTAATGCAGGATAAAATTCAGAACGATATGATGTATGGCGATAAGGCAAGTAAAGCAATATTAAGCAATCTATCCTATCAGTTTTTCGGTAAGGTAAATGACCCAGATACCGCCAAATATTATGAACGCTTTTTTGAAATTATCAAAGACCCAACCAAAAGCATAAGTCGTGGACATAATCTCGATTTTGATACACGAATTACAACTGGAGAGAAAGAAATCCCAAAAATTAGAGCAGACGTTTTCTTTAGGTTAAAGCAAGGCGAGTTTATTACCTATGCAGATGGAAAGGATAAGAAGGTACAGTTTAAATTAGCTGATATTCAAAGAGAGTTACCGAAGGAATCAAAGCAGTTTTCTCAGGCTGATTTAGAGGCTAATTTTGAGCGAGTATATGATGAGGCTAGGTCGATATTTGATTAATTATCATTAAATGTTAAAATTTTGACACATTAAATCTTTAATCTTAGCGTAGATAATTATATATTATTCAACTGTATCATAAAACGATAAAATCATAGAATAGAATGATAGATGATTATAAAGATGAATTTCTTTTGAGGTTACAAAAGAGCTTACTATTTACCACATTAAAGAAAAAATGCGTTGACAAGGATTCTGAGGTTATAGCCCTTGTAGAAAAAATGACCTCATATGCTTTCCAAAGAACAAAAACCATTTTGAAACATATGGGTGAGTTCACGTTACACGATGGAGACCATTTGTTTCGCGTATTACACCTAATGGAAAGACTTATACCTCGAGAGAAAATTGAAAAGCTTTCGTCACCAGAATTGTTATTACTTATTGCCAGTGCTTTTTTTCATGACATCGGTATGGCACCAGATGAAAAGGAAGTTTTAGCTTGGAAAAAAATATGGGATAATGAACCTGACTTAAGTACGGAAGAAAAAGGTTTTCATGATGATTTTAAAAGATTTTACAGCTCTAGACCGGAAGATGAAAAAAAATTAAGTGAATTAATTTCTAAAGGTCAATTTTCTCGAGCAGAACTGATAAAATCTTATTTAATAACTGAATATATTAGGCAAACTCACGCCGACAGGGCTAGGACTATTATAGAGAAAGACTGGTCCAATAAAGTGATGTTCCGTGATGCCGACCTCACAGTAGAGTTAGCACAGATTTGCTATAGTCATAACGAGGAAGCTTTGAAGCTTTTAGACCTAGACAAAAATTTACTTTGTGGACCGGGGATATATGGCTGTTTACCGCTAGTGGGTGTAATTTTAAGGTTAGCGGATATTTTAGATTTTGATGGTAAGAGAACCCCTAAAATTTTATACTCTCATTTGTATGTAAGAAATCCAATTTCTGTAAAAGAATGGAACAAGCACAGAGCTGTTGAGGCTTGGGAAATTAGCCCTGACCTAATTCAGTTTAGTGCTAAATGTTCACATCCGGTCATTGAAGCTTCCATCCACGAGTTCTGTTCAATGATAGACCACGAGCTTAGCCTAGCAAATAATATTATATCGACCTTAAACGATTTCCATTTTGCGAAAGAAAGGGACTTACATATAAAATTGCCCCTAAAGGTAAATAGAGAAAAAATTAGGACTAAAACGGATATAAAGAACAACCCATTATATATCTACAAGGATACCAAATTCAACCTTAGCAAAACCCAAGTTATTGAGCTTTTGATGGGAACTAAACTTTATGGTAACCCAGAGGTAGCCTTACGAGAGTTGCTACAAAATTCTATAGATGCGTGTCTACTCAGAAAGGCACAAGAAATCAAATGGGGAAATTTATATGAACCTGAAATTTTAGTAAAGTATTATACTGAAGATGGAGATAATGTTCTGGAAATAATAGACAATGGAACTGGCATGGACGAGTATATCATAGATAACTACTATTCCAAAATTGGCTCTTCTTTTTATAAGTCTAAAGATTTTTACAACCTTAAAGCGGAATCAAATGCAGAATTTCACCCTACATCAAGATTTGGGATTGGTATTCTATCCTGTTTTATGATTTCTGATGTTTTGATTGTCGATACAAAAAAAGTATATGGCCCCCATAAGTCAAGCGATTCATATAACATTACTGTTGAGGGTCAAGAAAGTATATTTTGGATAAAAGAAGGGAAGCGAGACAAGCCTGGAACTACCACAAAATTAATTTTAAGGAAAAATAAAAATCCTTGGGAGGATATGTCTGAAGATAAGTTTATTGAAAATGTTGAAAGTGTTATTCCTAATCCCCCTTTCGATATCAGAATTGAAACGACTTCACATAAAAAAACTAGAAATATAAACAGTTTTAAGGAAATCACATCTTACGTGTTGAAGGATTATTCTTGGGAAGAAAATGAGAACATTAAGCTTATTGAAATTAAAATTGACCGTGAGGATATTGGAATTCTCGGTTCTGCTACGGTGGCAATTTTGGAAAGTCACGATAAGCCAGTAAAGCACCTTGAACTTAACTCTAGAGATATTGAGGTTGAAGGAGAAACGTTTACCCTCGAAAGAGAACTTAAAATAAGTCTTAACTCAATAGATGAGAGTTCAAAGTCAATTACAATTAGTGATGACGGTGATATAAGAACCGATGATTCCACTAGTATTTTAACAAAGTCAAAATCTCGTCTTTCTCTGCACGGAATTGAGGTACCAACCAGTCTGTTTCCTCAATCTTGGCGGATGAAAAACAACCAAGTAAAATTGAGTTGGCCATTTCCTTTGATTTTGGTAGTAGATATTTGTGGCGAAAGAGATTTAGACCTTAATTCACCTAGAACTGAAATTATTGTTAGTGAGAAGTGGACAGATTTTGAAGAACAGTTAGCAAAAATAATATGTCAGTCGATAAAGGATGAAGTTTCACCAAGCTATTGGTCTGAGCTTGTGAAAATATTTGAGTCATCCTCAAGGAGTAGTGATAATTTCAAAAGAGCTTTTAAAAGTATCGTTTGAAAGGGTTTATTCTGACGCCTGGTCTATAATTTAACTAAAGAATTTATTGACTGCAAACATTGTAAGTTTATTTCTGTTAAATTATTAGGATAATATTATCTTTATTGTCTGACCGTAAGTGCCAGCCAATAACCCAAAAAAACATAATATTGAATCCAATTTACTTAGATACACATATCCATACATCTGCAAATCCTAATCAAGTAAATGAAGATTATGATATTGATTTATTGGTTAAAAAAATTCATGAATTCAATGGTAATTCTGACTTTTTAATATCACTTACTGACCATAATATGGTTAACAAAAGTGCTTATCTAAAAGCGGTTGCCTTGAGTTTAAATATAATTCTTGGAGTAGAATTACACATTAGAAATTATGATAATTGTCCTGCATATCACTGCCATATCTATTTTGACCTAAAAGAAATAACAGGAGATATTCTTGATGATATTAATAAAAAACTAGATGAATTATACCCTAAAAAAGAGGTTGAAAAAAGAGACCCAACAATACCAACAATTCAAGAAATAATTAACAAATTCGATTCTTACGAGTTTATGTTGTTGCCACACGGCGGACAATCTCACGCTACATTTAATACATCCATTCCTAAAGACACAAAATTAGATAGTACTTTAGAAAGAAATGTTTATTACAACCATTTTGAAGGGTTTACCGCAAGAGGAGACAAAGGATTAGAAAAAACACAAGATTATTTCCAACGACTTGGAATAAATGAATTTGTGAATCTTATAACCTGTAGTGATAATTATACGCCAACTACTTACCCAAATGGGAAAGATAAAAACCCATTCAATCCAACTTGGATGTTGGCAGAACCTACTTTTAACGGCTTAAGATTATCACTATCGGAACAATCTAGATTAATTTACTCAGCTATAAAGCCCACCTTCTATTCAGAGAATATTCAATCTGTTTCACACAAACAAGATAATATCGAAATAGATATTGAATTAACATCAGGATTAAATGTAATAATTGGAGGTTCTTCTAGTGGAAAAACTTTGCTTGTCGATTCAATTGTGAGATGTTTAAATAAAGATACTGAAGATTCAATATACCAGCAGTATGGTGTTGATAAATTCACTATTGTTAATCCATCTGGAATGAAACCCCATTACCTCTCTCAAAATTATATTATGGGAGTAGTTAATAATATTAGCGAAGATAAAATTGAGAATATTGATATAATTAAAAGAGCATTTCCAGGAGACGATGACATAAAAACAAGTATTAATAATGGGTTGAGAGAATTTAAAAAGAATATACTTTCCCTAATTAGTAGCGTAAAAGTCCTTGAAGAAGAAAGTCAAACTTTACAAACTATTCCTATTCTTTCAAGATTGATAACTAGAGAGAACTTAGAAACTAACATCTATGATAATCTTCAATCGAGCGAATTGGAAAACGAAAAGTTAAGGTTTTCTCAAGGTCTTTATGACGAATATGTAAATTCCTTAGAAACCATAGATAATTTCTTGTCAAAATATCCTTTTATTACCCACGATTCGGACTTGGTGGATAAACTCAAAACTGAGCTAACAGATGTTTTGAATATTTCAAATAAAGAAAAACAAGTTAGAAATTTACTTGAAAGCGAGCAAGAGTCTTATAACCAGGTTTTAAGACATTCAAATTCTGAAGAACAAACCAAAAGGCAAAGCTTCAATAAACTTTTAATTTCTTTAAAAAAGTATGTTAGAGCCTATAGAAAATTTCATCGAACTATAAATTCTATTTCGAGTTATACACTCAATTTTGATTCAGAAGAGATAGAATCAATGGGACATAAACTGTACATTGAGAATGATTTCATTCTTAGCACGGATAAATTTATTGAGGTAGTTAATCACTTCTTAAAAAATAAGATAACTAGTTTTGAGAACATCACACCAGAACTATTATATGAAAGCAATTTCAAAAAACAGAAACCTAAAGTTCACGATTACGATGATTTTGAAAATAGGATTTATAATAGCTTCGAAGAGCTAAATAAGAAAAAGTATAAAATAATAACTAATGATGGTCGTGAATTTGATAAACTTAGTCCTGGGTGGAAAACGTCGGTAATTTTAGATATAATTTTAGGATATGATAAGGATAGTGCACCAATAATTATTGACCAACCAGAAGATAATTTGGCAACCGATTATATAAACAAAGGTTTGGTTACAGCTGTTAAAAAAATAAAAAGCAAAAAACAAATAATCTTAGTTTCTCACAATGCGACGATACCGATGCTAGCAGATGCACAGAATATAATTCTTTGTAGAAATGACAATAACAAACTTATAATAAAATCAAGTCCGCTAGAAGGCGAAATTGAAGGGACAAGTGTTGTTGACCTTATTGCCAAAATTACCGACGGTGGTAAATCATCAATTAAAAAGAGAGTAAAAAAGTATAATCTCAAAAAATTTAGCGAATAATGAAGTTGATATTCAATAAAGAAGAAAATAATGATATAACTGTCAAAATACAGCAAGGAACTATTCCTGTTGAGTTTACTTATACGGAAATGATTAAACAACTTCTTGAAAATAATACTATTGACGATACTGATTTTGGAAATCTTTCTGAAGAAGAAACTAAAAATCTCGAAGATATGTTAAACAAAATTTCTGATATTTTTGATGAAGAAGAATTGACAGAAGAGGAAGATTTAGAGGCACAGCAAGAACCGATTTTACCAGTCGAAGAACCAACAACTGAGGACGATGATTATAATGATGATTTACCTTTTTAAACAATGACCGAAACAAACCGTATAGAATATAAACAAGAACTTACCGATGGACTTGAAAAAGAGGTTATCGCATTTCTAAACTACCGTGAAGGTGGTATTCTATATATAGGTATTGATAAGGAAGGAAACACTTATGGTTTGGCAGATGCTGATGGCGACCAGTTGAAAATTAAAGACAGGTTAAAGAATAATATCCGTCCTTCAGCACTTGGTTTGTTCGATATTGTGAGTGAGGAAAGGGATGGCAAGAACATTCTAAAAATTATTGTTGCCAGCGGTCCAGAAAAACCATATCATCTAAAAAAATATGGAATGAGCGAAAAGGGCTGTTTCATTCGTTTGGGTTCAGCTGCTGAACCGATGTCACAAAAAATGATTGATGAGCTCTTTGCGAAGCGCACGCGAAATTCCATAAGTAAGATTAAAGCTAGTCGGCAGGATTTGAGCTTTAGCCAGTTGAAAATTTACTATGAGGAATCTGGATATACGCTAGGAAAAGCATTTTCAAAGAATTTAGAATTACTAACCGAGGATGGTGCATTCAATTATGCCGCCTATCTTTTAGCAGATAAAAACAATACCTCTATAAAGGTTGCCAAGTATTCCGGCACAACCCGAACAGACTTAATAGAAAGTAACGAATACGGTCACGAATGTCTGGTAAAAGCTACAAAGCAAGTCATTGATAAAATTGCGGTAGAGAACAGAACTACAACAAGAATTACAGCGAAGGAAAGGCAGCAGGCTAATCTTTGGAATCCCATTGCATTACGAGAGGCTATCATTAATGCCTTTGTGCATAACGACTATACAAATGAGATTACCCCAAAGTTTGAAATCTTTACCGATAGAATTGAAATCACTTCGGCAGGTGGTTTACCTGAAGGGCTGAGTAAGCAAGAATTTTTCGAGGGCTTTTCAGTTCCACGGAACAAGGAACTGATGCGTATTTTCAAGGATTTGGAACTGGTAGAGCAATTGGGTTCTGGCATCCCTCGTATTTTGGAACACTACGGAAAAGAAAGTTTTAGTTTTTCAGATAACTTTCTTAGAATGACTTTTACGACTAAAGAAACTGCTGTTGAAGAAGGTGGTCAAATAGGTGGTGTAAGAGGTGGTGTAAGAGGTAGTGTAACAGATGCCGAAATTGATGCTGCTGTTACACTTACTAAAAGACAGCAAGAAGTTCTTAAACTTATTGCTGCAAATACTTCTATAACTTACAATGAAATAGCTGAAGCTTTAGGTATTAATGAATCTGCTGTTGGTAAACATATTACAGCTATTAAGAACAAAGATGTTCTGATACGTAAAGGTGGCACACAGGGCTATTGGGAAATCAATCTCGATAAAAACTAAAAATCAAAAAAGAATCCTTCTTTAAAAAGGCCCTTTTTCCCTCGGACCCTTATTAGTCACTTTCCATTGGTCATTTTCTTTGACGAGTTTAAAGATACCAGGCTTACTATCATAATTAGAACTGTATTTGACCCACGCAATATCAGTCTCGATAACTTCATCTGATATTGTAACACTTGCATCATTATCTGCGTCTGGCACTAAACTCTGAATCATTATCAAACTATCGTAGCCATCGGAAGTTGTATATTTTTTTAGAGTGTTATTATCTTTAGCATAAAAACTTTCTACCACAATTTTCGCGGTTTCTGATGGCGTGGATACTTCGGTTCGTTTTGTGCCACCCATTTCGGATTTATAGTGCCAGGCATTTCGGTTTGATTTGTGCCACTTTTAGGCTGCGGCCGGATCC
>NZ_JALKBD010000051.1 GCF_023015905.1 Arenibacter sp. F20364 | reverse complement strand
TATTCGGATTAATGATGATTAATTCAGGATTAAACAAATTCTTCAACTATATGCCTATGCCTGAAATGTCTGAAGAAATGATGCAAATTATGGGCAGCTTTATGGCAATAAAATGGATTTTTCCACTTGTAGCAATTATTGAAATCATTGGAGGTGCTTTAATAGCAATCCCGAAAACAAGAGCATTGGGAGCCTTAGTAATTCTTCCTGTTATGGTTGGGATAATTGTTCACCATTTAGTACACGACCTATCAGGTATTGGAATCGCATTAATATTATTTGCAATTAATATTTGGGTAATTGTTGCCAACTGGAATAAATACCAGCCAATCATAAAAATCGAAAAAAAGGAAAGCCTAAAAAAATAAATATTTAGTAGTTAAAAACACTATTGCCTAAAAGGATTTGAATGTTTTAGTCCAGATCAAAATAAGAATTGGAATAATTACTTGTAATTATTCCTTTCAAATTATAAATGACTAAGTGTTTAAATAATTCGGCTTTTCCGTAAGATTCAAATAAATTGTTCTTTTTAAACACCAGATTGTCAATTCTAAAAAAATAGATTTTCACTAGTAGTTCTACATTAATATCTTCTTTTATATCTCCAGCTTCTTGTGCTTGCTTCAGTAATTTATAAACAATGCTATGTGATAATTCTTTCACGAAATTATTGAACAGCGAATTTGCTTTGGGATAATATTTTTCCAATCCAAAAAGAAAAGAGGGTTTAAAGTATTTTAAATACTCAAACCCTCTCTGGTAAATTAGGATGACGCACAAAATAGGGTCTTTATGGCTATTGATCAACCCATTTATATCTTCTTTATACTCATTTAATAAACTTTCAAGACTGGAGGTTACCAAGTCTTCTTTATTATCAAAAAACGTGTAAATTGTTTTTTTTGATATACCAAGCTCATTTGCTAATTCGTCTAACGTTACGTGTTTACTTCCAAATTGGGTAAACTTTGTAATAGAATACGCTAACAATTCTGCTTTAGTGACCATCTTTCAGTTATTTGTAACCTTTCGTTTTTAAATATCAATCTATTGGAATTGACAATAATGGTATGTTTATGCCTGAGGCCATAACTCTAGTTTTACTTCTATGGACTATAGATTCCCAAAAACCATATTTTTTTGGCATCATCACTAACAAATCAAAACTTGATTTTTCAATCTCCTTCTCAATTGCTTTTATTACAGCATCTGAGTTCACTTTCTTATAAAAATACGTAACATTTTCCAGGCCTTTTTCTATATTCTCAAAAGCTTTGTTTTCTGATTTTAGTTCATTTATTTTTTTTTCTACATAAAACACAGTTACTTCAGACTTAAGCTGAATGGCGGCTCTCCTTAATTTTGCCAAGGTCCGTAAGGGTATATTCTGCAGTATATCGCAGGCAAAAAGAATCTTGTGGATCCCAGAAAATTTAGCATTTACGGGTATAGCCAACACTGGAAAATTTTTCATACTGACCAAGGTTGTTGTTGGGTTTCCAAGCAAATTTTGTTCTAGTGATTTTGCCGACATTCCCATAACTAGAAATTTTGAGTTATGCGATTTCAATATAGAATCTATTTCAAGTTCAAAATCCAAATAACTACATTGATACTCAACTTCAATTTTAAATTTATTCGATAATTTTAAAGCTTGTGTGCTTAATTTCTCTTTGGTTTTTTCAATTAAGGCATCCATTGAAGTCGCCGATATTCGCGCATTTGAAGCGTGAATAGGCAACTTAAAAGCATTAAAAAGCACCAGTTTAGTATTTAATAATTGAGCTAATGATGCTGAATAAAGTACAGCATTATCAGAGGTTTTAGAAAAATTTGTTGCAACTAAAATTGAGTACATAGTTTTGGTTAAGAATGAATGTTTATTAGGTATTTAATATTATCTCCATCCGCCGCCAAGAGCTTCATATAAGTCTACAATAGATACTAATTGTTGTAACTTACTATCTATAATATTAAGCTCTGCACTCAAGGCCCGTTCTCTCGCTGTTAATAAGTCCAGATAATTGGCATATCCATTTATAAGTAATTCTTCAGAGTTTGTTTCTGCTGTACGCAAGGCTTCAACTTCATTTTTTCTAAATTCGAATTTTTTAGTTTCAGCTTCATAAGTAAACAGTGCATTGGATACTTCACTACCGGCAATCAACAAAGTCTTTTTAAACTCAAGTAATGCCTGCTCTTGTTGTGCAATTGCTACTTCTTTTTGAGTTTTTAAAGCACGTTTATTAAATAATGGTTGTGCTAAACCTCCAATGATATTAGCAAATAATGAATTGGTATTAAATAACTCATCTAATTCTAAACTTTGAAATCCTCCTGACGCTGTTAATTTTAATGATGGATACAAGTTGCTTTTAGCTACATTGGTTAATTCAAAAGACTGAATTAAACCATACTCAGCAGCCATAACATCTGGTCTATTACTAAGCAATGTTGCAGGAACACCAAGAATAATATCTTGTTCTATATTTTGAAAATCTAAACTGCCTCTTTCAAAATATTGAGGTACTTTTCCAAGTAAAATACTTAGAGTATTTTCCGTTTTAAAAATTGCAGTTTCAATATCTACCTGTAAGGCTCTTGCACTATTGTATTGTGCTATATTTTGGTCAACAGCAACTTGTGTGACTTGACCTGCTTCTTTTAACGCTTTAATAGTTGTGACACTACTATCTCTAGTTGCAATAGTTTCTTTAGTAATTTTTAACTGCTCATCTAAAGCTAATAAGTTATAATACGTATTGGCAATACTAGAAATCAACTGCGTTTTTACGGCTTGATGTCCAGCAACACTTTGCAAATATGCTGCTTGCGTTGCTCTTTTATTGCTTCGTATTTTTCCCCAAATATCTGCTTCCCAAGAAAGGTTTGCCGTAACATCATATTGGTCTGTAGAAGTATCACTTAAGAATGCACCAAACTGAGTGTTCTTGGATAATTCTTGATGTGTCCAGTTTACACCAACATTAACCGATGGTAAATAACCTGCCTTACCTTGCTTGGCATAAGCTTGGGCTGCTATAATTTGCTGAAGCGCAATGCGAACATCCATATTGTTTTGCAGACCTTCTTCTATATATTGTTGAAGATATTGGTCTGTAAATAAGGTTTTCCAAGATACATCTGCTATTGAAACACTGTCTGTTGGCAAATTTTCTGTTCGGTATAGAGCTTCAGTTTCTGTTTCAATATCTGGTCTCACATAATCTTTTGCTACAAAACAGCTTTGTAATGTTAATGCAACGATTAGTAATAGTGCTCCTTTATTAAAATTTCTATGTTTTATATTTAAATTCATTACGCTTAATCTTCAATAGTTTGTACTGCTGGTTTACTAGAAACTTTTTCTTGTAACCATTGGAAAAATATAAATAGGATTGGAATTATAAAAACTCCTAAAATGGTTCCGATGAGCATTCCTCCTGCAGCACCAGTACCAATAGAATTATTGCCTTTTGCGCCTACACCAGATGCCAACACTAATGGCATTAATCCTAAAATAAAGGCAAAAGAAGTCATCAAAATAGGTCGTAAACGTGCTTTTGCTCCGTGTATAGCAGCATCTACTATACTTTCTCCATTTCGTCTTCTTTGTACAGCGAACTCCACAATCAATATGGCATTTTTAGCGAGAAGACCAATAAGCATGATCAAAGCAATTTGAAAATAGATGTTGTTCTCCAATCCTAACATTTTGGTTGAGAAAAACGCTCCAAATACACCTAATGGCAAAGAAAGAATAACGGCTAATGGCAACAAATAACTTTCATATTGTGCAGCCAATAGGAAATACACAAACACAATACAAAGTATAAATATAATAGTGGTTTGATTACCTGCATTTACCTCTTCACGTGACAACCCGGAATAAGCTACCTCATAATTACTTGGTAATTTTGCTGCCTCAGCCTCAATGACTGCTAAAGCGTCACCTGTACTAAATCCAGGATTTGCTGCACCAGAAACCTTTGTGGAATTGTACAAGTTAAAACGGGTTACAGATTGTGGTCCATATACACGCTTTAAATTAACAAACTGTGTAATTGGTGTCATCTCACCATTTCCTGCTTTTATATATAATTCATTTAAATCACTTTTGTCTGCCCGATCTTCTGGTAATGCCTGCATATATACACGGTATTGTTTGCCAAAACGTGCAAAATCTGCGGCATACACTCCTCCAATATAACCTTGCATCGTGGAGAAAATACTACTAATAGGAACACCAGACTTTTTAGCCAGGGGGACGTTAATTTCCATTTCGTACTGTGGATACTTGGTATTAAATGACGACTGTCCGTATTTAATTTCAGGATGCTGCATTAAACTGCCGATAAACTGTTGCGTTGCTTGGTCTAAATCGCTAAAATCGCCACCTGTACGGTCTAATAAATTCACTTCGAAACCAGCTGATATTCCAAAACCAGGAATACTTGGTGGTGCGAAGAAAATTATGTTAGCTTCGGGAATTCCTGCGGCTATACCAAATAATTTTCCAGTAATGGCTTCACTACTCTCACTTTCATCACGTTCTGACCAATCTTTTAATTTTAAAAATCCTAATGCATAATTACTACCTGCACCACTGATTAAGCTTACACCGTTAATTAATGAAATTCCTTGCACACCTTCTAAATTTTTTGCCTTGGCGTAAATTTCTTCGGTTACTTCGTAGGTTCTATCAATAGATGCGCCTGCTGGTAATTCTACATTTACAAAAATCACACCTCTGTCTTCACTTGGAACAAATCCAGTAGGCGTTGTACTTGCTGACCACCAGATACCAACAAATGCTAATACTAAAATTACTACTGTAACAAATTTGTTCTTGTATAAAAAGGATAGCGATCTTCCGTAGCGTTGCGTGGTTGCATGAAACGCTTTGTTGAAAGCACTGTACAAACGTTGTAAAAAGCTTTTCTTCTCATGTTCATCTTCATCATGAGGCTTTAAAAACAATGCACATAACGCTGGGCTCAAGGTTAAGGCATTTACCGCTGAAATTAAAATGGCTATAATTAATGTTACCCCAAATTGCTCATAAAAAACACCTGTAGGTCCTTGTACAAAGGTAACAGGTACAAAAACCGCTGCCATAACCAAGGTAATGGAAATAATGGCTCCAGATATTTCGTGCATTGCATCCAATGTTGCCTTTTTGGCGCTTTTTGCTCCATCGTCAATCTTTGCATGGACCGCTTCTACAACCACAATGGCATCATCTACCACAATACCAATGGCAAGTACCAAAGCAAATAACGTGAGTAAATTAATGGAATAGCCAAATAAATTAAGAAAGAAAAATGTACCAATAATAGAAACCGGGACCGAAATGGCCGGAATTAATGTAGAACGAAAATCCTGTAAAAAGATAAATACAACTATAAAGACCAGAATAAAGGCTTCTATAAGTGTATTCCTAACCTTATTCATGGAAGCCGTTAAAAAATCATTAGTGTCGTAATTGATATAGACTTTAACACCTTCTGGGAAATCTTTTTCTAAACGTGCCAGTTCAGATTTAACTCCGGTAATAATTTGTTGCGCATTGGAACCGGCAGTTTGATAAATTGCCATATTAATACTTGGAAACCCATTGGTTTTTGAAGAAGCATCATAGCTTTGTGCATCTAATTCTATGCTTGCGACATCCTTTAAGTGTAAATATTCGCCATTGTCCAAGGCTTTAACAATAATGTCTTCATATTGTTTTTCAGTTTTAAATCGTCCGCTATACTTTATGTTGTATGAAAATGCTTCACCACTGTTTTGTCCTAAAGAACCTGCTGAAGCTTCTAAACTTTGCTCTCTTAATGCCGTTTGAATATCTGAAGGTATTAAACCATAAGCCGCTAATTTTTCAGGCTTTAACCATACACGCATCGCATAATCCTGTCTTGAAAACACGTTTACATCTCCCACACCATTAACACGTTGTAATGATGGAATGACGTTTATCTTTAAATAATTCTGAACGTATGTATCATTGTAATCAGGATTTTCTGAATACACAGACATAAACATTAAAGCAGATGTTTGTTGTTTTTGTGTAATGACTCCTGTTTGAACAACTTCCTGTGGTAATAACGGATTTGCTCTAGATACACGATTTTGAACATTTACCGCAGCAATATCTGGATCGGTCTCTTGGTCAAAATATACCGTAATATCTGCGGTACCATTATTGGTTGCAGAAGACGTGATATACGTCATGCCTTCTACACCGTTTATTTGTTCTTCAATAGGTATGATAACACTTTCCAATATGGTTTCTGCACTAGCTCCTGGATAGGTCGCTGTTACTTTAATCGTTGGCGGTGCAATATCTGGATACTGTTCTACGGCTAAGGTGGTATAACCTAAAACCCCTAGAATGACTATGATGATAGAAATAACCGTAGATAATACAGGTCTTTCAATAAATGTCTTTAACATGAATTAAGGATTATAAGATTATTATTGGAATAAAGGTTTTATTGGCTTTGTAATACTATCGAACGCTACTTCTTTTGGTGTTATATCCATATCGTTTCTTAACTTACCAACTCCAGAAACTACTATTTTATCCTTGGGCTCTAAACCAGACTCTACAACATATAAATTATCTATATTGGCTTTAATCTTTATCAATGTGGAAGCAACCATATTGTTTTCTCCTAATTTAAAAATCATAATATTTCCTTGTTGCTCAAAGGTTGCGTCTTGAGGCACTACTGTTGCATTTTCGTAAACCGTTGGTATTTGAATTTTACCACTGTTGCCATTAGTTAACAACTGATTTGGGTTACTAAAAACAGCCCTTAAACTTACTGTTCCTGTGTTTTGGTTAACTTGTCCAGAACTAGTCTGAATACTCCCTTTTTCAGAATACGTATTTCCGTTTGCTAGAATTAGGTTTACATCTGGATAATTGCCTAATTTTTCTTTTAAGTTTTTACCTTCAGCATTTTGTAAAAAGTCTAAATACTGGGTTTCATTTAAACTAAAAAATGCATACACTTTACTTATATTACTGACCGTAGTTAAAGGTGTTGCAGTATTTGGGCTAACTAATGCGCCTTCTCTAAAATTAATTGTACCTACATAACCATCTACCGGACTTTTGATTGTGGCATAGCCTATATTTGCAGAAACACTACTGTAGGCTGCTTTGGCTTGTGCCAAATTAGCTTTAGCAGTTTCCAATTGTACTGGACTAATGATGTTTTTTTCTACAAGAGGAATAAGTTTATCTACCTCTACTTGTGCCACATTAATACGTGCTTTTGCTGCTGCAGCATCTTGACTTAAAGACTGTGTCTCTAACTTAAATAACACTTCGTCTTTACTTACTTTTTGACCTTCGTCCACCAATACTTTTTGAATATAACCAGATGCTTTAGCTCTAACATCACTATTTATTACACCTTCAATTCTAGCTGGATATTCTGTAAATCCTGTAACTGTTTTAGGTTGTATTTGTGTTATTGGAAAAGGAGCAGGTGGTCTTTGAGAGGTTTGTTGGCTTTCTTGTTTATCACCACAACTTACAATGGCTAAGAATATACTTAGCGACAAGATGGTATATAATTTATTGTATTTCATTTTTAATTTGACTTTAAATATTGAATGGGTTATCTGTTAATTTTTTTCTTAATTGTTCTATTGACATACTTGCTTCATCTAGAAATTTGATATAGTCATTATGAAAATTCAAATCGAATTTTTCTTCTTCATTTTTAGTTTTCTGTGTGTTAATTGTCTCTTTATATTTCTTTATTTCTAAATGTAACGCTTTAACCTCTTGCCATTCATTTATCATGGTATCGATGTGCTGAACAATCATATCCTTATTTATAATGAAATATCTTTTGCGATCTCCAGTTTTTGTGAAATACACTATTTTTTTTAAATCCTGTAAATGATTGAGGTGTGTAGAAATAGTGCTCTTACTTGCACGAAGGATAGTTACCATATCTTCAAAGGTGGTTCCTTTTTTACCAGTAAGAATGATGTAAGCTAAAATACGTGCTGCAACAGGGGCTAACTGTTCTCTTTTCTCTAAGTGCACACCTAGTTTTTCAACTAAGTCCATTTTTTCTTTGCAGATTTTTTCTTTCATTTTGGATTTTATTCTTGCTTTATGTAAAGTGATTTAGGTAAATAAAACAAAATTAGCGGCAAATATACAATTTAGTTCGTAATATACCGAATAAACGGAATAAACGGAAATTTATTTATTTCATCTAAAAAGTAACCTCTTTTTCCAAATGGTCATGTTCTTATGGTTTTGCCTGAATCAGTTATGCGATTCCGAATTTCTTTGAGTTTTTTATCAACCCTTTGTTTGACCGGTTTGGCACTAGCAATCGCCGCCCCCTATGGTGCACTTTTAAGCCCCTTCCTAAGTACTTGAATGCTTACTGTTAATACATTATCCTTTTTAAATCGTACTTCATTCTTAGGCCTGCACCCTTTCCATTTATCCGTGGGGACTTCCGCTTCCCACTGTTGTTGATAAAGATTTATTGCAGCCCTGATCCGTTTTGAACCGATAGGAGAACTCTAGAAGGTCTTGTCCCCTAAAAACATCCATAATTCAATATATTTACTGTCATTTAAGTTATTTATTTAAATATTGACGTCTATTACTTTAAACTAGACAAGCTCAAAAGACACGTAGAAATAAGAATGAATATAATTAAACTTCCAGAATCATTAAATTTAGAAAAGTCACAATCCGTTCAGGTTTATGACTACAGTAGTTCAAAAAAAACTTCTAAACAACAAGTTATTCTAAATCAAAACACATTTAGTTTTCTAATTGAAGGTAAAAAGGAAGTTGTTTTTGATAATTCAGACCTATCTATCGACAATCGCAAGTTTTTAATTATGAAATCTGGTCTTTGTCTGATGACAGAAAAACTATCAGAAATTAAAAATTACAGGAGCATCCTTCTGTTTTTTACAAATGAAATTTTATCGAAATTTATTCGAAAATTTAACCTAAAGAATATTGAAACAGCGGAATACAAATCTGTTTACTCGTTTGAGTATGATGAATATATTAAACGTTTTGTAGATAGTTTGGCAGATATTTCCAAACTTTCAAAAACAGCACAAAAAAAAATAATTGAAGTAAAATTTGAAGAAATAATACTTTATCTTATTGAATTATACGGCACTTCTATTTTATATTCTTTAACGATGCATAATGATACTATTGCACAGAACTTTACTCGGATTGTTGAGAATAATCAATTGAAAAAACTCACCTTAAAACAATTGGCATTTTTATGCAATATGAGCGTATCAACATTTAAGAGAGAATTTGAAAAATATTATTCTCAATCGCCCATCAAATGGTTTCAAAACAAGAGATTAGAACACGCTCATTACTTACTCACTCAAAAACAAAAAAAATCTTCTGAAATTTATCTTGAAATTGGTTACGAAAATTTATCAAGTTTTATTCAGGCTTACAAATTAAAATACCATAGTACACCAAAACAACACCAAATAAGATGACCTTTTTGCAACAGTTTTTGAACGTTTAAAGATATGCTTTTTGATAATATTGGTTGAAATTTGTATTCAATCTTAAAACATAACAAAATGAAAAAAACAAATTTAATTTTAATACTGTCCTTGATGTTCTCGACAGCAATTTTCGCACAGAAAACGTTCTCTTTGTCAAGTAACGATTTGGGTGGAGAAGCTACAAAAACACAAGAGTTTAACGGATTTGGCTGTTCTGGAGATAACCAATCGCCTCAACTATTTTGGGAAAACGCACCTGAAGGAACAAAAAGTTTTGCAATTACAATGTATGACCCGGACGCACCAACCGGAAGTGGATTTTGGCATTGGGTTGTCTTTGATATTCCTGCAAACGTAAACGAATTAGCAACTAATGCAGGAAATGTTGAACTTAATTTAATACCTAAAGGAGCAATTCAAAGTATAACGGATCATGGAATTAAAGGATTCGGAGGGCCTTGCCCACCAAAAGGACACGGAATACACCAATATATAATTACTGTTCATGCTCTAAAAACAGACAAATTAGGGCTGGACGAAAATATAAACCCGGCTATCGTGGGTTTTAACCTTTGGAATCAAACATTGGCAAAAGCAAGTATTGTAGCTTATTACAAGAGAGAAAAATAAATACTGCACACAATAACCGTATCCAAGGAACATAGGGCGTTTGGTGCTAAACCAAACGTCCTTTTCTGTTTACAAAGTCCGCCAAATCATTTAGATTTGGCTTTTACGCGGTACAAGATAAAACAAAAAGATTTTGGCTATCGCGCGGGAGAAAAGCAGTTCGTGTAGCCCCGTTCTGAGCATAAACGATCCGTTACCCAATATTATAGAACAACCCAAATAAAATTAATTATTGAACAACTTCAGCAGAATGGAAAAAAACTATATGATAGCGGTTTCTCACTATGTGATAAAACAAAAGAGAAAGATTTTCACAAAGCCTTGTTAAGTGTACTTGAAAAAGCAAAATCTTTTCAGGGCTATCAAGAAATTAAATCACTTAAATTAGAAGATAATGATAACCTGGAGTTTTTGCTTCTTGCGTAGTTTGATAATGGGACCAATTACAAAGCTTGGGAAGATTCTGATACAAGAAAAGATCGGTCAAATGAATTAAAAAAATTTGTTACTAAACAAAGTAAAGTTAGACATCAAGAAGGATTGGAATTTTGGTTCGATTTGCCAAAACAGCAAGTACTATAGTCCCCACTAAATGGAAAATGGGTTTGGTTACATGGCTTGTAATTTTTCCTTTAATATTAATTTTAACCTCTTTGGCAAACAAATATTTGACATTTCTTCATCCTAATTTGAGGATGTTATTTGTTTCGTTGATCTTGGTAAGTTTTATGACCTATTTCATTATGCCAAGGCTACAAAAGGTTCTTGCCTTTTGGATTTTTAAAATGTAACTTAAGTTGAAAAGAAAATATTAAATCGGCTCTGTGCAATACAACAAATCCAAATTGGCAAATGCGTTCGCCAAATGAAGTTCATTCAGATATCTTATTTATGCCTGAAAAAGCAGGTAATAAACCATTTGTTTTTACAGAAATTGGTTATCCATCATCAACTAAGAACAATTCATCGGAATTACTGCAAACTCAATTTATAGAAAATATGTTTGAAATACTTAGACCATATAAAAACGCTGAAAAATTAGAATTTATTTTTTATCATGGAATGTATGATTATCCACCAGATTTTTGTGCCGAATATGCACGATCAAAAGTGATTGACGCTATATATCTCTGTGGTTTTATGAATAATCTTGGATTAAAGAGTTATGAAATAGGACAGTCATAACAATTTTGGAATACTTTTGTAGACAAATTAAGTGATCGGTAAAGTAGCCATATTAGAAAAAAAACTTGCATAAAGTTGTTAAACACACCTTCAAGTTAGAAAACAAAGATGATATTGACAACGAATAATGAATTGGTTGAAATCAGCATGCAAATTGAAAAACGAATAACATTACCAAAGGGGCTATACAGGGAACGATTTTAGGGAAGGCCTCTATGTTATAAACCAAGGATATTCTCTAAAAGTTTCGTTTTAAGACCATATCAATCCTTTTAGGATGTGTGAAACAGCCTATATATTCTATCAACAGACTTTGTCTAATGGCTTTGCTGCAAACTTGTATTATGGAAATAATAGGTTGGGGGCCGTAAACTACAATGCAACGGACTTCTCCTAAGAGAGTGCCGTACCCTTCCCGAACGATTCCCTGACTAATGAAGGTCATAGGCAAATTACATATTTTACTTCATGCCACCATACATATCGACCAGTTCCGTAATCAATATCATGGCGGCTAATGTGCCGTTACCGGGAATACTACGTAATAAATCCACAAGGACCTTATATTTTTCCTTGGAAAGCAATACAATATTCCTTTCCACACGTTTTTTTGTTTTTCTATCTCTTCCATTTCTGCCAACTGTACATGTGTCAACAAATCTCCGGTTCCTTCGGGTAGAGCCGTTCGTAACCATGATTTAAAGCCTTTGCTCCAATACGGCCTGTCCCATTCCTCTGGGATTTTTACCCCAAAGAAATTGAGTTGTGATTTGATACGGTTTTTACAACGTTTAATATCCGACAGCAATTTTTTTCCGGTCCTTAACAGCAATCTGTCCTGTAATATATCCTTGTCGGGCACATAGATCCGTTCTAGATTCCGGTTTCGTAACTCCTCGGCATTTTTTCGCTTTTTTTCCTTGTCGGTGGTAGGAATATCGGAAGGAGTGACTACTAAGTTGGAAATACCCAGTGATTGCAACTGTCGATCGATCCAAAACACACAAAACCCTGCTTCATAAGCACTGTGATAATCCATATTGGGAAAATGCCTATATAAATAATTGGCCAAAACTTCAGGTCTGGGAGGTTGAGAGAATACTTTATACTCCAAATGTTCCGTCAAAATGCACACGCCCCAATTTTTTTTGCGGACATCGATACCGACATAGATAGATTCTCCAGTATAATCTAATTTTTTAGTAATTTGAAATGTTTTCATGTCTAGAGATGTTTAAGTTATAGTTCTACAATTTTAAACTTGTAGAAAACCTCACCGGGCTTTCTCCTTTAAACATACAAACTACATTTCATTACTTCGAAATTGTTTTGGATTGGAGAATTCACCCGATTTGGCGCGTTTTCCTCCTTTTGAAGGAGCTTTAATTCACAATGTGTGGTCTGGGTTAAAGCCATCTACCAATTTTTTATGCTCGTAATCGGCCACCATGAGCCCCTCATAATCAGTTTTTGTTCCCTTGGTAAACTTATGTACCAATTTTTCCATTAAATTATATATTACCGGTACTATTATCAAGGTCAAGAAAAGTGAACTAATCAAACCTCCGATAATAACCCAGGCAAGACCATTTTTCCATCCTGATCCCGGGCCTGAGGCCAAAGCAATGGGAAGCATCCCGAAAACCATGGCAATGGTGGTCATCAGAATTGGGCGGAGACGTGCGTGGTTGGCCTGTATCAAAGCGTTCCTGACCGTTTCCCCCGACCGGACCCTTTCATTGGCAAAGTCAACCAGGATAATGGCGTTTTTACACACTAGCCCGATCAACATAATTATACCAAGAATGGTAAAGATGTTCAGGGAATTATTTGTTAACGCCAATGCCAGCAAAGCTCCGATGAACGATAATGGAATGGAAAAAAGAACTACGAAGGGGTGCACAAAACTGTCGTACAGGGAAACCATTACTAAATAGACCAATATGATCGCCGCCAACATAGCAATTCCCAGTGTTCCAAACCCTTCCGACTGCCTTTCTTTATCGCCCCCCCATACAAAATCGACTCCCGTGGGCCGTTCGACATTTTGGAAGGCAGCTTCCCATTCATCGGCGACCGTACCGGCCGGCCGGCCAACGGACTGCCCTTTTACGGTAACTGACGCGGTCTTGTCCCGACGTTCCAATTGGCTCGGGCCTGAAGCTTCCACGATCTCAGCGAATTGTGAGAGTTTTACTTCTTGCCCTTGATTGTTTGTAAGGATCAAATCCCCTACGTCGGCAATGCTTTTTCTATCAAAACTATTGTAGCGGATGTTAATATCATATTCATATTCTCCCGCCCTGAATTTGCCATCGGTATTCCCGTTGAATGCGGTCTGCATTGTCAATCCTACCGTTTGTAACGATAAGCCTAGAGAGGTCATCTTATCCCGATCTACCTGAACATTGATTTCAGGGTTTCCCGTTTCTACGGACAATTCGATTTCCGTGGCCCCGGGAATTTTATATAGTTCCGCCTCGGCCTTTCTGGCAAAGACCATGGCACTATCCAAACTAGGCCCGGTCACGACCAAGGCCAACGGGGCTTCCTCCGCCACTCCCAAAAGACTTATAGGTACAGTCTTCACTTTGGCGCCTACCAATATTTTCTCTAAACGACGTTTTGTTTTGGCGGCAAATACATAAGAATCGTCCAGCCGTTCCTTTTCATCTACCATTTGAACGTTGATTTCGGCCTTATAAGCGGTAGCCTGTGAAGCACCTAAGCCCTCGCTGGTCTGGCCTACAGTAGTGATAAGGCTCTTGACCTCTTCCTGGGTATTCAAAAAGGCCTCTGCTTTTTGGGCCATAAAATTACTTTGTTCCAATGAGGCATCTTTCGGTAGTTCTATCTGCACCAAAAACTCGCCCCTATCCGATGCCGCAAAGAATTCACCTCCTATAAATCCTGCCCCTACCAAGGCAATCGAAGCAAAGAATATAACCAAGACGACAGACAAGGTTGTTTTATAATGATCCAGGCACCAGGTCAATAAGCCCGAGATCCAATTCGTAAAACGTTTTAATTGTGTTTCGAATTTGATGATAAGTCTACCGAACAGGTTTTTACCAGTGATATGCTCCAATTTTCCAAAACGGGACGATAACCAAGGAATAATGGTAAACGATGCCAGGAGGGACAACAAAGTGGAAATTATGATGGTCACACAAAATTGGGTAATAATTTTGGACACCAGACCGCTGCTCATGGCAATTGGAAAAAAGACGACCACAATTACCAACGTTATGGATGTTACTGTGCCCCCGATTTCAGCGGTACCGTCATAGGCCGCACGGACACGGTTTTTGCCCATCTCCATATGCCGGTAAATATTTTCGAGTACAACGATGGCATCGTCCACCAAGATACCTACCACCAAAGATAATCCCAATAAACTCATTAGGTTCAAGGTATAGTCCAACAACAAAAACCCTATAAATGTCGCAATCAACGATGCGGGTATGGACACCATTACAATTAGCGAGTTTCTTACACTGTGCAAGAAGAAGAGCATTACGATCGCTACCAATAACACAGCGATCAATAGGTCATGGATTACCGAATCGGCCGCCTCCAAGGTAAAAACAGTACTGTCATTGGCGACATTGAGCTTGAGGTCTATGGCTTTATAATCGGTCTCGAGCTGTGCTATCCGTTTCAATATATCCTCGCTTACGGCCACGGCATTGGCATCGGACTGCTTGATTACCTGCAATAGGATGGCACTTTTTTGATTTACCCTTGCAATTTTTTCGGGTGTTTTTTGACTGTCCTGAACATCCGCAATATCACCGAGCCTCACTTGGATGCCATCTTGATCCGCGACCACTAGATTGCGCAGCTCTTCAACGCTTATATATTTTCCGGCCAATCGGATCAATATTTTTTGCTGTCTGGTCTGAATATTTCCTGTGGGGAAATCCAAATTCGAGGCCAGGATGGTCTGTTGGACCTGAGGTATGGAAAGGTTATATCCCTGAAGTCGGTCGGCATCTAAATTTACCTGGATTTCCCTTTCTTGCCCCCCGATCAAATTTATCTGTGCCACACCATTGACCCGGGAAAGCAAAGGGGCAATTTTTTTATCTATCAGGTCATAAAACTTAATTTCATCCATCGTGCCATTAGCACCAATTGTCATAATCGGAAGGTCGCTCAATGAAAATTTGCTTAAAGAGGGTGTTTTGGCATCATCGGGCAGATCACTGATAATGGCATTGATCTTCCGTTGTGCATCGTTCAGGGAAAAATCAACATTGGCATCATCCGTCAAGGTAATCGCAACCGTGGAAAGACTTTCATAAGAACGCGATTCTATTTTTTTGATGTTCTCCAGGGAGGCAACCGCATCCTCTATTTTTTTTGTCACGGTATTTTCGATCTCGCTGGGCGAGGCACCGGGGTAGATAGTGGCGACGGTTATGACATTTCGGTCGAATTTAGGTATCAATTCATATCCCAGTTGGTTATAACTGAACAGGCCCCCGAGTGTAAGTATGGTAAACAGCACAATGACCAATGAAGGCCGTTTTATGGAAATTTCCGCTAATTTCATAGTATAGTATGGAATAAAATGTTTGAGGTTATTGTCGGGCTCTAGTCGATGATGTCTATCTTGGAACCGTTCTGTAGATTGATCTGCCCGGTAACTACTACGAGTTCATTGCTGTCCAGACCATCCAATATTTCGACCTTATCACCGAATATTCTTCCGGCCGTCACGTCGGTCAGTTTTGCAACTCCATCCTCGGCCACGAAAACCTGGTTACTGCTTACACTTCCCAAGAACGCATTTCTAGGTGCTAACAGTATCATTTTGCTTTCCCGGTCCCAGGAAGTAAACGTTGCCGTCCCGTACATGCCCGCCTTCAAGGCGCTGTCCGGATTGTTCGATATCTCGATTTCCACCGGAAAATTCAAACTGCTATCCGATTTCGGTGCTATAAACGTGATTTTCCCCAAGAAAGTTCTGTCAGGTAAAACACTGGCTTTCACATTTACCGGGTCGCCAACTTTTAAACTGGTCACTTGGGACTCGTTGACCGTAACCCTTAGTTTCAGTTTCGAGACATCGACAATTTCGAACATTGGCGTTGCCGCTCCCAGAACAGAACCCGGTTCGATATAACGTTTGTTCACAACTCCTTTTATCGTAGCTTTTATGTTGACATCCCCAGCATTTACCTTGGCCTGTTCCAGTCTCGATTGTGCGGTTACCAAGGTCAGCTTGGCCTGATCCATTTGTTGTTCGGTCACTCCACCGGTTTTTAGGGCATTTTCAAAACGTTTGAAATTTGTGGACGCATTCTGATAGGCCGCTTCGGCAGCGTGCAGTTCTGCCGATACCTGCTCACTTCTCACAATTGCCAAAGTTTGGCCTACTCTGACATGATCACCTTCTTCTACCAAAACCCTAACGACCCTACCTGGCTTTTCCGCAGAAAAATCCAGTTCTTTAAAGGGTTCAAAATTGCCATTCGCTGTAAAATTGAGGGAACTGGTTTCCGTTTTTACCGTATCCACTTTTACGGCGACGCTAGCGTTTTTCTGTGCAACGATATCTGTCTTTGCTTGATTTTCCTGTTTATTGTTCATTAAGGTAAAGGCGATCAGGGCCAATGCCACTACAATTACAAATATGTATATTATGTTCTTTTTCATCGTGCTCATTAATTTGTTAATTTCATTAATTCCCCTTTGGCCTTCAACAAAAGGATTTCTGCCAGTTTGTATTGTAAAATTGCGGTGTTAAAGTTGTTCCTAGCCTCGGTCAAGGCGTTTTCTGCATCCAGTAGATCCGTTAGCGGAGCCAAACCTTGGACGAAATTGTTTCTGGTATTGTCCAATACTGCCTGTGCCAACCTGACATTTTCGGTTTGATTGTCGATGGTCGCAATACTATTGTTTATTTGGGTTCGGGCATTTTCGTAATCAAGGTCCAAGGCCAATTCGGTATCCTTGATATCCTCTTGTAAGATCTGCAGATCGATATCGGCCTGCCTTACTTTGGAACGCGTCCCAAAACCCGCGAAAATGGGAATTTTCAAATTTAATCCTATCGATGAAAAATCGGACCAATATACATTGTCCTCCGGCTTTTTGAACCAGGGAAGATCCGGGCCTTGGCCAAGATAATTGTACCCACCTGTCAGGGAAAGCGTTGGATAAAATTCCGCCTTGACAGCCATTTTCTGGTAGGTCAGCAATTGTTCCTGCTTTTTAAGAAGCAGATACTCCGTTCGGTTCTCAGTATCCATGGATGAAGCTGCCTCACTTGGTCTGAATTCGAACTCGATTTCCGGAATTTCGATTTGTGCGGTTATGGGCATACCCATAAAAAATTTCAGGGTATTTTCTTGAAGCTGCAGCGCATTGATTATCTGGAGCTGTTGGGTCTCGAAATTTGAAATTTTTACAATGATCCTGTCCAGATCGATTTTCTTGGCCAGCCCATTTTGATACTGACCCTCAATGATATTTTTTGCCTTGATCGTGTTTACCAATGTACTATCGAGTACCTGAAGGTTTAAACGTTGTAGATATACCTGATAGTAACTATTGGCTACTTTTTCTATTACCTGCTCTTGCGTCAATCGATTATTGATCTGATAAAACTCACGGGTAGTTTTTGCGGCTTTTAAACCTGTGAAAACCGATTGGTCAAATATGGTCTGGTTCAACGAAACACCGAAGATCGAATTCCATTTTTGGCCCAAAGTTGCCTGTATAATGGTGCCCGGTTGCCCAAATGAACTTCCATCGATCACATTGGTCTGTAGAATGGGATTATAGACCAAACTACCGTTTCCTGTGATCTGTGGCATTGCCCGCGAACGAACTTCCTGGATTTGGTACTCACTATTTTCAATGGCCAACTTCGATTTTTGTGCATCGGCCTTGTTTTCAAGTGCATAGCTAACGGCCTCCTTTAGGCTAAGCTGTTTTATTTCTTGGGCATTGACTATGCAAACAAGGCATAAAAGGGAAATACTTAAATTTTTTTTGATCATAAACGGATACGTATTTAATGGGAAGAAATTTTTGGATGTCCTATTTTTTATGCATAATTCTTTATTACACAAAGCCTAGGAGCCGTTTCTATGTATGCTATAGATACATCTTGCCAAAGCCACTGGATCCTTTTGTTCACTTTGGAAAAGTTCCACGTCTACTACAGCGGTCGCCTTACCACTTTTAACGATCTTTGCCTTGGCCAAAATATAACCTTCAACGGTAGGATGGAGATAATCGATCCGCATATCCAAGGTATTTATCCTGTCCTGTAAGGAATCGAGGGTCGTCGCTCCGGCAGCTCCTCCTGCCGTATCGGCGATAGCGGCCAAAATACCCCCATGCCATCGTTTTTGCAGATAGTCTCCTATAAATTCTTTCTTAAAAGGGACTTTGATGATCACGTAACGAGGTCTGATCTCCATGATTTTCAGTCCTAATATTTTATTGGCCGGCATCATGTTTTCAATCGCATGCTTTAGAAACGAATGGTCATCTTGCCCTTTTTCCCGCATTATTCTGATTTTAAAAATTAAAGGAATAATATTTTTCTTTTGCGAATATAAATACTATTTTTGACTTTATAACTAAAAAAGTCAAATGGACAACGGTAAGAGTGACGATGTTTTTTTGTCAATACTTGATTCCGCCAAGAATAGATTTTGCCGTTATGGCCTTAAAAAAACAACCATGACGGAGATCGCCAGGGATATAGGTCTATCGAAGGCATCCCTGTACTACTACTTCCCCAATAAAGAAGAATTATTCAAGGAAGTAGTTAAGGAAGTATATAGAACACTTTTAAACGAGTTTGAAGGACTCCTTTCCTCAAGTGTTCCTGCAGAAGACTTATTGCATGGTTATCTAGAAAAGCGACTGATCTACTTTCGCGAATTTGTACATCTCAGTGCTTTGAGCCTGGAATCCATAAACAGCTTAAAGCCCGTGTACGCCCGGCTATTTGAAAACTTTCGCAAAAAAGAAATACGACTAGTGGGTGAAATATTGGCAAAAGGTATAGCCGCTCAAGATTTTCAAAATCTTGATGTCGCCTATTTTTCCGATTTGTTCATTGCAATCTTCCAAGGGTTGCGGCACAATGTAATTGTTAAAAAAGATACCGTAAATATCACGGAAACAGAGTATTCTTTATTGAGGAAACAATATGAAAGCGCATTTAATATGTTCATGAAAGGAATCAAAAAATAAATTATGAGTGTAAAAAAAATAGTTATCTGTTGCCTGTAAAATTATAAATTTTATGAAATGAAAAACAATATGCTGCCCAAAATCAGGTATTTGCCTTTTTATGCAATCTCGGTACTGCCGATGCCCGTTCTGTACGTGTTATCAGACATGTTGTTTGTAGTGGTCTATTACCTAATGAAGTATAGAAGGAACGTGGTATCGGACAATATCAAAAAATCCTTTCCTCAAAAACCACAGATCACACGGAGAAAAATCGAAAAGGACTTCTATCGGTATTTCTGTGATATACTTGTCGAATCCATTAAGACATTGACCATCAGTAAAAGGTCGGCGATGAAACGTTTGCGTATAGAGAATCCGGATTTGGTAGAATATTATTTGGGCGAGAAAAAGAATATTTTGCTTTATACGGCCCATCAGGGAAATTGGGAATGGCTGATATTCCTACCCCTATTTTTTCCATACCGGGCAAATACATTTTACAAACCGATTAAAAACCACTATTTCAACGACCTATTTAAAATTATCAGAGAGCGATTTGGTGTGCATTGCATTGAATCCGCCAAGGGATATAGGACCATTATCGACCTTGAACGGAAAAATGTCCTTATGATGAACTGCATCATCGGTGATCAAAGCCCCGTTAGGATCAATACCAAACATTGGTGCCAATTTTTGAATCGGGAAACGGCCTTTTTTGTAGGGGCCGAAAAGCTTGCCAAAAAAACCGGTGAAGTTGTTCTGTTTCCTTCTTTCAAAAAAATAAGAAGAGGGTACTATGGACTACGTTTTAGTTTAATTACGGACAATCCCGTTTCCATGAGAACCAATGGGATTGTAGAAGAATATGCAGAGGCCTTGGAAAACGTAATCTTGAATTCGCCGGAACTTTGGCTATGGAGCCATAGAAGATGGAAGTTAAGTGCCTGAACATGGGATTTTAAAGTTCCCGGCATTATCTGGTCTATCCAAAAAGTTATTGAAATTTAAGACCAATTATATTTGACTAGAAAGAACCGTGACAAAAGGATTAACGACCTAGTGCTATTTATCATTTTGGTGATCCTTATCATATCCGCTATA
>NZ_JALKBD010000050.1 GCF_023015905.1 Arenibacter sp. F20364 | reverse complement strand
TTTGGGTGGATGAGCACCAGCAGATAGGTATTGATTTTTCAAGCCGTTTTGTAAATGCATTTCAAAGGCTGTTCGACAAGGGGTACGAAAACGTGGTATCCATAGGCAATGATTGCCCAGATCTCACCCATCAGCTATTGCAGGATGCCATTGAAAAAGTGCAGACTAAAAAGCTGGTATTGGGTCCCTCCAGGGATGGTGGAATATATCTTTTGGGAATCAATAGGAATATTTTTGATATAACGAAATTTCAAGAATTACCATGGCAAACTGCGAGGTTGCAACAAAGTCTTGAAAAATATGTCCAATTAGAGGAAGAGGATTGCTATTTACTAGATAAGTTAAACGATTTGGACTTTTGTAAGGATGTATTTGACTATGTTAGATTAAATCCTTCGACCATAATAAGCCGGTTTTTTGAGGCAATTAAATTATCCATTAGAATTATAATTCCCGTAGTTAATGATTTTATTCGGTCATTGTTAAGTTATTCATATGTAAATTTTCGAGCTCCCCCTTCAGTTTAATTACTTGATCTTATAAATGCCTTTGAAGTTAATGGAATGATCATTGACTGGGGCGATATGTAATTAAACTATATATAATATGAAATTAATACCAATTATTGTCCTTCAATTATTGGGGTTGACTTTGTTTGCACAAGTAAACACCTATAGTTCAAGGGTATTGGACAACTATGAACAGCCAATTCCGTTTGCTGCCGTATATGAAGTGGGAACAGAAAATTATACGACAACAGATGAAAATGGATATTTTGAGCTATCGACCGATTCTATAAACTTTGTGCTTCAAATTTCATCTATAGGTTTTAAGACCTTGAATTTTGAAGTGGAGACTGGCCAGCTGCCCTCCAATCTTGTTATGATCGTTTCCGAAGAGCAGTTGGATGAAGTGGTCATAACTGCGTTAGGGATAGAAAGAGCTCGACGTGCCTTGGTCTCTTCCGTGTCTACGGTTAGTTCTGACAAGTTGGTCACAGTCCCACAGACTAATCTTGTTAATGGCTTGGCCGGGCAGGTTGCAGGGGTGCAAATTACCAATGGCTCTAGTGGCGTGGGATCCTCATCCAGAATCATTATCCGGGGGGAAAATTCCTTGAGTGGAAGCAACCAGCCACTTTTCGTGGTAGATGGAGTTCCTATAAGTAACGACCAAATTACAAGTGATCTTGTTAATAATGGAGCATTACAGGAGGTTGATTATGGAAATGGTGGTTCTGAGTTCAGTCCAGACGATATTGAATCCATTTCGATTTTAAAGGGAGCCGGTTCGGCAGCACTTTACGGTGCACGGGCTGCAAATGGGGTAGTCCTAATAAGTACAAAACGCGGGAATAGTACCAATGGTTTTGGAGTGAGTATCAATAGCAACTTTACAGTTGAAACTTTGCTAACCTTACCGGATTATCAAAATGTTTATGGGTTGGGGTCCAATGGGAACTACGCATTTCAAGATGGAACTGGTGCGGGAATTGGAGATGGAGGTATTAGTAGCTACGGTCCACGGTTGGACGCTGGACTTTTGATACCACAATTTGATAGTCCGTCTGTAGATGTACATGGTAGTCCAATTAGGGCAGGCGATGTTAACTCCCGTAGGCTGCCCGATGGAACCTTCACTCCAATAACGCCTACCCCTTGGGTTGCGAGACCCCATAACGTACGTAATTTTTTTGAAACGGGAATTACTTATCAAAATAACATTGCGATAAGTAATTCGGGAGATAAGGGAAGTACTCGATTGTCTTACAGTAATTTGCGCAATGAGGGTATTCTCCCGAACACAAATCTAAAAAGGGATGGATTAGCATTAAGTTTAGATCAAATCTTGAGCGACAAACTCCAAGTCAACACTTTTGTCAATTATATCAACACCAGAAGTGGCAACAGGCCCAATTTGGGCTATGGTTATGAAAATGTGCTTTACGGATTCAATTGGACAGGGAGACAGACCAATATTGAATCACTTAGGAACTATTGGCAGGAAGGCTATTCAGGGCGACAACATTTTGACATCAATTACCTATGGTTGACCAACCCATATTTTACCTTATATGAAAACACCAATAGTTTTAATAAAAATAGGGTTTTGGGGAATATTTCCGCGGTCTACGACTTTTCAGATAATCTTTCTCTAAAAATCCGAACTGGTCTGGATACGTATAGTGAAATCAGGGAGTTTAGAAGGGCGGTAAGTACCAATGCAAACCCATTTGGCTCATTTCGTAAGGATGACATACGGTTTATTGAATTGAATGCGGACTTTTTGCTTACGTATAAGACGATCATCAATCAAGATTGGGGCTATACCCTTACTGCGGGGGCCAACCGCCTTGATCAAAAAATAAATTATTCTTTTGCTATGGCGTCACAGTTGGCCCTACCGGAAATTTATACATTGGCCAACTCCAGAGGGGCTTTGTCGGGAAACAGTGAAAATCTGAACAAGAGGGTAAACAGTGTATATGCTACAGCAAATTTTGAATACCAGAACAAACTATACGCAGACCTGACTTATCGCAATGATTGGAGTAGTACCCTGCCGGATGGTAACAGTTCTTTTGGATATTACTCGGCCGGTCTTAGTTATATCGTTTCAAATAGTATAGTCTTGCCTGAAGGGATATCCTTCTTAAAATTCAGGCTAAGTGCTGCTTCGGTCGGCAATGATACCGATCCTTTCCAAGATACCCAGACCTTTAAGTTCAATGGCAATTATGGTCCTAATTTTAGAGTAAGTAATCAAAGTGAACTAAAAAACACCAATCTAAAACCAGAGCGCCTAGACGCCTATGAGGGAGGAATGGAGGCTTGGTTCTTCAATGGCAGGATACAGTTTGAAGGTTCCATTTATCAAAATATAAGTAAATATCAAATTATATCGAGGCCAATTTCCTATGCCACTGGCTTTAAAAGCTTCAATGAAAATGGGGGGAAGATCAGAACACGTGGACTGGAACTAATGTTGAGTGCTTCTCCTATACGAACCGGCGATTTTAATTGGAATACTTCTGTGAACTTTAGTGCTTTTAGAAGTGTGGTTACTGAATTACCCGAGGAGGTGGATCAATTTGTAACGGCAACCGCAAATATTTTTAGTGGAAGTGGAGGATCCAACACGGTTTTTTATATAGCAAGAGAAGGAGGTCGGGTAGGGGATATGTACGGTACGGGGTTTGTGCAAGTAGGCGGTCAGGACCTATTTGATGTAAATGGGTTGCCGGTACAAGATTCCCAACTGCGTAATCTGGGCAATTATAATCCAGATTTTTCCTTGGGCTTCAACAATAATTTCTCTTATAAAAACTTTGATTTCACCTTTTTGTTCGACTGGCGACATGGTGGTACCATTGTATCGCGTACCAAGGCATTGGGAAGTACATCCGGCGTATTAAACGAAACCCTGCTTGGCCGTGAAGGAGGTTCCGAAAGTACGGCGTTTGTAGACGGTAGTGGCGTTGTGGGGAATGGTGTTGTAAATGTGGGCACCGCTGATAATCCAGAATATGTTCCCAATACCAAGGCCGTGGCCGCAAATAGGTTCAACAATGCCTATTATGACCGCGGCAATGAGGCCAGTGCCCTGTACGATGCCTCCTATCTAAAATTGAGGCAATTGAGTGTTTATTATACTTTTCCGTCAAAAATGGCCCAATCCATGGGTGTTGAAGAGTTAAAGATCGGATTTATTGGAAGTAACTTATTGCTTTTCACTGAAAACCCGCATTTTGACCCTGAGTTAAATGCCCTCCAAGAACGTAATATTGTGTATGGCGTGGAGGATTTTTCCTATCCATCTACCAGAAGTTTAGGTATAAGTCTTAAAACAAACTTCTAAAAAAAGTTCTATGAAAAATATACAACTATTTTTAATTATTATTTTCAGCTTGTTTATTTCAAGTTGTACGAATGACTTTAATACTATAAATGAAAATCTCAACGCACCTCAAGAAGTGAGCCCAGAGTTCCTGTTAACCAATGTGATAGCCGCTCAAAGTAATGAGCATACTTATAACCAAGGTTTGAGGCTGAACAATTACTTGGTCCAATTCAATGCAGATGTCGAATTTGAACGAATAGATAGATATGAATTAGGCAGTAACAGTGGTTATTGGAATTTGTTATACAGCCTATTGGCAGATTTGGAGTCCATGAAAACATTACCTGGATATAATGAGGCGTACGACGGAGTAGCCGAAATACTACGAAGCTATTATTTTTCACAACTTACGGATATGTGGGGAGATGTTCCCTACACAGAGGCTATTGGATTCAACGAGTTTAATTTTACTCCCAACTATGACTTTCAGGAAGGCATATATACGGACCCCGATACTGGAATATTGGCAAGATTGGAAGCAGCTGTGTCCCGGCTAGAAAATACTAGCGAGAGTATTCGGGGCGATATTATGTTTGGAAATGATTTGACTTCATGGATTAGATTTTCGAATTCACTTCGGGTGCGCTTCTATCTTCGGATCAGTAAGAGGGTAAAGGATTTCGAAAAACTTCAAGGATTGGCAAATGGAGAAATGCTCATGAAGTCCAATGAAGACAATGCTGTTGTACCGTATTTGAGTTCGGCGCCAAATCAATTCCCGTTATTCAGTGCTTCCACGGGTATTTTTCAAGGTTTAAAAATGAGCGAAACGTTGGAAAACATATTAAAGGAGTGGGATGATCCAAGGATTTCCGTTTTTTTCAATCCTACCCAGGAAAGCATATTGGAAGGTAACCCGGAGTATAAAGGCATACCCAACGGGCTTAGCGTGCAGACCATTAGCGAAAGAGGGATCATCCTCAATGATATTTCTAACATGTCCGATAAGTTTAGGGTAGTCCCAGATGGAGTGGATGCCCAGATAATGCTCTATTCGGAAGTACAGTTTGCGTTGGCCGAAGCTGTTGAACGGGGTTACATTGTTGGAAACGCTCAGACCTATTATGAAAATGGCATAAGGGCACATTTTGAGTATTACGATAAACAGGTTCCAATGGACTACTTTGAGCGGGACTACATAGCCTTAAATGGCAGTATGAACGAAAACCTTGATAAAATACTGACTCAGAAGTGGCTAAGCCTATTTATGGTTGGGCACGAAGCATGGTTCAACATTCGGCGTACGGGCATTCCTTCATTGACACCTGGTCAGGACAATTTTAACAACGATCAATACCCAACGCGTTATTTGTACCCGGAGTCTGAACAAGCGGCAAATAGGGTAAATTATAGTGAAGCCGTTTCGCGCATTGGCGGGGATAATATCAACATTAAGAATTGGTGGGAAATGTAAATTGACAATAATAATCACACATGAAAAAATTTAATAGTACATTGACGCTTTTGATAGCCATTTATTTTTTAACCTATGGACAACTGAATGCCAATATGGATAGATGGTCTTTGTCAACACTAAATCATATTTACCAAAATTACAGTCCAGAATCTAGCTCAATAGGAGAATTTAACGCTCTTTTTTCGGGCCGTTTTTCTACAGAAAGAAGAAAAAAAAAGGTTTGGATAGATACTGATCTTGCGGTAGGCATGAAACGTTACAATAGGGAAGGCTATAGTGATGTTGATGATGGCTATGCCGTATTGCAGTTGTTCAATGCAGATAATATACACATTACCGGTATCAGTGCGGTTTTTGGAAATACGAAAATAGATGACGCCTACCGACTCTGTAAAAAAATGGTAAGTGATTTTTCCAGTTATCCAATTCCCGTACACAAAGGAGCAGGTGAAAGGATAGATTTGACAAATGTGGTCACCAATGATGCTGTCGAGGCCATGGCAGAATCCCTGCGCAAAGAACCTCAGACTATTTTGGCCATTGGACCAGCGACCAACGTTGCTCTATTATTGTTGCTATATCCAGAACTTGCTCCTCAAATCCAGGAGGTCGTGCTGGTTGCGGGGCGAAGGACACCGACTTCGTATTTCGAAATTGGAAATCCGGTACATCATGCTCCCGATTTAAATTTTGACTTGGACAACGATGCTTTCCGTATTTTGTTCCAGAAGGAAATAAAAGTAGTCCTTTGCCCTTTTGAAATATCAAATAAAGTATGGTTAACGGATGAAGACTTGAAGGATTTACAAAACGGTAGTCCAGGTAACGAATGGTTATCCAATGCATCCAAGCCCTGGCTGAAGCAGTGGGTGGACGCAGGAGATAAAGGGTTCAACCCATTTGATGTTCTTGCAAGCCATTATCTTATTGCACCCGAAGATCTAATCATGGAACCACTTTTGGCCAGGCTGGAGATTCATGTAAACGATATGCAATTGCTAGATAAAGAACACAATTTCAAGCAATATCTATTGTGCGACAAAAGAAATGGATACCCCATACTGTACTGCTATGGCGTTGTTTCCGATTATCATCAAAAGTTAATGGCAAGCCTTTTAAAATAAAAAATGGCAATATGGAAAAGTTGACAAGGGATATTGACAAATTGGGTGGTTATTTAAAGCGGCAAGGCTGGTTGTTTGCGAATGAAAATATAACAGCCGTCGAAGTCCCGGGTGAGGGAAATATGAACTTTACACTTCGTATCAAAACCACTGAGCGTAGTTTTGTTATAAAGCAGAGCAGGGATTATGTGGAAAAATTTCCACAAGTTGCCGCACCAGTAGAAAGGGCCATACGCGAGTCTGAATTTTATTCACTTATCTCGGATCATAATATATTGAAGTGGCAGATGCCAAAACTTAATGGCGTAGATAGGTATAATCATGTTTTGAACTTTCAAGATTTAGGAAACGGAGTTGATTGTACCTATTTATATCAAAAGGATGAATATCTGGAGGAAACAGATCTTCAAAAAATAATGGTCTTTGCATCAACCCTACATAAAAGCATCAATACGGATGTGACCAATGTTAGACTGCCCAATAGGAAAATGCGCAAACTCAACCATGAACATATTTTTATCTATCCATATATTTGGAAAAATGGACTCAATCTTGATGACATACTTCCCGGTTTAAAAGAAATCGGGGATAATCTTAAATCTGATGACGTTTTAAAATATAGGGTGCAAAAACTGGGCGAGATGTATTTAGCAGATGGTAAGACTTTGTTACATGGAGATTATTTCCCTGGTAGTTGGTTCAAGACCCCGGATGATATAAAAATTATAGATCCGGAATTCTGCTTTTTTGGTAGGCCAGAATTTGAGATAGGTGTGACGGTCGCACATTTAAAAATGTCATCACAACCTATAACTCTGATTGATAAAGCGCTTAAGATCTATATGGATTCGGCACCGTTGGACAAAGACCTTTGTTTTCAATTTATGGCAATTGAAATACTACGGCGTTTACTGGGGCTGGCGCAACTTCCATTAAGCCTCGACCTTGAAGAACGTAAAGCTCTTCTTGAGGAGGCCCGTAGCATCCTGGTATAACCAAACAATAAATCCGTACAATACAATCATATAATGAATCATAGGTAGGGTAATTATTACTATACTGTCCTGAATTCCGAGTACTCATCAGTTTCAAAAAATAGGAAAATTGAAGGAGGGCTATCCCAATTGGACAAAAGTCCAAAATTCAGTCCAAGTGATCTAGAAAATAACTTGTAAGAAGATTATCCTGAAACCCAAAGATGGTTAAATCCAATCCTAAAATAATCATAAAGAGAAGGGGCGCTTGTAAGGTGGCATTTGGAGGCTCGACAAAGAGGACATTGTTATTTAAGAGCAGAAAAATTATCGATGTGAGAAAAATACTGATTGTAATCATCATGATGTCGATTGGAGGTATGACCTTTGCTCAGGACACCTCGGAGTTTTTCTCCAAAACCGATGTTCTTTACGAGAACACATAAAAATAGGTAAGGTAGATTATGCATCCACAGAAGCAAAACCCTAGGGATTATTAGAATTAGTGGATATCCTCAGTATCCTTAATCCCCCTAAAAAATGATCCCAATGTCTATCAGGCTTTTTGGATCAATACATATAATTTGCTAGTGATCAAGGGGATCGTGGACCATTATCCGGTAAAGTCACCTTTGGACGTCCCAAGTTTCTTTTATAAGAGCACATATTCACAGAACGGATAAAATAGACACTAACACCAAGGTATTCCATTGTCCTTACAGTTGGTCATTGAACGATATCAAATAAACAACATTAATCCTAACCAAGAAGTTGTTGTTTTTATAAAAAATGGGGGTGCTACGTAGACTCCCGTTGTGTGTAACTAAAAAAAATATGGACAAATTAATACTTAATAACTACTTTCATTCTTTGTTTCCGATCCAAAAAGAAACTGTCGAAAATATCACAGAAACATTTTGCGATTTCGCAATGGAAAAAAATACAACATTACTTGATAAAAATGCTATTAGTACAAAAACATACTTTTTAGAAAAAGGATATGTACGGTCATATATTCTTAATGAAGATAATGAAGAAATTACAACCAACATTTATGCGGCTCCTTGCTTTGTAAATGACTTTTTATCTTTTTTTAAAAAACAGCCAACAAAAGAAATCTATCAAACTATAACTGACTGTTCATTTTGGGAAACAAGCTTAGAAAACGTGCAAAAAAACTTCCATAACATTCCTGAATTCAGGGAATTCAGTAGACTTTTATTTGTTATAAATTATTCTAAATTAAACGATAGAGTAATTGAAATGGCAAGTGAAAAAGCAGAAACAAGGTATATAAACCTTTTAAAACAGCAATCTCATATTTTCCAGAATGTACCTCTAAAAATTATAGCTTCCTATCTGGGAATTACTGACAGTTCATTAAGTAGAATCAGAAAAGAAATTGGCAAAATATAATTTCTTGTCATTTGTCAAGTGCTTGATTAATTAAGTCTTTTAATATTTGTGAAAAAATAAAAAAATGAATAAAAAGCACATAGTTATTATAGGTCTTGGAGGTGTTGGTGGATATTTTGGATTTAAGATATCCCAAAGTAATGAAGCAAATAAACAAAATCAAATCTCATTTATTGCCAGAACTAAAACATATGAAACAGTAAAAGATAGAGGTCTTACGTTATTCTCTTCCGAACACAAAAATAGCATAACATATCCTGATGCTATTTATCAAAATATTTCAGAAATTAATAATCCTGATTTGGTATTTATTTGTGTTAAAGAATATGATTTAGAGAATATTTGTAGCCAACTCTCCAAAGTCATTACGAAAAACACAGTGTTACTTCCAATGATGAATGGAGCCGATATTTATGATCGAATTCGTAAAATAATACCTCATAATATTATTTTACCATCTTGTGTTTATGTTGCTTCCCATATAAAGGAAAAAGGGATTGTTGAGCATAAAGGAAAAACGGGACAATTAATTTTTGGTAAGGACCCAGAACATCCTTCAGAAAATATTGATTGGATTATAAATTTAATAGAAAATAGTGGAATAAATTCTGACTTTAAAGAGAATTGTCAAGTTGATATTTGGACAAAATTTATTTTTATTGCAAGTTTTGGTTTAGTAACAGCTAAACATAATTCATCTATTGGAGACGTTCGCACAATTGAATTACAAAAAGAAGAGGCAACAAAGATTATGATTGAAATAAAAGCAATTGCTGATAAAAAAGGTATTCATTTACAAGATCATATTATTCAAAAAACATTTGAAAAAGCATCAACGTTCCCACCGAAAACACCAACTTCTTTGCAACTTGATGTAAATTCAGGAAAAGAAAACAACGAACTAGAACTATTCGCTGGTGCAATCATTAATTATGGAAAGGAAACAAATATAGATACTCCTTTTTCTGAAAAAATATATCAAGAAATAAAAGCTACACATAACAACTAAGTATTCGCGTTGTCCGTACTGCCTGTCACGCTAATTCTGCAGGAGCCAAACATGAAGACCGTGTTGACTGAACCGGGCAGTATATATCTCACCAAGTGTGTGGGGCAAGAAATATAGAGGGACGCAACCCTCGATATTTTTTTTATTAATTTTGGGTAATATTTCGATAACGGGAATAATGGAATAAGATTATGACCGAAAAGCAAGCGGAAAGGTTAAAACAGAAAATAAAAAAATAAAAGCCGATTTGGCCGCCGATAAAAGAAGATAGGGAGAATTTTATGATGATAGTAGGGGGGGGTAAAGATATTTGCCCCCCAATACTATACTTTCTGAGTTTTATGCCAATCTTTTCGGTTTACAAGGCCACATTCAAAACTCAAAGAACAAAAATTACACCCGCAGTATGATTTCCTACAACTTACTTTTAAGGATTTGTTTTTCCTTAAAAACTTAAAGTCGGGAAAGTCCAGGAAAACCGAACTCAACAAAAATAGGGTAGTCAGTGTAAGCATTTCAAAATCCGCTACTATTCTTATGAGTGCCGAGCGTACCGAACGGCTAAAAATCTTTATCCAACTGTTTACAAGATAATAGATTTGACCTACCGATGTTGTCTTGAGTGGGAGAGTATCAAACCAATATAAGGTGCTTTGGAAGAGATTGCTCTTGAATTATTGGTCATAGACCAACCAATTCTCTACTATGTAAGCCAATTAATTCCAATGCCAAGACCTCAGATTCCAAAATTATGGTTCAACAAAACTTCCCTAAATTAACCTAAGCTAACCTAGAAGTTGTTATTTTTTTGAAAGAAGGGGTTGCTGCGCAGACCCCCGTTTTATGCCATTATTAAGACCACTCAAGCTCCCAGAGACATTTTACTATCGTTTGGGCTTTTTTTTCTATCAAACATTCCATAGTCACGGACAATATAGCCTATTCGAATTCTATAATCTTTGAAAATTGATTTAATCCCTTTGGATTGTGCTTGTCTATGTATTTCTAAATTCCTCCATTTTTTTATTGCATCTTCATTTTGCCAAAAGGATAAAGAGAGTAATTTATTAGGTTCTGAAATACTTTGAAATCTTTCAATAGAAATGAAACCTTCAATTTTAGTTAATTCCAATTTCAATTCAGACGCAATATCTAAATATTCATTTTTCTTTTCTTTTTTAATGTGCACTTCAAAAATAACTGCAACCATAATTATTTAGATTTTAGAAACAATATAACTTCATTATACAATGCAAAACGATTCTTTTCCAAATGCAAAACGTGAGTAGATTTATCAATAACTACATATCTTTTAGAAGGTGTATTTTCCAATTCGGCAAATAATCTTTCAGCGTCTTCAAAACTAAAAGCAGCATCCCATTCACCTCTAATCAACAAAGTCGAATTTTTTATTTTGGAAGCATTAAAAAAACAATTTCCGTTCCAACAATTATATAAATCAATTTCCCAAGCACGTGGGTATCTAATTGAAAAGGGACTTCGTGTTTTAGATGTGGAGTCGCTTTCCAACCATATATTTTTCCATTCACCAAGAACTTCTGGAGCAAAAGTTAAATCTTGTCCTTTGGGTATTTGGCTAATAAATTGTTCTACTCTTTCTGAAGGGGGCAAATCCTTATATAACTCCTCTGTTCTATGCCAATCTGTTGAACCGTTTCTTTGTATAAATGGAGCAAATAGAATTAGTTTATTAACCTTTTCAGGAAATAAGGTCGCATAATGACCTGAAACAGTTGCACCCCAAGAATGGCCAATTAGGTGTACTTTAGTAATATTAAGCTCTTTTAAAATATAATTAACAGCAATATCTATATCTTGAACAACTTCTTCTCCTCCAGATTTTATTTGTTTATTCTTTTTAATTTCATCTAACATATAATCATATCGATCAGATTTCCCATAACCTAAAAAATCTAAAGAAAACACATCATAACCTGTATTTGCTAAATTATCCATCCATGAAAGACCATTCATTTTAAATCCAGAGGCCAATTCAGAAGGAAAAGATGCCCCATGAATGAATAAAACTGCTTCGTTTAATTGCTTACCCATTGGTTTTAGATGTGTAACATTTATTTTTTTTTCCTTAATTCTACTTTCTAATTTTACATCTACCGGAAAGTTATTTTTCATTCGTCTATTACAAGATATTGTTATCAGTAAAAGAATTAAATATGCTTTTTTCATAAATTCTATATTTTAGCGGTAAATGTATATTTCTTATAATTTGTTTAGTTCATTGTAAAATGAACTATGAATTTATATTCCCACTATCTTTGCATAATGGATATTGAAGATAAATTTGGTTATATAGCTACATTATTGGGGGACAAAGCTCGTGCAATTATGTTATGGTCTTTACTAGATGGAAAAGCATACACCGCAACCGAATTGGCCATATGTGCAAATATTTCAAAGCAATCGGCTAGTAATCATTTAGCAAAACTACTTGAAGCACAGTTATTGGCAGTGGAGAAACAGGGGCGCCATAGATATTATAGGCTTGCTAACCCTAGAGTTGCGCAGGTCATAGAATCAATGGCCAGTCTAATTCCCGATTCGCAAATAAAATCTATAAATACAAAACCTAAATCTCAAAATATTGTATATGCAAGAACTTGCTACGACCATTTGGCAGGAGAATTAGGGGTGAAAATCACTAGCGCATTAATAAAAAATAACATTTTAACACAAAATGATAATAAGTACATTGTTACAACTTACGGTCTTAAATGGTTTAGTGCACTTAATATAAACATTGCTGAATTAAAATTAAAAAAACGCTCTTTTGCTCATAAGTGTTTAGACTGGACAGAAAGAAGACATCATTTGGCAGGTTCATTAGGGGCCGCGTTATTGGAATATATGATTTGTAATGATTGGATTAGAAAAAAAAATAACACAAGAGAAGTGCTTATTACATCTTTAGGAATAAAAGAATTGAATGACAAGTTAGAACTGTTTCGGAAATAATTACGGCACATAATAACAAGTAAGTATTCGGCCCCACCGAAAGGCCAGGGCTAAATATCTTGCTGACGGATCCATTCCCCTTCTACGGTACTATCTCTTAAAGAAGACCTTGCTGACATAAAATTCCACAGGCTGGCAATGGTCATGTAAAATATTTTCTCGGTTTTGCCGGAACAACCGATTATGGGTAGTGATTCCCATACCGTCTGTATTTTCAATAGCGATGATATAGTAGTTGTAGTTACCGCAGATCGGATAATTTGTTTTCTTTTTTAAAGCTTTTAAAATCTTGCCACTCTTTTATTCTTTGTCCTTTGTAATATTTCACGACCGATATCAATTTCCCATCTTTGTATTTTAAACAATATCCATCTTTGATTCCTTTGCGGAGTTGGCACTTATGATCTATTTTTCCATTTACATCATAAAAGAGCCACCACATGGTCATATCCCCATTTGAATAGTGTCCTTCTTTTTCCAAATTCCCATTTGGGGTGTAAAAATACCAATACCCTGATTTGATTCCCTTTTTGTAATGTCCCTCTTCCATTAATCTGGCATTGGTATGGAAAAATTGCCAAAAGCCCTCCCTAAGGCCTTTCTCTTCCCATCCCTGTGCCTTTAAGGCTCCGTTGGGATAGTATTCCCTTAAATAATTCCGCCCATCGGAATGATTGGCATTGAGACTAAAGGAGAGGAGAACGATGAACAACAATTGTTTCATGCCTATTTTCAATATTTTGATTTAGAACCAGGAAGCAACGGCCAACGCCCATTAAAAAAACTCTTCCTGGCGATAAGAGATCTTTCCATAGGGCAATAGTGGCTGTCGGAACAGTAGGTCGGTCTGGGTTATATAAACTTTACAAAAAAGAACGATTTTAGGTAGGTTTAGAATTCCTTAAAAATATCCGGGCAAGAAGATCAAAAACCCAATCCCAAAATAATCATAAAGAAAAGGGGCGCTTGTAAGGTAGCACTTGGAGGCTCGACAAAGAGGTCATTGTTATTTAAGATTAGAAAAATTATGGATGCGAGAAAAATACTGATTGTAATCATCATGGTGTCGATTGGAGGTATGAGCTTTGCTCAGGACACCTCGGAGTTTTTCTCCAAAACCAATGTTTTTTTACGAGAACACATAAAAGAAGGTAAGGTAGACTACGCATCCATAAAAGCCAATCCCCAGGGATTATTAGAATTAGTGGATATCGCCAGTGACCTTAAACCCCTAAAAAATGATCCCAATGTCTATCAGGCTTTTTGGATCAATACATATAATTTGTTAGTGATCAAGGGGATCGTGGACCATTATCCGGTAAAGTCACCTTTGGACGTCCCAGGTTTCTTTGATAAGAGCGCATATTCTGTTGGCGGACAGTATATAACGCTCAACTCAATCGAAAATGACTTATTGAGGAAAAACTTTCCTGAGGAATCCCGCTTTCATTTCGTATTGGTTTGTGCCGGTTTAGGTTGCCCGCCAATTATAAATGAAGCGTATCTGCCCGATACATTGAAATCACAATTACAAAGACAGACAGAGTTGTCCCTGAACAATCCCGATTTCGTGAGAATCAAGGGTAAAAAGGTTGGGCTCTCACAAATATTCGAATGGTATAAAGATGATTTTATACTTGGGGGAAAAAGTCTGATTGAATATGTAAACCAATACAGAACGGATAAAATAGACACTAACTCCAAGGTGTCCCATTATTCTTACAATTGGGCATTGAACGATATCAAATAAACAATTTAAATCCAATAAACACTTACTTATAAAATGAAACAATTTAGAAACCTCATGTCCTTGGCCGTCTTTTTATCGACCTTTTATTTTGGATTTTCGCAAGCAGATTCAACACAGCAGCCCAGTAATATCCAACAGTACACACCATCAAAATTGATTGGAAAAGGACAATGGGACATCAAATGGTTCAATAATTTATACACCCAAAACGAAAGTACATTTACGGAGGGAAAAGAGCCCAGACAAACATTTTTCACTTCAACTTTGGAGGTGTTCACGGGGGTGGGCAATAACAAAAGGTGGAATATTGGAACCATTCTGGAATTCCGTTCCAATGTGGTGTCCGGACGAGATGCCCTAGATGTTTTCCAGTTTGATGGAGAAACAGGAACAGCACGTTCAGGACTCACCTCATTTGCGCCAACGGTTAAATTTGTTCCTGTACGTGCCCTTAACAACTTTTCCATACAGAGTTCTTTTTTCATTCCATTGGTAGACAATGAGAGCGAGGATGGAGTGTTTTTAGACCAGAAGAGCTACATTTGGCAGAACCGATTTTTTTACGACTATACCTTTGCAGGGAACAAATGGCAATTGTTCACAGAGCTCAATACAGAGCTGAGTTTCGGGGATAAGGAAGAAAGCTTTGCCAACAACAGCCTAAATTTGACTCCAGGTGTGTTCCTCAGTTATTTCCCTAGTTCCAAGTTCACCATTCTGGCACTGGCTCAGCATTCGCAACGACTTGATCTTGGAAACGATTTTAAACAGAATTTTACCGCAGTTGGGGGAGGAGTAAAATATCAACTCACTCGAGCCTTGAACCTAGAAGTTCTATATACCAATTTCGTGCGCGGTGACAATACAGGCCTTGGAGAAACATTTAACATAGGATTGCGCGCAATTTTCTAATCCTGTTCCTTCTCATAGACTATTTTTGGAAACCTCCAACCGATTGGGCGGAGGTCTTTTAAACATAATACCAATGATTATTACATTGGGTGAACTAGTATCTTATACAATACAGGACTAGGATCCCTGTCGAGTTCATGTGTCAATTATTGTTCATTGATTAGCAACCATCAAGATTTCATTTTTCTTTGATACGGGTGTATAAGTCAAGTCAATCCGGGAGCTTTTATTATTTGTCACAATTATAGACCTATTATGCGAATTATAATCCCTTTTGCAATTCTCCTCCTACTTTTCTCAAAAGTTACCCATGGGCAAACATTGGTGGTCAATGTAGACATTCAAGGGAATAATCGGACGAGGAAAGCATTTATAGAGAAAATCATCCGTTTAAAGACGGGAATGAAATTGGATTCTTCCCTGATTGAGCAGGACATTTACCGATTAAAACGCTTGCCATCCGTATCCCATGCCTATTTTCAGGTTTCCCGGGTCAAAGAAGGAGAGGCATACCACGTGGTATATGGCATAGAGGAAAATTTTACCTGTATTCCTTTTGCCAGTGTATATACCACCACTAATGATGAATTTGCCTACAGGGTTGGATTACAGGAGTTTAATGCTTTGGGGAACAACATTATCTTGGGAGGCTTTTACCAGAAAGATATTTTTGACTCCTACGCGTTTCATGTTAGGGCTCCTTATCTTTTTGGGAAAAGGCTGGGAATGGCATGGAGCTACCAAAATCTGACCACACAGGAACCGGTTTTTTTGGATGCGGGCATCGCCGATTACAGGTACAACAATGAATCGTTTGAGGTCCTTGGATTGTATCAATTTGGCCTAAGGCACAATTTGGAGATGGGGATTACGCTATTTACAGAGGATTATCAGTATCTTTTTGGTAGTACAGCTCCCAGTGTCCCACAATCCCTTAAGGTTGATAAGTATTCCTATAAGTTGCACTACAGCTATGATGCCATCCGGTATCATTATCAATATCTTTCAGGATTTAAGAACGCGATTAATGTGCAGTATGTGCTTAGTGCCAATGAGCAACAACTTCCCGAGTTTATCATTGGATTTAACGATTTCACCTTTTTTAAAAGGGTGGGACGCAAAGGAAATTGGGCCAATAGGCTTCGTTTAGGGCTCGCCAGTAATTTAAAGACGCCTTTTGCCCCATTTGCAGTAGACAATAACCTGAACATCCGTGGAGTTGGTAATACCGTTGACCGTGGAACAGCAGCCATCGTCTTTAATACGGAATATAGACATACGCTCTTGGACAAAGATTGGTTTGTACTGCAAAGCAATATTTTTGTCGATGGTGGGAGTTGGCGCAATCCCGGAGGTGATTTCAGTGATTTTGGGGACAATCAGAACCTGAGGATTTATCCCGGGGTGGGAATTCGGCTGATTCATAAACATATTTTCAATGCAATATTCAGAATAGATTACGGACATGGAATCACTATAGACAGTTCCATGGGTATTGTATTCGGAATAGGCCAATATTTTTGATGCGTAAAAATTCAGATTTGAATTTAAAAAAAATGTTAAAATAATCTATGTCCATTTAGTCTATGCCCTTTGAGCCGTGCTAGGTATGTTTGAATACAAGTATGAACTGTCCAAGCCCAAAATAAAGTCATCGTCTCAACTTTAGAATTTGGTGCCCTTTCCTTCTTTTCGTATTAATTTGCGGTTTACCAATATCCGTTCGTCCATACCTAAATATAAGTCCCGGTCACTTCCCTTACCATGGATTACCAAATTTTCAAAATACTTCGGTTGGTTGAGCACCACAACCTTCAGAGTTTTATGTCAAGCCCTTCGGCCCCATAAGGCCAAAATAAAATCAAAGAGCAAGAATTGCACCCGCATTATGGTTTCCTACAACTTACTCTTTAAGGATTTGTTTTTCTATTGGGTTATATAATTAGACAAGTCGGTGATAGCCGGACCCAAAAAAATAGAACAGTGGAAGTATAGGCAATAAGCCCCAATAATAACCAGGCCACGAAAAATTAATTATTAATTTAGTCCCATAAAAAATATAGTCAATAACCACATCCATTCATTAGCCATAATCTGAAAATATATATGAATCATAAACCATTATTAGATTATTTGAATGAATATATCAACTTAACGGTTGATGAAGAAACTATTCTAATTTCTAAAATAATTCTCAGAAATTATCTCAAAGATCAATACATTGTTCAACAAGGTGATATCTGTAAAAGTGTTAATTTTATCATTTCAGGATGTACAAAAACATTTTATATGGATCTTGAAAGTCAAGAGCACATCGTGATGTTTTCCATTGAAGATTGGTGGACTTCCGATTTGGGAAGTTTTATAACTCAAACTCCTGCCGACTTTAACGTTCAATGTATAGAGAATACCCAACTTATTCAATTTACCTTCGATAATCTTGAAGAGTTGTATACAGAGATTCCTAAACTAGAACGCCTTTTTAGAAAGATTGTAGAACGTGCCTTTGTAGCTTCACAAAAAAGAATTATCAGAAATTTTAGTCTTACAGCGAAAGAACGTTACGAAATTTTCAAGAAGGCACATCCAAAAATTGAACAGCGTGTCCCTCAATATATGATTGCTTCCTATTTAGGTATTACCAAAGAATTTTTAAGCAAAATTAAAAGTCAACTTATTCACAACCAATAGATGTTAATCTAGTTTAACATTATTTCATAATCTACTTCATTTTTTAAAGTTTTAATCTTTAGGACATTTGTGCCATAATATTTAAATTTAAAAAAGATGAATACATTATTAGAAAAAATTAGTACAATCAACGACATGATTCTTGAAGGAAAAGCTTTAGAAGCTTTTGATCAATTTTATCATGACGATGTTATAATGCAAGAAAATGACAATCCAATTGTTGAAGGAAAAGTGGCTAATAGACAACGAGAGGAGGATTTTTTTAATGCTATAACAGAATTTAGAGGTGCTCAACCCTTAAAGGTAACTATTGGTGAAAATACAACAATGGTCGAATGGCATTTTGATTACACTCACAAGGATTGGGGAGTTAAAAATTATACTCAAGTTGCTGTACAAGATTGGAAAGACGGAAAAATAATTAAGGAAAAATTTTACTACGGATCATAACATATAATAATTTCTTATTAAGTCAATTACCTCAGGGCATGCCCTTGAGGCATCAGAAGAAAGCTACCAATAACATTTCGACGCCCGCCTAAACGGACCGGAAGGCTCGCCTGAATGGAACGGGCAGGCAAGCGTCGGAGCGTTTTAATCTCGACTATCGAGTTATAAAAATGAATTAAAAATATAGCAACTAATGTTGTTCTTGCTTTTATGACGTTTTCTTTTACGACCATAGTACACTACTCCCCATCTGTAAGACAGTTTAAAGATATTTATAATTGTTTATGATGCTATTTTTTTAGAGTTATAAATCTGATCGGGCGGTACCTTTCCTATCTCCGTATGCCTTCTTTTGGTATTGTAGAATTCAATACATTTCCTTATCATTTGATAAAGGTCCAGACCTCCGTTGGGAGGGTTTAGATATATCTTTTCATATTTGATCGACTTCCAGAAACGTTCGATATAAATGTTGTCCAAAGCTCTTCCCTTACCGTCCATGGATATTTGGATGTTATGTATTTTAAGCACGTCGATATATTCGGTACTGGTGTACTGGGTGCCTTGATCGGAGTTGTGTACCTCTGGTGTTCCGTACTTGGCAATAGTGTCCTGTAAGAGTTCGATACACCACACCTTGTCCATGGAATTTGAGATGCTACAATTAAGTATTTTTCTGCTGTATGCATCGATGATGGCATTCATGTACATAAAGCCACGGAACATGGGAATATAAGTGATGTCGGTCTGCCAGACCTGATCGGGACGCTCTACAGGAAGGTTCTTCAATAAATAAGGGAACTTATAACTTTTAGGGTCCCTGATAGTGGTCCTGGGCTTTCTATAAATGGTCTGTAGTCCCATAATTTTATATAACCGTCTTATTCTTTTCACGTTTACACGGTATCCCATATCAAGGTTGAGATAATCGGTCATTCGTTCTACACCATAATAAGGGTGTTCTAGGAAATGTGCATCTATTTCCTTCATCAGTCTTAAATTCAACCGGCTCTCGCTCTTGGGCCTATAATAGAGGCCAGAGCGATGGATGCCAAGAAGTTCACATTGTTGTACAAGACTCAGCCTGGGATGGGACCTTACTACCTTCTGTCTTCTTTCGGTAGTGCTCATTTGCCCAAGACTTTCTTTAAAAAATCGTTCTCGACCTGTAACTGGCCTATTTTACTGTAAAGGGGCACGGTGTCCAGGTCCGAGGATTCTTTCTCGGGTTTGGATCCGAAGGCCAGATCTGCATTTTTTAAAAACTCCCGCTTCCAATTGGAAATTTGGGCAGGGTGTATTTCAAATTTGGCGGCAAGATCAGGGAGGCTTGTCTGCTCTTTGATCGCTTCAATAGCCACTTTGGCCTTGAAAGATGCACTGAATTTTCTTCTCGGTGTTTTCATATTGACAGGGTTAAATTACAACTCAATTTCCTGTCCTATATTTGGGGAGTATTATAGTTGTTATTTTTTTAGTCCTAATTTGGTAACTTCTGCACTAATAATCCACTTTAATGTGTTTTGAGGTATACTCCGTATTATCGCTCATACAAATACGTCAAACAGTACAGCTTTATTTGGCTTGAAATAGTTTTGGGCCTCTGGTTGAGCTACATGGTTCCAACCAATTTCAAAATCATTTTCTCAGTTTTGTAGATCATTTATCATTTCAAAAAATGGTTCGGGATCATACCCATGTCCACCTGTTACGATCAATGCGTTTATTTTATTTTTCATAACTTATTATTTCTATGAACCTTAGACTATACCAATTGTCATGTGCTATTGAATTTGTCCGTGCAATTTAGGATACTCTCTTTGTAACCTACTTCCACTTTATACTACATCCAATACTTGGATATTGCTCTTGGGGCACTTGCTTACCTAATAATAAGGCATCCAATGCTGCAGTCAAATCACTTCCGCTAGGAAGGCCCATATTTGGTCTGGTTTCATCAAATCGTCCTCTATACACTAAGGTTAGGCTTTTGTCATAAACAAAGAAATCTGGTGTGCATTCTGCCTTATATTCGCGACCTACTTTTTGAGACTCATCATATAAGTAAGGAAAAGAATATCCGTGTTTACGAGCTACTTGCCTCATTATTTGAGGTCCATCCTCAGGATAGAAGCCCGCATCATTACTACTGATGGCTATAAACTGTACCCCCCGATTTTGATAATAATTGGCCACTTCCACTAACTTGGAGTTTATATGGTGTACAAACGGACAATGGTTACAAATGAAAGATATTACTGTAGCAATATCAGACTTTAACTCTGAAAGTGATACCGTTTTGCCAGATACAGTATCTGGCAAAGAAAAATTTGGAGCTTTACCTCCCAATTGAATCATTTTTGAGCTTACTAGCATAATTTTGTTGTTTTAGTTAAAAATATCACATGGATTTTGTTCCTTAATGAAAGGATTATGTATTTCTAGGTTGGCACTTCCTTTTAAGTAGTAGCTAAATATGGCAGGATCCTCACAGTTAGTTTTCTATGCCGTTGTAAAGGATTCTGCCATAAATGTAGTCGCTATATATTATTATTCCCAATCGGTATAACCTTCTGGTCCTGGAGTGTATAGTTTATCAACATCTGGAGCGGATAGCTCTTTACCTGTTTTTAATTTTTCGATTAAATCAGGGTTGGCGATAAATGCCCTGCCTACATATACTAGATCATATCCATCTTTCAATAATTCTTCGGCCTTTTCCGCACTCCAAACGTCACCACCTCCTAAGATAGTACCGTTAAAGTTATCTCCGATAATTTTCCAGATTTCTGTTGCAAATTCGGGGGCGGACATGGCTGCACGTTGGTCTGCAATGTGGATATA
>NZ_JALKBD010000004.1 GCF_023015905.1 Arenibacter sp. F20364 | reverse complement strand
TAGCGTCTCGAATTTGGGTAACTGTCAAATTCCCTCCCCCTTTCCTGCCCGGTCTTTTGGCGGAGTTAGGGGCGGGTTTTTCCAAGGAAGGGGGGGCATTCCTGCATAAAAATCAATAATTAGAAATGACCATGTTCCCCTCTTGGGAGGGGCTAGGGGTGGGTTTTAACCATCCCCTATCAAAGATTCTTAATCTTAGACCTGGGCTTTCAATCCCTTCCGTCTCCTCCGCCAAATGGCGGATAATCCACCTTCCCTTAACCAAGGGAAGGAGCCTTTTTGTTCGTCATTCCGACAGAGAAGTAGACGACGTGCACTTAACCGGTTCTCGATACAAAATGGCTAACGCCATTTCACTCGAACTAATCTAGCGTCTAGCATCTTGATATATGGGACTGACCAAAATCATTTCAGGAATTATGCCTTCGTATTACCTTCGAAAAATAGCATTTTGGGCAATTTGGAACTTTTTAAATAAAAATGAATATGGAGAAAATAAAAATACTTTTGATGATCTTGGTTGTACTGGGGTGGAACTGCAAGGAAAATCCAAAGCAAACGGAGCAAAAAACTGAAACCGTAAAACAGGAAACCAAAGCCACTCCCGCTTTATCGGAAAGTATAAAGGAGATTGCAACCTTTGTAACACCCGATTTTACGGACACGACGGACATTCAGGACCTAATAATTTTTAAGGAGCTCGATTTATCGGGCAACACTATTACTACCATAGATACTGATAGGGCAGGCGACCTGTACAAAAAGTTGGCGACACGCGGCCAAGCTGCTTCATTGCCCATATTTGAAGTGAAGGGAACGGACCTGGTTGTTCTGCCCGTACAGGGTGTTGGTTTTGGTGGAGCCATTTGGGCAAAGGTACTGTTGGATAAAAAGACCCTGGAAATAAAGAACATAGCCTTTGAGCATAAAGGGGAATCTGAAGGTTATGGTGCGGCTATGGTCCAGAATACCTTTGAGGATCAGTTCCTAGGCGTTAAAATTAACTTAGAGGAAGATACATTCACATTGCAAAAAGCAATTGAAAAAGCCAATGATGACGGACATTTTATTGACGGGTTAACCGGAGCAACCATGACAAGTAAAGGAGCCGTTTCCATGGTGAATCAGGGTTTGCGAAAATATAGCAGCTATTTGAAGAGTGTTCAGTGAACAGTAAACAGTAATCAGTGGTTGAAACAATTTACAGTGAACAATTAGCAGTAAACAGTAATCAGTTGGCAGTGGTCAGTAGTGAGAAATGAGAACCTAGAGTCAGGAGACTAGACTATGGTGTTCAGTTTAATGTTCAATGTTATAAAGTTCAAAGTTCAAAGCCGTCACTTCGAGTTTACCCGACCGTCAAGGCGGGTGATCCGACAAAGGAGGATTGTATCGAGAAGTAGACGACGTGCACTTAACCAGTTCTCGATACAAAATGGCTAACGCCATTTCACTCGAATTGACGCTAGAGTCTAGATTCTGGGCAACTAACATATTCCCCTCTTGGGAGGGGCTAGGGGTGGGTAACTATTACCAATATGTGCGACTTCTCTCCCGTTAACTATCGGGAGGGGTCCTTTTGCCGGGGGCTAGTCCCGATAGTTATTTGGAAGGGCCTTAAACGGCATGATACTATATCCAAGTATCAGCAGAAATCTGGATAAAAAATGCTATCTTTCTTATAACATATTAAGCTTATTATTTATGTCGTATAACATGGTTATTGCCGGTGCTGGGGGTATTGCCCAGGCCGTTGGATTGATAATGGCGGATTGGGGAAATGTTCCTCTAAAAATATTCATTGGCAATCGCACGCTGGAAAGGGCGGAAAAGGTGGCCCATTGGATAGGGGAGGGTACAACCAACCCAGGGGTGGCAAAGGCGTTTTGGCTTTCCGAATCGGGCCTGACCCAAGAAATGGAGGATATTTTTACGCAGGGCGATGTGCTGCTGGATTGTCTGCCCGGTAGCTTGGCCCCCAAAATGGCGAGCTATGCCAAAGATTTTAAAATGCACTATGTAAACCTCACCGAATATGTGGCGGAGACCAATGAAATAATAGCATTGGCAAAAAATGCCGAAACCGGTTTTGTGCTCCAATCCGGACTGGCTCCAGGGTATATTAATCTGTTGGCGCACCATCTCTTTCAGGAATTTTGCATTAAGCATAAGGTAGACAAGGTAGATAAGCTGCAGTTTAAGGTGGGGGCCTTAACGGACCATGCCGTAGCACCACATTATTACGGATTTACCTGGAGTCCCGTGGGGGTTGCCACCGAATATGTAAAGGATGCGGAAGCAGTCCGTAATTACAAAAAAGTACCTCTTAAATCCCTCTCCGAAAGGGCAACGATTATTATAGATGGTAGGACCTATGAAGAAGACCTTACTTCAGGTGGGGCCGCCGATCTTCCGGACGCCCTAGCGGGCAAGGTGCGAGACCTGGATTATAAGACCTTGAGATATCCCGGGCACTACGCCTGGGTGCAACAACAGCTTGCAGGTTTTAAAAATGTGGATGCCTCTATTAAGACCCTTCAGGAGAAAATGGAAAGTGAAATTCCCCATATCGAAAACGACCAAATTGTACTATATGCCGCTGTGGAAGGCAAGGATACGCACGGGGTGCTTAGAAGGAGTGAGGTCTCCAAGCTGATATTCCCGCAAAAAGTAGGGATACACAGACTAAGGGCCATACAGACCACCACGGCGGCACCCATGGTTCAGGCTGCTTTTATGTTGATGGAGTCCGAATACAAGGGGGTTGTTCTGCAAAGTCAAATAGATCCAAAACCTTTTTTGAACGGTAACTTTATAGCACCTATTTATGGCTATATCAATTAAGCTGAGATTGAGTTTGAATACCATTTTGGCCATTTGTCACTTTTACTTCAATTAAATTATTTTAACATAATGTAAAATTATGGTTAAGACCCTATCCCTTTGGCCAAAAATGCGTAATATTATTTTTTAATATTTAAAATATCTATTTACACCTTAAATTCAACCTAATGAATCGGCTAATTATCCTCCTTTTAACACTCGTTTTTATTGCCTGTAATTCACGCCAAAACAGTATCTCCATTTTACAGGTACCCGGTAAAGATCAGTACAGTATTATTGATGAAAATGGAATATCCATTTTGGCCAGTGGGAGGTATGTGACACCAGTAGGGGATAAATTGCGGATTACACATGATCCTTTTGGGATGGCCGTTTCTCCTGATGGGAGCAAGGCGGTTACCCTGCACAATGGGGTCTTTACAGTAATTGACGTCGCCTCCTTGGAGTCGGTCAGGATTCCCAGCTATGACGGCAGTATACCGTCACCGTTGGCCAAGGGTTCTTTTTTGGGGGTTGAATTTGCTCAGGATTCCAAAACGGTTTATTTAAGTGGGGGAGATACGGGAGCTGTTATACAGTATGATGTGGAGAATCTTGTAAAAGTGGATTCCATCTCCTTGAACGGTATGGTTGACGGGAAGGATTATCAGGATAGTTTTACTTCCGATCTGAGGATCAATGAGGACGAGAACGAACTGTTGGTGCTGGATCGGGGCAATTTTAGACTGGTGCGTATCGATCTGGATACCAAAAAAATAAAGGGGAGCGTCAATGTAGGAAGACAGCCTTTTGGCTTGGCCATCAGTCCCGATAAAAAGCAGGCCTTTGTAGCCAATGTCGGGGTGTATTCCTATCCTTTGATAGAGGGCGCCACTCCGGCCAATTACGATTCCTTAATGATTTCCCATCACCCCTATGGGGACAATACCAAGGAATCCATAGAGGGTACCGAAGTGGAAGGACGAAAGATCCCAGGCTTGGGGAGTCCGTTGCATCCGGATGCCATGAGTGTCTTTACCATTGACCTGGACAATAATAAGGTGATCAAAAAATTTAAAACGGGACATCAAATAGGACAGACCGTGGAGGATGCCGAAGTGGTTGGTGGCGCAAGTCCCAATTCCATTGCCGTTGGGAAACAATTTGCCTATATAACCAATGCCACCAACGACAATATCACCATCATTGATCATTTAAGTCAGGAAATTGTAGGGCATATTCCCATTAAGGTGGATCCACGAATCGACAAATACCGTGGTCTGCTGCCCTTTGGTATCACCATGGACAAAGCTGAAAAAACATTATATGTGGCCTTATTGGGATTCAATGCGGTGGCCGTCATAGACATTCCCTCCCAAACCACCAAGGGGCTTATTCCCAGTGGCTGGGGGCCTACCAGGGTGGAATTGTCCAAGGATGAAAAGAATATTTATATTATTACCTGTAGAGGTCTTGGGGCCGGACCCAATGGCGGGAAGGACTTTGTAGAACCCCCACAGGGCGATTACATTGGGGATATTCAATTGGGGAGCTTTCAAAGGGTCCCTATGCCAACCGATGAAAAACTTGCCGAGTACACCAAAATATCTATCGACAATACCTTCAGGGAAAGCACCATAACCGATGATGGTACCAATCCTTTGCCTCCCTTGCCAAAGTTGCGCCAGAGTCCAATTAAACACGTGGTGTATATTACCAAGGAGAACAGGACCTACGATGAGGTTTTTGGACAGCTTAAAACAGGAAAGGGCGATAGTACTTTGGCCCGATATGGCGTTAATAATACCTATACCTTGCCGGATTCCGTTCAGGCACAATTCCCCAACCTGCGCATTTCACCCAACCACCATAAGGCCGCAAAGCAATTTGCCTATTCGGACAATTACTATTGCGATAGTGATGCCTCGGTGCACGGCCATCATTGGCTAGTGGGTGTTATTCCCAACGAATGGGTAGAGGCGAATGCCAGTGTGAGCAAGACGGCCAAAATATTCTCGGACGCTCCGGGGCGTCGGCACCCTGGAACAATTGGAAGTGTAGATCCTGAGGATTATGCGGAGATTGGCGGACTTTGGGAAGCTTTGGATAGGGAAAAGGTTTCCTTCTACAATTTTGGACAGGCCAATGAAACGGCACATGTGCGCGAAGAATGGTACGATACCAATACAGGCGCTGCCCATGGGGTGATGGTGCCCATGCAAAAGGCTTTGTTTACAAGGACCAGCCACGACTTTGCCGGGTACAATATGAATATTCCCGATCAATACCGAATGGATCAGTTTGAAAGGGAGTTTACAGAGAAATGGATAGAAGGGGAGGAAGAAATGCCGCAATTGGTGACCATGATGTTGCCCAACGATCACGGGGCAGGAATACGTCCAGAAGATGGTTATCCTTACCCACAATCCTTTATGGTAGATAATGACTTGGCAGTAGGTAGGGTTTTGCATTTTCTGTCCAGGACCAAATACTGGAAGAATATGCTGGTCATCATTACGGAGGACGATCCCCAAGGTGGTGTAGATCACGTGGATGCCCATAGGTCCATTCTTATGATGGCGGGGCCTTATGTGAAAAAAGGCTATGTTTCCAACACCCATGCCAATTTTGGTGCCCTGTTAAAGACTATGTACAATATTTTGAATGTTCCCTATGTAAATCAATTCGATGTTACGGCATCCTTGCTTCAGGATTTTTTCACCTCGGAGCCCGACTTTACACCCTATACTTTGGAACGCCATGATGAACGTATGTACAACGCGGAACTCTCCATGCAGAAGTACAATAAAACTATCGATTGGCGCAAAATAGAACAGGGTCCCCCAATGGACAATGAAGACGAGGCAAGGGTAAACCATTATGAGAACAAGACGGATGATGAACAGTAAACAGTAATCAGTAATCAGTAAACAGTGGGCAGTGAACAGTGGGCAGTAATCAGTGGGCAGTTGACAGTTGACAGTGGTCTACGTCCCTGATATAGGTTGACCACTTTAAAGTGGAAATAACTATGAGCTCCTTCTCCTGTCCATGAGTTTTGGTTCCTAACAATTCCCCTCTTGGGAGGGGTTAGGGGTGGGTTTTCCGCGGGAGGTAGGGGTGTATTTCTGTATTCACTCCCTATATTTTGTAGTACCCCATATCTTAGGTTTTCAATCCCTTCCGTCTTCTCCTCCTATGGTCGGAGAATCCACCTTCCCTTATACTTCGACTCCGCTCTGAACAAGCCCAAGGGAAGGAGCTTTTCTTATTCCGTTCTTGATTTAAAACTCAAAAATCACCACTACAAACTCGCACTTACAGATAACACTCCAGACCTCCCATAACCATTGACTCCAGAGCCATGATATCTATAATCCTCATTGAAGATATTCTGTAGTCCAACAGCTATGGTAATGTAATTAATGGAATAACTGCCATGAATATTAAGTACGTTCCAACCGCGCGTACCACCATCAGGGATTCTATTGTCGTCTACATCCCCAGACGCCAAACGGTCCTGTTTGCCTGCCAAGAGCCAATCTGCACTAAGATTCCAATTTTTGAATGTGTAGGAGGTGGCCAATCGACCAAATAAAGGCGGGATTCGGCGAGCCGGTTCATCACTGGTTTTGTTTTGACCATAGGTATAGGTCATATTTCCTGATAGGTTCCAATTCGGATTCAGGCTTAGATCCAAGCCCATTTCGGCCCCTTGGATAAAGCCGCGTTCCACATTTTTCTTTTGATAAACGGGATAGCCCTCAATACTGTCGACAGCTATTCTGTTCCGTACAATTAAATCGTACAATTCATTACGATATAAAAATACTTCGGCCTTTACGGCACGATTGCGAAATTTGTAGCCCAGTTGATATTGTAGGGAATGTTCCGGTTTTAGATCGAAATTGGGTGTTTCGTACCTAAAATCTACTATGCCCAAGGATCCAAGATCATTGATATTCGGAGCCCTAAAGCCTGTATTTACCGAAGCAAAGACATTGGATGTTTCATTCAGTCTTCGCTGCACCCCCAGATTTCCAACCAAGGCCGAGGGTGTAAGTTTGGTGGCACCCAAGATCGAATCGGTCACTTTGTTGATAAAGGTATTGAACCGCAATCCTGCTGTAATGTCCCATTGCTCCATGCTTAGGGTATGCATGCTGAAAGCGGCAATACTGGTCATGGTGGCCCCGTCTGGATATAATCCACGATTGGCCGTTTCGTTGCTGCTGGTCAGATCCTTATCCGTGCGACTACTTCTTACCTTGTCGTTATAGATCTCGACCCCGCTATTAGCGGACCATATTTTTCCATGGCTCGAAAATGTTTCGGCCGAAAATCCAAAGGTCCTCACCTTATCATTTTCGGTTCGCAGTGAAGTGGAGCCATTTTTTTGCAATATCCTACCTTCTTCATGATGTTGGTAGGAAGTGGTGACCACCGCGGTTTTAACGATATTGTTTCCTAAGTCCTGGTGGAGTCTAAGGTAGGCCAGTTCCCTTTTTTGCGGGTCCATCTTATTTATGGCATAATCCTCCAAGGCTACCTTGTGGTAGACGGGAACATCTTTTTGATGCACACGTTGGTACACTGTGGTGAGGCTGGAACGGTCCGACAGCAATATTTTTCCCTTGAGGTCAAAATCCAATTCTCGGTAGCCGGTCGGAATCTGTTGTCCTGTGGTATCACCACCTATAAGGTCTCCGAAATTTCGCCAAGTGGCATTGGCCCTAAAGGCCACTCGTTTGTCCCCGTATTTTAAGGCTGCATTGGCCGTCTGTTCCATGTTCTGGGTCACAAATCGGGTAAAAAGATCTGTACCCCAAACCGGTTTTTCGGCGGTTTCCACCTTTTTGCTCAAGGCTTGGATGGTTCCTCCTATGGCATCGGAACCATATTGTACAGAACCGCTTCCACGTAAAACTTCCATTTTGCCCACGCTGAACACATCAATGGTATTAAAATACTGGTTGGGTCCCGATCTTACCGTGGCATTATTAAGGCGGATACCGTCATAAAGCAGTAAGGTTTGATTCCCTGTTAACCCCCTTATAAAGGGCGATCCTCCGCCATGGTTGGTTTTTTGAACAAACACCCCTGTTGCCAATTGCAGTGCTTCGGGAGCAGTACGTAATTGAAATCTTTGTATGGAGTTGTTGTTGACCACCTCAATGGCTTCCGGGGTCTTATGTTGTATGGATCCGTATCTGTTTGCCGTAACCACTACCTCCTCCAAGGCGTTTAAGGGCAAAGAGTCTTTAGGTGACTCGGAATTTTCCTGGCCAACTAAGAATCCTGTGATACTGCAGAAAATAATGGCAAAAAGTAATTTTGAAGGTCTATTTAAAACTAAGGTCATTCTGTAATTAATTGGATAAATATGATTTTGGATGTTATGTTTTGAATGGCTTGAACCTCCAACGGGACAACTGAGCTCTTGACATTAAAAGGTAGCAAAATTGGCCTATTTGCCTTTATTCGGTATTAAATTAGTATTATTTAAAATTTATCTTTTGCAATAATAGTAGTTCTTCCAAGAATATAAAAGACAAAAATGGCATTGGCAACCACAGGCTATATTTATTATTGGTTGTGGCATTACAATGGTGGGTAAATCATAAAAGGGTAATATTGGATTTATAATTGATAAATTTTATGTATTGTGATTCTTTATCTTTGGATTCTTGATGTTGCCCTAAATAATCAATGCTTTTTTTATCGTTTTATCAGCATTTTGAATTTAAAACAGCTAACATAAAATCAAATAATACAACAAAATCAATTAAAAAATTATTGACCAATTATGAAACCAATCGTACAGATTTCCCTTGACCTTACCAATATTGACGAAGCTTTAGAAACTGCATCCATGGCCTTACGCGCCGGGGTGGACTGGCTGGAAGCCGGTACCCCTCTTATCTTGGCTGAAGGATTGCATGGAGTTCGAAAATTAAGGGAGGCCTTTCCCAATATCCCTATAGTAGCAGATCTTAAGACGATGGACGGTGGGTATTTGGAGGCCGAAATGATGGCGAAGGCAGGTGCTACCCATGTAGTGGTTATGGCCAGGGCACATGCGGAAACAATAAAGGTGGTAGTGCAGGCGGGCAAAGATTACGGGGTAAAGGTAATGGGCGATAATTTGGGTTGTCCGGATATGGTAGAAGGGGCCAAATGGTTGGAGGACCTTGGGTGCGATTATATTATTCACCACATAGGTTATGACGAGCGCCGTGGCATTGCTGCCCAAGGCTTAAAAATGCCCAGCCCCATGGACCAATTGAAAGAGGTAGTCAATGCCGTCAAGGTGCCGGTACAGGCCGTTGGCGGACTGACTTTGGAACAGGCCATACGCTGTCCAGAATACGGGGCGCCCATGGTTGTTCTAGGAGCCCCGTTGACCATAGATGCCGATTCCTTTAAGACGGCCGATGGCGACCTTGAAAGTTCATTGCGACTTATCTGCGAAAAAATCCATGCGTACGGGGAAGTAACTCGCTAATCAACAGTAATTACCTAATAAAAAGAATTATACAAATGAGTTCAATAGGAGTAGTAAATTTCTCTTCCAAACAAGGAAGTGTAGAAATTCGAGAAATAGAAAAACCGACGATCGGGGAGGATGATGTGTTATTGGAAGTGGCCAATGTTGGGGTTTGTGGAAGTGATCTGCATCAATGGACTGCCGACCATAGTTGGCATGTAAATTACCCAGTGGTCCTTGGGCACGAGTTTGGCGGACATATTGCAGCATTGGGAAGTAGGGTAAGCGGATGGAAGGAAGGAGATAGGGTAGTCAGTGAGACCGCTGCTGTGATAGATCCAAATAGCCCACTTACAAGACAAGGCTTGTACAATCTGGACCCGACTAGGAAAGGTTTTGGCTATGGTGTAAACGGAGCCATGACGCGCTTTGTTAAGGTGCCTGCCAGATGTCTACATGCGGTACCTGAAAACCTGCCATTTGAACAGGCCTGTTTAACAGAGCCTTGTTCCGTTGCTTATAGTGCAGTGGTAGTAAACTCTAAAATTAAACCAGGGGATAGGGTCGTTGTTTTGGGCCCGGGAACCATAGGAATCCTATGTGCCGCCATGGCGCGGTTATGTGGTGCCGAAGTCGCCATTGTTGGATTGGAGGCCGATAGGGGAAGATTGGATATAGCTAGGCAATATGGCTGCGAGGGCATTGTGGGAGATGCAAGTGCCTGGGCCAATAAACAGGATGGTCTGGGAGCGGATTGTGTTATAGATGCCGCTGGGGCCAGTGCTACCTTGAAGATCGCCTTGGAATTGGTGCGTCCCAATGGGCATATTACCAAGGTTGGCTGGGGGCCACAACCTCTTAACTTCTCTTTGGATCCCTTAGTACAAAAAAATGTTACCCTTCAGGGCAGCTTTAGCCATAACTGGCCCATTTGGGAAAAAGTACTTTCCCTATTGGCTTCAGGGACCTTAGATGTAAAGCCTATTATTGGTGGGGTGTGGGAATTGAAGGATTGGCATGAGGCCTTTGAACAAATGCACTCCGGTAAAGTGGTAAAAAGTGTTTTGAAACCAAATTAATCCCTATGCGTTTAAAAGATAAGGTCGTTTTAGTAACCGGAGGCTATACCGGTATAGGTAAGGCCATAGCCAAGCGTTGCGTGCAGGAAGGTGCCAAAGTATTGGTCAACGGCTTGGAAGAGGAGCGTGGCTTGGCACTGGTGGAGGAATTGGGTGCGGATATTATTGCACATCTTACAATAGATATTACGGAAGATAGTGCCCCGCAATTATTGGTTGAAGAAGCCATATCCAAATTTGGGAAGCTGAACGCCGTTGTGAACAATGCAGCCTATATTGCTTCCTCCAATATTACAAGCACAGAAGTACCTTTTATAAAGCGTATGTTGGCCGTGAATTCCGTTGCTCCTCTAATGATCATTCAGGCAGCCTTACCGCATTTATCAGCTGTTCGCGGTTGTGTGCTGAATATAGGCTCCATTAACGCTTGGGGCGGGGAACCTGATCTACTGGCTTATAGCATGTCCAAAGGAGCATTAATGACTATGACAAGGAACCTGGGGGACAGTTTGTTTAGGGAGAATGGTGTACGTGTAAACCAGATCAATCCAGGTTGGGTACTTACTGAAAAAGAAATATTGAACAAGAAGGAGCAGGGTATGGAAGCCGATTGGTATAAGGGCATACCGGACATTTTTGCTCCTGCCCAACGCATTTTTACCCCAGAGGAAATAGCAGCAGCCTGCCTCTATTGGCTCTCCGATGAATGTGGTCCTGTAAGCTCCCAAGTAATGGATCTGGAACAGTTTCCTATAATAGGGCGTAACCTCCCCAAAAACTGGGAAGGTTCCCATAAAAAGAAATAATTAATAACGATAAAAGAATTAAGATTTGCCACAATTAGCAGTATTTCCCAAAGCATTTATGCATGAACTATGTAAGGATGGAACCATGAAAGTTTCCGAATGGATAGACCTAGCGGTTGAACTAGAGGTAGACGGCTTGGAATGGTATGCCGGATTTTTGGAAATGGCCGATAAATCCAACTGGCCTATTTTTAGGGAGCAGGTAGAGCGCCATGGAAAAACAATACCCATGCTCTGTTGTTCCCCGGATTTTACCCATCCGGATGCCGCTTTTCGGGAAAAGGAAATTAAAAAACAAATAGGGTGGATAGAAATGACCCACGCCTTGGGCGGTTCATATTGTAGGGTGCTGTCCGGACAACGTCGTCCCGAACTAACCATAGAAGAAGGTGTTGGCTTTGCTGCGGACTGCATAAAAGAGTGTCTTCCGCATGCGGAAAAGTTGGGAGTTACCCTAATTTTGGAAAACCACTACAAGGACGATTTTTGGGAGTATCCCGAATTTGCCCAGCAAATGGACATTTTTTGCATGTTGGTAGATCGTATACACCATCCCAATTTTGGGGTCAATTACGATCCTAGCAATACCTTTTTGGCAGGGGAGGACCCCTTGGAACTCTTGTACCGGGTGTCCGATCGCGTGGTGACCATGCACGCCAGTGACCGTTATCTAAAAGAAGGAACGATAGAGGATTTAAGAAAGGAAGAAGGTGGTGCCATGGGCTATGCCAAAAGATTGAGTCACGGCGAAATTGGCAAGGGCCTGAATGATTATGATGCTATTTTCAAGGAATTGAAAAGGGTTGGTTTTGATGGCTGGATCAGTATTGAAGACGGTGTGGACGGAATGGACCAATTGGAGCGCAGCGTAGCTTTTTTAAGAAAGAAAGTAAAGGAGTATTGGCCTGAATTTAAATAGGGGGTACCCAAAGCCTTATAAGCTAAAAGTCACCAATAAGAATTGCAAAGGTCTGTTGGTGCTTTTTTCATTAGTTGGTGAATAAGACTAAAGGAAGGTATATGTCATGATAAAAGAGTCAATAGCCATTAGCCAAAAGGCAGAGTCTATAGAAAAGAGAGTAAAGAATAAAGAGACCGACCAGAGTCGAAAACTTTTGAATTTCTATGTTCATGATTCTGTCGTCAGTTCGAGTGAAATGCCGATAGGCATTTAGTATCGAGAACTGCTTTGGTGTTGTTCGTCTACTTCTCGATACAATTTTATTGCGCTGCGCTTCATAAAATCACTCGAAGTGACGACTTTCAACTTTTAAACATTAAACTTTAAATCGTTTGAGCTACTGAAGACTGTTCACTTGAATCCCTTCTCGATACAATCCTCCTTCATCGGATCACCTACCTGCCGGTAGGCAGGCCTGCCCGACCGGCTGGCGGGCTCGAAGTGACGGGCAGCCCTCTGACCACTGATTACTGTTCACTGTTCACCGCCCACTATTTTGCGGTTAAGGACTTTTGGCTGCGCCGCTATTATTAATTTTCATTACGCAACTGTCCACTGAAAACTGCCATAGCCAACTTTTTTTGTACTTTGAACATAAATCCAAGCTGTAGTTTCTGGGCTCTAGATTCTCACTTCTCACTACTCCTTTTGAACCTTCAACTTTATAACTTTCAACTGAAGAAACTGACCCACTGTTCACTGACCACTGTTCACTGAAACTGCCCACTGATTACTGTTCACTGTTCACTGAATACTGATCACTAACAATTGTTCATTGCTAATTGTTCATTGCTAATTGTTCATTGTTTATTGTTTCAGCGATACCCCCTCACGTCCCCCAAATCCATAGTAATTGGACCAAGAGTATGTTGGCTGGGCAAAAAAGAACCGCTTGCCACAACTTGCCATTCATCCCAACTGGCTTCAATTCCACCTATTGGGATAATACTTACCCACATTTTAAAACTGATGGGGAAACCGTTCGGCTGTAACTTCCATAAATAGGAATCGCCCGGAGTGTCACCACCACTAGTGTAGGTGACCAATAATTCTTGGGTGCCGTCTTTTAGGGATACTATACTTCTTTCGGTACCGGGATCAAAAACTTTAAAAGGAGCTACCAGCCAAAAAGAGTCGTTGTTGAAAAAAGAGGTGGCTTTTTTAATAAGCTTTTGCTTTTCAGATCCCTCTATGGATGCCTTAGCTTTTGAAACCCTACTTCTTGAGGATGAATTTAAATCCAGATCAACCTCAACATCGTTCCACCGTACATTAACTGTATTGGCTTGCTTGTCCCAACGATAATGGTGTTTTTCATTGGCAAAGGACCATTCCAGGAAACGGGTTTCCTTATAGGCGTCATAATTGAGGGCTGTCAACATTTTCTGGGCCAGGGCATCGGCCGTTTCGCTATTGGTGCCCGTCGGTAGAGGTTCGTTGTAAATAGCATAGAGTATGGCTGCACCTACGAACAACAGCACCAATGTTCCCAGTAATATTTTACCTATTTTCTTTAGCAATTATTATTGTTTTTTAGATGGTAAGTAAAATACCTCGTGGCAAGTCTGTCTGGCCGACAAATGCAGGCCCATAAAGCATTTTAATCTTGATTATCGAGTAAATATAGGGTAGCATATTGGTAAATGCGGCATTCACCCCGGATTTCTTAATACCCCACTGCGGTATCGTCCCCTCGTTTATCGGCACCGCCCTCCAGTTTTCCACTGGGCAATACCTTAATGGCATCTACCTTACCAATAACCGGGGTGTTTTCTTCATTAATGAGGTAGCCCTTACTTTTTAGATCGGAAATTAGGCTTTGCTGAAATCCTTCCGGTTCAAAAATGATGGCATCGGGCAACCATTGATGGTGAAAACGGGGAGCATTAACCGCCTCCTGCATACTCATATTAAATTCGTAACAGTTTAGAATGGTCTGGGCTACAGCTGTGATTATAGTAGATCCTCCAGGAGTCCCTACCACCATCCACAGTTTTCCATTTTTTTCCACAATGGTAGGAGTCATACTGCTTAACATGCGCTTTTCGGCAGCAATGCTATTGGCCTCTGCACCCACCAGTCCGAACATATTGGGAACCCCTGGTTTGGCACTAAAATCGTCCATTTCATTATTTAGAAAGAAGCCAAGTTCATCCGAGTACAGTTTGGAGCCATAGCCTCCATTAATAGTCGTTGTGGCCGAAATAGCATTTCCAAAAGAATCCACAATAGAGTAGTGGGTGGTTTGATCGCTTTCTACAATTTGAACGTTCCCGTGGGCTACTTCCGAGGATTTGGTAGCTTTGTCAAAAGAGAAATTTTGCATTCTTTCTTGTAAGTATTGTTCCGACAAGAGTTCGTTTATGGGAATTTCCACAAAATCCGGATCTCCCAGAAAATAGTTTCTATCCGCATAGGCCCTTCGGGCAGCCTCCGTAAACAATTGAATGGATTTAACGGAATTATGCCCGTAGGAAGATAGGTCATAGGGTTCTATCATCTTAAAGATTTGATTGATCGTAAACCCTCCACTGCTGGGAGGACTCATCGATATAATTTTTAGATCCTTATAGTTGAACGCAATAGGGGATCTCCATTTGGCTTCATATTTTTCAAGATCTTCAATGGTAAGATAGCCTCCTTTGGCTTGGATAAAACTGGCCAATTTTTCTGCCACTTCCCCTTTGTAAAATCCATCTTTACCCTCTTCTGAAATTTTTTGAAGGGTCTTAGCCAAAGCGGGGTATTTTATGGAATCGCCCTCCTTGTAAACCGTAGCAAAAAGAGTAGTGTCGCTATTCACCTCAATAAAAATTTCGCGATAATGGTCCAATCTTGTGGCCTGTTTTTTGGTTACGATCAAACCTTTTTCAGCCAGCTCAATAACAGGGGCCATGATTTCTTTAAGGGGGAGAGAACCAAATTTTTCGTGCACTGCAATGACGCCTGCCACCGTGCCGGGGACTCCTACTGCGGTTGCTCCCAAGGTACTTTTGCCCGGGATTACATTTCCCAAAGAATCCAAATACATATCTGCATGTGCCGCTAAAGGGGCCTTTTCACGGTAGTCCAATCCGCCTATTTCGCCATTGGCTTTTCGGTATACCATAAATCCACCTCCACCTATATTTCCGGCATAGGGGTAGGCCACGGCCAAGGCCAGTTCCGTAGCAATCATGGCATCGAAGGCATTACCTCCCTTTTGGAGGATGTCAGAACCTATTTTGGAAGCCTCTACCCTAGCGGAGACTACCATTGCTTTTTCAGTAACTAATCCTGTGGGAATAGGGGCGGGAACGTTCCTGCAATTGATAAATAAGATTATTCCAAGCAAGAAACCAGTAATACGGATCATAGACTATAAATTTTCCAAAAAGATAGTCATATTCCCATTAAATTTAAATTATATGATATAATCAGAATGAAAATTATGGATTACTATTAATCCAATCGGCAATTCCGACAAATATAAAATATATTAACCTAGGGATTGTCAAAATAGAAATGGGTATATTGAGGCCTATGGGCTCACTACCGCAATTTGAATGGTACCAACTCTGGAAGAATAAGTAGTGTTGGGTTGCCTTTGGATTTTGACAGTCAAGTACTTTGTTTTCCTTATAATGACAGGTATTTTTGCTTGGAAAATGCTATCAATTCTTCGAAAAAATAGGTGAACTCCTTTTCAAAGTCGGTATAGTGTTCCTCAAGGTCCAAAATAGCGTAATTCATTTTGGATTTATTTTGGGTCCGTCTATTCATTCCATTTAAAACCCTCGATATTCCATCCATATTGGCATAATTCAAAATCCAATTGTCCGCAATCATATAAGGCATCATGCGCTTTACACCTATGGGAAGTATGTCGTAATTGTTTTCCAAAAGATCATAAAAATTGTCCACAAAGTGGGGCAAGGGGGTATTGGCGTATTCCGACCAATTTTTGGCTAGAAAGTGGTCATAGAAAATGTCGACAATTACACCGCTGTAATGACTATAGTTTTCATGTAGGCGTTTGGTGCTCTGCCGTACAATGGGGTGCTTGTCCGTATAAGTATCTATAGCACGATGAAGTATAATTCCCTTTTGTATTTTTTCTGGTAGGTGTTTGTATTTATTGCCCCGAATACTGTCTGCTATAAAATTTCCGATAGTAATTTGTTCGTCTTCAAAAGAAAGATATAGATGTGCTAAAAAATTCATTGACCTCGGTTGAAGTTTATTAACCTCGAATTTACAACTTAGCGGCATAGGATTTAAACCTAACCTTTTATATTTGTAAAAATTTACAAATAAAATATGACTTTAATAAAATCTATTTCGGGAATACGAGGTACTATTGGTGGCGAGCCAGGGGATAATTTAACACCTATTGATGCAGTTAAATTCGCGGCTGCTTACGGTGTTTGGTTAAAAGAATACTCTAAAAAGGAAAAACTAACAGTAGTTATTGGCCGTGATGCCCGACTTTCCGGAGAAATGATCCAGAATTTGGTAGTGTCAACCCTTGTAGGACTGGGAATAGATGTAGTAGATTTGGACTTGTCCACCACACCGACCGTAGAAATAGCGGTTCCCTTGGAAAAGGCGGATGGCGGAATTATCCTTACGGCCAGCCATAATCCAAAGCAATGGAACGCCCTTAAACTTCTAAATGAGAAAGGGGAATTTTTGGATGCGGCCCAAGGTGCCAAAATATTGGAAATTGCAGAAAAGGAGGCCTTTAATTTCTCGGAGGTAGATGATTTGGGAACGGTCAATAGGAATGACTCCTATATCGATATCCATATTGATGAGGTGTTGGACCTTTCTTTAGTGGATGCGGATGTTATACGTGCGGCCAAGTTTAAAGTAGTGGTAGACGGGGTAAATTCTACCGGTGGTATTGCCATCCCTAAACTATTAAAGGAATTGGGGGTTGAGGTAGTGGAGCTGTACTGTGACCCTACTGGTCATTTTCCCCATAACCCAGAACCTCTTAAGGAACATTTGGGGGATATCTGCGAATTAGTAGTAAAGGAAAAGGCCGATTTTGGAATCGTTGTAGATCCGGATGTGGATCGTTTGGCATTTATTACCAATGAAGGGGAAATGTTCGGGGAGGAATATACTTTAGTAGCCTGTGCCGACTATGTACTGGGGAAAACAAAGGGAAATACTGTTTCCAATCTTTCATCTTCAAGAGCTTTAAGGGATATTTCAGAGAAACACGGGGGCACATATGAAGCCGCTGCAGTTGGTGAAGTAAACGTGGTGACCAAAATGAAGGCCAATAAGGCCATTATAGGCGGAGAGGGCAATGGAGGTATTATTTATCCTGAAAGTCATTACGGCAGGGACTCTCTGGTGGGAACGGCCTTATTTTTAATGTTGATGGCAGAAAGGGGTGGTACTGTAAGCGAATTAAGAGCTAGTTACCCTAGTTATTTTATGAGCAAAAAGAAAATTGAATTGACGCCGGGCTTGGACGTGGACGGAATCCTTGTAGCCATGGCGGAGAAATATAAGAACGAGGAAATTTCTACCATTGATGGTGTAAAGATCGATTTTCCGGAGAATTGGGTACACTTGCGTAAGTCCAATACGGAGCCCATCATCCGCATCTACACGGAAGCCAAAAGTCAGGACGAAGCTGATGGCCTGGCAGATAGCATAATAGGTGAGATAAAAGCCGTAGCAGGTATTTAATATAAAAGTTTTAAAAGGGTCGGGAATCAAATACTTTCGGCCCTAATTTTTAATTTGGCAAATGAAATCACGCATTTTAAAATTACTTCTTTTCGTTTTTGTGGGAATCACTTCCTTTTCTAGCCTGGCACAAGCGGATACCTTAAGGGTAATGAGTTTTAACATCCTACATGGTGCTACTACCAAGAATGACTTTAATTTGGATACCATAGCGGGTGTAATTAATTACTACCAACCCGATCTGGTGGCCATGCAAGAGGTGGATTTTAGAACGAATAGGGCCAAAAACTACGATCTGCCCACCGAATTGGGAATGCGTACAAAAATGGCCTCGTTATTTGCCCGTGCCATGTATTATGATGGTGGGGAGTATGGAGAAGCAGTACTGTCAAAATTTAGTTTTATCGGCAGTGAAAATATAGGTTTGCCCCATTTGCCAGATTCTGAACCTAGGGCAGCCTTGGCTACTAGGATAAAAACCAAAAATGGGAATACCATTCAATTTGTTGGTACCCATTTGGATCACTTGAAGGATGAAACCGATAGGGTTATGCAGGCCAAGGCTATCGTTGACCATTTGGGGGATACGGAATATCCCACTTTATTGGTGGGCGATCTTAACGCAGTGCCCAATAGCACCCCCATAACTCTTATTTCCGAAAAATTTTCAAAGCCCAGGCATCCTAATGCTTGGAAGGGTACTTTTCCGGCAACCGGGCCCAGTATTTGTATTGACCATATCATGTACAATAAGCCCGAAAAATGGCAGGTATTGGATTATGAGGTCTTCTGTGAAAATTATGCCAGCGATCATTGTATTGTAATCGCTACCTTGGTCTTTACTCCTTAGCTAGCTGTTCTTTTAGGTAGGCCCCTCGAACCAACTTTGAGGTCTGGTGTTCCCCCGTATGGCTCCATCCTGGAGGCATAATAATATAGAGGAGTTTATTTTTTAGTCCGGGCGCTTTGGCCACATCTTTGAACAAGGCCACGAATTCACCGAAATAAACATCCAAAAAGTTGCCACTGTCCATTTTACGGGTAATCCCATATTCAATTTGGATGTCATGTTGTTCATCCTGATAGGTCCCAAAAACCTTGTCCCAGATATTTAGCAAATTACAGAAATTGGTATCCATGTACAGTGGATTTCTGGCATGATGTACCCTATGATGGGAGGGTGTTAATATGATCTTGTTCATAAAGCCCATTCTACCATCTTTCATAATGTTTTCGCCTACATGTATAAATGCGCCATAGGTGCCATCTATGAACATGATTAAAAAGAGCAAAACTGGTTCTACGCCCAAAAGGATACATACCGTGGTCCTAATAGCATCCGCATATGGCGCCTCTAGAAAGAAGTGGGCATGGGAAACCGAAAGATTCATTTGTTCCGGAGCGTGGTGGGTAGAGTGTAGACACCAAAAAAGTCGCACTTTGTGCCCCCAATAATGGTATAAGAAATGACCAAATTCCCATACTATGTAACCGTAAATAAACCAATACCAGGTCATTTTGGTCTGGAATAGGGCATAGGGTTGTAACCAGCCAATAATAAAGGTCACCATAGCTATGGCTATAAATCGGCCAATAAACCTATTAAAGATATAGATAAGGAAGTTTACCTTGTATACCTTGGTGTTCGGTTTTTTATAGACCAGACCTAGTATAAACTCCAATATCAACAACAAAGGAATAATAGGATATATTAGGGAAACCACACCATCATAGGTGGTGAAAACACTATAATCCCCTGCTTGCAATAACTCGAGTGCCTGGCTAATTCCCAAAAATCCCACGATTTCATCGTATAGGGTCCCCAAAATTTCCATTATAAAATTGATTTTAAATTAAATTACGCTTCAAGTTAATAAGAAAAGTTTAATTGCACCCCTAATTTAGACCAACGACAAAGGAGGCCTAGTGTTTGTAAGTATTATGGCCAGTGTTTGTGCAACAAATTAGGGTTAGGGGTAGCTGATAGGTCTTTTGCTTTTGTATTATTTTCCGATAATTATGAAATCACAACGCCTATTGGCCAAATGATCTTCAATACTACAGGGAACACCATCAGCACAATTATTGATCAAGCGCGACTCACCATAGCCGATGGCACTCTCAATCCTTGAGGCATCTATCCCCATGTAAATGAGGTAATCTCGGGTAGATTTGGCCCTGTTGTTGGAAAGTTCCAAATTGAATGCATCCGATGCCCTGGAATCGGTATGGGCCTCGATCTTTATTTTTACGCTTGGGAAGTCGTTCATAAAGGTTACTATTTTGTCCAATTCCTCTGCTGCCTTATAGGTGATATTAAATCGGTTTAGATTAAAGAATATAGGGTTTGCCCTAACTTTTTCAACACCACCTTCGTAAACGATAAAACTTGAAAAAGGAGTTAAACTGGTGTTGTTGATATCCTTTATAAGGTTTGGGGTATTGGCATTATTGACCGACTTAATTTCTTGTTTGTATTCCAGTTTAAAAAAGGCAAATATATGGTTGGTATCGGGGGATAGGGCAACTTCAAAATTACCTTGTTCATCGGTGGTGGTTTCCGTGACCAATTGTTTTTCCTGATCATACACTTTTACCTTAACTTCTGGAATTGGGGCCTTGGTAACCTCGTCCAAAATGTTACCCCTGTATGGCATCATTTCGGCTACTTTGCTAAACGAATAAATGTCATCGTCGCCTTTACCATTGACCCTGTTGGAAGAAAAGTAACCGGTATGATCGACATCATTTATAATAAGGGAAAAATCATCCATATTGCTATTGATGGGCATTCCCATGTTTTTTGGAATTTCATAGCTGTTATTCGGCTCCATTTTGGACTTAAAAATATCGAGTCCACCCAGTCCAAAATGGCTATCCGAAGCAAAATACAGGTGTTGGCCTGCAACATAGGGAAACATTTCCCTTCCGGGGGTATTAATGGTAGGGCCTAGGTTGGTTGCCGGTCCCAATTTTCCATCTTCGGCAATATCCACATAATAAATATCTGTTTCCCCAAAACCTCCAAACATATTGGAGACAAAGAAAAGTCGCTTCCCGTCCTTGGTTAAGAAAGGATGTCCGAATGAGTATTTGGGATTATTGAATTTTAAGGCATTAGCTCTTACAATGGAATCTCCTACTACATCACCCCTTAAGATCTGCATATTGGAAAACCCTTTGGGGTTAACCTGTAAGTCCTTGCCCTTTAAATAGTTTTGGGTAAAATAGACGGTTTTATAATCTGGGGAATAGGTAAGGGTACCTTCGTGAAAAGAGGATTGGATGTTCTTATGGAATTTCTTCACATTGTTAAGTTGTCCTGTAGTTGTGTCCCTATCGGCCATTAAAATAGATAGATAGGGTTGATTGTTCCAGGAATATTCGGCGTCCTCCGAAAATTCCGGGGCCCTGCTCGAAGAAAAAACAATGGCATCTTTATAGTACATAGGGGCAAAGTCTGACAGGGGCGAGTTAATTTGGGCATTGCTTATGTTGTATTTGGGATCTTCCCCCATTAGGCTATCCAAATATTTTTCCTGCTGCCGTATGGTGGCCAGTTTTTGTGAATCGTAGCTATAGTAATCCTTAATTAAAATGTTGGCCTCTACGTATTCCTGGCAAGCTTTAAGACTTTGTATATACTTGATAAAGGTGGCTTCATCTACCTTTTTCTCTTTTAAGTCATATAATTTTTCGTACCATATTCTAGCATTGTTATAATCAGTGATACTAAAATAACTTTCGGCCAGCCGTTCCACAAAAAAGGGCTTTGGTTTTTTCTTTTTCGATTCAAGCTGTTGGTATATATTTATGGCTTTGGCAAAATTCAAATTTTGAAAATACTCGTTCGCTTCCGATCTGGAATACTGTGCCAGATGGATATTGCTTATGAACAGTGCGACTATGGTAAGGATTATTCTCATAGGTCTTTGCTTAGAAAAATCTAGGTGAACGGGCATTTGGCCCCCATCTAGGCATTAAGTACTTCAATATTATTTCGTGCGACCCCTGATTGTAATCGCCAAGATCCGAAATGTTGTAATCATAGGAATAGCCCAGAAAAAAATTCTTGGATATTTGAAACCCTGCCAAGGCACTATAACTGTCCTTAAGTCTGCTAGAGGCTCCGAGCGTAAATTTATGGAGGAATAACACGTTCAGGGAGGCATCTATAGTTGGTGGTGCATTGTCTATGGTCTTTACCAAAATAGAAGGCTTTAATTTTAAGGAAGCGGAAATATCCATAACATAGCCCCCTATAAAATAAATATGGTTGTCCCTGTGGATCAAATTCTTGTCGCTTACTACATTGGATTGATTTAAAAGCACGTTGGGAATTGAAAATCCAACATACCAGTTGTCATTAAAGATATATATACCGGCACCTACGGCTGGAAGGGCGTTGTAATAATTGTCATAACTGAACAGAACATCATCTTGGTCGTAATAGCTGCCTTTAGAATAATCCACCTCAAAAAAATCGATACCTGCATTTACGCCAAGTGACATTTTTACCTTTTTGATTAGGTTTAGATAATAGGAGAAAACGGCATTGGAATTAAACTCGGTCGATGGTCCAATGTTGTCTTTGTAGATATTAATGCCTAATCCGATTTTGTTATTGATGATTCCCGAAACGGTAAGTGCTTTTGTTTCCGGGGCTCCGTCTATCCCGATCCATTGGGCCCGATAACTTAAAGTAGCGTCCATACGGTTATTCTCGTTAACGTAGGCAGGATTAATGGTAGAGGTGTTGTACATATATTGTGTGTACTGCGGCAATTGCTGTGCTATGGCTATTCCTCCGCCTAAAAGGAGAAACAATGTAATAAGCACTAGGATTAATTTTTGGGGGATATTCATTTTTTAATTTGAAGTATAAGGCGCATTAGTCTTTTCTTAAAAATAGCCAACCTGTTTTGTTATCGCTTAAACTGTCGGTTTTAAGAATATAAAAGTAGGTTCCTGTTGGTAATGGCTCCCCTTTGCCCACTACACCGTTTACATTGGCCAAACCACGCCAATCATTTTGGTATGCCTTCTTTTGGTATACTAGGGCTCCATATCTATTGAACACTTGGAGTTCCGATTCCGGAAATGTTTCAATACAATCAATTCTAAAGTAGTCGTTGTCACCATCGTCATTTGGGGTAAATTCATTGTAAATGTTTATACACGATGGCTCCAAAGTAATGTCTGCACTATTGTTCTTAGAATTCCTGTCAAGTGGCATAGAGGTTTCAATAGCTGAAATACTGTTATAATTTCCATATGGCATAGCCTCGACTTCAAGATCTAATACAGCTGTTCCCTTGGCAGGTAATGAGCTTAGTGTCCAAACTTGGTCGCTAGCATTGTAGGTACCCTTGGTGGTTTTTGCATTTACATAATTGAACCCACGGTCTAGATGTTCCTTAATGCTAATGTTCTGAAAGTTGGATGTGCCATCGTTCTCCAACGTTATGGTCAATACTACTTTTTCCCCTATCATAGGGTGTTTAATATTTACCGTTTTGGTAAGTTTTAAATCCGATGTTTCTTGGACCTCTACCTTTACCATTAATCTTTCAACACTTTCGCAATTAGAGACAAGCTGTGCGGCATAGTAGCTTTTTCCATTTTCCAAGGGCGTATCAAAATCAAGGAGTTCCCCAGCTTTTGGGGCGTCGCACCAAATAATATATGTTTCGTTGACCTCTAAATCGGCAATAGTTGGGTTTTCCGTCGCCGAAAAAACTTGTATTTTCTTTGTCGTTGTTGGGGTGGTAGGGGCTAGCAAGGCAATGGTTATGGCCAAACGTTGGGAGCTTTCCTCCCCGTTTATGATTTGTGCGGCATAAAAGGTTGTATTTGCTTTTAAAAGGGTATTTGCAGGCAATTGGTTGCCATTGAAAGGCTTATCGTACCAAATTACCTTGGATTCATTGACTTGGACGGAGTATAGGGTGGGCTGGTCCAAGGCACAAAACTCCTGAAGGGTGTTAGTGGTCGTCGGGGGTTTTACTTCCCCAATGTAGCTGAGACGGGCAGCATACTCGTTGCCAAATGCGTATTTCGCCTTGTTTGCTGTAAATATAGCCATGGGGTTTGGGTGACCGCTACTTTTTACAGCCAAGCTGAAAAGAAGGCAAAAAAGTAAAGTCAATTTAAATCGGCCACTATTATTCTTTTGGCAAAATCCCATTAATTCCAAATAAATTTTCATCTATAACGCAGAAAAGAATAATTTATTTAGTTTTTGGCCTGCTATCGTCTATGACAAAGCCATAGTCAATAGGCTTTTGAGGGATTTGAAAGCTGAAAAGTTGCAGGTTTTTTTGGCAATGAAAGAAGGACTATTGGAATTTGACAGGTACTTTATTTCTGTGTTTCCAACGTTTATGGGTCCAAAGGTAATGCTCCGGCCTTTCCAAAATCTGCTTCTCCGTAAGTCTTAGGAATTGGTCTGTAATTTCATGGTTTTTGGTTTGTTTGCCAGCAGTTGTTATAGGAATGAATTCAGCTTGATAATAACCTCTTCTTACTTTGGATACTTTTAAGAAGACCACTGCCAGGTCCAATTTTCTGGCCATACTTTCCGGTCCGATGAAAATAGGCACTTTAACGCCCATGAATTCGCTCCAGTATTGCGCCCTTTTTACTTGTGGCGATTGGTCGCTCACCATTCCATAAGCCGAAATCACCCCATTTTGTGCATTCCTATATACCGTTTTCACGGTTTCTTGCTGCGTAATTAGGGTAGTGTTCCATTTGGCCCTTATTTTCTTTATCAGGTCATCAAAATAAGAGTTGCCAATTTTCTGGTAAACGGCATAGCCTTTGGCATTCACGTAATTATTAATGCTAACGTTCCATTCCCAATTGGCATAATGTGAACATACAATGAGAACGCTCTTGTCCTTTACTATTTCTTGCAGTACTTCAATATTGGTAATCTTGTACCGCTCCTTAAGCTCGTCTTTGGAAAGACTCAAGGTCTTGATCATTTCTAGGAACATATCGCACATATGACGGTAAAATTCTTTTTGGATACGTTTTATTTCAACTTTGGTTTTATCAGGAAAGGCACGGGTAAGGTTATCCCAAACTACCTTTTTTCTATATCCGACCAAATAGTAAAGAACAAAAAATACAACGTCTGAAAAAAAGTAAAAAAGTCTAAAAGGTAATATGGAAATGAGCCATAGGAGCGGGTAAACAAGAATATAGATCAGAAACTGCATTCAGTTATAATTAGGGCAAATATAGCTATATTTGAACCTAAAAATAACAGTTTTCTTCATGAATAATATTCATATTGCTACCATGGCCATTATGCTTGCCAACGTCTTGGCTTCCTTAAAAGGTTTTAACGACACTACATTCTTTGAACGCTACAAGTTTGGTGTAGGCGCTATACAGGCAGGGCAAAAGGACAGGATGCTTACTTCAGGTTTTTTACATGTAGACCTTTCCCATCTTTTTTTTAACATGTTTACCCTTTATTTTTTTGCAGATGTAGTCATTGATTGGTTTGGGCCTGGTAAATTCCTTATCCTTTATTTTATTAGTCTGGTAGCCGGTAGTTTATTGGCGTTATTTTTTCATAAAAGCGAACCTTATTACAGTGCCGTGGGGGCGAGTGGTGCCGTTACCGGTATATTGTACTCGGCTATCTTATTGGAACCGGGGATGCGCTTGGGAATTATGTTCATTCCTATTCCTTTACCGGCCTATGTTTTGGGAATCCTGTATTTGCTTTATTCCATCTACGGAATGAAAAAAAGACTGGGCAATATTGGACATACCGCCCATTTTGGAGGCGCTATTGGTGGCTATGTTGTTACCTTGTTTTTTAAGCCCGATCTACTTGTTACGGATACGTTAATGGTACTTTTATTGGCTTTGCCCATAATGCTTCTTTTTGTCCTGGGGAAACTGGGAAAGATTTAAAAGTGAAACGGTAGACTGTATGGCGATTTATTAGATACCTATTGGAGGATATTGATTCCTGCTTGATCATAAGCTTGTAGTTCAAAATAAATACCACGATATAGAATAAAAAAGGCCCGTAATGTACTTACGGGCCTTTCTTTTGTTTATAGGATAGTGATTTACACGATAATCGAGATTAAAACTTTCCAGCCCGATTCGTTCAGGCGGGTCTGCCCCGAGGTAGTTTACTACTGTAAAAGTTCTGAAATTTTAGACTCCAATTCAGGGCCTCTTAGATTTTTTGCTATAATAACTCCATTTTCATCCAGAATAAAGGTAGCAGGAATGGCTTCTACGTTATACAGTTTGGCTACGGCATCATTAAAGTAATCTAAGCTGGAAATATGGTTCCAAGCAAGATTGTCATCTGCAATGGCCTTTTTCCAATCCTCCTCCTTACGGTCCAGGGAAACTCCAATAATATTAAGTCCTTTGGAGTGGTACTTGTTGTAAACATTGACCACATTAGGGTTTTCAACCCTACAAGGCTTACACCATGCTGCCCAAAAATCTATTATAGTTACCTTTCCCATGGCCTCTTTTAGGGATAATTCCTTTCCGTCCGGGGTAGGTCCTGAGAAATCCGGAGCAGTGGCACCAATTGCCGTACTCTTACCTTTTTCTTCCCGTGCCTTGGCCGCTTCCAAACTTTTCAGGATGTTTTTGGCTGGTAAGGTTTCCTTGATTTCCGGGGTAAGTGCATCGTACATTTTTTGGGCTTCCTCACTCTCTACGATCCTTGCATTTAGTCCTTTCTCTATCAATAGGGCGGATATAAGGCCATTTGGATTGTTCTTTATAAAATCCAATTCAAAATTCTTGTATTCTTCCTGAAGTTCTGCAAACTCGTCACGTAAGGAATTTACAGTAGCTTCGTTACCACTCATATTGGCATTTTGCATATCCTTTTGGATAGACATGGCCTGATCGGATAAAGCCCTGGATTCATTTAGATATTTAAAGAAAATATCATTTTGAACAGTTCCCTTAACCTTGGCAAAATTTAAACTATCCTTTTGGGCTGTAAGTTCTATTTCGCCATTTTCCGCAACAACGGGGGTATATCCCTGTATCTTATCGACAAAAACATATATTAAATCGGGCGAATCAGCTGTGCCGCTAACGGTAAATTTACCGTTTTCAACTGTGGTGGTGTCAATATCATAAGGCTGATTATTTTCATTGATCTTTCTTATAAAAACTTGGGTACCGTTTTCAACATCACCTGTTAGAGTACCGTTTAATACATAACCTTCCGGTTTACTGTTGCACGCTACAATTCCTACAATCACAGTAAGGGTCAATAAAATTTTTTTCATTGTTATTTTCTTTTGATTGCCGCAAATGTACTTATATATGAGTAATAAAAAAAGCCATAAATGCTACAAGAACATTCATGGCCCAATAAAATAGTAATTAGGGAATTACATTAAAACTGATAGCGTATTCCCAAGGCGATATCAAAATCAAAATTATCAGAAAAGTCTTTGTAGCCCACAATGCCAATTTCAGGTCTAAAATCCAATGAAATTAGTAAAGGAATGTCGAAGTTGTACTCAATACCAATATCCCCGGCAGCCAATACAAACAGGCCTCCATCGGGAGTATAGTATCCGCCGTTGCCATTTGGCCTAGAAGCAAAATCCACACTTCCCAGTCCGCCACCGGCGCCATAGTACCAATTAAAATTGCCGTCCAAAGGCCTAACCCATTGGTAAAGCGCCGTTAATTTAAAGGCATCGAAATAACGGCTATCGCGCCATCCAAGATTGAATTCCAATCTGTTGTCGCGGTCCAAAGATTTTTGATAGGAAATTTCTGCACCAAAACCATCACTGTCCCCCAAGCGAAGACCAAGGGCGTTATCGGATATTTCCTGGGCGTTCATAGAGAACCAGGAGCAGAACATGAATAGGGTAAATAATTTTAAAATTTTCATAAAGGTTCTAAAGTTAATTAATGTAAAAATTAAAAATTCATTATTAATCTGAAACAATAAAACTTAATTTAGTGCCCAAAATTGTTTTGAGTTGGATAAAAATATGCTAAATAATTTAAAAGGTGATTTGGAAGGCGATTTGTTTGTGGACAAATTAATGACCACCCTATACGCCACCGATGCTTCTGTATATAGAAAAATGCCACAGGCAGTGGCCTACCCCAAGACGGAAGAGGATATTAAAAAACTAATTCTATTTGCAAGGGAACATAAAATTGGCTTAATACCTAGAACGGCAGGAACCTCCCTTGCCGGACAATGTGTTGGGGACGGTATAGTAGTGGATGTCTCCAAAAACTTCACCAAGATTCTGTCAGTAGATGTAGATAAGAAACAGGTAACCGTACAGCCGGGAGTTATCCGAGACGAGTTAAACCTACATTTGCAATCTTATGGCCTATTTTTTGGACCAAACACTTCCACTTCCAATCGATGTATGATTGGGGGCATGGTCGGTAACAATTCTTCCGGAACGACTTCCATACAATACGGAGTTACCCGTGATCAGGTGGTGTCCCTAAAGACTTATTTATCCGATGGTAGCAAGGTGGAATTCAGGGATCTTTCCCTGAACGAATTTCTGGGAAAAATGTCCTTGGATAGTTTAGAAGGAGAAATTTATAGTAGCCTTCATAAGGAATTGAGCAACAAGGAAATACAGGAAGAGATTGTTAAAGAATTTCCAAAACCTCAAATTCACAGGCGCAATACAGGCTATGCTGTGGATGAATTGCTAAAGAATAATATTTTTGGGGATAGTTCCGAAGACATAAACTTATGTAAGTTATTGAGTGGAAGTGAAGGTACTTTAGCTTTCACTACGGAAATAGTACTACAATTGACTGAGTTGCCACCCAAACTTTCTGCCATGGTAGTAACCCATTACAAAACCTTGGAGGACTGTTTAATGGATGTAGCTCCTGTAATGGGCCACAATCTACATCTCTGTGAAATGATGGATAAGGTAATTTTGGATTGTACCAAAAACAACCGTACCCAATTGGAGAACCGATTCTTTGTGGAAGGTGATCCAGCAGCTTTATTGATGTTGGAGGTAAAATCCGATACCGAAAAGGATTTGGATGTTCAAATTCAAAAATTACTGGAGACCGTTAAAAAGTCTGGATTGAGCTATGCCAGCCCAATACTCATGCATGGGGATGTAAATAAGGCCATTGAACTTAGAAAGGCCGGATTGGGACTTTTGGGGAACATTGTGGGCGACCGAAAAGCGGTGGCCTGTATAGAGGATACGGCAGTGGCCTTGGATGACCTAAAGGATTTTATTGGTGAGTTCTCCCAAATTATGAAGGACTATAAACAGGACGCCGTCTACTACGCACATGCAGGGGCAGGGGAACTCCATTTAAGACCTATTTTAAATTTGAAGAAATCTACGGATGTAGCTTTGTTCAGGGCCATTACTACGGACGTTGCCAAACTGACCAAAAAGTATAACGGCTCTTTTAGCGGGGAACATGGGGATGGTATAGTACGGGCAGAGTTTATTCCGTTAATGATAGGGGAAAAGAATTATGAGCTCTTAAAACGAATAAAAAGCTATTTTGATCCCTCCAACATTTTTAATCCAGGGAAAATTGTGGATGCCTATCCTATGGATGAATCCCTAAGGTATGAAATTGATAGGCCGGAACCGGAAATTGAAACCTTGATGGATTTTTCCGATAGTGAAGGTATTCTAAAAGCGGCCGAAAAATGTAATGGTAGCGGGGATTGTAGAAAGACCCATTTGGTGTCCGGGGCCATGTGTCCCAGTTATCATGCTACCAAAAACGAAAAGGATACCACTCGTGGTAGAGCCAATACTTTAAGGGAATTTTTGACTTCTTCCGATAAAACCAATAAGTTCAACAATAAGGAGCTCAAGGAAGTATTTGATCTTTGTTTAAGTTGCAAGGCCTGCTCCAGTGAATGTCCCAGTAATGTGGATGTAGCTACCTTAAAAGCGGAATTCTTATATCAATACCAAGAGGAGAACGGCTATCCGCTCAGAGCGAAGCTTTTTGCCCATAATACTCAACTTAATAAATTGGGGAGTAGTATGGCAGGTATTACCAATGCCATGTACGATTCCAAAATATTTGGCGGATTGCTTAAGAAGTCGGTCGGAGTTGCCGAGCAACGAAGTTTACCCAAAGTTTACAAAGTAGATTTTGATAAGGAACTTCAAAAAGCTAGGAAACAGTCCGTTAGTTCTAAATCAAAGATAGTCTTGTATATAGATGAATTTACCAATTATTTGGATGTTGATCTTGGTAAGGATGCTATTGAAGTCTTAACGCGACTTGGCTATGAGGTAGAACTTTTTTACGCAGAGAGTGGCCGTACTTATATTTCCAAAGGGTTTTTAAAACAGGCTAAAAAGTTGGCCACAAATAATCTGGAAAAGCTTTCGAAACTTGCGGACAAAGGTCTTGTCGTTGTAGGTTTGGAGCCGTCCGCCATACTCACCTTTAGGGATGAATATAAACGCTTTGGTTTTGATAAAAAGAAAATGGATGCCGTTGCCGACAATTCTTTTTTAATAGAAGAATTTTTGGCCAAGGAGATTCAGTCAGGGGCGTTGACATCCGATTTATTTACACAGGAAGCCAAGACCGTTAAGATCCATACACATTGTCATCAAAAGTCAATTTCAAACCAAAAGGTAACCTTTGATATATTGAACCTTCCAAAAAATTACTCTGTTTCCATCATTAGTTCCGGTTGTTGTGGTATGGCTGGGTCTTTTGGCTATGAAAAAGAGCACTATGAGGTAAGTATGCAGGTGGGGGAACTAAAGTTGTTCCCAGCAGTTAGAAAGGCAGCTGAAGATGTAATCATTGCTGCCAATGGAACAAGTTGTAGACATCAGATTTATGACGGTACCCAAAGGAAGGCCTTGCATCCTATATCTATTCTAAAGGAGGCACTTATAGCCTAATCTGGTTTCAATTAATGGATAGAATCTTAGCCCTGTCCCATATTTTTAAGAGATATTGGTCGGGTTTTTTTTTGTAGATTTATGGAAACAAGAGCATAACACAGATTTTTTTTAGCTTTTAGATCATACTAAGAATTGCCCTTAAATCTTTGCTTTCTTTGAAGTTTTTATTGGAGGCTGAACAATGATGGAGGTGGAAGCCAGCAATTCGTGAATGTCCATACCTTTTAATTCTTCATCCGCAAAGAAGGGGGAGAGCTTATCCGCACTATACCTATATATTTTCCAGCGATTAAAGGTGTATTCAAGGGCTGTAAGATTTTCTACCCAATCCCCGGAATTTAGATAAGTACATGTGCCGCGTTCACTTTCATAAATCTCCTTTTTTGGTTGATGGATATGACCACAGACAACATAGTCATAGTTCCTATCTATGGCTAGCTCCTTGGCTGTGTATTCAAAATTTTGAATAAATTTAACTGCTCCCTTTACACTATTCTTTATTCTTTTTGACAAGGAATATTTCTCTCGACCCAATTTGCCCAAGATCCAATTAATAGTTCTGTTGCCAAATATCAACAGATGATAACCATGCCTTCCCAATTTGGCCACCCATTTTGCATTTTGAATGGAAATATCAAAAACATCACCGTGAAAGAACCAAGCTTTTTTACCATTCAATTCTAAGGACAGTGTATCAACGAAATGAATATTTCCCAAACACGTACCACAAAACCTTCGAAGTCTTTCATCGTGGTTCCCTATAATGTAATACACTTCGGTACCATTGGTTGCCATCCCCATTATTTTTCTTAACACTTTTAGGTGGGTGGCCGGAAAATACTTTTTACTAAATTGCCAGATGTCTACTATATCTCCGTTTAAAACAAGGGTTTTTGGGTTTATACTATTTAAATAGGCCAGTAGTTCGTCGGCATGGCATCCGAAAGTTCCTAAATGTATGTCGGAAATGACTACTAATTCTATTTGTCGCTTTTTCACTGAAGTGGAGTTTTATCAAATTAAAGTATTGCGTTTAAACTAAAAGTGAAGGCAAAATCAAATTAGAATAATGAAATAGTTAAGTTTACATTAAGTTGACCCAATTCTGTTTTTATTTGCAATAAGCAAGATTTCAATTTTCGTATCTCTGTTTTAAGATTTACCTTTGGATCTTTTAGTTGAAATGACTCTTTTAACCATTTCATAAACACAATTTTTAACTACAACCATGGCAGGAAATACTTTTGGAAACCTTTTTAAATTATCTACGTTTGGAGAATCGCACGGTGTTGCCATAGGCGGTGTTTTGGATGGTTGTCCGGCGGGAATAGAATTGAATCTTGAGGCCATACAGAAAGATTTGGACAGACGTAAACCTGGTCAGTCAGCCATCGTAACCCAACGTAAGGAACCGGATACCGTTGAGTTTTTTTCGGGAATTTTTGAGGGAAAGACAACCGGGACACCCATAGGGTTCGCCATACACAACACCAATCAGAAATCACATGATTATTCACATATAAAGGACTCTTACAGACCTTCGCATGCCGATTATGTTTACGATCAGAAATATGGTTTTAGGGACTATCGTGGTGGCGGAAGGAGCTCTGCCAGGGAAACTGCGAGTAGGGTAGTGGCAGGTGCTATTGCTAAACAATTCTTGGGCGACATGAAAATAAACGCCTACGTTTCCCAAGTGGGTGAGCTATCCTTGAACAAAAGTTACCAAGAACTCGATTTTTCACTTATAGAATCCAACCCTGTACGATGTCCGGATACGGCCACTGCTGCCAAAATGGAAGAGTATATTAAAAAAATAAAAAAGGAAGGCGATACCATTGGTGGGGTAATTACTTGTGTCATCCAAAATATACCCGTGGGTTTGGGGGAACCAGTTTTTGATAAGTTGCATGCAGAATTGGGGAAGGCCATGCTCTCCATTAACGCCGTTAAAGGTTTTGAGTATGGTAGTGGATTTGAAGGGGTGAAGATGAAAGGAAGTGCACACAATGACCAATTTAATAGTGATGGCTCTACAAAAACCAATCATAGTGGCGGTATTCAGGGAGGCATAAGTAACGGAATGGATATTTACTTCAATATAGCCTTTAAGCCTGTAGCTACTGTTATTCAGGCTTATGATACCATAGACAAGGAAGGGAACAAGGTAACTACCCAGGGCAAGGGCAGGCATGACCCATGTGTAGTGCCTAGGGCAGTGCCAATAGTGGAAGCTATGGCGGCTTTGGTTATGGCCGACTATACTTTATTGAACAGAACTATTAAATTATAAAATAATAGCCCTATTAATTATAAAATTATAGCCCTATATTTTTTGGTGCTTTGTACTGCAAAATAGTATCTTTCCAATCTAAATCATGGTTTTTATGAGGAAGTTGGAATTGCATTGGCAGATTATATTGGGAATGTTGGGCGGAGTTCTTTTTGCTCTGGCCATGGTTCAGTTTGATTGGGGCCCGAAAATCGTCTCCGATTGGATTAAACCCTTTGGGAATATTTTTATTAATTCCTTAAAGTTAATAGCCGTTCCTTTAATATTGGCTTCCTTGATCAAGGGAGTTTCCGATCTTAAGGATATTTCCAAACTTTCCAAAATGGGGGGGAGGACCATTGGAATTTATATTGTAACTACAGTAATAGCCGTTTCCATAGGGCTTACAATGGTAAATTTAATAAAGCCCGGGTCTTCCATTAGCGAGGATACGCGTAACGAATTGGTGGAGAACTACAAGGGAGACGCCGATTCCAAAATAGCCCAGGCCAATGAACAAAGGGAATCAGGGCCATTACGGGCTTTGGAAGATTTGGTTCCCAGCAATATTTTTAACGCAGCGAGTGATAATGGAAATATGTTGCAGGTCATATTTTTTGCTATTTTTTTCGGAGTGGGATTGATTCTGATTCCGGCAGAACAGGCTGATCCGGTAAAGAAATTTTTCGACGGCTTTAATGAAGTAATTCTCAAGTTAATAGATTTAATTATGCTGGCTGCACCCTACGGTGTGTTTGCCCTGTTGGCTGCCTTGGTGGTGGAAGCACCCAGTTTAGACCTATTTCAAGCCTTGGGGTGGTACGCCATAAGTGTGCTTATTGGTCTGATTTTAATGATCGGTGTATATATTTCATTTGTATGGATCTATACCAAACGCAAGCCATCTTTTTTTATTAACGGAATTTCCCCAGCTCAATTATTGGCATTTTCTACCAGCTCAAGTGCAGCTACCCTTCCAGTAACCATGGAAAGGGTAGAGGAACATTTGGGGGTAGAGGAAGAGGTTACCAGTTTTGTATTGCCCATTGGTGCCACTATAAATATGGATGGGACAAGTCTTTATCAAGCCGTTGCGGCAGTATTTATTGCCCAGGCCTTTGGTATGGATCTTAGTTTTGGAGCCCAATTGGGAATTATAGTTACGGCCACCTTGGCTTCCATTGGTAGTGCCGCGGTGCCAGGAGCGGGTATGGTAATGCTGGTCATTGTTTTGGCACAGGCAGGTATTCCTGAGGCTGGATTGGCATTGATCTTTGCCGTGGATAGACCATTGGATATGTGCAGAACTGTGGTTAATGTTACCGGGGATGCTGCTGTATCCATGATGGTTGCAAAGTCTGTGGATAAGCTAGGAGAGCCCAAGGTAAAGGAGTGGAGCGATCATTACAAGCCATCAAAATAGCCTCTGCTTATTCCATAAAAAAAAAAGACCTTTTTAAGATTACCATAATTATTTGCAATGCTTTGTAAATTCAATTGATTGTTCCCATAATTTAGCGCAATCTTAATTGGACTTATGAAAAAACTTGCCTTGCACTGGCGAATCCTGATCGGGGTACTTTTCGGATTGTTTTTTGGTTTTTTGTTGTTAAGTGTGCCCGAGGGCAAAATAATTATAGCCTCAAAGAGGTTCATGAAATAGTTGTTGTGATGTTAAAACGAGAAATGAGCAAGGAAATAATCCAACAATTTCCCAATGTATTGGCAATAGATGCCAACCTGGACAGGTTGGTAAAAAAGATTGAATTACTTACCTATTTGAATCCATTGAACATTGAGAAGGAAAAACATCGATTCTTTTCCTCCAAGTACGTGGAAGAACCCTTATTTAAATATAAAAAATTACAATTTGACCCTTATAAATTGAACCGTTTGTTCTTTTCGCAACGCTTGGAGCGCATCAAGGACGAACAGATAAGAAAATTTTATCAGGATGTGGTGTATTACTATGCCAATATGATACAATGCGTAGAGACTATTGGTCAGAATAAAAAGTTTTATTATAATTCACTCAGGGTTTACGGCACTCCCACGGAAAAAGATGTTCAAAATGCCAGGTTTATTTTGCATTTGGCGGATGAACCGGATACGGAGGACATGGAAAAAATATATACCCCGGAGGATGCAAAGATTTATTTTGAAGAGTTTGCACAGCAATATAATTTTCCTTTGAACATTTCCTTTTCCAATAGTATTGCTGCAGATGCCATGGTGAGCAATAATACCCAATCTCTCCTAATTAAGAAAAATACCATTTTTAGCAGGAACCAACTGCTTACTTTGGCCAATCATGAGATAGGGGTGCATTTGGTAACTACCTATAACGGCATGTTGCAACCCCTAAAAGTCTTTTCCAATGGTTTTCCAAAAAATGTGGAAACCCAAGAGGGCTTGGCCGTGTTTAGTGAATATATGAGTGGTGCCCTTACCTTAAAAAGATTAAAGGAGTTGGCCTACAGGGTTTTGGCTTCGGACAGTTTGATCAAAGGTTACAGCTTTTCGGATACCTTCGACATGCTACACGGGCAGTACAAGCTTGATAGAAACAAAGCTTTTACCATAACTATGCGGGTCCATAGGGGAGGCGGATTTACTAAGGACCGCCTGTATTTAAGTGGATTGAAAAAGATTTACAAGCGACATAAAAATGGGTTGTCGTTGGATACTTTGTTAACGGGAAAGGTTACCATGGAATCTGAGGCTACTATAAACCGTTTTATGGACTTGGGCTTGGCGAATAATTTAACACATACCAATATGGCCTTTAAGCAGAATTGTAATAAGAACAATACCCTAGATTTTATATTGGACAATTTGAAATGAAAAGAAGGGAAGTCATCTTGCCCATAGTTTTGGATTTGTTGGGCTATATGGGGCGAATTTATCTTTGGAATAATAGAAGTAGTTTATAAATTATTTTAAATAGCTCTTGGAATAATAACTTAGATTTTGATATCTTTGTAGCACAATTAAAAAAAAACAGCGAGCATGTTCGATTTTGACCAATATCTAGGGTTTTTAGCATTTTTGACCATCTTGACCATCGGTTTTTGGTTAATGATCTTTTTGTTGACTTTTGTGATTCCCTACTGGATAGGAGGTTCTATCTTGGAAATATTGAAAGAAAAGCGAGAAGCTAAAAAAGCGAAGCGTAACCAATAAGAATACGACGATATAATATAAAGTAAAAAGGGAGCCAATGGGCTCCCTTTTTTATTGCTGTATAAGTTATTTAGCCTTCGAAATCCATGTCATCTCCACCACGATTTCCACCTTGTCTATTTCTTTCCCTTTGGTTTTGAGGTTGGTTGAACCTATATTGAAAGGATAAGGTTATTTGTCTTTGTCGCCATTGAAATTCACTATAGGTAGCCACATTTTCCGTTCTGGTATCGCTTATTCTTTTTCTTGTATTAAATATATCGCTCACGTTTAAAGTAAGGGATCCTTTATCCTTCAAAATGTCCTTACTTAGCGCAAGGTCGGAACTCAACATTCCCTTATTGGTGTTTTGGGCATCTTCGGAAGGACCCATATAGAAGAAGTTGGTCTGAAAATCGATTTTTCCAGGCAAGGGTATCTTGGCGCTAAAGCGGGTAAACCAGGCAAAGTTATTCGCATCAAAATTTTGAACTATTTCTTCATTTTGACTATTGGTATAGGTGAAGTCTCCCTGTAAATCCCTTTGGAAAGCATTTAGGTTCCAAGTCAATCTCCAGTTTCTTTTAGGGGTCCAAGTAGTGGTGAACTCCATGCCATAGCGTTCTTCGGTAGCTAAATTGATAGGGCTTCGTACCTGTACGGGTACCACAATGGGGTTTTGTGGGTTGTCCGGATTTTCAATGGTTACAAAATCGCCCGTTTCCCTGGAAACAAACTGAAATACCCCGGTAGATCTGTTAAAGTATCCAGAGGTAGTAAAAGTAAACTTATCCCACCGTTTCAAATAGCCCAAATCGTACGCATCGGTAAAAGTAGGATCCAAATCGGCATTTCCCTGAAAGAGGTTGGTGTTACTGGATCTCGAAGGAAATGGATTGATAAACCGAGAGCGCGGTCTTCTAAGCCTTTTGCTATAGCTTAGGGTAAGCTGTTCTTTTTCCGAAAATTCGTAGCCTAAAAAGATAGACGGAAACCAGTTGACGTAATCCTTATTGTTCAGATCATTGGAGTTTACCAGTTCTATTGCAATATCGGAAGCCTCCATTCTCAATCCACCTAGAATACTGAATTTATTGAATTTAGATCCCAATTGTGCGTAGGCAGCATTTACGTATTCCTTATAATTCAATTCATTACTAAAGTTAGGGTCGCTGGTAAAGTCACCATTTTGTTGCTGTATGCCAAAATCAAAATCGGTATTGTTATTGTTAAAGGTACCGCGATAGCCTACTTCAAATTGTGATTGATCATCCTTTCCAAACGGAAGTACATAATCCATTTGCACCAATTGCGATATCTGTGTTTGATTATCTATGGTCCGTTCCGTATCCAAGGCAATATTATCACCTAGGATGACCTCTTCTATTATGGAGTTTTCATCATCCACTCCTTTGGAGTATTGATAATCAAAGGTGAGGGTGTGTCCTTCTTTTTCAAATTTCTTTTGGTAATTTAAAGAGTATTGAACCTCCTCCTCAAACTCATCCTCAACGGTAAATCGGTTTCTTTGGATGGTAGGGGTTCTAGTGGCATCAAAATTGGAAAAATCCACATTAACTGTATTGTCCCCATTGGATTTACTAAAAACAAAAGAATTGGTAATGCTACTGCTTTCATCCAAAAACAATTCAAATCCAACATTGGTATTAAAGCTTTTGTCCTTTCTTTGGTAATCCCTTATTTCATTCTGATAACTCAAGGTATTGCCATTACTATCAAAGTTCTCTTGATCGAACAACGCGTTCCCTGGGCCGCTGCGGTAGCGGTAGGTGGTATTTGTAAAAATATTGAAGTTATCACGTCTTAAATTTAGACTTAAGGATCCTCCATAGGTCTCAGGATGACCGGTATAAACATTGACCGAGCCATTTACCCCTGCGGTCTTGCTCTGCTTTAATATGATATTTAAAATACCCGCCGTTCCCTCAGCATCATACCTGGCCGAAGGGTTGGTTATTACCTCTACCTTTTCAATAGCATCCGACGGTAGTTGTTGCAGTGCCTCTGGGCTTAAACCTGACAGGGCCGATGGTTTGCCATTGATAAGGATCCTAACACTTTCATTTCCCCTAAGGCTAATGTTGCCTTCCACATCGACAGAAACAGAAGGAACGTTGCTTAGTACATCAGTAACGGAACCACCTTTAACGGTAAGATCCGAACCTACATTATATACTTTTTTATCCAGTCGTAATTCTACAGTGGTACGCTCGCCTACCACTTCCACTTCCGCTAACTGTGAAACATCCAAAGCAAGACGTATTACGCCAAGGTCTTTGGGAGATCTTAGATTTTGATTATCTAATTTATAGGATTTATAGGAGATATACTCTACGCTAATGTTATAGTTTCCTGGGGCTGTCTCAACTTCAAATTTTCCATTGACATCTGTAATCCCGCCAGTAACTTTTTCAGGGTTTCTAACACTTTGTAGAACCAAAGTGGCATATTCCAAAGGTTGATCCGTTTCTTGGTCCAAAACGGTCCCAGTTATTTTTATTGGTTTTTGAGGGGCTTGCCCCCCTTGCGCATACCCTATTAAGGAAATTAATAATAATGTAACTGGGAATAGTTTTCTCATTTGTTATGTTTTATTCTTTTTCTTCTTTTTCTTCTTTTTTTCCTTAACCTTTTTAAAACCGTTTTTCTGCAGTTCTACAAAAGCTTCATATTTATCCTCTGGCAGTCCGGCCTTAAGTTCTTCGTCCTGTTTTAGGGTAATTTTCTCATAACTCTCCCTCATCTTATCCGCAGGCAGATCCAGTATTTGCAATTCTATTCGCTCCTGGAGATACTTCTTTAGGGTGGTACTCAAAACTGCTTCCTCAAAGGGGTTTAAATCCAATTTCTCCGTTATTCCGGGCATTTCTTGATCTACAATTTGCTCTGCCGTTAATTTCTCAGGCTCCTTGGGTGTTTCCTGTACTTGAGGAATACTATTTCTCTGTCTGCCATACCCTCCGTATCCTCCGTATCCATACCCATACCCATTTCCGTATCCATATTGGGCACTTAAAAAAGGAAAGGATAAAACGATAAAAAGAACACTAAAAAATAATTTCTTGTTAGTTTTCATGATGTCAATGATTAATGGGATTCCAAAATTAATTGATGGTTTAACCGTCAAGGGTTAAATCTTTGTTAAAATGAATATTTCAAGAACTGTGCCGTAGTGCGGCCGTAAATGATCTTATCTAATGTTAGATTAATAATATAACAATAATTGCTTCTATTACCAATCCTTTTAACGCGGATACTAATTTAGCAGTTCTTTTATTTTTTCGGGAGGTCGTCCAACCACCCCATTGTTGTCCCTGATTACGATAGGACGTTCAATTAGTTTGGGAAACTCTATCATAGCAGCAATTACCTCGTCGTTTGTCATAGATTTTCCCTTGAACTTTTCTTTCCAAATTGCTTCGTTGGTCCGCACCAATTGCAAAGGTGATATGCCTAAAGTTTTTAGAATAGTCTCAAGTTCCTTTTTGGTAGGTACTTCTTCAAGATATTTAATAATCTCAAATTTATGTCCAGAATTTTCTAAAATGGCCAATCCTTCCCTGGACTTTCCACATCTGGGATTGTGATATATTTTTAACATATTTATTTGGTTTTAAGTCTTTGGGCTAAAAGCACCACGGTCACTTATAAGTTAAGAGAAAAATCTTGAATCTGGGTACCTGAAACTTTTGCGCCTATTTCAATAACAATATTTTTGGTTTTAACAGTAGTCCTTTGTTAACTTTCTTCTTTCTGTCCCATCATCATGAGATAGGCCTTTAAGAATCGGTCAATATCGCCGTCCATTACCGCGTCTATATTACCCGTTTCCTCCCCCGTTCGGACGTCTTTTGCCAATTTATAAGGGTGCATTACGTAATTCCTAATTTGGGAGCCCCATTCTATTTTCATTTTGGAGGACTCTATTTCTTGTCGGGCTTCCATTTTCTTTCGCAATTCAATTTCGTACAATTGGGATTTTAGCATTTTTAGAGCCGTGGCCCTATTGTCGTGCTGCGATCTAGAATCGGAACAGGAAATCTGAATTCCAGTGGGTTTGTGGGTCAGCTGAACCTTGGTTTCTACCTTGTTTACATTTTGTCCTCCCGCGCCACTTGATCGGGCAGTGGTAATCTCCACATCGGCCGGATTTATATCAATTTCGATACTATCGTCTACCAATGGATAAACATAAACGGAAGCAAAAGAGGTATGGCGCTTGGCATTACTGTCGAAGGGAGAAATACGGACAAGCCTGTGCACCCCGTTCTCGCCCTTAAGCCATCCGAAGCTATAGTCCCCCTCGATTTCCAGAGTCACTGTTTTTATTCCCGCAACATCACCCTCCTGGTAATTGAGCTCTTTTACCTTATAACCATTCTTTTCACTCCACATCATGTACATCCTCATAAGCATGGACGCCCAATCACAGCTTTCCGTACCTCCGGCACCGGCCGTAATTTGAAGTATGGCCGTAAGTTCATCCCCTTCTGCCGAAAGCATGTTCTTGAATTCCAATTTCTCCAAGGCCTCAATGGTCTTGTCGTAATGGGCTTCAACATCGGCCTCGGACATTTCACCTTCTTTCTGAAATTCTAAGAAAATCTCTAGATCCGTCACTAAGCTTTTGGCAGCGTCAAAGTCATCTACCCATTGTTTCTTGGACTGAATCAGCTTCATCTGCTCTTGTGCCTCTTGGGGATGGTTCCAAAAATCTGGGGCCAAGGTCTTTTCCTCCTCGTTTTCTATTTCTATAAGCTTGGCATCTATGTCAAAGATACCTCCTTAACGCACCAAGGCGATCAATGAGACTCTTATAATGGTCCGTGGTTATCATATTCTATTTAATTTTCAGCCAAAAATAGGATTCTTTTTTTTGATTTTGGACCAAATGGGAAATGTTATTTATTGTTGGGCCTGTACTTCCACGGAATGAACGGTTTTGTTGTCACCTTGTGAATAAACTACACCTTTTAATGGCGAGCAATCCTTAAAGTCCTTTCCGTGGGCTACTTTAAGGTGGTTGTCATCGACCAATATATTGTTGGTAGGGTCAAAGCCCATCCAGCCAATTTGGGGCACATAAACTTCTGCCCAAGCATGCATTTGCGCATCGCCAAAATAGCCATTCCCTTGATGCAGGTAACCAGAAACATAACGTGCGGGAATATTATTGGCCCGTGCCAAGGCACAGAATAAATGGGTAAAATCTTGGCACACACCCGCCCGGTTATTTATAATTTCCTCCAACAAGGTATTCACATGGGTCACACCAGTATTGAAGTGAATATAAAAATAGACCCAATTATTTAATTTTTGAAGATTATCAAATATACTTAGGGTAGTGTCAAATACAAAGAGATTTTTTGAATCCTGCGGCAGGGTGGTAAATTTGGTCTGGCCCAAAAATTGCTCAAAATCAACCTTGAAATCCAAACTTTGAGCAAGCTCATAGTTGTCCAAGATATTAAAGATGGGGACTTGCCCAAAAGGATTAAGGCTGGTTTTTTTTAGAATAAAAGTGGCCCTAAAATTTAATTTTTGGAATTGCTCCTGGGTATTTATTCGTATGGTCTGAAAACCATACCCATTTTGCGAGAATTCATTTTTGGCACCCAATGAATTCTCAATTTCAATACCTACCAATTCTTGTGTATCATTATTCTCGGGCACGATCAAAAATTGCCAAGAGGCATTTTCTACGGGATTCTCGTAATCATTTTCGGTATTGTAGGTAACAGAATATTCAAATGACATTTCAAGTAGTTCTTAACACAAATGTAAGTCAATGCTTTAACTTCAATAGTTAAAAAACTCTTTTTCCATTTTAACACTAATCTGCAATAGATTATGTAGGATCTTTTCAATGAAGCTCTGAATGTCCTCTTCGATTTCCTCAGCAAATTTAAATTCATATTCGCCTTTTACCTTACTAATTAAAAATGCGGTGGAATTTTTATTGGGAGCTTTGGATTCATCCAAAACCCTAATGTGTTTGTGGACCTGATTGATACTGTTTATAACGGATCTGGGACAATCTGGATTTAATATTAGGAACTCTAACGTGGAAATGCTTGTTGGGGTCTTTTTATAGAACCTGCGCATCATGTCATATGATTCCACACATTTGAGCAATGTGATCCATTCAAAGCTATGGCCTATTTTATCCCCATAACTGCCTTTGGCCTTAACGGCATCATTGTATTTGGCATTGATGATCCGGATTACTTGTGTGGCCCTTTCCAAATTTATTCCGAGCATGATAATGGCGTAAACCTCATCATGCAAAAGGGTGCCGCGTATCTTACCTCTTAAAATGGCGGTCATTTCTGTGACATTTACCGTAAAATCGTATAATCCCTTTTTGGTGAAATCCTCTATTGAATAATTGATTACGAAATGATAAAATTTGTTAATGGATTCATACAGTTCGGTAGAAATAAGGTCTCTTGCACTGTTGGCATTCTCCCTGGCAAATTTCACATGGTTAATAATGGAATAGGGTATATTGGGATTTAGCCCGATGTTGTATAGAATTTCTTCCTCATTTAGAATAATGGTATTGTCCTTAACAGGTTCCCCTACCATAAACATCATGGATTGCAGTACAAATTGTCGGGACTGTGACAGCTCGTTTGGTGCGTCCAAGGACGAGAAATAATTAACATTTAAATATCTGGCAATATGTTCGGCGCGTTCAATATAACGGCCCATCCAAAATAGATTATTGGCAACTCTTGCTAACATAGGATTGATTTATTTTTTTAGTACCCAGGTGTCCTTGGAACCCCCGCCTTGTGAAGAATTTACAATCAGATTCCCTCTTTTGAGCGCAACCCTTGAAAGTCCTCCCTTTAGAACAAATTCCTTTTTATCCCCTAAGAGTGTAAAGGTCCTTAAGTCTACATGTCGTTGTTCAAAGGACTCCGTGTCATCTATATAGGTGGGGTGCACCGATAATGACATAATGGGTTGGGCAATATATTTTCTTGGACTTTGTTTAATTTCCTCTTGGACTACCTTTATTTCCTCCTTGGTGAGTCGGTTACCAATGGAAATACCATAGCCACCTGCTTCGTCCACAGGTTTTATGACTAGTTCTTGAATATGTTCCAGGACATATTTAAGTTCGTCCGGCCTGCTGCAGTGGTAGGTATGGACATTGTTAAGAATTGGGGATTCGTCCAAATAATACTTAATTATTTCCGGCATATAGGTATAGATGGCCTTATCGTCTGCTACACCCGTTCCGGGGGCATTTGCCAAGCAGACATTGCCTTTCTTGTAGGCGGTGAAAAGCCCGGGTACTCCCAAGGCCGAATCGGGTTTAAATTCTAAGGGGTCCAAGTATTGGTCGTCTACCCTACGGTAAATAACATCAACTTTTATTGGGCCGCTAATAGTCTTCATGTACACAAAATCGTTCTCTACAAACAAATCCCGACCTTCTACCAATTCCACGCCCATAGCCTTTGCCAGATATGAATGTTCATAAAAGGCAGAATTGTACATCCCAGGGGTAAGCACCACGCAATTAGGAACATCCACCCCTTTTGGTTTTACGCTTTCCAGAATCTCTAACAGGTTTTCGGCGTAATTGGTTACCGAATGGGTTTTGTAGTGGTTGAAAACCCCAAAAAGAGCCCTCTTTAAGGCGGTGCGATTACAAATAACATAACTTACACCGGAGGGACATCGAATATTGTCTTCAAGCACATAATAATTTCCGTCAGAGTGCTTTATGATATCAGTGCCCGATATGTGATTGTAAATACCTCCTGGCGGATCAACACCTATCATTTGATGTAGGTAGTTGGCAGAGGAACTTATAAGATCTAAGGGGACTACCCCGTCCTTGATAATCTTTTTATCGTGATAAACGTCCCATAAGAATAAGTTCAAGGCCTTACTGCGTTGAATGGATCCCTTTTCTATGATTTCCCATTCATCTTCATCTATAATTCTTGGAAAAAGATCAAAAGGGAATATTTTCTCCTGGGTCTCTTTGTTTTCATATACCTGAAAAGTAATCCCTTGGTTAAAGAAGGACGATTTTGCCTTATTGTTCAGCTGTACATAATCCTGAATGGAGTGGTTTCCATACAACTCGAACAATTTTTGATAGACATTTTTGGCAATGCCATTGGGATCAAAGACTTCATCAAAAAGATTGGTATTGTTTATATAAGATGAAAATATGGGTTTTTTTAGGTCCTGATTCATACGCCTATTTTTCCCTAATTTACTTTATTTTAATTGCTTATCCACGTTTTAATTATAATTCGGTTAGATAATTATCCATTGTTAAAAAATGTGATGGGATTATTGATGATTCCTGTCAATTGACATGAAAAAAATCCCTACTTGAAAATATATGGTAGGTTTTATATAATTTTAGAATCTTAATTCATTAGGTTGAATTCAATTCATATAATTATTACCCTTTATGCAGATAAACCTAATCAGTGACACGGTAACAAGACCCACCCCGGAAATGCTTCAAGCTATGATGGCAGCTGAAGTAGGTGATGATGTTTTTAAAAATGATCCCACAGTGAATAGGCTGGAAAAAATGATGGCGAAGTTGTTCGGAATGGAAGCCGCCTTGTTTTTTCCAAGTGGTACCATGGCCAATCAAACAGCTATTAAGCTGCATACCCAACAGGGGGAGCAGTTAATATGTGATAAGTATGCCCATGTTTATAATTATGAAGGGGGAGGGGTAAGCTTTAATAGTGGTGTTTCCTGTAGATTGGTAGATGGTCATAGAGGAATGATGACAGCAAGTCAAGTCGAGGAAGTAATTAATCCGCCGGACTTCTATCATAGCCCTTTAACATCTTTGGTTTGTATTGAGAATACCACGAATAAAGGTGGAGGGGCCTGTTGCAACTTGGAGGAATTGAGGGCCATTGGAAAGGTTTGTGACAAGCATCAATTAAAATATCATTTGGATGGAGCACGACTTTGGAATGCCCTGATTGCCAAAAATGAAGCGCCCATGGATTACGGGGCCTTGTTCCATACTATAAGTGTTTGTTTAAGCAAGGGGCTGGGATGTCCCGTAGGTTCCGTTTTGTTGGGGGATAAGGAGCATATTGACAAAGCCATTAGGGTTAGGAAGGTACTAGGTGGTGGCATGCGACAAGCGGGCTATCTTGCGGCAGCCGGAATTTATGCTTTGGAAAATAATAGGGAACGATTGGCGGAGGACCATAGGAAGGCCAGGGAAATAAGTTTGCTGTTGAACGGTTTGCCGTACATTAAAAAGGTGGAACCTACGGAGACCAATATTGTTATTTTCGAGATCGATGAAAAGCAAATGACCACTGATGATTTTTTGGACAAACTGAGAAAAAGGAATATTCAAATTATAGGTATGGGGCAAAAAAAACTGCGTATCGTTACCCATTTGGATTATACCGATGCCATGCACGAAGCTTTTCTGGATGTTCTTTCAAAATTATAAGCCAATAGCATCAGGTAAAAGAGAGATACTTGTTTTTAAATTTTTTATACCATTTTCCATTCCGGCCTCGGAACTATAAAGCATAGAGTGGCCAATAATTTTGCCTCCACTATTCTTCATGGTGAAAAGAAATTTGCCGTTATAGTCGGTCTTGCGCTCAAAAACCGAAGATTGCCCAATTAGGACCTTAAGACTGGCAATGGTCTCGTCAATCTCCTCCCTGTTTTTGAAGGCAATACTGGTCAGAAGGGTCTGTCCGCTTTCGGATTGCAGACTGAAGGTATAGGTGGTATCAGATTCCTTGTTTATTTGTAGCATAGCCTATGGCAACTTTTTTTAAAGTTACACAAAAAAATGTGAATCTTTAATTTTAAACACCATATCTAAATATTTTTCCAACAAGGGAGATAGAAGCCTGCACAAGGGGTAGGAGCGGTTTTTATTGTATCCATTTGGAAGGATAGGGAATGCCTTTTTGCAAATTCTCGGCGAAGTTGGGTACAATCCCTAAAGTTCTCAGAGCGGCTTGGATGGGCCTCAAAAAATGGGTACATCTGTTATTGGTTTCCTCAAAAAAAAGGCGCCAAAATAGCTATGGGTTTTAGCCTTTGGACGCCCTTCCATATAGGTTTGAAAATTATTCCCGATCTTCGGGCAGCCCATAGGTATCTACCACATAATCCAGATCTTTGTCACCCCTGCCACTTAGGTTGACCAAAATGGAGGACTGTGGATCCTGTTGTGCCAATTTAATGGCATAGGCCACTGCATGGGCGCTTTCCAAGGCAGGGATAATTCCTTCCATGCGACTTAATTCAAAAAAGGCATCCACTGTTTCCTGGTCCGAAACAACGTCATAGGTTACTTTTTTAAGATCCTTTAGCATACTGTGTTCAGGGCCCACTCCAGGATAATCCAAGCCACTGGCAACGGAATGTACTGCGCCAGGTTCCCCTTTGTCGTCCTTCAACATATAACATTTAAAACCATGGATTACTCCAGGGCTGCCCAAGGTCATAGTGGCGGCATGTTCACCGTACTCCAAGGAGCGGCCACCAGGTTCAACACCGTATAAGGTACATTCCGGTTCCTCTAAAAAGGAGGAGAATATCCCCATGGCATTACTTCCCCCGCCTACACAGGCTACCACCCTATCCGGCAATTCCCCCGTCATTTCAACAAACTGTTCTTTGGCTTCAATGCCTACTACACGCTGAAAATCCCGCACCATCATTGGAAAGGGATGTGGTCCAACCACAGAGCCTATACAATATATGGTACTTATAGGGTCCTTTAAATATGCTTCAAAGGCAGAATCCACGGCTTCCTTTAATGTTTTTAGGCCATGGGAAACGGGTACTACTTTTGCGCCTAGGATTTTCATCCTAACCACGTTGGGATGTTCCTTTGCAATATCCACTTCTCCCATGTGTATTTCACATTCCAACCCAAAATAGGCAGCTGCGGTTGCCAAGGCAACACCGTGTTGTCCGGCTCCTGTCTCTGCAATTAGTTTCTTTTTGCCCAAGTGTTTTGCCAAAAGCGCCTCACCCATACAATGGTTGAGTTTATGTGCCCCTGTATGATTTAGATCTTCTCGTTTAAGATATATTCTTCCCCCGTATTTTTCGGAGAGCCTGTTGCAGTAATAAACCGGAGTTGGCCTACCCTGATAGTGTTTGCGAATGCTGCGTAGTTCCGAAATAAAATTATGCGATTTGCTTATGGAATAATAAGCGTCAGTAATTTTTTTCATTTCCTCTTCAAGAACGGGCGGGATAAAGGATCCGCCATACTCTTTAAAAAAACCATTTTTGTCCGGATAGGTCTTAAAATAATTGTCCGTCATAATAAAGGAGAATTTTATAATTGTTAATTAAGGTTTTCGGCAATAAAATTACCCTTACAATTATAATCAATTTTAGGTCAATTTCGCCTTTTTGAGGACGGGAATATAGGATTTTGTCGGCTAGAATAAGGTATTTGGCAATAGCCAAATAATTGGTAATACCAGATTTTAAATTTGGATTTAGAAAAAAAAGAATTTTAGATTACCTGGTAAAGGAGGAAACGGCTTTGGATTAAAATTACATTTTTCTATTCCTTCTGAGAAAATCCAAATACTTCTCCACATCCATCTTGGAACCATAACCGGAAAGTGAGGCCACTTCTTTTTCTTCGGCACTGACCAAACTAATAAGTGGAAAAATGCCCTTTTTGTTCCATTGGGATAATAAGGCCTTGTTCTGTTTCATTTCTTCTGGGCTAAGACGTTCTTTCTTTCTGGGTAAATCCACATATAGAAGTACATAGTCCTTGGCCACTTCCTTGAACTGGCTAGTATCGAACAAGTCTTTTTTTAAAGCCTTACAGGGAGAGCACCAATCACTGCCCGTAAAGTACATAAGAATGTTGGAATTGGTTTTTTTTGCAACTATTTGCGCATTCTCGTAATCGGTCAGCCAATCTGTTTCCTGAATGTTGCTACTGGTATTTTGAGCATTTAAAAGGAAAGGAAACAATACTAGGAAGAATACATACTTCATTGGTGCAAGTTTTGATTAAAAAGGCTGTGATAAACTTAGTGAAATTTATTTTAAAAACGAATCCATTCCAGGAATGTTGGGCATTCCTTCCTTGGCAACAGCTGCCAATTCATTCTCATTAATAGTTGTGGCCTTTTCTATAGCCTTGTTAAGGGTAAGGATCAAATAATCTTCCAGTTGTTCCTTATCCTGTAAAAGTCGATCATCTATAGTGATGGATTTAATTGTTCTATTGGCCGTTATACTTACTTTGAGCAAATCATCCGGAGATTTCTCGTCAAGTATTACGGTATTCATTCGTTCCTTAGTGGCTTTTACTTTTTCCTGGGTTTCCTTTAATTTTCCCAACATGCCCATCATATCTCCAAACATAACTTTAAATTTAAAAAGTTGATAAGACAAAATTACTAAAATGATTGGGATATATTGGAATTAAAGGTGACAGTAATTGATGGGGCCTGCTAATGGTTTGGTCAATATAATTATGGATAAAGCTCATAATTAATCAGGTCGGTTGCATTTAAATATTATTTTTGCGCTTCTTATAAAACATACCACACTCATGCAGCGGGAATTAAAAGCACCAAGTGCAAAAAAAATTGAGAAGCAATTAATAAAGCACAATGATGTAAGAATAGATGATTACTATTGGTTGAACGAAAGGGAAAACCCGGAGGTTACTGCTTTTTTGGAACAGGAAAACGCATACTACGAGGCTATGACGGGCCACACCAATGACCTTAAGGACAATTTGTTCCTGGAGATGAAGTCCAGGATCAAGGAAGACGATTCCTCAGTGCCCTATAAGTTCAATGGCTACTGGTATGCTACCCGGTATGAGTTGGGGAAAGAGTATCCCATTTTTGCCAGACGTTTTGAAAACGAGGATGCCGTTGAGGAAATAATGTTCAACTGCAACCTTATGGCGGAGGGGTCGGATTATTTTAACTTGGGGGGCTTGTCCATAAGTCCCAACAACGAACTGGCAGCTTTTGGTGTGGATACGGTTTCCCGTAGGCAATACACCTTACAAATAAAAAATTTACGCACCCAAGAGATATTTGCGGATAAAATAGAAAACACAACGGGCAGCTCGGTATGGGCCAATGACAATAAGACTTTGTTTTATACCAAAAAAGATCCTGTTACCCTTAGATCCAATAATATCTATAGGCATATACTGGGGACATCTCCAGAGGAGGATGAACTGGTTTTTCACGAGGAGGACGAAACCTTTACCACCTTCGTATACAAAACTAAATCAAAAGAATTTATAGTTATTGGTTCTTCCAGTACATTGACCAGTGAATTTCAAATTCTTAGGGCGGATGATCCGAATGGAGAATTTCATGTGTTTTCAAAAAGGGTCAGGGGGTTGGAATATTCCCTAACCCATTACGAAGACAATTTTTATATACTGACCAATATGGAAGGGGCAACCAATTTTAAATTGATGACCACCCCAGAGGACCAGACCGAAGCCGAACATTGGGTAGAATTTATTCCACACAGGGAGGAAGTTTTACTTGAAGATATTGAGATGTTCAATGACTACTACGTGTTGTCCGAGCGCGAGAATGGCTTAAATAAGTTGAAGATTGTGCGATGGGATACTGGGGAGAGCTATTATTTGCCCTTTGACAATGAAACCTATACGGCCTATGTAGGTACCAACCCGGACTTTGACACTGAAATTCTCAGATATGGGTATAATTCCATGACTACCCCTAGTTCCATCATCGATTTCAATATGAGGACCAAGGAAAAGGAGATTAAAAAGGAACAAGAGGTTTTGGGCGGAAATTTTAATAAGGAAAACTATATTTCCGAACGAATTTGGGCACCGGCCAGAGATGGCAAAAAAGTTCCTATCTCATTGGTCTATCACAAAAACACAAAATTGGACGGTTCAAGTCCGTTATTGCAATACGCTTATGGCTCTTATGGGCATACTATAGATCCCTATTTTTCCACTGTACGCTTAAGTCTTTTGGATAGAGGTTTTATATATGCCATAGCCCATGTTAGGGGCGGGGAGTATCTGGGGCGAAAGTGGTATGAGGAAGGAAGATTGCTGAACAAGATCAATACGTTTACCGATTTTATTGATTGTTCCAAATTTTTGATCGATCAAAAGTATACAAGTGCCGAACACCTTTATGCTTCGGGAGGATCTGCCGGTGGACTTTTAATGGGCGCTATAGTCAATCTGTGCCCGGAAATCTATCACGGTGTTATTGCAGCCGTACCGTTTGTGGATGTGCTTACGACCATGTTGGACAATACCATTCCACTGACTACAGGGGAATATGATGAATGGGGCAATCCCAATGAAAAGGAATACTATGATTATATGAAATCGTATTCGCCATATGACAATGTATCCCGACAATTGCAACCAAATATGCTGGTTATTACTGGATTTCACGATTCCCAGGTGCAATATTTTGAACCAGCAAAATGGGTTGCCAAACTTAGGGAGTATAAAACCGATAATAATTTATTGTTGTTCAATATTAATATGGATGCGGGTCATGGCGGTGCTTCAGGCCGTTTTGAATCGCTAAAAGAAGTGGCAAAAGAATATGCATTTTTGTTAGATTTAGAGCATAAAATTCGATAATCAAAAAAAAAGACTAATTTTGTCCTATGAATATTGACATAAATTAATTAGATGTCGATAAGTTCTAAACCTAGAAACTGTTTATGGAACATAAGATAAACGCTTATAACAACCTCCTAGAACTTGTAGGAAACACCCCATTAATCAAACTAAATAAAATAGCTGCCAACTTAGAAGGTAATTTTTACGCTAAGGTGGAAGGTTTTAACCCAGGACACTCTTCCAAAGATCGCATTGCCCTTTACATCATTGAAGAGGCGGAGCGCAGGGGAATTTTAAAGGAGGGGAGTACCATTATAGAAACCACTTCAGGGAATACGGGATTTAGCATTGCCATGATCAGTATCATAAAAGGCTATGAATGCATCTTGGCCGTAAGTTCAAAATCTTCCAAGGATAAAATAGATATGCTGAGATCCATGGGGGCCAAAGTATATGTTTGTCCTGCGCACGTAAGTGCCGATGATCCTAGATCCTATTATGAAGTAGCAAAAAGGTTGCATGAAGAAACGGAGGGATCTATATACATCAATCAATATTTTAACGATTTAAACGCCGATGCCCATTATAAAAGTACGGGACCTGAAATTTGGCAACAGACCAATGGGCACATTACCCATTTAATAGCTTGTAGTGGAACGGGAGGGACCATTTCCGGAACCGCTAAGTATCTAAAGGAACAAAATCCGAATATCCGCGTAATAGGTGTGGATGCCTATGGTTCCGTTCTTAAAAAGTACCATGAGACAGGGGAATTGGATACCAAGGAAATTTATCCATACCGTATTGAAGGTTTGGGTAAAAACCTGATCCCTACTGCCACCAATTTCAAGGTAATAGATGAATTTATTAAGGTTACCGACGAAGAAAGTGCCCATACCGCTAGGGAGATATCCAGAACAGAAGGCCTTTTTGTAGGATACACAAGTGGCGCTGTAATGCAGGCCGTAAGGCAACTGGAAGAAATGGGGGAGTTTAATGAAAATAGCAATGTGGTGGTTATTTTTCCAGATCATGGTTCCAGGTATATGAGTAAGATATACAGTGACCAATGGATGGCCGACCAAGGTTTCTTTGATAGTAAAAATGTTGAAGAACCTCAAAAAATAGAATTTGTAAAGTAAAGGTTATGCAAAATTTATGATGTAAAAAGCAACGGTTCATAAGTCGTTGCTTTTTATGTATTAAATAAGTTGCATATGCATATTAAAAATATATACTTTTGCACTAATAATCAACGTAGTCTAGATGAGAGATTTATTTGACAGAATTATCGAGAATAAAGGTCCTTTAGGAAAATGGGCCTCACAAGCTGAGGGATATTTTGTATTTCCTAAATTGGAAGGTCCTATATCCAACAGGATGAAGTTTCAAGGAAAGGAAGTAATCACTTGGAGTATTAATGATTACTTGGGATTGGCTAATTTGCCGGAAGTGAAGAAGGTAGATGGCGAGGCAGCATTGGAGTACGGTGCGGCTTTTCCCATGGGGGCTAGAATGATGAGTGGTCATACCGAATTCCACGAACAATTGGAACAGGAATTGGCGGCTTTTGTTAAAAAGGAATCTGCTTATTTATTGAACTTTGGGTACCAGGGAATGGTTTCTGCCATTGATGCTTTGGTTTCCAAAGATGATATTATTGTTTACGATGTTGATGCTCATGCCTGTATTATAGATGGCGTACGTTTACATATGGGTAAGCGTTTTACCTTTAAGCATAATGACATTGAAAGTCTTGAGAAAAACTTGGATCGTGCCGTTAAAATGGCAGAACAGACCGGAGGAGGTATTTTGGTAATATCCGAAGGTGTTTTTGGAATGCGTGGGGAGCAGGGCAAGCTTAAGGAAATTGTTGCGCTAAAGAAAAAGTATAAATTTAGATTGTTCGTAGATGACGCACATGGTTTTGGAACCTTGGGTGAAACCGGAGCCGGAGCAGGTGAGGAGCAGGGAATACAGGATGATATAGACGTTTACTTTGCAACTTTTGCCAAATCCATGGCCGGAATCGGAGCTTTTTTGGCTGCGGATAAAGAGATTATAGAATACCTTAAATACAACTTGCGGTCTCAAATGTTCGCCAAATCATTACCAATGATTTATGTGAAAGGAGCGCTAAAAAGGTTGGATATGCTACGCACCCAACCAGAACTTAAGGCCAAACTTTGGGAGAATGTTAATGCATTGCAGAACGGACTAAAGGAAAGAGGTTTTGATATAGGTACCACCACTAGCTGTGTTACACCAGTATATCTTAACGGTAGTATTCCAGAAGCCATGGCATTGGTAAAGGATTTAAGGGAGAATTTTGGTATTTTCTGTTCCATTGTAGTGTATCCGGTAATTCCTAAGGGCTTGATTCTTTTAAGAATGATTCCAACGGCCACACATACCTTACAGGATGTATCCGAAACCTTGGAGGCCTTCTCTGTAATACGTGAGCGATTACAGAATGGTACTTACAAAAGGCTGTCTGCGGCGGTAGCGGCAGCGATGGGAGAATAGAACTATTTCCACTTACATAAAAAAAGCCAACTTATTATTTAAGTTGGTTTTTTTTAGTTTTGGAATTTTTTTGAAATTCGGCCCCTTGGATCCGTTTAAAGATCCTTTTTGTAGGTCCTTCTTCGCTTATATATTTTTGGGTCGAAATGTTTCCATAATTGGCGAATGGCCACGTTTTCCTCCAATTCTGGTGTCCTAACACATTTTTCTATTCCCTTGGCCTTAAAAGTCTTGTAATACTCATTGAACATTACTGCTGTAACACCTTTGTTCTGGTATTCCGGAAGTACCCCGATCAAATAAAATATTACCTCTTTGCTGTTTTTCTTTGCACTCAGCAAATGAAATATGCCAAAAGGGAACAATTTTCCTTTCGCTTTCTGCAAGGCCTTGGAAAATGAAGGCATTACTATTCCGAACGCTATCAATTTGTCATCCTTATCCAATATAAATTTGATATACTCGGGATTGATAAAACTGATGTATTTTTTCTTAAAGTATTCTTTTTGGATGTCGGTGATACGGACAAAAGAAGAGAGGGAGGAATAGGTCTCGTTAAAAAGATCGAACATCTTATCTGCCCAAGGCATAACGTCCTGGGTTTTAGTAAAGTTCAATTCCTTTACGCCGTAGCGTTTTCGTACCAGTTCGTTGGCCTTTTGAAAGAATTTGGGCTCCGCATTGCTAAAGGGGAATTTATTTTCCATGTATTCCTTTTCCTTTACAAACCCACAGCGTTCAAAATGATCAACATAGTAAGGATGGTTGTACCAGGTAATCATGGTGCCTATCTCATCAAACCCTTCGGTTAGGACACCTACTTTGTCCAGATTGGAAAAACCTACAGGCCCTTCCATGTAGGACAACTTGTGTTCCTTTCCTATTTCGGACACCTTATTGAGCAGCGCCTCTGTAACTTCAAAGTCATCCACAAAATCGAACCAACCAAAACGCATCTTTTTTACCTGCTGTTGGTTCACTTCCAATCTATTTACAATGGCCACGACCCTACCAACGATCTTATCGTTTTTATAAGCTAGATAAAACCATGCATCGGCATCCTTAAAAACAGGATTTTTGCTTTTGTCAAAGGACTCCAGTTCGTCATTAATGATTGGAGGGACCCAATACGGGGAATCCTTGTAAAGTGTAAAAGGAAATTTTACGAAATCCTTAAGTTCCGATTTTGTTTTTGCTTCTTTTAGAGTAACCATACCATGTTTCTTGTATGGGTCAATATTAGCAATATTAATCTATAGGAAAAAGGACAAGAGTTATTTTGTTAGAAATCAATTTCAGAATCGTCCCTGTTCTTTTCCTTTTTCTTTAATTTTCGAAGTTGCTTCTTTGTAGGCCCTAAATCTATATCCTCAGCACCGGAACCTTTATTTTTCTTTTTTTTCTTTTTCTTCATGGCGTTCTTATTAATGGGCCCGCCGTTTTCCCCAGCTTTTTGATCCGTTATGGCCTTCACCTTGTCCTTGTGCATGTCTATCCTATAGGAGAATCCCATTGTAGCAAAAATTCTACTCGGTGTATTCTTAAAACTAGCGCCCAAGTTCATATCCACTTGCATATTTTCACCCAACAAATGGGCAACACCACCTCGTAATAGTACGTCCGAATACCGATCACTTCTTATCCCTTGGTTTTCTACAAAGACACTCCATTTGGGGTCTCTAAAGGCGTGGGATAAGGATACCGTATAGTTCCATTCCGGGAAATCAGTGCCCAATCTGTCATAGGCAATATTGGAAATAAGTACAAATCTAGGGGTGAGCCTGCTTTGTGTGGCAACCATTACCCTCGGGGAAACCGTGGGGTCGCCACGGTAAAAGGGATTGTCACCCAATACAAAATTGGCTCCTGCGTAGACCGATACGGCAGGGATTAGGTTTTTTAGCTTAAAACCATAGTTGGCCTTCCAGCTATAAAGATTTGGCTTGTTGTTTTCCGGATTCTTAAAAGGGTCGTAAATTAAAAATTTTAAGCCTATCCTATTTCTGGAAAAATCAGTGTTCTTGATTTCTACCCCTGTGTTGGTATATATTTTATTTTGATTGTCGAAAGTACCTTCATAATTCAATTCCAAAGTCTCGAAAAACAAACCATATCGCAATGACAGATCGGCTCCAAAAATATTGGATTCGGTAGCTAGCTTTGAGTGATCCTGTTGTTCATAAGCAACGCCAAATTCGGCCTGTAAAACGTTGGTGCCAATAGCATACGCACTTACGGATAGTCCAGGGCGGTTGGAGTTGATGACATCGGTGTATTGTGAAAATGCGACCATTGGAATGCTGAAAATTCCAAATATTAGTATTTTCAAAAGGCGTTTCGGTGAAACATTATACTCCATAGGTACTATTTTATTATTATTTTAAGACTTTTGCACTATTAATACAACGTTAGAATTGTACTTTTGATATAAAATTTGTCAACTTATTATGGGTTTTTTAAAAACGATACTAATTGTACTCTTAGTATACTATTTGCTTAAAATTCTGGCGAAATGGTTTGCTCCTAAATTGTTCAGGTACGCGGCAAAGAAGACAGAGGAACATTTTAAGGAAAGGTTTGAGGGCTTTGCCGATCAGCAAGCCCAGGATGAAGGGCAAATAGGTGAAGTTATAATTGATAAGAAAACGACCAAGAAAAAGAACAGCTCAAAAAATGTTGGAGAATACATAGATTTTGAGGAAATTGAATAACCATTTACCATAACCAAACATGAGAAACGGTCTAAGAGCCTTTTTTATCCATTTTTTTGTAACCGTATTTTTTATAATTGTCGCTCTGGCCTATTTCCATCCCGTTCTACAAGGGAAAGTGATAGAACAATCCGATATCGTCCAATTTACGGGCATGGCCAAGGAACAGAATGATTTTCGAAAGAAAACTGGGGAGGAGCCGTATTGGACCAATGGAGCCTTCGGCGGAATGCCTACATATCAATTGGGAGCCTATTATCCGCATGATTATGTAAAAAAATTGGATAGGATTATCCGGTTTTTACCTAGGCCTGCAGATTACCTTTTTATATATCTTATCGGGTTTTATATTTTGCTATCTTGTCTCAAGGTGGATTATAAGTTGGCAGTATTGGGAGCTCTGGCCTTTGGTTTCTCTACCTATATGATCATTATATTAGGGGTAGGACACAATGCAAAGGCACATGCCATTGGCTATATGCCCATGCTGTTGGGGGGAATTATTTTGGTATTTAGGAAGAAATACCTCTGGGGGTTCCTGTTAACCGCCATTGCCATGGCTTTGGAAGTGGGCGCCAACCACTATCAAATGACCTACTATTTTATGTTATTGGTTCTTATACTTGGGGTTGTATATTTAGTGGATGCCATAAAGAAGAAAAAATTGAAACATTTTGGTATTTCGGTCGGAATCCTAGTTTTGGCGGTTTTGATAGGAATAGCAGCAAATGCTACTAGCTTAATGGCTACCAAGGAGTATGCCGATTGGAGTACGAGAGGTGCATCCGATCTTACTATAAATGCGAATGGAGAGCCCAAAGAAAGCGGTTCCGGTCTGGATAGGGAATATATTACCCAATATAGCTACGGCATTGTAGAATCCTTGAATTTGTTTGTGCCCAGGCTTTTCGGTGGTTCTGGTGGCGAAGATTTGGGCGCCGATTCCAAAACCTATGCCTTTTTGACCGAAAATGGCATATCCAGGACCAAAGCATTGGATTTCACCAGTGCCTTGCCACTGTATTGGGGAGATCAGCCTATTGTTGCCGCTCCGGCTTATATAGGGGCCGTAATATTCTTTCTCTTTATTCTGGGCCTATTTTTGGTAAGGGGAAAAGCAAAATGGTGGCTTTTGGGAGGTGCTATAATGGCACTCCTTCTTTCATGGGGCAAAAATTTTGGACTCCTCACGGATGTAATGATCGATTATTTTCCGTTGTACAATAAATTTAGGGCCGTTTCATCCATTCAGGTCATTCTTGAACTCTGCGTTCCTGTAATGGCCGTCTTGGCCTTGGTACAACTCTTTGATAATAAAGTGGATGCCTCTAAGAAACTAAAGGATCTAAAATTAACTTTTTTCATTGCCTTAGGCCTTGGCGTAGTTCTTTTCCTGGTAAAGGGAATGTTCAGCTTTGCAGGGCAGAGCGATGAAACTTATAGGCAGTATTATGGCGATGACATCGTATCCCTTATTATAGCCGATCGCAAGGCCGTTTATAATTCGGACATATTTAGGTCGCTGATCTACGTTGCCCTGGCAGTATTGGTAATATGGTTCTTTTTAAAGGACATATTAAAACAAAATTTGGTAATTATTCTCTTGGGTGTGCTGGTAGTGTTCGATTTGGTCGGCGTTGCGAAGCGTTACGTAAATGAGGACGATTTTGTAGCCAAACGAAGAATGCTGGAACCCTTTCAGGAGACAGATGCGGATCGACAGATAGCCCAAGATACGACCGTTTTTAGGGTGTACGACCCTTCAGAGATCGGAGGGGGAGGCCGCACAGCTTACTTTCACCAGTCCATCTGGGGGTATCACGCCGCTAAACCGGCTGGAATGCAGAATTTGTTCGACTTCCATATTTCCAAAAACAATGTTAGGGTGCTAAGTATGCTCAATGTTAAATATGTGATGCAGCAAGATGAAGAGGGCAGGACGTATCCCGCAATAAATCCCGATGCCAATGGCAATGCATGGTTTATTAACGAATTGGTACCGGTATATAATGCCGATGACGAAATAATGGCATTGAATACATTGGATGTGAAGCACAGGGCGGTTTTTAATAAATCGAAGTTTGCCAATTTGAATGAGCTCAACTATAAAACCGACTCTACGGCGAGTATAAGGCTTACCCAATATGAGCCCAATCATTTAACGTATAGTTCCAATAATGGCCATCCAGGGATTGCCGTATTTTCAGAGATGTACTATCCACATGGTTGGAATGCCTATATTGACGGTAGTTTACAGGAACATTTTGAAGTGAATTACGTTTTAAGAGCCTTGGAGATACCGGCAGGCAAGCATAAGATCGAGTTTAAGTTTGAGCCTAGCCTCATTAAAACCGGAGGCAATATAACCATGGCTAGTTCCATACTCTTGGTACTGGTACTATTTTTTGGAATTGGCCATGCCTTTTGGATATCTCGGAAAAAACCAACGGCTTAATGCAGAAGGTACTCATCATCACGTATTATTGGCCTCCGGCAGGTGGACCGGGAGTACAGCGATGGTTGAAATTTGTGAAGTACCTTAGGGATTTTGAAATAGAACCTATAGTCTATATTCCGGAAAACCCTAATTATCCCATTATAGACGAATCATTATTGGATGGGATACCTGAGGGAATAAAGGTGTATAAGAAGCCAATTTTTGAGCCCTATGGCTTTGCTCGATTTTTTTCGAAGAAGAAGACCAAGCAGATCAGTGCAGGTATCATCAATTCCAAAAATCAATCCAGCTTGGAAAAATTGTTGTTATGGATACGTGGTAATCTGTTTATTCCCGATGCAAGAAAGTTTTGGATAAAACCCTCGGTCAAATTTTTGGGGGATGTCATCGAGAAGGAAAAGATAGGAACTGTTATAACCACCGGTCCACCACATAGTCTACATCTTATAGGTCTTGAATTAAAAAAGCGCAACAAAGTTAGATGGATTACCGACTTTAGGGATCCATGGACTTCTATTGGCTATCACAAAAAATTGAAACTTAGCGTTTCTTCCCAAGCAAAGCACAAACAGCTGGAGCACTTGGTACTGAATGAAGCCGATAAAATAATAGTGACCAGTGATTCTACACAACGGGAGTTTTCCAAAATAACCCAAAAGCCTATTACCGTTATTACCAATGGGTATGACACCATTGAGGGTAATCCCGTGACCTTGGATAATGATTTCACCATTTCCCATATTGGATCCTTGCTTACCGGTAGAAACCCTTTGAACCTTTGGAAGGCACTATCGGAATTAATTTACGAAGTCCCTGATTTTAAAAAGAGTTTCAAATTGCAATTGGCAGGTGTTATTAGTTCTGATGTTTTGGAAAGTATCTATTTTTATGGTCTTCAACCTTACACCAAATTACTCGGCTATTTTTCGCATGATAAAGCTGTCCAATATCAAAGGAAGTCCCAAGTATTATTGTTGATAGAGATAGATTCTGAAGAGACTCAAGGCATTATCCCAGGAAAGGTATTTGAATATATGGCCGCAAAAAGGCCTATCTTGGGTGTTGGCCCTAGCAATTGGGATGTAGGCGAAATTATCGCCGGGTCCAATACAGGCAAGACCTTTGATTACCAACAGTACAACGAAATGAAAAGTACTTTGTTGGAATGGTTTCAAGATTATAAAAAGAAACAATTGGCATTGCCTTTTGCGGAGGTTGAGCAGTATCATCGAAGGGAATTAACTGGAAAGTTGTCCAAGTATTTAGCATGGGAATAGTCTTAAAACAATCTTTAAACAATACTTTGATTACCTATGGTGGCTTTGCCATAGGAGCATTGAACCTGCTATTTCTGTACACAAGGTTTTTGACTGACGAATATTTTGGATTGGTTAATGTAATATTATCGGCATCATCGGTTTTAATGCCTCTATTGGCATTTGGGATTCCCAATGCCATGGTCAAATATTATTCTGGTTTCCAAGGGCTTAGTGCTAAGGATGGGTTTTTGACCTTAATGGTGTTACTTCCTCTGGTGCTTATTGTGCCTATTGGAGCCATTTCCTATCTGGCCAATGAAACAATTGGTGATTTTTTGTCCAAGGAGAACCCAATTGTGAAAGGATATGTGTGGCATATTTTTATTATAGGTGTGGCAATGGCTTATTTTGAGGTGTTTTACGCCTGGGCCAAGGTTCAAATGAAGTCGGTTTTCGGGAACTTCATGAAGGAAGTATTCAGCAGAATAGTGGTTACCCTGCTGCTTTTGCTGATTTATTTTGAAATAATTTCGGTATTGACCTTTCTCAATGCCCTGGTAGGGATGTATATTCTTAGGACCCTTATCATGCAGGTCTATGCCTTAAGATTGCTCAACCTAAAGTTAGATTTCAATCTTCCTTCCAACACCCGTGAAATTATAAGTTATAGTACTCTTATTATATTGGGCGGATCTGCAGCTATCGTTCTGTTGGAGGTAGATAAAGTAATGATAAATCAGTTCATAGAAATTAAAAATGTGGCCTATTACAGTGTTGCTGGGTACATAGCAACCGTTATTGCGGTTCCGTCCCGGTCCATGCACAATATTACCTATCCTTTAACTGCGGAAATATTGTATAAAAAGGATATCAAAGCCCTTAAAACACTATATCAAAAAAGTTCACTGACTTTGTTTATAGTTTCCGGACTCATATTTATTTTAATTATTTTAAACCTGAACGATTTGTACAATTTACTGCCCGATTCATATCGCGGTGGATATGTAATCGTTTTTATCATAGGAGTGGCCAGGGTCTATGATGCGCTATTGGGGAACAACAATGCCATAATGTACAATTCCGACTATTATCGGGCACTGCTTCTTATGGGGGTTGCATTGGCCTTTCTAACCATTTTATTGAACCTTTGGCTAATTCCAAAATACGGCTTGGATGGCGCGGCCATTGCTAGTTTTATGGCTTTTTTTATTTATAATACTATAAAATTGGGTTTTGTGAAGCTAAAATTTGGTATTCAGCCCATTACCAAGGAGACTCTTAAAGTTGTCTTTCTTCTTTTAATGCTATCGGGCGTTTTTTACTATATATCCTTTCCTTTCCATCCGCTGGTGAATATAGCCCTAAAGAGTGTTTTGGTCCTATTCTGTTATATTTTTGTCTTATACCGCTTTAGAATATCCGAAGATGTATATGGAGCAATCTCATTTTATTTAGGAAAGTTTGGAAGTAAAAAATAAGACAAAATAAAACCCCGCAGGAACGAATTCGCTACGGGGCTAAACAACTAACCAACCTAAAAACTATTTTTAATTTCTTCTAGAACTTCTTCCTCTGGAGGAAGCAGTTGAGACTTGTCTTGCACTCTTGGAGGATGACTTTGCCACCGACCTCTTTGCTGGACTTGTAGACCGTATATTTGGTCGTTTTACGGACGTATTCCTTACAGTTGAACCACTATTACTTCTACTTGAAGAACTTCTTCTGACCGAAGTATTTCTAGGGCTTTTGCTCACTTCCCTTTTTACCGTTGTTCTAGTATTTCCGGAAGGTCTCCTCACTACCGATTTGCTTCTGGTTACAGAACTCCCGGTTCCATTACTACTCCTTGTAGTGGTTGTTCTTCTTACAGTTCTCTGGGCATTGCCCTTGTCGTTGGTGCGAATTGAAGAACTTCGGGAAATGGATTTGTTATTTCTAGCACTTGGGGAATTGCTTCTCACCGTGGTGCTTCTCCTTATGGTACTATTCCCATTACTGTTACTACGCTGGGTTGTGGATCTAGAAATAGTGTTATTTCTGGATGTTGTACTTCTGGATACATTATTACTTTTTCTTAAGCCATCTTTTCTACTGGCTACAGATCTGTTTGATCTTATGTTACTGTTACTTCTATACCTATGGTCCCTTACGGCCACCCTTTTGTCATTTCTGTAATGGGAGCTTCTCTTGTAATGAGCTGCCCTGTTATACTTATATTGGTGGCCAATCTTGGCATAAGCCCTACGCTTGTTGTAGTGATATGGCTTGTAATAGGTGTATCTTATTGGTTGATAATACCGTCTGTAAGGACTATTGAATACCAAACCAAAGCCAAAAGCCGGTCTTACGAAATAGCTATGGAAAGGGCTGTAAACATAATGCCTGTTGTATATATTTATAAATCCCCTATGATGGCTGTAAAGTCCACGGTTGTTATAATACACATAAAGACCACCAACTCTTGAAACCCTACCACTGTTATAGTTGATATCCACATCCCCAATTTGCGTTACTCTTCCATAGTAGTCATAGTACACGGGAACGTTCTCTACTTGGATAACCGCACCGTAGTCGTCATACTGTACGTATGGGTTGTAATCGTAGCCAGAATTAAATGTGATATTGGTGTGTCCAAAATTTACATTGGCATTCACACCACCTCTATTGTCAATATAGAAATCGAACTCCCCATCTGGGTAAACTGAAAATGTGATGCCACTTTCAACAAAAATAAATGAGTTATTATTTCTATAAGTATTGCTTGTGGCAACCTTATCTTCCGTTGAAGCTGCCTTGATACCTGAGGTACCTAATATAAGCGCTGTAAAAAGGAGTATTAAATTTCTCATGATATAAGGTTTTAATTTAGAATGCAACTATTTACATTCAATATCTATATACCAAACAGCATGCCAAAAATTTAAAATTGATTTTAAACTATTGATTATCAACTGTTTATTATTTTTACTTATTGAATTGTGATCAGAGAAATTTTAAAAGGTGAGAGCCAATAGGTAGTCTTCAGTTATCAGTTTTCAGTAAGCAGTGAACAGTGAATTAGGCAGTCTTCAGTAATCAGTAAGCAGTCTTCAGTAATCAGACGGGGGATATGAAAACTGTAAGGCAGCAGTTAATGTTAAGTATAATAACTAAAAACAATACTGGACAACTAATTCATATCCTATCTGTTTTGCTTGCTAGGCTAATGGGACAATTTCTCCTTTAAATACTTGGCCGTATAGGAAGTTTTGTTCTTTACCACCATTTCTGGGGTTCCCTGCACTAATAATTGTCCTCCCTTATTGCCTCCGTCAGGTCCAAGGTCTATGATGTAATCGGCACATTTGATCAAGTCTATGTTATGCTCTATTACAATGATGGAATGTCCTTTGGTTATTAATGCATCAAATGATTTAAGCAATTTTTTAATATCGTGGAAATGGAGACCCGTAGTAGGTTCGTCAAAAATAAACAGGGCCTTGTCCTTGGTGTTGCCCTTTACTAAAAATGAAGCCAGTTTAATGCGCTGTGCCTCACCCCCGGAAAGGGTAGAGGAAGATTGTCCCAAGGTTACATATCCAAGTCCAACATCTTGAAGTGGCTTCAGTTTGGTTACAATTTTGGATTGATTGTTCTTGTCAAAGAAAGCCACGGCATCGTCAATGGTCATATTAAGGATATGATCTATATTGGCATCTTCAAATTTAACTTCCAACACTTCTTTTTTAAACCTTTTTCCATGACAGGTTTCACATTCCAAATGTACATCGGCCATAAATTGCATTTCCACGGTAATCTCTCCTTCTCCTTTGCATTTTTCGCACCGACCACCATCAACATTGAAAGAAAAATGTTTGGCCTGATAGCCTCTTAGCTTGCTTAATTTCTGGTTGGCAAAAAGATTACGGATATCGTCATAAGCCTTAATGTAGGTAACAGGGTTGGATCTGGAAGATCGACCAATGGGGTTTTGGTCAACGTACTCTACGTGTTTTAAGGATTGAAATTTCCCCTCCATGGAGCTATATTGTCCGGCTTTTTCTCCGTATCCTCCCAGTTCCTTTAGAATTATGGGGTACAACAGTTTTTTCACCAAAGTACTTTTTCCACTGCCCGATACCCCGGTAATTACCGTTAAGATGTTAAGGGGAAAGGTAACATCTATATTTTTGAGGTTATTTTCCCTAGCTCCTTTTATTTCTATGTAATTTTTAAAAGGTCTCCTTGTCTTGGGTACTGCAATTTCCATGTTACCATTAAGGTAGGCCGCAGTAAGGGAATTGGATTTAAGAATTTCATCCATAGTTCCATATGCAACCACCTCACCTCCATGCGTGCCCGCTTCCGGGCCAATATCGATTACCTCGTCCGCCGCTTTCATAATGTCCTCATCGTGTTCCACCACAATTACGGTATTGCCCAAGTCGCGCAAAGATTTCAGCACTGTAATCAGGTTTTCGGTATCCTTTGGGTGAAGACCAATGCTGGGTTCGTCCAAAATATACATGGAGCCTACCAAACTACTTCCCAATGAGGTGGCTAAATTTATTCGTTGACTTTCTCCTCCGGACAAGGAATTGGATTTTCTGTTCAAGGTTAAATAACTAAGTCCAACATTATGCAGAAATCCCAATCTGCTTTCTATTTCCCTAAGTAATCTACTGGCAATTTTCTCCTCGTTGAAATTGAGGTTAATTTCCTTAAAGAAGCTGATAAGATCTTCAATAGGCAACTCCACAAGATCGGAAATGGATTTTCCAGAGACTTTTACAAAGTCGGTTTCCTTCCGTAAACGCCTTCCTTTGCAGGTACTGCATTTGGTTTTACCGCGATACCGGGACAGCATGACCCGGTTCTGTATTTTATAGCTCTTTTCTTCCAGGCCTCCAAAGAATTTATGAATACCGGTAAAATAGCTGTTCCCTTCCCAAACTAGTTGCTTTTGCTCTTCGGAAAGCTGATACCAGGGTTTGTGGATTGGGAAATCAAATTTGTAGGCCGCATTTACCAATTCATCCCTATACCATCCCATACTTTCCCCGCGCCATGGAAAAATAGCGTTTTCGTATACGGACAAAGAGGTATTGGGAATAACCAAGTCTTCATCTATACCTATAACATCCCCATAGCCCTCGCATTTGGGACAGGCACCGTATGGGTTGTTAAAACTGAACAAATGAACATTGGGTTCTAGAAATTGCATTCCGTCCAATTCAAATTTATTGCTGAATTGGGTATTTTGGCCGGTTGCTAGTTCCTGAACTATGCATTCGCCCTTTCCTTCAAAAAAGGCCGTGTCGATGGCATTGCCCAACCGGTTAAAAAAATCCTCGTCATTTTTATATATAATTCGGTCTACCACAAGTTTAAATTCCCGACCTACCTCTTTTAAATCCTCATCAATTCTGGTAACCTCTCCGTTGTACAATATTCTTGCAAATCCCTGCTTGGAGAACAATTGGAGCGATTTATAGGGATCTCTATCCTCACTAATTTTAATAGGAGCAAGTAAAAGTAGTTTGGTACCTTCTTCAAAGGTCTTTATATGTTCCACTACATCCGAAACGGTATGTTTTTTAACCTCGCTGCCGGATATAGGGGAAAAAGTACGGCCAACACGTGCGAACATTAATTTTAAATAGTCATATATTTCCGTAGTGGTCCCAACGGTAGACCTAGGATTGGTAGAATTTACTTTTTGTTCAATGGCGATTGCCGGAGCTATACCTTTAATATAATCCACTTTTGGCTTGTCCAATTTTCCTAAAAACTGCCTGGCATAAGAGGATAGACTTTCTACATATCTTCTTTGACCTTCGGCATAAAGGGTATCGAAGGCCAGACTGGATTTCCCCGAACCCGATAATCCGGTAATGACCACTAGTTTATTACGTGGTATTACAACGTCTATATTCTTTAAATTATGGAGCTTTGCCCCTTTAATTATAATATTATGCTTGGGATTAACGTCTGTTATTGTGGTCATGCTCGTATTTAAGTTTGCAAAGATACGATATGTGATTTTTATTCGCTAGTAGCCTTTGTCTTACAATTAAATATTATTCAAAGCAGGGAAAGTGCTTTGAATCGATTTATTTTTTTTTATATTTGATGCATAATAAACCCTAAATAGCCTATACGTAACAAAATTACTTTTTTAAAATTTTGCTTAAATGCACTTGTGAAAATAACAGGTATGTCATTTTAGCCTCAAAAAAGTAATTTGTATGGAACTATTAATAGAGGATTCAGTATTAGTAAAAGACTACATGAACGGGGACGAAAGAGCCCTGGAAGCATTGATCCACCGTCACAATCAACGACTTAGCAGTTTTATTTATTCCAAAGTGCAAGATCGGGAAATTACTGAGGATATTTTTCAGGATACCTTTATAAAGGTTATTAGAACCTTAAAGAAAGGTAATTATAACGAGGAAGGGAAATTTCTACCTTGGGTTATGCGGATATCCCATAACCTAATAATCGACCATTTTAGGAAGAGTAGACGAATGCCAAGGTTTGAAGGCAATAATGATTTCAATATTTTCTCTATAATTAGCGATGATCAGTTGAATGTTGAAAAGCGACTAATTAAAGATCAAATAGATCAGGATCTGACCTTACTTATCAAAGAATTGCCAAAAGATCAGATGGAAGTTTTGGAAATGCGTTTATATAAGGATATGAGCTTTAAGGAAATTTCTGAAAATACAGGTGTCAGTATTAATACCGCTTTGGGTAGAATGCGTTATGCACTTATCAATCTTCGGAAGATTGTAGAAAAGCACAACATTATTTTAACGAATTAATAGGCTTTATAACTGCCTTTCGTTAATTTCTTCATAACACTTGCGTTATTTGACAATAGCAATATATTATTATGGAGAAATTCAACGTTACTACAGAGAACAATTGTAAACTAATGTCGACACGTAGGTCCAAGATAGATTTTTTGTTGAATTACTCTAAATCATTATATATCATTAAAAGCGATAAATGCAATGATGAATTGCAGGAGCATTGCTTAAATTAGATTCTTCCGGCTATTTTGCCAATAGGTTGTGTGCACCAATATGAACTAATGGGCAACACCTTCAGAAAGACATTGGCATTATACAGGTATATGCCTTAAAAATTGAACTACCTCTATAGCTTCAAACTTATAATACACTTTCAAAGAATTTCTTACAGACTTAATTCCCTTTACACGACTCCCATAAAGATAATCTGTAGAGGGTTTTCTTTATACATTAATATATAGGTAATTATATATTTCCAGCAACTGACAATAATGAATAGTCTTACAAGTAATTTTTTTGGGCCGTCTAACTTCATTTTTGGCCAATTATTATGCGTAAAACAAGAAAATTGGCATTTGACATCAATTAACGGGGGTTTTACAACATAGTTTTTTGCACAGCTTACCATTTATATACTTTTATCCTGTTACTAATTAACAATGAAGATTTATAGTCTTCATCCAAAGAAGAAGTAATAACAAAAAGTCCGAACCGAAAGGGGAGGCCCCCTAGTTTAACCAAAAACAATAATTTGTATGGAACTGCAAATAGATGACTCAGTATTAGTAAAGGATTACATTAACGGTAATGAAAAAGCTTTAGAGGTTTTGATCAACAGGCACAACCAACGTATTAGTAGCTTTATTTATTCCAAGGTATTGGACCGGGATGTTTCAGAGGACATTTTTCAGGACACCTTTATCAAAGTGATTAAAACCTTGAAAAAGGGAAATTATAGCGAGGAAGGCAAGTTTTTGCCTTGGGTTATGAGAATTGCCCATAACTTGGTAATTGATCATTTTAGAAGAAACAAAAGAATGCCAATGTTTGAGGGAAATGATGATTTTAATATCTTTTCCGTAATTGGTGACGATAAACTAAATGTAGAAAAGCAGCTTATCAAAGATCAAATAGATTCTGATTTGACCTTATTGATAGAGGAATTACCGGACGATCAAAAAGAAGTTCTTTTAATGCGTATTTACAGGGACATGAGTTTTAAGGAAATTTCAGAAAACACTGGGGTTAGCATCAATACGGCCTTGGGAAGAATGCGATACGCGCTTATCAACCTTAGAAAAATAATAGAAAAACACAATATCGTTTTAACGAATTAATAGGTCATAGGACGAACCGAACAATATTTCCATTTTAGTAGCGTTATCTTAACATAACAATACTATAATCCTATGGAAAAAATTTACTCTGAGAATCAAAACAAGTGTAAACTTGCCAAAGCAAGTCCGGAAACTATTAAGTTTTTGATTGGCTATTCCAAATCTTTGCAAATAGTTGAATATAACAATATTCAATTCGAAAATAATTTAAACTAGATTAAAAAATCCCAACTTTTAGTTGGGATTTTTTGTTTTATAGTAGGCGTCCAGAACTTTTTTTCTTCCTATAGTCTTGGTTATCACGTCTTTTTCCAAATTCCACCCTCTTGCAGGGGAATATTCCCTTCCGTACCATATTATCTGTAAATGAAGGTCGTTCCATAATTCTTTTGGGAATAATCTTTTCGCATCCCTTTCCGTTTGTACTACATTTTTACCATTGGAAAACCCCCAGCGGTACATAAGTCTATGTATGTGGGTATCTACCGGAAAAGCCGGTATGCCAAAAGCTTGGGAGACCACCACGCTTGCTGTTTTATGACCTACTGCAGGTAATTGTTCCAAAAGCTCTATTTCCTGTGGTACTTGTCCGTCATATTTTTCAATCAAGATTCTGGAAAGACCGTAAATTCCTTTGGATTTCATAGGGGAGAGTCCCACTGGTTTAATAATTTCCCTAATTTCATCAGCTGTCATTTTCACCATGTCATACGGATTGTCGGCCTTGGCAAAGAGTATAGGGGTAATCTTATTTACCCTTACATCGGTACTCTGCGCGGACATTAATACTGCAATCAGCAGTGTATAAGGGTCTTTATGGTCTAAAGGAACTGGAATGGTCGGATATATTTTTTGTAAAGTTTCTATGGTAAAGTTTACTTTTTCCGCTTTCGTCATTTATTGCTTAATTTTATATAAAATAAATAGGACAACGCCCTGTCATGTGGGCTTGTTTTTGAATATAAATTTACTTAAAATATAACTATGAAGACTTTAAAAGTAGGGGATAAGGTACCCGCATTTTCGGCCAAGGATGAAAACGGTAACACAATTTCCCTCTCTGACTATAAGGGTGAAAAATTGATTGTCTTTTTCTATCCTAAGGCAAGTACTCCTGGATGCACGGCGGAAGCCTGTAATTTGAGGGACAATTACACAGAGCTAAAAGCACAAGGTTATGAATTATTGGGTGTAAGTGCCGACTCAGAGAAAAGGCAATTAAATTTTAAAAATAAATATGAATTTCCCTTTCCGTTGTTAGCGGATGAAGACCATACCGTTATTAATGTATTTGGTGTTTGGGGACCAAAACAATTTATGGGTAAAAAATATGATGGTATTCATAGAATGACTTTTGTGATTGATGGGGACGGCGTTGTTGAGAAGGTAATCGAAAAGGTCAAGACCAAGGATCACGCAGCGCAACTTCTATAAAGGGCGGTATATAAACAAGGGGCTATCCTAAATCCAAATATTAAGACAGCCCCTTGTTAAGGATTATTGATGTGTTATACTTTTTCCTGTTCTTCCCCAACTGGTTTGCGGGTAAAAAGTTTTTTCTTTTTTATTATTTCCGCGATACCCTCAGGAAGTACGGATTCCCAACCTTCTTCGCCAGTAATTATTTTTTTGAGAACGTCCCTTGAGAAAACATGTAATATCTCCGGGTCGTAATCTATAATGTCCATTACCTTACCATTGTACTTGAAGAATTTGTACAATTCCTTCATTCTAGGGTGTACTTTTATAGTGTTACTGGTCATAATTTGCCCAGTTTCCTCGTTGCGCATTGGGTAAAGGTAAACTTTTAGGTCTTTAAAGAATAATTTACCAAAAGCCTCTAGGATCCCACCACTAAGATGACGGTAGTATTTTTCATCAAAAATATCGACCAAATTGTTTACCCCCATGGTTAGGCCAATCTTGGATTTGGTGTAATTGCTAAAATATTCAACGAGTTTAAAATACTCCTGAAATTTGGAAATCATTACCGTATGGCCCAAGGAACATAATAGTTCCGCCCGATCCATAAAATCCTGTTCATCTATCTCTCCGGAAGCTCGAAGGTTGGAAAGGGTAATTTCAAAAATTACTACGGTATTCTCCTCCTCAACACTGGGCTCCCTGATGAATATTTCATAGGATTTTTTAAACATATCCATATTGACCTTGGTCACCGGTCTAAAGCTTCCGCGTAGGGCCAATATATTTTTTTTGTAAAGAATGGTTGCCGGCAAAAGATTATTGCCATCAGGTCCAAACATTACGGCATCGGTCATATCATTCTTAACAAGCTGTAAACTCATTAACCTGTTATCGACTTCTGCAAAATTAGGTCCAGAAAAATTAACCAAATCTATTTCAACCGTATCCTTGTCAATATGGTCATAAAGGTATTTTAGTAATTTTCTAGGCTTGTCATATTTGTAAAATGCACCGTAAATAAGATTGACACCAACAATACCCAAGGTTTCCTGTTGTAACCTCGCTTCATTCTGCTTAAAGCGGATATGTAGGATAATTTCGTTTAATTCTTTTTGTTTGGGATCCAATTGGTAACGTATTCCGATCCATCCGTGCCCTTTGTATCTCTTGGAGAAATCAATAGTAGCAACAGTATTGGCATAGGAAAAAAACAATCTGTCGGGATGTTTTTCCCGACTTATCCTATTGTCCATGTTTTCCATTTCATGGGCCAACATTTTTTTTAATCTGGACTGGGTTACATACCTACCGTCTTCCTCTATACCATAAATAGCATCACTAAAATCCTTGTCGTATGCACTCATTGCCTTGGCAATGGTACCAGAAGCACCGCCCGACCTAAAAAAGTGCGCGGAAGTTTCTTGTCCTGCGCCTATTTCAGAAAATGTACCGTAAATATCTGGATTCAAATTTATCCTTAAGGTTTTTGCCTTAATGGACGGAACATTGGTAAAAGCGATTTCTTTCTTAAAAATATTGGACATAGTGTCTTATTTGCTTGTAGCAAAGTTAAAAAGATTGAGTTATCTATTAAATAAAATAGTTATAAATTTGGATTAAATAGATATAAGATTGAAATTAACTTTTTTAGGTACTGGAACATCGCAGGGAATCCCCGTAATTGGGAGCAAACACCCTGTCTGTTTAAGCAATAATCCCAAGGATAAACGGCTGCGGGTTTCAGTAATGGTTTCTTGGGATTCCTATAATTATGTAATAGATTGTGGCCCCGATTTTAGACAGCAAATGCTTACCAATAATGTGGAAAAGATAGATGGAATTTTATTTACCCACGAACATTCCGACCATACTGCAGGTATAGATGATATAAGACCATTTTTTTTCAGACAAGGGGACATACCCATCTTTGCACATGAACGTGTAGTTAACTCCATCAAGGAGCGATTCAATTATATATTTGCCAATGAAAATCGCTACCCTGGTGCCCCCGCCGTAGAGATCAATACGATTAAAAATAATAAGCCTTTCAGAATCGGCAACTTAATGGCCATTCCTGTAGAGGCGCAACACAATAGATTGCAGGTTTTTGGGTTTAGAATACAGGACTTTGTGTACCTAACCGATGTAAAAAGTATGGAAAAGGAAGAAATGGAAAAAATAAAGGGGGTTAAAACCTTGGTGATAAATGCGTTACGAATAGAGCCCCATCATTCCCATTTCAATTTGGAGGAAGCCTTGAAATTCATAGATATCGTGAAACCTGCTACGGCCTACCTTACCCATATTAGCCACCTAATGGGCTTCCATGATGACGTTGAAGAACAGCTTCCCAATAACGTGCATTTGGCCTATGATAATCTGGTTATAGAGGTGTAAACAGCCTTAATAGTGATACCCCAGGGAATTATCAACTTAAAACAATTAATATTAAACCAATAAAATAGATAATAAAGGAATGAAACATAAAATTTACCTGTATTTGTTCATATTTGTTGCCCTAATAGCACTTTACCAATTTGTAAGTACCAATAACATGGTGAAGGCAAAAAACACAAAAATAGAGGCCCAAGCGGAGCAACTTACGCAATTGGAGGATTCTATTCAGAAATTACATTTAAAGGTCTTGGACAGCCAATATTTTTCTTTGGAGAATAATGATGATGCCTTGGCCTACTACGATCATCTTAATTTGACAGACCCCAGTCTCTACATATCGGATAAATTATTGGAGACCAACGAAAGTAAAGGGGATAACCCGCTTATCCCATATGAGGGTATGGAAAGCCATTTTAAAATAAACAAGATCAAAATTTTAAACCACAGATGGATTTTAGCCGATTTCTCAGACGGGAAATATTGGGGCGAAGTGTTGATCAAATATGAACTCAAGGATGATCTTGGAGTAGATTTTTCCTTAACCGACCATTTGTTATATACCCGTAGCAATTAAATTTTATCCTGCAGCCAGGTCTTGAAGGAGTAAAAATTCTGTGGGGCCACACCATGGCCAACAGGGAATTCCTCATAAACATGATCAATGTTTACCTCTTTTAAAATACCAGGGGCCTTTTGTGCCCAGGAGACCGGTATTACCTGATCTACACTGCCGTGCGAGACATAGACCTTTAGATTATTATAATTATTTTCCTTATAATTCTTTAGAATTAGGTTTTCATTTATATAACCGCTTAAGGCGATTACATTTTTAACCAACTGAGGATAGGACAGGGCAACGGCATAACTCAGAATGGAGCCTTGGCTAAATCCGAGTAGCGTCACATTGTTTTCATCCAACCCATAGGTTTTACAGGCTTCCTCAATGAATACTTTAATTTTATCCCTGGAGAGAACCGCTTGCTCTTCGTTGTTCCATTTGCCTTGTTCAGCCTCAAAGGTAATGGCATACCAAGCATTGCCATAGGGTTGCATTGGGTAAGGGGCCCGAACGGATATGATACAAAGTTCTTTTGGAAGTTCGGCGGCAAAAGAAAAGAGATCTTCCTCATTGCTTCCGTAGCCGTGGAACATGAAAAGCACTGGGGGCTTGCCCTCGGTAATATTTGATGGTCTAATAAGGTGTTCCAGTGATAAGGGCGCTGTTGTCATTCTAAGATATAAAAGTGAACCATTTTTGAAAATAGGCACCTAGTACAGGTACCTCCTGCTTCTTGTTATTTAAGGCACCAAGAAAGCCATAAAACCAGAGTACAATGTAAAAAACATAGAGGCCATACCAAGCATACTCGTTGTACCAATTGCTTAAGAAAATAGCAAACCCAAGAAAAACAAGATGCAGTCCAAATGCCTGTCTCGTGTGAAAACGGGCAAACTCGTTCTTGGGATCAGAATTCATCGAAATGGCAATCAAGGCTCCAACCATAGTGAGGTAAGCTACAATTGCCGTAGTCTTTCCTTCTTTAATAACGTTATCCATAGGGGCAAAGTTAGGTCAAGTTTAAAAATTTGAACAAAAAGGAGGTCTTTTTAGACCTCCCTAAGTTTATTGATCGTTGTAATTATTCTCCAATAGAACCGATAATAGGTAATTTTTCCAATTTTCCGTTATTGGCATTTATGGCACCCATTACAGCCAAAATCCATGGGGCCCACTGTAAAATTCGTAGAATACCCATACCCATTGTAGCAGCAATAATTCCAAGTACAATAGAAAGTGCAATGGCCAATATCCATACCCTTAATGATTGTCCTATATGGAATTTAACGAATTCGTTCTTTTTATCGCTGTTTACAATAAAGGCAATGAGCAGACCTATAACTGTAATGTAACTGATTATTGCCATTGTTTTTCCCTCACTTATAGTTTTCTGGTCCATCTTTAAATTTTTAGTTCCTATAAAATTAATTAATTATTTGCTTGTTGGATACTATTCCATAGACCTTTCCCTTAAGTTGACTTCCCAAAAAGCAGCTATTCTTTGAGTTGGATAAAATGTCCTTCTCTTCAAAGGTATATTCCCGGTCGGGGTCAAATAGGGTAAGTAATGCATTTTCACCTATTTTCAGGCTAGGCGCTGAAATGCCATATCTTTCCCGACCTTTGGTCAATAGGGAAATGGTGGTTTCAAGATCAAAGATCTGGTTCAACATTCCAAAAGCGCTTTCCAAACCTATAGTCCCGTCCGAGGCATTGTCAAATTCCACTCTTTTATGTTCAATATCCATAGGTCTATGGTCTGTGGTAACAAAATCTATGGTTCCATCCTTTAAACCTTTTATCAAGGCCTTACGGTCCGATGTGGTTCTAAGTGGTGGCATCAATTTATAGTGGGAATCGAACTCTTCCAAGGTCTCATCCGTAAAACATAGGTTGTGTACTGCAACACTGCAGCTAACATCCAATCCCTTTTTTTTGGCTTCTGCAATGAGTTTTACGGAATTGGCCGTCGAAATCGTGGGAACGTGCATTTTACCTCCCGTATATTCCAATATAAAAAGATCCCGAACAATATTTAGCTCCTCGGCTAAATGAGGAATTCCTTTTAGCCCCAGTTTTGTAGATACCTCCCCTTCGTTCACGATTCCTTTTCCGGCAATCTGTAAATCCATAGGAAAAGAATGCACCAGTCCATCGAAATTAAGGGTATATTGGAGCGCTATTTTTAAGAGGTTTGAGTTCTTTAAAGGTAATTTGTAATCATAAAACCCTACGGCTCCGGCACTCTTCATATCATACAGTTCTGCCAAACTTTCGCCTTCAGACTTAACGGTCAAAGTTCCCAAAGCATGCAGTGTGGTAGCAGCATTTTTAGAGGCATTCTTTAAAAAAACAATATCGGAGCTACTGTCAGGAAGGGGATTGGTATTGGGGTTTAGGACAATATCGGTAAAACCACTTTTTGCCGCTGTATATAGTCCATTTTCAATGGTTTCCCTTTCCTCGTACCCCGGTTCCCCAAAACTCACACTGGAATCGAACCATCCGAGGGATACGTGTAAATTCTTTAATTGGACGACTTTTGTTTTCCCTTGAACATCCAAATTGGCGGCAATTTCTTCAATGACCCCATTTTTTATAAAAATATCGCGCTTTTTTAAATGAAGCTCCTTGTTGGAAGGAGCTACTATCTTGGCAGATTTTAAAAGTATGTTCATTTCAAGAATTTTTGGATAAGAACCTCAATAAATATAAATGCTAATGCTAAAATAACAAACCATTTCCAAAGCTCATTGATGCTATTGTCTTTTTCTATATTTTGGAACAATGCTGTAATATTGTTGTTTATACTGCTTGCGTTAAGCTCATTCAGGTCCATATAATTTAGCTGACTTTCCTCCCTGGGAAAGTTGAAACTTATGTTCTTAATATTCTTTCCTTCGTCTGTTATGTTGTATATCCCGGAAGTCTCAGGATAATCATCAAAAGTCAATGTGGTTTTGTTGGTAAAGGATTGTTGAAAGGGAATAAATTCGAAATCATCACGGGATACTTTTAAAATCCTATCTTTTGTGAGACTAACTGGGATATCTACAGTGGTTTTGCTACCGATAATTTCATAAATCTTAGGAATCTTAAGGCTTGCCATACCCATATTGTATAAGGTTGGCACGATTAGGGGGGAATTTAAAATATTCGAATTTTCCCTGGATATGGATGCTGTAAATAAATAAGTTCCGTCTTCCCCAACCAAAAACGGATCACCACTCTGAAAGGAAAGGATTTTTGGTAGGGTCGATTTAATACTATAGAACGCATTGACTGTAGGATACTGGAAATTGGTTACCTCTTTTTCGAATACATTTTTGTAAAGGGGATGGGAAAAGGCAATCTGACTAATTTTTCGATCTTCCATGACCGAAGAAATGAGTGTTGTATTGGACAGACCCATCAAAAAGGAGTTGTAATTATTCCTGTCAGCTTGGTTACTAGGAACAACGACCAAATCCCCTCCATTATTTTTAAAGGCGTGCAATGCGTTTTGCAGGGCTATGGGGATGGAATTAAGTTCATTGAGGATAATCAAATTCTGGGATTCCAAAAGGCTGTAATTCAGTGATTTTAAACTGAAATTGGAATACTGGAAGGGCTCTTTGTCAAAAATACGCATTAAGTAATCGTTATTGACATCCCCTACGGATAATACCCTGATTTTATCCTGTTCGGCTATATTAAAGTAAAGTTGATTGTCGTAATTAAGTCCTGAATCTGAGATCAGAATTTCGCCATCTATAAGCTCGTTTGCCGGAATGGTAAAAATTACTTCGCCTTTTTCATTCTTATCGAAGGTAACGGATGTTTTTGCAATCAATTTTTCTCCATTATATAAGGAAATTGGAGTATTATCCATTTCTGTGTTGGAGGAAAGTATGCATTTCAAATCTAATTTTTCTGAGGAAATGGTATTAATATATACTGTGTCGATTGATATATTAACAAGGTTTTCCAGTGTCGATTTTACCAAATGCCTATTTATATTGGGCAATGAATCCGTAGTAGGCGGATAAAGACTCTTTTGAAAATCTGAAATCAACACCAGATCTTTACGAGTGCTGCCCGCATCCGAGAATAAGGTTTTTGCCTTTAAATGGATTTCGTCCAACCGCAATTGGTTGTTGGAATAGGGTAGGGCAAGCAAATCGTTTTTGATATCCACAATACGAACCTCCCTAAATATCTTATCATTGGTAAAAAGAGTGAAGGTACTTTCTTCAGGAACAGATTTCAGTATCCCTTGCACCATATTTTCCAATAAAGTACCCGTTCCCATCTTGGCCTGCATACTTAGGGAATTATCTAGGTAAATGACGATTTCATTGCTTTTCAGAGCCGATTTTCCGGGAATAAAGGGTTGGGCAAAGGCAACTATAAGTGTGCTTAGTAGCAGTAGACGAGTGAGCAAGAGCAGCCATTTTTTTAGGGAGTTGCTCTTCCTGGATTCGGCTACTACTTTTTGTAATATTTTAACATTGGTAAATGGGGTTTTCTTAAATCTACGAAGTTGAAAAAGATGAATGAAAATAGGAATAAGGAGAAGAAAAAGGGCCCAAAGGAGTTCCGGATGTTTAAACAGCATTCCTAAATTTTATTTTTCAAATATAAGAAAAGTATTTCGAGGCAGTCTTAAATTTATGGTCCATATGTTAACTAAATAAGTCGCTGGGGAAAGTAGGAATATTTTTTGCGCAAGCGCCTCAATGACAGTGTTAACAAAAGAAGAAGTAATCTAGAACAGGTTTTTTTCCTTGAGCCAGCAAATAGTCTTTTATAAATTCCTGAGCTTCTTTGTTAGCAACGGTAATTATAATTTGGGCTTGTTGGAGCTTATTTATTTTTAGATAGTGATACATTTTCTTGTTATATATATCCAATCCAATCTTATTGGAGTTGTTGCACACCCATGTAAAATCCAATTTTTTTTCCAAAAGATTTTTGGCCAAATTCTTCCCTTTGTTTCCCGCACCCCAAAGCACCAATGGTCTTTGACTGTCATGTTCCAATTTAAGAAAATACTTGAGTTTAATGTCCAAGAAAAAATTTTGGGCGTAGTGCTCACTGGTTCTGGAAGTTCTATGGCCATAATCGCGCCAGTAATGAAGTGTTTCGCTGCAAGGAATACATTTTAGACCGGACTCATAAAACCGGAATGCCAGATCGTAATCTTCTGGATAGCGATCTGGGGAAAATGATCCTGCCCTTTCCAAATCCTTTCTATACACCATCCAACAAGGGGAGGGGATTACACATTCCTTATATATTTCCGAATAATTGAGACCCTTTTCCGTGAGGTGGTTCAACCACTTTTCATAACTTTTGTATCCACCTCCAACACCCTCTTTGGAAAAGTATTTTACCTTTCCAAGAGCCACATGTCCATCTCCATGTTGCTGGAGGAAAGTAACCATAATTTCCAACTTATTAGGGGACATAATGTCATCCGAATCCATCCTAGTTATAAAAGTGCCTTTGGAACGGGAATAAGCTGTTCTTAATGCTTCTATAATTCCATGGCCTTCATTTTCCAATAGGTTTATTCTGTTGTCCTTTTTCGCATATGAGTCTATAATTCTATGGCTATTGTCGGTAGAATGGTCATTTACCGCCAGGACTTCCCAGTCGTCATAAGTTTGGTCGATGATAGACTGTATACATGCCGGTAGAAATTCCTCAGTGTTCTTAAAAGGAATAAGGATGCTGATGCCACATTTGTTCATATGCCATAATTAGAAATATATTTCGCTATTAGGGTATCCTCCACAACACAACTGAAGCTATAATCAGGGGTCTTCCCCGTATTTTAATAATCCTATGCCACGGCCTTGGGAATTGTTTAAGCCCGATTGTTATTGATCTGAAATAAATTCACCTTTAAAAAACAACAAATAGTACCACGGACACGCTGTACTTACTTTAGGAGTATGGCCTTATTTATTGCTGCTTCTACCAAGGGTTCCATAACTGCATAACCAGCTGCAGTAGGATGTACTTCATCTTCAGCATATTTTTTGGGAAGTCCGTTTCTTTCATCGGCCATAGCCGTGAAATAGTCCAAATAAATATGACCATTTGCTTCGGTATATTCTTTTAACAAGGAGTTTAATGCAGGTATTTTTTCATTTGGTTTTAATCCCGGTCTCCAAGGATAATTGAAGGCAGGGAGTACCGAGGAAATAATAACTTTAATTCCGTTGGCCTTTGCCAGTTCCGCCATGGATTTTATATTGTCCAGAATCATTTTGGGGGTGGAAGGCCCAGTATTTCCTGCAATATCATTGGTGCCTGCCAAAATAACCACAACTTTGGGTTTTAGGTCGATCACGTCCTGTCTAAAGCGCAAAAGCATCTGCGGGGTGGTCTGTCCACTTATACCTCTGTTGATGTAGGGTTTCCCTTCAAAAAACTCAGGTCTGGTATTTATCCAGCCTATGGTAATGGAATTTCCCATAAATACCACACGATTTTCGTTGGCTGCTGGCATTCCCACCTTTTTGTTATCTTCGGCAAAGTGTTCCAGATTAGGCCAATCCTGCCCGTGACTATAGTTCATTGTAAAAATGGTTAAAGCAAATAATGCCATTGATAATTTTAATGCTTTCATAGTGTTTTAATTGATTAGGAAATATGTTAATTAGGGTTTAATCGTCATGTTTTTTTTCATTTGATAACAATCGAGCTTTTCTCACCTTTATTTTTTGTTGGATATCTGTTGGGTAATCGGAATCATCTTCCGCCTCAAAGATCCTTATATTCTGTAACTCATTTGGTTTTATTAAGTCGTCCTGTCTGCAATTTAGTATGGCGGCCGCTGTTTGGACCCCGGAATAACTGGCACCTGCCACTCCATGGGATTGAATACTTGCCCCGCACATAAATAAGTTCTCTATTTCGCTCTTAGCCCTAAACGCAAAGGGACCAATCTGCCTAAATGTCTTTTCTGTTCCATATACATTACCGTTGGTCGTATTTACATAATGCTTATTGGTGATCGGAGTCCCCAATTCTTTATGAATAATTTTATCCTTTATACCTGGCAGGGCCCGTTCCAAGGTATTTATCATTTTACAGGTCAATAGTTCCTTGAATTCCATATACTCCTTTGACCGTAGGTTGCTTTCTTTATTAAATTTGGAAAATGAATCGGGATTGATATAAGTTATTACTTCCAGACTGTGGTATTTCCCATCATAACTTGTGGGGTCTTTGAGCGTGGTACAGCTAACGAACAAACCAGGAAACACTTTGCCAATGCTGATATCAACAGCAGTCATCTCCTCATAAATACCATCCATATCCCTATTGTCCATCATCCATATATTTCCCGAGTCCATTCCTAATTTTCTGACGTCTGCATCAACGGTAAGAAAAAGCATTAGGGAACTACAGGAATACTTCGTTTTATTGAGTTTTTTAAGAAGCTTTGCACTTAGGTTTTGTGCTTTCACCAAGTTTAAATAGGTAATCCCGGGATCGGCATTGGAAATGATTCTGGACGCAAATATTTTCTCGCCATTTTCCAGTTCCACACCTATGGCTTTTTTCTTTTTGTCACCTTCCAAAAGAATGCTTTTTACTGCCGTTCCAGTACGTATGGTCCCGCCATTTTTCTGTAGTGCCTTGGTCATAGCTTTTACTATGGCAGCTCCGCCGCCCATGGGGTAGTAACCCCCGCTAAAATAGTGGCCCATTACAGCGCAGTGCAAAGGAAAACTTGCCCTGGCAGGAGCTAGACCATGGTCTCCCCATTGAATATTGAGCACTTTTTGAAGTAGGGGGTCCTTTATATGCCAGTTAATAACACGCTTTAGGCTAAACATTGCATACTTGCCCATATGCTTGGTTCTATAGGGGATGGTGATATGGTCCCAAAATCCATTAATTTTCGGAATCAGTTGTATTTGACGGGAAACATTACGGACTAACTTCAAATAATGGTATATGCGCTTTTTTTCCTTAGGGAACCTTTTGGCGAGGGAAGTGTTCAGATCATTAAAATTGCCAGGCAGGTCTATTCTATCTTCTCCAATGAAGCAATGCTCATATCCTTCGGGATTCATTCTAAAAAAGACCAAATCATTGGCTATCCCCAAGCCTTCATATAGGACCCTAGTTGATTCCCCTTCCCCGAGCAGACCAATATAATGTACTCCGGGCGAAAATCGGTGGCCGTTTAAATAAAAGCTGTGGCACCAGCCACCGGGGACATCGTGTTGCTCCAATACCAATACACGATGCCCTGCTTTTGATAGACAAATGGCAGCGGACAACCCACCAGCACCAGAACCAATAATAATCGTATCTATATTTTGATGTACTTTATTTTTTATGTCCATAGTATAGATATAGAATATTCTGGGTTGCTGGTACTGCCCAATATTATTTCAATTAATTTCCCTGTCCTTTTTTTTGAAAGTAATGTTGGTCCTCCAAATTTAATTCTAAATCACTTATGACCATGTTCTTACCAGGCCTAAGTTTAAAAAGATAAAGAACTAAAAGTAAGGAAATAACTAGATAAAAAATATTGGGATTCAACCTATAGGCAATAGTGCTAAATATTACTGCACCTTCTACAAAGGCAAATCTTACAATGCATGCCTGCAGATAAAGTACTAATTTACCATTTAAAGAATTAAGTTTAGTAATGTCCTGTAGCTGTTTTCTGAACAGAAAGTTGCTTATAAAATAACTCAGCATGGCAATGGTGGGGACAAGGAATACAAAAACATCTTTGCCATTGGAAAAACCAATCAAAAAACCTTCTCCGGTTACATAAATGTAAATGATAAACAGCAATGCCCCGACAAGCAAGGCGGCGTGTATGAATATAAGGGTTTCAAGGTAGGCCTTAGGGGTTAACTTTTTTTCTTTTTTATTGTTCATGGGGGCTTCTTAAGAGGGAAGAAATTTTAGTTGGACTAAAAATAGGCAAATATTTAATCACCTAACATGTTCCTTAAATAAAAGAACCGCTCCAATAGAGCGGTTCTTCGTTTTTGCTTCATTACGAAGCATGAGCTTGAGTTAGTCAATCTTCACTAAAAACAATACTTGTTCTCAGCCTTGAGTTTTTCTGCAATTGTATTTCGTAGTTCAACTACATTGGGTTGATTTGTATATTTCGTAAATCGTTTTAGCCCCATAAGCATCATCCGTTGCTCATCACCTTCTGCCATTGAAACTATGGCCTCCTTGCCATTTTTTATAACAGTGTCCACTGCATTGTACAAGTACAATTTGGACATAGCTATCTGTTCTTTTTGAGCAGCTTCACCAAATCGTTTTACATTTTTTTCCGTTCTTAGGATTGCTGATTCCGCCAAATAAATTTCTATTAAAATATTGGATGCAGCCAACAGTAACATTTGATGTTCATCCAAGGCTGGACCAAATTTTTGAACAGCAGATCCGGCAACCATTAAGAATACTTTCTTAAGTTTTGCTACCATTTCTTTCTCTTCCGACAACATTTCGGAATAATCCGGGATATCAAATGAGGGTATGCCCATTAGTTCATTCCCAACTGCAGTAGCTGGACCTAAAAGGTCCACATGACCTTTCATGGCTTTCTTCACTAATAGCCCAACAGACAACATTCTGTTGATTTCATTGGTGCCTTCATAAATCCTTGCTATACGCGCATCTCTCCATGCAGCTTCCATAGGGGTCTCCTCGGAGAAGCCCATACCGCCAAAAATCTGTATACCCTCGTCCGAGCAGTTCTGTACGTCTTCCGATACGGCAACTTTTAATATGGAACATTCAATGGCATATTCCTCAACTCCTTTAAGTTCGGCTTCTTGATGGCTATTACCGGCCGCTAAGCGCATGGCAATACGGTCCTCAATATTTTTGGCAGCTCTGTATGAGGCAGCTTCCCCGGCATATAAACTGGTTGCCATTTCCGCTATTTTCGATTTTATAGCTCCGAAATCGGCAATGGCAGTTTTAAACTGCTTACGCTCGGTAGCATATCTTATGGAGTTGGTGGTAATACGTCTTTGGGAATCCAAACAGGCAGCAGCCAATTTAATCCGTCCGATATTTAAGGCGTTCATGGCAATTTTAAACCCATTACCTCTCTCCGAAAGCATATTTTCTACGGGGACCACCGTATCATTAAAGAATACCTGTCTGGTAGAGGAGGCCCTAATTCCCAATTTATGTTCTTCCTCACCTAAAGTAATACCATTGCTAGGGTCGTTTTCAACTATAAAGCCGGTGATATTTTTGTCATTTTCAATTCGTGCAAAAACAATAAATAATTTGCAGAACCCTGCGTTGGAAATCCACATTTTCTGGCCATTGATTTTGTAGCTTTTGCCATCTGAGGATAGGGTAGCGGTGGTTTTGCCCGAATTGGCATCGCTACCGGCACCTGGTTCCGTTAAACAGTAAGCGCCGAACCATTCGCCACTAGCTAATTTTGGAACATATTTTTGCTTTTGGGTTTCGGTACCGTATAAAGTAATGGGCATGGTCCCAATACCGGTATGTGCACCAAAGGCCGTACTAAACGAACCGCTTCCACTAGATATATATTCGCAAACGATCATGGTAGAAATAAAGCCCATTCCCAGTCCGCCATAGGCTTCAGGAACAGCAACACCCAAAAAGCCCATTTCTCCTGCCTTGGTCATTACCTCCTGTGTCAGGGCATAATCCTTGGCTTCGAAACGATCCCGATTGGCTACAATCTCCCGATCGTTGAACTCAATAACGGAGTCGCGCATCATTTTTTGCTCTTCGGAAAAATCCTCAGGCGTAAAAATATCTTCGCAATTGGTTTCCTTTACAAGGAATTGTCCGCCCCGCAATATTTCTTTAGTTGTTGTTTCTGTACTCATTGTTTGTAATATTAAGTTTTATAGTAAGTATTGAAGGATACCTTGAAAAAATAATCGCTTCAATATTTTTGTCTTTTGTTTTCTAATTTAAAAATTCAAATATACCCGCAGCTCCCTGACCGGTACCTACGCACATGGTCACCATGCCGTATTTTCCTTTCATATCCCTCTTTCTCATCTCATCGAATAGTTGAACGGACAACTTGGCTCCGGTACAGCCCAACGGGTGGCCTAGGGCAATTGCCCCCCCATTTACATTGACTATATCATTGTTTAGGTCTAGCTCTCGAATTACAGCCAATGACTGGGAGGCGAAAGCTTCGTTGAGCTCTATCAATTCAATATCGTTCTGTTTAAGCCCCGCTTGTTTTAGGGCTTTTGGAATTGCTTTTACAGGGCCAATTCCCATAATTCTGGGTTCAACTCCGGCTGCGGCATAGTTGACCAATCTTGCAATTGGTTCCAATTTTAGCTCCTTTACCATATCTTCACTCATGACCAGTACAAAAGCCGCACCGTCACTCATTTGTGAGGAATTCCCGGCAGTAACACTTCCACCTGCGGCGAAAACCGGACGCAGTCCTGCCAGAGCTTCCTTGCTGGTTCCTTTTCGCGGTCCCTCATCTTTGGTGACTGTGTATTTTTTTGTAGCCCTCTTTCCGTTATCATCAACGTATGTCTGTTCTACCTCAATAGGGACTATCTGACTTTGAAAACGATCCTCGGCCTGTGCCCTAAGCGCTTTCATGTGTGAGTTATAGGCAAACTCGTCCTGATCCTCACGGGACACATTAAATTGTTTGGCTACCGCTTCCGCCGTATTTCCCATACCCCAGTAATAATCTTCGTGTCCGGCCTTTGCAAGGTCATAGTTGAGCTCCGTTTTATAACCGGTCATAGGAACGGCACTCATGCTTTCTGCTCCACCTGCAATAATACAATCGGCCATACCTGCTTGTATTTTGGCGGTGGCAATACCGATAGTTTCTATTCCAGAGGAACAAAATCTATTGACCGTAACCCCAGGGACATCCACAATATTAAGTCCCATTAAGGAAATTAATCGGGCCATGTTAAGGCCTTGCGAACCTTCTGGCATAGCATTGCCGACGATTACATCATCTATTCGCTTTTTGTCCAATTGAGGCAGCTCATTCATCATATACGCTATGGTTTCGGCAGCCAATTCATCCGTTCTTTTAAAACGGAAAACACCTTTTGGAGCTTTTCCTACTGCAGTCCTATATGCTTTTACTATAAATGCTTGTTTGTTCATAGTTCTATTTTTGTTTTGAATTTGAGATTTTAGACTGCTAGATGCTAGAGTCTAGACCTTACTTACCTAAATTGTCGATAAATGAGGCAATCATTTTTTGAATTTGCAAAATTTTAGTTTCAAGTTCTTCGAACTTCCCTTCATCCAAATATTTTTCATTGTACGAAACAATTAATTGAGTTTCCCATTCGAAAGCAGAACCCAGACTATTCTCTAAATATTTAATAAAATGTCTATTTGTACTTTTACTAGAACCTTCAGAAATATTTGATGGAATGGAAACCGCAGATCTGTTCATTTGACTTATTAAATTAAACCTTTCATAATCCGCATAAGTTCGTGTAAGCTTATAGTTTTTACTTACAATTTCCATCCCCTCTTGCCAAATTTTCAATTTCTTAAAATTATGTCGTCCCATTTGGTCTAGTCTCTAGGGGCTAATCGTCTATTATCTTAATTTCTTAGAGGCTTCCCTGTCTTCAACATATGTTGTATTCGCTCTAAGGTTTTTCTTTCCGTACACAGGGATAGGAACGCTTCCCGCTCCAGATCCAATAGGTACTGCTCAGTGACCAAAGTTGGTTCCGACAAGTCACCCCCGGCCATTACATAGGCTAATTTGTTGGCAATCTTATGGTCGTGTTCGCTTATATAATTGCTGTCTTCCATGGCATCCGTTCCTACCAAAAACATTCCTAAGGCCTGTTTTCCTAAAACCTTAACATCTTTTCTCTTGGGTGGTTGGGTGTAGCCCTGTTCTGCCATTAGTTTGGCGTAAGCTTTGGCTGTTGCAATTTGTCGGTCCTTGTTTACGACCACTATATCTTTCCCTTTTTCCAAAACACCCATATCGAAAGCCTCATAAGCTGAAGTTGAAACTTTGGCCATCCCTATGGTGAGGAAATATTCTTGAAGCACATTAAGTTCCACGTCATTTTTTCTAAAGGTATCCGATGCCCTTAAGGCCATTTCCTTGGAACCACCACCACCTGGGATAACCCCAACTCCAAATTCTACCAGTCCCATATAGGTTTCGGCTGCAGCAACAACCTTATCGGCATGTAAGGACAACTCGCAACCACCACCCAAGGTCATTCCGTGTGGGGCGGAAACAGTAGGAATGGATGAATAACGCATACGCATCATTGTATCCTGAAACATCTTTATGGCCATGTTAAGCTCATCGTATTCCTGTTCCACGGCCATCATAAATATCATTCCAATATTGGCGCCAACAGAAAAGTTGGGAGCCTGGTTGCCCACCACTAGACCTTGAAAATCTTTTTCAGCTAGATCAATGGCCTTGTTGAGTCCGGCCAAAACATCGCCACCAATGGTGTTCATTTTGGACTGGAATTCCACGTTCAATATACCATCGCCCAAATCCTCAATAACAACTCCCGAGTTCTTCCAAACCTCCTTGGATTTTCTAATGTTGTCCAAGATGATAAAGGAATCCTGACCTGGTATTTTCTCCATCGCCTTTTTGGGGATGTCGTAATAATAGGTTGCCCCCTCTTTTATCGTGTAGAACGTCTTATTTCCGGAGGATATCATTTCGGTAATCCAAGCTGCTGGTTGAAAACCTTCGGCCTTCATCATTTCAATACCTTTTTCAACACCTATGGCATCCCAAATTTGAAAGGGTCCATGTCCCCAGGCAAAACCCGCTTTCATGGCATCATCTATTTTATATAACTCTCCCGTTATTTCGGGGATCCTATTGGAAGCATATTCAAATAAGGAAGAAAAACTTTTTCTGTAAAAGGCGCCTGCCTTGTCCTTTCCGGAAACCAACACCTTAAATCGGTCGATTACATTTTCTATGGATTTGGTGAGTTCAAGGGTGGCGAAACTAGCCTTTTTACTGGGCCTGTATTCCATGGTGTTAAGGTCCAAGGCCAATATTTCCCGACCTTCTTTTTTATAAAACCCTTGACCTGTTTTACTTCCGAACCATTTGTTTTCCATCATTTTTACGATAAAATCCGGAAGTGTAAATTGTTCCCGCCTTTCATCGTCCTTACAGTTTTCCGCAATACCGTTGGCTACGTGAACCAAAGTGTCCAAGCCAACAACGTCTACGGTGCGGAAGGTGGCCGATTTAGGCCTGCCTATTACCGGTCCTGATAGTTTATCGATCTCTTCTACGGTAAGGCCCATTTCCTTTACGGCATGGAACAGACTCATGATGCTAAAGGTTCCTATTCTATTGCCTATAAATGCAGGAGTGTCTTTGGCTACAACCGAGGTCTTGCCTAAAAACTGTTCCCCATAGCCATTTAAAAAGTCCAATACCTCCGTGGAAGTTTTTGGCCCCGGAATTATTTCAAAAAGTTTTAGGTAGCGGGCCGGATTAAAAAAATGGGTTCCGCAGAAATGTTTTTGGAAATCTTCACTTCTTCCCTCACTCATAAATTTTATGGGTATACCCGAGGTGTTCGAAGTAATTAAAGTACCAGGTTTTCTGTGCTTGTCCAGTTTTTCAAAAACTAATTTCTTGATATCCAAACGTTCTACTACCACTTCAATGATCCAATCTACCTGTCCAACTTTGGAAATGTCGTCCTCAAGATTCCCGGTCGAGATTCTCTGGGCAAAATTTTGATGATAGATAGGGGAGGGTTTGGATTTTAATGCAGCGGCCAAAGAATCGTTTACCAATCTATTCCTAACAACCTTATCCTCTAGGGTAAGGCCATTGGCTTTTTCTTTATCATTAAGTTCCCGTGGTACAATATCCAAAAGCAATACCTCCACTCCTATGTTGGCGAAATGGCAGGCTATACCGCTTCCCATAATACCTGAACCAATGACTGCTACTTTTTTAATGTGTTTGTTCATCAATAAAAAGGTGTTAACTAGTTTTTAAATATTCTTAATAAATTTTCTTTTCGGCAATTAATTTGTTGATGACCTCTGTTACTTCAAAAAAAGTATTTAGTTTTTCAGTGGGCACATGTGCCCTTACCACATCGTTAAAACGTAGTACCACATCTTTTGAATCCTTCCTTTTTTCCAGGCCAAAAGCTGTAAGATGTATCAGAACACCTCTGCCATCATTGGGGTTGGGCCTACGTTCAATCAGCCCTTTTTCCTCCATACTTTTTAATATTCGCGAGAGACTAGTGGCTTCCATTCCCATTTTAGGGCCAAGGGCCGTGGACGGGGTACCTGTTTTTGGGTCTATGCTCAATAAGGTAAATCCTACGGCCATAGTGCTGTTAAATTTTCTCGCCTCTTCATTATACATCTTTGTTACTGCTTGCCAGGTGGCTCGGAGCGCGTAATCTATCGTTATTTCGTGCATGCTGTTTTGTTGGTTCTTCCAAAGATATAAAAATATATTATGCATGCATAATATATTTTAAAAAAAATAAGTGGACTAAAAAATAAAACAGCTTCCTGTCATAGAAGCTGTTTTCAAATTAATATATGGTAATCTGTTAGTGCTCGTATATGTCATTGTATAGATCCATATATTTTTCCTTTACTATTTTTCGTTTTAGTTTCATGGTAGGGGTAAGGTGCCCTTCCTCTATACTCCAAATGTCCGGTGTAAGTCTAAATTGTTTTACTTTTTCCCATTTGGCGAAACTTTCATTGGCAGCATCCACTTCCTCTTGGAACCTGGCTTTTACTTTTTCATTTTTGACCATTTGTTCATTGTCGCCAACCTCTATATTATGCATTTTGGCCCAATCTTGTACAAATTGAAAATCTGGTTGTATAAGGGCCGCGGGCATTTTTTCCCCTTCACCAATCACCATTATTTGTTCTATGAATCTGGATTGTTTAAACCTGTTTTCCAAAAGTTGGGGTGCAACATATTTACCTCCCGATGTTTTAAACATCTCTTTCTTTCTGTCGGTGATTTTAAGAAAACCGTCTGTATCTATTTCACCGATATCCCCTGTGTGAAAATAACCATCCTTGATTACCTCGGCTGTTTTTTCACTATCCTTATAATAGCCCAACATCACTTGGGGGCCTTTAACGCATATTTCCCCGTCTTCTGCAATTTTTACCTCGGTATTACCCAATAATTTCCCAACTGTCCCTATTCTAAATCCGCCATCCCTCATATCGTTTACAGAAACTACCGGCGAGGTTTCCGTAAGTCCGTAACCTTCCATCACTCCAAATCCAGCCGCATTAAAAATACGTGCCAATCGCGGTTGCAATGCAGCGCTACCTGAAGATATTAATGAAAGATTTCCTCCAAGACCTTCTTTCCACTTACTGAAAATTAATTTTCTGGCCAAGGCCAACTTTTGTTCGTACCACCAACCGTTTTGTCCATAAGGTTCATATTTTAGACCAACTTCAACGGCCCAAAAAAATAATTTCTTTTTAATGCCGGTGAGGGCAGTTCCCTTGGCGATAATTTTATCGTATACCTTTTCCAATAATCTAGGTACTGCAGTCATGACATGGGGAGCACATTCTTTGAGGTTGTCACTTATTTTGTCCATAGACTCGGCAAAATAAATGGTAACCCCGGCGTATTGATATAAGTATACCATCATTCTTTCGTATATATGGCAGACGGGTAAAAAACTTAGACATGTGGTATTTCCATAATCTATTGGCAGCCGTTTGGAGCTCTCGATGGCATTGCACACCACATTGTTGTGGGTCAGCATAACTCCTTTTGGCCTGCCAGTGGTCCCCGAAGTATATATCAAAGTCGCCAAATCATCCGGCTTAACCTTATCCTTGAGTTTTTCAACCTCATTTTGATTGGAGGTATCCGCACCCAATTCCAACATTTCGCTCCAATTTTTGCAATTGGCAAGTTGGTCAAAAGAGTAAACTTCCTTCAAATTCGGTGTATTACCTTTAATAGCATTGACCTTGTCATAGACTTCCTGACAGGAGACAAAGACATATTTGGCCTCCGAATGGTTAAGGACATATGCATAATCTTCTTCTGATATAGTAGGATATATTGGAACGTTTTGTGCTCCTAACTGAAGTATTCCAATGTCCATTATATTCCATTCCGTTCTGTTGGTCATGGAAATAAGGGCAATTTTATCATTTGGTTCAACACCTAGTCGCAATAAAGCCCTACTAATGGCATTTGCCTTGTCTATATATTCCTGGGTGGATGTTGCTACCCATTCTCCATTGTACTTTGTGACTAATGATTTTTTTAAATTGAATTTCTTTAATTGATAGTAAGGAAAATCAAAAAGGCGGGTGATTTCTTGCATATTTAATTTGCTGTTCGTAATCGCAAATTAAGAAAAGGGAACGGTATTTTAAAATCACATTCGTATAAAAAATGTAAAAAAATTATTGAGTCTGTAATTTTAGTTGTAATAAATTACAGATGACCGCAATGATTATTTGGGTAAAAGGGTGTGATTGTGGTATTTAAACTGGTCTTTATAAAGGTGCTGTTTTTTTTATCGCCCTGATTTTCACTCATTTTTAGCAACATGTCACTTCATTTTGGTCAAATGGCAATTTTAGTGAATTGGACCTTCGGTTAATTACATTTGTCGTGCAATTTTGTTGTTTGTATTATTTCTGAGGTTACTTAGCTAAGATTTTAGGGCTTAAATTATTTAAATGATTAAGTTCATTCCATATTACCATTTTTAAGTGACTACCCAGTAAAACTCTATTGAAGTGAAGTAGGTTGTTTTATTGTGAATTACTCTAACTATTACTAACAAATAAACTAAACCAATGAAAAAGCTTTTTGTAACGGCAGTTGTTATTTTTACCATGATTTCCTGTGCCGAAAAAACTAAAGTCCCTGTTTATGCTTGGACGGGAGGACCAGGAGAGGCCACCGACCAAGAACTTGCTGAAAAATTTAAGAACTATAAAGAGAAAGGGATAGATGGGCTCATGTACAATGGAGGCCACGATCCGGAAACCTATAAGCGGGTTGGTAAATTGGTAAAAGGTGCCGGAATGGAATTCCATACTTGGGTACCAACAATGGTGCAAGGTGATAATCCTAAATTACCTGCTGATCTTTATGCTGTAAACAGAAATGGCGAATCAGCTTTTGACAAACCGGCCTATGTTTCATACTACAAATTTCTTTGCCCGAACAAGGAAGGCTCTTTTGAATTTTTGTCCGATTTGTACGGGAGCATTGCGGCTGTGGAAGAAGTAGATGGGATACATTTGGACTATATCCGTTTCCCGGATGTAATCTTGGCGGAAGGTCTTTGGGATAAATATGGATTGGTGATGAACGAGGAATATCCCGTAGCCGATTATTGCTATTGCGACAAATGTGTGGCTGATTTTAAGGAGAAATCCGGAATAGACATAAAAGAGGTTGAAGATCCTTCCCAAGTTCAGGAATGGAAGCAATTTAGATATGATCTAATAACGAATATTGTAAACCGTTTGGTTGAGGTGGTCCACGCCAAAGGGAAAAAGATAAATGCCGCGGTCTTTCCAGGCCCTAGCAATGCCATGAAAATGGTTAGACAGGAATGGAACAAATGGAATTTGGACTCCTTCTATCCTATGAATTATAACGATTTCTATTTAAAAGGTCCTGAATGGGTTGGAGAAATAACCAAGGAAGAGGTAACTTCCGTGAAGGGGCAAAAGCCTATTTATAGTGGACTTTTTATTTGTCCAAACCCTGAGAACAAGACTGAGGAAAATGATCCGGAAAATCACGGCTTGTTGCCCTCTGAAATTGAATCGGCCATAAGGGGCTCCATGGAAAACGGTGCTGCAGGAATATGTCTTTTTACTCCCGAAAGGATGAAGCCAGAACATTGGGAGGCTTTTGATAAGGCTATCCATGCCGATTATTCCAAGAAGTAGAAAGTAAATTAGATTTCCTCTATGGAAGTATGATTATTTATATAAAAATCCCCTGAATAAAAGTCCAACTTCTATTCAGGGGATTTTAATTTGTGGAATTAGAGATGTAGTTTAAATCCTTCGTGGGTAGCTTTGAATCCGATACCTTCATAAAATCGAATGGCATTGGGTCGTAGTTTGTTAGAGGTTAATTGCACCAAATGAACACCTTTATCTTTGGCTCTTTGAATAATCCATTGAAACATTTGTTTGCCGATGCCCTTGCCTGTTTGATCCTCCCTTACATGGACATTTTCTACGAGGCAGCGAATGCCTCCTACATAGGTTAAGTATTGCAGAAAACTTAGTTGAAAAGAGGCTACAACTTCCCCTTCCAAATTCACTACAACCATCAGCTCCTGATTTTTGTCCTCGTCAATAAGATCAAAAGCCCTGTAATACTCCAAAGGAAGAGGGTCTTCGTCCTTCTCACGCAACTGGCCCAAGGTATCACTGGCTATCATTTCTATTATTGTTGGAAGGTCTGCTTTGGTGGCTCTACGAAAGATCATATTTAACCGTTATTTGCCTCCAGCCATTTTCTGGCATTTACAAATGCCTCCAGCCATGGTGAAACCTCATCTTTTCTTCCAGCAGGATAATGTGCCCAGTTCCATTGAAAAATAGAGCGTTCTATATGGGGCATGGTCACCAAATGTCGGCCGGTAACATCACATAACATGGCCGTATTGAAATCACTGCCATTGGGATTTGAAGGATACCCTTCATAACCGTAATTTGCTACAATGTTGTAATTTTCCTTAGAGAGTGGTAGAATAAACTTTCCTTCGCCATGGGAAATCCATACCCCTAAATTAGCCCCTTCCAAACTTGAAAGCATTACCGACTTGTTCTTTTGAACGACCACAGAAGTAAAGCCACTTTCGTGTTTATGGGAATCATTAAAGGTCATTTTTCCATGTTCTGAATGCTCAGAATTGATCAGTTCCAATTCCATAAATAACTGACAACCGTTACAAATGCCTATAGAAAGGGTGTCCGGTCTAGCAAAGAAATTCCTTAATGCGGTATTTGCCTTTTTGTTGTACTTAAAGGCTCCTGCCCAACCTTTGGCACTTCCCAATACATCGGAGTTGGAGAAACCACCTACCGCACCTATAAATTGGATATCTTCCAAGGTCTCCCTTCCCGAAATTAAATCGGTCATATGCACGTCCTTAACATCAAAACCGGCGAGGTACATGGCATTGGCCATTTCGCGTTCCGAGTTACTGCCTTTTTCACGTAGAATGGCCGCTTTAGGTCGCGAATTTACCTTGCTTGGTACTTTGCCATCAAAATGTGCTGGAAAAACGTAGTTTAAGGGTTGTTTTTTATAATTGTTATATCTCTCAAGGGCCAAGTTGTTGGCGGTTTGCCTTTGATCCAATAGGTAGGAGGTTTTAAACCAGGTATCGCGAAGGGAATCAATGTTCAGTCCCATTTCCATCCCCTGATTCTTTATGGTCAGGGTAGGTGTTGTGCTCACCGACCCAATTTTGAAATATTCAATACCTTCATCGGCCAAAATATTTTCTACAGTATTGTCCTTTGCCTGAAAAACGATCCCTGCATTTTCGGAAAACAATAATTTGATGGTATCGGCTTCTCCAATGGAAGTTAGGTCCAAGGTGGCACCTAAATTTATATCGGCAAAGCAAAGTTCCAATAAGGAGGTTATCAATCCACCCGAAGCCACATCGTGCCCGGCCAATATCTTTCCGTCACGGATCAAACCTTGTAAGGTGTTGAATACGGTTTTAAAATTAACCGCATTGTTTATTGATGGGGCCTCATCGCCAACAGTATTCAAAATCTGTGCAAATGAGGATCCTCCTAATTTATAAGAATCCTTGGATAGGTTAATGTAATAAATATCCCCGCCATTTTTTTGTAAGATCGGTTCTACCACCTTGGTAATGTCGGTACAGTTTCCGGCAGCCGAGATGATAACGGTCCCTGGGGCTATAACTTCAGCATCCTTGTAGCGTTGTTTCATGGACAGTGAATCTTTTCCGGTAGGGACATTGATGCCCAATTCTATGGCAAAATTCGAAATGGCCTGTACCGCCTCATAAAGTCTGGCGTCCTCCCCAGGATTTTTACAGGGCCACATCCAGTTGGCGGATAGGGAAACCGAGTCCAGCCCATCTTTTAAAGGGGCCCAAATAATATTGGTCAAGGCTTCAGCGATACTATTTTTACTTCCAGCAGAGGGGTCTATCAATCCTGAAATAGGGGAGTGGCCAATGGAAGTGGCAATTCCTTCCTTTCCTTTGTAATCCAACGCCATAACACCGCAATTGTTCAAGGGTAACTGCAGTGGACCAGCACATTGCTGTTTGGCCACCTTGCCGCCTACACAACGGTCTACCTTATTTGTTAGCCAGTCCTTTGAGGCTACGGCTTCCAATTGCAATACCTGGTCCAAATAATCGTGAAAGTATTCCAGGGAATACGATGGGGCCTTATATTTTCTTGATACAGTGGAATCGTTCATTACGGTTTTTGGCGAGCTCCCGAACATATCGGATAACTCCAAGTCCATTGGACTTTCCCCGGTAGTGGAAGATTTGAAGGTAAAACGTTTATCGCCAGTAACATCACCGACCTCGTACATTGGGGATCGTTCCCTATCCGCAATTCTGTGCAGCATGTCAACATCCTTTTTTCCGATGACCAATCCCATACGCTCCTGGGATTCGTTCCCAATAGTTTCTTTTGCAGAAAGGGTAGGGTCACCTATGGGCAGCTTATCCAAATCTATTTTTCCTCCGGTCTCCTCGACCAACTCGGATAGACAATTTAAATGCCCACCAGCTCCATGGTCGTGGATGGAAACGATGGGGTTATGGTCACCTTCTACCATACCTCTTATGGCGTTCGCAGCCCTTTTTTGCATTTCAGGGTTGGAACGCTGAATGGCGTTCAGTTCAATAGTTGCTCCAAATTCGCCCGTATCGGCACTGGATACTGCTGCACCGCCCATTCCAATGCGATAATTGTCCCCCCCTAGGATTACGATTTTATCGCCCGTTTTGGGAGTGTCTTTTATAGCTTGTTCAGCCTTTCCGTAGCCAATACCACCAGCCTGCATAATTACCTTGTCATACCCTAATTTTCTTCCTTGGGCAGTTCCATGTGTTTCTGTAGCCTCATCATGTTCAAAGGTGAGTACAGATCCTGCAATTAGGGGTTGACCAAATTTGTTTCCAAAATCGGAGGCTCCGTTGGACGCCTTTATTAAAATATCTATAGGGGTTTGGTACAACCAATTCCTTTCGGCCATACCCTTTTCCCAAGACCTGTTTTTTTCCAATCGGGAATAGGCGGTCATGTACACCGCAGTCCCCGCCAAGGGCAAAGAACCCTTTCCACCTGCCAATCTATCCCTAATTTCTCCACCAGCCCCTGTGGCAGCACCGTTGAAGGGCTCTACTGTAGTTGGGAAATTATGGGTTTCAGCCTTTAGGGAAATAACCGATTCAAAGGATTTTTCCTGGTAGAAATCTGGCTTGTCGGCACTCTTTGGGGCAAACTGCACCACTTTAGGCCCCTTAAGAAAGGCTACATTGTCCTTATAGGCCGAAACGATATCCCCGGGATTTTCCTGAGACGTTTTTTTAATAAGCTTAAAAAGTGATGATGGCTTTTCTACTCCATCTATGACAAAGGTCCCATTAAAAATTTTATGTCTACAATGTTCAGAATTCACCTGACTAAACCCAAATACCTCAGAATCTGTAAGTTTACGGCCAATTTTCTCGGAAACTTGTTGTAGATATGCTACCTCTTCATCGCTCAAGGACAATCCTTCCTTTTCATTATATTGGGCAATATCCACTATTTCCAGAATAGGCGCGGGCTTTACATCAACCTTAAAAATATCCTGCGAAAGGGCACTATATTTCTGAGAAAGCATAGGATCGAACCCTTTTTCATCTTTGTCTACCGAAGTAAACTCCTCAATTCTAATAATACCAGAAATACCCATATTTTGGGTTATCTCCGTGGCATTGGTGCTCCATGGGGTAATCATGGCTGCCCTGGGACCAACAAAAAAGGCGTCCAATGACGCCGCGTTTAATTTAGGTTGGTTGCCAAACAACCACGTAAGTTTTACGCTATCTTCTTGGGAAAGGTCGTTTTTGGTCTGTACCGCAAATATCTTAGTGCTAAGGTCTCCGAAGAAATGAATCATTTAATATATAAATTGTAAGGTTGAGAAAGGTGCAAATTTACGGTTTTAATGTGTAATTTTTCATTAGAATAGTTAACAGTTTTAGACAACAATTGTTAATTTCTACAGGAGGTCTATTTTAAAATGTTGCTTACTTTGGTTCTTATTTGGGCTCTATGTGAATCAAAACATGCCCTATGTTGGGTATATCCCTGCGAAGCCTGTCCTTAAGTTTATGGGACAGGTCATGCCCTTTTTTTACGCTAATATTACCGTCTACCTGGGCATGAAGGTCGATATGATATTTTGTACCTGCCTTTCGGATGAAACATTTTTCAGTTCCCAGTATACCATCAACGGTTAAGGAAACCTGGCGAATTTCTTCAATGAGGTCGTCGTACAGATGCTCATCCATTATTTCTCCTAGGGCAGGCCTAAAGATCAAATATCCATTGTAGAAAATAAAAAATGAGGCAGCCAAGGCAGCCCAATCATCTGCTGTTTCATATCCTTTGCCAAAAATAAGGGCTATGGATATTCCAATAAACGCCATTACCGAGGTGATGGCATCACTTCTGTGATGCCAGGCATCTGCCTTTAGGGAGGAGCTGTTGGTTTGGATACTTTTTTTTAACACCACCCTATATGAAATCTCCTTCCACAAAATAATGGCACCCAAAACCAATAAGGTCCAAGGTTTAGGGGTTTTATGGGGAGTTAAAATGTTCGTGATGCTTTCATAAGCTATAATGGTGGCCGAGGTAATCAAAAAGCCAACCACCAAAAAAGTAATTAAGGGTTCAATTTTACCATGACCGTAGGGGTGATTTTCATCGGCCGGTCTTTTGGCGTATTTAAGTCCAAACAAGACCAAGAGAGAGGAGAAAATATCCGTGGTGGATTCAATGGCATCGGCTATTAAAGCATAGGAATTGCCAAAAAAACCAGCCAGACCTTTAACTATGGCCAAAATTATATTTCCAGCAATGCTGAAATAGGTTGTCCTTATGGCTGACTCCTCATTGTTCATTCTTTGCTTAAACTTGATAAAAATTTAAAGGTAAGAAACTTATGGTTCCTTTTTTGCGAGGTTTAGCCATATTAATGGATTCACAGTATTTAAATAAAAATAAATTTCCAAAGATTTCATTTCTCCTTTTCAGTCCTTATTTATCAGTAAATTGTATCTTACGTACAGCACAACAGTTAATCCTTAAATTTTTTACCATGGCTAAGGAATATATCGATATTACAACATTAAAATTCTTATTATACCGGGTTCACGGAGTGGAGGAACTTCTTTCGGAGGAACGTTACCAAGATTACGACAAAGATTCCTTGGACCTGTTTTTAAATGCCATCAAAGAATTTTCCGATCGTGAATTATTTCCCTATTTCAAAGAGATGGACGAAACTCCTGCCGAGTTCAGTGATGGAACCATATTGGTCCATAGGCAGGTAGATGTAATGATGAAGAAAGGCGGGGAAATGGGAATTATTTCAGCTCCTTTTGACTATGGGGAAGGGGGAATGCAGTTGCCGTTTATGGTACACACGGCCTCGGCATATATCCAGGAAGCTGCCAACAATCACCTGCCGGGATATGCTGGGTTGACCCAGGGGGCGGCCGAGCTAATTGTTCATTTTGCCAATGAAGACCTTAAGAAGACCTATGTTCCCAAAATGCTATCCGGCGATTGGGGAGGTACCATGTGCCTTACCGAACCCCAGGCTGGAAGTTCCTTGTCCGATATTACAACCAGGGCAACGCCCACACAAGAAGGCCATTATAAAATAACTGGACAAAAAATATTTATTTCTGGAGGGGATCATGAATATGCCGAAAACATAGTACATCTGTTATTGGCCAGGATTGATGGAGCGCCTTCGGGAACAAAGGGCATTTCCTTGTTTGTAGTGCCTAAATTAAGGGTCGATGTCGATGGTAGTCTACAGAAGAACGATGTGATTACGGTGGCCGATTTCCAGAAAATGGGACAAAAGGGGTATGCGACCACACATCTGGGATTTGGTGATAATGACGATTGCCATGGCTGGTTGGTGGGAAAGGTCCATAAGGGTTTAAAATATATGTTCTTAATGATGAACAGTGCTAGGATAAGTGTTGGACGTGGGGGTGCAGCCATTAGCATGGCCGCCTATCAGGCATCATTGGAGTATGCCAATGAACGTCCCCAAGGACGAAAACTTTCAAGTGATGGAAAGAAAGATCCAGATGAAAATCCTTGCCTGATCATTGAGCATCCAGATGTACGGCGCATGCTCTTATTGCAAAAAGCGATTGCGGAGGGTTCTTTGAGTTTGGTTTTGTTGGCCGCCAAGTATTACGACATCATTCAATCTACCAAAAGCCCGGAAACCAAGGAAAAATACGGTCTGTTATTGGAAATGGTTATTCCTATTGTAAAAACCTATCCTACCGAGGCCGGATCCGTGGCCGTGAGCAATGGACTGCAGGTGTTGGGGGGATATGGATTCTGCTCTGATTTCATTCTTCAACAATACTATCGCGATATAAGGATATTTAGTATTTATGAGGGTACCACAGGAATACAATCCCAAGATTTATTGGGAAGAAAGGTTCCTATGGAGAATGGCAAGGCTTTGGAATTATTATTGACAGAAGTACTGAATACCATTACCTCGGCAATGGAATATGATGAATTGCGGTCATCGGCCAAAATACTGGGAGATAAGATCAAGTTGACCAGGGAGGTTTTGGAATTCTTGATGCCTTTTGCTAAAAAAGGGAATTATGAGCGCTATCTGTCCGATGCAAATTTGTTTATGGAATTTTTGAGCCATGTCGTAATAGCATGGTTATGGCTCGATATAGCAGTTTGTGCTAAACGAAACCTCATGGATGGGGATCAAACTTATTCCCAAGCCTTTTACGAAAGCAAAATCCATACTATGAAATTCTATTTTAAGTATGAGTTGCCTAAGACCACTAGTTTGGCGGAATCGTTGATGCATGCCGATGTACTCACCACGAATACCAAAAAAGAGGTCTTTTAAAAATCATTTTTTGCCTACCCAGGTAGGGTAATTTTCCATTTGGTTGTTTTATTTACAAACAGTGCATATTAAATCACAGTTTAAATAAAACAATGAAGTTATGAAGAGATTACAATTTTTAAGTTTGTCCGTCTTACTTTTTTCAACTGTCGGTACATTAGCCCAAGAAGTGGAATCCAATGAACAGGAAAAGCTGTACTATTATGAACAAAGGGCAAAAGAGGATGCACAATTTGAGCAATCCCAGGAATTGGCTGAAGCAGAGGAAGAGGAATTTTGGGAATCGCAAAAGGAATATGAGCGTGAATTAAAGAAAAGGGATAGAAAGGCCCATAAAGCTTATATGAAAGGTAAAAGGGACGCATATGCGGAACATCGTGAGCATTGTGACTCCCATTGTCATCACAGTCAGCATTACCATACCCATGCCAGCTTTTATTATTACCATAACGACCATTACAGTTATAGAAGCTATCCCAGAAGAACAACGGTTCGCACGGGAGTTGGGATTAGTGTGCCCAGTGTTAGAATTGGACTATAGGTTTTAAAACTTAAAAAGAGGCTGCCCATTACCTTGGACAGCCTCTTTTTTATTTTCATTTTAAAAACTTAGGCTTGTTTTTTTTCCAAAAGGGCCATGTAAAATCCGTCAAAGCCCGTTTTGCAGGAATATATATTATTATCCTTAACAAGAGTAAAATCTTTTCCGGCCTCTGAACTGAGGAATTTCTTTACTTGCTGAATGTTTTCCTGTGGCAAAATGGAGCAAGTTGCGTAGACCAATTTCCCGCCCGGTTTAACAATACGACTGTAATCCTGTAGTATCTGTTGTTGGGTAACCATGATTTTCTCCAAGAAATCGGGTTGTAATTTCCATTTGGCATCAGGGTTTCTTTTTAGGACCCCCAAACCGGTACATGGGGCGTCTATTAGCACCCTGTCTGCGGAGCCATGTAATTTTTTTATCACTTTGGTAGAATCTATAGCCCTGGTTTCCACATTATGGGCCCCATCGCGTTTTGCCCGACGTTTTAATTCCTTTAGTTTGTTGCCGTAAATATCCAAGGCGATCAGCTGGCCTTTATTTTCCATAAGTGCGGCCAAATGAAGCGTTTTCCCACCAGCACCTGCACAGGTGTCTACTACACGTTGGCCAGGTTCCACCTCCAAAAATGGGGCTACCAATTGGGATGAAGCATCCTGTACTTCAAACCAGCCATTCTTAAAGGCCTCGGTAATAAACACATTTGAACGTTCCTTTAGCCTTAAAGCATCTGGATAACCTTTTATGGATTCAGTTTCAATTCCGGCTTCGTGTAGAACACTGCTTAGGTTGTCCTTAGTTGTTTTTAGGGTATTTACTCTAAGAATTACATCTGCCTGCTCATTTAGGGCATGAATTTCTTTGGTCCACAGTGCTTCGCCCAATGCTTTTACACCTAGCTCGTCCATCCAGTCCGGTACAGATTCCTTGAATTTTCTTATTTTGGATAGTTCATCAAATTTTCCTTTGATTCTTCTTTCGGGTGTTGGTTCAATTTGTTTCCAATCGGGTAGTTTAATACCCTTAAGAACGGCCCAAACGGCAAACATTCTAAATAGGTTTGGTCTACTATATGGGGCCTTTACTTCTGCTATCTCGGCATACAATCGTTTCCAGCGCACCATTTCATAAGTGGTTTCTGCAATAAAACCTCTATCCCTGGCTCCCCATCGCTTATCATATTTTAATACCTTTTCCACTACCTTGTCCGCATATTCACCTTCATTAAATATATAATTTAACGCATCAACAACCGCAAACACTAGATTTCTATGTAATCGCATTTTGAAAAATTAAGATTGCAAAGGTATTGTATTAGAACCTATTCCTCTTATTTTTGGTGAAAATTATAAGCATGCGTAACTTTTTGGTGATTCTCATTCTTTTTATTTTAGGCTCATGTTCTGAAATGGACGAAAAGAGAACATTTAATTCTGTAAAAATAGAAACCATTTACACCGATTCCTTAAGCTTTAGGGCAATCGAGATAATGGACGGGGGCAATATGGCATTTGCAGCCAACAATGGCGCTTTTGGTTTGGTAGACCTTAGGTCCAACAAAGTGAGGGTCAATACCCAAAAGTACGACAGTATATTGCCGGAATTTAGGGCTGTAGCACAGAATTCCACCGATTTTTTCATGCTTTCTGTGGGTAATCCGGCCTTATTGTACAAGACTGGAGACAAGGGAAATATGGAATTGGTATACCATGAAGAAGATGAGAAGGTATTTTATGATGCCATGACTTTTTGGAACGATCAGGAGGGCATTGCCGTTGGGGATAGTATGAATGGGTGCCTATCTTTAATTATTACAAGGGATGGCGGCAATACGTGGAAGAAGCTACCTTGTTCTTCCTTACCAAATGCGGAAACCGGGGAAGGGGCTTTCGCGGCCAGTAATACTAACATAAAGGTGTTGGGTAACATGGCATGGATAGCTACTACAAATGGAAATGTGTATTATTCGAACGATAAAGGATTTACTTGGGAAGTAATAAAAACCCCAATAGAAAGTGCCGAAACAACTCAGGGAATTTATTCCATTGATTTTTACGACGAAAATATAGGGGTAGCCATAGGGGGGGACTATACCAAGCCAGAAACTAATAAGGCCAATAAGGCAATGACCTCGGATGGCGGAAAAACATGGAGACTAATCGCCAATGGAGCCCTTCCAGATTATAGGAGCTGTGTACAATTTATACCTAATTCAAAAGGGAAAGCACTAGTTGCAGTGGGCTTTAATGGGGTCGCTTATTCACAGGATACTGGTGAAACATGGAAACAGCTTTCCAATGAGTCCTTTTATACCCTAAGATTCATGAACGATACTATTGCCTATGCTGCGGGAAAGGACAGGATTGCCAAACTTATTTTTAACTGAGATGTCCACCATCCTGAGAGTGTCGATCCTATAATGAATCTCTTATATCCAGGGAGGCTGGGATGGGAGTTACTCGATAAACGATCTGAAACAAGGCTTCTTTCTATGCTTCGAGGGCCTGCCCGGAGGTAGTTACTTGCCACCCCTTTTTTGTCTATATTGTTTAATTAGTTGACGTTTAAAATCCTCTTCCGAACGCATCAACAAGATGGTTTTCTTGGCCGAAATGGTCTTGGAAATTTTATCGATATAGGCTTTTTCCACCATGTGTTTTTCTTCTTCCAACTTTTGCATACGGATAAGAAGTGCACTGGCCTGTGCATCCGATAGCGCATCCAAATTTTTTATCTCGGAACCTATTTCAAAGCGCTCCTCCTTAAACAAATCTTCTTTTTTGGATTGATGCTCATTATATATGGGCCAAAAACTTTGGGCTTCTTTAGGGGAGAGATTTAATCTTTCTGTAATGAAAGCTATTTTTAGGGACTTTATTTTATCCCAATCCTGCCTTTCCTGAGAGCTTAGTGACAAGGTGGCTATTAGGAACAAGAGAGGGGTAAGTATTTTTATTTTTCTAATCATCATTGTGCATATTTAATTCTTCAAAATCTTCAATATGGGAATCCAGGTAATCTATGATATTTTCATTTTCCAGCCTACTTTCCATAATATCGTTCAGATCCAAATCCTGGATTGGAAGTATTTCCACCAAATCATAGGAGGTTAGTTCCAGATCATTAAATTCGAAATATTGGTCAATATCCGAACTGGCCAAATCCGAATAGGATAGTGGTTTATCGCTCTTAAATTGGACCAAAATGAAAAGAAGTACAACGGCTGCCACAGAAGCAGCGGCCAAATAGTGCTTTTTAAACGACTTTAATGGGATTACCTTTGTCTCCAATGCGGTGTTTTGCAGTTGCCCCAAGAGTTTGTCATTTAAATTTTCAAAATAACCTTCCGGAACCTTGAATCCTTCACTTGGAGGCATTGAGGTTTCTTCCTTGGCAACCTTATCCATGATCTTGCCGGAAAGGGTATCAAAATACCCATCAGGAACCTTAAAGCTATTATTTTTATTTAATTTATTCATTTTAATGGTTTGACCTTGAACAATATAAAAGGTTTAATTCTCTTTCAAAAAAGCTTCGATCTTTTTTGATGCCAGATGATAGGAGGCTTTTAATCCACCTACGGAGGTCTCTAAAATTTCAGAAATTTCTTCATATTTAAGCTCCTGAAAATATTTCATATTAAAAATTAATTTTTGTTTTTCAGGAAGTGTTGCAATGGCCATTTGTAATTTAAGCTGAATCTCGTCACCTTCAAAATACACATCGGCCCTTAAATCTTCAACTACCTTATTCATTAACTGTTCGTTATTGATCTTAAGTTTTTGCGATTTTGATTTTAAAAACGACAAGGCTTCATTGGTCGCTATCCTATACATCCAAGAGTATAATTTACTATCACCCTTAAACCCATCGATATTTCTAAATACCTTAATAAAGGTATTCTGCAACACATCATCGGTGTCGTCATGGTTTAATACAATTCTTCTTATATGCCAATACAGACGTTCCTTGTAGGTGTTAACAAGCACCTCAAAAGCCTTGGCCTGATGCTCCTTTTGTTTTAATTGTATTACTAAAGTTTCTTCCGCAATCAACATTTTGGACTTAAGTTCCTTTATAGGACTATAGAAATGGAAAAAGGTTTATTAATGGCTTCATTATTTATTTGTAAGGGATTACTAAGGTACACAAGTTTAGCGAATGCTATATTTTTAAAGGATAAGGCGCTATAGGTAAATTTGTTTTAGTTTTTTAACTATTTTTATGTTTTTACTTGCAAAAAGAAATCAGTTTTATGTTTAATAATTTTAAAATGAAATAATAAGTGACGTTTAATTTGCACGACAGCTGGAAAAAGCTTTTGATGTCCGAGTTTAATAAACCGTATTTTGAATCCCTTATCCTATTTGTTAAACAGGAATATGACGGGCATAGCTGTTACCCTAAGGAGAGCGATATTTTTGCTGCATTTAATCATTGTCACCTAGAGGATACCAAGGTGGTTATTATAGGTCAGGATCCTTATCATGGGCCACAGCAGGCCAATGGCCTATGTTTTTCAGTAAACGAGGGCGTGTCCCACCCACCTTCCCTGGTAAATATATTTCGGGAGATTGAATCCGATTTGGGGAAGCCATATCCGGACAATGGAAATCTGGAACATTGGGCAGACCAAGGAGTCCTATTGCTCAACGCGACCTTAACGGTAAGGGCTCATGAAGCGGGCAGTCACCAAAACAAAGGATGGGAAATTTTTACGGATACCATTATCCGAAAATTATCGGATGAAAAGGAAGGATTGGTATTTTTATTATGGGGCGGTTATGCCAAGAAGAAGGCGAAATTTATCAATGCCAAGAAACATTATATTCTTACTTCCGGACATCCTTCTCCATTAAGTGCCAATAGGGGGTATTGGTTTGGTAATAAACACTTTAGTAAAACAAATAAAATATTATTGGAAAATGGAAAACAAGTAATTAAATGGTAATTATTATTTTAAAGGTTAATTTTAAGACTAAAGGGTGAACTGGCCATAAAGTATCGATCCTATTCCAAATTCCTTGTCCCGAACCTCTTGATGCAAAATAACATTTGTATGACTTTTTTGGTCAAAATTTAAAATGTACAATGAACTAAATATATATTTGTACTTTTTTTGAATTGGTTTCACATAATTTACAAAAGCAGTTGTGATATTAAATATTAATAAGTTAATGAATTCTACTAGATTAAAATGGGTGTTATTGGTTGATGACGACGGAACAACCAATATGCTCAATAAACTTTTTTTAAAAAAACTAATTCCAGATCTGGAAATAGATACTGTTACTGACGGCCATAGGGCGTTGGATTTTATAGAGTCAAATATTAATGATATAGATCAGGGAAGTTTTCTTTTGATTTTGGATATTGAAATGCCCATAATGGACGGATGGCAATTTTTGGAGGCTTTTGATATTCTATTTAGAAAAGAAGAAAAAGAAAAAATTGTAATAGCTGTTTTAACAGCCAATGGTTGCGAAGAGGTTACTTATAAGGCCTTATCCAATCCCCGTGTTAAGGAGTGTCTTCACAAACCTTTATCGGATATTAACTTTAGAAGCATAATCCAAGCCTATTTTTACGATTAGGGGAACATAAGGATGTCGCCTTAATAAATTCAAGTTCTGCTTTTTTTAAGTTCATTTATACAATATCTCCGTTCTAGGAGTTATTTTTTCAATAAGCTTTAAGTCAATTAAAGTATTTTGTACCAATTCCAAATTCTGTTTACTGATATTCCTATGTCCCCAATCGGTTAAGGATAGCCAATGTGTAATATCCTCCAACTGCTGGTTGTAGGTATTGGCCAAAGTACGGTCTATGCTGGGAATTTGCTTAAAATCTGTGGTATATATATTAATAATCTCCAGAATATGGGTCAAAGTGCCTGGATTTTCATTGATAAATTTATCCGTGGCAGCAACTACAAAACAAGGCCAAGGTGTTGGACAATCTGTAATTCTTCTAAATATCCCTTTATCAACCAGAGGTTTTGTAGTGAAGTGTTCCCACATAAAATAGTCGGCCTTGCCCTCCGTTAAACTAGTTACGGCCCCATCTAAATTGTGGACCACCTCGAATTTTAATTCATTGGTGTCCCAGCCTTGGTTTTTGGCATTTACGTAGGCCATGAGATGACTGCCGCTCCCATATCTACTAATGGCGGCGGTCTTATTTCTTAAATCGGTTAAAGTATTATAGTCACTTTTATCGGCTACATGGATACCCCATAAGAGGGGAGTAGCTATGTATTCCTGTACAATTTTTGAGGGATTTCCCTCGGTAATACTTTTTACAATCCCTTCGGTAAGGATAATGGCCAAATCGGTTTTGTTTTCTTTTAGCAATTGGGCCATTTTACCGGTTCCTTCCGGAATATCCTTCCATATTAATTTAATTCCACGCGCCTCAAAAGCTCCTTCCTCAATAGCTAATTGCCAAGGAAAATTAAAGTGTTCGGGAACTCCAATGATGCTTACATTTTTCAAATCAACTTATTTTTTTGTTGGTTAACTTATTAGGAGTATGTGCTCTAAGATATCGTTTAATGTTTTATTGTAAATTAAACAACATAAGACATTAGCAATCAATTAAATACATTTATTTGTTTAGGAGTCTTGAGTTATTCTGTTCAACGCATATTTAATTAATTCATCTATTGCCAAATCCGGTCTCTTGGAAAACTCCCCATTGGGTCTGTTTGCCAGGATACAGTTAAGGGAAACCGCCCTGTGTTCCAATAACTTGGACAAACCGTAAATTCCGGATGTTTCCATTTCCAAATTTGTAATCCTCTTATTATTATAATTAAAGCTGGCCAATTTGGAGTTCATGCTTTCATCTTCCAGTTTTAATCGTAAACTTCGGCCTTGGGGTCCGTAAAACCCAACATTGGTGGCGGTAAAGCCAAGTTGGATTCTGTCCGAGATAAACAAATCTCCTAAAGATTTATCATATGCAACAACATAGGGGTTGGACTTGTCTTTCAGCCAGTTGGTGTGCTTTAAAAATGCTTGCTGTATCTCCGGGTGTTGAATATGGGTACTATCGTAAAAATGTAAAAGACTGTCCAGGCCAATGGCAAATTCGCTTAGCAAAAATGAATCTACTGGAATATTGGGCTGAATGGAACCTGAGGTGCCGATACGGATAATATCCAATCGGGTTTTATCCTTTTTTATAGTCCTTGTTTCAAAATTGATATTGACCAAAGCATCCAGCTCATTAAGAACAATATCTATATTGTCCGTGCCTATACCGGTGGAAATTACGGAAATGCGTTTGTTTTTGAGCCAACCAGTATGGGTAAGGAATTCCCGTTTCCCTTTTTTTAGTTCAATACTATCAAAATATTGGGAAACCTGTTTTACCCTATCGGGGTCGCCAACGGTAATTACCGTATCTGCTAGGTCTTGAGGTAATAAATTAAGGTGGTATACGCTATGATCTGCGTTTAGGATTAGCTCTGAAGAACCAAATTTCATTTTACAATTTTAGTATGCGGTCTGTTTCAGAGTTATATAGGAAATTATATTTTAGAGCTCCACCCAAATAGGCATCATTTTCTTGGATACAGGAATAATAGCTGGTTTTTCCTTCCAAGATTTCCATACCTTTTTTTGAAAGTCTAACGGGATTGAAATTGGTGAAAAGCGGCTTTAACTTGGTAATAACCCTTTCGTATTGGGTATCACCAAAGCCATAACGACCTTGATTCTTTAGAACCGTGTTCAGCAATTCGAGCTTGGTTTTTGGTTTGGCGCTACGTGCCAAACGCAAAATATTATTTTCTACTTCGTTGAGACCATTTCTTATAGTTGGGAAACGCATCAAATGTGCTTCGATAGCTCCAGAAAGATGGGAGAATTGGAAACTGTCAAAATCCTTAAGATTCTCTAGTCTAATTGGGTTATCGGAACAATACAACTGCCAAACATAATCGGCATATTCTATATCGTCCTGGGTTAAAAGTGTGGGTTTGGTGTATAATTTGCGAAGTTGGTCATCTGTTAATTCCCCAAGCCCCAACAAATCAATAGTATTCTCTTCTTCTTCACTGGAAACCATAGAAATTTCGGCATAAGGCCTATGGGTCTTTAGCCAACTAATTACGGCCAACATATTTATTTGATCAAACAGATCGTAATCGAACCAAAGGATAATCCGGTCTTCCTGCTTGTGATTACAAAGGGTACGGTATTCTTTTAGGGTTTTATCAATAAACCAGGATTTGGAAACTTTATAGTTCTTGTTTAAAAATTCAAACCTAGTTTTCCAAAATGATTCGCTCCCAACATTGGTCTCTGTCTTACCCTCACATAACATTTCACGCCAGGTAATAATTTCCCCGTCCAATTTCAGGGTGCTTAATTTGTTGGTGAGTATATCACCGTTTGTAATATGTAATTGGGAACTCATTATTATGGTGGTTTAGGTTGTGGCTAATAAAAGTAGTGTTTTATCTTAATATCAAAAAATAATTAACAAAAATCTAACCTCCAACGCGTTTAACGCTAAATCCTTTTTCTTGTAAGATTTTCATTATTTTATCTCTATAATCCCCTTGAATAATTATAGAATCGTCCTTAAAACTTCCGCCTACGCTAAGTTTGGTTTTAAGTTCTTTGGCCAATTTTTTAAAATCTTCATCTGCCCCTGTATACCCTTCTAAAATGGTTATAGGTTTGCCCTTTCTTTTTTCATATTTGCAGATGATAGGTTCTTTCTGCAACCAAATTGCATTTTCGGTATCTTTTTTCGGTTCATCCTCAGTTGGTTCATGATCCGGAAATAGATTCTTCAATTGATCCTTTAAGTCCATTTTAAATTTTAAAGATTATGCTAAAATAGCATTTCAGCGTAAAAATCAAAACCCATCCTTCAAAAATTGGAACTTTTTGCAGGAGTGGGTCTTATTAAGTTGGCAACGGAACTATTCCATTGGAAAGTCCTCGTCATCCATCACTTCCTCCATTTGTTTAATATGCCTTTCGGTGTGGCCGGACATAAACAAAAGTATTTGATAGGCGTCTACGGTTCCAAAAGGGAGTTGTTGGTAATGGTTTCGCAGGTCATCCTGAGTGCTTTTAACATATTCTATATGTTCCTTTCGTTTGGATTTGAATTCTTCCACAGTTTCTTCAAAACTGCCATATTTCCCTGATGGTTCAAAGGCCTCGCCTGTTTTTACTTTCTTGCTACGGTCTTCAATCATGGCAATTAATCCTTCATCGGAGACCTTAACTTCCGAACGTCTGGAAGGGTCTGCCTCATTGGCCAAAGTACCTTGAAGCATACCAAAGATCATGTTTTCAGAAATTGCAATATGCTCGGCACATTCCGCAATGGACCAAGAATCATCAGTCACTTTGTAATTAAGTTGTGCTTCATTCAAACCTTCCAAAGTGTTTAAAAAGTGATCATGGGATTTTGTCAATTCTTTTACGGCAAATTCCCGTTCGGCGTCTGTCAGCGTAGATTTAACTACTCCAAATGCCATAACCGCCAATAATACGATCGGTAAAATTACTTTTTTCATAGTGTCCAAGGTTAAATTGTTAATACTAATAATTGTTTAATTCTATAGGCAATAACCAAGCTTGGATCATTTGTAATCTACTTCTTAATTAAGCCTAATTCGATCAGTCTTTCATGCAAAAATTCGCCAGCGGTAATGTCTTCAAATTGTTTTGGATGGTCTTTATCCACACAATTCTCTAAACAATTTAAGGGCATTTCGCTAATTGGATGCATGAAAAATGGTACGGAATACCTAGAAGTACCCCATAGTTCCTTGGGAGGATTGACCACCTGGTGTATGGTGGATTTCAATTTATTATTGGTTAAACGGGAAAGCATATCCCCTACATTGATCATCAATTCATCTGGTTTGGCAATGGCATCTACCCATTTTCCGTCATGGTTTTTTACCTGTAGTCCCTTTCCATGGGCTCCCATTAATAGGGTAATTAGGTTAATATCCCCATGGGCCGCAGCCCTAACGGCATTTTGGGGTTCTTGTTGAATTGGAGGATAATGTATAGGCCTTAAAATGGAGTTTCCATTTTTAATATAATCGTCGAAATAGGTTTCCTCTAGGTCTAAATGAAGGGCAAGTGCCCGCAAAACAAATTTCGCCGTTTTTTCCAGCATTTGATAGGTCTTCTTTCCAGTGGCATTAAAATTGGTCAACTCTTGGACCTCTACATTGGCAGGGTATTCTTTTTCCAATTTTGGATTATTTTCCACATACTGTCCAAAATGCCAAAATTCCTTCAGGTCACCCTCCTTTCTTCCCTTGGCATGTTCTTTTCCAAAAGAAGTATATCCCCTTTGTCCCCCAATCCCGGGAATTTCATATTTATCCTTGACTTCTTGTGGTAGGTTGAAAAATTTCTTGATTTCGGAATAGAGATCTTCCACCAATTTTTCGGACAAAAAATGACCACTTAAGGCTACGAATCCAATATTCTCGAAGGCACTTCCTATCTCTTTAATGAATTTATCTTTTCTATTTTTATCGTCGGAAATAAAGTCTTCAAGATTTACACTTGGTATTGCACTCATCATCATTATTTTTAATTAAATCAAAGTTAATAATTATGGGCAATCTTCTTGAAATATTATTCGACTTTGTTTTTCCGTTTTGTTACATTTATAAATTATTTAAGCCAAAAAGAATAAAAACATAACATGCAATATAAAGGAGATAGTGTTGATAAGGCCATGCAATTGAAACTTTATCGACGGATGCTAAAGCCACGTTTGATAGAGGAGAAAATGTTGATCCTTCTACGTCAGGGAAAAATAACCAAATGGTTTAGCGGCATAGGACAGGAGGCCATATCGGTAGGGGTTACCAGTGCCTTGAAAGATGATGAGTACATATTGCCCATGCATCGGAATCTCGGTGTTTTCACCACAAGGAATATACCTTTACACCGTCTTTTCTCCCAATGGCAGGGAAAAGGGAATGGCTTTACCAAAGGACGGGATAGAAGCTTTCATTTCGGAACCCAAGAATATAAAATAGTGGGTATGATCTCCCATTTAGGCCCTCAACTGGGGGTGGCAGACGGGATAGCGCTTGCAGATCTGCTGCAACAGAATAATAAGGTCACCGCTGTCTTTACGGGAGAGGGGGGTACAAGCGAGGGCGATTTTCATGAGGCCTTAAACCTAGCTGCGGTATGGAATTTGCCCGTATTGTTTTGTATAGAGAACAACGGCTACGGTTTGTCCACCCCAACAAATGAGCAATACAGATGTGAAAATTTGGTGGACAAGGGTGTAGGTTACGGAATGGAATCGCATATGGTGGAAGGCAACAATATCTTGGAGGTATTTTCCATGGTCGATGAACTCTGCAAAAGTATGCGGAAAAACCCTAGGCCCGTATTATTGGAATTTAAAACCTTTAGGATGCGTGGCCATGAGGAGGCCAGTGGAACCAAATATGTCCCACAGCAATTGTTGGATGCTTGGGAGGAAAAGGATCCCATTGTAAATTTCGAAAACTTTCTTTTGGAGGAAAAGATTCTTTCGGCCCATTTAATAGAAACATTTAAAAATGAAATATATGCCGAAATCGACTACGATCTAAAAAAAGCTTTTGCGGAGAATGAGATTGAAGTAGATGAAACAAAGGAATTAAAGGATGTTTATAAAAAGTTTGATTATCAGGTATTTAAACACAATTCCACAACCAAAAATATTAGATTGATCGATGCTGTTTCCCAAGGATTGAAACAGTCTATGGAAAGGCACGAAAGTTTAGTGGTCATGGGGCAGGATATTGCAGATTATGGCGGAGTTTTTAAGATTACCGAGGGTTTTGTGGAGGCCTTTGGAAAGCACCGGGTCAGAAATACCCCTATTTGTGAATCGGCAGTGGTTTCTGCAGCAATGGGCCTTTCCATTAACGGAGTAAAATCGGTAGTGGAAATGCAGTTTGCCGACTTTGTAAGTACAGGATTTAACCCTGTTGTAAACTATTTGGCCAAGGTGCATTACCGATGGGGAGAGCATGCAGATGTGGTAATAAGAATGCCTTGTGGAGCAGGCATGGGGGCAGGACCTTTTCATTCCCAGACCAATGAGGCCTGGTTTACAAAGACTCCGGGATTAAAAGTGGTCTATCCGGCCTTTCCGTATGATGCAAAGGGCCTTTTGACCACTTCCATAAATGATCCCAATCCTGTGTTGTTTTTTGAGCACAAGGGACTTTATAGGAATATTTACCAAGATGTTCCAGAGGATTATTACACCATACCTTTTGGGAAGGCTACCCAATTGAGGGAGGGTGAAGATATTACCATTGTTTCTTATGGTCTGGGTGTACATTGGGCCTTGGAAACGCTAAATGATAATCCGGAAATAAAGGCTGATCTATTAGATCTTAGGACCTTGCAGCCCATGGATATGGATGCTATCTATGCTTCCGTAAAAAAGACGGGCAAACTTATTATTTTACAGGAAGATAGTCTGTTTGGCGGCGTGGCCAGTGATATTTCTGCCTTGGTGGTAGAAAATTGTTTTGAGTACTTGGATGCACCCGTGAAGCGGGTTGCCAGTTTGGAAACCCCTATTCCTTTTGCTAAAAATTTGGAAAACAATTATCTGCCCAAGGAAAGATTCGCAAGGGAGCTTTTAAACTTGATATCCTATTAAATAAAATGCCTCCAGCAAAATAAAACGGATTAATATGCAGATGATTACAGCAGAAGAAAAACTTAAAGAGCGTATAAAGGAGCTTACTTGCTTATATGAAGTAACCTCTATAATCGTGAATTGCGACTATGATCAAGTTGAAGATGCACTAAAGGGGATTCTGCATTGTTTGCAGAAAGCTTGGCTTTTTAGTGAGGCCGCCCAGGTTAAGCTCAATACCGATCAGTACAATATAGTCACGACAGATTTTCCGGACGATCCGGTGTACCTGGAGTCGACTGTAAAAGTATTTAACAAAAAGGTGGGAGAAATACAGGTAGCCTATCCCAGGCCAAAATATAGCAAAGATGATTTTTTGCAGGAAGAAGAAAAATTGCTTCGAAACGTGTGTTTGGAGGTAGGCAATCTTTTGGAAAGAAAGCAGATCAAGGACAACGAGATAATTATTAAGCGCAAAATGGAAAGAGCGGACCGCCTAGGTATTTTAGGCGAAATTACCGCTGGTATCGCCCATGAGCTAAATACCCCTTTAGCTAATATACTTGGATTTGCAGAATTATTGAAAACTCGGATAAAAGAGGATGCCCAAGCCTGTAAGGATATGGATAAAATTATAAATAGTGCCATATTTTCTAGGGAAGTGGTTAAAAAGCTGATGTTCTTTGCCTGTGAAATGCCCCAGCAAATGACTTTGGTCAATATAAACCCCATAATTGCCAATGCCGTTAATTTAATGGAACCCAGTATCAAGAAAAAGAAAATTGTTCACGAACTCAATTTGAGTCCCGAACCCATTTTTCTTAGGGTAGACACAATTCAGTTGACACAGGTTATTTTTAACTTGGTGCTCAATGCCATATATTTTTCTCCTGTTAAGGGCGGGATTAAGATAGATGTAAGGGAAACCGATAAAAAAGTGGAAATAATTATAACGGATGAAGGTCCAGGTATAGATCCCAAAAATAGTGACAGGATCTTTGAGCCATTTTATAGTACCAAACCGGTTGGTGAAGGTTCGGGATTGGGGTTAAGTGTTGTACATGGTATAGTAAAAAGTCATAAAGGGACCATAAAGTACAGATCCAACAAACCTAAAGGAACTATATTTACCGTTGATTTTCCAAAGAATTAAGATTATGGGCTTTAATAAAGAGAACGTATTGATCGTTGATGATGATGTAAATATATTGGAGCTGATCCATAGACACCTTCAATCTTTTAATTACCATACCTATAAGGCCGTTTCCGTTAAGGAGGCTCTGGTAATCCTAAAGGATTCCAAAATAGACCTTTTGATTACGGACCTTAAAATGCCGGATGTAGATGGACTTCAGTTGGTTAAATACGTTTCCGAGCATTACCCCCAATTGCCAAAATTAGTGGTTACCGGTTATCCTTCTGTAGACGACGCTATGAGCGTTATAAAATCAGGGGCCTTGGATTACCTGGTCAAACCTTTTACCAAAGAGGAATTAAAGCAAGCGGTCTTAAAATCATTTTTAGGACATCCCTCCACAAAGGTGGGTTCCAAAGAGGCTTCAAGCCCTAAAAGAAAGAATATGGATGCATATGGGGAGCTCATTGGTGGATCTTTGGCAATAAAAAAGGTAACCGATATTATAGATAGGGTAAAAGACAACAAAGCAACCGTGCTGATCAACGGGGAAAGTGGTACCGGAAAAGAATTGGTGGCCCGTTCCGTACATTATATGGGTAAATTCTCAAGAGCTCCGTTTATTGCCGTGAATTGCGGTGCTATTCCGGAAAGCCTATTGGAGGCCGAGCTTTTTGGTTATGCCAAAGGAGCTTTTACGGGGGCTAATGAAAACCGTAACGGTTTTTTTCAGGCGGCCGACAAGGGTACCCTATTTTTGGATGAAATAGGCAACGCATCCCTATCCGTTCAGTCCAAATTGCTCAGGGCCTTGCAGGAAAAGGAGGTTGTAAAGGTGGGTTCCCAAAAAATAGAAAAAATCGACATCCGGGTCATTGCAGCTACCAATAGTAATTTGTACTCTCAAGTACAAAAAAAATTGTTTAGGGAAGACCTTTATTATAGGTTGACGGTGGTGGAAATCAATGTTCCTTCCCTCCGGGAGCGAAAAGAAGACATTCCATTGTTGGTGGAGAAATTTCTTTTAAAATACGGAGTGGAGTATAAAGATAGGTTGGTCAATATAGCTCCTGAGGTTTTGGAGCTTTTGGAACGATACCTTTGGCCGGGAAATATCAGGGAGTTGGAAAACGTAATTCAACGGGCGGTAATAATGTGCGACAAAAGAATCGAAATCGACAATTTACCGGATAATTTGAAATTCAAAATAGATTTTCCGGAAGACGGCTTATTGCCTTTAAGGGAAGCTGAAAGAAAGTATATCTTAAAAGTTTTGGAAGCTACTGGCTACAATAAATCAAAGGCGGCGGAAATACTACAGATCGATCGCAAAACACTACGTCAAAAAATCCAATAATCTCAATTCTTAAGTGGGTAAAAATTACCCAGCTGGGTAATTTTTACCATAAATATATTCAAGTAAAGATCATTGTATTATGTTTAATGCTTTGATATATAGCTATTTGAATATTAAGAAAGGGGCTTGTCTTTTTTGTGGCATTCTAGTTGCCATTAGTGTAATTCTAAAATACACAGGTATGGGAAACAACACTAGTTTATGTCCAAGTTGTGAGTATTTCAAAACATGTGTACTTACAAAAAATAAAAAACATATTTGGAGCTGCAATGAATTTGAATCTACGGATTCAAAGGCAGTTCCTGTAGGAAATCAAGTGGCTTTTAAAAGAGAAGTGAGATTATTCTAAACAAAAATTTATGATTACAAAGTCAAAAATAGAATCGAAACAAGGCATGTTGGAAAACGTGATGCGTCAATTCAATAATGCTGCCGATATTATTAACTTAAATAGTAATATTAGAAAAATACTTAGTATTACCAATAATGAATTACTGATACATTTTCCTGTTAAAATGGATAATGGGGATGTGGAAGTATTTACGGGATATAGGGTACAGCACAATAATGCATTGGGACCGTATAAAGGTGGTCTTCGTTATCACCCGACCGTTGATATTGATGCGGCAAAGGCCCTTGCTATGTGGATGACCTGGAAAACTTCTTTGGCAGGTTTACCCTATGGCGGAGCAAAAGGGGGAATCCAAATTGATCCCTCCAAATATTCCAATGCAGAACTGGAAAGGATTACTCGAAGGTTTACATATGCCTTGGGTGATAATATTGGTCCAGAGCACGATATACCCGCGCCGGATGTAAATACAAATTCACAGACCATGGCATGGATCGTAGATACCTATATGTCCACTAAATCGCCTGCGGAAAGGTCTAAAAATCAGCATGTGGTTACTGGAAAACCTTTGGGGTCAGGTGGATCCGAAGGTAGGGATAGGGCTACAGGCTATGGTGTTTTTCTGAACATAAAATTATGGGCCGAAAAGAAAAAGGTAGATCTTAAGCATAAGAGGTTTATTGTTCAGGGTTTCGGTAATGTGGGTTATTGGACGGCCTATTTCTTGGAAAACGAAGGAGCTAAATTGGTGGGGGTGCAGGACGCCTATGGCAGTATTGCCAACAGCGAAGGTATTGAAGTGTCCAAGTTGTCCCAATATATGCTGGCTAATAAAGGTAGTATTGTAGGTTATTCTTCTGCACATGGGGTAGATAAGGATCAATTTTTTGAATTGGATTGCGATATATGTATTCCTGCTGCATTGGGGAATCAAATAACAGCTGAGAATGCGGGTAAAATCAAGGCTTTTTTAGTGGCCGAAGGGGCCAATGGCCCTACCGATGTGGAAGGTGAGGAGATCTTGCTCAAAAATGGAGTAGGTATTATACCGGACATCCTATGTAATTCCGGTGGCGTTATAGGTAGCTACTTTGAGTGGTTACAGAATAGAAACGGGGAGCTTTGGCAATTGGAGGAAGTATTGGCCAAACTGGAAAAGAAAATGAAGGAAGTCTTTGAAAAGGTATATGAAACTGCCGAAAACAGGGACGGGGATATGAGAACTGCAGCCTATATCATTGCTATTGAGAGAATAGAAAAGGCCTATGTTCAACGAGGGATATTTCCATAAATCAATTTAAAAAAAATCAGAATTATGAAGTACGGAAATTTAGTGCTGGAAGAGAAGGAGTTTGTCCTATTAAAGCGTTTAGTGAATGTATCCGGTTTCTATACGGATAATACCTATAAGAATTCCATTGCAAAGCTAACCGAGGAGTTGAAGTCCGCAGTGGTTTATGGAGAGGAAGAAATGCCCAAAGATGTCATTAGGTTTAATTCTATGGTTACGATCCAAGCCGTTAACGGGTGGTCCAAACAGTTTCAGTTGGTGATACCATCGCAGGGTGATTTCAAGAACAGTAAAATCTCAATTTTAACGCCTATGGGGGCGGCGGTTATCGGCTATGCCAAAGGGGACGATATTGTTTGGGAGTTTAGAAATGGGGAGCAAACCCTAAAGGTGGCGGATGTAAAGCAGCAACACAGCACTATTAATTCTGATATTTTATTGTAATTATGGAAGTGTTTTATGAGCATGATTCGGATGATAGGTTAATTGCCAGAAAAGATGCCTTGGAGCTGAGCAATTGGATAGATCATCTGGTAAATAACGTCGGGGAACTGGAAATTCTGATCAACATTGCCAAAAAATTGGGAAATGACGATGACATGGTCGGTAAGCTGACAGAATTGACCTTGGAAAACAAATTGCATCTAGGTGTATTTTACCGGTATAAGAGTTCCATGGTCAATTTGCATGAGTGTGAAGATATGGAGTGTGATATTTATTATGTGAACAAACACGAAGAATATCGGAATCTATACAGGACTATACTGCAGGCGTCCCATAAATTGAAGGAGGAATTACATACCCAGATTTTGGTAAAATTATAAAGTTGTTTTGTTAGCAGTCTGTTTGTTGGTTTTAAGATTAGAGTTTTGGCTGTTAATGCACAAGGGAAAGCAATGCTTTCCCTTGTTTTTTTAAGAGTATTGGTGTTATCTTTTTTGGCTGCGTTGTTGGATGGTTATCTTCCTTAAAGTGACTATCATTACTTGGGACAGTCAATAATATCTTTTTTGGAGCAAAGCGAACATGACCCTTAACAATAGTTTTGAAAAAATAAGTTGTTCAGAGGATTCTGTGCCTGAAGCTCTTAGTTTTTATATTCATAATTAAACAGGCTGTGGTATACTTTTTTTCCACTTTCAACGTATATATGTTCAAATTATAAATATGAAAATTATGCATTTAAAAAAGCTTATATTTTTGGTGGTTTTTATGGCTGGTCTTATGACCTCCTGTTCGGTATCCAAGGCGGCAAGACAGGATAGAAATGTTTTGAGCGGTAACTGGATTTTGAACAATGTTTCTTATCAAGGGGGACAGGGAAATTTTAAATCCGTGCTTTTTAATGATTCGGATGCCACATGTTTCGAAGGCAGTACCTGGTTTTTCAGAAATAATAACAGTACAGGTAGTTATATGTTGGCTAACAACAGTAATTGCGATGGTATGGAGCGCTTTATCCGTTGGTCCGTTGTTGACAGGCCTGGAATGGCCAGTCAGTTGCAATTTAAATTTATCGATGAGAAGTATAAGGATATATCCGGAGGTTTAGGATATAGATTGGATATTGAACAACTCACCGATCAACAGTTGAGATTGACCTCAAAAGTTTCAGTGGAGGGCCAACCATTGACTGTGGTATATGAATTTACAAAAAACGACCTACCCTAATAAATTATAACGACTAAGATATTTTAAATCGGAAATGCGGTTAAGCCGGGATTGGCACGATTTCTGTTTGGATGGATGTATTCGTCCAAAGAATATTTGGAAATAACAATTAACAATTAAATCAAATGAAAAAAATAATAGTAAGTAGTTTATCCATTGTGATGATTTTAGCTACGTTCAGTAGTTGTCAAGCAGTTAAGAATACGAGTCATAAGCAAAGGGGAGCAGCAACAGGTGCGGCCGGTGGAGCTGTAATCGGTGGTGTTTTGGGCAACAATGTTGGAAAAGGCAACAATACAGCCTTGGGAGCAATCATTGGAGCTGTTGTTGGTGGTGTTGCCGGGGGTTATATCGGCGACAGAATGGACCGTCAAGCAGAACGTATTGAAGAGGAGATTCCAGGCGCGGAGGTCACTAGGGTAGGTGAAGGAATTAACGTAACCTTCAATGAAGAGGCCGGTGTTTATTTTGATACCAATAAATCTGATGTTAAAGGTACCTCGGCTACAACATTGGATCGATTGGTGGGGATTTTAAAAGAATATCCGGATACCAATATATTGATAGAAGGCCATACCGACAGTGCTGGGCCAGATGACTACAACCTAAACCTGTCCAAGCAACGGGCGCAGTCTGTAACCAACTACCTAGTTGCCAATGGTATTTCAGGGAGTAGATTAACTACAACCTGGTATGGAGAATCGCAACCCAAGGCCGATAATAGTACGGCTGCAGGTAAGGCTAAAAACCGCAGGGTAGAATTGGTCATCGTGGCTAATGAGGACCTACAACAGGAAGCCTTGGAGAAAGCGAAACAATAAATTATTTTCCTTATATAAAACCCGGCGTAATTCGTCGGGTTTTTTTTGTTTATTTTCACTACCTTTTATTGATGGATAATTTTGATGTCATTATTGTAGGAGGTGGCCTGGCCGGTTTAACGGCCGCTATTCATTTAAGAAGGGAAAATTACAGCGTGGCTGTTTTTGAAAGTAAACAATATCCCCATCATAAGGTGTGTGGAGAGTATATTTCCAATGAAGTGACGCCTTATTTGACGTTTTTGGGGGTTTCGTTGCCACAAACATTTCAGCTGAATGAAATGCTCCTCAGTACGGAGAAGGGCGAAGCTTTGAGGGCTAAATTGCCTATGGGAGGATTTGGTATAAGTAGGTATACTTTGGACAACCTCTTATATCAGCGGGCATTGGATTTGGGAGCAACTGTTTTTTTTAATAGTGTATCCTCCATTAGCTATGAAAATGATAACTTTAAGATAGGTGTAGAACCTGGCAAGGAATACGGGTGCAAATTTGTCATAGGGGCTTATGGGAAGAGAGGGGTGTTGGATAAAGATTTGCAGCGCGATTTTATACAGCTAAAATCACCATGGTTAGGTGTTAAGGCGCATTATAAGTTGGACTCCTTTCCTGATAATTTGGTGGCAATCCATAATTTTAGGGGCGGTTACGGCGGTCTGTCCAAAACGGAGAACGGGGCCGTAAATTTTTGTTATTTGGTTTCTTACGATAGCTTCAAAAAAGAGAAGGATATTGCCGGCTTTAATCAAAATATTATCGCCAGGAATCCATATCTCGGCACATTTCTAAATGATGCCGAGATGTTATTTGATCGGCCGCTGAGCATAGGGCAGATTTCATTTCATAAAAAAAAGCCAGTACAGAAACATGTTATTATGTGCGGGGATACTGCGGGTCTTATACATCCTTTGTGCGGTAATGGCATGGCTATGGCCATTCACAGCGCTAAAATTGCCTCGGAATTGATTCATGCTTATTTTAAAAATGGACTGCAGAATCGAACTCGGTTGGAAAAGGATTATGAAACACAATGGAATAATGTGTTCGCCAAGAGACTATGGATGGGAAGACAGCTACAGGATCTATTGCTCAACCCAAAGCTATCCAATTTAGCTATGGGTATACTGGCGAATTCTCCCTATATTGTAAATAAGCTGATCAAGAATACCCATGGACAAATTATCCAATGTTAATGAATTTTAAGAGACGTAGTTGTAAGAGGGAGCTAATGGACGACCCTCATTTGGATACGCTTTTGTTGAAGGAGGTTTATGCGGACATAAATAGGGTCAATACATTTTTGCGTGGTTTTTCCCTTTCCCTGCAGGCTATTGAAAAAATAATTGAAGAAAATCCCAAGAACTCCTACACTATTTTGGATATGGGTTGTGGGGATGGGGCCATGTTGGGGAAGGTTGCCGCTTTTTTCAAGAACAAACCTGTGGCCTTGAATTTAATAGGGATCGACTTAAATTCCAAATCCATAGCCTTGGCCAAAGAAAATTTGAAGGGATATTCCAATATAAGATTCTTGGAGCAAGATATTCTGGCCCCGGAAACAACGGATCTACAATGCGATATTCTACTTTGTACCCTAACAATGCATCATTTTGATTCCGATAAAATACCCATTTTTCTTAATCAGTTTATAAAGCTGAGCAGACTGGGTATTGTTATAAATGATTTGCAACGAAGTAAACTCTCATTTCGTCTTTTTCAACTCTTTAGCCTTATTTTTATAAAAACCAAAATAGCGAAACATGATGGTTTGGTTTCCATAAAAAGTGCATTTACCAAATTGGATTTGGTAACTTTTTCTTTTAGTCTGCCCAATGTAGAACATGATATTCGCTGGAAGTGGGCATTTAGATACCTATGGATCATAAGAACAAATGGAAAACAGTTGGCATATGAGCGGGACTAGAATAGTTGCAGTAACTAAAGCATTGCCACAATACAGCAGAAATACCAAGGATATTTTGCCTTTTGTGGAGAAATGGTTGAACGGCATGGATAAGCGATTTCAACGTAAGGTGCTTAAAATTTTTGAAGGGGCCGCTGTAGACAAACGCTATAGTATAATGAGCCCTGAAGAGGTTTTTGAAGCTAGCTCGTTCGAAGATAAAAACAATGTATATATCCGTGAAGTCAAGAAGTTGGGCAGGACTGTCCTGCAGAAGGCCCTTGACAAAAGCGGTTGGCAGGCAGATAGCCTAGACTATATAATTACGGTTAGTTGCACGGGTCTTATGATTCCATCCTTGGATGCTTATCTAATAAATGATTTAGAACTCAGAAAAGATATTGTTCGGTTGCCCGTTACGGAGATGGGCTGCGCGGCAGGTATTAGCGGTTTAATTTATGCCTGTAATTTTTTAAGATCCAACCCCGGAAAGAGGGCGGCCATCGTTGCCGTTGAGAGTCCTACCGCTACTTTTCAGCTCAATGATTACTCTATGGCAAATATGGTAAGTGCCGCTATTTTTGGCGATGGGGCCGCTTGTATGTTGGTATCTTCGGAAAAAGAGGCAAAAGGGCCAAGAATTGTTGGGGAGGACATGTATCATTTTCCGAATGCAACCCAAATAATGGGTTTCGATTTAACCAATTCAGGTCTAAAAATGATTCTGGATCCTCTGGTGCCCCAAACGATTTCCGATCATTTCCCGGGAATTATCCATCCATTTTTGAAGCAATATGGAAGTACTATAGAAAAAGTGGATCATTTAATATTTCATCCCGGAGGAAAGAAAATTGTGGAGACCGTGGAATGCCTGTTTGGTTCATTGGGCAAGAATTTGGACGATACTCGCGAAACACTGCGTTTATATGGTAATATGAGCAGCGCAACGGTGCTTTATGTTCTGGAACGTTTTATGGATAAGAGTATTCCGGAAGGGGATCAAGGGTTGATGCTGAGTTTTGGTCCCGGATTCTCGGCCCAAAGGGTTTTGCTGGAATGGTAAGATAATCCTAAATTGAAAAGGCCAGGATATTTTAACGACCAATTTTATATTAAGTAATAGTTTAAATAAATGTTTATTGCATGCTTATTATAAATGATATAATAAAAAAATTACCTTATACCAATCCGTTTCTGTTTGTAGATAAGCTTATTATGGTAAACAAGAAGGCGGTTGAAGGTAGTTATACTTTTAAAAAGGATGAATTTTTTTATAAAGGACACTTCAAGGAACAGGCAGTTACACCTGGGGTGATTCTAACAGAATGCTGCGCGCAGATAGGATTGGTGTGTTTGGGGATTCACTTGCTAGATTTGGAAGAAGGGAATTCAAAAGATTTTCAGGTAGCCATGAGTAGTTCCGAAATGCAGTTTTTATTGCCGGTCTTTCCGCCGGAAACGGTAACTGTGAAATCGAAAAAGGTTTTCTTCAGATTCAATAAATTGCAGTGCGATGTTAAAATGTACAATCAGCAAGGGCAATTGGTTTGCAAGGGGGTATTGTCCGGAATGATGAAAATTAAGGTTATATGAAAAGGCGGGTAGTGGTAACCGGACTTGGTATATGTGCTCCGAACGGGGTGGGTTTGTCTAATTTTTGTAATTCATTGATTAAAGGAATTAGTGGAATTAGCTTTCATAAGGATTTGGCAGACTTGGGGTTAGGGTGTCAAATTGCGGGAAAGCCGGAAATAACGGAAAGTTTAAAAGAATCTTATTTTACCGCTCTGCAACTAAGGGGATTAAACTCCAGTGGCTTGGTTTACGGTGTCATGGCCGGGACGGATGCCTGGTTGGATGCTGGTCTGGACAAAGCTGATAGGGATCAACCTGATTGGGACAGCGGAATATTATTCGGAACCGGAATTTTGGGAATAGACAAACTACGGGAATCTATTTATCTAATCGATGATAACAATGCTCGCCGTTTGGGCAGCAATTCAGTTATGCAGACCATGGCCAGCGGTATCAGTGCCTATCTTGGCGGAATTTTGGGATGTGGCAATCAAGTGACCACCAATTCATCGGCTTGTGCTACAGGTACGGAAGGGGCAATTATGGGGGTAGAGCGTATTAGGTCCGGGAAGGCGCAAAGGATGCTGGTGGGCAGCTGTAGCGACAGTGGCCCATATATTTGGGGAGGTTTTGATGCCATGCGCATACTTCCATCCAATTACAATGGCAAGCCAGAAGAAGCCAGTAGGCCTATGAGTGCCAGTGCTTCAGGTTTTGTCCCAGGAAGTGGGGCAGGGGCCATGGTGTTGGAATCATTGGACAGTGCATTGGAGCGCGGGGCCAAGATTTATGCAGAGGTTTTGGGAGGTGCCGTAAATAGTGGTGGACAACGAGGTACAGGCAGTATGACTGCTCCCAATAGCCAAGCGGTCCAGAGATGCATTCTGGAGGCCTTGATGGATGCAGGGGTCAAAAAATCCGAAGTGGATGTTATTAACGGCCATTTAACGGCGACCTCGAAAGATGCCGAAGAAATTAGAAATTGGAGTGAGGCGTTGGAGTGCAGTGGAGAAGATTTCCCGTTCATAAACGCCACAAAAGGACTGGTGGGCCACTGTCTGGCCGCAGCGGGTAGCGTGGAATGTGTAGCGGCCCTTTTGCAATTCCGGGAGGGACTGGTTTTTGGGAATCGGAACTGTCAAGACATACATCCAGATATCCTAAAATTGGTAGATGCTTCCAGGATACCGCAAAAAACGATTTCCTATCAACCTAAAATAATGGCAAAGGCAAGTTTTGGATTTGGAGATGTAAATGCCTGTATTATCTTTAAGGATTATAAAGAAATTTAATTATGGCGGATGATCAACGTTTGGCCCAACTGAAGGATATTGTTAGCATATATCTTCCTGAAGATGTCTCGGTCGAGGCCATTGGGAAGGACAGTAGTTTTGTTAATGAACTTAACATTAATTCGGCTAATTTGGTCGATATTGTACTGGATGTAGAAGATACTTTTGGAATAAGATTGGAAAATGAGGACATGGACAAAATGCAAACCGTAAGGGATGCCCTAAATATTATAGATCAAAAATTACAGGATAAAAAATAATTGGATCTATTCCCCTGCCTTGCTTTCAGGGATGAGAAGAGAGGAGATTATTCCAGCTACCAAGGATACGGATATCACTGTAAGGGAAACCCACTCCGGGACTTCAATGTGATGGGAGAACAACATTTTTAATCCTACAAAAGCCAAAATTACTACTAGACTATAGTTAATATACCTGAATTTTTCCAACATTCTGGAAATTAGGAAATACATGGATCGCAATCCAAGAATAGCTAGGATGTTGGAGCTAAAAACAATAAAAGGGTCGGCCGTAATGGCTAAAATTGCAGGGATACTGTCCAGAGCAAAAAGTATATCCGTCAACTCAATCACCACCAAGGAAACAAAAAGAGGTGTGGCTGCATTGACCCCCATGCGCTTTACAAAAAAATCGTGGCTATTAATGGTGGAAGTGATAGGGTATAACTTTTTTATCTGTTTGAATACAAATGATTTTTTTGGCTGAAATTCGTTTTCATTGGACCTGAGCATTTTAAAGGCAGTGTACAATAGGAATACCCCAAACACATAAATGATCCATTCGAATTTTGTGATCAGCGCTACTCCAAATACGATCATTAAGGCCCTGAAGACAATAGCGCCCAATATACCCCAGAACAATACCCTATGCTGGTATAGGGCCGGAATCTTAAAAGCGCTAAATATAACGGCAATGACAAAAACATTATCTACACTCAGGGACAGTTCTATGAGATAGCCGGTTATGTATTTTAGAACCGCCCCATTGGGAGTTAGCCCAGTAGGGTTGTCAATTATACCATTGGAGAACAGCCAATATATAACGCCACTAAAGCTCAGGGCTACGGTCACCCATATAGCGGTCCAGATTCCGGCTTCCCTAGATTTAATAACATGCTCATGTTTGTGGAAAACACCTAGATCCAACGCTAAAAAAATTATGATCAGACCAATAAATGACCCCCAAACTAGCATATATTATTCAATTTAAAGGCACAAATGTAAGTATCATTTTTAAATCACGAGAGGGAAAAAGGAACATTCTTTTTGATGGAAATTATTAGGGTATTGCACGGTCTTTTGGGAGTGTGAAAAATATCGATGGATATAAAAATCGATGGAATGTGGATAAAATACGATATATGGTAGGTCTGACTTGGATTTTTGGTGCAGCAGGGTGGATAAAATGTCATAACTTTAAACAGAGACCTTTTGTGAAAAATGATTAAAGATATTTACAGCGCTGTAATACTGCTTGTTATGGGATTTTTCTTGGTGGACTTAAATGCCCAAACCCGGGAAAGTGATACCTTGGGAAAAAAGCTGAAAGTGGAAAAATGGACTATATTGGAGGAGTATGAGCCCGATATGATATTATCTGCCGAAGACCGGATTAGTTTAAAGAAGAAGAGAATCGTTGAGGCGAAGAGAAGAAAAGGTATCTTGGATACCATGGATATTTCAGATCGCAAAAGAAAACGACTGCTAAAGGATTTATATAAAAACCCCTTTTCGGATCGATTGATGAAAACGCTGGCAGACACTAAATTTGAAGATGCAGGGGATTGAGCAATAGTAGGTTTTTGTTTTATTTCGAAACATGGCAAATAAAAAATGCCCCGAGAAGAATTTGGCTCTGTCCCGGGGCATTTTTTCCTATTCCAATTGCTGGAAATTGGGTTAATGTGTTTTCATCTTGCCTTTTCTTTTCTCCAATTGTCTTTCAAGTTCATCTACAGAAGCGGCAATGGACACTTCAAATTTTGAGTTGTTGGACTCCGCAAATAATCTAGGGCCCGGGGCACTTAGCCTTATATTGCAAATCAATCCGGTATTGGGAGAGGAAGTGTTTTCTTTTTTAAAGAAAACATCGGCACGCACTATAAAATCATATTTGTCTTCTAATTTTTCCAACTTCTTGGTAGCCAATTCCTCTAGACGGGCACTTGCTTTTACATCATCATATACAAAATTGATACTCATATTTAAGGGTTTTTAGGTTAACGGATCTAAGTTAGATCCGGTTAAAATTCTGGAATTTAAGTTAGTCTTTATTTTTAATAAACCCAAGGGAAATCTATGGTAAATTCTTACAATCCTCCCTTTCTGTTTGGGGATCGTTGGGAGGGCCAGGTAGATTGTTCCCCGCTTTTCGGATTAATGGGCAATACTCTTTTTTTTCTAGAGGTCATTTCAGGATCTTCGCTCGCCATATAGGCCAATATTGCCGTGAGTATAACATTATTTCTGAGATCATCGAAAACAATCTTGTCATAGGTGTCCCTGTTGGTATGCCAGGTATAGTTCCAATAAGACCAGTTTAAGGAACTAAGAAAAAAGGCTGGGGCTCCCGCGGCTATAAACGATGCGTTATCCGATCCGCCGCCTGCCGGCATTCCAGGAAATGTAGTCTCTATGTGTTGGGTTATTTCGTCCGGAACAGCCGATAGCCATCTGGGGATATAATCGTATGAATTGAGAAACCCACCTCCTGATATTTGTACCACTCTCCCAGTGCCATTATCCTGATTAAAAACAACTTGTACGTTGTCCACTATTTCCGGATGGTCCTCCACATAGGCCCTGGACCCGTTTAATCCTTGTTCTTCACTTCCCCAATGGCCTACCAAGATGGTTCTTTTGGGATTGGGGTATAACTTTTTGAGTATGCGCATGGTTTCCATCATTACCAAAGTTCCCGTTCCGTTGTCCGTGGCCCCCGTTCCTCCGTCCCAAGAATCAAAATGTGCCGATAGGATAACATATTCATCGGGCTTTTCCGAACCCTTTATCTCTGCTATGGTGTTAAATGTGGGCACGGCACCCAGGTCCTTGGACTCTGCTAAAATTTTAATTTGAGGACTATTTCCATGCTCTACCAGTCTATAAAGCATAGTATAGTCTTCCAGTTCCAAATCTATAACAGGAATTTTATCGGTATTCGCACCAAAAATTTTATTGGCTCCAAAGCCCTTTGACCAATAGGAGGTCCCTATTCCCAGTGCTCCGGCTTTTTCAAGGGCAATTGGTAGTGACCGTCTGTTGTATCCGGTTCGCTGAAGGTTGTCCGACCATTCATTTTCTTGCGCTTCCCTATCTTTTTTCATTTTGTCAAAAGATTTCGGTGTTGCAAATTCCTCCCAGTTGTAATCCGGTCGTCCTGTAGCCTCCTTCATGGAAATCAATACTAGCTTGCCTTTAACGCTTGGCAACCACTGATTAAATTCCACGGGATCGGCAACAGTAGGCAAGACCATCAACTCCGCGGTAATGCCTTTCCGTCCAGTGCTGGGGCTCCATGCCAACTGGGTTCCCTTTAAGGTTTGGATTCGGGGCGATATCATGTCTATATGTGTTATTCCACGTTCCCAGCCCCGCCATTCGCCCCATTGTTCGTTTTTTGCAGTAATTCCCCAGTTGGCATATTGCTTCAGTGCCCAGTCATGGGCCTTTTGCATCTGTGGGGTGCCGACCAGTCTAGGGCCAATGACATCCAATAATTCGTGCGCCAAGGTTTTCAATTGAGAATTTTCATTGACTTCCTGAACTATATCGGCCACAATTTGAGTGGTAGTCTGGGTAAAGCTGGCCTGGGTAAAACAAAGGAAATATAGGGATAACAGTAAGTATGTTTTTTTCATATACAATATTTTAGATCAATCTGTGGGATCAAAATAATAATTATCACTAAGTTAATCCCGAGTATTAGGTTTTAATTAAGAATCTATTTTATCTGCCCATAGGGGTCAACTAAGGTCAGGACAACCAATATGAAGATTATAAACTCTACCTTTGCTCCAAAAATAAAGGGAATGAGCACTTTTGCCGAATTTAATATATCTAAACAATTACATTACGCCATAGAGGATTTGGGCTTTTCGGTCCCGACTCCCATTCAGCAGCAGGCCTTTTCGGTAATCATGTCCGGTAAGGATATAGTGGGCATTGCGCAAACGGGTACTGGTAAAACTTTCGCCTATATGCTGCCTCTTCTGCAGGAGTTGAAATTTTCAAAACAACCCAATCCCAGAATATTGATACTGGTGCCTACACGGGAATTGGTGTTACAGGTAGTTGCCAATATTGAGGCTTATTCCAAATATATGAGTGTTAGGGTTTGCGGAATTTATGGTGGGGCAAATATAAACACGCAGAGGCAGGCAGTTGCCCAAGGATGTGATATATTGGTGGCCACCCCTGGTAGGTTATATGACCTTACATTGGACAGGACCGTTAAGCTTAGGGATGTCAAGAAATTGGTAATTGATGAGGTGGATGTTATGTTAGACCTTGGTTTTCGATTTCAGATTACCAATATTTTTGAATTAATGCCCCAGAGAAGACAAAATATCATGTTTTCTGCTACAATGACAGAGGAGGTTTCCAAATTGATAGAGGATTTTTTTATTGCGCCGGTAAAAATATCGATTGCCGTAAGTGGAACACCACTGGAGAATATTGAACAGCTGGCCTATGCGGTCGAAAATTTTTACACCAAAATAAATCTTTTGGCCTTTCTGTTGAAAGACAAGACTACCTATAAAAAGGTTTTGATCTTTGTTTCCAATAAAAGAAGCGCGGACAGATTATTTGAGGCCCTAAAGGTAGATTTTGGTGATGAGGCGGCGATAATTCATTCCAATAAAACACAGAATTACAGAATTAGATCCATTAAACAGTTCGATGAGGGCAAAAATAGGATATTGGTTTCTACCGATGTTATGTCCAGGGGATTGGATCTTGAACAAATTACCCATGTAATAAATTTTGACACCCCTACATACCCGGAGAACTATATGCATCGTATAGGTAGAACCGGTAGGGCGGAGAAAAAAGGAAACTCCTTATTATTGTTCACCAAGAAGGAGGAGGAGTTTAAAGATGCCATAGAGAAATTAATGGATTTTCAAATTCCCTTGTTGGAGTTTCCAAAGGAGGTAAAAATATCCGAGGAACTGGCACCGGAGGAGCGCCCCAAAAATTTGGAGCACAACAATCCTGTGAGTGCGGCCGAATTGGAGGCCCGTGGAGCTGCCTTTCATGAGAAAGCGGAAAAAAATAAAAAGGTAAACCAAGGAGGGTCCTATAAAAGAGAAATTGCTAAAAAGTATAAAAAGCCAATTACAAGGGGGGATAAGAGATTTTCAAAAAAAAATAAAAAAAGAAAATAGTAATAAGTTTATAATGAGATATAAAACGATACTTACTTAATATTTTACTTTAAATGAATACTGATAAAAATCCATTACATGGCATCACCTTGGCAGACATGTTGGATTCCTTGGTGACCCAATATGGATGGGAGGAAATGGGGGCTAGAATCAATATTCGCTGTTTCAATCACGACCCATCCATTAAATCCAGTTTGAAATTTTTGAGGAGGACACCTTGGGCACGGGAGAAAGTGGAGCAATTGTATATAAAATCACAAAGGAAATAGGGAGCGCGGCCAATGGCCATGATCTCCTTGGGACTTCAAAAAATCTAAGCAGTCGGGCTTATTTTTTTTATCGCTTTAATATTTAAGATAGCTTGATTTGGATTTAGCAATATAGTTGGATATTTAGTGCTATATTTAAAAATTTGACAGAAAATTAATCAATGTTTTGATAATAAAACAATAACGATAATATTAGATGAAATCATTTACCGTTGCAGAAATAAGTAAGCTTTTGAATGGAGAGCTTATAGGAGGTTATGGCAAGCCCATAATTGGGGCCGAACAAATGGATAGGGCCAAAGACCAACAAATTACATTTATATCCAGTAATAAATATGCGAGAAATTGGGATTCATGCAGTGCCAGTGCCGCTATTGTGTCGGAGGCCGTGAAAATATTACCTGGTTCCGATAAGGCTTTTATTAAGGTTTCAAATGCGGATTTGGCCATGGCCAAGCTGTTGGAGGCTTTTCAGCCCGAACCACCTGAATTATTGGAAGAAATACACCCGCGGGCCGTAGTGCACGAAACCGCAGTTTTGGGCAAGGGTTGTAAAATTGGAGCAGGTAGCTATGTAGGTAAAAATGTAGTTTTGGGAGATGGGGTCATCCTGTATCCCAATGTTGCTATTTTTGATGAGTCCACTATTGGTCACCATACCGTAGTTTGGTCGGGTACCGTTATCAGGGAGCGAAGCGTAATAGGGAGTAATTGCATCTTTCATACGAATGTTAGTATTGGGGCTGATGGATTTGGTTACAGGCCGTCAGAGGATGGTAGGGGGTTGGTGAAAATACCTCAAATAGGTAATGTGGTAATTGGCAATTATGTAGAAATTGGGGCCAATTCCTGTGTTGATCGCGGTAAATTTAGCTCCACAATAGTGGGTGACGGGTGTAAAATTGATAATTTGGTTCAGATAGCGCACAATTGTGTCTTGGGAAGATCCTGCATTATGGCCGGACATAGTGGTTTGGCGGGTTCCGTAACTTTGGGTGATGGTGTAATAATAGGGGGGAGTGCTTCCATTAAAGATCACACAACCATTAATTCGGGTGCTGTTGTGGGGGCCGGCTCCGGTGTAATGAGCGACGTGCTTCCGGGGAAAACCGTATTGGGCTACCCGGCTACGGATTCAAGGGAAATGCTCAAACAATGGGTTGCGCTGAGAAATTTGGCAAAAAACTAGGAATGTGCGGGTAGACCAGATTCTCGGAATTAGTAATTTTTGTTGGTTGTTTTGATTTGATAATCCACCAAAATAGTGGCTGTTATCGGCCACTGACATTGGTATTCAAAAAAAATAATCCTTAAATTTTCTAAAAATATTCGTTATACACCCGACAAAGAGTGTAGTTTTGCAATCCAAAAAAGAGATTATGTCGGAGACCTTGATTGCCAATGCTATTGTAGAAAGAAAAACGGATAAGGAGCTTTACAGCTATCAAAAAGGAGCTATAGATCAGATTTTTGATAAATTCGAAACAGCTCCCGACGATCATCATCTTTTGTATCAATTGCCTACTGGAGGTGGTAAAACAGTTATTTTTTCCGAAATCGTAAGGCAATATCTCAAGCACCACAACAAGAAGGTGCTGATCATGACGCACCGTATAGAGCTCTGCAAGCAAACCTCTACCATGTTGACCAGTTTTGGGGTGACAAATAAGGTGGTGGACAGTAAGGCCAATCTGGACGACCAAGAAGAATACAGTTGCTTTGTGGCCATGGTAGAGACCTTGAACAACAGGCTTCAGGACGATAAGTTGGATATTTCCGACGTTGGATTGGTAATTATCGATGAGGCGCACTATAATTCGTTTACAAAATTGTTCAAGTTTTTTGAAAATTCATTTGTATTGGGCGTTACCGCAACGCCTTTGAGTTCCAATAAGGATTTGCCCATGAAAGACAATTATGACGAATTGATCGTTGGGGAGTCAATAGAGGCGCTAATAGAAAATGAATTTTTGGCCCGGGCGGAATTCTATTCCTACAATATGGGGCTAACTTCTTTGGAGGTGGGTTCCAATGGGGATTATACCGTAAAATCATCAGAGGATCTATACAATAATAGCCAGATGCTTAGTAAGCTGTTGGAGGCTTATGAAAAACATTCCAAGGGTAAAAAGACATTGATTTTCAACAATGGTATTAATACTTCCCTGCATGTCTATGAGACTTTTAGAGCTGCCGGTTATCCCATAGCCCATTTGGACAATACGGCTACCAAGAAGCAGCGTAAGACGATCTTAAAGTGGTTTAATATGACGCCTAACGCCATTTTAACTTCCGTAAGTATTCTGACTACTGGATTTGATGAACCCACCATAGATACCATTATATTGAACCGGGCTACTAAATCTTTAACCCTGTATTATCAGATGATAGGTCGTGGTTCCAGGATATTGAACAATAAATCTACCTTTTCGGTAATTGACCTTGGGAACAATTTTCATCGCTTTGGTCCTTGGGGAGCAGATCTGGACTGGCAGACCATTTTTAAGTCACCAAATTTTTATGCAGATAGACTTTTGAGTGATGAGGAGTTGGAAAGCAATTTTAAATGGGAAATGCCCGAAGAGTTGCGGGCAGAATTCGCTAAATCAGAGGAGGTGTATTTCGATATCAAGGAAACCTATGTGGATTCCATTAAAAACGGGGAGTCGTCCAAGGTGGTGTTGGAGCGATCCATAGCCCAACATGCCAGAATATGTGTCGAAAACAGTGAGGATGTATATGATGCCCTGGCGCTCTCTAAAATGTTGGGTCCCGATATTGATGATAGAATCCAGCGCTATGCCAAGTGTATTAGCAAAAGTACCTATAACTTTCTCAAGTGGCTAACGGATGACTATCACAAAAAATTAAGTTCACATTTGCGTCAAAACTTCGATACGATTTACGAGGATATTAACGGTAGGCCTCCAGAGGAATAATAGCTCCTTAAGTGTATTTTCTGCTGAATTACGCCGGTGAATGTTCTAGATGAAATTTCTTTTCGGGAGATATTTTTATTTATTCTTTTGATTAAATAATCATTTTTAAATTATTAATTTACAGTGTTTTGAGATATTCAATTATAGCAGTTCGCTCTAAATCTGTAAACTGATCTCCAAAGGTGTGACCTGAATTTCCATAGCCTTTTAAAGTGGTATCGTAGGTGTTTTTATCTACCTTGGATGGTTCGGTAGAATACATCCATCCAACTTTTAATTGATCGTAATCGCTGTTGTCAAAAGACCTGCTCCATCTTGTGGGTCTGTTAGTGCTATTTAGGACGTCTTCCAAGGTGGGCACCGATCCGTTGTGGAAGTAGGGAGCTGTGGCCCATATACCATCCAATGGTGGGGCTGTATAGCCGCCTTCCGCTTTTATCTGCAAATTATTGCTTGTTGTACCAAACCAGCCTGAATTAAACCAATCCATAAAATAGTCGTTCATTGGGGAGGATGTTGTGTAATGGTCTGATAATGTCGGGTCTGTGCCAACTGAATTTAAGGTGACCAGTAAATTAGGGTAAGACGGTGTATTGCCATAGGTGCCATGACAGGTGGCACAGGTGTTTTCAAACAATTGTTTGCCTTGTTGTGCCAAATCGGAATCTATGGAAAATGGATATTCAGGGGCTTCCAGACTTTGTATATAGGCCAGTACATCTCGCATATTGTCATCTATTTCCGCTGCATTTGATGCATCTCCCAAGGTTAGAAGACTGGAGCCTATAAAAGACTTGCAGAAGTCAAGTCGACCAATGGCATGGTAAAACATGGCATTTTTCTTTTTTAACAGCCACCATGCCGGTACATCAGTGGGAATTACCTCATCTGGAATTTCTACCAATGGGGTGTCCTGCCACTCCAAAGTACTTTTGTCCCGGTACGCTATGAGTACTTGGGTAATTTTATCGGCAGGATTAGAGCCTCTTGTTTCGGTAATGGTTCTTGGGCCAATGGCAATAATACTCTTTCTAAATTGCTCGTATGCCTGCCATTCCGCGCTTTCCTCTCCACCATAAAGGGCTCTAATGCCAGAATTTAACAAGGCTATGTTGGCAGCCCTGTTTACCGTAAAATCCGCGTCATGGCTTCCTAAACCTATTATGAATTCATTGTTAATGGAGGAAGCATGGCATGCCATGCAGTTGGGAGCTACTACCCGGGCACCATTTGGAGCTGTTATGGCGGTGTAGTCATATGGTAGGTTTGCGTTGTCCCCACTTCTGTTGAGCCGATTGTCCGGGTTTTCATTAGTTCCTAATAAAAAAGCATCATAAGGAACTCCAGAACTCATATATTCGCCTTGAATAAGATATTCATAACCTTTAGCGGCGTCCCCGGATCGCTGAGGATTGTCCGGTAGGGGGCTGCTTTCAATAAGGGGTGCCTCAACCTCTGGTTCATCAATGGGCTGTTCGGTTGGATCTTTGGTGATTACAGCATCTACAAGGTCTTCCTTGCTGTCCTTGGAACATGAAAGAACGACAAAAATGAATACATAAGCTGTAATTAAAAATTTAATTTTTTTCAAATCAACAGTGTTTACAGGTAAACGCGATAGGATAAGTTAAGGATATTTTAGGGAAAAGAAACAGGGGTGTTCCTTAAAATCGATAAACCACAAAGACATTCGCTCAAAGGGAGATTGTAGATGACCTACATACTGCTGGTAAATTGTGTTTATGTACCTAGCTTGGTAAAGGAACAAAATCTGATTCCCCCGGTACTTGAGGAAACTTTTGGAGCTTCCAATCGTTACTCGCTTTTTCAATTGTATTCTTGTCCGAGGAGACGAAATTCCAAAAAATATGTCTTTCTTCAGGGAATGGTTCGCCGCCAAAAATATAAACAGTGGTGTTCGCATGCATTTCAAATGCGCAAAGTGTGCTGTCTTTGGCTATCAAAATTTGTTTAGGACCAAAAGTATTTCCGTCACTACTAATATTGCCTTCCAAAATATACAGCCCGCTTTCACCGTAAAGTTGTGTTCCTAAATTTACTTTTTGGTTGGACTTACTCTTTAATTCCAAAAAGTAGAGGTTGCTGTGGACGGGGACAGGGGAAATTTTCCCCAATACCTTTCCGGCAATTAGCGTTGCCCTTACTCCTTGGTACTCCCATTTGGGAATTTCTTCCCTGGTTAGGTGGACAAAAGAGGGTTTCATTTTTTCCAGGGATTTAGGTAGGCCTACCCATATTTGAAGTCCGTGTAGCGACTTTTTAATATTTCTCAAATGTTCCGGGGTACGCTCGGAATGGACTACGCCCTCACCTGCGGTCATCCAATTAACACCGCCTGGGGCAATTTCGACTTCATTGCCCAGGCTATCGCGGTGCATTATATTCCCTTCAAAAAGATAGGTAAGTGTTGAGAGTCCAATGTGTGGATGGGGCGGTACGTCCAAATTTTCATTTTCTTCCATCTTTACAGGCCCCATATGATCAATAAAAGCGAATGGTCCTACCATGCGTTTTTGTCTAAAAGGCAACAAACGGCCAACCATAAAATTACCGATATTGGCCGCCCTTTCCGGAATTACAAGTTTAATGTTGGACATAGTTCTGTTTTTTTAAATAGAAAATAATAAAAATAGTAAAAACCAAGTAATAGTTGAGGGGTGGATTACATCTCCATAGGAACTTCCATCACTAGCAATTTACTTGGGCTATTTGCGGTAATACTGATTTTATTAGTGTCCCAAATCCCTATACCATCACGTTTTTTTAATTCTTGTCCCTTAAGGTTTACATTTCCTTCCAAAACAAACAAATACAATCCATTATTAACTTTGTTTAAAGTATAGGTTGAGGTAACTCCACTTTCAAAATCACCTAGGGAAAACCAAGCGTCCTGATGTATCCATACCCCTTGATCTGTTTTGTTGGGTGAAAGGATTTGGTAAAAGGAATTTTTTTTAGCCAAATCTTGGGTAGAGATCTGATCATATCGGGGAGTTACATTTTGGGTCTTTGGAAATACCCATATTTGAAGAAATTTCACATCTTCGTTTTTGTTCTTGTTGTACTCACTGTGAAAAACCCCGGTTCCTGCACTCATTACCTGAACATCACCTTCTTTTATAACGGTTGTGTTTCCCATACTGTCCTTGTGTTCCAAATCGCCTTTCAACGGAATGGATATAATTTCCATGTTTTTATGCGGATGTTGTCCAAAGCCCTGTCCACCTGAGACGGTATCGTCGTTTAAAACCCTTAGAACGCCAAAATTCATTCGTTCCGGGTTGTGATAATTGGCAAAACTAAAACTGTGGTATGAATTAAGCCAACCGTGATCGGCCTTTCCCCTGCTTTCCGCTGTATGCAAAATTGTTTTCATGATATCTTTTTTTGTTTAGTCAAAATTAGACTTCCCATGTGATATGGACATTGATCTATGATAAGTAATTGGATTTTTGAAATTTTTAAAAAATACAACCTATAAAAGGAAATAAATTCTTACGACCCTAATGCTCGTTGTGGCATTGGGCTATTTCCAGAAGTAAAAAAACGGTCAGGAAAATGATTCATGATTTTGAGTTTAATGATTTGGAGGCCTTTTACAGTTTTTTCGCCGATGATGCCAAGTTTTATTTTTTTATAACTACTGGATGGATAGAATTTTAGTACGGATTAGGTAAAGAATCGGAATAATCAGCTGTTGGAAGATAGATAGCATAGATGAAACGGGCAACCCTGATTATTTGGAATATGTTATGCAGGATGCCATGGTGGTACAGTCTTGGTGGAAATTTTGATGGACAAGAAAATCCGATGGTAAGAAATTTGTTCTGCCGGCCCTTTATCTTCATGATTTTGATGATGATGGAACAATCAATAGGTCCATCGTATATGTCAGTAAAAAGATTTTGGATACCAAATAGCATTAAAAATTAGGTGGAAAAAAGAGCGGCAGGGTCGCTCTATTTTGTTCAAGATTTTCAACTCCCCATCTCAACTGATATATAGGGTTATTGCGAAAGTGCGGGATGGGCAATTGAGTATATATGGAATCCATTTTAATTTGTTAAAAGGCCTGCTTAGCAAACAAAAAAATAAAGTAACTTAGTGGAACCATAGTCATAAAAACAAAAAAACACACTGAACCATGATTACGTTATTTATTTTTTTAGCAATTCTTGCTCTGCTCGTCTTGTTCTTAGTAAATGTTTTCAATCGCTTTGCAACACTTAGAAATCTTGTCAAGGACGCTTGGAGCAATATAGATGTGGCCTTAAAAAGAAGGTATGATCTTATACCCAATTTGGTGGAGACCGTAAAAGGATATGCAAAGCATGAAAAATCAACCTTGGAGGCCGTAATAAATGCCCGTAATGCTGCCATGGCAGTCCCATCGGGAGATATTAATGCCCAAATAAAGGCAGAAAACCAATTGCAACAAAGCTTGAGAAGTATATTTGCCTTGGGGGAAGCCTATCCAGATCTTAAGGCCAATGCCAATTATTTGGACCTTCAACAAAAATTGAATGAGATTGAAGAAAACCTGGAGCGGGCCAGAAGGTATTACAATGGTTCCGTGAGAGAAAACAACACTTACGGGGAAAGCGTACCTGGAGTACTTGTGGCCAGTTTGTTTAAATATCAACATTTCGACTATTTTGTAGCGGATGAGGCTAGTAGGACCAACGTAAAAGTAGATTTCTCTTAATGAAAAATAGCTATTACTTTTTTCTATTTTTCCTAACCATAAATATGTGCTGGGCCCAGGATTTTACGGTTAAAAATTACACCGTAGACATTACTGTTCATCCAGAAGGTTATTTTGATGTAGTGGAAAACTATGATCTTAACTTTGAAATTCCAAAACACGGCATATATAGGATTATACAAACAGAATATGATCTTGTGGATTCAAAAGGAGCCGAAGCTACCAGAAAGATTAGAATAAGTAAGATAAAGGTTCCAGATTACAAATTTGAGGCTCCGTTCGATTTTGTACAAAAGTTGCAAGATAACTTGGAGATCAAAATTGGGGATAAGGATATAACCCTTGTTGGTCCCCAACATTACGAAATAAAATATAGGGTACATAATGCCCTTCTCTTTGAGGATTCGCAAATACGATTTTATTGGAACATCAAACCAGAGGATTGGCTAGCGGATTTTCATCAAATCAGTTTTACCATCAAGCTTCCTGAGAACATATATCCTAGCAAAGAAAATAGTTTTGTTTATTCTGGGGATAGGGGTACTGCCACTACAACTACGGACATGCAATTTTACTATACGGACAATGAATTTTCAGGTACCAGTAAATCAGGCTTTATATCCCATCCAGGACAAAGTGTTACGGTATTGATCAACCTTCCACCGGGGTCTGTCAAGGAAGAAAAGCCGTTCTGGCCTTTTTGGGATAAATATGGTTGGGTATTCCTGATAGGGATAATGCTTACTGCATTTTCTAGGATTTGGTGGAAATTTGGTAGGGATAAACGCGTCATTGCTACCACCAGTTATTATCCACCGGATAAAATAGATCCGGCCATGGTAGGTTTTTTGATTAATGACAGGGAGGATAATTCCGACTTAATCGCTTTAATACCTTATTGGGGCTCCAAAGGGTTGATTAGACTGGAAGAAATGTCAAAAAAAGGCCTATTTGGATCAAAGGACACCAAAATTATAAGGCTGCAGGCTTTACCCGTGGACTCTCCTTCCTATGAATTGGAAATATTCCGGGGGCTGTTCGGTGACAATAACAATGTTGTTGGTACGGAAGTGCTGGTAAGTAGTTTAAAAGATACCTTTTATACCAAGATGATCAAGGCACGAAGCCAATTAAAGGAAAGTGCACAACCCTATTACGAAGCGGAGTCGAAAAAAATGCAGGGTATTATGTATGTAGCCTTGATTGCTTTGGCCATTGGACTTACTTTGGGGGGGTTATTCTTCTGGGGGCCATTGGCGGCGGTGGCAATAGTAGGCTTCTGTATATTACTGATTTTTGTTAATCGATTTATGGTGAAAAAGAACGCCAAGGGCAATGAGTTGCTGTCGGAGTTAAAGGGATTTAAAAGATTTATTAAGGTAGCGGAGGAAAATAGATTAAAAATGCTACTGAAGGACGACCCACATTATTTTGAAAACACCCTAGGGTATGCCCTGGCCTTTGGTTTGTTCGATCAATGGGCCAAGAAGTTCCGAGATCTAAATATACCTCCCCCGGATTGGTATACGTCCACTTCAAGTAGCAGCCTTACAATGAATCAATTTTCCAAGTCGTTTTCCAATGCCATGGCCAGTACAAAATCGAATATGGTAAGTTCCCCTTCCAGCAGTAGTAGTTCTGGTGGAGGTTCGTCAGGTGGCGGCTTCGGCGGTGGAGGAGGGGGCAGCTGGTAGGCTGTAGGCAAATGGTAGAAAGGGATGAAAATTACCAAGGTGAGCCTTTCCTTAGTGTGTAATACCATGTATTTCTCGGATCTTCGCTAACAATTCGAGCTATTGGTCGGTGTAGATTATTTAATAGATCTTGATCCGCAGGAGGGCTATACTAATAAAAGTTATACTTACTTTTGTGGTTCATTGGAAAAGCTTTATTTATGTCCCAATCCCGGAATGCACTTCTAATTGTACTTGCTTTTTTTGCCATCTATGTGATTTGGGGTTCAACCTATCTTTTGAATAAGATTGCTGTAAGTGAATTGCCCCCTTTTATGTTGGCCTCCATACGCTTTTCGGTGGCGGGAATTTTAATTTTTTTGCTGTGTAAAATAATGGGAATTCCGTTAAACATCACTAGAAAGCAATTATTTAATTCGAGTAAAGCGGGGTTTCTGTTCCTTGCTTTTGGCAACGGTTTTGTGGTATGGGCACTGAAGTATGTTGACAGTGGCTTTGCAGCTTTGGAAATAGCGTCACAACCCTTGGTTATTCTTTTGTTAATGCGGGTTCTTGAAGGGAAAAAGATTCAGACCATGTCCGTTGTGGGCGTTATAATTGGGATTTTGGGTATCTACTTGTTGGTCAGCCAAAATCAAGTAATAAGTCAGGAGAACTCGGTCTTGGGGATGGTCATGATATTTTTCTGCATGATCAGTTGGGCCTATGGCAGTTTATTTGTCGCCAAAGCGGACCTGCCCAAGAACTATTTTGTAAATACAGGATTCCAAATGTTTGCCGCAGGTATCATATTAATGCTGGGCAGTTGGCTTATAGGGGAAACATGGACCTTGCCTACCACTTGGAGTAGTCCTGTACTATATTCTATGATATTACTTATAGTGTTTGGTAGTATTGTAGCTTTTACGGCCTTTAATTATTTATTAAAAGTGGTTTCTCCGGAAAAGGTGGCCACCTCCACTTATGTAAATCCCATTATTGCCCTTCTGCTGGGTTGGTTCTTCCTGGATGAAGAAATAACCACCCAATCCACTATTGCCGCCGTAGTGCTCTTAACCGGGGTCTATTTCATTAATACCCGAAAGAAATTGGTTTTGTTTTCTAGATTTTCAAGTCGGTATTCGCCAAAAGAGGATTAAGGGGAAATTATTCTTCTGCATACCTCCAAAGGAGGGAAGGGGAAGCCTATAGCGGTAAATATTCCGTAAAACAAAAAAAAAGCAGTGATTGGCAAATCATCTGCTTTTTAAATGTGAACCCTATCTGTCTTATACAAATAGAATTAGTTTAGATACATTCTGCGCTCGGCCCAACGGCTTTTCTTGATACTTTTAAAGTTTACCATTAGGATGCTTTCCCCGGTCAACTGAAAATTAGTTGATTCTGATTGTGATTTATGAATGAATGATTTCATGATTACTGTTTTTAGTCTTTATTATTTACCTGAAACGCCTTTTGGTGTTCCATATGTTGCTTTTAGAGTTTTCAATTGTTTGCTTTACGAAATGTTTGTTGACTGTTTCCATGATGTTGTTTTTTTAATTGATGTTTAGAATGCTTTTTTTGACTGTTAATTGAACCTTCTTCTACTGTTCCAAATTTTGCTTTTTGAAGATTCCAATGTTTGTTTTATCATATGCTTGTTTATTTTTTCCATGATGTTTTTTTGTTTGTGATTAATTGTTTTACTACTAGAAGACGAGGGATTGAAACATTTGTTACAGTACTATGTATAAAATAGTACCGTTTTAAGCAATATTTAACATTTGTGTATAGAAGTGAGATGGAATAGTAGGTGTTGAATATTGGTTATAAGTAACTTGTGGTATATATTTTCCCTATATGATCCGGTTTATAAAAAAACTTATGATGGGTATTTGAAGGGGCAGAAGGTTTATAGGAATTATGAGAATTTTAAGGGAATATTATTACCTATTTAATATCTTAGAGGCAGGTGGTCAAAACGATTTTTAGATTACATTATGGCTTTATTACCGTTGACATTTATTTCATTAAGCAAAATATACCGTGTGAAGCAAGCAGTTGGAATTGAGGTATGTGGTTTATGTTCCTTAAATTTTCCATTTGCAAAATATGGAAATGCAAGGGAGTGAAGAAAATATTACCTTACTGTATTACGGCTCCCTTTAAAATAAATAATGGACACAATTAATATTAACCTTAAATAAAAAAATATGAAATTCACTAGAAAAGCAAGCGCCAATTGGAAAGGGTCAGGTAAAGATGGCAAGGGTACCATAAGTACGGAAAGTACCATCTTGAAGGATACCCAGTATTCATTTAAATCACGATTCGAGGATGGTAAGGGCACCAACCCCGAAGAATTGGTAGGGGCAGCCCATGCAGGTTGCTTTACCATGCAACTTAGTTTTTTATTGGGTGAAGCTGGTTTTACACCAACTAATCTGGACACCAGCGCCAAGGTAAACTTTGAGGATGGTAGCATACCTCAGATTTCTTTAAGTCTTAGTGGTACGGTACCGGGAATCAAATTGGAAGAGTTTAAGGAAATAGCTCAAAAAGCCAAAGAAATCTGTCCTATTTCAAAATTGTTGAAAACAAATATAGTGTTGGAGGTTAGTCTTCAGGGCTAAGGATCTACGTATTTATGACCCTGATTTAGGTCAAACCCTTAGGGCCTATAACAATAAAAAAAGCCACTGTTAAGTGGCTTTTCCATTGATGTGAATGCTACTAGCAATTCTTATTTAAGTGTAAAATTTACCCTGGCAAAAAGGAATCTACCACCTATTCCAAATTGTTGCGCTCTACGGGACCAATCGAAACGGCCAGAGCTACGGTTACCAAATTCGTCCTTGGCCCTGTCGGGATAGATATCGAATAAATTATTGGCCCCAAGGGTCAAGGTTAGGGCATCAGTTGCCTTATAACCCACAGAAAGGTCTGTTACCAATTTGGTGCCGAATACCTGTTGATTGGCCACGGTTGTTGTCGCTTCGGTTACCTCTCCAAAGTATACATTTCTAAGGAAAATGATAAATTTATCGGAGGTAAGGCTGTTGGAAAGGTTTATTTTGGTCCTAGGTACTGCCTCTTCCAAATAGACCCTGCTGTCCTCTGGAAAGTAGGTACCGATCAACCCTGCGTTCCTTAAAACTTCAGAGGCATTAATGTCCCCCACTTTTTTTGTTTTGGACAGAGTACCTGCAAGATCGGATTTTAACCTCCAATTGGCACCTAAATCCGTTCTGTGGGTAATAACAATATCCAATCCTTTCGATTCTGTATCAATGGCATTGGCAAAGAATGAGGCTGCCGTGGCATTGGCTTGCCTTAGTAGGTTGTCTAATTCGGTACCAGTTCCTGGGCCTGAAAATTGACCAGTATATACCACCCGATCATCGATCTTCACAAAATAACCATCTACGGTCACGGTAATATTGGCATCCGGTATTTTGGCGGTAAGTCCCAGACTCACACTTTGGGAGGTTTCCTCTTTTAACTGTGGAATGCCCAAGAGACTGGCTGCTCTACTATCATTGGCAAAAGTTCCTACTTCTTGTGGATTGCCTTGGTTATCGAAAATGGTAGAAGTGGAATTAAAATTAATTTGGTGTAGGGATGGTGCCCTAAAACCTGTGTTCAAGGCCGCGCGGATATTTAGATTATCCGTAGCCTTAAGTCTTCCTGCCAATTTAAAGTTAATAGTGCCACCAAAATCACTGTAATTTTCATAGCGGGTGGCAAAACTAGCTAAAAAGGCTTCCGAAAAATCGGCCTCTATATCAAAATATCCGGCAACACTGCTACGTCCACGGGACAGTTCGTTCGAAGGAGCAAATCCTGGAAAAACCTGGGAGCCGCCCGGTCTTGAATTTCCAAAGAAATCCTGCGAAGGTTGCTGGGAAGCTAAGGTAATACGTTGGCCGTTTGCAGTGTATTGTGCATAGGATGGTTCTTCCCCAGCCACGATATCATAGTTCTCTACCCTATATTCGGCACCAAAAGCAATGTTTAAACCTGACATTACATCATCAAAAAATTGGGTGATGTCCAGATTGGAGGTGTTCTGCATGAATGAAAATCCACCGGCATCAAAAAAAGTTGGAGAAGAATTTTGCATGGAAGCGTTATAGGTATTCCCTATGGTATACAAAAAGGAGTTTTTTCCGTAAGTATTACTTAGGTCAACACTCCAATCTCCCACCATGCCTTTTATTCCAATGGATAATGATTGATCTTTAATATTGGAATTGATTTCTGGTAAAAAGCCGTTGATATAGGCAGGAGTATAGGTCCTGCTTTGGTTTGGCAGCCTATAAAATCCGGCAGAATTACCAGTTCTGGAACTAATCCCGGCAAAGGAGTAAAGCGTTGTGCCCATATCATCCAAGGGCAAAGAAAAATTGGCAAATAAACGGCCGCCACGCAGTGCAGATTGACCTACCCTCATATTGTAATCGCTTCTTTGTTGACCCCTGGCCGCCAGTTCAGCCGTGGTTGCATCTGCGCCAAGAATTGTTCTTAAATCTTCTTTGGTGGTTGCACCATTTCGGTCAATACCCGCTTGGTCAGTATACTGGATTACATCGGCAACATCGTCATCCAGAAGGTTGGCAATGTCGTATCCGTCAGAACTAGCTACTCTTTCTACGGTATTGTACAAATTAAAAATTGAACCTTCCCACTCTTTCATTCGGCTATATTCCTCCCGAACGTCAAAATCTCCGGAGAGATTTATAAATCCGCCATTATCACCTAAAGGAATGCCATAACTAGCGGATATGTTAGTGGTTTCCCCGTCTACGCCACCCGTTTGATCATTGGCATTTTTCGTAAAATTGGCCCCTGTAGTGACGGTTGTGGTAAGTTCATTCACATTTTTGTTCAATATAATATTGATAACCCCAGCAATGGCATCTGAGCCATATTGTGCGGCCGCACCGTCCCGTAACACTTCTATACGCTGTATGGCTGCGGCAGGAATGGCGTTTAAATCGGTTCCTACACTTCCTCTACCAAATGTCCCGTTTACATTGATCAAAGAAGAGGTATGCCTTCTTTTGCCATTGATCAACACCAAAACCTGATCTGGTCCCAATCCTCTAAGGGAAGCCGGATCAATATGATCTGTACCGTCCGAAATGGTCTGGGTATTGGATGTGAAGGATGGTGCCACATAATTTAATATCTGGTTTAGATTCACTTGAGGGGCCACATTGTTCAGTTCTGTCATGTCTATGACATCTACGGGAACGGTACTTTCTGTGGCAGTCCTATTCGGATTACGGGAACCTACAATAATTACTTCTGATAGGGCCACACCCGAAGTAAGACGTATATCCATCACAGTATTGTTGACCGTTACCTGTAAGGTCTCAAATCCAATATAGGAAACCACCAAAACATCACCCATAGAGGCTTCAATGGTAAAGTTGCCATCAAAATCTGTAGTGGTACCTGTTGAGGTTCCTTTAATTACTATGGATGCACCGGGCAAAGGTGTTCCCTCTTCATCCAAAACTGATCCCGTTATTTGGGCGTTGGTAAAACCAACCATCCCAAAAATGAAAATCACTGCAATAAAGTAATACTTTTTCATAAATGAGTTTTTTGAGTTTATATGCTTAGAAGTTAAGGATTTTTGAGGTAAATTGTAAGAAAAATGCCTAAAAATTGAGGTAATCATTTAAAAACGAGGACTATATGAATAGGTTTATTACCGGATGCCAGGGTATTGCTTAGGGATTGGAAGTACTAGTTGGCTTATGGTGATGGTATTGGACGAGGTATATTATAGAAGAATTAATTCTGAAGTTGTGATTTCTTGATTATTATCCCAAAATCCTGAAAATCATGTCCAATTTTCTTTGATCAGGATAAAAAATTGGGGGGCTAAATTAAAATATTTGAAATACTAGCCTTATATTTGTTGAAGTTTAAAGAGTTGCGCATTGACCTGTAATCACCATTGCTGCTACTAAATTCTTGGGTAGATTAAATAAGATTAGATTCTTTTTTCTTTTTCAAACACTCGTTTAGTATTTCAACCGCTGCTCAAACGGGAAAATCATATTTTAACTTTAAAAAAAACAATGGCAAAATCGCAACAAACCTATAGTAAAAGTGAAAAAGAAAAGAAGCGTTTAAAGAAACGTGAAGAAAAGCAAAAGAAAAAGGAGGCTCGTAAATTGGAGTCCAAGGAAAAAGGACCAGGTATCCAATTTGCCTATGTAGATCACGACGGAAATTTGACGGATACGCCGCCAGATCCTTCCAAAAAAGTAAAAATTGATGCCTCAACCATTGAAATTGGGGTTCCTAAAAGGGATGATAGCGATGTTGAAGAGTTTGATCCCGTTAGAAATGGAAAAGTATCCTTTTTTGATACTTCCAAAGGATTTGGATTTATAATCGATAGTGAAAATCAAGAAAAATATTTTACCCATGTTAGTGGACTTATAGACGAGATTGCCGAAAATGACAAGGTTTCCTTTGAACTTGAAAAGGGAATGAAAGGAATGAATGCAGTACGTGTAAAGAAAATCTAGTACCAGGGGTTTATACAAAATAGTCTTTTATCTATTTAACTTATATAGGGTAGTACATAAATTCGCGATATACTCGGATTAATGACTATCCTTGTTTTTTTGTCTTGGAATTAGCAGGTGATACCAGTATATGGTTTGATGTTGGCTTAAACTTTAAAATCATTCCAAATTCTCCAATTTCAGAAATATTTTTCACCTCTTCTTAGTATTCCTCGCCCATCACATTTCTTATGAATAATTAACATATATGTGTTGTCACCACATCGTTCTTGAGAATTGTGCCCAAGAGATGATTATAAAAATGTATATGGAATTATACGTATTGTTTTCTGAAACCAAAAAAAGTAATAACTTTTAAGATTATTATAAATTCATCACTAATCAAATTTTAAAGAATCATGTTAAAATTAATTAAAGGGCACATTGTTTTATTTGGCTGCCTATTGTGGATGTCCTTTTTACAGGCACAAAATTTTTCCATCGCCCAGCCTGAGGAAGTTGGAATGTCCTCCGAGCGGTTGGAAAGATTATCGGCTACTTTGGATCAGTATGTTAAAGAAGGTAAAATGTCGGGAAATGTTGCGCTCGTTGCCAGAAAGGGGAAAATTATCTATCACAAGGCGTTTGGGGAGAGCGATATGGAGGCAGGGAAAAAGATGACCAATGACGCTATTTTCCGGATTGCATCACAAACCAAGGCTATTGTAAGTGTTGCAGTTATGATCTTACAGGAAGAAGGGAAATTGTTGATTGCCGATCCAGTAGGGAAATATTTACCTGAATGGAAAGAAACGACCGTAGCCAAGGCACGTGATGATGGTGGTTACGATGTTGTAAAAGCAAATCGTTCCATTACCATTAGGGATTTATTGACCCACACTGCCGGTATAGGATACGGTCATGGCCCTGCAAAAAAGGAATGGGAAGAGGCCGGGATACAGAACTGGTATTTTGCAGACCGCAATGAGCCTATTGCCGAAACCATAGCCCGCATGTCCAAATTGCCCATGGATGCCCATCCTGGCGAGAGGTTTGTTTATGGATACAATACGGATATCTTGGGCGTAATTGTTGAAAAAGTCTCTGGTAAAGCGTTGGATGTATTTATACAGGAAAGGGTTTTAAATCCAGTTGGTATGGTGGATACCTATTTCTATTTGCCAAAAAATAAAGCTGATAGATTGGCAACTTCTTATATGGCGTATAATGGTAAGCCTTTGGAAAGATCTCCGGATCCCGGTCTGGGAATTGGACAGGGACATTATGTAAAGGGTCCCCGTAAAAGCTTTTCGGGAGGTGCCGGTCTTCTTTCAACAGCGATGGATTATGCCAAGTTTTTACAAATGATGTTGAATGGAGGTGAATTTAACGGAAATAGGATATTGTCCCCAAAAACCGTTGAATTAATGATTGCCGATCACGTGGATGTTCGGGGCATACCTTATGGTAGCAGGAGTGGTTCAGGATTTGGACTTGGATTTTCCATTACCAAAAACGTGGGTGAAAGGGGAGAACCAGGCTCTGTAGGTACTTTTGAGTGGGGAGGAGCCTACGGGTCAACTTATTGGGCAGACCCAGAGGAAGACCTTGTGGTTGTATATTTTAAACAACTCATACCAACTAACGGATTGGATGATCACGCTAAGTTGAGAAGTTTGGTCTATCAGGCCATTTTGGAATAAACGCTGCCCAATATATTGTTGAAACTGTTGGATTAATACGGAAAAGTGTTAAGATATTGTAAATTTCAGAGGATTTAGGGCAATCTATTCTTTTAGGAAATCTATATATTTTAGGTTTGCACTTTAATAGACAGATTAAAAATTAGAGATACAGAATTTTATGAGTAGAGTTAAGGAAAATGACACTGTAAAAGTACATTACACGGGAAAATTAAATAACGGACAAGTTTTTGACAGTTCTTTGGAAAGGACTCCCATTGAGGTCACTTTGGGCCAAGGACAACTTATTCCCGGTTTTGAGAAGGAATTGGTGAATATGGAAGTCAACGAAAAGAAAACGATAAATGTTCCTAAGGAAGAAGCTTACGGAGATATCATGGAGGAACTGTTTCATGAAATTAAGAAGGCGGAGCTTCCCGAGGATATTAAGCCGGAGATTGGGATGACATTGATAGCCAAGAATCCTGATGGCACAGAGAATCAACTGCGAATTACCGACGTAAAGGAAGAAAGTATTGTTATAGATGCCAATCATGTATTGGCTGGGCAAGACCTTACTTTTGAATTGGAATTGGTGGCCATTTTATAAGGTTTAAGATAATAGCAGTTGGGATCTCCTTTTTTGGATGGATAAGCTGTTTTGTAACTAGGACCGTCCATATTTGGACGGTCTTTTTTTTTAACCAAACTGTGTCCGTCCCAAGAAAAGGGATCGGGCCTTATCAATAGGTTGATCGTAGCTATTAAGGTGTAAAAAGTTAGCCATTTCCGTTCAAAATTGAAAGTACCAGCGCCTTTGTTAAGGGCTTATCGGCAGCTTTGGTCTTAACTTCGTCAAAAGTAAATCTAAAATCACATCCCTTGGCATGATTACTGCAGCCGTAGGCTGTCTTACCTTTTATAATCTTTCCCTTTTCACATTTGGGACAGGATGGTGTATCTATCGTTGGTTTGATCTTGGGTTCAAGAATTAATTCAAATAACTCATTCAATCGAACAGTGCCTTCAATATCGTTATCGCCACCGGGCTTAAATCCTTTAAGATTTACCGTACTACCTTTTTGAAGTAACCTTATATATTGTTTTTCGGAGATTTTTTTATGGTGAAATACAAAGGGAAGTAAAAAATCACAACCGTTCTTGTATTCATTGCAGCCAAAGGCAGAACTCCCTTTTATTAGTTTTCCCTTTCCGCACTTGGGACAGGTTTCTTCTGTAAGTCCACCTATGTTTTTTTTAGGTTTTTGGGTTTCCGTTTTTTTATTTGCAATGGTTTCGGAGATATTGGCGTGTTTCGTCTCACTTCTGACTTCATAGACCAAATCGTCAACCATTTTTTTCATATTTTCTATGAATAGGGCGGCACTGAAAAGACCCTTTTCAATATCCTTCAACTGTTTTTCCCATAAACCTGTTAATTCTGCAGATTTTAGTAATTCATTCTGTATAGTATCAATCAACTGTATGCCCGTAATGGTAGGTAGTACCTGCTTCTTATTTCTTATAATATACTTGCGCCTAAATAGGGTTTCGATAATATTAGCGCGTGTAGAGGGTCTGCCTATGCCGTTTTCTTTCATGAGTTCGCGCATTTCTTCGTCATCAACTTGTTTCCCGGCGGTTTCCATAGCTCTTAGCAAGGTAGCTTCCGTAAACTGTTTTGGAGGCTTGGTCTGCTTTTCCAAAAACGAAGGCTCATGGGGGCCTTTCTCCCCCTTCACGAAATGCGGCAATATTCCGGTTTCTTTTTTTTCTTTGGACTGGGCGTTCTCAAAAATAATGCGCCACCCTTTTTTGAGTATCTCTTTCCCTGTAGTTTTAAAGGAGATGTTCGCCGCTTTACCGATTACCGTGGTATTGGAAACTTCACAATCATCATAAAATACGGCAATAAAGCGTTTAACAATACTGTCGTAAACCTGTTGTTGGGCAGGGGCCAAGCTTATCTCGACACCAGTGGGAATTATCGCGTGGTGGTCCGTTACTTTTTTATCATTGAAAACCTTAGGGGATTTCCTGATTTTTTTTGCCAATAGGGCAGAGGTCAAGGTTTCGTATTGGGTGAGATTGCGAAGTATTCCCGCCACTTTAGGATAAACATCATTGGGAAGAAAGGTGGTATCCACCCTGGGATAGGTGACCACTTTTTGTTCATATAATTTTTGGACGATCTTAAGTGTTTCATCTGCCGTAAATCCAAATTTTGAATTGCAATACACCTGTAGGCCTGTTAGATCGAACAACTTGGGCGCATATTCCTTGCCTTTTTTTTTGGTAATGTTAACAATTTCGAATTCGTGCTCCTTTACTTCATTGGCCAAAACCTCCCCTTCCTCCATCTTCAGGAAACGGCCCTCTTCATAATTAAAAACCGTTTCCCTATAAAGGGTTTGTAATTCCCAATAGGGTTGGGGTATAAAGTTTTCTATTTCTTTGAACCTGTTTACCACCATAGCCAAGGTGGGGGTTTGGACCCGCCCAACCGATAACATTTGTTTGTACCCCCCGTGTTTCACAGTGTATAGACGTGTGGCATTCATGCCTAAAAGCCAATCCCCAATGGCGCGGGAAAATCCGGCGTAGTAAAGATTGTCGTAGTCATGGGAAGACTTTAATTTAGTAAACCCCTCCTTTATGGCCTCAGTGGTTAGTGATGAAATCCATAATCGCTGTACTTCACCCTTATAGTTGGCCTGCTGTAGCACCCAACGCTGAATTAGTTCTCCTTCTTGTCCGGCATCCCCACAGTTGATCACTACATCTGCCTTATCAAATAGGCTTTTTACTATATTGAACTGTTTTTGGATGCCCGCATTATCTACTACTTTGGTTTTAAATTTATGGGGCAGCATGGGTAAATTGTTCAGGTCCCAACTCTTCCAATGGGGCCTATAGTCTATGGGTTCAAACAAAGTACAAAGATGTCCAAAAGTAAAAGTTACTGCGTAACCATTTCCTTCAAAATACCCGTCGTGTTTGGTATTTGCTCCCAAAACTTGAGCAATTTCTCGAGCAACGCTAGGTTTTTCCGCAATACAGACCTTCACTTCCAATGGGTTTTTTAGGACTTGCAAATTACTTAAATTTAACTGAACCCATACCTACGATTGGTAAGGTTTTTCTTCAACATCTGTCTTGGAAATAACAACTATTGAGGTCTACGGTCTATGGAGACAGGATCATTGATAAAACCTTTTTAAGCAATCTTATTGGCTGCTATGTCAACGGAAAATGATATATTTAGAGATACTGTATCGGTAATTCTTTAATCTGGAATACTTTAATCAATAAAAATAAACGGATGAAAAATATACTAGTAGTTATCATTGCTTTCATGACCTTAATTAGTTGTACTTCCCAGACACCCAAAAGTCTTTTTAATGGGAAGGATTTGGAGGGTTGGCATGTAGACGTACCTGAAATGGACAACAACCCCAATGTCATAAACCCGTTTATAGTGCGGGAGGGTATGTTGGTGAGTTTGGGAGAACCCCAAGGCCATCTTATTACGGATGCCATTTATAAGGATTTTAGATTGGAGGTGGAATATCGATTTGCAGGAAAACCTGGAAATTGTGGTGTTTTGGTTTTTGCTTCCACTCCCAGGTCCTTATACGATATGTTTCCCAAATCTATAGAGGTTCAAATGATGCATGAAAATGCAGGCGATTTTTGGTGTATTGTTCAGGATATCACTACCGATAATATGTTGGAAAGGCGTGGGCCAAAAGAGGATTGGGGAATTACCGAAGGTAAATTGCGAAGAATAAAAAATCTGACCGATGGCTCTGAAATGCCCTTGGGAGAATGGAACTCCATGACCGTGGAATGCCTTAATAATTCAATTAAGGTCTGGGTAAATGGAGATTTGGTAAATCACGGCTACAATGCTACTGTGAGCAGTGGAAATATTGCTTTACAGGCCGAGGGTGCGGAAGTAGAATTCCGAAAAGTACTGCTCACTCCCATTAAACAGCTCAGCGAAACAGCGCCTTAATCCATCGGATTTGGCATTATATCTTCCTTAGGAGTTATAATTTTTGGATTTGTCTTCATATTGAACATACTCAAAAGAATTTTCTTTTAACTTTTGAGCGTAGCAGCTATGACTTCTTTTTTGTATCTTATTAATTAATAGTAAGTTATGCTTAAAAACAAAGAACAATGAAATTTAAATGGTTTTTCATATTTGGACTTGCGATTTCTTGCTCTACTACGCTTTTTGCCCAAAACGATCAATTCATAAAAAGGGAGGAGATGGTAAAAACGCAGTTGCAAGCACGGGGAATAAAGGACCCTTTTACCTTATCTTCTATGCTGAAGGTACCTAGACATGAATTTGTACCCAAAAACTTGGTTGAGCATGCTTATAGGGATGGAGCACTGCCCATAGGAAACGGACAAACTATTTCCCAACCCTATATTGTAGCTTTTATGACAGAAACACTGCAATTGAAATCGACGGATAAAGTTTTGGAAATTGGAACAGGATCGGGATACCAGGCGGCGGTACTAGGCAAAATCGTAGATTCTGTTTATACTATCGAAATAATCCAAGACTTGGCCCTTTCCGCCAAAAATCGACTGGAGAATTTAGGGTATGACAATATTATCGTAAAATGGGGCGATGGGTATCACGGATGGCCGGAAAAGGCTCCTTTTGACGCTATTATGGTCACTGCAGGAGCGGAATCCATTCCCCAGCCCTTGATAGATCAGCTAAAAAATGGTGGGCATATGGTTATCCCCGTAGGACCGAGTGATAATGTTACTTACTTGGTAAAGGCTACTAAAAGGAAAGATAGGATAATAACCAAAGATCTTTTTCCAGTTCGTTTTGTTCCGTTCACAAGAAATGAGTAGTTCTTTTTAGGGTAACAATGGCCCGCTACCAAAGTTTATTCCTTTGTGTTTAAAAAGAAAGTCCTTTGATCGGGGTTACTTTTCCCGGACTTAATTCCTTTAAATTAATATTTCCTATGCGGATACGGATCAATCTTACTGTAGGAAAGCCCACGGCAGCCGTCATTTTACGTACTTGGCGAAACTTGCCTTCGGTTATGGTGATACCTATCCATGAAGTAGGCCTATGCCGTCCTATTCTCAATTTTTTGTCCGGTTCGGGTAGGGTAGGGAGGGTGGTTAACCGCTGTACACGAGTAGATTTCGTTATATACTTCCTGCCGTGGAATCCAATTTCTACTCCATGCTGTAACAATTCTATGGCTTCGTTGGTTATTTCCCCATCCAATTGCGCGTAGTATTCCTTTTCTATTCCGGAACGATTAATATGATCACTGAGCTTTCCATCGGTAGTGAGTAGTAACAGTCCCTCCGATTTTTCATCCAAACGACCAACGGGCATAATTCCCTCCGGAAAATTATGAAGTTCGCTCAAGAAGCGCTTGTTGCGAGACTCCTTGGCATCATTGGAGTGCAATTGACTCAACATTTCAAAAGGTTTATAGATTTTAAAGTGAAGATGTCCAGATTCCGACATAGAAGTAAGGTACTTTGAATTAAACGGTATTTAGAACACCAAAGGTGTAATTTTTTTTCAATTGATACTATTTGAAATATCAATCTAAATTTTTCTCTGTAGCATATTTTCCAACACCCCAGGCCAGACCTATAAGGACAAACTGCATTGGCAAGCGAATCATGGCTGCCTCTGTACTTCCTATCGCCGGTTGATCGGAAAAAACATCCCAAACATGGATTGGAAGAAAAATGATCATGAGCCAAAATATGCCAGATGCTCCCAGTCTGGCATATTTGGGAAGAAGGAGAAGAATACCCAGAACGATTTCCATTATTCCGGACAAATAAATTATCGTCATTTTAATAGGTAAGAAATCTGGTACAAAAACATGATAAAACGTTGGTTTTACAAAATGTTGTACTCCAGCGTAGATAATAAATAGGGCCAATAGAATTCTAAGGATTTTCCAAAATAACATCATGACCCAACTGTTTTTAATAAGTTATAATATAAAAATAAGTATCGCGAAGTCAAGGACATCGCTTTATCCAGACCTTTTAAGGAGCCGGTTTTACGTGAAGGAGTTCCATGCCCGTTGAAGATCGTGCCTTAAATCCGGTCCAATCCTTTTCATTGGAGTTCTCCTGTATCTCTAAAAATTTTGAATAATCCTTCTTTTTAAGATGAATACCTAAAAAGGCAGTTAAAAAATGTTGGTTTACATTATTAATTTTTCTCTCGTCCCAACTAGGTTCCGCATATCTGTAGTATTCATCAATATGGAGGCCAGCTTTTAAGGACTCTACTGGTGGTGGATTTGGGGCTACATTGTGCCTTGCATTTTCGTAGGTAAGTAAATATCGATCTGCATTTACGGCCCCAGTATAGATTGCCTTAATTCCCTTTTCATAGCCCGAAATATCATCTTGACTCCCTGCAATAAAAAAGGTAGGCACCTTTAACCCTTTTAAGCCCTCTGCATCCCAAATTCCACGCTCCATACCCCAAGGAGCAAAGGCTACAACTGCTTTTATCCTGGGATCTGCTTTGGGATAGTTCGGATTGCTCATGGCCAAACTAGATATAGCTTTGCTTCCGCCTGTCATGCCCGAAAAAAAACCTACAAGGCCATCACTATACCCAGCTCCTGCTACGTTTAGTACTCCGTATCCTCCCATAGAATAACCTATGATGCCAATATTTTCAGAATCAACCAATCCAGCTAAAAAATTTTTGTTCCCAGCTTTTCCCAGATCTGCCATTTGATTTAGTACAAAGGATATATCTTTTGCACGGTTCACTAAAGTACTTGCAAAGGGTGATGCATCCTTAAAAGTAGAATCCGTATGGTCTATAGCCACCACCACGTATCCTTTGGAAGCCAAATTTTCAGTGAGATAGGTCATAAGATATCTAGAACCAACATACCCATGGGCCACTACTAGAAGAGGAAAAGGACCTGCGGTGTTGAGAGGTGCCGCATCACGGGATGCCCTACCTTGAAAGGTTATGGGAATCAGGGGTCGTAGGGAATCATTGGCGGTTCCCATGACCTCATTGTAAATAACAGTTTCTTGTGCTCCCGCGGCCAACTGTGCGGGATACCAAACCTCTACCTTTAATGGACGATCATAAATGGGGTCGATCCCATTTTTTGAATTTAGAACATCGGGCTGCCCTTTGTTAACAAAATCCAAAGTGCGCACGCCAACAGTATAGGTTCCGCGTACAGATAATTCAGGAGCGTCCGGGAGTGCATCGCCGTAAACAAAAGACTCGGTTTGGGCATTTAATGCTAGGTTGGAAATTAGAAAACAAAGAATTATTTGAAGATTGGCAAAACGGTTCAAAATTAACATAATCACGAGTTATTGGTTTAGCTTAAAAATACGACAATTTCGTTTTCCAGGTTTATCCTTTGCTGTTTTATCTTTATTTTTAAAATGTAAACCACCTTGATTAGTGTTTTCTGGATACCATAGAAAATAAAATCTTGGTGATAGGGGCAACATCAAAAAGCAATGTTTAAATAAAAGAGCGGGCTAGCACAGGTCTGGGAATTATGCAAGATACTGAGAAACAATTAAAGAAATTTGGTATTAGGCCAACAGCCATGCGCATTTTGGTCCATCAGTTTATGGTTTCCCAGAATTCAGCGGTCAGCCTTAGCATTGTGGAGGGAAATTTTGAAAAATCCGATAGAACTACTCTATACAGGACCTTAAAGACCTTTGAAGACAAGTGTATTGTCCATCAAATTGACGATGGTACCGGAATACCTAAATACGCGCTCTGCGATCACGATGAAGGATTGGCAAAACACTCGGACCTGCATTTGCACTTTCATTGCACAAAATGTAACAGAACTACCTGCTTAACCGAGCACAGAATACCACAAATTAATCTCCCAGATAAATTTATCCCTGAAGATGTCAATATGCTAGTGAAAGGAATTTGTGAGCATTGTAACCAATAAATGCACATACATTGCACCTGCATTAAGGTTAATTTTGCTCTCAAATAAAGGCAGTATGAAGCAGCACGATCATAAGGATCATAATCACAATCCCGATCATGATCACGACCATGGTGGTATTTTTGGCAAGAACACGGAATTGTATTTTGCCATAATAAGCGGTGTGTTCTTTTTTATGGGATTGATTACGGAAACTTTTATGGGCGCAGCGGTATGGGTTTCTTTGGGATGTTACCTTGCGGCCTATTTTTTTGGTGGATATTTTACCCTAATCGAGGCCTTGGAGAAGATTGGGAAGCGGGAATTTGAAATAGATTTTCTAATGCTCGTTGCCGCTATAGGGGCGGCTTATATAGATAGATGGGGAGAAGGAGCCCTTTTATTGTTTTTATTTAGTTTAGGACATTCGTTGGAACATTATGCCATGAACAAGGCTACTAAATCCATAAAGGCCTTGGGGGAACTTTCCCCAAAAACGGCCTTACTAAAAAAAGGAGGGGATATTAAAGAAATTCCAGTAGGGGAGTTAAAGGTGAACGACATTATTGTGGTAAAGCCGAATACCAAAATATCTGCAGATGGAGTTATTGTAAAAGGTGGCAGTAGCATTGACCAGTCACCCATAACGGGAGAAAGTATCCCAGTGGACAAAACAGCGATAAAAATTATAGGTGATCTTCCGGAATTTAATAAAATAGACCGGAGCCATGTGGTCTTTAATGGTACCATTAACGGGGATTCAGTGCTGGAAGTACAAGTTTTGAAATTGCATGCGGATGCTACCATTTCGCGTTTGGTGAAAATGGTAAGTGAAGTGGAGACTAAAAAATCGCCCACCCAGCTAACTACCAAAAAATTCGAAAAATGGTTTGTACCCGTGGTGGTGGTTTCGGTGTTTAGCCTCTGTTTCCTGTTTTTGGTCGTGGACGAGACGGTCCAAGAAAGCCTATATAGAGCCATAAGTGTATTGGTGGCTTCCAGCCCCTGTGCCTTGGCCATTTCAACACCCAGCGCTGTGTTGAGCGCCATAGCCAGGGCAGCCAAAAAAGGAGTGCTCATCAAAGGTGGCCGAGCCTTGGAAGATCTGGGTAGCCTTACTACCATAGCTTTTGACAAAACGGGTACGCTTACCGAAGGAAAACCAAGGTTGGTCAATGCATTTTCATTAAATGGTTTTGACAAAAAAGAGTTTTTGAATTTGGTTCTGGATGTGGAGAGTTTAAGCAATCATCTCTTGGCAAAGGCTATTGTAAATGATCTTCAGGCAGAATATAACTTGGAAAGCAAAGATCGATCTTCCAATGTGATGTCTATACAGGGCAAGGGAGTAAAAGCACAATATAACGGTGGACATATTTATATAGGTAATGTCCAGCTAATGGAGGAAGAGGGTATTCAAATTTCGAGTGAAGCTCTTGATTATTTAGGGAAATTGCAGAAAGAAGGACAGACCGTTATGTTGGTTGGATATAAGGAAACGGCCATCGGATTGATAAGTGTTATGGATGTTCCCCGAAAGAATTCAGCTATTACCATACAGCGTTTAAAGGATATAGGAATAAAGGAAATTATAATGCTGACCGGCGATCATCAAAATGTTGGCGATGCCATTGCCAAACAAATTGGACTTAACCGGGCAAAAGGAAATTTACTTCCAGAAGATAAGTTGAAGGTTATTGGGGAATATATAAAAAAAGGTATTAAAATAGCCATGGTAGGAGACGGTGTAAACGATGCTCCGGCCATGGCCAGTAGTACTGTTGGTATTGCCATGGGGGCTGCAGGGAGCGATGTAGCACTGGAAACCGCGGATGTGGCTCTAATGTCGGACAAAATAGAAAGTCTTCCCTTTGTGATAGGCCTGAGTAGAAAATCCAAATCGATTATTAAACAGAACCTATGGATCAGTATGGGGATTGTGGCATTGTTAATTCCTGCTACCCTTTTTGGGTATGCCAACATTGGGGTGGCCGTTGCAATACATGAGGGTTCTACACTTTTGGTGGTAATCAATGCCCTGCGACTACTGCGGTATAATTTGGACTAAAGTTTATTTAAATCCTATGTTTATCAGGGATTTATGACTTATTTTTATGGCCTCCAAAGGTGTCATATCAAAAGTTTTATCCTGCTCCACCATATAGTATTCCATGCCTGACAGCTTTTTCTGGGCGAGTATATCGGAAAAATTAATTTGTCCGTTACCCACAGGGGCAAACCTTCCCTGTTCGTCCATATCCTTTACATGCCACATTTTAAACCGACCGGGATATTTTTTAAAATAGGCCACCGGTTCTTCGCCTGCTTTGGTTACCCAAAAAAGATCCATTTGAAAATTTACATACTTTGGATCTGTATTCTCCAATAAATAATCAAGGGTTACAACACCGTCGTCCCCTTTTTTTAATTCAAAATCGTGATTGTGATATAGGAGTTTCAATCCCGCTTTATGACATTTTTCGCCAAGGGTACTCAAGACAGTAGCCAATTGCCTATAGTCGTCCCTAAGTCCCATAGGTGGCACGGGAAGTACAAAATACTTAAAACCGGCAGCTTTCACATCGGAAATCATAGTATCCGCATTCTCCATGGTAACACCTCCCTGATGTGTACTAATAGGAGTTAAACCTACTTCTTTTAGAAGTTTGTTAAAGTCTTTTGGCGCCATATTGTAAAACTTGCCGTCCTTGTATCCGGCAGCTTCAATATTTTTGTACCCAGCTTCCGCAACGGCCATTAGAGTAGCTTTGGCATCCGATCCCATATTATCCCTTACCGTGTAAAGAGCCAGTCCGCCAATTTTTTGTTGGGCATTGGCAGCAAACATACCGATCATCAGGATCGGTAGAATCATTTTTTTAAAGGCGGGTAAAGAAAATAATTTTTTCATAATACTTGTAAATAATGTTTTTCTAAAAGTAATACATGTTTTTATAACTATGCCATATTTAGATTGATAAAAAATTTCATATTAACAAAGACATATCTGTTTTTTATGTTGATAGAGGATAGTCCTAGGTAAAAACAATCTTTTTCTTTTAAAATTCATTTATCTAATTATAGCGGAGGTTTTAATTACACAATGCTGGGGGTTAGATATTTAGAAGATCTTCAATTAATATTCGTTACGAATATAGGCCATGTGAAATATATTTTTAGGTTAATCTAAAAATTAATAATTATCTTTATAAAAAATAAGAGCAATGTTATCCCATGTCGAAGAGAATTATCTGAAAGAAATTTATGGGCTGCAAGAAGCTACCCTTAGGGGAGTGAGTACGAATTCGATTGCGGAAAAAATGCAGACGAAAGCTTCTTCCGTGACAGATATGCTACAAAGGCTTTCCAATAAGGATTTAGTAGTTTATACCAAATATAAGGGAAGCCGACTTTCCGAAAAAGGAAGGCTAATGGCTATTTCTATTGTTAGAAAGCACAGGCTTTGGGAAACTTTTTTGGTTGAGAAACTAAACTTTCTTTGGGATGAAGTACATGATATTGCCGAGCAATTGGAACATATTAAATCGGATAAACTGATCAAAAAATTAGAAGCTTTCCTAGGTAACCCCAAGTTTGACCCGCATGGTCATCCTATCCCCAATTCCAATGGACAGATCAACAAGTTGAACAGTGTATCCTTGGCTGAGTTTAAAATAAAGGAAGAAGGGGTGTTTGTAGGGGTGAAGGATTCTTCAGATAGTTTTTTAAAGTATTTGAATAAAATGAATATAGCCATAGGTGATACCTTGAAATTGCTATATATTGAACCTTTTGACAATTCTTTCCTAATTAGTGCCAATACCAGGCAATTTAATATTTCTGAAAATGTGGCCAAAAACTTATATCTAAGAAGCGAATGAATACCTATAATCCCATAACGGCCCTAGTGGTGTTTTTTGCCCTTTCCATTTTGGCCTATCTGCTGTTCAGGCCCAACAAGGGATGGTTTTGGCTGATCAGAAATAATTCAGGTTCGAATGATAAAATTGTTATAGAGGATGTTCTAAAGTTACTGTATCACAATGAAAACGCGGACAAACATCTCAATATAAACGACATCATCAGAACCTTGAAATACAATGACCGTCTTATACTTGAGGGTATCAATAAAATGTCCGACCATAAGCTGATAAGTATTCAAGGAGATAATGTAAAGCTTACAAAATCAGGGATCGATTATGCCCTGCGTATTGTTAGGGCCCATAGGTTATGGGAGAAATTCTTAGCTGAAAAGACTGGTTTTAAAGAAGCCGAGTGGCATGAGAGGGCAGAGAGGAAGGAGCATGAACTGAGCAAGGTGGAGACCGATATTTTGGCATCCAAGTTGGGGAATCCCCAATTTGATCCCCATGGTGACCCCATACCTACCAATACCGGGAAGATAGCCAAGATTAAAGGCACCCCGGTTTCCGAACTATCTGTGGGGACTATAGGCAGAATTGTACATATAAAGGATAAGCCCGAAATTATATACAAGCAGATCCTAGCCGAAAATATCCACATCGGATCTCTGATTAGGATCGTAGAAAAAACTCCTGCCCGAATAGAATTCCATTCGGAGGGGGAAGCCTTTATATTGGCTCCTATTATGGCGGGCAATATTACAGTTTCGGTTTTGGAGAAGGATGTGGTTTATGAGGAGGATTTGGCGAGGTTGTCCATTTTAAAAGAGAATGAAACAGCCCAAATCATTGGAATATCCAAAGAAATTAGGGGGGATAGCAGAAGAAGGTTGTTGGATTTGGGTTTTGTGAGGGGAGCGGAGGTCAAAATCGACCTAATGAATCCATTGGGTGACCCCAAGGCCTTTTTAATAAAGGGTACCAGCATTGCCCTACGCCAAAATCAGGCGTCAAAAATATTAATAAAAAAAGATTAGAACATGGAAGTGAAGCCTAAAAGTGCATGTGAGGCCTGTCCCCAGTTTAATGCGGATGGTTTAAAGAAATTAGGGGTAAATACAACCGATTTCGATTTTGTCGTGGCTTTGGCAGGCAATCCTAATACTGGAAAAAGTACTGTTTTTAATGCTATGACAGGGTTACGCCAACATACCGGAAATTGGCCCGGTAAAACTGTGACCAGGGCAGAAGGGGCTTTTGAATATAATGGTGATAAATTTAAATTGTTAGACTTGCCCGGAACCTATTCTTTGCTCTCCACCTCGGAGGATGAGGAAGTTGCCAGGAATTTCATTCTTTTTGGGAAGCCCTCTGTAACCGTAATCGTAGTGGATGCCAGTAGGCTGGAAAGAAATCTAAATCTGGTGCTACAAATATTGGAGATTACCTCTAAGGCTGTTCTTTGTCTGAATTTAATGGATGAAGCCGAGAGAAATAATTTGGAAATCGATACGCGTACTTTGGCAAGGGATCTAGGGATCCCAGTGGTGCCTACCAGTGCAAGGTACAATAGGGGAATTCCAGAGTTGATCCAAACCATAAGTGAATTGGCGAATGGAAAAATTGTATGCAAACCCCACCGCATAAAGAATATACCCCAAAATATAGAGCAGGCTTTGGAAAAGTTGAGTACGGAAATAGAACAGGTATATCCGGATATTCCAAATAGCAGATGGATTGCTTTGAGATTATTGGAGGGGGACAGAAATATCATTGAGACCCTTAAAACGGGTGAATTCGTGTAATTATACTATAATGGACACAAAAAAAATAGACAATATTATTTCTCTATCCAATGACCTTCGTTGGCAAATTGGAGATGAATTTCACGATAATTTGGCAGAGGGCATTTATGCAGATGCTGCTGAAATTGTAAAGGATTCGGTTCATAAAAAGGATGAAAAAGGAGCGATTAGGATAGATGCCAAAATAGACAAGATTATCACAAGTAAGGTCTGGGGATTCCCGCTTATGTTTTTGATTTTAGCTCTGGTTCTGTGGATGACGATCGTTGGGGCCAATTATCCTTCCGCCATGTTATCGGGATTACTTTTGGATACTGTTCACCCGGCCTTAAAGGGATTTGCGGCTACAATGGGCATGCCTTGGTGGCTTGACGGTTTTTTAATTAATGGCGTGTATTTGGCGGTTGCATGGGTCATTGCGGTTATGCTGCCCCCTATGGCCATATTTTTTCCATTATTCACCCTGCTAGAGGATTTTGGCTATCTGCCCAGAGTAGCCTTTAATTTGGATCATTTGTTCAAATTATCCGGAGCACATGGGAAACAGGCCTTGACCATGAGCATGGGTTTTGGGTGCAATGCCGCAGGTATTGTGGCTACGCGGATTATAGACAGCCCCAGGGAAAGATTGATTGCCATTATAACAAATAATTTTTCGCTGTGCAATGGGCGTTGGCCAACCCAGATCCTAATAGCAACCATTTTTGTAGGGGCCCTAGTGCCCGCTACGTATTCGGGAATTTTGTCATTGGCGGCAGTCATTGGAGTAGCCGTTTTGGGAATGGTATTTATGTTTTTGGTATCATGGGGTCTCTCCAAAACGGTTTTGAAGGGAGAAGTATCTACCTTTAATTTGGAATTACCACCCTATAGGCCCCCAAGATTTTGGAAAACTATCTATACTTCCCTAATAGATAGGACCTTGATCGTTTTATGGAGGGCCATCGTTTTTGCGGCCCCAGCTGGAGCAGTTATTTGGCTGATTTCAAATATATATTTTGGAGATTCCAGTGTAGCCGCCTGGTTGATAGACTCCTTGGACGGTTTTGGATTCCTTTTGGGACTAAACGGCGTTATTCTAGTAGCCTATATTGTGGCTATCCCAGCCAATGAAATTGTAATACCTACCATTTTGATGCTTACCGTGCTGGTTACTGGAATTTCAGGTGGGGCAGGGGCAGGAGTAATGTTCGAATTGGATTCCGTAACGGCGACCGGTGATATTTTGAGAGCAGGAGGTTGGACCTTGCTTACGGCGGTTAACCTAATGTTGTTCAGTTTGTTGCACAACCCATGTAGTACTACCATTTATACTATTTACAAAGAGACCAAAAGTGTTAAATGGACAGTGGTAGCCTCAATACTACCGGTTATAATAGGATTTGTGGTGACATTTTTGGTAGCGCAGATTTGGAGATTGAGCGCATAGATTCTCTAATTTTCTGGAATTTGTCCCGCATATTTTGGTTGTTGGAAGTATAATTAGTTTTTGATAAAGGGATTTATTCCTTAAGTGTCTCCAATATATTGGGATTTTACTACTAGCTACTATTCCACATTGGGCAACTGGTAGCTTACATAGGCACCTGCGATTCCGAAAAGGGATAGCACCAAAATGATACCTTCCGTAGAGATGGTCGCCGCCACCGCACTTATACCACCGGTAATCAAGAGAATAAGCCCTATAATGGTGTTGCTGACCGCTACATAATCTGTACGTTTATTTCCACCGGCCATATCAACGATATAGGTTTTTCTGCCCAAGCGCACCCCACTATGGGCTATTCCCAATATAAAGAAAGCGACCGGATACAACCAATAGGCGTTTTTGGCAATTGGCACATAGCTCACAAGAATAAACATTACAATGCCTAAAAGTGCAGCAATGGTTGCCGCAATAACCATTACGTTTTTGCTGGAAAGATCTGCCATTCTTCCCCATACAGGGGCACTTATTATAGATGCCAATCCGTTGGCGATAATAAAAAGACCCAATAGATAGCCTCCCTTTCCTGCATTGGTCTGGGCCAGTAGTACGTAAAAAGGAGCTGTTAAAGCCGAACAGAGTAAAAGTGAGCGTGCTATGATAAACCGTCTGAAATTCCTGTCGGATCGTACCAAATCCATGCGTTCTAAGGCTTCCTTCCATCCGTTTTTGCCTCCAGAGGTTTCACCGGGAAATTCCCGTATACCTAGATATATCAGTGCCGATATCAACCACATGGCACTCGCAAAAAAAATGGTGTAGCTATAAAAGGTGATACCGGCATCACTTTTTGATTGATAGATCATATAAAGTCCGGCAAGTAACACCAAGATTCCGGAGACCGCAACGGTATATCCTTTTAATTTTCCCCTTCGTGTCTTGGGAATCGTTTTTCCCAACACGTCCTTGGAGGCAACCGAACATAATCCACGGGATAAACTAAAAGTCACAAGAAAAAGGATTATAAGCCACCCAGCTAGGGAACCCTGGGTATATAACGTTACAAAACCTATGGCGGCCATAGATACAAATTGGAGTAGCGATCCAATGACATATACCCATTTACGCTTTTCTTTGGTCCTTATATAACTGGCAATAGCTAATTGGGGTAGCATTGATCCAGATTCTCGGATTGGGACTATAAAACTGATGAGATAAACAGGAGCACTAACATAACTCATTACCCAAGCCAGGACTGTTTTGGGGTTGCTCAGCGTATCTCCCAATTTGGTGAAAATATTGCTCAGCATCAAAAGGAAATAATTTTTTGGGGTGTATTGGCAGGCAGATTCATCAATATCCTTACAAATACGGGCATCCTCCTCATTGTTCAAATAGTCATATAATTTTTCTGTCCAGTGAATCTGTTTCATGCCTTTTCTTTTACCTTTTTGTTGGCTGCTATAAGGTTGGGAAAATCGTTTTCCATTTATAAATTTTCCAAAGCATAAAACTAATGGTTCCATACAGTCTATGCCAAAACTTTCTTGGATTATATGAATTCTAAATATAATATTTAGATAAGACATGGAAAGGGATTTATGGCAAAATAATATTCTTGTTTTTTTAATAAAATTAGACTAAAAACGAAATAAGGAAACTGATACATAACTGGATTAAAATCACTAACTTGTATAAAAAATTACTGTTATGCCAATCTACATGGATCGTCACGAAATTCCTAAGGAGATCACCGCGCTGCATGTGGCACAAATGCATCGGGAAGATTTAAAAATAGAACATCTTTACGGATGCAAGGGAATGACCTATTGGTGTGATGAAAAAAGGAGAACCGCTTTTTGCCTAATTCAGGCCCCCAATAAAAAGGCTATTCAGGATATGCACAATCATGCCCACGGAGAAGTCCCCCACAGAATTATAGAAGTAGAGAGTTCCATAGTGGAATCATTCTTGGGCAGAATCGAGGATCCTGAAAAATCACAAAAGACAGAATTAAATATTATCAATGACCCCGCTTTTAGAACCATAATGGTCATTGGTCTTAGAAAGGTATCTTTTTTGGGAAGTGACCCTAAGCATATGGATAATGAAATTGGTAACTATAATAAATACATTCTTGGATCTGTAGAAAAATTTTTGGGCAGGGTGGTAAGACAAAAATCAGGATATTTCTTGGTGTCCTTTAATTCGGTGACCAATGCTGTACTTTGTGCTCAAGAGATACATACCCACCATATCGACTCCTCAAAGAAGTTCGACAAAGATTTTCATTTGAGCATAGGATTGAATGCAGGAGTTCCAGTGACCGAAAAGGATGGTATTTTTGAGGATACAATTAAACTTGCAGAACGGTTATGTGAATTGGTCCAAGGTAAAATTGTGATGTCCCCTGACGTAAAGGAATTGTATGAAAGCGAAAATTTGAACATTAAATTGAACCAAAAGTATATTAAAGCGCTTAATCAAGCCGAGGAGAAATTTGTAAATCTGTTAATGGACTATACGGAGAAAGATTGGGCCAATGCTGCTTTCAATTCCGATAACTTCAGTAAAAATTTGGGTTATAGTAAATCCCAGTTATATAGGAAAATGGTTGCTCTTACCGGGAAATCCCCCAATACCTTTATAAAGGATTATAGATTGGACAAGGCTTTGAAGTTATTGAATAAAAAAGTGAATAATATTTCCGAGACGGCCTTTACTACCGGATTTAGCAGTCCTGCATACTTTTCAAAATGTTTTATGGATAATTTTGGAATCCTTCCATCCAAATACATCCAAAATTTTGTTCTATAGGTTTTATTTATGGCTATATCGCCCATGCTCGAATTTTGTAATTATTTGAATTAAAAGTAGAGGCTTTCCGAATTGTTTTAATTTAATTTTACTTCCAACAAAAAGCTGATCATTGCAAAAAGAAGTGTTGTAGGATTGTCAATAGCTCATAGTAATACCTTGATCGTTGCTGCTTTTATTTAATTATACCCCTCGTTTTATAAAATAATAACCAATTCCCCCTTCGTTTCTTTTTTCAACTATTAATGCACTTCCTGTGGGCAGAGGCTTATGTGGCTCAGAGTTGTGCACACTAAATCAGGGGAGTTAAGGTTGGATAGAAATCATAGATGAGCTGTAATTATTAACCGTAAAACATTTTAGTCATGAATAACACTCTCAAGTATTCCCAATTAAAAGTTGTCATTTTGATTTTGACATTTTTTGCAAGTTTTTCCTTTTTTGGCCAAGGTGACACTGAAGAAGTGAAGGAAACATCACTGGTAAGGACGCATATGGATAAAGATCTACAATGGGGCCCTTGCCCATCCTTTATGCCCGAGGGCTGCACCATATCCGTCTTACACGGTGATCCAGCAAAAAATAATGTGGATGTATTTTTTAAAGTACCTGCCAACTATGTAATACCTGAACATTGGCATAGTTCTGTAGAACGTATGATTCTTGTTTCTGGAGAATTGCACGTTACCTATGAAGGGGAAGAGGAACAAATAATGAAAGTGGGCTCTTATGCCTTTGGTCCAGCGACAAAACCGCATACCGCAAAATGTGGAGATAAGGATCCCTGTGTATTATTCATTGGCTTTGAGGAACCCTTGGACGCATTTCCAATGGTATTAAAAGAATAAATAAAGCTACATATAGATCTTGTTAGAAAAAGTTATACGAAAACTAAAAAATTACAATTATGGAAATGGTTATTGGTATGGATGCCGGCCTTATAGCATCCTTTAAAAAAGAAATAAGGGGAGAAGTGATTATGCCATCCGATGATAATTACAACAGCACCCGAAAGGTGTACAATGCCAATATTGACAAACATCCGGGGATGATGGTCAAATGTGTGGATGTGGCAGATGTAATAGCTTCGGTAAACTTTGGAAGGGAAAACAATTTGTTGATCGCCGTTAGGGGAGGAGGTCACAATGGAGGCGGATTGGGTATATGTGATGAGGGTATGGTAATAGATCTGTCGGGATTAAAATTTATTCGTGTTGATACTTCCAATAATACAGTTCGTGTTGGCGGGGGGAATCTTTGGGGAGAAGTAGATCATGCCACCCATGCCTTTGGACTGGCAATCCCTGCAGGAATAATCTCTACCACAGGGGTTGGGGGACTAACCCTAGGTGGAGGTGTAGGCTATCTTTCCAGGAAATACGGACTTACCATAGACAATTTGTTGGAGGCTGATATGGTTTTGGCCGACGGTTCCTTTGTTACCGTGAACGCTAAGCAGAATGCAGATCTTTTCTGGGCCATTCGAGGGGGTGGAGGTAACTTTGGTATAGTGACATCCTTTAAATTTCAGGCCCATCCTTTGAAAACGGTGATTGGGGGACCTACCCTGTGGCCCATTGAGCAGACCGAAGAAATAATGTCCTGGTACGATGAATTTATTCATAAGGCGCCAGAAGATCTAAACGGGTTTATTGCTACTATGGTTATTCCGGGACCACCATTTCCGGAACAACTGCACAACAAACAATTTTGTGGCATAGTATGGTGTTATACAGGAAAGCCCGATAAGTTTGAGGAGATTTTTAAACCGGTCTTGGCTAAAAAACCGTTGTTCGAACACGTAGGGGAAATGCCATATCCGTCTATACAAACCTTATTCGACGGACTCTTTCCGCCAGGATTGCAATGGTATTGGAGAGCCGACTTCTTTAATAAATTAGGTCCGGAGGTGAGGGCTGGCCATTTAAAATATGGTTCTAAAATTCCAACTCCACTGTCGCAAATGCATTTATATCCCATTAGCGGGGCCGCAGCTAAGCCAGGGGCTACGGATACACCTTGGGCCTATAGGGATGCCAAGTACGCCGGTGTCATTGTGGGGGTTGATCCAGATCCGGGCAACGCGGACAAAATCACTAGCTGGTGCAAAGATTATTATGATGCATTGCACCCGTATTCCTCCGGAGGTGCCTATACCAATTTTATGATGGACGAGGGCCAGGAAAGGGTGAAGGCCAGCTATAGGCAAAATTACCAGCGTTTGTCCAGTATAAAAAAACAATATGATCCCAATAACTTGTTCCGTGTAAATCAAAATATCATGCCAAGCAATTAAGGTATGGAACAGTGATTGGCAACCCAACTAATTAAATTAGGGTGTAAAGGGTTTGGTTATTATGAAGGGGATTATGCTGTCATTATACATCCAATATCTTTTGTGCCTCAGTCCCTATACGCTTTTTGGTTTGCTCGGTGATATATTTCCTTTGGTCTATTTGCTGGGGCTGTTCCGAGGTGCAAAAATAACTGTGGATACTTCTTCGGGGCTTGGTGGTACGGTTGGTAGTTCCTCCGTGCCAGGCGTGAGAGTTAAAAATAAATACGGATCCTGCAGGGGCTTGAATGATAACTTCATCAGGATGGGGAAGGCTGGGGTCCTTCATTCTCTCTTGTGGCGATACACCAAGTTTATGGGTTCCGGGCACAATCCTGGTGGCGCCATTATTTTCGGTAAATTCGTCTAACAACCAAATGGAGTTACAGACTTTGTAAACACCTTCCACCATTTTATTTCCCCAGTCTACATGTAGATTCTGATGTCCAAGTCCGGGTTTGGCAGCCCTGTAGTTAAGGGATGATAATTTGAAGGATGGGCCCAGAACTGCGGAGATGCCGGCGAGCACTCTAGGGTGTGTGTAAAACACATCAAAAACGTCTCCTTTGTTGACCAGATCGGCTAACCTGTCGGCCCCCTCTTCCTTAGGATGCCGTATATATTTTGATTCTACCAATTCTGCACCTGCAGCCTGGCCTTCATTGAACATCAACTCTTCGATCCTTTGGTTAATGGCTTTCACCTGATCGTCTGTTAAGAGTTTACCCAAAGATAAATACCCTTGGCTATCCAAAAATTCAATTTCTTCTTTTGTTAACATGTTATATTATTGTCTCTTTTAAACGCCTAACTCTGTTTTTGCATCAAAAGATACAATTTTATCAGTATAACTTCTATTTAATGTAGTTAAATGGCCTACTTTTTCTTAGCGGGGGATATCAGGTTCACCCATAGGGAACACAATAGAGCTAAAAATGCCAGGCCTACCGTAAAATAATTTGTAAGTGCCGTACTTGGCAACCAGCCCGTTATTTCTTCAACCAAAAAGGCAATATAACTCCTAGGAAGATTTTGTTCCCCCAATCGTTCCAGGACCTCGTAATGCCAATCCGTTAAAAAGCAGTAGCCCCATCCCTTCCATATACCCAATACCACCCAGGATCCAAAGGTCAAAAGTAAGGTCATAAAATTAAGTTTTCGTGTACGGGCAAACATCCAGCCGAATAAATTAAAAATAATCAGGGCCGAATGGAAAACAAAGAAAAAAATATTCGCTATCCCTAAAAATAAATCGTCCATCAGGTATAAGGATTGGTTTTTCTGAAAAGATAGCAAATTTTTCCTGCCAAACCGGTTTTGCCAAATTAGGGGAAAAGCAGTGGGTCTAGGGGTGTTTAAAATATTATTATTCAGCTTTTTAAGGTAATATTTTGTAACTTTAAAAGAGTTCCATTTTTCTCCTCTCCCCTGAATCTTTAACCTAGTTTCTTATGGACAATTTAGAATCACAGCGTGATGGCGAAAGCTTTCTTCTAAAATTGACCGAGATTATTCGTAATAATTTTGATAACGAACAATTTGGGGTTAAGGAAGCTGCCCGTATTTATGGAGTAAGTCGCTCGCATTTACACAGACGGTTGAAAAAGTTGACTGGTAAATCCGTAAGCCAGTTCATTCGGGAATTGAGATTGGAAAAAGCAATGGAGCTTCTTCAAAAGGATATGGCCACGGTATCGGAAATTGCATATTCCGTAGGCTTTCACAGCCCCACCTATTTTAATACTTGTTTTAAGGAACGCTATGGCTTTACCCCTGGGGAAGCAAAAATTCGAGAGCACTTGGAGCAAGAACACCCAAAGTTTAAAAAAACTGGTAAGGAGAAAACAATATTTATAGTAGTGTTGGGCATCCTATTCCTAATAACTATGTTTAGCTATATCAACAACAGAAGTATTCTGTCAAAACTCCAAAAGGATACTCCTTCAATTTCCCCACTATTGTCCGATGATAGTACTAAGTCCATTGCGGTTTTGCCCTTTAAGAATTGGAGCGGAGACCCCGAATTGGAATATATAAGTGATGGGATGACCGATGCTGTTATCAGTAGAATTTCTGAAATAAAGGACATGGATAGAGTAGTTCCTTTTACGTCCAGTGTCCAATTCAAGAACAGCGAAAAAAGTATGCCTGAATTGGCAAAAACACTTAATGTATTTTACATTCTTGAAGGAAATTTTCAAAAACAGGGTAGTCAATTTAAAATAAATCTACGTTTGAATGACGGTCCCTTAAATAAACAACTATGGTCGGGATCATATTCTGGAGAATGGAAGACGAATGAAATTTTCGAAATTCAATCCAAGGTAGCAGAAAATGTTGCCAACATTATGAATGTGAAACTTACCGAAAGGGACTATGATGCTTTCACGGGAATACCCACAAAAAGTGAAGAAGCCTATAATTATTATCTCTTGGCAGAATATCAGAATAATAAATTTAATCAATCATCATTTAAGAATGCCATTCCTTTATATGAAAAGGCCTTTGCAATGGATTCAACTTTTGTAGAACCCTTGTTGGGCCTTGCCGACATATATGTTACAGGAGGCGCAGTTTGGGGCTTGTACGGAGAACAGGAGGCTTGGAGAAATGCCAAATTTTATTTACAAAAGGCTTCAGCAATTGATGGTGAAAATGTGCGTTTGTCCGATCAGTTGTTTGTTGGCAAATTTTATTTTGAATGGGACTTTGAGTCCGTGGAGCAGTATATTTCGGACAATTACGCCCATAAGGGTGCCGATAATTGGAATGAATATCTTTTTGTAGATTACTACATTAAGACCGGTAAATGTGCATATGCTCTTTCTGAATTGAATAAACTTATATTGGAAGATCCCTCTTTTGGATGGTTATTTGCCATTAGGGCCTCTGTGATATTTTTTTTGTACTCGGCAGCAGAAGCTAAAAAAGAATTAAGACAATTTGATCCATTATTCTTGGATGATATGTTCTACCTAAGGGAAGCAGCCAAATGGTATTATTATTTTGGGGCATATGAAGAGTCTAGATTAAAGTTGGAGAAATTGATGAATAGTTTCCCTGACCGCCCGCCCATTGTTGCATGGCTTAATGCGGTACATTTTGAAATGGCCAATAACCGTGAAGGTGTCCAGGAAAGCCTTTCCACTTTACAAGAACACTACATTAAAGGTTCTTCAGGTAGTCCGGCCTGGTTCATGGCGCTGTATTACTGCCATATTCAAGAAGATAGGGAAGTATTCAAATGGCTTCAAAAATCCTACGATAACCACGAAGTGGAAATGACCTGGTTACGTGCCGAGCCTTTGTTGGCAACATATAGGCAGGATCCGAGGTATTTGGACCTGTATAGGAAAATGAAGTTTCCCGTGCCTCCTCTTTCGTCCCTGGACTAATCTAATTGCTTTTGTGGTTCTATTCTCCTTTTAAAACAACATAAGTGTAAGGTTTTAAGTCATTTGTTATATACTTCAAAATTAACTTTTAAAGAGCGTATACATAATTGCTATGTGCAGCTAAACAATTAATCGCAACTTAGGTTTCAAGGAATTATGAACAGTTTAAACCACCTTATCATGAAACAATTTGTAACATTATTGATTTTTTTTAGTCTTGCAGGCCTGGTGCTTGCACAGGAAGACAATGACGGAATTGACCCTGTAACCTTGGACGCCATAACAGTGTCTCCGGTTAATGTTGATTATTTACGGGAGGTAAATGATGGAAATACTCCGGAAGTTGTTCAGGAATTGCAGTTCAAGGCCGCTAATTTTGATGTAACCTCCTTATCCGAATACGATAAAAAGGATATCCATACTTTTGATGTTGTGTTTAAAGCGAGTAACGGGGATATTATAGCGTCCTATACAGCTGATGGTTCAATAGTAAAAGCCTTTGAAAAGTTTGAAAATATTGTACTGCCAATGACCGTGCGTAAAATGGTATTTGACGGCAATGATGGATGGAAAATGGAAAAGAATCACTATGTGTGTGTATTTTCCGAAGACAATTTGACCAAAAAACAGTACAAGGTTACATTGACGGACGGGCATCAAAAGAAGAAAATGACCTTAAATTTTGATGATTAATAATTCAATTGCTATGCGGTTTCTTTAGCCTTACTCCTCCGGTAAGGTTTTTTTTATATTTGTTCCAAAGCCCCATTTCAATGGATTAATTGGTGACTGTAAAAGCTTCCCATTCTAAGATTAAAAAACCAATGCACGTAATGGTAGCCAACTAAGCCCGTAAAAATATTTGCATTATTATAAGGTAGCAACATTTATACCTCTAAAATTAGCGCTCTATTTTTTCAAAAAATTGAAATTACCCCCCAGATTGGTTAAATTCTCCAAACTAGACCAACTTTCCCAATCACAGCGATTTCCTTAATTTTACGGATTTTATAAGGACAATATGAATAAATTATCTTGTCTGTTCCTTATATTGGTTTTGATTTTTGCCTGTAAGGACTCCAGGACAAACAATGTTTTAACTTCCCAGAATACTATGAATATTACCAATAATCCGTTACTTGTAGAAAGTACGCTACCCTATGGTGCTCCTGATTTCACTAAAATCGATAACAGCCATTTTAGGGATGCCCTTTTGAAGGGAATCACTGAACAACAAGCAGTTATAGAGAAAATAGTAAACAGTACTGATCCAGCAACTTTTGATAATACCATATTGGCACTGGAAAAGAGCGGAGTACTTCTAGAGCGTGTACGGAATATATTTTCTGCACTGACCGGTGCACATACCAATGATACGCTTCAAGCCGTACAGGAGGAAATGGCACCAAAATTTTCTGAACTTAACGATGCTATTTACCTGAACGATAAATTGTTTCAACGTGTTAAATCCTTGCACAGTGCAAAAGAATCTCTGGAACTTGATGCCGAATCCCAAAAATTATTGGAAGACTATTTCGAGGATTTTGAAATAGCTGGTGCCAACTTATCCCCAGAGGATAAGGAGACTTTAAAATCATATAATTCACGCTTGGCCACCTTGGTAAATTCTTTTAACAAGACCTTACTTGAGGCTAATAATGCCGGGGCCGTTGTTTTTACTGAGAAATCGGATCTCGCGGGATTATCTGAAGCCGAGTTGAAATCTTTAGAGAACAAGGATGGGGAAGGATGGAAGGTTCCGCTTCAAAATACAACGCAGCAGCCATTATTGCAATCCTTGAAAAAAAGGGAGACACGGGAGAAGTTGTTTCAGGCTGCTTGGATGCGTGCCGATGGAACTGCTCAGGATACTAAAACGTTAATTACTGAAATAGCGGAATTACGTGCCAAAAAAGGGGCCTTGTTGGGCTTTGCCAATTATGCGGAATGGAGCCTACAAAACACTATGGCCAAAATGCCGGAGAATGTAAATAAAATGTTTGCCGGACTTATACCTGCCGCTACGGCAAAAGCAAGGCAAGAGGCAGAGGAAATTCAGCTAATGATAAAGAAAAAGGGAGGGGATTTCGTTCTGTCTCCGTGGGATTGGAACCTTTATGCCGATATGGTGCGTATGGAAAAATACGATCTGGACGAAAACCAGATAAAACCCTATTTTGAATTGAAAACAGTACTTGAAAATGGGGTTTTCTATGCTGCCGAAAAACTATACGGAATAACCTTTAAAGTCAGGACCGATATTCCTACCTATCATAAAGATGTATTGGTTTATGAGCTTTTTGAGGAGAACGGAGATCCGTTGGGATTGTTCTATGGCGATTTCTTTTCCCGACCAAGCAAGCGGGGAGGGGCCTGGATGAGCAATTTTGTAGATCAATCCAAATTATACAATAAAAAACCTGTTATTTACAATGTTTGTAATTATCCGAAACCCGTGGCCGGTGAGCCGGCATTACTGACCTATGATGAGGTGGAGACCATGTTCCATGAATTTGGACATGCCCTTCACGGCTTTTTTGCCGATCAGCAATACCCGTCCTTATCAGGTACCTCGGTGGCGAGGGATTTTGTAGAGTTTCCTTCCCAGTTCAATGAAAACTGGGCCCTGTATCCTGTAATCCTGAAAAACTATGCCCTTCATTACCAAACAGGGGAGCAGATACCGCAGACGCTTATCGACAAGATAAAGAAATCCGGGACTTTTAACCAAGGGTATAGCCTAACTGAAAATTTGGCGGCCTCTAACTTGGATATGCAGTGGCATACCATTTGTTCCGATTTTAGAATCGAGGATGCCAATGCTTTTGAAAAGGAAGCTTTACGAAAGACTGGATTGGATGTGGTCCCCGCCGTTCCCCCACGATATAGATCCACCTATTTTGCACATATCTTTGGCAGTGGTTATGCTGCGGGATATTATTCCTATCTATGGACTGAAATGCTTCATCACGATGCCTATAATTGGTTTGAGACCCATGGAGGACTTACCCGTGAAAATGGTCAGCGCCTACGTGATATGATCTTGTCTAGGGGCAATACCCTGCCCTTGGAAAAAATGTACAAGGATTGGCGCGGTAGCGATGCACAAATAGAACCTATGCTAAAAGCACGGGGGTTACAATAATTGTAGCCTTGAATTATCTTGGTATTAAATATTAAAAAGGGGGCTGTTGTGGGCCTCTTTTTTATTTTCCATAATTGTGAACAGTCCCAACTTTTACTTTCTTGAAATAGGAAGTAGGCACCTACCAGAATTCCTTGTAATCGAAATGTTGTAACAAAAGTTTAAGGGTATTATCTTTAAAAGTATAATCCTTAACATTGTTCACTATGAAAACCGTTTCTTATTTCAGGATATCAGGACTTTTTATCCTCATGTTATTATTTTTCAACATTGGACAGGCACAAATGGAATCCTCGTCTGAACTTTACCGTACAGTATTAAAATTGGACAGTATCTTGTTCGAAAATGGTTTTAATAATTGTGAGCTCAAGGAGATGGAGCACTTAATTGCCCCTGATTTGGAATTTTATCATGATCAGTCCGGGATAAGCACTTCCAAGGAGGAATTTTTTAAGGCTATAGAACAGAATATTTGCGGAAGCGGAGACAAGAAGCCTATGCGTAAATTGGTAGCGGACAGTATGGAGGTATTTCCATTGTACAACAACGGAGTTTTGTATGGGGCCATACAAAACGGGGTACATGAGTTTTATATAAAGGAGGCCCATAAAGAACTTTATATTACCGGGATAGCCAAATTCTCCCATGTTTTTATACTGCAGGATAGTAAGTGGCAGTTAAAACGGGTGTTGAGCTATGACCACCGATCGCCCGAGGAATAACTTGAGCCTTTTTGGGTAATGTTGCATAAAAGCAGTTGAAGCTCGATTTATAATAGATTTAAATAGTCACTTTTTCCTTATGTTTATTTGCTGATAATCTCTGGAAAATTAAATTTGGGATGCATTTCAACGAATAAATGGTTAATTATTAAAAATGTGGTAGGGTAAAGTCCATCTTGGATTGTTATTGTTTATGAGCCCTTGATTAAGGGGCCTAGCTGACATTTACTAATATTTAAAATTTATAACTATGAAATTCAGATTGATAACAATTGCATTATTTTTTGTTTTTACAGTTTTTATTTCTTGTACTGACAATGATGATAAGAATAGGGACTATGGGCGACTTTCCGTTAATTTAACGGATGCACCTTTTCCACATGATCTGGTAGCAGAGGCAAACGTAACTATTTTTAAGATAGATGCCCGTTACAAAGGGGATATGGATATTTTTTCCGAGGTAGAGGATAATTCAGATTCCTCAATGATAACAGAAGAAAAATCTTCCTTTGTTGTTCTGATGGAAGATGAAATGGAGGTCAATCTTTTGGAACTTACCAACGGGGTTACCAAGAATTTGGTCGATCTAGATGTCCCTGTTGGAATTTACGACCTTGTAAGGGTATATGTAAAAGGTGTAAACGTGGTACTTACGGATGGCTCCACATTTGATTTAAAAGTACCTAGCGGGGAACAAACTGGTATAAAGATCTTTATTAAACCCGGTCTTGTGGTAGAAGGTGGACTAAGTGCCGATTTATTGTTAGATTTTGATGTAAGCAAATCTTTTGTAGCTAAAGGAGGAGGCAGTAATTATGAGAATATAACCGGATTTAATTTTAAACCGGTCATTAAAGCTTGTAATATGTCCACCGCTGGCACTTTGTCCGGTAAGGTGACAACACTTCAGGAAGAAGTTGCAGAAGGATTAGAAGGAGCACAAGTGGCCGTTTTTGCAGCCGACACCTTGAATACTACTACTTTTACGGATGCTGACGGAAAATACATGGTTATGGGACTAATTGCCGGAAGTTATGATGTTGAGGTAGAATTATCAACCTACCAAAAGAAATCTGTTACCGATATAGAAATAGTTGCTGGAAATACCACCTCCCAAGATTTTATTTTGGTTGCTGGGGAATAACATTACTTTATAAGAAATGTAAAAGGTGGGTGTCATAGTCCACCTTTTTTTGTATAAGATTATATAATTTGCCGTATGTTCAAGGCAATGGTGAATCCAGTCCATTACAAAATTGAAGATTAGTTGTATCCAATTGAAATAAAATGCAGACATAATCGGATTACAAAAAAAAGCCGAACAACTATTGAAAGATGTTCAGCTTTTAAAGCTTAAAAGCGATTCCTTAATTAAGGGAAGCCAATAGTTTTTCCGCCACCAACTCCGAGGATGCCGGATTTTGCCCAGTAATTAAATTCCCGTCCTGTATGGCATAGGCTGCCCAATCGGTTTCTTTGGAATAGGTGCCTCCTTTTTCTTTTAACATGTCTTCCACTAAAAATGGAACCACATTCGTGAGCTGAACTGCCGCCTCTTCAGTATTGGTAAATCCGGTTACCTTTTTGCCTTTGACCAGTGGAGAGCCATCTTCATTTTTAACCCCTTTTAGTGCGGCCGGGGCGTGACATACAAAGCCAATCGGTTTCTTCTGTCTGTTAAAAGTCTCAATGAGTGCTATAGATGTGGTATCGTTCGCCAAATCCCATAACGGTCCGTGGCCTCCTGGATAAAATACGGCGTCGTAGTCACTGGGATCTATTTTTGACAAGGCCAAAGTATTCTTTATTTTATCCTGTGCCACGGCGTCATTTTTAAATCGCTCGGTATCCCTTGTACTGGTTTCAGGGGTATCGCTACTTGGGTCTATAGGTGCAACTCCGCCTTTGGGAGTGACCAAGGTAATATCGGCCCCTTTATCCAATAAGGTATAATATGGATTTGCAAATTCTTCGATCCAAAATCCTGTTTTCTTTCCGGTATCCCCCAATTTATCGTGGGATGTTAGTACAAATAGTATTTTCATTTGTTTTTATTTTAATGTTATTTAATATGGGAATTGTAATCCAAACCTAGACTTTTACGATCATTTTCCCTTTGTTTTTACCCTCAAACAAATCCAAAAATGCTTGTGGGGTGTTTTCAAAACCGTTTACAACGGTTTCGGTATAATTTAATTTACCTTCGGCCAACCAAGTGGATAAATTCTTCATGGCTTCAGGGAATTTTTCCGCATAATTGGAAACAATAAAACCTTGCATTAAGGCACTGTTTTTAATCAAAAATGGTTGAACGCTAATACTTTTGGGCATTTCTGTGTTGTTGTACACCGAAATGGCACCGCAAATAATCATTCTAGCATATTTGTTGATATTATATAAAACCGCATCGGAGATTGGGCCACCTACATTATCAAAATAAACGTCCACACCGTCTGGACAAGCTGTTCTTATGGCTGCTCTCATATCGTCTGTAGTGTTATAGTTAATAGCGTGGTCAAAGCCGAATTCCGAGGTAAGCATGGCCACTTTTTCATCCGTTCCGGCAATACCCACAACATATAGTCCTAATATTTTTCCAATCTGCCCAACTACGCTGCCCACTGCCCCGGCGGCACCAGAAATCAGTAAGGTCTCCCCGGCTTTGGGTTTTCCTATTTCGTTGAGGCCCAAATAAGCGGTTAGTCCGGTCATACCTAAAATACCCAAATAAGCACTAAGGGGGGCTAGGTCCTTATTTATATTTAAAAGGCCTTCTCCTTTGGAAACCTGTTGGGTTTTCCAGTCCATCATCCCCGAAACATAATCGCCCTCTTTAAATTTATCGTTCTTGGAAGCCATAACTTTGGCAACAACACCGGAGGTTATGGGTTTTCCCAACTCAAAGGGGGGAACGTATGATTTGGCATCATTCATTCTTCCCCTTAAATAGGGGTCAACGGAAATATAGGTGGCTTCCAGAAGTATTTCTCCTTTTTGAATGTTTAGATCCTTATCCTCATTTACGAATTCGAAATCTGACAGGGTAGGTTTCCCTACAGGTCTTTTTTTTAATATAATAGTCTGTATCATTATGTAGTTTTAGTGTATTGGGGTTTATTTTTTTATACTGCTCCAGGCCGCCTGATAGGCATCCTCCAGGTGATATTGGTTTAATTGAAAAACACCCCTTTGTTGCATTATCATTAAAAAAGATAAAGGATTAATGGTGTAGGCATAGAGGAGATAGGGCGACAAAGGTTTTATGATGCCTTCCTTTTTCCCCTTTTCCCATAGGTCCAATAGTGGCTGCAGGTGTTTTAGACCTTCCTGTCTACTGGCTTCGTCAATCATGGGTGTATTGTCGCACTGGGCCAGAAACATAGCTTCTTCCACTTCCTTAAGTTTAAAATCGGCAATACGCTTCCATATTTTTTCAAAACCTTCGGCTACAGGGGTGTCGCTACTAAAGTTTTTGAAAGCATAGGCCGTATATGTGGCCTTAACTTCTATATACACTTTGTTTACAAGGTCCTGCTTATTGTCAAAATACAGGTAAATAGTAGCGGGTGAGACGTTAGCCATTTTTGCAATCTTGGACATGGGGGTAGCGTGGAAACCATTGTTGTTGACCAAGTTAATGGTAGCTTTTACCAAGGCATTTCGCTTTTCAATACTTTTTTGAAGTTTTGCCATAATGTTCTAAATGGAAATTTATAAGGGTGCTGTTCAAGGTTGATAGCAATATGGGTACAAAGATAAGAATAAAAATGAATGTTCATTCTTTTTCGTAACATTTTAACAAAAGTTTACAGGAATAAAAATTTGCATAGAACGGGATATTGTTATTAAAAGCTGATTATTTGGGAGTGATAGGGGATAGTGGTTAATTTGGGAGGACTTTGATAAAAGCAAAATCTGACCATGATGTAATCTGCCAAAATCGCCGTACTCGAAAAGGCATAGCCTTCAGATACCCAATACAGAGAGCACTTCGGAAATTAAGGTGAATAAAACTTTATGATAAATTTATCTTAAAGTTAAGTTTACTAAAATTGAATTTAAAACGTAATATTTACATTTACTGCTATTATACTTAGTTAACCACAGACCATTTTGAACGATTCCATCAGCACATACAACAAAATTAATGCTGAAGTTGGTATAAAAATAGAACCTTTCGATGTCACTAAAAGGTATACCAAGCCTCACAAACACAATAAATATCTCGAAATAATCTATTTTGTAAAAGGTAGTGGTTTTCATCATATGGACATGACAAGCCATAGCATAGAACCACCGCTGCTGTTTTTGGTGAAGAAGGACGAAGTTCACCATTGGGAGATTATTACTAAACCCCAAGGATATGTCATTATTATTAAGGAGTCCTTTTTAGAAAAAACACTGGACAAATACATCAATACCCAGCTGATTAAACTTAGTAACTGTCAAAAAATAAAGGTTGAAGATCATGATAGTTCTCTAAAATTCCTGTTCGAGGCATTGTGTTGGGAAATGAAACAACTTCAATTGAACCAAGAAGCCGTGGAGGGGGGATTAAAGGCCATATTGTCCAAAATGGTAAAATACGCCTCTGCCCAAGGAGGAGAAAATACGGATAAGACCACGCAATTCATTAATCTATTATCTGAAAATTTAAAGAATAATGTCTCTTTTTACGCAGAGACTTTGAATACCACTTCGCAGAATCTCAACGCCATATGTCATAAGGTCTTCGACAAAACAGCCTCGGATGTTATTGCAGAGCATATTATCAGGGAAGTAAAACGACAACTTATATATACCAATAAATCTATAAGTGATATAGCTTATGATCTAGATTTTAAGGATACCTCGCACTTCACCAAATATTTCAAGCGCTATACACAGCAAACCCCTTTACAGTATAAAAAATCACATTTGTGATTATAAACACCATTCCTTTTTCAAATACACCATTTTAAGTTCTATGGCAGATCTATTTTTGTCGAAAATTAAGATCAAACCAATTACTTATGAATTTTAAAAGTACTTTTATTATTGCGGTCCTATTATGTGGCCTGCAAGTTGTAACCGCCCAGATTTCCGGAAAAATTATTGATGCCAGCGATAGCTCACCCTTGGAATACGCCACGGCAGCACTATATAATCAGACAGATGGGGCTTTGGTCACAGGAGTGGTTACATCTCAAGATGGTTCCTTTGTTATAGACGGAGTAAAACCTGGAACCTATTATGTGGAAGCTTCATTTATGGGGTATGATACCCAAACAATCTCCGATATTGAAATAGATAAAAAGCAACCGGCGAAAGTTCTTGAGGTAGTAGGATTGTCCTTCGGAAACCAACTGGACGAGGTTGTTGTACAAGGAGAACGGTCCACGGTGCTTCACAAGATAGACCGTCAGGTATTTGATACCAAAAAGTTTCAAAATAGTCAGGGAGGAAATGCCATTGATGTGGTTAGGAACTTGCCAACGGTAACGGTAGATGCCCAGGGCGGTGTAAGTGTAAGGGGCAGTCAGGGTTTTGCCGTTTTGATTAACGGAAAACCAACCCAGGGCGACGCCAGTACCATATTGGCGCAATTGCCTGCAAATGCATTGGAAACAGTGGAATTGATTACTGCACCTTCGGCCAAATATGACCCTGAGGGCAAAGGGGGTATATTGAATATAATTACCAAAAAGGGGGCTACAAATGGTGTTTATACCCAAGTAAACGTTCGTGCAGGATTACCTTCCATTGAGCCCTATGGCACCAAGGAGGCTGCACAGCGATATGGTATGGATGCAACTATAAACAAGCGAACCGATAAATGGAACCTGTCCTTTGGAACAAGTTACCAGCGCAATGATAAAACAGGTAGGAGGGAAGGTGAGTTATTTGTCATAAATGAAGCCGAGAACAAACAAACCTTTTTGCCTTCCGATGGGGAACGGAGTTTTGATGATATTAGCTATAACGGTAGATTCGGTATAGACTTTACACCTAATGAGGCGGATACCTATTCTTTGGGTTTTTATGCAGGAAAGCATACAGTAGATCGTTTGGCCGATATCGATTACTATGACAATCACGCCATTTCGCCTATAGGCAGTGGTAACAGGGAATATACTTTTCAGTATTACAATCATAATTTAAGAACCAGAAAGGGCGATTTTGCCCTAGGTAGTTTTGATTATGCCCATAAATTCAACAATGATTCCAAGTTGTCTACCTCCCTATTGTATGAATACACTTTTTTGGGCGGTCCTACCTATAATGATAATTTGGGTCTTACCGATCGTAATATTATTTATCAGCAGGAGTACAATACCAATGACAACCCACTAAACGGGTATAGGGTGAATGTGGATTATCAATTTAAGCCTTTTTCCATTGGTACTTTGGAAACAGGCTATCAATTTAGGGATATTGACCACACAGGTGAGTTTGTTTATGAGCGCGATGGCGTTTTAGTACCTGAGTTTTCCAGTAATATAAGTTTACAGCGTACCATTCATTCTGGATATGCACAACTAACAGGCGCAAGCAATAAATGGGACTATGCCGGAGGTCTGCGATTGGAATCCATGGATCGTACTTATTCGGAAGATTTAAGGACAGCCGACCCCGAGCAAACCTATACCTATGATTTTGTTAAGCTGTTTCCATCCGCATCATTGCAGTATACGGTTAACGACAGGACCAAATGGAAGGCAGCTTATAGCAAAAGGGTAGAAAGAACAACTACCCTTAAAATGAACAGTTTCGCCGAAAGGGAACACTCCGAGGTTTTTGAACAGGGAGACAATCAATTGAGGCCGGAATTTATTGATCTGCTGGAACTAGGTATAACCAAAAGCTTTAAAGGTGGTAATTCCATCAACGCCACGGCTTACTATAGGCATGTTGACAATGTAATAAACCGTGTGAACACCTTGGCCTATGAAGCTAATGGTGCTGTATTGGACAGTATTATTAATAGGGTTTACTCCAACGTAGGAAAAAGCAATGCCCTTGGAATTGAAATAGGGGCACAACTAAAACCTACCGCCAATTGGACGAATTATATAGGAACAAATATTTATTCCTATGATATAGACGGGGCCTTTATTTTTAGACATAGGGATGGTATCTCTAGAAATTACGGTGTAAATAGCAGTGCCACCATTTATTCTTTTAACGTAAATTCCACCTATTCGTTCTGGGAAAATGCCTCTTTGCAATTTACGTTCAATTATTTGTCCGATACGAATACCGCCCAAGGAGAAGATTCTAGATTCTATTCCCCTAATCTTACCTTTCGAAAGTCGTTTTTTGATGATAAATTAACGGCAACCCTTCAATGGCAGAATATAGATATGGGCTTGTTGGACACCAATGAACAACGTATCACTACGTTTAAAGCCAATGAATTCTACACTACTACCAATTACCGATATGAAGTGGATATGATATCCATTAATTTGTCCTATACTTTTAATGCCACAAAAAGTAAGGCCAAGTTTATAGAAAGTGAGTTTGGCAAAAAGGAATTCTAAATAAGAAAGTGTTCTGGATATTAACTAAAATAAGGTCTGGCAATCATATTTTGCCGGACTTTTTTTGTTCTTATAATTAGGTCAGTACTCTTTAAAGAGGCCTAGTCTTAATAAAGGAGTATTATGTTATACTACAATCGTCTTTAACAAAGTGTAACCATCCGTTGTATTGCCTGTTACGGAATCTGCCATATTACCTGTAAGACTGTTGTTAAACACATTATCCTTTGAATTTAAGGTGTCTGCTTCACCTTGATAGGAGGCCGTGGCATATACGTCATCACAAACGGCTTTTGGAAAGGCAATTTGGCTTATTTTAATCGATTTTTCATTGGCATCCAAAATTTCAAGATGAATGTGGGGTGCTCTACCTGGGTACCAACCCGGAAAAATACTTATGAATGAAGCGTTTCCGTTCGAATCGGTAATTTGTCGTCCCCTCAAAAAATGGGCATTGGTATAATCGCTCTGTTGTAGTGCCGTATTCCCATATTCGGAATAATAGCCTTGGGCATCGCAATGCCATACATCAACATAAACTCCGGAAAGTGGATTGCAATCGTTGCTCTTGTTTAACACCTTAAGAGTAAATAGTAAAGCAACACCAATTCTATCCGAGACAATATTGGACTTCATTAAATCCGACGGAGTTTTGATTGGAAACGGTCCGGCCGTCTCACTAGGGGATAATTCACAATCTTCCTTACCCTCTTCCTGGATTTTAGGATCACTATCCTTAGTACAGGCTTGTACCACGGTAGGGACGGCAACGAATATTCCCATCCCCAAAACTCCTTTTTTCAGAAAATCGTTTCTTTTCATCCTAATTCAGCTTTAGTATATAATAAAGTTATTTAAAAAGTAGGTCTTAAGGAAGAAAATTGGAGGAATAGTGCAGGCAAGAGGAATATGGATTATTTTTTTTCTATACTTTTTGTAAAGAATGCTGCATACGATAAAATAGGAAACAAGAGCACTAACCGTTAATATATTGGAATATAAACCAATTACAGGCATTCCCTAGAAAACTGTGGCTATCTTTGCCGAAAATTATTTTATGTCAAAGCAGTTTTCTGATTTAGGAATTAACGAACACCTACTTCAAAGTTTAATAGACCAACAAATATCAGAGCCCACTGATATTCAGAAGAAGGTGATTCCTGTGATTTTGGAGCAAAACAAGGATGTAGTTGCTTTGGCAAAAACAGGAACAGGTAAAACGGCTGCTTTTGGTTTGCCCTTATTACAATTAATAGAAACTGAAAATACCAATATCCAGGGCGTAATATTGGCGCCTACACGGGAACTGGGGCAACAGATCTATACTAATCTGGTTTCCTTTTCTACCCATAGTCCGTCTATTTCCATTGCTTCAATATGTGGAGGAATCCCTATAAAGCCTCAAATAGAACGTTTAAAGAGTGCCACCCATATCGTAGTAGCCACACCAGGTCGCTTAGTGGATTTGGTGAAGCGAGGAGCCATGAACATTAAAAATATTAAGTATTTGGTCTTGGATGAAGCCGATGAAATGGTAACTGCCTTAAAGGTGGATTTGGATAGTATTATTGCAGAAATCCCAAAATCCAGAAAAACATTATTGTTTACGGCTACCATGCCAGGAGCCTTAAAACAATTGATCCAGAATTATATGTCCAAACATGTAGTTCAGATAGAAGCGGACACGGCTACATTAGGGCATCAGGGAATAGAACATAGGTATGTTGTCGTAGAACCCATTGAGAAATTGGAAGTTCTACTTCACTTTTTAAAGTCCAGGGAGGGAGAAAGAGGAATTATTTTTTGCAAGACGAAAGCGGCGGTAAATAAATTGGGAAAAAACTTGGCCATCAATAAATTCCGATCAGGTGCAATACATGGGAGTTTAACCCAAGGTATTCGAGATCGGGTAATGGGACAATTTAGAGAAGGGTTTATAGATATTATGGTGGCGACCGATTTGGCTGCCCGTGGTATTGATGTTAAGGAAATATCCTATGTAGTAAATTATCATTTGCCAGATACTTATGATACCTATGTGCACAGGAGTGGACGTACCGCCAGGGCAGGGGCAGCTGGATTTTCATTAACCGTTATCCAGAAAGAGGAAGTAGAGGATATTGCCGAATTCCAAGAGGAGTTGGGTATAGATTTTAAAGAATTTAAAAAAGCGGATGCCGAAAGTATTGAAGAAAATAACGCCTTGATTTGGGCCAACAAAATATTCAAGACCAAACCCAATCGTACTATTTCCCAAGATTTTAGGGAGAAAATAAGAACAGTATTTCATCACTTGACCAAGGAGGAACTTATAGATAAGATACTTACAGATCATTTGGGGCAATCAAGCAGTGGAAGCCCAAAATTGGAATCGCCCAAAAAGAAAAAAAATAAACAATAATCATGGCCAACAATATAAAAGAGCAGGAGGATATTTTATCAAAATTAAAGATCCAACAGTTGAACCCTATGCAGGAAGAGGCCATTTCTGTTATTGAAAAAACAGCCAATACAATTATTCTGTCCCCAACGGGAACCGGTAAGACCTTGGCATTTCTATTGCCTTTATTGGAAACTCTGGATCCTAATATTGACGAGGTCCAGGCACTTATTCTAGTGCCTACCCGGGAATTGGCCATACAAATTGAGCAAGTGGTTAGGAATATGGGGACCGGTTATAAGGTAAATGCCGTTTATGGAGGGCGCCCCATGTCCAAGGATAAGATTGAAATTAAACATAGCCCTTCTATTTTAATAGGAACCCCAGGACGTATTTTGGACCATTTTGATAGTGACCGGTTCTCTAGGGAAAGTATTGAGACCCTGGTATTGGATGAGTTCGACAAGTCTCTGGAAATAGGTTTTGAGGAAGAAATGTCGGGAATTTTGAATGAATTGCCCAATATTAAGAAGCGCATCCTAACCTCGGCAACCCAGGGTGTTGGCTTTCCAAGTTTTGTAAAATTGGATAATCCTGTAGTTATTGATTATTTACAAGTAAAAATAGCCTCAAAATTAGCTATCAAGAAGGTGAGTACGGAGACTAAGGATAAGTTGCCCAGATTGTTGGAATTGTTATTGCACATAGGAAATCAACCAGGAATAATTTTTTGCAATTTTAGGGACAGCATCGAGGAAGTGAGTACTTTTCTGGATAAAAACAGTATAGGTCATAGCTGTTTTTCCGGTGGCATGGAACAAAAGGATAGGGAGCGTTCCCTTATTAAATTTAGAAATGGGACGAGCCAAATTTTGATAGCAACGGATTTGGCAGCTAGGGGAATTGATATTCCGGAATTGAAATATATTATTCATTATGAACTTCCACATTCTTTGGAAGAGTTTACCCATAGAAATGGAAGGACCGCAAGGGTCAATGCCAAGGGCACTGCCTATGTGCTAAAATGGGAAAATGAAAACCTGCCCTCGTTTATAGATGATGCGGAAGGAGTGGATATAACAAGGCAAGCAAAAAGAAAACCACAATATTGGGAAACCTTGTTTATTTCCGGTGGAAGAAAGGACAAAATTTCCAAAGGGGATATCGCCGGCCTATTTTTTAAACAGGCGCGTATCAACAAAGATCAATTGGGAGAAATAGAGTTAAAACAGGATTGTGCCTTTGTGGCCGTACCATTGTCGATAGCCGGTGAGCTAGTCAAAAAACTGAACAACACGCGTTTAAAAAAGAAAAAAGTACGGATATCCGTACTATAATTAGGGGTATAATAACAGCGTAAATTTGAAAATAAATGCCTCTAAAAAACAAGTTTGTAAATATAAATGAAGTAAATAGCTGTTTTTTAAATTATTAGCACCATCTTTGCAACTTAATATTATAATAAATTTAATTACATTACGATGAGTAGTAAAGGAACAGTAAAATTTTTCAACGACACTAAAGGTTTTGGTTTTATCACTGAAGAAGGTGTTGAAAAAGATCATTTCGTACACATTTCAGGATTGATCGATGAAATTCGCGAAGGCGATGAAGTATCTTTTGACCTTAAAGAAGGTAACAAAGGATTAAACGCAGTAAACGTACAAGTTATATAATATATACTTCCATGTTTAATGAATTGGCCCATCTTAATAGATGGGCTTTTTTTATTTGTTAAATACAGCGGGTTGTAAGAAATTAGACGTAGTTTCGCGCCCTGTAAAAATATCATTATGAAGCGCATAAACGAATACAAGAAACTTTTTGGAATAGAAAAGGAGATCGATCTAAAGGTACTTAAGAAAAGTTACCGCGACTTGGTTAAGGAATGGCATCCGGATAAGTTTCAGGAAGGGGATATTAAGCGCGAGGAAGCAGAGGTAAACAGTAGAAAGATTATAGATGGTTATCATTTTTTGGTGAGCATTGCTCCAGAAACAAAAATGGCAAACTTGGAGGCCTATACGGAAACCATCACCAATTCGGGGATAGCCGATTACCATCACAAGGGCCTTTTATTGGAAATTACCTTCGTGGACGGATCTACCTATGAATATTTTGGTGTTACCAAGCAGGTTTACATCAAGATGGTCAATTCCAATACTGTCAACCGTTTTGCGAAGCGCATGATATATCCTAAATACAACTATAGGCAATCCAAAAAACAGCTACAAGAAGCATAGGAACTGTTGAATCCGTATGGCCGCTAGCTTAAATACAAAATCTAAAAACAAAATATAAAAGTGAAAGCCACTTCGGTTTTCACTTTTTAGTTTTAGAGGTGACCGATAATTGGTTGTTAGGCCTCTTCTGTTGCCCAAATTGCTGTTACTTTCCCAATGCTAAACCTATAATCCCTTATTTGATTTAAGGTAATACTTTGTTTTGGACGGGAACAAGGTCTATCTGTAATTATAAACCGGCCAGTACTACTTCACCAGCCACGATTCCAACGGATAACAAAAACAATATCAGGGCGGGAAACGACTTTATATTAGGGTCATCTGCTTTAAAATGCATGGCAATGGCGCCTAACATAAAAATCCCCATTGCCCCAGCGGCAGGAGTGCTAAGGTCCTTTAACCAAATGGATACCACCAATAGTATGGCCAGGCCAACTTTAATGGTTCCAACTATGTACATTATGGTATGGGAGAGACCATAGGTTTCAAATTCCTCCTTCATGGATTTGGATTCACCTCCTCGCCATGGAGTGGGTTTGTTGAAGCGGAGAAACCAAACATTTAGGATGCTTAAAAAAATGATGATTTTCGCAGCTACCGTAAAGTAGTAAATAAGCATATGTCCCTATGAATTTAATATTGGTAATGGTTATCAAAACCTAAGATAAGAATTATCTGTTTGTACACAGTACTATGGCTGAAAATTTTGGGATTCATGCAGTGAACTGCAGATCAAGGCCATTTTCTATTGATTTAATGAACTTATGAAAATACTAAAATTCACATAAACGAATATTTATTCGATTTTAAATTATATATTTGCGCTGTGAGAGTAAAAGATGAATCAAAACAATTAGCTATTGTAGAAAATACCTTGGATGTTGTTTTTGAAAGGGGATTTGCTGGAATTAAGATGGCGGACCTAGCCAAACGTGTGGGTTTATCGGTATCTACCTTGTATGTATATTATAAGAATAAGGAAGATTTAATAGTTTCCATTGCTACAGCACTTATTGAAAGGGAAACGCAGAGAAGCGAACAGGAAATAACGGAGGACTTGCCCTATAAGTTAAAATTAAAAATGTTATGGCTGTATTGGGTCAATTTCAGTATCAACCACAAAAAGGAGATGAGTTTTTTGGAACAGTTAAAAAAATCGCCCTATTACGATAAGATACCCATATCCGTAAAGGAGACAAAAAGTAAGATGGCTATGGGGCTCATTGATCAAGGAAAGAAGGAGAGGTTGCTCAAAAATATTGACAATCAGATTCTTATGGCTATTATTGGTGCGGTAATGGGGGAAATGGTGAAGTTGATAATGGACAAAAAAATGGAATTGAATCAGGAAAATATCGATTTTATGTTCTCGATGGTTTGGGATGCAATCAAAAGTTAGTTTTTTTTGGATCAAAACAGAATAAATATTCGATAATAGGGGTGTAAATGCTGTATTCGCAGCGAAAATTATGTATCAATTGAAAAAATCAATAAAGAAAATGAGTGTAATAATTGGAAGTGGGTTTCTATTAGTGATCCTCATAGGGGTTTTGTTTTTGTATTTGAGTCCAGAGTTCGGGGGGAAGCTCACTACGGAGCAGAAAGCGGTCTATGCAAAATCCCCAAATTATAGTAATGGGAAATTTATGAATAAGAGTAGGGTAAAATTGGATATGGGTATGCGCGATATGGGCAAGAGTTTGGCTGGCTATTTCCGACAATCGCCAAGTACCAAACCTAGTAAGAATATTCCTGTGGAGAAACTGGATTCACTGGAAATCGTCCAATACCAGGATAGTACACGCCTTATCTGGTTTGGACATTCCGCCTTTTTACTGCAAATGAACAATAAGACCGTTCTAATAGATCCCATGTTCGGTAAGGTTCCCGCCCCGCATCCTGTGTTGGGTTCCAATAGATTCAGCAAGGAGCTTCCGATCGATGTAGAAAAACTTCCTAGAATAGATGCCGTTATAATCTCCCACGATCACTATGATCATTTGGATTATGGCTCCATTCAGAAATTAAAGGACAAGGTGAATATGTTTTATACCCCATTGGGAGTTGGGGTACATCTACAGAAATGGGGGATAGATAAGGAGCGTATTGTGGAGCTGGACTGGTGGGAAGAGATAGTGCACGATGATTTGATTTTTAGATGTACTCCGGCTCAGCATTTTTCGGGAAGAGGACTTACGGATAGGGCCAATACCTTGTGGAGTTCTTGGGTAATACAATCCGAAAGGGATAATATATTCTTTAGTGGCGACAGTGGCTATGGGTCCCATTTTAAGGAAATAGGGGACAAATATGGTCCCTTCGATTTTGCCATGATCGAATGCGGGCAATACAATGAGATGTGGCCGGATATACATATGTTTCCTGAACAGACGGCCCAAGCAGGATTGGATGTTAGGGCAAAGCAGATTATGCCTATTCATTGGGGCGCCTTTAAATTGGCAATGCACCCTTGGACGGAGCCGGTAGAACGCGTTTCGGACAAAGCAAAGGAGCTAAACCTGGAAGTACTTACACCAAGAATTGGCGAACCTATCAACCTTAATAGATTGGAATTAACTAGCACCCAATGGTGGAAATAAACCTATTACAAACAATGATTACAATTTTTAAGACAAATATCAGTGAAGAACAGGAGTCTAAAGTGAGACAATTTTTAAACCTCTTCAAGGAGATATTAAAAGTGGATTTCGATTTTGAGGATTGCGATAATATTTTGCGTATTGAAACCGCGGGAAATATCACGTCCCATGTTGAAATAGTATTGAATTCCAATGGTTATTTCTGCAAAGAACTTTTGTAAGTATATGCGTTACCATTAAGGAATTCTTTTTGTGCCCTTCCTTTAAATGGGCAGATTATTATATAATAAAGATTACTTTTGCAGCATCTTTATTTATATGAATATGAAGAATTACAAGATTGCAGTAGTACAATTAAACCTTAACGATGTTGCCGAAAACAACTTGAAAAAGTGTATAGACTGGGTTAAAAAAGCAGCTGGACAAGGAGCGGAAGTTATTTGTCTGCCCGAACTGTATAGTAGCCATTATTTTTGTCAAAGTGAGGATACCAACAATTTCGCGTTGGCAGAGCCTTTGTACAGTACTTCCTTTAAAGCCTTTAGTGCTTTGGCCAAAGAGCTTGGAGTGGTAATCATAGTACCCTTCTTTGAAAAGCGCATGGCCGGTATTTATCACAATAGCGCCTATATCATTGATACCGATGGTACCGAGGCCGGACTATACCGAAAAATGCACATTCCGGACGATCCTCATTTCTATGAAAAATTCTATTTTACACCGGGTGATCTGGGCTTTAAGAACAATCCTACCAAAAAAGGGAATATTGGAACTCTTATTTGTTGGGACCAATGGTATCCTGAAGCCGCAAGGCTTACGGCCCTAAAAGGTGCGGAAGTTTTATTTTACCCCACGGCAATTGGGTGGCATCCACAGGAGAAGGAGCAATATGGGGAAAAGCAGTACAATGCTTGGATGAATGTAATGAAAGGTCACGCCGTGGCCAACGGTGTTTTCGTTGCCGCCGCCAATAGGATAGGATTGGAACAATATCTGCCCAATACCGATGGAATCGAGTTTTGGGGCAAGTCCTTTATCGCAGGACCACAAGGCGAAATCTTGGCCCTGGCCTCCCACGATAAGGAAGAAATTATCATGGCGGAGGTGGATTTGGACCTACAGGAAAATGTGCGTCAAAATTGGCCGTTCTTTAGAGATCGCCGAATAGACGCCTTTGCCGATATCACAAAAAGAGCTTTGGATTAAATGAGAAGGTTTCCTGCAGAATGGGAAAATCAGCAGGGCATTTTGCTCTGTTTTCCCCATAACGGCAACGATTGGCCAGGTAAATACGGTGCCATTCAATGGGCTTTTGTAGAATTCATAAAAAAGGTGGCTACTTATGAGCAGGTTTTTCTGGTAGTAAACAGTACCCTACATCAGGAAAAGGTGTCGGGAATGCTGGAAATGGCCACAGTAGATCTAAAAAAAATAACTTTTATAATTCAGAAAACCAACCGCAGTTGGATGCGCGATTCCGGGCCTATTGTTGTTAAAGATGGCAAGAATCGGGAAGCATTGAACTTTAACTTCAACGGTTGGGCCAAATACTCCAATTATAAATTGGATAGAAAGCTGCCCAAAGCCATTGCAAAGGTTTTGGAAGTACCTATGAAACAGGTAGTTTATAAGGGAAAACCCGTTGTTTTGGAAGGTGGTGCCCTGGAAGTAAATGGTAAGGGAACTTTAATTACCTCTGAGGAGTGTTTGTTGCACCCTTCGATACAGGTTAGAAATGCCAATTTTACTAAGGCTGACTATGAAGCTATTTTTAAGGAATATTTTGGTATAACCAATACCATTTGGGTGGGAGATGGAATTATAGGCGATGACACCCATGGTCATATAGATGATTTGTGCAGATTTGTGGATGCAGAGACCATAGTAACAGTGGTGGAGCCGGACACAGAGCATAGAAATTATAAGGCCCTACAGGATAATCTTCAGCGCCTAAAAAAATCAGTATTGGAAAATGGCCAATCGCCAAAGATTATTACCCTTCCCATGCCAAAGGATATTGTTTTTGAAGGCTTGACCCTGCCCGCCAGTTATGCCAATTTCTTGATTCTTAACAACTGTGTGTTGGTCCCTACATTTAACGATCCCGCAGATAGAATTGCTCTAAATACCTTGGCCACCTGTTTTTTAGATAGGGAAGTTATAGGCATAAGCGCCATTGATCTCATTTGGGGGTTTGGTACCTTACATTGTCTTAGCCAGCAGATACCAGTGTAATACCGATCTACTTCAATCAGCTTTGAGATGCACTAAAGAAATCTGTAGTTACTATGATATGGGTCCCATTTTGGGGCATCCCGATAACTTTCGGGAGAAAAGTCTCAACCTAAAACCTGACATTTTAAAGTGCTAAAAAATCTTCTTCTTTAAATTAGGTTTCGTTGGCCTACAAGGGGATTGGAATCTGTGAAACCTTCTATTTTTTTTCTGCATGTCTCGTGATCGATAGGTCTGTGTGCCTTTAGTGACGGAGCCTAGAAAAGCTATAAGTTTTCACATTTAGTGGTGGATTGTCCTTAAAATGAAAGCCCTAACACCTTTTTACGACCAACGGAAAGCAGAGAATCTAACTTGTAGTCACTTTGGAGCGATCCAATACGTTTAATAAGAAACAGAATAACAAGGCGCAGCTTATGAAATTTATAGGGAATACCGAAGAGTATCTTTTTTTAAAAACAATTGATGGTCAAAGTTGTGATGTGCTAACGGAGCATATTGAAAGTAGCCTTACCATTTTATGGTTTCAAGCAGAAAATAATATTCTCATTATTGATGGAAAAGAAGAAGTATTCTCTAAAGACCAAATCGTTTTTTTAACTGAGTTCCATCAAATTGTTCCTAAGAAGATTGGGGAAACAAGATTTTTAAGGTTTAACAGGCCGTTCTATTGCATTCTGGACCATGACAGTGAAGTAGGGTGCAAGGGTATTTTATTTTTTGGAGCTTCACAACTGCCTGTTATTACTATTTCCACTGAGGAGCATCAAAAATTTGATATCCTATGGCAGATGTTCGTTATAGAAATGGAATCCAATGATAATTTACAGATAGATATGCTGCAAATGATGCTAAAACGCTATTTAATATTGTGTGCTAGACGTTATAAAAATCAAGAAAATTACCCTAACGAAAAAAGTGAAACGGACCTTGTACGTGAATATAATTTTTTGGTAGAGCAGCATTTTAGAACCAAGCACAGCGTTGCTGATTATGCTGAATTACTGTTTAAGTCCCCAAAGACGATCTCCAATATTTTTTCTAAAATGGATTCAAAATCGCCCTTGAAATATATCCATGAGCGTATTATGTTGGAGGCCAGGCGTACACTTTACTATACGGATAAGTCGGTCAAGGAAATTGCTTATGAGCTAGGGTTTGAGGATATTCAGGCCTTCAGCCGCTTTTTTAAAAAACAGGAGGGTGTTTCCCCAACAGAATATAAAGGAAAAAGGGATTTGGGAACAATTGCCAATTCTTAGGGAACAACTACCTAGCCAGACCCTTGATCTTCATTGCATCTTTGCATTGTCAAAATTAGTATAACAACGTAAAGTATAAGACAATGGAAAGATTTCAAGTACCAAGTAGAGAAGAGGTAAATACCAACAATCAAGCAATTTTCGACAATTTGAAAAAGGCTGTGGGATTCGTTCCCAATTTGTATGCATATTATGCAAAGAACGAAACTGCTTTGGGAGATTACCTAACATTACAGAATAGGAAAACAACCTTAAAAGCTAAGGAAAAAGAGGTTATTAATCTTGTGGTGAGTCAGTATAATGGTTGTAACTATTGCTTGGCCGCCCATACCCAAATTGGTAAAATGAACGGTTTTACCGAAGATCAAATAGTGGAGATAAGGACCGGTAACGCCAGTTTCGACAATAAACTGGATGCCTTGGCCAAGTTCGTGCTGGCTACGGTCAAAAATAGGGGAAGAGCTTCCGAAGAGGTTAAGGAACAACTCTTTGATGCTGGTTATACAGAAGCCAATTTGATAGATGTGGTCATCGTAATCGGAGATAAGACCATAAGTAACTTGATTCACAATCTGGCGGATTTTGAAATAGATTTTCCCTTAGCTGAAGAACTACAAGCAGCGGCCATATAAATCCGAATTAGTCAAAAAATGCCCAATTGGTAATAATCATGCCAGTTGGCTCAAAACAGGAAATAAAATGAGTACAAAAATAAATATCAAAAATTTACCGGTAGGTTACCAATCGGTAATAAGCAATGGAAGACATGCTATACTCGGGGATGAGCCCATCCCTTCCAAGGGTACGGATTTGGGTTTTTCCCCAGTGGAATTGCTATTGGCAGGAATCTCTATGTGTAAAGTGGCAACGATTAGAAATGTGGCCAGAAGAAAAGGCTGGGAAATAGGGGAGGTCGATGCCCAATTGGAACAACGGGCAGTGCGCCAACCCAACGGCAGCTTTAAAACCACAGTGGAATCCAACATCCAAATTCAGGGAAACCTCACCGAGGAGCAAAGGGAGTTATTGGTACAAGAGGCCGACAACTGTTATGTGACCAGACTGGTCAGGGGAGAATGGGAATTTCAGGAATCCGCACCACTAGAGCCAGTAGTGGCATAAATTATCATTACACAATTTATCAAATTAAAATAACCCCGGTGTTTGCATCGGGGTTATTTATTTGGTTATTTTAGGTAATCCGTTATAATACAAGTTGTGCCATGGGGTTTTAGAAGGCAGAACAGAAGTTTTATCTACACTTTACTTTAAAACATTGATAGGCTTAAATCGAAGATTTAATAAGAACCAATGAAAAGAGGCAATTAATTTGGTAGAATAATCGTACTGATTAACTTAGATGCCAAATAAAATGCATTTCACTATGAAAAGATTCAAGGCGCTCGACGTGTTTCGCGGATTGACTATTTGCCTGATGATAGTCGTTAATACCCCAGGAGATTGGGATTTTACATTTGCTCCACTTTTACATGCCAATTGGAATGGTTTTACGCCGACCGATTTGGTTTTTCCTTCTTTTCTATTTGCGGTCGGGAATGCTTTTGCCTTTGTAAAAGCCAGATGGGCCGACAAACCCTTGTCGGCAGTTTTTCAGAAAATCATAAAAAGGACCATAATAATCTTTTTGCTTGGCTATCTGATGTACTGGTTTCCCTTTGTGTCATGGACAGACTCCGGTGAACTGGCCTTGGTGCCTATTAGTGAAACACGCATATTGGGGGTATTACAGCGCATAGCACTTTGTTATTTTATTGGAGCAACCATGATTTATTTTCTTACCAACCGCCAGCTTATTTTCGCATCAATAATCATATTGCTGGGATATTGGGGGTTGCTTAGTGCCTTTGGCGACTATACTTTAGAGGGTAATTTTGTTAGGACCTTGGATAGGTTGCTTCTTGGCGATAGTCATCTTTATGGTGGTGATGGACTTCCTTTCGATCCTGAAGGGCTGTTAAGCACCTTACCGGCGGTCTGTAATGTCATTGCAGGATATCTAGTGGGAAAGTTTGTTATTCAAGGAGGCATTGCCTACGAAAAACTAGCCAAAATGCTAATGATTGCTGTAGGCTTATTGGCCGTGGCTTATTTGTGGAATTTAAGTTTTCCTGTAAACAAGAAGTTATGGACAAGTTCATTTGTTATTCTTACGATTGGCCTCGATATTATTTTATTGTCCATACTGATTTATGCTATTGAGTTTATAAAAAAGCCGGTCAACTTCAATTTCTTCGAAGTTTTTGGAAAGAACTCCCTTTTCATTTATCTACTGTCGGAATATTTGGCTATTTCCCTACTTTTTGTGCGGGTAGCTGAAAATCAAAGTTTGTATAATTATATCTACGAAAAAGGTTTTAGCTGGTTTGGACCCTATTATGGATCGTTTGCCTTTGCTATTGTTTTTATGTTAATATGTTGGCTCATAGGACTTTGGTTGGACAAAAAGAAGATTTATATAAAAGTCTAATTCCTACCTTTTATTTGTACAAACAGACGTTTACGGTAACTTGCAAAATCAACCCTATTAAAGGTTTTTAGCACTAGCCAAAATTATAAGGCTTTTTTAAATGCTTGGTAGAGACCAGAGAAAAATTATTTTTCAAGCTGCTAAAATAACCTTATTTTAAAACATAGGTTTTAAGGGGTTTAGCGAAGTTGTGAATGGTAGGGAGGTCTAGGTTCGTCTGGTGGGGCCTGCCATTCGCAGCCCGGCGTTTGATCTTATTGCTGCTTTAAGGAATAAGGACCGTTAAAACGTGCTTTTAGACCCGTATTATAAAATTTATAGATGTTATATTACTCATATCTAAAAGGATGTGAATAATTGTATAATTTATAACACCTTCAGATAAAGGGGTAAAGGAGGAGTATTAAATTTTAATAATATCGGTAGGGGTTTCTACTAAAATGGACATCTTACCCCGCAACGCTATGGGTTGCTTCATAATTTCAGGGTTGTGCCTTATCATTTTGATCCAGTCATCGGTTGAGAAGTCATGATGGTCAAAATGCGACTTATAGGCCGGATGTTCCTGATTTACCAAGTCTTTGACCTCCAAATTTAATTTGTCTGCCAATTCCACGATTTGGGTTCCGGTCAGCGGGACTTTTAAGATATCAATTTCAAATATCGCCAATCCCTCGGCTTTTGCATAGGCCAAGGTTTGCTTGGCCCTTGAGGATTTGGAACTGTAATACAGGGTAATCTGTCTTTCTGATGTGGCTATTTCTCCCATTATCTATATTTTGGAATTGCACTACCCATTTTTTTTATGAGTATCAATATGATGGCTTAATAATTGTTTTAAACTATCCAAATAATCCTGTAATGCCTTTTTATTAACGTTTGGATGATTTTTTGAAGGAATGGTCAAAGGATTCTCATCCAGAGAACGATATAGCTCAGGGTAATTGGTCTCAATATTGGTAGTGAGCTGGGTGATTTCACCTAATACTCTTTTTAAATCGGTCATATTAAAATGGTATTGATTGAATACTATAAATATAAAGAAGATTTTAGTTTAAATTCCTGATGAAAGTCATATAAATCCTTATTATAGTCTTTACTTTTAGATAATTTTCCTATTACATATTTTCAAATTTATTAACGATTTAGACATAAATGAAGGGTGTTTTGGTAAAATGAACTTCTTAAATTACATTGGGATATAGTGATATTCCTACAAGGTTAATTTCAGGTTATGATCCTATAATAGGACCAATTCAATTATATTTATGGTGTAAGAAGCAAAGTGCATATATCAATGCCCTTTAAGTTTACCTTTTAGGACATGGGTGTGTAAACTCCTAGAAGTGTCATTAAAAAAAATAAAAACTAAAAAATGAAAGCAATAGGATTCAAAAAATCGTTACCTATTAAGGAGAAGGATAGTTTTATAGCGTTCGAAACTGAAAAGCCATCGCCAACAGGATATGATTTGTTAGTTAAAATATGGGCAATATCCGTAAATCCTGTGGACTACAAAATCAGACAAAATGCGGCAAAAGATACAGTGTTGGATACGCCTAAAATTATTGGATGGGATGCCGTGGGAACCGTTGAGGCCGTAGGCGACAAAACTTCTAAGTTCCAGATCGGGGACCAGGTGTATTATGCCGGGGACCTTACTAGGAGTGGTTGTAATGCGGAATATCAACTTATTGATGAACGAATTGTTGGTCACAAGCCAAAAACTTTAAGTGCGCCTGAGGCTGCGGCCATGCCGCTTACAACCTTAACAGCCTATGAAGCACTTTTCGACCGTATTAGGATTGACCCCGAAAAGGACAAGGGTAAATCGGTCCTCATCTTAGCTGGGGCAGGCGGAGTAGGATCTATCGGAATACAATTGGCCAAGAAGCTATGCAACCTCACGGTAATTGCTACGGCCTCCCGCGAGGATTCTATAACATGGTGTAAGGATTTGGGCGCAGACCATGTGGTAAATCACTACCATTTAAAGAAGGAATTGGAAAATATTGGACATAGTGAAGTTAACTACATTTTAGATTTTGTGGATCTGGAAGGATATTGGGAATTGGCGATGGATATTATTAAACCCCAGGGGCACATTGTTTCCATTACAGGTAGCAGTAAGCCCTTAAACCTCAATTTATTAAAAAATAAGAGCGTTAGTTTTTCTTATGAATTTATGTATACCCGCTCCATGTTCAACACAGAGGATATAGAGCGGCAGCACGATATTTTGAACCACGTAGCCCATTTATTGGATGAGGGTACCTTAAAAACGACATTGACTACCACGCTTTATGGTTTTACAGTGGAAAACTTAAAGATCGCACATGAAATGCAGGAATCGGGTAAATCTATCGGCAAAACTGTTATTTTGTTTTAGGGACCTATGGCAATCCCATTCATTTTTCAAATAGTACTTTTGTCGTGGATTGATTAAAAAAGTTATGGGTATGACCATTGAAGAAAAATTAGTAAGCTTAGAAATTGTGGTACCCAAGGTAGCACCTAGAGGGGTGGGAAATTATGCTTCCTGGACCATTACGAACAATACCCTTTATACTTCTGGTCAGTTACCATGGAAAGATGGGGAGTTTGGCGTTTTGGCGTATACCGGCAGGGTAGGGAGCGACCTGAGTATAAAGCAGGGATATGACTGTGCACGTATTTGTGCCATTAATGCCATTGCCCAATTAAAGGATGCTGTTAAGGATTTGGAAAGGGTCAAAAAAATTATCCGTTTGGATTGCCATATCCAGGCGGCTGAGGGGTTTAAGGATCATTCTGATGTTTTGGATGGTGCTTCGGATGTAATGAATCAAGTGTTTGGGGAAAAGGGAATTCACACCCGGTCGGCAATCGGCATTTATCAATCGCCTTTGGATGTCCCTGTAATCGTCTACTTAATTGCAGAGGTGAGCTAATGGAGTTTTCCAATTAGGTCGATTTATTGTTAAATTAATAGCAACGATACCATAAGGTAACTGATTATAAATCAACTCTTTTCCCTGTTCTTGTCGCCTCATAAATGGCATCAATAATCTTTAAATCCTTAAGACCTTCCTCCCCATCAACCGGAACTATGGGTTGAACCCCTTCAAATATAAGTTGGGCCATACCGTCCATCTGCAGGGTTTGGTGGGTTATATGTGGTTGAGTTAATTCTCCTTTATGTGTTCTCCCCTTAATGGGGCCGTATCCTGATGAAGGCTGCATTTCTGCGTAGCCCTTTTCCCCGTTTAGGAAAAATCGGTCCAAATGTCTCATGGCATAGGTGGAAAGGCAGGAGGCTACCGCGCCACTGGGAAATCCCATTTGAAATTGTATGGTTTCATCCACTCCCTCCTTAAATTTAACGGGATCGGTCTTTGTTTCTTGGGCGGTAACCCAAATTGGTTCCTCCCCAAGCATATAGCGGGCACCGTTAATGGAATAAATGCCAATATCCATCATGGCGCCACCACCTGCAAGTTCTTTGTTTAAGCGCCATTGGGTGGGATCGCCTATGGCAAATCCAGATAAGCCTTGAAAAAACTTAAGCTTCCCGAATTCTCCATTCTGACGCATCCGTATTACTTCTACTGTTTTAGGCTCGTAATGCATACGATAGCCTACCAATAGTTTTACATTGGCCTTTTTACAGGCATCTACCATTTCCTGACCTTCCTTGGCATTAATGCCCATAGGTTTCTCGCAGATGACATGTTTTCCTGCCTTTGCCACCCTAATCACCTGATCTTTGTGCAACCCGTTGGGGGTTATGACATACACGACATCTATATCCGGATTATTTTTGATTTTGTCAAAATTCTCGTAGTTGTAGCAATTCTTTTCAGGAATATCATATTTGGCCCGCCAATCAACAACTTTGGATGGCGTACCACTAATGAGTCCGACCAACTTGGCTCTTTTACAGGATTCCATCGCTTTGGCTACTCGAGTGGCGTAACCTCCCAGTCCCATAATGGCCACCCTTAAAACAGGTCCTTCGTAAGGCTCGCTTGGTGCTGCGAACAGCTTGGCGGGACTGTATAAAATTGGTAAACTGATGGCTGAAACACTTAGTTTTTCCAAAAAATCTCTTCTTGAACCCATGGTTATCGTATTTGATTGTTCTAAAAATAGTAAAACGAAGTTAAATATCCAGCAGTTCTTTATCTCTTTTAATATACTTAAGGGGAAGCTGTAGATTGGACCAAAATAAAATTATAGATTTTGGTACTTGAAAATGCGAGGAAAGCTATTCCTTATAAAACCCTTATCTTTGCGGATTTTATTACAAAGCATGCCAAATCCGATTAAAATATCCTTAGTAAATCCCCAAAGGTTTCCTTTCTTTTATGGTTACATAGTACTGGTCATTGGTAGTATTGGCATTTTAGCCAGCATTCCGGGCCAAACCATAGGCGTATCCGTGTTTACAGACCCGGTCAAGGATGCCCTGGGATTATCAAGAAATCAGTTTAGCAATGCCTATATGTTGGGTACCCTGTTGAGTTCTGCCTTGGTGGCGAGGGCAGGCATTTGGTTCGATGCTTATGGGGCCAGATATGTGGCTTTCTTTGCTACTTTGCTTTTGGGGGTATCCCTATTGATTTTTTCAGTTTCCGTTGAAATTAGTGAAACCATTAAAAGGGTTTTTAATTTCCAATCCTGGTCGGTTCCCTTTCTATTGATTACCCTTTTGTTTTTTTTGATAAGATTTAGTGGTCAGGGTGTTTTGACCATGGCTTCTAGAAATATGATCATGATGTGGTTTAAGAAAAATAGGGGCAAAATTAATTCAATAAGCAGTATTACGGTTTCATTGGGCTTTTCCAGTGCGCCTATATTGTTGAACAGGCTTATTGATGACCATGGGTGGGAAATGAGCTGGCAGATAATGGCCATGAGTCTTTTTGTTTTTTGTGTTTGTATCTTGCTGTTATATAGAAATAGGCCGGAAGATTTTGATCTGCTTCCAGACGGATTTGCAAACAAGGAAGCGGATTGGAAGAAAGAGGAGGAGGAATCCCACTTTACCCTGGAAGAGGCAAAAAAAACTCGGGCTTTTTGGATGATAGGGTTGCTATTGGCCTTCAATAGCTTTTATGTAACAGGATTTACGTTTCATATAGTGTCTATTTTTGGGAGCCAGGACTATACTAAGGCCGAAGCCATAGCTATATTTTTACCAATGTCCATAATAGCGATCTTCGTATCCACCTTGTGCAATATTTTAAGCGATTACATTGAGCATAAAATCTATTTGTTTATTATGCTTTCGGCCGGGGTATTGGCCTCGTTAGGATTATTGTTGCTCTCCAGTCCAGTGGGGGTTTATCTATTGGTCGGAGGTTTAGGTACTATGGGCGGTTTATTTGCCGTTATCAATGCGGTTACTTGGCCGCGATTTTTCGGAAGAGAGCATTTGGGGTCCATAACTGGGAAGGTTATGAGTTTTTTGGTCGTGGGCAGTGCCATAGCACCAAGCTTATTTAGTTACTGCTATACCGCCTTGGGTTCTTACCGTTATATTGGCTATGCCACCTTGGCATTTTTGCTATTTTTGATCATTGGGTCCTTTAAGGTGAAGAATCCTCAATTAAAAACAGAGGATATTTAAACATTGGCTAAATAATGGCCATCTTGTTTAGGCAGTACAGGCATTTCGTGTTAAAAGCATATATTCTCCGTTGTTCTTAAATTCGCGGATGGAGGTGCCTACATACTTCTTAAAGGTTTTTGAGAGATGGCTAACATCCGTAAAGCCCAATTCCTGCGCAATTTCGGTCAGAGTAAAATCGGAATTCAATAATCGGATTTCCACCAATTTCAACTTGGCCTTAATAATGTATTCCCGTAAGGGCATATTCACTTGTTTTTTAAAATATTCGCTTACATAGGTAGTGGACATCAAAAAGACATCTGCCAAGTTTTCTACTTTTAAAAGCTCCGGTTTATCAATATTCTCATTAATATAGGTGAGCATCTTTGAGATTCTATCATCGGCATTGTGTTGAGGTCCCTCAAAATAGTTGGTTTTTTTGATGTTCCTTATCAGTATCTCTAAAATACTGGTCATTAGACTTGTAATAAGGTTTACGGACTCCTGCCCATAATCCCTGGATTCCTGTAAAATCATGGAAATTAGACTTTCTATATGCCGTTTATCCAAATCGTTTTTAATGATATCTCCAGGTAACTGATTATAGTTGGAAAGTATATAGGAAGCTTCCTTAAACCATTCATTTCTATCAATGGACATGCCCTTGGTGTTTTTGAAAAACGAATCCGAAAATTTCAAAAAAACAAATTTGCTAGGTTTTTCTATAGTAAACGAATGGCATTTTAAAGGGGGCAATAAAAATATACTGCCTTTGATATAGTGGTATTCATTGTAGTTAATACACTGTATTCCTTCTCCTTCCTGAATAAGGACCAGTTCAAAAAAATTGTTTTTAACCGGCCGTTGCTTCCATTCCCTTAATTCAATTTCTTGTATTTCGAAAGGTTTATGTGTCTGTAGAACATGCATTTTTAACTATTTTAAGGACAAATTTATATAAAATAAGTATATGGACTCATTTTAAGAGCCAATTAACCTTTAAAAGTACATAAATACCCAATGGTTATACCAAAAAGAAAATGACAAGTGCAGGTAACTTTGTCCCTGAATTTAATCGGAAACAAAAATTATAAAAAATGAATACACCAAACATTTCAAAAAAGGAGATTATAAATGCATTTCAATTTAGACATGCAACCAAAGAATTTGATACTACCATGAAAGTATCTGATAGTGATATGGACTTTATTTTGGAAACGGCACATTTATCACCTAGCTCTTTCGGTTTTGAACCTTGGCATTTTATTGTAGTTCAGGATATAGAGTTGAGGGAGGCCCTAAAACCTGTGGCTTGGGGAGCGCCGGTAAAATTGGATACTGCCAGTCATTTTGTGTTGGGCTTGAGCATGAAGGCACCAATGACCAAATGGGATTCGGACTACATCATGTCCATGATGAAGGATGTAAAACAATTGCCTGTGGAGGTGATAGAAATGTATTCCAAATTTTATAGGGAATTCCAGGAGCGCGACTTTAATCTGGATAATGATCAGAAGCTGTTCGATTGGGCTTCAAAGCAGACTTACATTGCCTTGGGTAATATGATGACCTCAGCTGCATTGATAGGTATTGATAGTTGTCCCATTGAAGGCTTTCATCAAGAAAAGGCGGAAGCCTTATTACAAGAAAAATTTGGGGTAGACACGGAAAAATACGGGCTGTCCTATATGGCGGCATTTGGATATAGGAAAGCAGCCCCAGAGTTCCCGAAAACTAGAAGGGATTTGGAAGAAATTGTAACCTGGAAATAATTGGAAATTAAAAAAATAACACCCTTGGGAAAGTACCGAAGAATGAAAATTTTGGAAGGTATTTAGTTAAAAAAAATGACTATGAAAGCTATAGGATACAAGGAGAATTTACCAATCAACAATGTAAAATCTCTACAAGACATAGAATTGGAAACGCCAAAAGCAACGGGAAAGGATATTTTAGTTGAAATTAAAGCCATTTCTGTTAACCCGGCAGATTACAAAGTAAGGGCAGGTATGCCTGTAGAAGGAGATAAGTGGAAAGTAATTGGTTGGGATGCTACGGGAATAGTAAGAGAAGTTGGTGATGATGTGAGCCATTTTAATGTTGGTGATGAAGTTTGGTATGCGGGCGATTTTATGCGTCAAGGTAGTTATGCTGAATTTCAAATTGTAGATGAACGTATTGTGGGCAAAAAGCCTTCAAGTTTAACGTATGCCGAGGCTGCAGCCTTACCGTTAACCACACTCACAGCCTACGAAATGTTGTTTGACAGATTACAGGTTTCTAAAGACGACGCCAACAAATCCATCTTGGTAATTGGTGCTGCTGGTGGTGTTGGTTCTATTCTAGTACAATTGGCCAAAAAGCTTACAAAACTGAATATCATTGGTACTGCTTCTAGGGAAGAAACCACATCTTGGTTAAAAGATTTGGGTGCTGATAGCGTTATAAACCACCGCAATAAATTAAGTGGGGAATTCGCAAAATACGGGTTAGCTGCGCCAGAATATGTAGTGAGTTTAAATGCTACAGAACATCACGTTGATGAAATTGCGAAGTTGATTAAACCGCAAGGTAAATTCGGATTTATTGATGACCCAAAATCGCTAAACGTAATGCCCTTTAAAGGGAAAGCGGTTTCTACTCATATCGAGTTGATGTTCACCCGTTCTATGTTCCAAACAGAAGATATGATAGAGCAACATAACATTTTAAATGAGGTCTCCGATCTTATAGATCAAGGTGTGATTAAAACCACATTAGGAGATAATTTTGGTGTTATAAATGCTGAAAACCTTAGAAAAGCACACGCTTTTTTAGAAACGGGTAAAGCAAAAGGTAAAATTGTTCTAGAAGGATTTTAAACCCTTCATTTACGAATGTCACTTCGAGTGAATGTTGAGGTACGAAAAATTTGTATCGAGAAGCTCTTAGTTAGAATGCATCTCATACAACACCCAGTTTTCGGAACAGAGAATTCACTCCATTAAAATATTCAAAATGAAAATAAAATCTATACTAGCAGCAATGGCTGTAACGGCATTTTTTGCAACTAACACTGCAAATGCACAAGTAAACACGATTGATTCTATAACATCGTCAAAAGTGCAACATTTCAATTTTGATGAAATGGAATCTGAGTCTATAGGTGAAGGAATTAAAAGGAAATGGTTTCATGGTGAAAAAGGGCAAATGACCGTTTTTGATTTGGAAGAGGGAGCACACATTCCTTGGCACCAACACCCTAATGAACAGATTACTTACATCATGTCTGGGAAGGTGAAAATTAAGACCATAATTGATGGCAAAGAGGAATTTGTAATTGTTTCTAACGGAGAAGTAATCGTTTTCCCAGAAAATGTACCACACGAATTTTGGGCAATGGAAAAAACGGTGGATTTAGATGTTCACGTTCCTGTACGCCAAGATTGGTTAAGCAAAGAATTACCGGATTACTTAAAGAAAAGCGAAGAAAATTCGCGTCAGCAATACTTATAAATAAAACATTTTAAAAAATATCACAATGAAAAAAACATTATTACTTGGATTAGCAATAGCAACAACGGCATATACAAGTGCGCAGACACCAATAACGGATCCTGCCAAATCTGTAAATGAGGTAGTAACCGCCGACAAGGTAGAATGGGGATGGTTAAATCCACTACGTGGCGATAAAAGTCCGGCTGCTGGCAAACTTTGGGGAGACCGTACAAAAAACGAACCTGCAGGATTTTTAGTAAAATTTAAAAAAGGATTTTCTTCGCCACCACATATTCATAACATAACATACCGTGGTGTTGTAATACAAGGTTTTCTACATAATGATGATGAAAATGCTGAGAAACAATGGTTGCCAGCAGGTTCTTATTGGCAACAACCAGCAGGGGAAGCACATATTACTGCGGCAGATGGTGAGGAAAATATGGCTTTTTTAGATATTCAAGAAGGTCCTTATTTAGTACAACCTACATCTGAAGCATTTGATAATGGCGAACGGCCAATAAATGTAGATAAAACCAACTTGGTTTGGTTGAACGCTAAGGATATAGAATGGGTAACAGAAAAAAGTAATGTGGAAACTGCATTTTTATGGGGAAGTCACAATGAAAACCAATTGCGTGCAACACTTTTGAAATTACCAGCTGGTTTTAGCGGTAGCATTAAAAACCTGAGTCCAAATTTTAGGGCAGTAGTTATTTCTGGTAACCTAACACATCAGTTTACTAAAAAAGGTGACAAAAACAACCTGGAACCAGGCTCTTATTTTGGAGCTGAAGAAAACGCAACTTCCATTATTTCAACAGATAAAGAGACCGTTATTTATATAAGAAGTAATTGCAATTTTGAAGTTAAGTAGTAAGATTTTTAAGTAAAACTCTCTAAAGGCTTTTTTTAATTAACTAATTCAACAAAATGCCACGTACCATCATTGAAAATATTGTAATTCAAGAATACAAAGACCAAACGTTTTTTGAGTTTTGTAAGTATACTACCATTCGGTTTTTTGAAATAGTATATTTTGAAAAAGGTACTGGCACTATTAGAATCAATGGCAACACCGTAAATTATTCCGCTAACAGTATTTTCGTTTTCATTCCCGATGATATCTATATAGTAAATGCAGAAACAGCAACATCTACAATAGCTATAAAGTTTTTAAAGAGCTTCTTTAGAAACACAACATCCCAAAATGCAAATCTACCTGTAAATGATTGGTTCAGAAAAATAGAGGAAATTCTAAATAGTGAAAGCCATCACCTTCGTGAAATGCAGTTTGAAACCGAATCAGATAGATTGCACTTGGTTTCATTAATAAATATGGTTGCCACCGAATATTTGAGCGAGCAAACTTTTGATATTTTTATCATTCAAAATTCATTATCGGTTATTTTGCATCTCATTGCCAGAAATATCCAGTATATCAATTCTGCGGATGGGACAAAAGAGGTGAAGTCATCAAAGATTCAGCAAATCATCAACTATATTCACGCTAATATTTACAATTCAGAATCGCTTACCACCAAGAACTTGGCAGAAGAGTTTCATATGGCGGACAATTATATTAGTGAGTACTTTAAAAAGCACACCGATGTTTCTTTAAAAAAGTACATTCTTAACTACAAATTAAAACTGGTAGAAACCCGTTTAAAATATACCGATTTACAGTTTTCTGAAATTGCAATGGAACTCGGCTTTACAGATTCTAGTCACTTAAATAAAACCTTCCAAAGTTATAAAGGGATGACTATTGGTTCGTATAAGGCTAGTATTTCTGTATAACTATTTATTAAAATACTTTTAAAGTCAGTACCGGCTTTGGTTTCTAAACCTTGATGCTAGTGCTGATTTTTTTGTTTTTTCCACCGAAAAAAGTATCATTTACCTTCATTTTTACTAAAAGCCCTTTGTTTTTTACCCATTTGAAAGAGTATGTCCAAGATACCTTTGTCCTGTAATTAATACAGAATAATTATCAACCTAAAACATACTATTATGGACTACAAAAACTTTCAAACATTTACAGCAGAACAAAAAGGAGGAATTTTAACAGTTGAAATCAACTTTGGACCGGTAAACGTACAAGGGCAAGAAATGCTTGCCGATTTAAACAGTCTTTGTTTGCGATTAGAGCGTGATAGAAGCGTAAAAGTAGTTGTTTTTGAATCATCAAATCCAGATTATTGGGTGTGTCATTATGATACCAACTTGCTTAAAGACATGTCTACTGAAGCTGTTCCAAGAAACGAAGTACAGTTATTGGACCTACAATCGGTTTTAGAACGCTTAAGCAAAGTACCACAAGCAACTATAGCAAAAATTGAAGGTTTTGCTCGTGGTGGCGGACACGAAATGGCGTTGGCTTTAGATATGCGTTTTGCAGCCAGAGGAAAAGCCAAGTTTATGCAAATGGAAGTAGGTATGGGCATTTTACCATGTGGAGGTGGTGCGTCTCGTATGGCAAGACAAGCAGGGTTAGGAAAGGCTTTAGAAATTATTTTAGGCGCAAGGGATTGGGATGCAGACGAAGCTGAAAAATTCGGAACTATAAACAAAGCTTTGGATGCTGATAAAATAGGGCCATATGTAGATGCATTGGCAGAACGTATATCAAAATTCCCGGCAGATTCTATTGCGGCTAGCAAACGTGCGGTGTATGCATCAATTGACCTACCCATAAAAGAGGCCTTAAAAGAAGAAGCATACCAATTGTTTCAAGCTACAAGTAAAACACCTGCAATAAAAAGATTTGCATACGCAGATGAAAACGGTGCTCAGTTTGACCATAACAACCAAAAGAATTGGGAACAAATGGTAATGGATATTCAAGAAATAAATTAATAGAATAAGAATTATAATTAAATAAGAAAGATTGATATGAAAGCAATGTTATTGAACAGTTACGGAGAAAATGCAGCATTTACAGCAACTCAAATTGAAAAATCAAAAGTAAAAGTAAATCACCTATTGGTAAAAATAGAGGCATCCAGTGTAAATACTATTGATATGATGATTAAAAATATGGGGACGGATTTACCATTGTCACCAGCTTTGCCAGCTTTATTAGGTATGGATTTCTCAGGAACCGTAGAAGCGGTTGGCGATGGTGTTGAAGGTTTTAAGGTAGGGGATGATGTCTACGGTTGCGCGGGCGGTCTGGGCGATTTACCAGGCACCTTAACAGAGTATATTGTAGCTGATAGCAAGCTTGTTGCACACAAACCAAAAGGCTTGACCATGCGCGAAACTGCTGCGTTACCATTGGTAGCTATTACGGCTTACGAAGGTTTGACCAGGGCAGGTGTAAAAGCTGGTCAAAAAGTACTGGTGCACGGTGGTTCCGGAGGTGTTGGGCACTTGGCCGTACAATTGGCCAAATATTTCGGCGCCGAAGTATTTGCCACCGGTACAGGCAACAACCAAAAAGCAATCGTAGAGAAATTTGGTGCTACCTTCATCGATTTTAAAACCGAAAAGGTAGCAGATTATACCGCTAAATATACCGATGGTGGTTTTGATGTTGTTTTTGATACCGTTGGTGGTCCAAACCTTACCAATTCTATTGAAGCAGTTGCCTTAAATGGACACATTTCTACTACGGTTTCTTTATTAGAAATCGATTTAACTCCGTTACACTTTAAAGGTGCATCATTACATGTGGTATTTATGCTGATTCCCATGCTGCACAACTTTAAAAGGGACGTACACGGGAATGTTTTAGAGCGTTTGGCCGAAATTTCCAACGAGGGACACTTAACTCCGATAGTCGATGAAAACCGATTTTCATTGGAGCAGGTGGGTGATGCCTATGCACACCTAGCTAGTGGTACTGCCATTGGTAAAGTAGTAGTTGAAAACTAAAAATAATAAGGATATACAATGTGTCCTTACTATTGGTTAGTAATGTTAAATGCCTCTTTTTGAGGCATTTTTCATATGCAGCTTCGGTCAACCTTGTTTTTTACCGAAACTACCCTTTTTGTTACCAAAGGCCAACAGGTGTTTGCACTTAATTTTGCTTTAAATAACAAGTACAATAAAAAGTATCAAGCTTAAAAAAATAAAAGATGAAAACAAAAACAAATACAAATGCACTCGCAGCAGCTCGTGCGCTTGGTTTATCTACTCGAGAAGCCTCGATAAAACGAGAAGCCTCTGTCTCACAATTTTGGAATAGCAACCGAAATTTACTCGAAGAGGCATGGGCCGAATGGGAAATGGAAAACAAGGATAATTTACTAGTTCCTGATGAAACCTTGCTTGACCCACGCTTGCGACAAGCGGTTAATGAGGCATGGGGAAACCCGGAAAAAGAAAATGCTGTTGCCGATTTATGGGAAGAAATTATTCCTGGTGTTTATTCAGCACAATTTTTTGACCTTGAGCGCTTGGCGGAATTTCGTACTTATTTAGAAGCTGTAGTAAATTCACAAATTCCCAAACGAGCTCCTTATGGTATACAATTAAATCGTTATGGAATGATGCTCGATCTACGCTCGGAGGGACATCTGGCTGCACCTAATTTTCAGGCGTTTTACAACGATATCATGGACCGTTATATGCGTCCTATCGCCCGTTTGTTACTGGGCACTTATGGCTACGATAACCAAACCTTTGGTTTCTCAATCCAGTACAACCCGGATAAGGATAAGGATTTGCACGCGCACACCGATGCTTCGGCCGCCACCTTAAATATCAATATCAATTTACCCGATGAAGAATTTACGGGATCACAAGTTGATTTCTATGATAAAACCACTGGAAACACGGTACAAACCATTTTTGAACCGGGTAAGGCCATAATTCACAGGGGTAACGTACCACACGCTACACACCCGATTACCAGTGGGCAGCGTAGTAACTTGGTAGTATGGCTATACGGCGACCAAATGCAAATACCTCGAGGTAGTACAAGTAGCTACGGTAGTGTTGGTAACTCCTTATCCAAAGTTGTTACAGAGGAAAACATCACTGCCCGCCAGCGTTGGAGTTTACCAGATGGTCCCAAAGACACCATTGCACCGTTTTAAAAAGACCGGAATCATTTTATCCACTAAAAAAAATACCTGAAATTGTAGTAGTGAACGTACTGCTACAATTTCATAATGAACAACAACAAGAAAGATCATGAAAAAACACATACTCATCACAGGAAGTACGGACGGTATAGGCAAACTATTGGCCTTGCGCTTGGCCAAGGAAGGACACTTTGTGGCTGTCCACGGTAGGAACCAAGCAAAATTGGCATCCACAGTAAAGGAAATTAAGGAGCAATCCGATAATGGGAAAATAATCGGTTTTCTAGCCGATTTTTCGGATCTGGAGGAAGTAAGGAAAATGGCAAAGGAGGTTTCTGATGAAATGCCAAAAATCGATGTACTGGTAAACAATGCGGGTATTCTTAGTAGTAGAACGAATACCGCTTCTAATGGTATGGATATTCGTTTGGTGGTAAATTATTTGGCGCCCTATGCATTGACAAATGCCGTTACGCCCCTATTAAAAAAGGCCGATGCTTCTAGAATCGTAAACCTGAGCTCCGCCGCGCAAACCTCTGTTTCCCTTGACGCTTTACAAAGCAATGTCGGCCTGGGTACCAATGAGGCCTATGCGCAAAGCAAGTTGGCATTGACCATGTGGAGTTTTTATTTGGCGGAAAAAGAACCTTCTATCACTATAGTAGCGGTAAACCCTGGTTCTTTATTAAATACCAAAATGGCATACGAAGCCTACGGGCAGCACTGGTCGCCCGCAGAAAAGGGAGTGAATATCCTGTATGACCTAAGCATGACCGACAAGGCCAGGACAAAGGCCTATTTCGACAATGATAAAGGCGGCTATGGAGATGCCCACCCCGATGCCTATGACAAAGTTAAAATAAGGCAACTTATAGCAGTAACCAATGAAGTTTTGGGCAATCCAGTTCCCTAAATAATTGTACGTTCATTCTATGTTTAAGTCCTATGCCATCCATTTGCTAAATCCGGAAATTTTGCCCAAACGTACCGATCCGTGCCCAAACATGCTTAACCCTACCCATGGGAGCAACCTTAAATAACTAATATTGTTCATGGCTTTTTGTAGTAAATAAATAAAAATGTGGGAGTGGGGTAGTTATATTGACAGCCTTAAGAATGCATTTCCCCCTTTTTTTGGTAGAGGTAGAAATTATGGATCAATTTTTCTTGGTAACTATAAAATTCGTTTTTATTATCTTTATAAAAAGTGTGGTAAGATTATTTTTATATTATACGCTGTAATCACCAATTTATACTGGGGACCTATGATTGCTTTGTGCCCAGAATATTCAAGATCTTATAGTCAAGTTTAATTGCACACATGCCATTGAAGTCTGAAGTTTAGGCTGATGAGGGTTCTCTGGTCATTATTGATGTATGGTTTATGATAGGGAAATTATCCATATCCAGGAACGGTATGAAAATTTAAAGCAACTCTGAAACACCCCAAGCCCCGGTAATAGTTCACAAACAATTTATGTAAGAGCTACTATGGTCAGCTTCAAGGTATATGGAGTTATAACATGAAGATTAAGAAGTAGGGCAGTAGGTACCAGTATAACAATCAAGCTGTAGTACAGCTCCATAGAATATAATAATTAAACCCCCGAAGAAAAAGCATATGAAGAATTTTGAGCCCATTAACAAAGCATACAACAGCGTATTTCAGCCCGATGAACTGAGCATTGGAATAACAGTGCCTATAGAGAACTACGATCAAGGGCTTATGCCCACTATGGAACATCATTTAGAACGCGCCGAATTATTGGACGAATTGGGCTTTAAGGCCCTTTGGATTCGCGATGTACCCTTTAACGTACCCTCTTTTGGCGATGCTGGTCAGATGTTTGATCCCTTTACCTATTTGGGATTTCTGGCAGCCAAAACCAAAAAAATTGCATTGGGTATTTCCAGTATTGCATTGCCATTGCACCATCCGGTACATGTGGCGAAATCCGCTGCCACCATAGACCAGCTTTCAGGTGGTAGGTTGTTGTTGGGAGTAGCCTCCGGTGACCGATTTGATGAATATCCCGCTATGGGAATCGAATATGAAAACCGTGGGGAATTGTTTCGCGAAGCCTTCAAATATATTCGTGGGGCACAACAGAGCTACCCTGTATTGGAAACCAAAAATTATGGCGATTTAAAAGGGGATATTGATATACTTCCAAAAGCAAAAAACCATAAAATTCCCTTGTTGATGACCGGCTTTAGTCAACAGTCCTTGGAGTGGAATGCCAAAAACGCAAATGGGTGGATGTACTATCCCAGGGATCCCGGACAACAGAAAAACAGAATTGAAGAATGGCGGGCTTTGGTTGCCGCAACAAGTTTATTTGACAAACCTTTTATGCAACCCTTATATGTTGATCTTCAAGAAGACGATAGTTTTAAGCCAGAACCCATTCATTTGGGCTTTAAGACGGGTGTTAATTATTTGAATACCTATTTATATCATTTAAAATCTATTGGTGTAAACCATGTAAGTATAAATCTAAGGTTCAATTCCAATAGAATGGAACGCACCTTGGAGCGACTGGCAGAAAAAGTATTGCCAGAATTTCAAAAGAACAAAAAGTCAGCAAAAATATAAGTAGCAAAACAATAGTTGTCAAAGGAACACGGACGGCATGGTTATATTTGCCGTAATACAATTGCCTACACAAGCCTATTGGTAACATTGGGGACCAGACGAAAAGGGGGGCGATCTATTAGTGGTCCTGGCCAATTCAGAAAGTATTTTGACAAGGTTAAGGGAGAAGAAAGAAGAGTATTTGCTCCAGCACATCCTGATGCCTGTGACGAAGGTAAAATAAGGCAACCTTTTGGGATTGGGAATAAAATTTTGTGCCATCCATAGGTCTGATTCAATTTTAAATAGCTTATGACCATTATGTTGACTATTCATATTAATCTAGATATTGCGGTTATTCTACGGTAATAGGATTGGTTCAATTGAATGTCATATGCGGACATTTCTTATGTTTCACTTAAAAGAGTAGGCCATTCGCTGATTTTATAAAATCCATCAACATTATATTAACATCTTTGTAAGGAAGTATTAGTCTTTAAAGTATATAATGATGAGAAAGGTAAACTTTTTGTTTTTATTAATTATGCAACTATTGCTGTGGTTTTCCTGCTCCGACGATGCTGTACAAGATACATCGGCCGGGGAAGAAATAATAGATGGCGAGACCTATGTGGAAATCTATTCCGATACCGACTTTGAAGCTGCGGACTGGACTGATGATACCCATAGTAAATCAGCAGACCCTAATTTTGAAGAAGTTTTTGAGGATGACGCAGTAAAACGTTTGGATATTGTAATTAACCAAGAGCGTTGGCAGAGTATGTTGGATGATATGACATCAATGTACGGAGTTTTTGGTGGTAGTGGAGGTCCCGGTGGTGGCCCCGGGGGTGGAGGATTGACAGATGTTGATGAAGATCCTATTTTTGTCCCCAGCGATATCATGTATAATGGCAAGGAATGGTATCGGGTAGGGGTACGTTTTAAAGGCAATTCCAGTTTACAGTCCAGCTGGACCAGCGGCATCTTAAAATTATCCTTTAAGCTGGATTTTGATGAATTTGAGGATCAATACCCCCAAATAGACAATCAACGTTTTTATGGTTTTAAGAAATTGAGTTTGAAAAATAACTATAATGACAAATCCATGCTAAGGGAAAAGGTAGCTACGGATGTTTTCAGGGATGCTGGGATAGCGAGTTCACACGCAGCATTTTATACCGTTTATGTGGATCATGGCGATGGACCCCAATATTTTGGAGTTTATACCTTGGTCGAAGAAGTGGATGACACGGTGATCGATACCCAATTTTCCGATAATGATGGTAATTTATACAAACCGGATGGTACTGGGGCCAGTTTTGCCCAAGGCACCTTTACCGAAGATGTATTTGTAAAGAAGACCAATGAAGATGAGGCCGATTTTAGTGATGTACAAAGTGTCTTCGCAGCATTGCATTCATCGGAAAGAACCACGGATCCTGCAACCTGGCGTGCCGATTTGGAAAGTGTTTTTGACACCGATACCTTTTTGAAATATTTGGCGGTCAATACAGTTATTCAAAATTGGGATACTTATGGCAGAATGACCCATAATTATTATCTGTACAACAATCCCGACACGGAAAAATTATCATGGATTCCATGGGATAACAATGAAGCCCTACAGGAAGGGAACCAGCAGGGGGCGTTAAACTTGGATTTTTCGGATTTGAATGATACGGAATGGCCATTGATAGGATACCTGTATGAAGATGCCACCTATAGAGCAAAGTATGATACCCATGTACGGGATGTAGTGGATAATGCCTTTAATATTAGTGATATGCAATCCAAATATACAACCTATGGGGCATTGTTAGAACCCTACGCCAACCTTGAAGTTTCTGGCTATTCATTTTTAAGTTCAAGTTCGGACTTTCAGGCAGCCATAAACCAATTAAATAGTCACGTTAGTGCACGTACCACAGCAGTAAATAATTATTTAAATGATTAAATATTTTTTGGTTGATGAACCTTCAGGTTGATTAGTTTTTATTGTTCCCCCGATGAAGATCCGGCTACTCGTAAGGGTAGCCGGATTTTTGGTTTATTGAGATATATTTGGTAGTTGAAATTACAAACCCAAAATTTTGTAAATTCGTTGTACGCTATATGACAAGGGATATAATCGATATTAACGACTTTATTATTTTGGTAGAAGAAGCCAAGGTAAATGTGGCTACCATAGATTCATGCTATTTTGAAGAACCTTTGATTGCTGTTGCTTTTTATGGCTCCGGCAATGTTGATTTAAAGGTGAAATATGGGGATAAACAAAAGGACTTTAATCATACCAAGGGTTTGGCACTTTCATTTTTTGCAAATGATAAAGTAGAATTCGTACATACGGTCTCCTCCTCCAAGCCTTTGGAATGCTTGGTTATAGCCACCTCTATAAAAGCCTTGGATAAACTTCCCAATGAAGAAGGCGAGCTTTTTGGGGAAATGCTGGATCAGTTGGTGAACCCTTCGGATCATTATGTGGAGGGGCCGAGTTTTATTATGACGCCGGAAATGCAGACTATTGTTGATTCCTTATTTAATATTCAATATCAGGGCAAAACCAAAATGATGTTTTTCCGAAGTCAGATAACAACACTGCTTTCCCATTTTTTCGGTCAGTTGGCCAGCTTGCAAACAGACAACCTAAGGATTCAGGAACGTAAAAAACTCAATCAGGCCAAAGAAATCCTATTGCAGAATATTGACAATCCCCCTTCACTGAACGAAATTTCCAAACAAATTGGATTGAACACCTTTAAACTAAAAAAGGACTTTAAGGCATATTTTGGTGTTCCCGTTTTTAAATACCTTCAGAACGAACGTTTGACCCTGGCCCATAAATTGATCCGCAATCAAGATGCCACCGTTCAGGAAGCGGCATGGCATGTGGGCTATGAAAGTTTAAGCTCTTTCTCCAATGCTTTTGAAAAAAAGTTTGGGTATAGACCTAGTCAGATCAAGTAGCCTCCTTTTAGAACAAATCTTTCTCCATTTGGGACAAACCTCCCAGAGCGCATTGAAATAATTTTGACATGTAACTTTTAAACTAAAAAGTCATGAAAATTAAACGTGCTCTGCTTATCGGTATTGCCATATGGATTATCGCAATACTATTTTATTCAATTTCTTACTATGTCCCGGTTTTGGAAAATGCTGAGACACAGGCAAATCTTGTGTTGTTTGCTGTAGTCATACCATTGGTGTGGTGGGGTTGTTCCTTCTACTACAGGAAAGAAAAGGATACACATGGTTATTTGGTGGGCCAAACACTGTTGTTGACTGCTGTTGTATTGGATGCCTTGATCACAGTCCCGTTCTTCATAATTCCAACAGGAGGAAGTCACTATAGCTTCTTCACATCTTTAGGATTCTGGATCATAGCTCTCGAATTTTTATTGGTAGCGGTATTGTACTGGTATGCCAAAATACACTCTAAAAAAACAGTTTCAAAACTATAAGGCTATGGAAATCACAATTGAAAATATAGGGATTACCACATTGATATTGCTAACCGGCTTATCGGCAGGTCTATGTTTCACCTGGTCCAATGCCATTACCCCGGGGATTGGCAGACTGAACGATCCTGGCTATTTAATGTCCTTTCAGCAAATGAACAGAACAATAATAAACCCCTTATTTTTGCTGGTCTTCTTTGGACCTTCCATTGTGGGGGCTATTAATCTATATCTCTTTAAAAATGCACCAAGCCCATTAATCTGGTCATTGATCTTAGGGATAGCAATTTATTTTTTCGGAGTTGTTTTGGTAACCATATTTGGTAATGTACCTCTAAATGAGGTGTTGGATAAAACCGACTTAAATTCTGCCAGTATTGAAGAGCTTAGACAATTGAGGGAAAGGTTTGAGGTAAAATGGAATCGCCTGCATCTCATCAGGACCTTGAGTTCCATAATTTCATTCCTGCTTCTTTTGATCGGCCTTTTTCAAGTCTCCAAATACAACATTCAATAGATAAACCTAATCATTATAAACATAAACATAAACATAAACGTAAATAAAAATGGAAAACATGAACAACATTTTAGTCATCGGCGGGACTGGAAAAACCGGCCAAAAAGTAGTGAAAAGATTAAGCGAAGCCGGACATAACGTTAGAATTGGCTCTAGATCGGCAACTCCGGCCTTCGATTGGGAAAATCCTGAAACGTGGTCTCAAAGCATGGAAGGAATGGATAAAGTATATATTACATTTCAGCCAGACTTGGCCGTGCCCGGAGCTTTGGAAGCCATTGAGGAGTTAACCAAAAAAGCGAAACAAAGCAATGTAAAAAAGTTGGTTCTTTTGTCGGGAAAGGGAGAAAGGGAAGCCGAACTGTGTGAACAGGTGGTGATACATTCAGGATTGGATTACACCATTGTTCGGGCCAGTTGGTTTAATCAAAATTTTAGTGAAAGCTTTTTCTTGGAACCCATTTTGGAAGGTTTTGTAGCCTTGCCACAGGCAGAGGCCAAAGTACCCTATGTGGATACCGATGATATTGCCGATGTGGCCGTAGCAGCCTTGTTGGGCGAGGAGCACAATGGAAAAATTTATCAGCTTACAGGGCCTAGGCAGCTTACTTTTAAGGAAGTGATCCAAGAAATCTCGGATGCCACTGGAAGGGACATCGCATTTACACCTATTGCCTTACCGGCCTACACCCAAGTGATGAAACAACAGGGGGTCCCTGCGGATTTTGTTTGGCTTATAGAGTATCTATTCTCTGAAGTACTAGGAAATCCCAACAATGCCGAGATTACCCATGATATAGAAAAAGTGTTGGGAAGAAAACCCAAGGACTTTTCCCAGTACGTGAAGGAGACCGTAGCGACCGGAATTTGGAATACTAAGGTTGGGACCCTTTAAAATTGGGTAATGGATAGACGTGTATTGGGCATTATTTTGCTAATTTCCTTATTTCTCTTAGCGGGGTCTGGTATATTAATGTATTTCAGGCCCTTTGAGAAAAGTGTGGCGTGAGTCTTTGCCGTATTGGTCACACAAACGGGGTATTAAGGCGGAGGACGGACTCTACATGCCCATGGGCAACTCGGCAGATATTGATGCCAATTCCGGAGCAACACCTACAGGCAATTTTATAATCCACGCCAATAGCGAAATAGCAAAGGGGAATTATAAAATACTGATGGAGTTGAATCAGTCTTATGATTGGAACGAGTTTTATACGAAGGACAAATTTCCTGAGGACGAAATTTATTCAGGCTCTGGACAGGTAGGTCAACCATCCTTAATATATGCCTCCGAAATAGCTCCCAAGGATTTTGATGCAAAGACCTATAAATTGATGGAGCTCATAGGTCACGGCCATTATTCTGGAAAAAATGGAGGTTTATATGAAGACCTTTCGCAAATAACTACCGCAAAGCAAATTGCCGATCGCATTATAATAACTATACAATAATGAAATTTAACACGATTAAACTAGAGGATATAGCCATTAGAACTGTAATCTATCCTGGAGATTTAGGTTATATAATATACAGACATGGGGCAATGTATGCCAAGGAATACAATCACGGGGTTTCTTTTGAAGTCTATGTGGCAAAAGGAATCTGTGAGTTTTACCAAAATTATGATGCCAATAAAGACAGGGTTTGGCTATGTGAGCATAAGGGCAAGATCATTGGAAGTATTTTTCTGCAGCATAGAGAGCATAGAACAGCGCAGTTACGATTTTTCTATTTGGAAAGTAAGTATAGAGGATTGGGTCTGGGCAAATTATTAATGGGTCTTTTTATGGATTTCTATAGGGAATGTGGTTACACTTCTTCTTACCTCTGGACCACTGATGAATTGGATACTGCTGCAGGATTATACCAAAAGCACGGATATGTACTACAACAAGAAGTAAAAACAAAGGTATTCGGAAAGCCATTAATAGAACGTAAGTATCAGTTGGGGTAGCTGCTGACAAACAATTAGGATTTAGGAAACGGGAGAGGGTGAGTTTGTATATTGGTCAATAATTTTATAAAATTCGCTTACAGCTCTTTTTTCATAGATGTCTTTGGCGGAAATAATCATCCCCTTTCTCATCAAAGCGGGTTGAATAATTGGGACGGCTATTATTGAGTCGTAATCTTGAATAGTTGTTTTTGCTAAAATTGTATAATATTTGCCTGATTTTACCAGATCCAAAAGCATAGGGATATCGTTTACTTCTATAGAAATATTTAAATTTAAATTCTTCTTTTTAAAAACGTCATCAATGTACTTTCGAGTACTAAATCCTTTGGCAGGTAAAGCCAACGGTAAATTCTCAATATCCTTTACTCTTATCTTATTAACCTTCTTTAAGTCAGATTCAGGGGAACCTATTAACACCATAGGGGAATCAAATAATGGCTGGTATTGGTGACTATTGTTTTTTTCGAACTCTTCAAAGGACAAAATAAAATCCAATTCAAAATTGTCCAATTTTTGTAGAAGTTCTTCAGAAGTACCATAAACAATATGTACCAAAATTTTTGGGTATAAAGCTAAAAATTGTTTTACCGTTGTAGCTATCACTTGCCTTAATGCAAAAGTGACCCCAATTTTCAGTTCACCGGTTTCCATATTATTTAAATCCTTTAACATTTGAAAACCGTTGTTGGCACTAGTAACACTTTGTAAGGCATAGTCATGAAATAATTCCCCAGCTTCGGTAAGCTTTATTCTCTTTCCAATGCGTTCAAACAACGGAGTACCTAATTCAATTTCCAATTGTTTTACCTGCTGTGATAATGTACTTTGACTTATATGCAGCACTGATGCGGCTGCTGTGAAGTTCAACAATTCTTTAGCTCTTAAGAAATATTTTAACTGTCTTAACTCCATTTTATTAATCGGTTTTATCGATTGATGTTATCGAAAAATAACGTTTTACAAATTTAGAACTTATCGTGAACTTTGTCTCAAATAAAAACATCTAATATTTAAAAAATGAAAGAAACAATTATTTTATGTCTCATATTCTTCCATGTAGGAGTATTTGGACAGCAAGTGGAGCCCGAAGTGGAAAACGAATTTATTGGCTCTTGGTCCCTCGTATCTATCACCAACATTTATGAAAACGGCAGCAAGGTTGAGCCTTATGGTCAAAATCCTGATGGATTATTAATATTTGATGCAGACGGAAACTATGCCACTCAAATATTGAAGAAGAACAGGCCATTAATAGCATCTGGCAACAAAAACACCAGTACGGCTGAAGAAAATGCTGCAATAGTTAAAGGTTTTAATGCCCACTACGGCAGATACTCCGTAGATCCCAGTACTGGAATAATGGCTTTTAATATTCTACATGCATCCTTTCCTAATTGGGAAAACAAGATTCAAAAAAGAGCTTTTAGCTGTCATAATGGAGTGCTTACATACAAGGTAACAAATACAACACAAGGCGGCAATGCTGTAATAGCAGAGGTGGTTTGGAAAAAGAGAAATTAAAGACTAGGGGGGGGGGGCATGGGAATACATCCCGAATTATAATTAGGTATTATGATCAACAATCATTCAAAAGCTGCGTTTGGCATCCTTTATTTTATTGGTTTTGCCCACCTTATCAACGATTTAATTCAGGGTGTTATTCCTTCCATTTATCCTTTGTTAAAAGAAAAGTATCAGCTATCGTTCATACAAATTGGATTAATAACTTTTGCTTTTCAGTTTACTGCTTCCCTATTGCAACCATTAGTGGGGCGTTATACGGACAAACGCCCCAAAATATATGCGTTAATTTATGGATTGGGCTTATCTGCCTTTGGGGTTTTGTTGTTGTCTTATGCCAGTAGCTTTTACGCGATACTTGCAGCCTGTATTTTAATGGGTGGGGGCTCGGCCATTTTTCATCCGGAATCCAGTCGAATTGCTAACCTGGCATCTGGCGGAAAGATAGGAGTGGCACAATCAATCTTTCAAATTGGAGGTAATTTAGGGACCGCACTAGCTCCTTTGATGGTAGCTCTTATTGTTTTACCGGATTCTCAGGATTTAATTATTGTATTTATGTTACCATTAATTTTGGGGTTGCTGGTACTTAAGGAAATTACCGTCTGGTATAAAAGGTATTTGGACGGTGTTAAATCAAGAAAAATAATTTCCCCATTGGTAAGTGTCGGCTTTTCCAAAAGAAAAACAAAATTGGTATTCGGTATACTGTTGGTAATAATTTTTTCAAAATTTATTTATGCGGCAAGCCTATCCAATTATTACACCTTCTATTTAATTGAAAAGTTTGACCTTACCATAGAGCAAGCACAAATACATCTATTTGTCTATTTATTTTCCTATATGTTGGGGACGATCATTGGGGGACCAATTGGAGATAAATTTGGAAGGGTATATGCTATATGGTTTTCTGTTTTGGGGGCTATACCGTTTACATTGGTGTTACCTTATATGAATCTTATTTATACTGATATTTTTATGGTCATTATAGCGTTGATAATGGCCTCTGCATTCCCAGCAATTATTTCATATGCCCAAGAATTGCTGCCAAACAAACTTGGGGTAGTTTCTGGTTTGTTTTACGGTTTTGCTTTTGGGGTCGCCGCTATTGGATCCGCAATAATCGGTGTTTTGGCTGACTACACCTCGATTTATTTTGTGTATCAAATTTGTTCTTTCCTGCCTTTAATAGGCGTTGTTTGCTTTTTCTTGCCCAATTTAAATCCTAAAAAAGTAAGATTGCTCTCTTCAACCCCTTAGAAGAAATAACAATGCTTTTGGAACAAATAGTTCTACCTCTAGAACAATATGTTTTTATTTTTTAAAAGCATCTTTGCTACAGGAACTAAAAAAATAGAAGATATGCCACACTTTGTAATAGATTGCTCAGAAAACATTATCAATTTGAAAACTCCGAAAGAGATTATTCAAAAGGTCTATGATACCGCCGAGTCTACGGAACTTTTTGACGAAGGGGATATTAAGGTGAGGATCAACCCTTACAAGCATTATACCATTGGGAATACAAACAGTGATTTCATTCATATTTTTGCCAATATTATGGAGGGTAGGACCAAGGAGCAAAAAAGTTTTCTGTCCAGGAGAATTATTAGCGAGTTAAAATTAATGTTCCCGGAAGTTCCCATTCTATCTATGAACATTCGAGATTTTGAGAAAGCAACCTATTGTAATAAAACCATGGTTTAGGCCGATAATGAACTCCTGCCATATTTTATGAATAAATCATAAACCATGTTCACGTTATAAGAAAATATATTTAGTGAATTAATTTTTATTAAAGACGGACGACCTATTATTTAAAAAGGTCTTTGGTGATTTGGAAAGATTCTAATCGTTTTTCAACAAAAAATAAAACAATTATCAATAATAGAAAAAACATAAGATGAATGAAGACGAAAAATTAAAAATACTAAAATTGAGTTGGGAGTTACATAATCAAGTTGAAACCAGTTACTTGAATAATCCGGCAAATAAGGACGATAAGGAGTGGTTGGAAAAACAACGTATGCTTTTGGCCGATATGGCGCTACATTTATTGCAAACATCTATCAAACCGGGTGAAATTAAATTGGATAGATTGCGCGATAATTTACATGCCATATTAACTATAACTGATCAGTTTTTACCAAACGCTAATCTTAAAAAGGCTACTGAAAAATTGTACGACAATGAATAATCAAAAGACAAGGTCAATCATTACATTCAGTATCCTTCTTTATGCCATTGTGGTTCCATTTTTGGAAATCAATGCAACCCATGTTTTCAATCCAAATTGGACTCCCCATGTTAGAATTCATGAGGTATGGCAATTAATTACCAATTCGTGTATTGGGCTTTTCTGCTTATGGTTGGTGTGGGTCAAAAAGGAAACAAGGGTAAGTGCAATTTTAAGTTTGCTAATCACTGGAGGCTTTTTGTTGGCATTTGCCTTAAAAGACTCTTACGGAGGCTCCATGAAATATTTGGATGGAAATGAAAAAACATTTTTGGGAATCAATATTGGGCTTCTAGGGTTTGGGATAGCTTTTATCTTACTCTTAATTACTATTCCAATTAAAAAGAAACTCAAACAATGATTTTCTTAATCCTCAAAAACAACAATATGAAATATAAAAAAATCACATCCATTTTTTTGACTTTCCTATTGACCTTTATTTCTTGCCAGAATAGCATAAAATCAAATCTCACCTTACTTGGAGATCAAATCCCAACAGATACTCCTTTGGTTTTTGGACCGCGTATTATTTCCACTGACGCTGCCATGGAATTCGCAATAACCTTCAGTCCTCAAATGGACGAAATGTATTTTACACGTCGTAGACCAAAAGAGAGAAATAATATTTTTGTCACAAAATTAGTTGATGGTCAGTGGGCAGAACCAGATATAGCATTTTTTTCGTCAGAGGATACATGGGATTTTGAACCTCATATCAATCCAAAAGGCGATGTACTTTATTTTGGAACTAATAGGCCACTTAACGATACTATTGCATCATCGGGAATACATGAATGGCATATTAAGAAAAACAAAAACGATTGGAGCCCACCAAAGCTTGTGGCAGAACTATTTAAAGATAGGTTTATAATGTTTGTAACCTCTTCAGAGAATGGCAACTTGTATTTCAACTCTGAGGAATTAGGGGCTAACCCCGACGATGAGCTTAGTATTTATTATGTTGTTAATAATGAAGGTCGATATACGGATTTTATAAAAATGGGTAAGGAAATAAATTCTGGAACCATGATAGCGCACCCCTTTATAGCACCCGATGAAAGCTATATGATATTTGATGGTATCAGGTCGTCCGGATATGGGGACTGTGATTTATATATCAGTTTTAAGGAAAATGGAGTCTGGACCAAATCCTATAATTTGGGGCCTGAAATAAATACAGAAATGTGCGAGATGACCGCGAGTGTTTCACCTGATGGAAAGTATCTATTTTTTCACAGAGGAGGAGGGGATATGGGAGATATTTATTGGGTAGATTTCCGACTGGTATTGGAAAGATTAAAAAAAACTGGAGGAAGTAAAGTATTGTGATGAAATTTAGAAAAGCAACAAAGAATGATGTTCCGGCCATTGTAGAAATGATTGCCGATGATGAGTTGGGAAAAACTCGGGAAGATTTCAAAACACCCTTGCCTGAGGAGTATTACAAGGCTTTTGCGAACATAGTTCAGGACAACAACCAGGAACTCATTGTGGTTGAAAATGAAGCTGGGGAGGTAGTGGGCACCTTACAACTTTCCTTTATACAATACCTCACTTATCGTGGAGGTGTCAGGGCACAGATTGAAGCGGTACGGATTAGGAAGGACCAAAGGGGAACAGGTCTCGGCACCGAAATGTTCCATTGGGCCATAGGCAGGGCAAAAGAAAGAAAGGCCCATGTATTGCAATTGACCACGGACAAGAAAAGGCCCAAGGCGATAGCTTTTTATACAAAATTGGGGTTTAAGGCCAGCCATGAAGGGATGAAGATGCATTTTTGATTGCCACCTCTTGGACATATACACTATCCTTCTAAATAAAGGTTACCGAACAATATAGATTAATGGTCCTTGGTTTCGTAAATGGGGATTTCCCTTAGTACGTCATGGACCATTCCCATTAAATCTGTTAAAATTTCATATTCATAGATAGAAATCCCGCGAACGTCTATTTGCTTTCATAATTCTTTAGGGTACCAATACCTTTATCCTGTTAATACGTTGAAACGTCCACGTATTAAGAACCATTAGAACCTTAAATCTTAGAGTTTATGAAAACATTTAATAGAATATACACCTTATCAATTTTAATTGCCCTTGCTTTTGTTACACAAGCAACTGCGCAATCTGTTGGTAACTCAAATTCCAGATCCAACAGTGGTACCAAGTCCGCAACGATCAAAAAAACGGTTAAGAACAGAGTACCGAGTACAAAGGTCACTTATAAAACTCCAATGAAAAAAGTTGTTTCGGTACGTTCGGTGCCCGATAGAAAAGTTATCGAGCATAACGGACAGAATTACTATTATGCCAATAACAAGTATTACACACAATCCAGGGGAAGGTATATTGTAATTGCTCCTAAAATAGGATTCAGAATAAGCAGCTTACCTGCAAAATACAAGCGGGTTAGTTTTAATGATTACAATTATTACAATGCCCAAGGGGTCTTTTATGTTCAAATGAATAATGAATATGAAGTGGTAGAACCCGAAATAGGAACCATGGTGTATGAGCTTCCGGATGATTATGAAAAAGTAGCCATAAATGGAAAGGAATATTACGAATATTCCAGCATCCTTTATGAAAAAGTACAAGTAGATGGCAGTAGGGCCTATGAAGTAGTAGGCTTTATAGATATGGAATAAAGATGGTTAGATTGGTTAATTAGTGAATGGGAGGGTAATTGATTTTTTAATTATCCTCCTTTTTTTGTGCTGTGGACTTATGTGAATACTGCGAAATAAGCAACCCATGATTTTTTACATTCTAAAATTGGATGTTTTTGGAAGTTGGGCCCAATTAACTTGATAATCCTTTTGACACAAAAGATTTTTTTAGTAATTTTATAGATGAACCTACAAACGTAAAATTGCATAAATATTTGATTATCAAATATTTAACAATGCTTATTTCCCGCCCTTCGTTTATACTGTAATTATTATACTGTTTTCCTCCCGTATAGGTCTAAATAGTATTTTATTCCCAAGAAAATATTATTGTCGGTCTTTTTAAACATTTCAAACATCTTTAAAATTATCTTCAAATGAAAACGTATTTCCTTGCTTTGATTTTTTTGGGGGCGAATGCCCTTACCTATTCTCAGGACGCTATAACCTATGCTCATTTTAGGGCTCCTAGACCTGTCAGTCCATCTGTGGTCAATACGACACTTACAAACACGGTCAATGCCAAATTTATGAAGGTATTGCGAAAAGATTACATGCCTATGCGGGCTAAAGCACTTCAAAAGCTGGTGGCAAATTATGATATTTCCAAAGCTTCAGTGTTTATGCCAAAGCAGAATTCTACCTATAAGGTGGTGATGAAAGAAAAGAAAGATGCCAGTACCACTGTATATAGTTACAATGGTATTATCCTTAAAAGCGAACAGACTTTCAAGAGCATTAGGTTACCCTACAATCTGAGTTCAAAAGTTATAAAGGAACATCCTGGCTGGGCTATAGACCAAGTGGATTGCCAGATCCTGTATGAAGTCAACGAAAACCCTTTAATTACATATAAGGTAAGACTTAAACAAGGAAAGGATACCAAAAACCTTGAGCTTTCTATTTAATCCTCTTTTACTGCGATTAGAGCATACAATTGCTTTTTTTTTGGCTTCAATTTTAGGTGGCTGTCTTTTACCTTATTGATAAGTACTACTTACCGGAGTTGGGGCATATGGATTAAAACTAGATGACATTACATTAAATTCTTTTGGCCATTATCACGAGATTCGTCAGAAAAGAATAACTATGGATAATGTACTGGTTTGCCATATTTTCTTTGAGAAACTTGAAAAAGAGAATTTATTTACTTCTTTAGCACAAGGTAAGACAGGAATTGAAGCTCAGGAGAGGTAGTTGTTCCTTTAAACAGGCATTAAACTTATAAGAATTAGTTAAGAAATTATATTTTTTGTTTAATAATAACTATATTTAGTTAAACATTTTGAATTATATTTTAACTAAATATCCAAAAGCCATGAATTATTTATTGATTGCGCTTCAATGCATTGTCGCTTTTAGTATTCTAAATGTGTGGCTTGTCCAAAACAAAAAGGCTACCCCATGGCGGGGAGGCAATGCTACGACCATTATAGAGGAATTTAAGGTATATGGACTTCCGGTATGGATGTGCTATGTGGTAGGCACTTTGAAAGTAATATTCGCCATTGGTCTCTTTGCCGCTATTTGGGTTCCTGAACTGAGACAAATATCGGCACTAGGTCTTGCTGCGCTTCTGATTGGGTCTATAGCAATGCATATTAAAATAAACGATCCATTAAAAAAATCCTTCCCGGCTTTCTTGTTTCTGTGCATGTGCCTCATCATTGCTTTCCCGCTCTAGAAAACATTGTATTATATTGCTCTTATGAGAAGTAGAAAAATAAGGGCATTTATAAGCGCATAGAAGAGGGAGGGGGCAGACTTAAAAAAGTTGTCCCTGATTCTCAAACGAACTATGAAACCTAATATCATTAGGATAGAAAGTCCTCCTGCGGCTAAGGCGTGGACCATTGAATCGTAATAATAACCAAAGACCAACCCTCCAGATCCCGATAACTGTAAGACTCCTACAATTTTTCTAAACTTAGCAAGTCCATATCTTGTATATTCCGCCTTCATTTCAGGGGTAATGAAACATGCTATTCCAAAGAATAGAAATGAAATTACCGAAAAGAAAGACAAACCGGTTAAGAAACCCATAAATATTATAAAAAAAGTATACGGTAAGGCTACGTCTTATATTAATTCGTTCAATTTAAGTGGTTAGAATAATAAGAGGTAATCTTTTCTTTTACAAAGTAAGTCAACCTAAAACGTTCTTCTATAATTATTTTGTTTAATGCTTTGTTAATTATATTAAACAAAAAAGTATTCTGCTTACCTTTATCATATACTTAAAAACTTAAGAAACTATGAGCACATTTAAAACACTTGGTGTTTTGGCAATAGCGGGATTATTATTTATGTCCTTTAGCCAAAACAAAAATGAAATTAGAGAGGAAAGAGACTTAGAACAAGCTGATTCCAATATTGTGGAGGTTGCCGCGGGCAATGACGCCTTTTCAACTTTGGTAGCGGCGGTAAAAGCGGCCGATCTGGTGGGCACATTGAGCAGCGAAGGTCCCTTTACGGTATTTGCACCAACCAATGACGCATTTGGAAAATTAGCTGATGGTACTGTGGAAAGTCTATTATTGCCAGAGAACAAAGAAACTTTGACCGGTATTTTGACATATCACGTTGTATCCGGAAAATTTGAGGCTGCACCCGTTATAGAGGCTATTAATGCGAATAATGGAAAATTTACCGTAACTACCGTTCAAGGTGGGAGTTTGGATTTAAGTTTAAAAGATGGCAATGTAATCTTAACGGATGCCAAGGGCAGAATGGCCACAGTAGTAATTGCGGACGTAGCGGCCTCCAACGGTGTAATTCATGCCATAGATACGGTGGTAATGCCATAACAGATTGATTTTGGAAATTAAAATTGGAAAGCTATTACTTTACGGTAATGGCTTTTTTGCTGTTATATATATATTTGGGAAACCAAAGTCGTTTACTTCAAAAGATTATTAGGGATCAAAGAAAACCATATTGCCGGAAAATCGTTTTTGAAAGTCGAACCTAACTCAAATATTCAACGGGATGGATTTATTTAATCATCCACCCACAGATTGGAAAATTTGGGATAAATGTTAGACAAACTTTAGATCATATGATATAAGGTCAGGAGTTAGAAGTTCTAGTGCAGTATTGAGGTTTACCAGTGACTGCAAATATTTTATATATTTGACAGATCATATCCTAAACAAATGAAAAATCTTTACTACTTCCCTATACTTATTTGCTTGCTTGTATGCTGCAAAAACGAACCGTCCGTAAAAAGTGATTCTCAAACTGTTGAGAGAACAGTAGTTTTTGAGGGTATTACAGACTCCATTAAACCAGGTGATAATTTCTTCGACCACGTTAACAGAACATGGTTCAACGAAGCTGTTATTGCAGAAGATCAGGTAGGAGTGGGGTCCTACCGTTTTCTAAATATTCCACAACAGGAACTACTGCAAAACATTTTAAAGGAAGTTTCCTCAGGGGAATATCCCAAAGGCAGTATTGAACAACAGCTGGGAGATTTTTATGCTTCCGGTATGGATACCCTTGTCATAGACCAAAGAGGGGCTACTCCTATAGTGCCCATATTGGAAAGAATAGAGACCATATCCAATATTCCTTCTATAATGGATTTTGTGGCGACCCAAATAAAATCTGGGGATTATTCTCTAATATCGGCATACGTATCACCCGATGAGAAAAACAGTGCCATCAATATATTGCATTTTACTCAAACAGGTTTGGGGTTGCCGGACCGCGATTATTATTTTGAGGAAGACCCTTCGGTAAAAAAGATCCAGGAGGCTTATAAAACCTACCTTAAAACCCTTTTTGAATTGGTGGGAGATCAGAATGCAAGCCAGCAGGCCAATACGGTATACGACATTGAAAAGCGGTTGGCGAAATCCCATAAAACAAGGATAGAAAGAAGAGTGGTCCAGGAAAACTACCATAAACTTTCTGTGGCTGGTTTGGATAAAACCCAGGGAAACATTGGATGGACTGCGATGTTGGTAAATTTAGGAGCCGAGGTGGATTCTGTTGATATTGGTCAGCCTGCCTATTACGAAGCCTTAAATATGGCGTTGGCCTCCATACCTATAGAGGATTGGAAGTTGTATTTAAAAGCACACTCCATTAAATCTCACGACAATATTTTAAGTACCCCTTTTCAAAACGCTGCATTTGAATTTACCAAGGTATTATCCGGGCAATCTGAGCAACAGGCCCGTGCAAAGTTAATGACACGCCGTGTAGATCAGCAAATTGGTTTTGCCCTAGGGCAATTATATGTAAAGCGCTACTTTAATGAAGATGCCAAAAAGCGCGCCTTGGAACTTGTCAATAACTTTCAGAAAACCTTGGAAAAGCGTATTCAGCAGCTGGATTGGATGAGCGATAGCACAAAGGTTAAAGCTTTGGACAAACTCTACGCTATAAATAAGAAAATAGGATATCCGGATGTGTGGCGTACCTATGAGGTGGACATAGATAGGGGCAAGTTCTTTGAGAATGTTGTCGCCTTACGGCAAAATGAATTTCAGTATGAATTGTCTCAACTCAATAAAGCGCCCAACAGGGATGAGTGGCATACCACTCCCTCTACGGTTACGGCCTACTATAATCCATCCTTAAACGAAATTGTATTTCCGGCAGGAATCCTGCAGTCGCCCTATTTTGATCTTTATGCCGATGATGCAGTGAATTACGGTGGTATTGGTATGGTGATAGGTCATGAATTCACCCATGCCTTCGACGATCAAGGGGCACAATACGATAAGAATGGAAATATCTCCAATTGGTGGACAGAGGACGATTACACGCAATTTAAGGCCAAAACCCAACAAATTGTGGAGCAGTACAATAAATTTACCGTCTTGGATAGTGTGTACCTCAAAGGAGCGTTAACGGTGGGCGAAAATACAGCAGATAATGGAGGGATTGCTATTGCCTATGATGCCTTTAAGTTAACAGAACAAGGTGGGAACACTACCAGGATTGGAGGCTTTACTCCAGACCAGCGCTTCTTTTTATCCATTGCACGTATATGGCGGGTTAAAATGCGCGATGAGTTTTTACGAAATTATGTGGCCACTGATCCACATTCTCCGCCCAAATGGCGTGTTAATGGCCCTTTAATGAATTTTACCCCCTTTTATGAGGCTTTTAATTTGAAAGAGGGCGAAGCCAATTATAAGTCCGAATCAGAAAGAATTAAGATTTGGTAAGGGATCAATACTCAGCCACATAACTATCCATTGAGTAATTTTCAGAGAGGGCAATAGCGTTCACTTGCTCAATTTCATTTTTCTAAAACACATGGAATATTAGCCTATTTGCAGAACGAGCTGTAAAGTCCAAGACCAAATTAAAGTCTTTATGATTCGATATTCCTTGTAGGCTATTTTGAAAGCATGTATACTTAGATAACAGTATACCGATGAATCTTCATATGGTGGCATTGTTGGTTTTTTTAATATAAACCGGATGCACAGGTATGTTTGTATTTTGGTTTGTTGGATATAAAAAAGTGCTTAGGTTAAAATACTATATGTATTAATCAAGAATAGTGGTACAACTTAGTCTTCATGCATCTATTTTTATGGATTCAAAAATTGACACATATGAAAAAATTATTCTTAGGGTTTTGTTTACTAGTGGGTTTTGCAACCAAGGCACAAACGGTCGCCGATCTGCCATTTCTTCAAGATAGTGCTGATAAATTCTCCTTGAAAGAGGGGGAGGGGAATGTGAATTTGCTTCAAGTAGCCAGTGATAGAAATAAGGCCATTAAAGTCCTTAGCAGTGAAGGCTTATTGCTCCCACATGAAAAAAATCTTCGACAAGATGTTCAATATCGACCTTTGCTCGATATGAATATTGTTGCATTGACGGAGTACCGAGGTCAGTTTGTTTATCTAACGGAGAAGGCGGTTTTAAGCAATGCATGGGCGGGCAAGTTATATATCAACCACGGTATAGTAGCTCCCAAGGCGATGGGTATGGGCCCAGATTTTTTGACCTTGGTTGCAGGAGAGGGCAATTTCGCTATTTTTAAGAACAACCAAGAGGTTTGGAGGTCTTCCATCGAAAACCTAAATCCGATATCTGTTCAATTCGACCCTAATTCCGGTCAGTTTTTGCTTTTAACGGCAGAAGGATTGTACCAAGTGGACAGTGTTTTAAAGACAGCGAAAAAGGTGTTTTCCGCCAATAATTTAACGGCCTTCACTTTTTTTGAAGATACCATTGTTTTGGGAACTACCAACGGTATAAATCTATTGGATCGTAAAACATTCACCTTTAATAAATTGAACGAAAAACTACCTTGGACAGAAATAACCAGTGTAAAGAACATTCGCGGCAGCCTTTGGTTGGGCTCAACCAAAGGCGCCTTTAAACTACGTGAAGATGGTAAATACGATTATTACGCTTCAAAGCGATGGTTGGTAGACGATCATGTGGCCTATATTGCAGAAGGTCCTGACGGAAGTGTACTGGTCTTGACCCAAAAGGGGATGAGCAAAATTGATTTTGAACCTATGACATTGGCGCAAAAAGCTGAGTATTTTCAAGAAATTCAACGCTTACGTCATATTCGCTACGGTTTTACATCCGATCTGGCCATGAGAACTCCGGGCGACCTTTCCACAGGCTATTTTCATGATACCGATAATGATGGATTATGGACATCCATGTATTTGGCAGGGGAGTTGTTTCGCTATGCCGTTACCAAGTCGGAAGATGCCAAACAAAATGCCTACGAAGCCTTTGAGGCCATGGAGAGGATGACGGCACTTCCTGATCTAAAAGGGTTTCCGGCAAGGTCTTTTGAAAGGGATGGCTATGAAGTGGGACTACATGCCAATGGATTTTCCGAAGAGTGGAGAGAGAAATGGGAAAAGGAAAATGGAAGGATATGGCAGTTATCAGATGATGAACTATGGCGATGGAAGTCCACAACCAGCAGCGATGAATCCTGTGGACATTTTTTCGTGTATGCACTTTTTGCTGAATTGGCTCCTGATAAGGCTTGGAGGGATAGGGCTATTCATCAAATAAAAATAGAGATGGACCATATTATGGATAATGATTGGTACTTAGTGGATTGGAACGGAAAGCCAACGGCTTGGGGAAAATGGAATCCGGAATATGTAAATAGCTTCCCGATCAACGTAGGGGATCGTAGGCTTAACTCCACGCTTATTCTGTCTTTCCTACAAGCAGCCTATCATTTTACAAAAGACAAAAAATATAAGAAGGGGGCTGAAAAGTTGATAAAAAAATATGGATACGATGAGAATGCCAACCGATCGGCTTCGGTCATCGGTTTTGTAGAAGGACAGGATTTAAGTAATACCTGGAACCACTCTGATGATGAAATGTATTTTTTGACCATTCCCTCTTTTGTTAATTATTCTTTTTCGGAAGCACAAAAAGAGGCGCATTTTGATGCGGTGAAAAGCCATTGGGAAGTGGAACGCTCTGAAAAAAATCCGTTATGGAATTATCTTTTTGCACTTTCCGGAGGGGAAAATATTGATACTGAGGAATCCGCATGGTGGTTACGGGAGTTTCCTATGGACCTCATCGATTGGAAAATTGATAATGAACATCGTAAAGACCTGACGAAAATAGCACCTAATTTTAGAAGACAGACCTATACCGAGGTATTGCCCGGTGACGAGCGGACACTCCATTTGCATAATGGGGCCTACAGAAACAATGGCGGTAGTGATGGAAAACGGGAATATGCCCCCTATATCTATTTGTTGCCCTATTGGGCGGGTAGGTATGTCGATGCCATAAGTGCTCCCCAAGCCGAGTAGTGAAATATTAAGGCATAATAAAGGGAAGTCTAGCTGACTTCCCTTTTTTTTGTTTGATCTTATGGCTTAAGTCTGGGGAGCGTGTGGTATCATTTTAACCAAATTAATTAATGGATGCCCTAAATTCCTTAGGGGAGTGCCCAACCTTTTGCTTAAACAAACGGCTAAAGTGCTGAGGATATTTAAACCCCAATTCATAGGCAATCTCACTTACAGATTTGCTTGGATCGAAAACTTTTTCCTTTGCCACATCAATGAGTTTGCCTTGTATATATTCTTGAGCCGATTTTCCTGTTTCTTTTTTTACCAGGTCCCCAAAGTAGTTTGGGGATAAATGTAATAGGTCCGCGAAATAGACTACTGAAGGCAATCCGTGGATTTTGGGTTTTTCCGAAGAAAAATAATCCTTTAGCAGCGCGTCAAATTTTTGCAAAGCTCCCTGATTTACCATTTCCCGGGTCAAGAATTGTCGGTCATAAAACCTTAGGCAATAATCCAGGAACAGTTCAATATTCCCTACAATCAACTTCTTGCTGTGTTTGTCCATATTCTGTTCCAGTTCAAACTGGATTTTGTCCAGCAAACTCAATATCACTTTTCGTTCTTTGGAAGAAAGATGTAAGGCTTCATGGCTGGAATAGGTAAAAAAAGTGTACTCATGTACCTTTTTGGCCATATCGCTACCCAACAGCAAGTCTGGGTGAAAAATCAAGGCATAGCCCTTGGGAATGAAATTAGGGTCGTAACCGCCCAATTCAATCGTTTGGTTTGGCGCCATGAAAACAAGTGTGCCTTCATCGTAGTCATAGGATTTACCACCATATTTAAGCTTACACCCAACGGCATCTTTTAAAAATATGGCATAACAACCAAAGTGAAAGGCATCATATGAGGTACTGGTATATCCATTTTCATTCACTTTGTCAAAATCTACAATACCCACCAACGGATGTAATACCTCGCAATTACGCAACTTCAAATAATCCGCTACCGTTTTAATTTCTAAAATATGCCTCACGACCAATGCTATTTATTATAAAGATAAGCTATGGATAACCAAGAAGTCAATACCTTAAGTAAAAATCTGTAATAATGGTATGAACATCCGTAACTTAGGTACACTGTTCTTACTTTCTTGACCTAATTTTGATTCGACAGAAATCCATTCTTAAAGAAAAGGATTGAATTAGACAATTTAAGAACTCTTAAAAATAAATAATATGAAAAAAATAAGGGCGATCAATTTAATATTGGCATTGGTAATGATTATCTCTTTAAATGCCCAGGAATCTGTTTTCCCAAAAGGGAAACTCGCACCTAACGTGCACCACAAAGGCGATGTTTGGCTTAGTCATGTTACGGAAGCTGATGAAACTTTTGATTATCATGTGGCACAGGCAGTCTCTGCACCGGGAGCATTTCTTAATTGGCACATACACCCAAATGGACAACAATTATTGATTACCAACGGTATTGGCTATTATCAGGAAAAAGGAAAAGAGGTGCAGGTAATTCAGGCAGGTGATGTAGTGAAATGTCTCCCCAACGTGGAGCATTGGCATGGTGCAGCTCCCAATAGTCCGGTTACCTATTTGGCTATAAGCGGAAAGACCCCTACGGTATGGACGAACGAGTTGACACAAGGGGAATATGATGCCATACAGGCGCCAAATTCTGTAAATGAAGAGCTTTTAAAACTATCAAAGGATAAATGGCAGTGGATGGCCGATAAGGACACGGAAAAATTGGGTCAGCTCTTTCATAAGGATGCCCAGTATGTTCATATGGGCGGATCATGGGGAACGGAACGCGAATTGGACATTATTAAGAGCGGCGGCATATGGTACAAGAAAGCCACGGTGCACGAGGCTTCGGTAGAAGTGATGGATGATACCGCCGTTTTGCTCAACACCATTACACTGCTGGCCGAAGTAGGCGGAAACGAGGTTAGCAATCCCTTTATAGTAACTGAAATGTACAAGAAGATAGGTGGAGAATGGAAACTGCTCAACCTTTCTTTTGTAAAGCAAATGGTTAGGGAATAAGGCTTTTTACGCAATAAAAAAATTCACCATGAAAATTAGTCTTGTGCTGGTATTGATATTGATTCTTGGATACCCATTGAAAGCCCCAAAATACGGTGGAAACCAAGATTCGCTTATCCAATCAGGAAAAGAGTATCATAGAAATTGCCAGCCATACGGCACGGGGTAATTTAATAAACTTGGAAGATCCGCTAAACGACGGACTTACCAATTCTAACCCAAGGTGAAGGTTATTATCGGGAACAAGGCAAAACCAAACGTGTTCTTAGGCAAGGAGAAACAGTAAAATGTCTTCCAAACACCCCTCATTGGCACGGAGCAATCCTTGATTCAGAATTTTCGCATATCGCAATTTCAAGCAGCGACAAAGGAGCTACCCAATGGCTGCAAGCTGTTTCGGAGGAGGAATATAATAGCTGAATGGAGTAGTGTTAGCTTCTTTATAACTTCACCAGTGCAACATCTTTTTTAATTTTGGTCCAATAATGGCCATATCTTATGGATAAAGTCCCACGCTTAAATCCTGCAGAGGTCAGTGATTTTTTAAGACAACTGTGTTCTGGGCCTGGATACTACTTTCTCCTTGATTATCGGAGCCATGATCCGTATAACGTGCGGTCATAACAAGAATACCATTTTTTGAGGATGATGTAGTTTGTTCCTTCGTTTTAATAGCACCTTTAATTCCTGCCAAATAATTTTTATCGGGATCTGTATTATTTTCCAAAATCCAGCGCACCATTTCCTGAATCTGCCCAACCTTCAGATCAGGATGGGGAGGCATTTTTTCGTCGCCCCAAACAGCAGTGCTCCCACTTATTATTTTTTTGCTAAGGGACTCCACAGCCTTTGGATCCTTGTTGTATTTGGCAGCTATCTTTTCGAATGATGGACCAATTAATGTCCCTTTGGCCATATGGCAATTGAAGCATGTAGCTCTGCCCATTTGCACCAAGGGTTTGTAATCGGTATTGGCCTCATTGTCCAAATAGGGATTTATCTCTGCAGAATCCTTTAAATATTTTACTGTTAAAAGCACCTCGTTTGGTGTAATTTCATCGTATTCAGAATTTCCATCCTCCTCGTCCGAAACCAGTATTTCGTACGGTAAAAGGGAATTCCACCTAAAAGTACTCTCGGCGGTAGGTGCTATTATCTTAATTGTGGGAGCGCCATTTTCTTGGATAGGGAGCGATGAAAAACCCAAGAGGAAATATAGGCAGGCAAGTATGATAAGGCCAAAGAATGCAATTCTTTTCATCCTGCAGGATTATAGCTTGTCTATGGTTTCCGCAACCCGGTTGGCGGATCGGGTGGCTGCTTCGGTACCCCAATTGAGATTATCAGCATAGGCACCAGCAAAATGAATACGGCCCTCCGGCGCTATAATATTAGGCCAAAATTTATGTAGTTCTCCAATGGGAAAGGCAGTTCTTTCACAGTTGGGGGAATATTTTTGTTTGGTCCAATCACGTCCCACCGCCAACTCTATCGTATCCGCTTTTCCTGGATAAACTTCACGAAAAGCTGCCAATGCCCGTTGAGGGGAAACACCACCAGGTCCTGTTCCCAGTACAATAACCCTATGAGTATCTACTTCTTCTGCGGATTGCCATACTTCCCAGAGATCGGGATGATCCAGGCTCATGTTAATATCTTTATATCCATCATCTTCCCAGAACTTGGAACTCGCCTGAAATACAAAGCGTTGATAGGAATCATAGGTGATTTTCTCGTTGATATACTGCTTCTTCTCAGTTAAAGCTGGCTGTATGGGTATCTTTTTAAGGGTAGGCAGGGGAATGCAGTTAACAAAATAATCAGCGGTTATTTCTTTTATCTCCTTTTGCCGTTCATAAGTGACCCTTATTCCTGTTTCCCCGTTGGTTATGGAAGTAATGGGGCAATTAAGCCACACTCTGGAGCCCAATCTTTTGGCAAAGGCATTCGGCAACATTTGGTTCCCGCCTTTTAATCTAAAAACTTCGGTTGGGTAAGTAGCTACGCCCCTCATTTTTAAAATGGCGGCATACCACAATTCATAAAGCGCGGAAGAATTGTTTCCCCCCAAGAATGCCATGGCAGCAGGAGAAGCACCTTCTTTTTTATAAATATCGGACATGGGCACCTTGTCCAAGGCATCATACCCAACATTGAAAGGTTGGTATTCATCTTTGAAAGCATCGAGGTACGGCTTGGTATAGAGCGACTTTAGGTCGGACCACGGGTTGGAAGATAGATAGTCAATTTCCCTTTTGTTAAAACCAAAATCTTTCAATACACCGGGGTCTTGGAGCATTTGTTCCGTATAGAACTTTCCATTGATCCTTCTTTTTAAATTTTTTCTCCTAGGGTAGGGCAGGGCTGTAATGTTGAATTCCTTCAGGTATTCCCAATATCTTTCATAACCAGGCTTTACAATATGCTCCTGCCCGAAGTCGCCATAGAGTCCGTCCGACAATTCATCTCGCGTGGTATACACATGCCCGCCATGTCTACCGGATGCTTCCAAAACAATGACCTCATGTCCTTTTTTCATCAATTCATAGGCACAGCAAAGCCCACCAATTCCCGCACCGCCGACAATTATTTTTTTTGGAGCTGCCGATGGTTTTGGCCATTCAGTATCCAAGGCCGTGTCAACCTCCTTGGCAGTAAGTGAATTAATAGGTAAAACGGTGGCCCCAACACCTGCAGTGACCACATTTTTCATGAAAGTTCTTCTTTTTAATGGGCTCATAAACTGGGTATTGTATTTTACAAAGGCTGTTTTTACACTACTGAATATACGAACTTTTTTTGAGTGACCTAGATTTTCATATACCGAACGTAATGGTGTCTCACATGGTTTTTTCAATATAATATAACTTCCTGGGAATATATTTAAAGGCCGGAATTAGGTAGGAGCGCAAAAGAGAAGTCGACTTATAAGGTCGACTTTCTTATTAATGCAGTCTTATGTTGCTAAAATGATCTTACAAATAAGCTTTTAAAATTTCGTTGCGCGATTTTCGTTGGAGCATTCGTATGGCCTTTTCCCTAATTTGTCTTACACGTTCACGGGTGACATCAAAGATCTCCCCAATTTCGCTGAGGCTCTTTGGGGTTCGCTCCCCAATTCCATAGTAAAGACGTATAATGGCACTTTCCCTATCCGGAAGTGTATTTAATACCTTCTCAATGTCTGTATTAAGGGATTCCTGCATCATTTTGGCATCAGGACTGATGGCTTCTTTGGACTTTATTACATGGTATAAATTGGAAGTTTCGCCGTCTTCAAAAGGTGCATCCATGGATAAATGCCTACCTGAATTCTTGATAGCCAGTTTAACCTGTGCCGGACTCATATCCAATTCCCTTGCAATTTCTACCGCAGTTGGGGGCCGTTGGTAGGTCTGTTCCAAATAGGAGTATACCTTGTTTATCTTGCTTATTTCACCAATTTTGTTCAGCGGCAATCGAATCATACGCGATTGTTCGGACATCGCCTGCAAGATAGACTGCCTGATCCACCAAACCGCATAGGAGATAAATTTAAATCCTCGGGTTTCATCAAAGCGTTGGGCCGCCTTGACCAAGCCAATATTTCCTTCGTTAATTAGATCGGAAAGGCGCAAGCCCTTACCTTGATATTGTTTTGCAGCAGAAACCACAAAACGTAAATTGGCATTTACTAATTTATTAAGGGCAATCTGATCTCCTTCACGAATTCTTCTGGCCAGTTCCGCCTCCTCATCTGGGGTAATCAATTCAATTTTTGATATTTCTTGAAAATACTTTTCTAAGGATCTGGTGTCTCTGTTTGTAATTTGTTTCGTGATCTTAAGTTGCCTCATATATTTGTTTTAATTATTAGTTATAACTTATAATTTAACAATTTTTTGCATAATTCCTAATAAAATAGCAATTATTTTGAAGTTATTTAAATAAATCACTTCAAATCACCTTTTCTTAATAATTTTTAGGTCTTAAGAGATATATCAATCCATATGCCCTTTGTAAATTTTTTGGACAACCCAAAATAGTTTTCATAAATAGGTCAGTTAGGTCGTACTAAGAGACCTCCTGGCAGGTAAAAAAGTTACGTAGGCAGGAGAAACCTTTGAGAAATTCCAAAAAAAGCTATTGGAAATATTTTCCCAATAGCTTTTTTCAAAATATACTGTTGTCCGGATTTAGTTGGAACTAGTAGTGTACAATATATAGGGTGTTTTGATCTATATCTGTTGAACCAGGTAATATTTTCTGATTTATGGCATCGGTTCCGGAAACGGCAAAATCATCATCATTGACAATCCCAATACGATTTTCATCAATAAGCCAGATTCCTTCCATTTTTTCATGTGGGTAATCACCTAAAGTGCCAACTACATCAACACTAAGCGTTTTGCTAACGGGCACAATATTGGCGGCTGCCAATTCTTCCCAAGTATTTTGCTCAAGTGTTTTCCCGTTCACCAGCATGCCGTCCAAGGAATTTATATCATCACAGGAAACATCGGTTGCACCGCTAATGTCTATTTTGTAAATATGTTTTTGGGCCGTTGGATCGTCGCCCGTAAATAGGCCGTCCCTTTCAATTACCAAAAATTCCGTACTGCTTAGCGCCGTAATTTCCGAGTTGGAATTCTTGGCTTTCTCCTGCTTGTACAAATATTGTTTTGTTTCGGCCGTAGCCAAATCAAAAGTAACAATTCGCGTAATGGTAAAATCGGCAACATCGTCTTTGGAAGGGTTGTATAGAGTAGATTGCATAATACCTACAAGGGTTTTCTCATCTGGAGTTATGGCTAGACCTTCCATACCTCTGTTTGCCCATCGTCTTTCAAATACGGCAGGAATCTTTCTGTCACCGGTATTGATAAACACGGGGCTGATCCTTTCCAATTGAACACCGTTGGTATCATAATGTACAATATGTGGCCCGTACTCGTCAGAAACCCAAAAGGTTCCGTCCTTTAAGGCTACCAATCCTTCGCTATCCAAACCGTATTCGTCATTTTCCAATACGGACATATTTAGGTCATAAGGTATTTCTCCCGTGGCGCCAAAGCCTTCGGGATTAGGTCTTCCACTAATTTTAGAACCAGAGGGAGTTTTTAAAAGTACCTCCCCCAGCTTTTCAATCGTTTTATCTTGCAGTAATTTATAATGACCGATTCTTGGTGTATAATCCGGTGTTGGAAAAATTTTACCGCCTGTGGTGCCTAAATTGGCGCCACGATCTGTTAAAACATAAAATTCACCTTTGTTGGTAGGGTGGGCACAAGCAGCGGAACCAAAGCCTCCGTTACGAACTTCAACATCACCTACGGTTTTTAATACGGTATACGGTAATTTAACACCGGTATTGCCCAGATCGGGAACTTCATATTCCTCCTCTTCCACAGGGTAACCGCCGTTACCATGAAACTTTTCACATGCTGTTAGACCGCATAACAGCAGTAGTCCAAAAAAAACTTGATTTTTCATTTTCATATTTATGTTGGTTTTAGAGTCTAAAAGTAAAAGGAAGTTGTTCCGATATAGTTAATAGTATGTTACCTTATCATTATTATAAGGTGTATATAATCAAGGAGTTAAGGGGGGAGGGTGTTAACTAAGAAACAAGTAAGGAACTAACTTATGGGGCATTGACCATTGCAGTATGTGCCGACAAATACTTTAAAAAAAGTAGTTAGGAAAAGAATAGACCGAGGTGGTAGGATCTGGAGAACAAATTCTTAATAATCTAAAGGATCCATCTTAACCCTAATTGAAACGGCTTTTGCTCATCTTGGGAACCCCAGCCTTGCTCGGCCCGGGATCGGTTGACAGGATAGGAGGGTAGGTGATGTGATTCCCGCCATAGTAGGCATGCGTGTGGAATGTAAAAAACTAATTCTCGGTTAAAAAAGTTACATATTTCATTCAAACAATTGGCAATTATGAAACTAAACCGTTAAAAATATCGTAATTTCTTCTCAAATTCGACATTATGCCATTGTTTTTGGATTTACATAGCCTTCCTGAAGGCATTACGGCGGCCCATGTTGCTGAAATGCACCAAGCCGATTTGGATCTTGAACATGAATACAATTGTCGTGGACTTACCTATTGGTGCGATGAAAAAAGGAAGACGGCCTTTTGTCTCATAGAGGCACCCAGTAAGGAAGCCTTGATAGACCTACATGAAAATGCGCACGGAGCTATTCCTACTCGTATTATTGAGGTAAACGACACTATAGTTGAATCATTTTTGGGACGTATCGAAGATCCTGAAAAATCTAAAAATGTAACCCTTAATATTATAAACGATCCGGCCTTTAGAACCTTAATGGTCCTTAAAATAAAGAATAAGACCTTAAGGTCAACCGAAACAAATTCTTTGCAAGAAGAAATTAGGGGCTTTACAACGGCAATAAAATCTTTAACTTCCCAATATAGAGGACGGATTGTCAGGCATGAAGCCAACACCTTTTTGTCGTCTTTTGAGGCTGTAACAGATGCGGTACATTGCGGGATAGATATTATGAACGCCTACAATAATGCCAATACACCGTATTTGGAATTCAAAATTGGTATCAGTGCAGGAACTCCTGTTACTGAAAAAGACAGTATTTTTGAGGACACTATAAAAACTTCCGATAACTTAAGTGATATCGCCAAAGGGAATTTTTCTATTTCACGAGTGGTAAAAGATCTATACGAAGGAGAAAATCAAAACAAGCCTTTGGCCAACAATTCTATTAGTGTTTTAAACAGCTCGGAGGAAGATTTTATAAGGCAGTTAATGGGGTATACCCAAAAAATTTGGTCGCATGCAACAATTAACGTTGGTGATTTTGAAGAAAATTTGGGGTTTAGTAAATCTAGATTATATAGAACCATGATGGATTTGGTTGGTAAATCGCCCAATATGTTTTTAAGGGATTACCGCTTAAATAAAGCCTTGGACCTACTGCAGGAGCATAAGGGCAATATTTCTGAAATTGGATATCAAACAGGTTTTAATACTCCGGCCTACTTTTCAAAATGTTTCCATAAAAGGTATGGCATTCTACCTTCAAACTTTATTTCAAACAAATAGAGTGTTGTTATTCGGATAGTTACTAGTGTGTTTCTTTTGATCCAAAAGTATATTTTTTTGGTCCAATCGTAGATTTACAAAAAGTTCCGTTCCGCTATTTTTGTTAAGAATCAATAAAATATATCATTATGATAACAAAAATAGGAATGGCACTTTTAATTATTTCAGGCTACTGCTGTACAAACATTTATGCACAGGGAGATCTTATAAATGATGAATTTCCCCAAGCCAAGCAAGAAGTGATGGAAACCTTTGGAGCCATTGCACAAAGTATTAAGGACGGGGATTTGGACAAGCTTATTTCCTTTCATGCCTATGGTCCAAAGTTTACGGAATTTAAAAATGGAGAACCACGTAATGGCAGTCAAGCCAACGAAATTCATGAACGCACTGTTTTTGGTTCTGTATCCGAAGTAATGAAATTTGATGCGAGAGATTTACAAATTGCGGTTTATGGAGATGTGGCCAATGTAACCTTTCATTCAGATTTTCATCTGAAATTCGGAGAAGATATGGTTATAGTTAATGATCAGATTACGCTTCTGTTTGTAAAAACCATAGATGGTTGGAAAATGGTGCATGAACATCATTCACCTTTGAAAAAAGAGGAAAGTTAAAAAGTTGGTGTAAAGCGTATATCAATAATCATTTGCTTCCTGCCTACCGCAACCCTATAGTTTTTTGTAGTAGGCAGGAAGCTTTAATATGGGGTCAAAAATGGTTGATTATATTGAAGCCCCTCAAATCTTCGCCCCCAATCTACTGGCTTGATCTATGGCGCGTTTTGCATCCAATTCGGCGGCAATATCTGCACCGCCACTTCGAGCTTCCAAGGTTTTGGTGGAGTTTTTGGTTTTGTACCGTTTTTTATTAGGCAGGGTATTAAAACAAAAATTGGGGGTTACCTTGAAATAACAAATAAACAATATCACTACATCAAGTCTATGCGGTTAAGTGAATAGGTGAGATAGCGTATTTTGTAATTTTCTTGGCTCTATCATCTTTTTGTCAGCCTAAAACTGATTTAGATCATTGTGTATTTAAGTTGAGCTTTTTAATTTATATGACTCCTTCCCAAATTCCATATTAATTTAAAACTATTTACTATGAAAACTATTAAACACATTCTACTTGTGACGGCTGTGATTACCATGACAGTATCCTGTACACACTATGATGATTTTTTTGGACGTCACAAGACCAAATTCGTTACCGTGCCATTTGAGGCCGAATTTATTGGCGATTACATGTATGTTGGACCTGATAATAAAGAAGCTACTGGCTTGGAGCCTAAATGTGACATTACACGAGTTATTGTTGATTTCGAAGGAAGTGGTACTCCTTTGGGAAATTTTATAGGAAACTTCGATTTCTGCGTAGATACAGAAGGAGGATACGGGAAAACCGATGCGTATATGGTAACAATGAAGGGGGACACTCTTTTTGTGTCAATTGCCGGAAATGTAATACAAGGTAGATTGGATGATCAGCCTGAATATGTAACCTCATATTGGCAAGATCCCTTTGAAATTCTTGGTGGAACAGGTAGATACGAAGGAGTTACAGGTAGCGGAATGTCTAATGATTACAACAGCAGTATGGATCCAAATTCCCATCACAACTGGAGTGGTACCATTACAATGAAGAAATAGTGTGCTAAATTTAAAATGTTGATTCGTTCATAGCACTTTCGACTTTGCCCATTTCACTGGGCAGGGAAATTACAATTGCCTAATTTTTGAGTATGAGTTTCGGTGAGCCGAAGCCTTGGGGCCAAACAAAAAAAAACAAAACCCTTAAGATTAAAAGTTGCTTCTATTTAAAGTGTTAAATTATTGCCGCCAACCTACAGGCTTGATCTATAGCACGTTTCGCATCCAATTCGGCCGCCACATCCGCCCCTCCAACTACATGCACTTTTAACCCTTGTGCCTCCAAGGGTTCCAACAGGTCTTTAAGTGGCAATTGACCTGCACAAATAATAATATTATCTACTGCCAACACTTTTGGATCGCCATTTTGTATATAATGCAGGCCTTCATCGTCAATTTTGGTATACTGCACCTGATTGATAAACTGTACCTTTTTGTTTTTCAAACAAGTACGATGTATCCAACCGGTAGTTTTGCCCAGGCCACCGCCAAATTTCCCCTTACTGCGCTTGAACATAAAAATTTCCCTTGGTGACTCAGGAATTTTGGCTTCTACACCTTCAATACCACTTCTAGCCTTCAAGGTTTTGTCAATTCCCCATTCCTTTAGCCAAGCGTCAATATTTAAGGAGGTGCTTTCACCTTCGTGCGACAAATATTCGGACACATCAAAACCAATTCCCCCTGCACCTATAACGGCAACATGTTTGCCCACTGGCTTTTTTAACTTTAAAACATCCATATAGCTCAGCACTTTGGGATGATCTATCCCTTCAATTTTTGGAGTTCTTGGTTTTATTCCTGTAGCCAGTATTACCTCGTCATAATTGCCATTCTTTAAATCATCCGTAGTTACCCGAGTGTTTAATTTTACGGTTACCTGGTGTAATTCCAATTGCTTGTTGAAATAGCGAATGGTTTCATAAAACTCCTCTTTCCCTGGAATTTGTTTTGCCATGTTGAACTGTCCACCAGTTTCCTTATCGGCATCAAAAAGGGTCACCTCATGTCCCCGTTGCGCTGCAATGGTGGACGCGGCCAACCCTGCGGGACCAGCACCTACTACGGCAATTTTTTTCCTTTTTTTTGTAGGAAGATAATTCAGTTCGGTTTCGTGACATGCCCTGGGATTTACCAAACAACTGGCTACTTTCCTTGCAAAAACGTGGTCCAAGCAGGCTTGGTTACAGCCAATACAGGTGTTTATTTGGTCCACTTTATTGGCTTCGGCCTTGTTTACCCATTCCGGATCCGCCAAAAAAGGACGCGCCATAGAAATCATATCGGCGTGACCTTCTGCCAATATCTTTTCAGCGGTTTCCGGCATATTTATTCTGTTGGAAGTAATTAGGGGAATGGATAGTTCTTCCTTCATTTTTTTGGTAACCCAGCTAAAGGCAGCTCTAGGTACGGATGTGGCAATGGTGGGTATTCGCGCTTCGTGCCAACCAATGCCCGTATTTATAATAGTGGCACCGGCTTTTTCAATTTCCTTGCCCAGGGCCACCACTTCTTGCCAACTGCTTCCTTTTTCCACCAGATCCAACATGGACAAGCGATAGATGATGATAAACTCGTTGCCAACTGCTTCACGGGTCTGCCTTACCAAGGCTATTGCCAAACGCATCCGGTTTTCATAGGATCCGCCATATTCGTCGGTGCGTTTATTTGTTCTCTCCGCAATAAATTGGTTGATCAGATACCCCTCCGATCCCATAATTTCTACTCCATCATAACCTGCCGATTGGGCTAGTTTGGCCGAGTTAACAAAATCACGGAGCGTACGTTCTATGCCCGAGGGTCCAAGTTTAAAAGGTTTAAAGGGAGTAATGGGCGATTTTATGGCCGAAGGTGCCACTGCCAATGGATGATATCCGTAACGGCCCGAGTGTAAAATCTGCATACAAATCTTACCACCTTCCCTGTGCACTGCCTCTGTAATTATTTTATGGTGCATTGCGTGTTTTTTGGTGCTCATACGTGCCGAAAAAGGGGCTGTCCATCCCTGTACGTTGGGAGCAATACCACCGGAAACGATTAACCCGACTCCACCTTTGGCCCGTTCTGCATAATAGGCAGCTATTCTTTCTAGGCCATTTTTTTCCTCTTCCAATCCCGTATGCATGGAACCCATTAGAATGCGGTTTTTAAGGGTCGTGAATCCTAAATCCAAGGGTTCGAAAATATGTTTGTATCTGGTCATTTTTCTTTGATTTTTATTATGCATGCATAATAATTGACAAGTTACGTTTTTTTACCCACAAAGGAGATTTGAAAGCCCAGAAGCTTGCCATGGGGCAATTGACCAAAGAATTTCTGCCTTCATCGGGAGAAAGCATCCATTCATCCCTAATCTCGAAAAAAGACTTCTTTGTCATTAAACCAATTTTGAAAATGTTTGTCAAAATACTGAAAGTATAAATTAAAATTTAACCTTTTAAAATTTATGACTTATGAAGACAAATAACAAAACATATCTTTTATTATCCTTATTACTTATAGGATTTATGTATGTGGGTACGGCCCAATCCCGTAAACGTACTACTACCACAACTAAAACGACCAGAACTGTTACCAGAAGCACCCCTAATAGGGTATCAAGTAAAAGAGTGGTTTACAAAACCCCTAAGAAGAAGGTGGTTTCCGTAAGAACAGTACCCAACAGAAGAGTGGTGAAGTACCAAGGACAAAATTACTACTATTCCAACCACAAATATTATACTTATTCCAGAGGTCGCTATATTGTAATTGCACCGAGAATAGGGTTTAGAATAAAAACTTTGCCTCCTAATTATCGCAGAGTTCGTTTTAACAACCTGGTTTATTTCTATGTGGCGGGCACCTTTTATACCGAGATGGGGAACGAATATGAAGTGGTAGAACCCGAAATAGGGACTATTGTCTATGAGCTCCCGGACGATTACGAAAAAGTTACCATAGATGGACAGACCTATTACGAGTACGCAAATATTTTGTACGAAAAAGTACAGGTAGAAGGTACTAGGGCCTATGAAGTTGTTGGTATTATCGATATGGAATAAGTAGAAGAAATAACAGTATTTTCTTAATTGAAAAGCGTTTATCAATCAAATGGTAAGCGCTTTTTTTAGTTATGGTCTTGTCGCTACCTCCACTATTTCATTTTGCCCAATTCGTCTTTTATTCAATAACTGGTCTATCGATTTTAAAGGTATTCATGAAATCTAGATTTGGCGCAGCTTATCCCAAGCATTTGAGCAATATAAAAATGAACAAAACATGAACTGTGGGAAAGTAAATTGACTGGGATAGTTCACCTGATGAATATCATATGTAGTGTTAACGATCCAAACTACTTTTATTCCTTTCTATTTCATAAGACAGGAAAATGGATCAACTATGAAGCAATTAAAATGGATTATCCCAGCGATATTAACAATAGCGATAGTCGGCTACCTTATAATGAAGCCAGAATTGGATGCAAAAAACCTGGACTTTACTTACATCCCCTTGGAAAAAGGCCATATTGAAGCGGTAGTATCCAGTACAGGAACTTTGGAAGCCATCAATACCGTGGAAATAGGAACCCAAATATCGGGGACCATTAAAAAAATATATGTAGACTATAACGATAAGGTCACAGCGGGGCAGCTTTTGGCAGAAATGGACTTAAACCTCCTGCAGACCAACCTTATAAGTGCCCAAGCAAATTTGGCCGTTGCCCAGGCGCAATTAAATCAAGTCCGTGATACCTACAATAGAAACCAGGCCCTATATAAAAAATCGGTCATATCGGAACAGGAATATAAGGATTCCCAGTATAGCTATGAACAGGCATTGAGCGCCAAAGAGGCATCATTGGCTGCAGTTAAGAATATCAAGGTCAGTATAGAATATGCACATATAAAATCGCCCATTAAGGGAACAGTAACGGAACGGAGTGTTGAAGAGGGCCAAACCGTGGCGGCCTCTTTTGCTACCCCAAAAATGTTCGTTATTGCCGAAGACTTATCAAAAATGCAAATCTTGGCAGACGTGGATGAAAGTGATATAGGATATATAAGCAACGGTCTCCAAGTACGTTTTACGGTACAGACCTATCCTGAAAAAGTGTTTAATGGGAAAGTAAGTCAGATCAGGTTACAGCCCATTCAGGTGAATAATGTTGTGAACTACCAGGTGGTTGTGGACGTGGATAATCACGAAGGGCGTTTGCTTCCGGGAATGACCGCAAGCCTCGAGTTTATAACCCAATCTGCCAAAGATGTTTTGTTGATCAATAATTCGGCCTTGCGTTTTAGGCCCAATGAACAAATGCTCAATGAAATAAAACCCATCTTGGAACAAAAAGCGAAAATGATGCTCCCGGATTCCATTCAACCGGGCTTTATAAGCGCCCTTGACAGTGAGGAACAATTTACCCCTGCCAATTTCAAGAAGAGTCTACCAAGCAATATCAATGGTTTTTTTTACAGGGATACATCAGGAAAATTGGATTTCAACTTTATTGAAACAGGCATAAAAACAGGTATGCAGTCCCAAATCCTTAGATTTTTGGATGGTTCTGAGCTGGATGGAACAACAAAAGCCATCAATGGTATTAAAACTAAAAAATAGGATGGTGCCCAAAAAAAAAGTTATAGAGACCAAAAAAATAAGTCGCGTATTCAAAACAGGTAATATTGAAGTACGTGCCTTGACAGACATTGATATTGTTATTGAAGAAGGCGAATTTGTGGTTATTATGGGGTCTTCCGGATCCGGAAAATCTACCTTGCTTCATATTTTAGGGTGTCTGGACAAGCCTACTTCCGGCGAATATTATTTGGATGGGGTGCATGTAAATAAACTGAACAAAAATCAACTGGCAGATATACGCAATCAAAAAATAGGCTTCATTTTTCAAAGCTACAATTTACTGTCGCGCACTACGGCCCTTCAAAATGTAGAGTTACCGTTGGTTTATGATAGATCGGGTCGATTTTCCAATTCAAGTGAAATCGCGAAAAAAGCATTGGAGCAAGTTGGTTTGGGCAATAGGATACACCATAAAACCAATGAGCTTTCCGGAGGACAACAACAACGGGTAGCTATTGCCAGGGCTTTGGTAAACAATCCGGCCCTTATTTTATCGGATGAAGCCACCGGTAATTTGGATAGCAAATCCAGTATTGATATCGCTGATCTGTTTGTTCGCTTAAATAACGAGGGAAAAACCATTTTAATGATTACCCACGAACCTGAAATAGCCCAGTTCGCCAAACGGATGATTTATTTAAGGGATGGACGTGTCCTAACGGACGAGCTAATTAAAAATAGAAGTACCAAAGAAAGTGCTTTAAAAGATTTGGAGCAAACAACTTAATTCAAGCTAATGAAGCAATTATTAAAAACGTTTAAGGTCGCTTTTCGGTCCATCTATAGGAACAAAACGCGAAGTTTGCTTACGGCACTCGGCATCATTATTGGTGTTGCTGCGGTGATTATGACCATTTCCGCTGGTCAGGGTGCCACACAGGAAGTACAAAGTCAGATATCGGGCTTGGGTACCAATTTATTAATGATCAGCACTAAAACGGAACACAGAGGGGGAATTGATGTTAGAATGGGCAGGCCCATAGATGAAAAAGACCTCCTTATGTTACAAAAGAACTCCGTTTGGATGCCAAGATTGTCGCCTTTGGTAGCCAATGGGGTAAGGGGCATTGGTCCGCAGGGCAATAAATCCACCACCATTTATGGGGTTTCTTCGGACTACTTCGACATCTTAAATAGGGAAATAGTTTCAGGGGACGGATTTACCGAGGAAGATGTGAAGGCGGCCCGTAAAGTCTGTGTCATTGGCGAAACCATAAAGAAAGAACTGTTTTCAAGTGCAGATCCCGTAGGACGACAAATTAGGATAGATAAGGTTCCGTTCACTATAGTTGGTATCCTAAAGGAGGAAGGCAAGGGCACCATGGGCCAGGATCAGGACGATATGCTTATTGCACCCTACACCACCATACAGAATAGGTTGTACGGTAGGCGTAGGGGCTACAATATGATTATGGCCGGTGCCTTGAGCGAGGACCATATACAGGATGCGGAAATAGAGGCTACGGAACTTTTACGGGAAACGCACCGTATTCTGGAAGGGGAGGAGGACGATTTTGAAATTATGACACAGGTGGAGCTCCAAGAAATAACAGGCAACGTAACCGGGATTTTGACCCTTATTTTAGGTGCTATAGCCAGTATTTCCCTTATTGTGGGCGGCATTGGTATCATGAATATTATGCTGGTTTCGGTAACCGAACGTACTCGGGAAATTGGCACCCGACTTGCCATTGGGGCCCGGGAAAGTGATATTTTGACCCAATTTTTGATAGAGGCCATCGCACTGAGTCTGGCTGGGGGTGTTTTAGGGATTGTGCTGGGAGTTCTGGGCAATCAAATAATTTATAAGACTACCAATTTTTATATACCCACGGCTATGGACTCCATACTCATAGGCTTTGGTTTTTCGGTATTGGTAGGTATTGTTTTTGGTTATTTTCCTGCCAGAAAAGCCGCCAGATTAAACCCCATTGATGCCCTACGGTACGAGTAGGGATTTTAATGATTGGGATATTGGCTTTGCCAATGTGTAGTAGGGGAGGGACACCCAACCGTTCTGTTAGTTTTGTCATCAAAATATTTTCATTGCCCATTTTTAGAATAGTATCCTTGACTAAATCAAAAAATGCAAATTATATGATTGGATAACTTAAATTTATTCTTTTTCATTATTTATTTGGCTAATAAATTTATTAATTGTTATATTTGTACTATATATACTAAAAAAGTACAATTTATATAAATGAATGTTCGAACTAGAATTTTAAAGGTTGCAAAACAAAAGTTTTTAAAATATGGATTTCATAAAGTATCCATGGATAGCTTAGTAAAGGAACTTAGAACAAGCAAAAGTAGCTTGTACAATCATTTTGCTTCAAAAGAAGCGTTGGTTCAAGCAGTTATGGATAGTTTGAACAATGAGATCAATACTCAATTGGAAGAAATCCTTAATGATGACAAACTTAGTTTTAAAGGAAAACTGGCATCAGTCTCCGATTTTACAAGAAACTTGTTAATCAGCGTAAGCGAAGAATTCCTTAGGGATCTTGAGATGAACACTCCCGATATATGGGATTCATTTCAACAAAACAGAATTGAAAGAATTAATAAATATTATAGAAGACTTTTTGAAATTGGTATAAATGAAAACGTCATTAGAAGTAATGTTAATTTGGATATTATCATTGCCATTTATTTCAATCTTATGGAATTACCTCTTAAAAATAAATATATTGATATACTGAATATGAATAATCAAAATATTTATGATGATGTCACAGATGTTTTTTTAAATGGCATAATTGTGAAGTGATTTTTTTTATTCTAAATAGTACTAAAAAAACTATTTTAGTACATAAAATACTTATTATGAAAATACTTAAAATACAAACAGGAAAAGTTAGAATTAAGGAAAACCAAATAACTAAATCCAAAGGATTTACTCCTCAAATGCTCAAAGTGTTATTTGGTAAAAAATGGGCTGATTGGTCACCTATATATGCGTGGGTCATTGACCATGAGGAAGGTATAATTGTGGTAGATACGGGGGAAACATATAAAACCGGTACTAAAGGGTATCTGCCTAAATGGCATCCCTATTATGCTTTAGCAGTTGAATTTGACGTGAAACAAGAGGATGAGATTGGACCTCAACTATTAAAAATGGGAATTGACCCTAAAAAAGATGTAAAAAAAGTCGTCTTGACACATCTGCATACCGATCATGCCGGTGGGTTACATCATTTCCCAAACTCAGAAATAATAATAGAAAAGAAGGAGTTTGGAAATGCCTCTGGATTAAAAGGCCTGTTAGCAGGTTATTTACCGCATAGGTGGCCAAAATGGCTCGATCCTACCTTAATAGAATTACCAAACGACCGTTATTTTACATTCAGTAAGAGTATGCCAGTAACTAAAGATGGTAAAGTAATGATAGTGGCTACACCGGGACATGTTGCAAACCATATATCGGTTATAGCGGAAGTAGATGGACTGTATTATTTTTTAGCTGGTGATACTTCGTATACTCAGGAAAACTTATTAAACGGAATACCTGATGGCATTGGAACAAAAGAAAGTGTCGATACACTTAAAGATATCGTGTTATTTTCAAAACTAAATCCTACAATTTATTTACCATCACACGATCCTTTAGTTCCAAACAGAATTGATAATAAGGAAACGATATCATAATCATAAACCAAATTCAATAGAGCATAAATCAAAGTATTCAGTCGGCTATTGGGAGTCATTGGCAATGACCAAATGATAATAATTTTATAAAAGAAATTGAAGAAGAAAAAAAGGTTTAGCTCAATCATTTTGGTTTTCACGATAATAGATTGGCTAGCCTAGTTCAAGGCACTTAGTCCGTAAGTGCCTCTGAGCGATTTATTGAAGCCTTTGAAGTAGAAGTGATAGTATTAAAGATTGATGACAATTTAAGGTAATCAATGATGTTAATAAATCAGATAAAATCACCTATTTGGTCAACGGCACTTTTGATATTAAAAAAATCAAGTAATGCTGTTTGGAGTAGAATTGTCAGATTGATAATAGTGAGTGAAATCAATTAGAATAATTATTAACGTGTTAAAACAAATATTATGGAACGAATTTCGTATCGAGATATTCCAAAAGGAATGTTCGAAAATTTAATGACAACTGAAGATTACATAAATAGCTCTTCATTAGAAACACATTTACTCGAATTGATAAGATTAAGAGTAGCGCAAAAAAATGGATGTGCCTATTGCGTAGATATGCATCACAAGGAGCTTAAGTTTCTTGGAGAAACTGATTTAAGACTATCATCCTTATGTGTCTGGAAGGAGACTCCTTATTTTACCGAAAAGGAAATGGCAGCACTTAACTTAACTGATGTACTTACAAAATTGAGTAGAGATCCTTTATCCGAAACAGTATTCGATGAATTAACCCCTCATTTTAATAAAGAAGAGATTTGCTATTTAACCTTGGCTATATCTCAAATCAATACTTGGAATCGATTAATGAAAACCTTTAAATTTACTCCAGGAAATTATCAGATAAAAGAATTGGCATAAATTAAAATTGTTTATTCAAGATTAACTAGGCCTCATAAAACTTTGGCTTAAACAATAGTAGAGGGAGCGGCCATAATTTAGGCGCGAGAAAATAAGTGCGATCTAAGAAGCACTTATTTTTCGGCCAGTTGATGAGGCTAGCATTGCAGCAGTAGGATAGTCGTATAGAGTAGGGGACCCAATAAACCAAAAAAAGTCCACCGGGCCAGAAGGCGAGGTGGACTTTTCTCTAGAAACTCTCTTTACCCAAACCAAGGCTTTCGCGAATAGTTTGGCTTTGCAGAATACAGGCTCCCGTGAAGTGATAGGAGGGGAGGGACACCGAACTTTTTAGTGGGGTGCATGAATTCTTTAATTTAAAATAACTAGCTATGAATAAATGCCCGCCATGACCTTCGGGCAGGTATCCGTTTCGGTACGGGCGGGCCTACCCGAAAGTGCACCTATTCGGTACGGGCGGGCTTGCCCGACATTGTCATTCAGGCGGGCTTATTATGCGATCCAAAGCCTGTCCTAAGCGGAGCCGAAGGGATAGGAGGGAGGGCAATGTGCGTGGAAGTATCTTGTAATTTCAAGAATTAATCCAATAGCTATTCGCAATAATTAGGTGTCATATTTCCATAATAGCTAAAAATAAAACTAAAGCATTTAACTGTTTTACCCCATATAAAAAAAATACGTAACTTATTTTCAAAATTGTTTGGAAATGAATAGAAGAAACTGGTTATCAAAGGCAACACTGGGCTCAACAGCAGTGATAATGCTTCCACATTTAGGAATAGCTATGCCTAAAACGAACCTTGGTGAGACCTATCTAAGATTAGCTTCCAATGAAAATCCATATGGGTGCTCGGAACAAGTGAAAAAGTCTTTTTTAACTTCAGCTACGGCTATTAATAGATATGCTTTTGCGTCAATTCCTGAATTAAAAATAGCCCTGGCAAAACGTTTCGAATTAACTGAGGAAAACATTTTATTGGGTGCTGGCTCCTCCGGTATCTTGGAAGCTGTCGCACATTTTATGCTACAAAGGGAAGGTGATGTAACCACTGCCACACCTACCTTTGATATATTGCCTTCCATGTTGGAAAAGTTTGGCAGAAAAACACACTATATACACTTAAAACAAGATCATACCCTTGATTTGGATGCTATGTTGGCCAAAACCCAAGAGCATCCGGGTTTGGTATATATTGTCAATCCCAATAATCCTATTGGTACGGTCGTAGCTTCTCAAGAGCTTAGGCAGTTTATTACTGAGGCCACTAAATATTCCTACGTCTTAATTGATGAGGCCTATCTTGAATTTTGCGATAACCCGGAATCGATGATAGATATGGTTATAAACCCAAGGGTCATGGTGATTAAAACATTCTCCAAAGTATATGGTTTGGCAGGCCTACGTATTGGGTATGGTTTTGCCCATGCAGCGTGGGTCAATGAATTGGAAAAATTTATGATCTTTGCCGGTCTCCCTATATCCTCTCCTTCCTTTTCTGTTGCTACGGTGGCCCTTGATGACGAGAATTTTGTAGATTTTGTGGTACAAAAAAACACAGAATCCAAAGCCATTGTAGTGGAGACTTTGAGCAAATTGGAAATCGACTACATTCCGTCGCAGACTAGTTTTATTCTTTTTGATATTTCAAAATATCCAACGGATTTTATGATGGATATGAAAAATAAGGGAATATTGATCGGGACCCGTAACTATTTGGGCAAGAAGTGGTGTAGAGTGAGTATGGGAACGGTGGAAGAAATTAAAGAATTTACAAAAGTTCTTACGGAACTTTGGAAGGCATAACATTATAGAGTTCAGGCACGTTTTTAAAATAAGTCCATGTTAATGAATAACTTCCAAATTAAGAATATAGTCCTTGTATTCGTATTACTACTACTTACGGCCTGCAGCCCTAAATTATCCAGGACCAACAAGTATTCTAATTCGGTTGCAGCCAATGTATCACCAATATTAAATACTATACTTGGCAGGGATACTATTAATATTGGTACTACAGGTGATTTTATGCCATTTTCCTATAAAACAGACTCTAGTAACAACTATTTGGGAATAGATATAGCAATGGCCAAAGACTTAGCCAATCACCTGGGTGTAAACCTTAAATTTATAGCAACCACTTGGCCTACATTAATGACAGATTTATTGGAGGGCAAGTTTGATGTTGGTATGAGTGGTATTACCATAACCGACGCTAGAAAAAAACAAGCATTATTTAGCATTCCGGTGTATTCTAGTGGCAAGGTCGCTATAACTAGGGATGAAAATGTTTCTTTATACAATAGTATAGAGAGTATTAACAAAAAAGAGGTTAAAGTTATTTTTAATCCTGGCGGTACCAATGAATCTTTTGCTAGGGCAAATTTTCCAAAAGCTACCCTAATAGTTAATGAGGACAACATAACCATTTTTCAAAAACTAATAGACAAACAAGCAGATGTAATGGTTACAGATGCTATAGAAACTAGAATACAAGAACAAATACACAAAGAGTTGGAGGCTGTTAACCTTAACAAACCCTTTAATTCTTTTGACTTTGGTTATCTGATCCAAAAGGACTCCGTTTTTAAAAGGCTTATTGATGAATGGCTTTTAGTAAAAAAACAAGACACTATAGTGGAAAAACTATTGCAGCAGGAAATTGCTAATTTGGAGTAATTTTTTTGGATGGCTTTAAATGCCATTTGCTATCTTTCTTGATTCGGATAGCGGCCAACCCAATAATACGGTATAAAAATAAAAGGTCTGCAAGACCTTTTGTTTTTTGAGCGCGTTGCGGTGATGGCCTAGTTATTACAATAATGTGCTTGCGCCTACTTGCCAAGGCTTTTTACATTAAAGGGTTATGTAACTTGAGTTTTGGTTACTGCCGAATAAAAAAGATGAGGTAGTGAACTGGGCCAATCAAAAACAGTAGATCTTCAATGAATAAATCTAGCAATTTTGCTTGCTTTATGGACTCCTTTTCAAAATAATAAAACTTCGTTAATGAACTCTTTTTTAACTGCCCGTAAGTAGGCGTATAGGAGATTGCTATTTATACAAAATAAAAATAAAAAGCTAAGTATACATGTTTTCAGGGAATTAGCCTATTCCAATAGAAATGTGATATTTTTCTTACAATATAAATATAACTGATACGTTTTTTCTTCGAGTAAATTTTGATAAAAATATAAACCAAACCAATCAAATCTATTTTATGAAAAAACATTTTAAAATTATTGCTAGTTGTGTATTGTTGTCGTCTATAGCACTGACCTCATGTAGTGTAGATGATGGCATTGATGGAGCTATGGGTCTCCAAGGTATTCAAGGTGAACAGGGTATTCAAGGAGAGCAGGGACCAAAGGGAGACAAAGGGGAAACTGGGGATGCCGGAGCCGACGGCCAAAATGGAATTGACGGAAAAGATGGAATCGATGGTGTCGATGGTGTCGATGGCCAAGATGGTGTTGATGGAATCGATGGTGCCGATGGCCAAGATGGTGCTGATGGAATTGATGGGCAAGATGGTGTTGATGGGCAAGATGGTGCCGATGGTCAAGATGGTACTGATGGTGTGGATGCCACAGTAGTTGCCAGTACTTGGATCGCCCTAACGGAAAGCGATTTTACAATTTCTCAAAAGACCGCTGGTTATGGGGATATGTACGATGCCAGTTACAGCACTGCGCTATTAACGCAAGCGGCTTTGGATCAGGATGTTATTTTGGTATATCTTAAATTGAGTACGGGCCAAATTGTTCAAATGCCCTATGTATATCATGCAGACGAGATGATGGCAGTTGCATATACCGCTATGCTAACATTGAATAGTTTAGGAATCAATGTAACGCCTTCCTATCGTCTAGAATATACCCATTTAACAGATCCGTTGGAAATCAGTGTTAGGTTTGTGATCATTCCGGCTACTACCATAGCACCTACGGCTAAAGGCGTCCAGAAGGATTTTAAGAAAATGAGTTATGAAGAAGTGATTTCTTATTTCGATTTACAATAGGAAAAGTCTATCGATATAATAAAAGACGTTCTTTCCAACTGTGGGGAGAACGTTTTTTTTATGTTTAATTTTCATTTTGGCTTAAGGTTACTCTTGCCAACTGAGCGTTATAAAGCCATAGAATTACAGTGCCTTCTCTTTCTTTTTTTTGCAAGGTGGGGTGAAGGCAAAGTTGTTGCTATGTTTAGAAATTAATTAACTATAGAATAGCTAGGATCCTGTTTTTTATTAGGCCTCCCAATATTTAAGTCAAAACTGGGCGGAGCGTAAAGAACAAGCTAAGGGAAATAATTTAGGGAGCCAGCCAGCTGGGGTGCAGGCAATTAGTCATTCAAAGAGCATCTATATTTTGGCTCAGCCAGCGAGACCTTTTAAAAAAAACGTTCTCAATATTACATTGGTAATGTTCTATCAATTTGTAAGACCAAACCTAAGATCAACATTTATAATGTTTTGCGTTTTGACACTTTGTTTTGGGTAAGGTGAAAAAAATTAAATTTCAAGACTACCTTTATAGTAATAATAACTGTATTTAACTAATCGGCTATGGTTATAGTTTGAATAGAAATAGAGAAATTTCCAAAACTATCTTTACTTTTTACCAGTACGTTATATGTAGCTCCTGCTAAAGCATTAATGGGATCCAATTCAACTGTTGTCAAATCTTCTTGTTCCTCAATGATGGCATCATTTTCCATTACAACAACATCATAGGTCAAAAGATCCCCATCTTCATCGTTCCCAATCCAAGATATAACCAATTCACCATTATTAGTATTATAAAGCATAGTGATTTCGGCGGCGAACGGTGCATAATTACCTATCGCCTCACCGGGGGTTATAAATGAAAAGGTATCACTTTGGGTCTCACCATCATTGTTCTTTGCAGTTACCATCCATGAGTATGATTTTCCTTTTTCAAGTGTAAATTTGCTTTGATTGGTTGTTGCTGTCGTATCACCAATTTCGACATCAGATTCAAAAACCTGTACCAAATAGCTAGAGGCATTTTCAGCAGCTGACCAACTTATGGTGATAGTCGCCATGTTCGCTTCACCGGAAACCTCCTCAAAATCAGTGCACGTTTCGCCATTTACCGGTAGAATGCCAACAGCTTTTCCAGGTAGTATTGATTCCATTTTATTTGTCTCTGATCCCGATTTCGAACACCCAGCTATAAATGCAATCAAAAATGTAAATACCATAGTATATCTTTGCACTAGTGTTTTCATAGTTTAATAATTTTAAAGGTTTCTAAATCTCCTTTTGACAAAACATGTACGATATACAATCCGGGAGTACAATTATCCAAATGAATGTTGTTAACCCCTGCAGTTTCTGTTTTTTCACTTAAAACAAGCTGCCCAACTGAATTATAAACTCTTATTTCGGTAACCGTAGATGCGCCCGACATTGACAGCAGGCCAGAGGTAATGGTCGGATAGACCAGAATTTGAGCTTCCAGAGAAAATGTATCGTCAATTTTTCCCTGACAATCATTATTTCCTGTAATAAGAACTTTGTTCGTCATTTTTAAGTTATGTAGTACAATCTCGTTATCAATGGTGGAATCGAATACGTATTTTTTTTGAATTCCATTGACATTTACCATATACTCGTTGCTTCCCGAAACGATATAACTAGCACTTCGGGATTTATAATCAGCTCCTTGAAACTTTCCAGCAATACTGCTCAGCTCATTAACCTTAACCCCGAAAGTTTGCTCATGAAGAACAGCGGGTATAGAAACCGTGACTTCATAAGTACCTGGCGCTAGGTCGTCTACTTTTAAATTTCCATTCAAATTTATAGCTGTAAAACTTTGGTCCCTTCCTTCACCTACAATATGAATATCAAAGCTATAGCCTATAAGCGTAGTAGCTATTTCAATGATCCCATTGTCGACATTGGGACAGGTAGGGGTCGCGCCATAAACACTTATAGCATTCAAAGCGATCAGGTCACAGCCAGAATTGTTCACAGGAACTCCAGGAATTGTATTAGGACAAACATCGTCTACATTCGCAATTCCATCCTTGTCGTCATCTGGTGGAGGGACGCCCAGCTCTGAAAGTGGCCCTGACCAAATTCCATTGGCCTCAATTGCTGCAAACATGACATCATCGTGTACTAATAGCTTGATGATACGTTTGGGTCCCATTCCCTCGGTCAGGGGATACCAAGAACTTCTTCCTTCGGTACTTACCTGAACCCCATTAAAAGTGGCCACGTATACGGCATCCCCTAAAATCTCTACGTCCCACATGTATTGTGTATCGTTGGCTATAAAGGGCAGCCAGTGACCGCCAAGGTCTTCACTTACCCAAAGACCTTGGGTTGTTGTTACATAAAGTTTGTCATTATGATATTCTAGATCAATGGGACGCTGATTGCTATATTGTCCTGGTATAGCAATATCACTCCAACTCTGTCCCAAATCTGTGGAGAGGAATATTTCACCCTGATAGGTCCCTAAGACAATAGTATCTCCTTTAATCAACATGCTTATGTATTGAAAATTAGGATTTAGACCAGCGGTTTGAGCTAAAATCCAAGTTTCTCCCATATCGGTGGAGAGAAGCACACCGGTTCCAGATTCGGAAGTAACCAAAACACCGTTGTCATATGCCAGATGCCCGGTATACTTAGAATAAGAATTAGAAAGATATTTGGGAACCCATGAATCTCCATTGTCGCTTGAACTGAAAACCCCTCCAAAAGTGCTAACAAAAAGGGTATTGTCCACGTTAACTATATCTGGAGTGTTTTGAGGATATCTTGGTCTCAAGAATTCATTATTTACAATACTCCAATTTTGACCATTGTCATTCGATCTGTAAATACCGTCGCTTCCAGAGGCAAAAACATAATTTTCGTTTTTGGCCATGCTATACGCAGATTGTGCCCTAATACCATTGTTTTTCACTGACCATGTTAGCCCGTCATCGACACTTTTATTAATACCGTCGGAGGCAGACATAATTATACCTTCATCCAAGAACAAAAGATTACTAACAAAACCTTCAGTATTAGGCTTCTGGACTAACGTCCAACTTTGTCCAATTTCCGATAAGTAAAAATATCTTCCCTTGTTCGTGGTAGCGTACAAGGTCCCTTCATGACTCTGCATACTGGTTATACTTGCCCCGGGGGACGGTATATTGGCGTTAGTCCATGTTAATGCATCTTGACTAAAAAAGACGTTGGATTGATCTGCAATAAACAACATATCATTATGTGTCGTCATTGAGCTTACTCCATTTGGCGAGAGCCCCGGCACAATAATTTCGACCCATGTATCCCCATGGTCTTGGGTTTCGTATAGTTTATTATTTCGCTTGGCATAAAGTTTTGAATTGTAAACATGTAAGTTGACAAATTGATGACCAGTTGTCCCCTCTGTTTTGAACTGCCAAGTATCCCCCTTATCAGGTGAATATATCAGGCCGCCATAAGCCAATCCTCCATAAATGTTATCTCCTTCGATAAATATGTGATATGAGGTTTCATCTTTTTGTAAAGGACTTATAGAGGTCCAACTATCGCCTTGATTTTCAGAGACATAAATCCCCTTGTTTTCGATACTAGTATAAAGAATACCATCTTCTTCGAACATGTCATAAATACGTGGGTTGTTAGGAAAACCGGAATTGCTGGGATTCCATGATTCGCCATTATCTATAGATTTATAAACTCCGCCCCACTGGGTTGCTAAAACTAAGCTGTTCTGAACTTTAAAAATTTCTTCAGTAGAGCCACCAATGGGCCCTGTAGTTTGGGTCCATTGAGAAAAAGAAGAATTGGTGTATAAAAGGCTTATGCAAAAAAATAGTAAATGTTTAACATGGGCCATATTCGTAAGGCTTTTCTTTATTGTGTGTTTCGTGTAAAGAAAGTCATTTTTAATATGAAATAGTTTTTAAAAATGATGAACGGAACGCAAAAGTCGACGGGAAGCTATTTTGAATGATAATGGTGCCTGGCCCGATTGGTAATGTTCTATCCATTTAAAGGACCAAAAGCAGGATCAACATTTATAGAAAGATTGAATGCAGCAGCATAACAACAAATACCGGACATTTAAAACCGTAAATTATCATAAAGCTATTCATATCCCTTTGCTTCAATTTATAATTCCACTATTCCTTTTCGCACATATCAGCGTAAAAGCTCAGGTAAATGATAAGCAGTTACCCATCATTATTGATTGGGATTTGCTGAATTGGACATTGGGGTATTGGCCGCACATAGTATTATGATTGTGATGGATATGGTTGTCTTCAAACAATAAAAGAAGGGTATCCCGGAAGGCTGAATGAACAATTATTGGCCCAAGTGGCCGGAATAGAGATAATGGCAGGTTGATAACCTATTATATGAGCCAACGGCAGGAGAGAAGGCTATGTGCGTGAAACGGTATTTATGTGAAAACGTTGAAAAACCAGAAGAGTTACATTAATTTTGTATTTCGTATAGTTTATGTAAATTCAGAAACTTGTTAGAGAAAAGACGACAATTGCCCCAAGAACACCCCATAGATGTAGAAAAATTCATTTTCTGTTTAGAAGGGGTCCGTGATATGGAAACGGCCAAGCTTACCGAAACACAAGAAAATCTGGAACAATTGGCCATGCAATACGGAGTAGCCAGTATTTACAAAACATGCGACACCATTGAAGGTCTAGAAGCCAGTTTAAATGCCTTGGTCATGGATGATCATCATTTTAAAGACTATGAAATCATCTACTTGGTGATACCAGGTGAGGCAAACAGTATTTGTTTAAATGACTACTACTATAGTTTACAGGAAATTGCAGAACTTTTTGAAGGAAAGTTAAAAGGAAAGATTTTACATTTTTCCAATGCAAAAGTGCTGGATTTGGACGAAGAAGAAGCACAATATTTTTTGGATATCACCAACGCAAAAGCGGTTTCTGGCTATGGCAATGAATTTAATGGACTAAGTAGCTCAAATCTTGATAAAGCATTCTTCAACTTGTTTAAGGAAGATGATAATATGTTAGATGTTGTAGAAGAATTGCACCAAAGACATTACCATGTCTGCAAATTACTTGATTTTAGATTGTATTATTAGTGAAACTCAATTTTGAGAAGTCGGTAAGACGCACTTAAAATTGCGAGTTGAACTAATCCCGCCTTTTTCGGCGGGATCTAGGTTCAATACCTCGACCCTTAGGTTCGTGCCCTCAGCAATATGCATCACAGAGCAGCTTTGAGTAAAAGTTGTCTATAACAATTGACTATATCCACAACAACTGCGTAGAACAAGGATTAGTTAAGGACCCAGTGGCTTGGAAATATAGCAGCACAAGGAACTATGAGAAGGATGAATGGTATGGGCATGAGCGTGACGCTCGCGCCAGCGTGGGGGTGCGGGCGGGCCTGCCCGACTTTGTCGTTCATGCGGGCCTATTATGCGAGCCGATGGTAGGAGGGGAGTTACACCGAACTTGTCGTGAGGTGCATGAATACCTTTAGAAACAAATAACTAGCAATTAATAAACCGAGGACCAGAATATGAAACGAAGAAAATTGCCACTTTCCGAGGTTCATGAACTTCTTTAAAAAACAATAATGAATTTGTGAATAAACACCCGCCGTGACCTTCGGGTAGGTTGTTCGTCAGACAGCTGTGTGGATTGGGTTCTTTGTGTAATTAATTTTATAGATTTGTTTTAGCAAATCAACACTTTGAACAATCAAAAATCAGTAGCAGTTTTACCCTTTGTTAATATGAGCAATGATATTGACAACGAATATTTCTGTGACGGAATCACTGAAGAAATTATAAACGCACTAACAAAAATTGACAAACTTAAGGTTATTGCCAGAACCTCATCATTTGCCTTTAAGGGAAAAGATATAGGGGTAGTGACCTCATAGCTGCATAAAGCGACAACTTAGCCCACAAGCCCTGTAAACACTGATATCGAATTTATCTCAAATATAGCGTATTAAGATAAATATGCTAATTTGTGGCAAAAACACATGGAACAAAACCAGTATCAGGATTGGTACCTGACCTACGATGAGTCAATATTGTTGAAGAATAAAAGCTTTCCCCATAAACTGGCTTTTGCAGTCCAATTGAAACAATATTTATCCACAGGTTCATTTCCTAAAAGTAAATCAAGTTTGGTAAGTGGTCTGGTTTCCCATTTAAGTGAACAGTTGGAGACCAATGAATCTATTTTAAATGAGTATGATTGGTCGCAAAGAACCGCAGAACGTCATCGTAAAGAAATATTAAAATTCTTGGGCGTTGAAAAAACAAATGAAGAACACCGCGAAGATCTTATCGATTTTTTGATTGACGACATCCTTCCCTTTGGAAGTACAAAAACAGAAATCGAAGATGTTTGCCTTAAATGGTTCTTTGAACATAAACTTTCAGCTCCTACGGAAAAAGTACTTTCCCGTATAATTTCCACTGCACTCTCGAAATTTGAAAACAGATTTTTCGATCAGGTTGCATCATTGTTGGGAAGGGGTACAACGGAATTATTCGACCGTTGCCTGAGAAGCGATCCAGGCGAAAAGGGTTCGTTTACTTGGCTTCGTTCAGATCCTGGACGTGTTGGCCTTCTAACCGTTCTTGATGAGCTGGACAAATTGGCATTTATAGAGGATTGCGCAATTCCTATTCAAGAAATCGGTGGGATACATCCCAAGATTAGGGAAAGATTGTACAAAAGAATAGCTTCGGAATCCGCTTGGGAGATAAGGCGACACCCACCATATATTAGGGATACCCTGATGGGTGTCTTTCTTTTTTCCAGAAGGCAAAAAATCATAGATGACCTTGTGGATCTTTTCATTCTCATTGTGGGAAAACTATCAAAGAAGGCAAAAAAGAAAGTAGAGACCGCACTGGTAAAGGAATTGAAACGCGTTTATGGTAAGACGACAATATTGGCCCGAATCGCCGAGGCATCATTGAAGGACCCTAAAGGAACCATCAATAGGGTAATATTTCCCATTGCAAATAAATCGAAGCTTTCCGATATCGTCAAGGAGTATAAATATTCCGGTAAGGGTTTCAAAAATGAAATCCATGGATTGGTGCGTTCCAGTTATTCCTCACATTATCGGAGAATGGTCCCGAAAATATTGGGCAGTCTTACCTTCAGGTCGAACAACGATCTGCACGTACCTATTTTGGACGCGATAGATTGGCTGTTGGAGAACCCTATGCCAAACTCAAAATTCTCAATGGACGATGACTCGATTCCCACTTCGGACATCATCAAGCCCAGCTTTGTAAAACTTGTCAAAGGGATGGGCAAAGGCGATATGGATCGGATAGACTATGAAATAGCAGTACTTGAAGCTTTGAGAAAGAGGCTCCGTTGCAAGGAAATATGGGTTGAAGGAGCCGATAGGTACCGTAATCCCGATGAGGATGTACCTAAAGACTTCAATATGAACAGGAAATTTTATTACGACCGGTTGGGCGTAGAGAACGACCCCGTGGAATTTACCAAGGGATTAAAGGAAGAAATGGAAATCGCACTGAGAACGTTAAATGAAAACTTGCCGTCCAACAAGTATGTAAGATTACGGCAAAGCGGCATCAAGAACATTGTTCTCTCCCCCATGGACCCGCTCGTGGACCCACCGAACATAAATGCGCTCAAGGGAGATGTACAATCCAGATGGCCAATGACATCACTTTTGGAAATCCTTCGCGAAGCGGACAGTTGGTCCGGGTTCACAAAATTGTTCAAGAGTATCCGGACATCTGAACGTTTGACACCGGAACAGCTCAGAAAAAGACTATTGTTGGTTCTTTATGGGCTTGGAACCAATATGGGACTTAAAAGAATAGCGTCAGGTAATAATGTAAGCTACAAGGAGCTCCGTCATGTAAAGAATGTATATGTACACAAAGATTCCCTGCGCAGTGCCATTAGGGAAGTGGCCAATGGGGTATTCTCCGTAAAGGACACCAAACTCTGGGGCGAGGCAACGACCTCATGTGCCTCCGATTCCAAAAAGTTCGGGTCCTGGGACCAGAACCTGATGGCGGAATGGCACATCCGGTATGGAGGAAGGGGCGTTATGATCTATTGGCACGTGGACACGCGATCCACCTGCATCTATTCCCAACTAAAGAAATGTTCCTCATCAGAAGTGGCCAATATGATAGAAGGTGTACTCAAGCATTGTACCGATATGAAGGTGGAAAAACAGTTTGTGGACACCCACGGTCAGAGTGAGGTCGCGTTTGCTTTTTGCAAGCTCTTGGGGTTTGAACTAATGCCAAGGTTGAAGAATATTGCCTCCCAGAAACTTTACCTACCCGATATTTCCCTAAAGAAAGAACTTAAAAACCTTTTACCGATACTCAATAGAGGTATCAAATGGGAAATCATCGAGAGGCAATATGATGAAATGGTAAAATATACCGCTGCTTTGGAACAGGGTACCGCCGACCCTGAATCAATTTTAAAGAGGTTCACCAGGGGTAACGAGAGCCATCCGACATACAGGGCCCTGCAGGAACTAGGAAAGGCGGTGAAAACGATATTCCTTTGCAGGTACCTTGCCGATGGGGACATCAGACGTGAAATACACGGGGGGCTGAACGTGATAGAGAATTGGAACTCTGCCAACGGTTTCATTTTTTTTGGAAAAAGTGGTGAAGTTTCCTCGAACCGATTGGAAGAACAGGAACTATCCGTACTTGCACTTCATCTGCTCCAGAACTGTTTAGTCTATGTGAACACACTTATGATCCAACGTGTGGTTTCCGAGAACGGATGGATGGACAGGTTTTCAAAAGAAGATTACCGAGCATTGAGCCCGTTGATACATGCACATGTGAACCCTTACGGGAAGTTTGAGCTTGATATGGACAAAAACCTCGGTCTGGCCGTGTAGGGTAATCATCCTCTGTACCAAAAATGGTTCTATTTACGGAACTGTCTAGATTTTTGTTCAAAACGATTATTTTGTACTAACCTCAAGATATAAGTCTTTTTATTCATTGGATTGCTGCCCGCGCGAATCGTCTCAGAGAGTTCCAGAATCTCCGACATTGAGAGCAGTTTCATACAGTTCAAAGTATTGCCCAGTGGAAAGGTAGCTTTCACCAGCCGCCATCCGTTTCTGTTATGAGCGATGTCTGATAAGAAAAAACCTATTCCTCAAGAGTGACATTTATATAAAGAAGTATCAAACTACCCGGCGAAGCAATAGAAAAAATCAGCTCATACTTTTTTATAAAGGAGAAATCTATACCTTCACCCTTGGCTTCCAGTTACTTTAGAAAGATTTGGCACCTAAATTCTAGTGATTCAAGGAAATGTAAAAATAATAATGATTATACAAAAATATTCAAATCATGCCGTGGTTGATCTTGATTCCCACAAGAAGAAATCCCTGTTGTCCTGTAACTATATTGATTCGGAGAAATCAAGACCGGTAAAAAACTGCTTTCCCTTGGAGACCGCCTTGTAATGCAAAGGGACGGCTACAAGGCAAGTTCAAGTGAACAAAAGGAAATCCTCAAACGGAAGGACAACGAACTTCTTTTCAAAGTCCAGGACGGGATAATCAGGTAACTCTCAAACAGATGAAGGAAATCGAAAATGATCAAATCTTACGGTTGCCAAACCCATTGAGATGAAGGGAAATAATCTGTCCTCTACTTAAATAGTTATGAAGGCCTACCAAATCATGATGGTCAGTAATGACTTTGCGCTTTAACGATTTTTCATTTGCTACACTGCCTCACAAGAGTAATAAGATTGTACAACGGCAAGGAATTTTATCGTCTATCGCTCACCGCTTTTCGCACCAAGGGTCAGCGGTTTGCCAAAAGTTTTAAGGGTATAGTGCTTAAGTTTGTTTCGAATTCCCCATTTTCTGACGAGATTCCATGGTTTTCGCTTTAGATAGGATTTGTCGCGATGCAAGAATTCTATGGTCGCGTCTATCACTCTCCCACTTGATTTTCCATCAAAATAGGGATGTATCTGTTCGGTATATTTTTTTATCAATGTCAATTTTTCGCTTGGATAGGTCAGTGCATGTTCCAATGCTTTTTCAATTTCCGAAGCGTTCTCAACATTGATCAAAAATGATTTCGGAATGTGGTGCCGAAAAGTGACTACTGGTTTCTGTTGCAAGAGGAATTCTTGTATCACCGAGGAGGTATCGGACAACAAGATGTCGGCTTCGTGAAAAAGTGGAATTAGATCTGTTGTATTATAGAACTTAAAATGCCTTCCTTCCAAACTTTTCCATTTTTCTTTTATATGATTGGGCATTTTTGGATGAAGCACATTCAAAAATTTGAACTTTCCTTTTTTCGAAAGGCGCTGTATTTCATTAAAAACGCTGTCTTCATAGGCCAAACTCAGCTTCTCGGTAAAGGTCGATGAAAGCAATACCGTGTTTCGGTGCTCCCTGTTTTTGTCAGGTAGGGGAAAAAGAGGATCTATTTTGGACCACCCCGTCTCTATGACTTCGAAATGTCGGTGCCGCTTACTCTTTTCAACGAAAATTGCGGTGGTCGACGGTCCCTGGGTACAATAAAGATCAAAGAAGCCCCGTAACCTAAAATGGCCTTTCCTGAAACTTCTTTTTTCAGCATTGAACCCATGAAAGATCTGCACTTTTAGTCCTGGAAAAAAATCGGGCACCTGGTTGGTAGCGGTAAGTACTATATGCGGGTTGTAATCCAGTACCTCATGTACTGAATTTAGTGTAGCGGTAGGGAACGGATTGTTCCTCTCGGCTTCCTTTGACTCCAAAAACCATTTTACTTCATAACCCAGGTTTAAAATTTCTTCATACAGCGGTTTTCCTATCGGAAATCCATAGGAATAGGAGATGTAAATAAGAAATCGATAATTTGAATGGATAGGTTCCTGATTGGTTTGCAGTCTTTTAAGTTCCCGGTACCTTTCATATACACCGAGCGCGTTCAGGTATGAAATGATCATGCCTTTTTTTCCGTCCAAAAAACCGAGACGGACCAGATAGTGGTTGGCATACTTCCAAAGGGGTCTTAAATATTGAGGGAAAACGGACCATTTTTTTCCTTTTTCAAACTCTTCGATGGCCCTTAAACGACCGTATCTAAGCATTTTGCCCTTATAGCCGTCATAATTTTTATAGGAGTAATGGATTAATTTTTCTTTGAGGATACCAGAATAACCATTAACCTCCAAAGTTTCGTGCACGATTTTTTTGTCCGAGAATCTAGCTTTGCTCTTTCTGAACAAGCGGTAATTTTTATCGGTCTGCCAGCCGCTGAATCGAAGCTTTTTGTTCAAGAACATAAAAGTCCGATAAACCCAATAGGCCGCATAATCCGTGCTGTCATTAACCGTTGCCATTATTTCTTTTCGCAGTGCTTCCGGCACCACTTCATCGGCATCCAAAAATAAGACCCAATCATGAGTGGCCTGTTCCAGGGCAAAGGATTTCTGTAGCGTAAAATTTTCAAATGGATGTTGAAGGACCTTTATATTTGGATGTTGCAACAAAAATTCATAGGTGCCGTCATTGCTGTACGAATCTACCACTACGATCTCATCGGCAAAGCTGACCGATCTCATGCACTGCTCAATATAGCCCATCTCATTGTAGGTGATGATTACTGCCGATATCTTCTCTTTAGCTACTGCCATAATCTTTTTTGGTGATTTGGTAATTCCATATATACAAGTAGGACAAAAATAATCATAAACATGACACCCTAAATTTATTGGACAAGTTTAATGGAGTTCATGTAAAAAAATAAAAATCCTCACCACGAGACCGATCCAAAGGATTAAATGTACCTGCTAAAAACCTTTGGTCCGTGACATAATACTTAGGGCATTGGTCTTGTATTCATCAGGAAAGTGAATAAGGCTGGCTATAAAAAAGGAAGGTCCGAAAAATTCGTAGAGGCCTATCCCCTTCTTTTTAAGTTTTTTTGGTTTTTGCCCTATTTTTTCAGGCATTGAGGTTATGCGGTTGGCAAGTTCTCGGGGTAACCCGTGATCAACAGTTTGAAAAAGACCACGGGGTCGATCGAAGGGTTGCCGGTCCTGCCGTAAAGTTCTTTCGTATCCTTATAAAGAAAACTCAGGTCAAGCGTTTCGCGGAGCATTCTGTAAAGATTTTCCTTTGGGATCAGGTCCGACAACTGGAAGCTGACGAACAATTTTTCGGTATAGTTCTTTCTGCCTTGCATACCTTTAAGTTACGGTTTTTTGCAGATTTCTAAAAGCAAAAATTGATGTTTATCGGAGTTCTGCAACAGCCACGGCAGTTTTACAAAACTGGTTTGAAAGAATGGAGGTGTCCCAAAAATGGTTCTTTTTATGAGACTATAGAAAACAAGACCGAACCTTCTTATATTTGAACTTTTCGATAATTAAACTCAGACCTTTCATAGAAAATGTTGTTTACGGTAATCATTATTCGGGACAAAGAGGATGAAATCGAGTAATACTAATTGTTGATTTTTTAGAGTTCTTCTTTAATTTTATAATAATATGCCTTTACGCCGATCCTGCATTATTATTTTTATTTTGACCATTACATGGTGCGATGCCCAGAAAAAGTTTGAGCCTGGTAATTCCGTTCCTGCAAATGCCATTGATGCGGAAAAGATTTATTTGCAGTTGACAGGAAAGACATATAATACCTCAGAAGTAGTCTGGTTCAAAGCAGTCGTATCCGAGGCTTTTGGCAACTCACTTTCGGATATTAGTAAGGTTTTGCGTGTAGAACTAATCGAACCGATCGGCCAAGAGATAATAGATAGGAAATTACTGAAATTGGAAAATGGCTTAGCTGAAAGCTTTTTTCAGCTACACGCCAATTATCCTGAAGGCAAATACTTGATACGTGCGTATACCGAATGGAACAGGAACTTTGGAACCGATTTTATCTTTTCATCCTATGTGGATGTTCTCCATTTCAAAAGACCAGAAGATAAGATCGACCCAATTCGGGATATTACAGTTGCCAAGGAATTGAATCATGAAATGGTTACTGTTTCTTCAATGATATTCCCGAACGAATTGGACAGTCTGAATAAAGGTGGGGCGATGTTGTACCTAAATTGGAAAGATGGTTCCGATTCCATTGAGGTCAAGCAAAAAAGAGGCAGGCCCGTCGGCGTAAAATTTGATATACCAAATGATGTCAAGGTCATTGGTTATCGATTAAAAACCGAAAGTAAGAGCTTTTCTAAATCTATAATTTTGGATGAGAATTCAGGAACCTTGGATTTTTTCCCCGAAGGAGGAGCATTGGTAAACGACATAAAGAGCAACATAGGCTTTAAATATCTAAACTATAAAGGCAAAGGGGCAGAAATAGAAGGGATTATAGTTGACCAGGAAAATAATGAGCTGTCTACTTTTAAAAGTAACCATCTGGGTATGGGCAAAATAGTCCTACGGCCCGAAATTGGCAAAGGCTATTTTGGGGTAGTTCAATCGACCAATGGAACAACCCATAGGTATCCCATTCCCGTGGCCAGACCTCAAGGTATGGTCATGCGGGTTATTTCCGAAAAGCATATGAAGCTAATTGCGTTGGATGCGAAACCGGTAATGACCGATAGCCTCTTCCTAAAACTTTATCACCGGGGAAAGGATATTTATATGCTAAGGGCATTGATGAAAAATGGAAAGTTTAGCTATGCCTTCAAAAGCAGGGATTTGCCGAACGGAATTATAGGGGCAACGTTATACGATTCGGGGCATATGCCCATAGCCGAACGTCATTTCTACAATCATAGGCCCGAAGACAATCTGGATATAAAAGTTGAAATGGACAAAAACGAATATGAAGCACGTGATAGTGTAATCGTTCACATTCGTTCCACGAAAGGAAAACGACCTTTGCCAAGTTCTATATCATTAATGGCGGTAAACAAAGATTATTTTGAGCGGACAAACCTTACCCATGGAAATATTGTTTCCTATTTTATGTTGGAATCAGATATCAGGGGCGAAATCGAGGATCCCGCTTATTATTTCAAACATGAGGATCATTTAAAAGATCTTGATTATTTGATGCTTACCCAAGGTTGGTCGAATTATAAGTACGACAAGCCCAAAGAACCCAAGTTGATACAACCTGAAAAGGGACTCGGTCTAACGGGGTATGTTGAGGGAGTACAGAAGGTAAAAAGGAAAAAGCGTTTTCAAAATGACAGGTACGATTTGACATTGATGACTTTTGGAGAAAAAATAACAGTTTATAATCAAGAAGTCGATAGTACGGGATATTTTAATTTCAGTCTTGAAAATAGTTACGGAGATGGAAAAAAATTTGTGATACAACCCACTTCCTCCGGTAGAAAAAGTTCAAACTTTAAGGTCCATATCCATAAAAGAAAAGTTCCCAAGATAGAGTATGAAACCGAATTGGTCATCGCTCCCGTTGATAGTATAATAGAAAAAACCGTAAGTGAGCGAATATCAAAAGATATAGCCCTCGACCCTTTTTTGTTGCCAAATACCATTGCATTGAACGAGGTTGTCGTCAGTGACTACATTCTGACCCCAGAAAGGGAAGAAATGAACAAATTACATGGTATGCCAGATGTTGTCATAGACAACAAAGAGTTGATGGCCAAAGCGAAAAATTGGACAGGAAGCCTTTATTCATGGCTATTGTTCAACTACCCTGAAGAGCTTTCGGTGAGTAGGTTGGGGAATGGGACAGGGTACTTGTATGCCCGAGTCCACGGTGCCGGTTTTACATATATCTTAATTGATGGCATTCCCGTTGTGATCGACCATTTTAGCATTGTTCCCGATATACCGATTGCTGCTGTTAAAAGTGTCGAGATTATCAGAAACACAACAAGTGCCAACCGCTATTTTCGGGATACATTCCCCTCTGCCTCCGGTTTATTCCAGCCTCCACCGTTTCCAGCAATTTTGGCAATTTATACCTATTCGGGAAAAGGTCTTTTCGGAGCTTTTCCCAAAAGGTCCAATTTATTGCTCGACTCTGCCCCTGAGTTCTCCCCCAAAAGGGAGTTTTATAGCCCTTCTTATGATGGGACCACTGATGATCCTGGTACGCCCGACTTAAGAAAATTGATACATTGGGAGCCAAATGTTGTTACGGATGCACAAGGCAATGCTACCATTAAGTTTTTTAATGGAGATATTTCGGGAAAGGTTTTGGTGATTTGTGAGGGTATCTCAATTATTGGAGATGGAATAATAGGTCAGAGTGAAACAACTTACGACATAGTTGAATAGGATTTAGCATTGAATTCCTAGTCGGATTTCAAAAAACCTCATTAAATGGTAATAGGGCCAAAACTAGTTGGTAAATTCATTCTTTATTTGAACTTTCAAATTTGCATTATCAAGATAGAGATATAATATTTGTGCTGTAAAACCAACGTTTTACAGCGCTATCGGTTATTGGCAATCAATGTGGTGACTTTTAATGATCCTGGCACTGCTCCAGATGACACGCAAACGTTTTCGGCTATTGACTGAGATGGAAAAAATAACCAGGATTGTAAATTATGTCCCCCTTTCTGCCAATGCATTTGCCACCATAGGTTTTGACTTTGCCATTTAGAACCCCCTCAGCCTTCAATTACTCAAAAAAACTTGCCCACTCCGATAACCTTGGCAGAGATAGTTCACATTCTCATTTAATACCCCTACGACCCTAATTCAGTTGTGATTCTCGACAGCTATAATTTTAATTATAAACGTCAAAATTTGCATTAGTAGCACTTTTTGACCAAAGTTTGCACAACCTGTGCATCGATAAATTTATATCTTTGTCAAACTTTATGAAAATATTCTTTTCCATATCAATGTCAATTTTATTCTTTTTTCAGGGAATTAGCATTGATATGGACTTTTGTGGACCAATTAAAGAAATTTCAAGCATTATTACCCATTATCAAGACCATAAAGTTTATGGAGACTCTTTCCTTGAATATGTAGTTGAAGATTACATTGACAATGATGCAAAAAATGAAGGGCATCATAATAACCCAGATAAGGAGAATACACCAGTCCATTCCCATCATCAATGTTGTCACCCTCTAGTATTAATTATTGCGAACAACAATTCGGCTTTAACCAATCAACTAAAGTTTGAAGGGAAAAAACAGTTTACCTTACATAAAGTAAACTTCACTTCCAGATATCTGGAATCGCTTTTCCAACCCCCTAAAGTATAATTCAGTTTTTTAAGGATAGCTATATCCTTACGTGATGCTTTTCAAAGTAAGCATCCCATTATAAACGCATTGCATCTAATTGCATTGCGAGGTTTAAACTGAATTAATACTTTTTCTATGATTAACAAAATCATTTCATTTTCCATTAATAACAAGTTTATTATTGGGCTCTTTATAGTGGCACTTGTAGGTACGGGCATTTGGTCTATGGCCACTATAAATCTGGGTTCTGTACCCGATATTACCAACAACCAAGTACAGGTTATTACAGTTGCCCCAAATTTAGGTACTGAAGATATTGAGCAATTTGTTACCTATCCGGTAGAATTGGCAATGGCCAATCTTCCTGATGTTATTGAGCTGCGTTCGGTGTCTCGTTTTGGGCTGTCCGTGGTTACCATTGTATTTAAGGACGAGGCAGGCACATATCTTCCCCGGCAATTGGTACAAGAGAAATTAACCGAAGTTGCTGGAGAAATCCCCGAAGGCTTCGGCACGCCATTTATGGCACCAATAACTACAGGGCTTGGCGAAATCTACCAATACACCTTAAAATTAAAAGAGGGCTACGAAGATAAGTACGATGCAATGGAGCTTCGTACCATCCAAGATTGGATTGTAAAACGTCAAATGGCATTAGTCCCCGGAGTGGTCGAGGTCAATGCTTTTGGAGGTTATGTAAAACAGTATGAAGTTGCAATAAATCCTAATAAGCTGAAAAGTTTCGGTATTACAATGAATCAGGTCTTTGAAGCCTTGAAAGTCAACAATGCCAATACTGGTGGTGCTTACATTGAAAAAAACCACCAAGCCAATTTTATCCGTGGCGAAGGGCTGGCACGAAGTATTGCCGATTTGGAAAACACGGTTGTAACCACACAAAATGGAAGCCCGGTTTTAATACGTGATGTCGCGGAAAAAGTAGGCTATGGTAATCAAGTGCGTTATGGTGCGTTTACCCAAGATGGACACGAAACTGTTGGTGGACAAATTTTAATGCTGAAAGGCGAAAGCCCAGGCGACGTGATTGAAAATGTGGAAAAGCGTATTGTAGAAATTCAAAAATCCCTGCCGGAAGGTGTTTATATTGATGCTTTTTTAAGCCGAAGTGAACTTATTGAGGCAACCACAAGTACCGTTAAAAACAATCTAATAGAAGGAGCCCTAATCGTCATATTTGTTTTGGTCTTACTTTTGGGAAGCTTCCGTGGTGGCTTGATAGCAGCTTCGATAATCCCTTTATGTCTATTATTTGCATTTATTTTGATGAAACAATTTGGCATTTGGGCAAATTTAATGTCCTTGGGTGCGATCGATTTTGGAATTATTGTAGATGGAGCGGTGATTATCGTGGAAGGAGCGGTTTTCCACATTCATCAACGGATGAAAAAATCCACAACCGCCATCAACCAAGCTGAAATGGATGAAATCGCCTATGATTCTTCAAGTAAAATGATGAATTCTGCCTTCTTCGGTCAACTAATTGTTCTTATAGTTTTTACACCGATTCTTTTTTTGACCGGTGTGGAAGGGAAAATGTTCCGGCCAATGGCATTTACATTTGGTTTTGCCGTTTTAGGAGCGATTATCCTTTGTCTTACCTACGTGCCAATGATGTCATCATTATTTTTAAAACCTGCTAAAAATCAAAATAGTTGGTTCGCCAAGTTTGAAAACAAGATTGATAGGTTCAGTGATAAAATTATGGATGTTCTGAATCGTATCTATCTGCCTATATTAAATTTTGCACTTCGCTTTCGGGCAGGTGTGGTTATAGGCGCGGTTTCCTTGCTTTTGATTTCAGGATTTATTTTCAGCAATATGGGAGCAGAATTTGTCCCTAAATTTGATGAAGGCGATATTGCATTTCAAGCATTGATAAAACCGGGGAGCAGTCTTACAGAATCTATTGAGGCTTCAGAGAAACTTCAGAAGTTAATCAATGAGTTTCCGGAAGTAAAAACAGTAGTTTCTAGGATTGGTGTGGCCGAAATACCGACAGACCCGATGCCTATGGATATTGCCGATAGTTATATTATTCTTGAAAAAGATAAGAGTAAATGGACTTCCGCAGATAGTAAAGAAGAACTGATAGAAAAAATACAGGAAAAAATTTCAGTAGTTCCCGGCGTAAATTTCGTGTTTACCCAACCTGTAGAACTTCGTTTTAATGAATTGCTTACAGGGGTTCGTGAGGACGTGGCAATCAAACTGTACGGAGAAGATTTAGGCGTTTTGGCAGACAAGGTACAGGAAATCGCAGCGGTCATCAGAACCGTTCCCGGAGCGGCTGACCTCAATGTAGAAGCTACAAGCGGTTTGCCACAAATGACAGTGGTGTATAACCGGGCAAAAATGGCACAATACGGTGTAACCGCTGACAAGCTGAATGATTATGTAAGTGCTTCATTTTCTGGAGAACAGGCAGGAGTCATTTTTGAAGGGGAAAAACGATTCGATGTGGTCATTCGTTTGGCAGAGGAATATCGACAAGACATCAATAGCTTAAAAAACCTTTTCATAGACCTGCCAAACGGTGCACAAGTACCTTTAAAGGAGGTGGCAGATATCAGCTATAAGCCAGGTCCGATGCAGATTTCAAGGGACAATACCTCCCGTCGTATTTCGGTAGGGGTCAATGTTCGTGGGCGCGATGTAAAATCGATGGTCGAGGAAATTCAACAAAAATTGGAAACGGATGTTAAACTGCCACCAGGTTATTTTGTAACCTACGGCGGATCATTTGAAAACCTACAACGAGCATCAGACCGATTGATGATTGTAGTCCCAATCGTTCTATTAACAATATTTGTTCTGCTTTACTTTGCTTTGAATTCAGTTACACAAGCCTTGATGATCTATATGGCAGTGCCTTTGGCGGCCATTGGTGGCGTTTTCGTTTTGTTGATTCGTGGAATGCCTTTCAGTATTTCCGCGGGAGTCGGATTTATCGTGCTCTTCGGAGTTGCCGTATTAAACGGACTCATACTCATAAATAAGTTCAATGAATTAAAAGACAGTGGAATGACAGATTTAAAAAAACGTATATATGAAGCTACGCACGAACGTTTACGTCCAATTTTATTAACAGCCATTACAACAATTATGGGCTTTATCCCAATGGCGATTTCTACCTCTGGTGGTGCCGAAGTACAGCGGCCCTTGGCGACAGTAGTCATTGGAGGAATGCTTACGGCAACATTTCTGACCTTGGTGGTTATTCCTATTCTTTATTATTGGCTGGAATCCCGAAAAGAAAAGAAGGACAATGGTGGAGATGTAAGTTATATTAAAAAATCAACCAATATTGTAACCGTATTATTGATGGTTGGAGGTTTGATGGCTTCTGGTACTTCATTTGCCCAAGACACCAATCAAGATGGTACAATCCCAAAGACCTTGACCATTGATGAGGCTATTGCTATGGCAAAACAGAATTATCCATCGCTTAAGGAAAGTCAGGCATTTATTGAACGGGAAAAGGCACTAAAGGGAACGAGTTTTGACCTTGGTAGCACACAAGTTTTCACGGGCAAAGAAGAATATGGCAATAATCTTCCTGGAGTGCAAACAACCGTTGGCGTGCAACAGGGCAATATCGATTTGCTTTCAGGATTTTCAAAATCGAAGTTTTATAAAGAGCGCATTGCCTTGGGAGAAAAGTTTTATGTGGCCAGTGAACAACAGTTGGTGCGCAATGTGATGCAAGCCTATGACCAAATTAATTATTACAAGGCACAGTTGCGTTTTGCAGACCAATTGGACAGTATTTATGCCAATTTTAAGACCGCTGCCCAACTTCGGTATGACACTGGAGAAACAGGCAAGTTGGAATTTATTTCAGCCTCTTCCGAATTTCAACAGATTCAAGTGTTGAGGCAACAAGCTTTTGATGATATTGAAATTGCCAAACGTGCCTTAAAACAATATTTGGGAACGGATGAAACCATCGAGACGGTAGATGGTTTTTACGAGCCATTGGATTTTATGGCGACATTGGATTCAACTTCGGTTGCCAATAACCCAATGTTGCAATATGCCTTGCAAAATGCCGAAGTAAGTAAAGCAAATGTGGGCGTTGAAAAATCGCAATTCCTACCGAAATTCAGTTTATCATATGGCAGGCAGGTTGTGGATGATGTTTCAGGGTTTAATACCTATCAGGCAGGTATTAGTATTCCGTTATGGTTTTTTCCGCAGAAGTCAAGGGTTAAGGCAGCCAAGGCAGACGCAATGGTAGCAGAGAATCAATATTTGGAGCAAAAAGCGGTTACAGAAAGTCGTGTTTCACAATTGACCAAATCACTCGAAAAAACAAAGAAGATTTTGCAATATTACGAAGAAGGCGCACTACTCTTGGCAGAAGAACAAATTACCACAGCGCAGTTGGCTTCTAAAGAAGGCGAAATAGATTACGTCAATTATATCACCATTCTTAATAGTGCCATCCGTATTAAACAAAACCATTTACAATACATCAATCAGTATAACCAGCAGACCATTGATATGCAATATCAATTGGGCAATTTATAACCTTAAAAAAAGAGAAATGAAGAATATACTATTAGTTAGTACCGTATTATTTACACTTATGTTTATGAGTTGTAACGATGCCCCAAAATCTGAACTTGGGCATAACGAAGCTGAAGGCGTATCAAAAACCAATGAAGTTGGAGTAGATGCACACGGCGAAGAAGGCCATGATGAAGGAGAGGAAGAAGGTGGTCACAGCGAGGAAGAAGGCGTTGTCGAACTTACAAAGCAACAGGCCGAAACCATAGGTTTGGAAATGAAACCTTTGGAGGAACGTAATTTAGGAAACAACATTAAGGTAACAGGAATGCTTGAGCTTTTCCCACAGGACAAGGCGAACATAAGCCCGTTTGTTGGTGGAAATGTGAGTTCCATAAAAGTAATCCCTGGAGATAACGTAAAGAAAGGTCAGGTGTTGGCATATATAGAACACCCAGATATCATTGCAATGCAACAGGATTATCAGGAAAAAAATGACGAACTGGTCTTTTTGAAACAGGATTTTGAACGCAAGCAGACCCTTTATGATAAAGGTGTTTCTTCTGGCAAGGAATTTCAGATGGCGCAGTCAAAATTTCGTTCCACAACATCCAGCGTCAATGGTTTGCGGTCCCAATTGAGACTGTTGAGCATTAACCCGGACAAAGTGGCGGAAGGACAGATATATTCCGCTGTTCCCATTACCTCGCCTATAAGTGGGTATGTGGATGAAGTAATGATTAGCCTTGGCGATTACGTGGCACAACAATCCAAAATGTTCTCGATAAGCGACAACTCAAAAATTTATGTCAACTTCAAAGTATATGAGAAGGACATAAAGCAAATCAAGCAAGGGCAACAGATATATTTTTCCACGGCCTCTCGTCCAGATGAACTGCTTAAAGCAACCGTTCGGTCTGTTGGTAAAACCTTCAATACAGACCCAAAAGCTTTGGAAGTTCTGGCAGATATTGAAAACAAGGATAAAAACCTATTGCCGGGTATGTATGTGGAAGGGCGAATAGTGCAAGGCGAGAAAAAGGGTTTTGCCGTACCGGAAGCTGCCATTATAAAAGAAGGCGAGCAATCCTTTATTTTTATTTTGGATGAAGATGAAGAAATGGAAGCGGACAAAATGAAATTTAAAATGATACCCGTAACGGTTGGTATTACTGATTTAGGCTTTGTTGAAGTCAACCTGCCTGCCGAAGTTTCAAAGGATGCCAAAGTCGTGATAAACGGAGCTTATAACCTGTCTTCGGAAATGGTCAAGGGCGAACTGGAACACGGACATTAATTCAATAACAATCAAAGATTTTGATTCCGAGTTTGTTTATCGTCTTAATTAGTTAGTTAAAAATTATAAAACAGACTCGGTTCAAAATTGATTAAAAATTTAAAAAGTTAATAATATGAAAGAAATAAAAGCATTTATAAAACCGAACCGAATCCAAAGAGTCATTGAAGCACTTTCTGACAATGGATTTGAAAGTATGACCCTTTCACAAGCAGAAGGCACGGGCGCGTTCAAGGCAAAAGGTGCCAGACCGTCGCTGGATTTTCACGTAACAGATAGTCCAGTGGTCAAATTGGAATTGGTCTGTCAAAATGAGGAAGCCCAAGCGGCCATTGAAACAATTATAGCCAACTCCAAAACCGACGGGCCTGGAGATGGTATAATTTATATAGCTAATATAGAAGATGCGTTTCACATTAAAACAGGAGATTCCTTAAAACGGTACGACCTATAAAACACTTTAGTACAAATGGAAAAAATAGTCCAACTACTTGAAAGCAAAGGGATACGGCCTACGGCTATGCGCTTGATGACTTATAAGCGTTTAGCAGAATTAGAGGCGGCCATAAGTCTTGGCGATTTGGAAAAGGATTTTAAGGTCAGTGAAAGAAGCACCCTATTTAGGACTATGAAAGCGTTTGAGGAAAAAGGGATTGTGCATCAAATCGAGGATGGAACAGGAGTCATAAAATACGCCCTTTGCGAAGACAATTGTGAGTGTGAGGTCGGCAACGACCTCCACTTGCATTTTCATTGCAACAGATGCGAGGAGACAGTGTGCCTGACAGCCCATAAAATTCCCCACATCAACTTGCCCGAAGGTTATATCACGGAAGATGTCAACCTAGTGGTAAAGGGCATCTGCGAAAAATGCAGCGGCAACTTGGATTAAGCGTCAGGTTTTAAAATACGATTATCGATTATAAATATAGAGCTATGGTAAAAATCTTTGAAAAAGAAGCTACGGTATATATGGTAGCACAAAATAAGCTGGATGCCAAGGATTACGAAAACTTGACCCCCGTTTTAACAAATCATCTAAAGGTGTATCAAGAAGTTTCCTGGTACATCGAAATGCAAAATTTTGAAGGTTGGACGGCAAGTGTCCATTGGAAGGGGATTGAATTGGACCTCCCCAATGAAAAGCATTTGAAGCGGGTTGCCTTGGTGGGAAACGTTAAATGGCAGGAACTATTTACAGAGGTGCTGCTTCCTTTTTCCAGGGCCCACATAAAATTTTTTAAGCCCGAAGACAAGGACTGCGCTAAAGAATGGATAGAAAAATTGGATAAGGACTGAATTATTAACGTAAAATAAAAATAGTATGACGGACGATTGGTATTTCTGTGGGATGCACTGGATATGTTCGAGGCACTGGATAATATAGATTCACTTTTAAATTAGAAAATATGGGATTTTTAAAACATTTACTCAGGGGAATGGGAAGAGGTGGACATCATTCCACCAAGCATGGTCGAAAGCACGATTACGGTTACCGGGATGGTCATTCAGGGTCGAAGGTGTTAATCCGGTGCCCAAAATGTGGCGTAGATAATGAACAAAACGCACTTTTCTGTCAAAAATGCGGCTCGGCCTTGGGAAAGGGAAAATGCAATAGTTGCAAGGAGAGCATACCGCTGGATGCTAAATTTTGCCCAAGTTGCGGTAACCGTGTCTAAACCTGTAACCATGGGAAAAATACAGCTGGCATTAGTTATCCTTTTTATCAATGTCCTTGGACTAGGGGCCCAGACAATATATATGACCAAAAAGGGACATCTAATGTTATCTACGGAGGTTGGCAAAGAACCGGTCAATGCCGAAAGCACCGAATTATCCGTACTATTAAATTATACCGATAAGCAAATAGTAGGGTCTTTGGACCTGAGAACGTTACAAATGAAAATCCCGGAAGTTAATGCAGTTTTAAAAGAGGCCGAGGATCCTTTAATGGTCTATTTCACGGGCAACATCCCTACAGAGGATTTTTTATCCTCACGCCACGACCCGATCGATTTCAATTGGCCGGTCACCGTATCCTTTCAAGATAATTCATTTCAGGTAATTCTTAGGACTACCCTGACCCACCTGGAGGAAGGGCAAAGATTTTCCTGTTTGTTAAGTGCCATGGGGGAGCTTTTAGCGGTAGAAACAGGTTTGGAGGAAATAATACCGGGATTGGACAAAGCAATAGAAATACGGTTTGCACAGATGGTATTGAAATTGGAATAGATAAAAATTTTATAGCACAAAAAAAATGGACCTACAAACAGTACTACTGTTATTACCATGTTTGGGGCTGGCAGTTTTATTAGGGATATTAATTGGCATCGGGTATTTTGGCAACTTTGTCGCCCAGTTATTGGGTTTTCGGACAAATCAGGCCTATGAACGCTGGTGGGAAGCCCGCATTATATGGGGCGCTATTGTTAATGATTCCCGAACCTTGATATGGCAGACCATTTCACTTTATGATAGGTCGGATGTGCAATATGTATATAATGTAAAGGAAATGACAAAACGCCAATTCGTATGGTGCTATGCTTTGGGCGAATATCTAAGGAATCTTCCATTTTCGTCAAATGTAGCCAGCTATGTAAGATTTGAAAGAATCAAAAACACGGATTTCCCCAAGGCACATAGCCTATTGATCCATTTGATCATATATGTTTTTGCTACAATGCTTCCTTTTGGCCTATCCGATAATGACCTCTCGCTAGAAATTGGTCTTACCATTGCTATCCCAATAATCTTTATAGCGATTAAGAAAACGTCAATTTTAATGCAGGGTCCATTTGAAAACGACCCAATGGATACACCAATGATCGATCAGGCCCAGACTATAGAAATAAAATTAAAAGAGATGATAGGTGACGTGGACTTCCCTTTTAAAATGAAACCTAACAAGTACTATATACTTTAAAACATCAGTCTAATGAAAAAACTACAAATAAAAATCCCGGTTGTCCTTCCGCAGGTTCCAAACGAAAAAGATACTTGTGTTAAAAGGCTTATTCATGAACTACAGGCTAAAGAGGGCATCGAAAAAGTGCACGTTTCGGACAAAAGGAAAAACGATGTGCCACAACTCTGTTTTCACTACGACCCTGATGTCATATCCATAGATCGAATCCAATCCTTAGCAAAAAAAACTGGTGCCGGAATAACCGATAAATATGGACATAAATTGCTCCAGGTGGAAGGAATACGTCATGCCAGACATGCCCGTAGCATCGAAAAAAGCCTACGGTCCATTGAGGGGGTCTTAGAAGCTTCGGTAGCCGGTACCGGTGTTGTACGCGTTGAATTCGACAAGGGTATAACCGGATTTGCCGCAATAGAAAAACGGCTCAGGAAAAAGGACCTTACCATTATTGAGGAATCGATGGTTATGAAAGAATTCAGCAAAAAACCAATGGAGCGTTTATTTCTAGAAGAAGAAGAAGGACTGGAAAAGGAAGGAACATCCTCAGAAAGCCACGAGCACAAGGAGGGCGAGACACACGAGGACGGAGAGGAACATGCCCACGGTGGGATTTTAGGCAAAAATACCGAACTTATTTTTTCAATTATCTGCGGGGTACTTCTCGGGATTGGCTTCGGGCTTTCCTACGTAGAATCCATCCCGGACTGGGTCAGTCTTAGCCTGTATATAGGCGCTTATTTCTTTGGTGGTTTTTTTACGGCCAAGGAAGCAGTACAGACCGTCGCCAAAGGTGGTTTTGAAATTGATTTTTTAATGCTGGTCGCCGCCATTGGCGCCGCCGTTCTTGGCGAATGGGCGGAAGGTGCACTGTTGTTGTTCCTATTTAGCCTTGGGCACGCCTTGGAACATTACGCAATGAACAAGGCAAGAAAGAGCATTGCCGCTCTTGCGGATCTTGCACCAAAAACGGCCTTGCTTAAAAAAGATGGCAAGACCGAGGAAATCGGGATTGAAAAATTGCGCATTGGTGATGTTATAGTGGTCAAGCCCAACAGCAAGATATCCGCAGATGGTGTTGTGGTCAACGGAAAAAGCAGCGTCAACCAGGCACCTATTACCGGGGAAAGTGTACCCGTGGACAAAATTCCCGTGGAAGATACGGGCAGGGACTATTCGGCAGACGATGATATTAAGGATGAAAATCGCGTATTCGCTGGAACTATCAACGGTAATAGCACGTTGGAAATAAAGGTAATCAAAGAAGCCAAAGACTCTACCCTGTCCCGATTGGTCAAACTGGTCAACGAGGCACAGACCCAGAAGTCCCCCACACAGCTGTTGACCGATAAGTTCGAAAAATACTTTGTGCCTTCCGTACTTGTACTTGTGGTTATCCTGCTCTTTGCCTTTCTGGTCATTGACGAACCTTTTAGTGCCAGTTTTTATCGTGCTATGGCGGTATTGGTGGCTGCTAGTCCCTGTGCACTGGCCATTTCAACACCAAGTGCCGTATTGAGCGGTGTGGCACGGGCGGCAAGGGGCGGTGTACTTATCAAAGGTGGGCGACCGCTTGAGGATCTGGGGGTCATTACGGCTTTGGCTTTTGATAAAACGGGAACACTAACCGAAGGCAAGCCCAAACTTACCGAGGTGGTACCATTGGGGGATATTGAAGAAAATGAACTGTTAAAGATAGCCGTTGCCGTTGAAAATTTGAGCGACCACCCTTTGGCCAAAGCCGTCGTAAGGGATGGGAGAGAGCGTCTGAAAGGTACTGCTATTACCGATGCGTCCGATTTGGAAGCGGTTCTCGGAAAAGGTATCAAAGCTTCCTTGGGCAAGGATAAAATCTATATTGGAAACCTTGACCTGTACGAAGACCTCGATGATGCAAAACCATCCGAAGAAATATCCACCAAGGTAAGGGAACTTGAAGGGGGCGGAAATACCACGATGCTCATAAGAAGGAACAAAGAATATATTGGTATCATTGCCCTGATGGACACCCCACGGGAAGCGGCCAAGGAAACTCTGAAAAAACTAAAGGAAATCGGCATCAAGCGGATGATAATGTTGACAGGGGATAATCAAAAAGTGGCCGATGCCGTTGCTAAAGAAATTGGATTGACCGATGCCTGGGGAAGCTTGTTACCGGAGGAAAAGGTAGATGCCATTAAAAAATTAAAAGAACAGGAAAGCAAGGTCGCAATGGTAGGCGACGGTGTGAACGATGCCCCTGCAATGGCGAACAGCACCGTTGGTATCGCAATGGGTGCAGCGGGCAGTGATGTGGCCTTGGAAACTGCGGACATTGCCCTAATGGCCGATAAATTGGAAACCCTGCCCTTTGCCATAGGTTTGAGCAGGAAGGCAAAGTCCATTATCAAGCAAAACCTTTGGGTCAGTCTCGGTATTGTTGCCCTGCTCATACCATCGACCATTTTTGGGCTTGCCAATATCGGTATTGCAGTGGTCATCCACGAAGGCTCAACGTTGCTTGTGGTTTTTAATGCGTTAAGGCTTTTGGCCTATAAAAAATAAATTTAATGAAAATGGTTCCTTTTGAATCAAGGTTAAAATGACCAAAACGGAAAAAATATTATCGTATCACGGTATTCGTCCCACTCAAATGAGGTCGAAGATATACAAGTTCCTGAAAAGGAAACAAAGTGCCGTGTCCTTTTCCGATTTGAAAAAGGCTTTTGTTCAAAAGAGCGAAACCAATAAAACAGCAAACAGAACGACCTTTTATCGCAATCTCAAGATTTTTGAGGATAAAGGGTTGATCCATCAGATCAATGATGGGACGGGAGTGGCAAAATATGCGATTTCTGAAGACGCCGGCAAAAAAGACCTGCATCTGCATTTTCATTGCACACAATGTTTGGAGACCACCTGTTTGCCCAGCAGAATGCCAGAAGATTGTTTACCTGCCCAGTACCAAACGCAAGGCGTTAATCTGGTGTTAAGAGGAATATGTAAAAAATGTTTGCGGAAATTATCAAAAATGAGAAACGAATCTTTATGGACAGAGAAAAATGTTCAACGTACTTGATGATAACCTTATGCCATAGCCTATAAAATATACTAGAGAATACCATAAAACGAACCAATTTGCCAAGGAAGAAGTTATGGAACGTGGAATTGTAAAAGGGAAAATGGCAAGAAATAAAATTTAGCCATGGCGTTGATAAAAATAACTGAACAAGATAGACTGAATGTTTGAAGATTTTAAACCGACCTTGATTCCCTTGAACCAAGAGTTAAATATAAGGGGCTCAAATTGTCAAGAAACTAATCCTGAAAAAAAAATTACACCGAAAAAAAGCTAAGGAATGGATTTACGATCTAAAGGGATAATAATTAATTAAAAACTATATAAAATGTTACAGATAATCGAATTAAAAGATAAAAATATTATTGAAACAAATGCTTCGGGGAAATTGGGAAAAGAAGATATCGAAAAAATCCATCCGCTTATCCATGCCATATTGGACAGGGGAATGAAGGTTCGTTGGTATTTTGAAATGGAAAATTTTACGGGCTGGGATCTTCCCGGATTATGGGAAGACCTAAAAATGGACACGGCCCACGCCAGGGATTATGAAAAAATAGCGATGGTGGGCAACAAAAAATGGCAGGAGTGGATAACGCAGTTTATGAAACCCTTTACGAACGCCAAGATCAAATATTTTGATTTGGAAGATAAAGAAACTGCAAAAAAGTGGGTAGAAGAATAAAGGCGCCAACGATCCAAGTATTTGTTATATAAAAGCGAACGACAACCACGTATTCTAGGATGTCGGTAAAGAATAAAAAATGAAAAACAGGAAATCAAAAATAAACGGCGAGAAAATAAATTGTTCTACCCAGAATCTTGAAAACGGGTGCTGTGAAACTATGGAAATTCCGCAGGTAGAACCCACCAGCAAGATAAATATCAGACCCTACATCCCTGCAGTTGTCAGTTTCATAATGTTGATGGCGGCCATACTTTTTGATTATTTAGGGACATTTCCGCATTTTGAGGGTAGGATAAGGATATTATGGTACGTTGTTGCATACCTCCCTGTTGGTTTTCCAGTAATAATGGAAGGCTGGAACAGCATTAAAAAAGGCGATTTCTTTACCGAATTCCTGTTAATGTCCATTGCCACCCTTGGTGCATTCGCCATTGGCCAATATCCCGAAGGTGTAGCAGTAATGTTATTTTATGCGGTCGGCGAATTGTTTCAAAGTGCTGCCGTTAAAAGAGCCAAGGGAAGCATCAAGGCTCTACTGGATGTAAGACCGAATGAAGCCTTGGTCTATAGGAACAACAATTATGTTTCTGTAAATCCCGAAACCGTCGCCATTGGCGAGAAAGTGCAAGTCCGTGTGGGCGAAAAAATCCCTTTGGATGGTATTTTGCTTTCCGAAAAAGGCTCGTTCAATACAGCGGCATTAACTGGCGAAAGCAAACCTGATACGATTGCAAAGGGCGAAAAAGTATTTGCAGGAAGCGTCAATCTGGATGGCGTTATTGAAATCGAAACCACCAAGGAATTCAAGGATAGTTCCATCGCTCGAATCCTCGATATGGTTCAAAATGCCACGGCCCGAAAGTCCAAAACGGAATTGTTCATCAGGAAGTTCGCTCGTGTTTATACGCCCATTGTTGTCTTTCTTGCTATTGCCCTAACGTTCCTGCCCTATTTCCTCGTTGACGTATATGAATTTAGGGACTGGTTGTACCGCGCTTTGATATTTCTTGTGATTTCGTGTCCATGTGCACTGGTAATTTCAATTCCTCTCGGTTATTTCGGTGGTCTCGGTGCAGCTTCCCGAAATGGAATCCTGTTCAAAGGTGCCTCCTTCCTCGATGCAATGACCAAAGTGAATACCATAGTAATGGACAAGACAGGCACCATTACCCAAGGAGTCTTTAAAATCAAGGAAGTCATAAATAGCACCACTTTTACGGAAGCTGAATTTATGAAATACCTGATGGCAATGGAAAAACAATCCACCCATCCCATTGCCAAGGCGATACTTGATTATAAGGTAGAAGGATTAGAATACAAGGCCGTGGAGGTATCGGAAATTGCAGGAAAAGGATTGAAAGGAACGGTTAACGGGAAAACCATTGTAGTGGGGAATATGGCATTGATGACTTCCAATGGCATTGATGTCCCTTCTGAAACCGAAAGCATTGTTGAGTCTATCGTCATGGTCGCCATTGATGGGAAATTTGCAGGATACGTGACCATTGCCGATGAACTAAAGGAAGATGCGCATCAGGCCATAAAGCAAATTAGGGAATCAGGTATTTCCAAGATTATTATGCTTTCGGGTGACAAGGATTCCATAACCCAACAGGTCGCAAAAGAATTAAAAATCGATTGGGCAAAAGGCGGTCTTTTACCGGAAGATAAGCTGAACGAGGTCGAAACGTTAAAGAAGCAATCCGATACCAAAGTCGCCTTTATAGGCGATGGTATCAACGATGCGCCCGTCTTGGCGGCAAGTGATGTGGGTATTGCAATGGGTGGTTTGGGCAGTGATGTCGCCATCGAGACGGCAGATGTCATTATTCAGACAGACCAGCCTTCAAAGATTGCAAGAGCCATCAAAATAGGGCGCTCGACAAGACAAGTCGTTTGGCAGAACATTGGTCTTGCCTTTGGTGTAAAAGTGATGGTAATGGCACTGGGAGTGTTGGGAATGGCCACGATGTGGGAAGCTGTTTTTGCTGATGTGGGGGTTGCTTTGTTGGCCATTTTAAATGCGGTAAGATTGCAGAAGATGAAATGGAAATAAAAATGATGTCGCAAAATCGTAGAAAGAGAAGAGAAAAGAAAAAAAATGAAAAACCTATGGTAAATACCATAACCAAAAAAGATAAAATACTTGGTATTCTGGCTATAGTAACAATCTTCATTGTTGTACTTGCCCTATTCTTTTATGAGGCTATTTTTTACTTTTTTTATCTCCTTTTTCACTAAAAAAATTATTATAATTATTGATAATCACATAAAATAAATATAGTGCAAGTAAAAACGATTTTGATATTGGTAGGTTTTAGCCATATCTTAAGTAATGCAATGGATTATGCCATGGGATCGGCAAAACAATTGAATTCCGGTCTGATCTTCGTTCATATTCATTCCTTGGCTTAATAGGCCGGTTTCCCAACAGGTATGGCAACGATGTCAGAAGCATAGGCAGGAAATACAATTTCACATGAAGAAGCAATTGAAAAAAGATTAAAGGATTTTCTAGATGGCCCTCCTAAACTCAACAACTCCAATCATTAAAATTTTGCGGTTTTTGGTGCTACAGTGGACGTTATTTTTCAGATTTCGATAGATAAAACGGCCGTTTTACGAAACTGGTTTGAAGTATGGGTAGGATTCCAAAAAACACTCGTTTTGTTTAATTATTGGTTTGGCCAGCACTGAACATATTTTCATCAAGACCGATCGCAAGCGTTATCCCTTATCAAGCTTAGACGTAGATGCTTTTTTCATTTTTAGTGACCCAAATAACCACCTTCAATCAAAAATAGGAAGAAATACCAAAACTAAATCCCGCAGTTTTAGCCGGGTCATTATCAAGTATATCCTTTTGTCTCTGTATACGGTAATTTAAACGAAAGACTGTTTGTGGGGAAGGTCTGAAACTAATAGCAGGTATAATACTCCAAAGGGCTTCGCCCATGTTATCTCCCGTTTCTTTGAAAGTACCTACGTTCCAATCAACATACTCGAACCTACAGGCAAAATTTAATGTTGCCTTTTCCCAATCAAATATTTCGCGCTTTAAAATAGGTTGCACTACGTCCAAAAATCCACCGTGTTGTCTGTTTCCAAATTGTTGGGTAAAAGTTTCTGGCACATCCACATTTACCCAGGCCCATTCCCCAGTTATAAAAGTGTTCAGTTTTGGCAATGTTGTATTGTAATCTATAGCATATACGTTCAGTCGTCTTTTTTCATCCAAAACAATGCCATCATCCTCGAAATTATTGTAAATACCCCCCATATAGGATAGGCCCAATTCTCCAAATTTGGTATGTCTCACCGCTATTTTTGCCGTGCTCAGCGGCGTTCCACTTGCCGACTCCTCAAAGCGTTCAATGTTGGATTTGGAAGCTGGCAAAAAAGTTTTGTTTTCGGAATTATCTATTATGGAACCATCGAACCCTCCGGACAAATAGAATTCGTAACCGAACATCCAGTCATTTTGGTACATTTTTCCGAAAAGGCCAAAACCGGCATTGCTCCAGGTAGCTGGAAGCAATTGGGTTGCTGAGATCGGCCGGTCCGTAAACTCCCATTTGGGGCCATCGTGATTTTGATTGAAAGCTCCGATAGGGTTCATGATGATCCCGCCTCTCAAATTCAGCAATGGGTGAAATTCTACATCCAAGGAAGCAAATTCAATGGCTATTTCCTTACCCCCTTCCTCAAATTCCAATTCACTTAAAAATTTTATTTTATTACCAATTGAGGAAGCGACGAACAGGGTCATTCTTCTCATTTGAAATTGGTGCCCTTCCGAGACGCCATCGGTGCCCAAACGTTGCCAATTTACCTCCGCATACCCCCCCACTGAAACGGGCATTTTTCCATAGCTCAAAAAAGGACGGCCATAAGCCGCATCCATGTTCAAATGCTGTTTTGTTGTATCTATTTTTGTTCTTTTGAAAAGTGTAGTATCTATTTGTGCATATGACAACACTGATAGAAGCTGTAACGATATTGTAATTATTAGTTTCATGCTTTTTTTAATGAAATAAGAATGTTCGGATTGGAAATTTGGATCGGAAATGACCTTAACGGGTCCGTCGCAGGACCATTGGTCACCATGCCTTTGTTGTTGAATTCGCTTCCGTGCGCCGGGCATACCAGCTTATCACCATAGGCATTCAATTCATTTCCCTGGTGGGTACATTGCAGGTATAGGGCCGTATATTCATTTTCCGAAAAACGAAAGACATAAATAGGGAACCGTAAATTATTATTTCTAACAATAATATATTTTAGGTAGGCTTCATCTTTCAAAAAATCGGAAATGGGTACCACCAAGTTTTCGTTTTCAATGTTGGCCGTTATACTTTTGTTGGAAACACAACTTTGAAGCAACATCCCTATAGAAGAAGCACCGATACAGGCATAGCCACACGTTTTTATAAATTCATTTCTCTCCATAGTTTATAACGATTCCAAGAATTTGATCAAATCTTCTTTTTCGGATCGGCTTAGGTCCAGAAACTCATTTTTACTATTGTCGGCTTCCCCTCCATGCAGTAAAATAGCTTCCTCAATACTTTTTGCCCTGCCATCATGTAATAAAAAATACTGCCCGCCTTGGGTGGTGGGCGAGAGCCCAAGTCCCCAAAGTGGTGGTGTACGCCATTCCGATGTTAATGCGCTTCCTTCCGTATAGCCATCATCAAGCCCAGGGCCCATATCGTGCAACAATAGATCCGTATATGGGGAAAATGTCTTGTTCGAAAGTGCTTCGATCGGGGAATTACCCGTTGTCAGTTCCGGAATATGGCAAGAAGCACAGTTGATTTGGGAGAAAATAGATTTACCGTTCAATATCCGGGCCTCTTCTTTATCCCGTTGTATCGGTGCCTTTAGTGTATTGATATAAGCTACAACGTCCCTAACTATTTTATCAGAGACTTCAGGGTCAATACTCAATCCCGTATAGACATCGATTGGCTCGAAAGTAGAAGTGATTCCCATATCTTGATTGTACGCAAGAACCGTTTGGTGGAGCAAATCATAGGCTGCGGCTTTTTTACCAAACCTGTGAATGTAGTCCCCTTCTTGTGAAATAGCGTTGGCAGCGGGAATAAGATAGTCGGCAAGGGCCATCCAGTTCGGTCTTCCCGAAATGCCGTCCCCGTCCAGGTCCTCAGGATCTGCCAAGGCCAAAATAGTCTCATCCGTAACATATTGCAAAAATCCAAGTCCGGTAATGGCGGGAGGTGTAAATTTTGAAAAAGTGGCTCCAGACGGAATGGTTTCCGGAGTGTATCCCGGTATCGCCCTATTTTGTAATTGCGGGCCACCCAAATGTAAAAATTGATTGCCAGTACCATCGGTCTGGCCAAAACGGGTGAGTGTGGTAAAGGGCGTTCCCTTGCCATCCCCCGCATGGCAACTGCCACAGCTCGTAGCTACAAATACAGGTCCCAGTCCGGTTTGAGAAGTGAATATGTCATCATTGAACGCTATATCTCCTGCCAAAAACTGTGCAGATTGGGCAGTGGTCAATCCTGCGATAGGACCATCCAAAAGTTCTTCTTCAAGCGGGGCCTGTGGCTCAAACTTTTCACAAGATGACAATACCAGTAGGCTTGATAAAATTGTATATACTACAATATTCTTTATGGTCATTATTAATTTGCTATAAATGTTAGACATGCAAATATATATAAGTTAGATATCTCTAACAATTTTACTGACAAATAATTTTATCTTTGTTAAAAATTATTTGTCAATGGCGACGAAAGCAAAAGAAAATTATCTAAAGGCGTTGTATCATCTTCATCTCAAAAATGAAGAGATATCCTTGTCGGAACTGGGACGCAACTTGGAATTAAGTAAGCCAACGGTCAACAATATGGTAAAGAAAATGCACCAGAACGGCTGGGTCAAATATGAAAAGTATAAACCGATAAAACTGACCAATGAGGGAAGAAAGAATGCGGTGTTGGTGATTAGAAAGCACAGATTGTCAGAAATGTTTTTGTCTCAAATTATGGGGTTCGGTTGGGAAGAGGTCCATGATATTGCCGAAGAATTGGAACATATAAAAACCGAAAATCTATTCGACAGAATGGACGAACTGTTAGGGTTTCCCAACATTGACCCACATGGTTCGCCTATTCCAAATAAAGAAGGGGAAATTGTAAAAAGGAATTATAAAACACTGGCGGAGTGTTCAGTAGGTACCAAGGTTGAGTTAAAGGCACTACGGGATAGTTCAACGGATTTTCTTCTTTTTTTGAATAAGAAAGAAATACACTTGGGCAGTGAAATATTAATTCACCAAATCGAATCTTTTGATAAGAGCATGACCATTTCATATGGTGACCACTCAGAACAAGTTTTGAGTAATTCTATTTCTAGTCGGATTTTGGTCGAGGCAATTTAGTTTTTTATTGGCTACAGTGAGCGAAAATGGCCATTGACCAGAATAGGAATATAAAGCTGACAATTTTATCCAACTTTTATGAATTTTACAAAGGATGTATTAGTCCTATAAAACGGCCGTTTTTCGGTACAACCGAAATGCCCTAAAAAAATATCTTATCCTAGTTCCATTTATCGTTCTTTTTAGTAGTTTCGTTATATAAC
>NZ_JALKBD010000049.1 GCF_023015905.1 Arenibacter sp. F20364 | reverse complement strand
CCCCCCCTACCGGTAGGCAGGGGCCGAAGCCGCACCACCGAAGCAGGACAAGGGATACGGCAGAGCACACGGCCCGACCTAGGAGAGGGAAGGCCAAAACCCAACTTATATAGTATGTATGAAAATCCTTCCTATATATATTGCCAACATAAATACTAGGTGTTATCTTTGCACACTTATTACGACAAAAAAGCATGATCAAAATAACTTTACCAGACGGGAGCATTAAAGAATATGCTAAAGGAACAACCCCTATAGAGGTAGCCAAAAGCATAAGTGAAGGTTTGGCCCGAAATATTATCTCAGCAAAATTTAATGGTGTAACCGTTGAAACCGTAACACCATTAAAGGAGGATGGATCCCTTGTCCTTTATAGTTGGAACGACAAAGAAGGAAAAACTGCTTTTTGGCATTCTACCTCCCACGTAGTAGCCCAAGCTTTGGAAGAATTGTACCCTGGTATAAAATTAACCATAGGACCTGCCATTGATAACGGATTTTATTATGATGTAGATCTACCTGAAGGCACTATTTCTGAAAAAGACTTTCCGGAAATTGAAAAGAAAGCCTTGGAAATTGCCAGGGGAAAACACGATTTTAAGATGCGGTCCGCTACCAAGGCACAAGCATTGGATCTATACAAATCCCAAGGAAACCAATACAAGGTAGAGCTTATAGAAAACCTGGAAGACGGTACTATTACCTTCTGTGACCATGACACTTTCACCGATCTATGCCGGGGCGGACACATACCCAATACAGGTATTATTAAGGCTATTAAAGTATTGAGTGTAGCCGGTGCCTATTGGAGGGGGAATGAAAAAAACAATCAGTTGACCAGGGTATATGGCATTTCCTTTCCAAAACAAAAAGAACTTACCGAGTACTTGGAACTTTTGGAAGAAGCCAAAAAAAGGGACCATAGAAAACTGGGCAAGGAACTGGAACTGTTTACTTTCTCCCAGAAAGTAGGACAAGGCCTCCCCTTATGGCTTCCAAAAGGAGCCGCTTTAAGGGAGCGCTTGGAGAATTTTCTGAAGAAAGCGCAGAAAAAGGCCGGTTATGAGATGGTGGTCACCCCACACATTGGACAAAAGGAACTTTATGTAACCTCTGGACATTATGCCAAATACGGGGAAGACAGTTTTCAACCCATAAAAACCCCAAAAGAGGACGAGGAGTTCTTGTTGAAACCCATGAACTGTCCACATCACTGTGAAATTTACAATACTAAACCATTTAGCTATAGGGAGCTTCCAAAAAGATATGCGGAATTCGGGACTGTTTACCGATACGAACAGAGTGGTGAATTGCATGGCCTTACACGGGTTCGTGGTTTTACACAGGACGACGCCCACATCTTCTGTACCCCGGACCAATTAGCGGAAGAGTTTAAAAACGTTATAGATCTTACCTTATATGTATTGGGGTCTTTGGGCTTCGGTAATTTTACAGCCCAAGTATCCGTAAGGGATTTGGATAAACCTGAAAAATACATTGGATCTGTTGAAAACTGGGAAAAAGCGGAAAATGCAATTATTAATGCAGCCAAGGAAAAAGGATTGGATTTTGTCATAGAAAGCGGTGAAGCCGCCTTTTATGGTCCTAAGTTGGATTTTATGGTAAAGGACGCCCTTGGCAGGAACTGGCAACTGGGGACCATTCAGGTAGATTACAATTTACCGGAGCGATTTGACCTTACCTACAAAGGCAGTGACAATGAGTTGCATAGACCGGTTATGATTCATAGGGCCCCTTTCGGAAGTATGGAGCGTTTTATTGCTTTATTATTGGAACACACAGGGGGTAATTTCCCTCTTTGGCTGATGCCGGAGCAGGCTATTATCCTGCCTGTCAGCGAAAAACATGAAATATATGCCCAAAAAGTTTTAAATTCCTTGGAAAATAACGACATTCGCGCCCTCATTGATAACCGAAATGAAACGGTAGGCAAGAAGATACGTGAAGCGGAAATGAATAAAATCCCATTTATGCTGATCGTAGGGGAGAATGAAGAGAAAGAGGAAACCATCTCCATAAGGAGGCATGGCGGCGAGGATTTGGGAGCCATCTCCGTAAAAGCCTTTGCCGACTTGGTAATAAATGAAATAAACAGTACCTTAAAGTCGTTTTAAAAAAAAGTTTAACTAAAAATATTACGTCATAGCAATTAGAAAAAGATTTAGACCCCAACCTAGGAGGGAAAACAAAAACCCTCATAATATTAATGAAAGTATTTCATCGCCAAAGGTTAGGTTGGTTGGCGACAATGTAGAAGTAGGTGTATATAGCACCCGTGAAGCCTTGACCAAAGCGGAAGAACTGGAATTGGACTTAGTGGAGATTTCCCCTAAAGCAGATCCGCCAGTGTGTAAAATTATAGATTACAAGAAATTCCTTTACGAGCAGAAGAAAAGGGAAAAGATCATGAAGGCCAAAGCCACCAAAGTAATCGTAAAAGAAATAAGGTTTGGTCCACAAACGGATGATCACGATTACGAGTTTAAGAAGAAGCACGCAGAAAAATTCTTAAAAGATGGTGCAAAGCTTAAGGCTTATGTATTTTTCAAAGGTCGTTCCATTGTATATAAGGATCAAGGAGAAATACTATTGCTTAAGTTGGCATCCGAATTGGAGGATTTGGGCAAAGTGGAACAAATGCCTAAACTTGAGGGTAAACGTATGACCATGTTCATTGCCCCAAAAACTAAAAAATAAACCTAGGCCTTATAGCTTTGGTTACCCAAAATAAAATGCTGAAGATATTTTAGCATAAAGATAGTAAGCGAGATAAATTAATAAATAGGAAGAAAATGCCTAAACAGAAAACAAAATCCAGTGCCAAAAAGCGATTTAAGCTAACCGGTAGTGGTAAAATTAAAAGAAAGCACGCCTTTAAGAGCCACATTCTTACGAAGAAGTCTAAAAAGCGTAAGCTAGCGTTAACCCACTCTGGATTAGTCCACGAGGCGGATGTTAACAGTATTAAGGAACAATTACGTTTAAAGTAATAGTTCCAACGGTAATTATTAACCCTGGAGTTAGGCAATAAAAGTATTCTACATTAAAGGATCGCCTACTACAAAAAACAATTAAAATTATGCCAAGATCAGTAAATTCAGTTGCTTCCAGAGCCAGAAGAAAAAAGGTAATGAAGCAAGCCAAAGGTTACTTTGGAAGACGTAAAAACGTTTGGACAGTAGCTAAAAATGCGGTTGAAAAAGCAATGTTATATGCTTACAGAGATCGTAGAAACAAGAAAAGAAATTTCCGTTCCCTATGGATTACCCGTATCAATGCTGGTGCCAGAATGCACGGAATGTCCTATTCCCAGTTTATGGGCAAGGTAAAAGCCAATAATATAGAGCTAAACCGTAAGGTTTTGGCGGATTTGGCCATGAACCACCCAGAGGCTTTCAAAGCTATTGTGAACAAAGTAAAATAAATTAATAAACTTATCTCGCTTATAAGAACCTGTTCCTTCTGGAACAGGTTTTTTTATGACTTATTTAAAATAAAATATTAGGCCATCTTTATTTTTCCGACAGCCTCTTTAAATTCCTCCCAGTCTATCAACTCATCACCGGACTTATCATAACCTTCAATTAGCTTGGAAGAAACGATTCCACGCAAAAACCCACTTATTTCCGCCTTTTTCAACAATTCAACTATCTCACTTTTTTTAAGTTTGCCATCTCCATCTTCATCAAAAAAGCTATAGGCCTCCTCCGGAGTTTCAAATTTGTTGGTGATCAATATCTGTATCTTATTCAAAATCATATCTTTTGTTGCCATCCTTTCCTATTTAAAACCTACAATACACTAATTTACTAAGTATATTTCTCCAAGGCAAACCCACAACGTATTTTAAAGGAACATGTTTATACAAGCCCGCTTATTGCAAATGAGACAAGCCTCGTGGTATTATGCCCCCGATATACTGCTAAAAAGATAGGCTTAGTCTATAATTGCTTTAAAGTAACATTCTAAAACAGCGCTTCATTGATGAAATGCAGTTAACTACACCCCGAAATAACTTAAAACCAAATTACGCCCGCTGGCATTATTCCTGTGTTCGCACAAATAGATACCTTGCCATATTCCCAAATTTAATTTTCCATCACTAATGGGTATCTGAACAGAGGCTCCCATCAAGGAAGATTTTATATGTGCCGGCATGTCGTCCGAACCCTCATAATCATGCAGATAATAGGGCGCGTTTTCCGGAACCATGATATTCATATGACTTTCAAAATCGTCCCTTACTGTGGAATCCGCATTTTCATTAATGGTGAGACCTGCGGAAGTATGTTTTATGAACACCTGCAACATACCTGTTTGTATCCTTTTTAAATGTGGAAGGTTTTCCAGTATGGTGTCCGTAATTAAATGAAAGCCCCTATTATAAGACCTTAAGCGTAGTTCTTTCTGATAAAACAGCATAGCATTTGGTATCTAAAATTCATTCAAATTTCGATAAATATTAAGAAATGTGAAACTTTAGGTAAGAACGCCATTAATTAGGCCAATATCAAATATCTTTGCAGCTTAAATTATTTGAATGGATTTATCAAAAATAAAAATGGTGGTCACCGATATGGATGGCACCCTATTGAACTCCAAGCATGAAGTAAGCAGTAAATTCTTTAAGTTATTCGAAGAATTAAAAAAGAGGGAAATTAGATTCGTGGCTGCAAGTGGACGCCAATACAACAGCATAGTGGATAAACTAGAGACCATAAAAGATGATATAATTGTTGTAGCGGAAAATGGAGCCTTTGTTAAGAAACAAGAAAATGAATTGCTTGCAACCCCTTTGGACCAAACAACTATTCGGGAAACTATAAGTCTTTTGAAGAATATTGAAGATATACACCCCGTTTTATGTGGTAAAAACAATGCCTATATCAATGGAAATTCAGATGCTTTTCGCGATAAATTAAAAGAGTATTATACCCAATTTAGTGTCTTAAACGACATAGCTTCCTTTGAGGGAGAGATTTTAAAAATAGCCATTTACCATTTTGAAAGTTCTGAAAGGTATATCTATCCTTTGGTAAATCATTTGGAGTCCGATTTAAAAGTTAAAGTTTCAGGTGAGAACTGGTTGGATATTTCCCATATGAACGCCAACAAAGGTTATGCTTTGCAACATCTTCAGGAGAAGTATGGTATTAGCAGACAGGAAACTATGGTTTTCGGGGATTACAATAATGACTTGGAAATGTTGGCGATGTCCGATTTTAGTTTCGCAATGGCCAACGCCCACCCAAATGTGAAGAAAGCATCAAATTACCAGACCAGTAGTAATGATGATTTTGGAGTTGAGAGCATTTTGGAATCGATGTTGCTGGCAAAAGAGAGTAAGCAGTAAACTACCTCTCGGCAAGCCTGTCTGGCCGACAAAAACAGGCTCGAAAGGCATTGAAAAGAACCTTATTTCAGATTTCGACACCCACCTGAACGCACAAGGTTAGGCCCGCCTGAACGCATACGGGCAGGCAAGTGTCAGAGAATACAAATCTCGATTGTCGAGTAAAACATCATTTGGGTGTACCTAGTAATGCACTTGGCAAATACCCCATCGTTTTCTTAAATGCTACGGTAAAATGCTGTGGATTTGAATACCCAACTTCATAGGCTGCTTGAGAAATTGATAAATTTTCCTCAAGAACCAAAGTTTTGGCCTTCTCCATCCGCAATCGGGTAATATATTTAAATATGGTTGTTTGATGTATCTTTTTAAAACAGCCTTTTAATTTCGTGGTATTGAAACCGGCTACTTCAGAGAGTTCTTTAATTGTGAGTTTTTTTCTAAGATTCCTTTTGATATAGAGGTCCACTTTATCAATAGCCATATAATCCGAAGAAGGCAACTGCCCTGCCTTACTGTTACCATTTTCCTTGCCCAAGAATAAATCTATTACCAGTAGTTTTATTTTGGATTCTATATAATTTTTCCTGGCACTATCCTCATACTGACAGTGTAAAATATCTAGAAGTGATTCTCTTAACTTTGGGGCTATCGGTTGTTCTGTATCCCACAAGCTTCTTGGGAATACTCCTGAAGCTCTAAAGAAGTGTCCTAAAATAGGCTTGTTCACCATACCGACTATATCACCCAGAAATTCTCGAGTAAAATAAATATCAACAGAATTACACTTTTCTCCCTTTAATTTTTGACTGCCGTCAATACCAGACCATTGTATGAGATTATAAGAACCACTAGGGATAGCCACTTTAGATTTGCTTTCAAGACAAGTAAACTCAAAGTTACCCTCCAAAACAAAATGAAGACCATAACAAAAAGCAACATTCTTGTGATACGTTTTAAGACATTTATCAAATGATAATTTTCTCAATACAATAGTTGCTCCAGGTAAAATTAGCTCTTGTAACGTTCCGTTTACACCTTTGTCCAGTTTTTCAGATTGAGTTTTGGCCGCATCAGGAACCTTAAACACCTCCTGTTCGTGTTCTTCACTTACCCCTAATTTCTGGTACTGGATGAGACCTATTCTCATTAATTCCTATTTCGTTACTAAAACTTCCTTTTGCGTTATTCCTAGCCTAAATCATAGATTAGATTTGCAAAGTTATTTATTTAGACTAAATCTTAATAAAAATAGATGACTTTTTTTAAATATAATATGAAGAACTTACTTACGGCTTTCTTACTAATAATTTGCTTTTCGGCCCAAGGGCAAGAAGCTTTCGGCACCATATTTGGAAAGGCAATTGATGCTTCAGGAAAACCCTTGCCATATGCAAGCGTTTTGGTGGAAGGCCTAAAACTTGGTGTTCTTACAGATGATAATGGAGCATATTCCATAAGCAAGATACCCACGGGAAAGCACAGGGTAGTGATTTCCTTTATTGGCTACGGAACGCGCTCAAAGTCATTTGAGGTCAACGAAAGTGCGAGCAAAATTAAGATCGATTTTACCTTACAGGAAAACGTAGAGAACTTGAATGAGGTAACGGTCAACGGCAAGACCAAGGAAACAGCGCTTGAAACCGAAGGCTTTGCTGTAAATGCCATAAAAACCAAGGAAGCTAGCCTAAGAAACATTCAAACAAATGAATTGTTGAACACTACAGTAGGTGTGAAAATTCGTCAAAATGGAGGTTTAGGTTCTGACGTTAGCTATAGTTTAAATGGATTGTCCGGAAACTCTGTACGAATTTTCATAGACGGAATTCCTATCTCTACCTATGGCAATTCATTTAATCTGAACAGTATTCCCCCTTCCATGATCAAACAAATTGAAGTTTACAAGGGGGTAGTACCAGGACATTTAGCAGACGATGCCTTGGGGGGAGCTATAAATATAATGCTTCATAATGATGCCAAAACTAATTTCAATGCCTCCATTTCCTACGGATCGTTCAACACCTTACAAGCCAGCGTCAACGGATTGTATCGCTTGGAAAAATCAGGATTTACCATTAAGGCCTCCCTTTTCCACAACTATTCTGCTAATGATTATAAAGTTTCAGGCAGAAGTGTTGTAGTTACAGGTTTAGGAGGGGTACAAACCCCTATTACAGCCAAAAGGTTTAACGATGCCTATAGATCTACTGGTGGGATGGCACAAATAGGCTATACTGATGTAAAATGGGCAGACCAATTTTTTATTGGCATTACGGGTTCGGATGACTACAAAGAAGTTCAGCACGGAGCCTTTATGACCATTACCCCTTATAAAGATAGATTCTTGGAATCTGATGCCTTATTGGGAAGTATAAATTATCAAAAGATAGATCTTTTCACCAAAGGACTCGATGTAAATATAAACGGCCTGTATGGCAAAAGAAATCGGGCTGTTAATGATACGGTTGCCTGGGCCTATAGTTGGAACGGAGAAAGAGCCATTGATTTTAGAGGTGATGAATACCAGTACACTTGGGGTTCCCAACAAGAAGGAGGTCCCACCCTGGCCAAGATCAAAAGAAACGTAGCATCAATCCGAACAGGAATGTCCTATGCCATTAACGACAACCATAAAGTGTTATTAAACCATGTGTACAGCGGAATTGACAGGGAAGATAGTGATGCTTTAAGGTCTGTCTTGGAAAACACATTTCAAGGAACCAGGGACTTGCACAAAAACATTTATTCCTTAACCTACGAACTAACTGCCTTTGACGAAAAATTAAAAGCCAGTTTATTCGGAAAACACTATCAGCAAAAAACAACTAGTGTTGACCCGGCCGTAGAACAGGATGCCAACGGGAACGATGTGGTAGCAAATGAAGTTGTTTCCAGTAATAAAAATTATGACGGATATGGCTTTGCAACTTCCTATGCTATTATTCCCAATATAACACTTTTGGCATCCGCAGAAAAAGCTATCCGACTACCAAACGAAACTGAGATATTTGGAAATGACGGAGATAACGTAGTAGCCAATTCAAGCATTGATCCTGAAAGCAGCAACAACTACAACTTAGGATTCAGATTGGGGTCATTTAACATCAAAAAGCATGATTTTACCATTTCGACCAATGTTTTCACACGAAATATCAAAGATAGAATTGGACTACCTATTGAAACATCCTTGAATGTTGATGATGAATTAATTGTGTATGTAAATCAAGGTAGTGGTACCTCGAAAGGAATAGACGCCCAATTAAATTACTCATACAACAGCAATTTCGGACTTAATTTTAATATATCACGATTCGATTTAAAAATTGCAAATCAAGGCATAGAAATAGACGTTCCCAACACGCCATTCTTTACGATGAATGGAAGTTTGCGCTATTCATTTAAAGATCTACTTCAGAAAAAATCGCGATTAAACCTATTCTACACCATGTACTTTACGGATGAGTTTTCATTCCTAACCTCTCAAGGATCGAACACTGTAGGGGATGAATTTTTTAAAGTACCCCAACAATTAGCACAAGATTTCGGGCTCAGCTACGTCTTCCCAAACAAAAAGTTAGTAATGAGTTTTGACATCAAAAATATATTCGACGAACCTGTATATGATAATTTATCAGTACAAAAACCAGGAAGAGCTTTTTATCTAAAATTAAATTACACAATCAATAAATTTTAACTATTTAAATAAAATCTAAAATGAAACGTACTTTTTTAAATTTTAAAACCTTGACCGTCTACATCCTAACTATAGGCCTAATGGCCGCATGCAGTAGCGATGAGATCAGTGAAAACACAGACCCGGCAGGTCCAGATCCAAGTGAAGATTCCAGATGGATTACTATTGCCGCAGCCAAAATGGGAGATGCCCCTGGAGATGGAAACGGGGGAACGCTAATCTATTCTGTAAGCAGTGATGATGCCAAAGATCCTACCAAGTCCATTGAACCTTTTGAAAATGGATTTATAGCGCCGTCCAACAGGACCGCCAGATTGCAATCTTCTGAAGATGGCAACACTATATTTAATATTAGCTATGCAGGAGATACCGGTGGTAACTACACTAAATATATGGTAGAAGGTGGACAAAACTTCACCCCGACAGGTTCATCGGTAAGTATTGCTCCGTATGTTGGAACTGCTCCAAGATGGATAAAATTGTTTGATGGGGACAAAACAGGAGCAGCTGTATATGTATCAACAGAACACCAATTTGACGAAAATGATGTTTATACCCGGACAGAAGCGACTATTGGTGTTTTGACTTTGGATTTGGTAAATTCCGCGATAAAAGAATTCCAAGAGCACAGTGTAGCTTTGAGCGCAGAAGAAGAAGCAAACGGGTATTATATCTCTAGAATAGATATGCCTGTTCTAAATGCAGCCGGAGATAAATTATACATTGGCGCCCGTTTAAGCAAGGTTGATCCTGCCACTACGGAAAGTGACAGCGATTACGAAATTTTAGGTTCTAAAACCATTGTATTGGACTACCCTTCTTTATTGAACCCGAGCGTCATAACTTCTACCGTGGGTCACGGTAACACAAACGGATATCGCAGTATAAATGCCTTTCTTTATGAGGGAAGTGTATATCAAGCAAACCAAAGTGACCCAGAAGGATCGCACATTTTAAGAATTGATGCCGACAACGAATATGACAATGCATATGAATTCAATTTGGACGATGCTTTAGGTGTAGAAGATGCGTACATTCTTGCTTGGAGACCTACTGGAAACGGAAAAGCCGTAATAGCATACAGACATTCAGGATCAGCAGAAGGTTTAGCTGGTGCCCAAGGATTTTTTGCACTTGCGGATTTAAACGCAAAAACAGCTCAAAAAATTGATGACATCCCCTATGATCCTGACTTTTACTTATTTCAATATCAAGGTTTTGTTGTAGATGGAACAGAAATATACCTAACTCAAGGAGCTGTAGGGCAAAACGGAAACATTTACGTTGTCGACACAGAAACAGGTAATGTAACCAAAGGTGCCGAGTTGGTGAACGTAACCGGAAGTCACTTTGTAGGTGTATTTTAAACCCATGGTGGGCAAGTATCACTGCGGATAGCATCACCACTAGCGCCAGTGTTCTGCCATTCGACGTTGGCAGTTAAATTATATAGAAATTTAGTAAAAACTGTTGTTGAAGACGCCAGCTTTAACAGCAGTTTTTATTTACAAGTCATGATGTCTAGGATATAGAAAACCGCAACAGCATCATTAAGTCTTCTGCTTCTTTTTTTGGGCAGCGGGAAACAATACATTATTGAGAATAAGTCGATAACCTGGAGATGTAGGATGCAGTTCCAATTCTGTCTTTGGGTCCCCTACCCTGTGCTGATAGTCTTCTGGATCGTGCCCTCCATAAAAGGTAAAGAATCCTTTTCCTTTAATTCCGTGAATATATCTGGCCTCCCCATTAATCTTATTCTCTCCCAAAACCAAGACCGTCGGTTTAATCTCTTCCCTGGTGAAAGCGGTAGTCTGCCCCATGAAACCCTTAACTAGGGCCGTATGGTTCTGACATAGCATGGTAGGTACGGGGTCCCATTTTGCAGAGAAATCCATCAAAGAAAAATAATCAGATTCCTTAGGTACATTGGCCCGTCTACTGGTCATATCTATAGAAGAAAATTCATATCGCAACGGATTGCGCTCCAAAATAAAATTGGTAAAGGCAAAAGTTTTACCATAGTCCAGCTTTCCCTGATAATTGGCATCAGAAGGATCGCCATCGAACATAGGTTCGCATATATCCACTTTGTCCGCAGCCAAGGCTATATCAAAACTATCCGTCGCGGAGCACATAGCGAACATAAAACCTCCCCCAATAACATAATTTCTAATTTTTAGGGCTACGGCCCGCTTTTCCTCTGAGACTTTATTGAACCCCAATTTTTGGGCCAAGGCTTCCGCCTGTTGTTTTCCTTCTATATACCAAGGTGCCGCCCTGTAGGCCCCATAAAATTTACCATATTGTCCCGTAAAGTCCTCATGGTGCAAGTGAAGCCAATCATAGAGGACCAATTTATCGTCCAAAACTTCCTCATCGTAAATTTGGTCATAAGGAATTTCGGCATAGGTAAGTACCATGGTCACTGCATCATCCCATGGGGAATTATCCTTAGGGGAATAAACCGCTATTTTTGGAGCCTTTTCCAAAATTACCGCTTCTTGGTTTTGGGAAGGGCTGGCAATTTCTTCTAAAATAACTTGGGTCTGGGAATCAGAAACGATCTCAAAAGACACCCCCCTGATTTGACATTCCCTTCGAATGATCTCTCCATCGGGCAACAAAAAGGATCCCCCTCTATAATTTAATAACCACTGTACTTTTTGTTGCTTGGTCAATACCCAATAAGTGATACCGTATGCCTTTAAATGGTTTTTCTGACTTTCAGCGTCCATGGGAATAAGAATGGATGAAGCTGATATTTCCAATATAGAAAAAAGAATAAAGAAAAGGGAGAAAAAACACTTCTGCATGAACCAATATCTAAGGTGAATCTTCCCAAAGATACTTGAAAATTGATGTTTCGGTTTTGAAATAGGGTTAAAATTTTCAAAAGGTCCTAATATCCAAAAAATGGCAATACAAACATTTTGACATCTAATCACCTCAAAACCAAAATAATAAGATAAAAAGTGAACTAAAATAAGTTACCCTTAAAAAGGTACATCGTTATCATCCTGCATGGAGTCATCGTTCATAGAGCTGCCAAAGGCTTCATTGGCATTCGGAAGGCTTTTGGTTATAAAGGGGTTCTCATCATCGGCATTCATTTTGGACTGAAATTCGAAGGGAGAATCAAAATCATCCAAATTGTCAAACTTACCTAAATGTCCAAGGAACTTGAGTCGGATGTTTTCCAAACCACCATTTCTATGCTTGGCAACAATAAATTCGGCTTGACCAGCTGTTGGGGAGCGTTCTTCATCATCCCATTCATCAATCTTATAATATTCTGGCCTATAGATAAACGATACGATATCCGCATCTTGCTCAATGGCTCCAGATTCCCTCAAATCCGACAAAATTGGCCGTTTACTACCACCCCTGGTCTCTACGGCACGCGATAATTGGGAAAGTGCAATTACAGGAACGTTCAATTCCTTGGCAAGGGCCTTTAAGTTCCTGGAGATGGTTGATATCTCCTGTTCACGGTTTCCGCCTTTCTGACTTCCCCCGGCCGTCATCAACTGCAAATAATCAATAATAATCATCTTAATATCGTGCTGGGAAGCCAAACGCCTGGCCTTTGCCCTAAGGTCAAAAATAGAAAGGGAAGGGGTATCATCAATAAACAAAGGAGCCGTCTCCAAGGCCTTTACCTTAACATTCAACTGTTCCCATTCATGTTTCTCCAATCTACCAGTTCTTAATTTTTCGGATGACAATCCCGTCTCAGAGGAAATCAATCTGGTAATCAACTGAACAGATGACATTTCCAAGGAAAAGAAGGCAACACCAATATTGGAGTTTACCGCAATATTTCTTGCCATGGACAGGGTAAGGGCCGTTTTACCCATACCTGGACGAGCTGCCACAATAACCAAGTCACTGGGCTGCCATCCTGAAGTTAGCTTGTCCAATTTGTCGAAACCTGATGGGATACCACTAAGTCCTTCTTTTCCTGCAATTTCCTCTATTCTCTTCTTGGCCTGTATCACCAAATTCTGGGCGGTTTCGGCAGAACGCTTAAGGTTACCTTGGGTAACGTCGTATAATTTGGATTCAGCAGTGTCCAATAAGTCGAACACATCGGTAGCATCTTCATACGCTTCCTCAATTATTTCGTTTGAAATCTTGATAAGGCTTCGCTGGATAAACTTTTGGAGGATTATACGCGCATGAAACTCAATATGTGCCGAAGAAGCTACCTTTTGGGTTAATTTAATGAGATAAAAATCACCTCCTGCACTCTCGAGTCGACCATCCTTCTTCAATTGTGAGGAAACGGTTAATAAATCCACCGGTTCCGAATTTTCGAACAGTTTAAAAATAGCTTCGTAGATAAATCTATGGGCATCCTTATAAAAGACTTCAGGATGTAGGATATCTATTACTTCATCGACCCCTTTTTTGTCAATCATCATTGCTCCAAGCACAACCTCCTCTAAATCAACAGCTTGAGGAGGTATTTTCCCCTTCTCCAGGCTAATGATGGTCGACTTGTCTATTCGATGACCAATAATGGGGTTCGTTTTTTCCATAGAGTGCTAAATTATATAAATAAGATTTAAAAAGAGATTTGGGATATTAACAGTTGTTCAACAAAATACCTGTTGATAAGTTACGAAATTTGTTCATAAGCAAAAAAAAACCGGAGAATTTCCGCTCCAGTTTTTTTCACCTTGACAAAAAGGGATGTTATCCATTAAATACACCCATATTGGCATATTTATCCATTCGGTTATTCACCAATTCTTTTGGTGATAACTTTTTTAAATCCTCATAATGCGAAGAAATTTTATTTTTTACAATTTCGAAAGTCTTATCCCTGTTGGCGTGGGCTCCGCCTGCCGGTTCGCGAACGATCTCGTCTATCAATTTCATTTTTTTCATGTCCGTCGCCGTAAGCTTTAAGGCTTCCGCTGCAATTTCCTTGTACTCCCAACTTCTCCAAAGAATGGAAGAACAGGATTCAGGTGAAATTACGGAGTACCAGGTGTTTTCCAACATCAGCACCTTATCCCCTACACCAATACCCAAAGCACCCCCTGAAGCACCTTCTCCAATAATTACAACAATAATAGGGACTTTTAGTCGGGTCATTTCCAAAATATTCCTTGCAATTGCCTCCCCTTGGCCCCTTTCCTCTGCCTCAATTCCGGGATATGCCCCTGGAGTATCTATTAAGCAAACAACGGGGATACCAAACTTTTCGGCGGACTTCATCAAACGCAGAGCTTTCCTATATCCTTCAGGGTTCGCCATTCCAAAATTACGCAATTGCCTGGTTTTGGTATTATAGCCCTTCTGTTGACCAACAAACATGTAACTCTGATCACCTATTTTACCAAGACCACCGATCATTGCCTTGTCATCCTTGACATTGCGATCCCCATGTAATTCCAAAAAAGTTTCCCCACAAATGGCCCTGATATAATCTAAGGTATAAGGTCTATTAGGATGCCTTGACAATTGCACCCTTTGCCATGCGGTAAGATTTTTATATATTTCCTTACGGGTCTCAGCGAGTTTTTTCTCTATTTGTTTACAAGTCTCTGAAACATCAACTTCACTCTCTTCACCGATTATCATGCACTTGTCCAATTGCTCTTCCAGCTCTTTAATTGGCAGTTCAAAATCTAAATACTCCATAGGTTTATAGGTTTAGTTCTTTTCAACGGGCAAATATAAAACTTTAATGGGAAGGTAACCCATTAGTCTTTTTTTTTAATTTTATTCTATTTTTTAAAATTCCGTTTGCCACTACAGTTATCAATATTAATAATGCCCCAACATAGAAAAGTGGATTCATTTTTTCACTTTCCCCAAGGAGTAAAACTCCCAACAATATCCCGTATACCGGTTCCAGGTTAATGGTCAACATTACCGTATATGGGGAAATATATTTTAGAATCTTGACCGAAGCAATAAAAGCATAGGCCGTACAGATCGAAGCAAGTATAAATATAAAAAGCCAATCATTAAAGGACAATTGAAAAAACTTTTGGTCATAACTACCGGTAAATGCAAGGTAAACAGATAAGAACAGCACGCCACTTCCCAATTCATATAATGAAATTATCGAAGGTCTCTGCACTTGCGTTAATTTACCATTGATCAACGAAAAAGTGGCGGATAAGAAGGAAGATACCAAGGCTAACATTATCCCCAGAAAATAGCCCGTTTCCACCCTAAACATTATATATAGGCCCAACATAACAATTAGTCCGAAAACTATTTCATAACCCACCATTTTCCTACCATACCAAAACGGTTCCAACAAAGCTGTAAAAAAAGCCCCCGTAGACATCGTGGCCAAAGCGATCGACACATTGGACACTTTGATGGCCATAAAAAAGGTGACCCAATGCAAGGCCACTACGATTCCGCCCATAATTAATATCGCCAATGTTTTAGGAGGTACCTTCAACGGAAATTTCCGGATCAGGATATAGGCTATGATGATCAAGGTAGCCATTAGCATACGATACCATACCAAAGGAAGGGCATCTATAGTAATCAACTTGCCCAAAACGGCCGTAAAGCCCCAAACAAAAACAATAAAATGAAGGTGTAGATAATTCTTGAGCTTAACGTTTGGCATTTTGCAACAAATAAAATGCTATGACCCCAAACAAAACATTGGGAATGATCACCGCCCATAAGGGAGAGAATCCAGATTGTTCCGCGAGGGTCCCAAAAACCTTGTCAAAAAAGATATATATAAATGCCACCCCTATTCCAAAGGCCAGGTTTACACCCATCCCCCCGCGGCGCTTTACCGAGGAAACCGCCACCGCAATAACGGTTAGTATAAATGCCGCAATCGGCAATGCCCAACGCTTGTACTTTACCAATATATAGCTATTAATGTTTGCAGCCCCCTTTCTCTTTTGTGTTTCAATAAATTTATTTAGCTCAAACATATTCTTGGTTTCAGCTATATACGAAACTGGAGTTAGGTCATCAATCTTAAAATCGAAAATAGTATCCAACCTTCGTTTCGTTTCTACAATCTCCTTACCGTTTACCAATTTTCTCTTTTCATAGGAAGTAAGTCGATAGACCGTATCTTTTTCTATCCAACGGATGTTGGCAGCGGATATCTTAAAATCCAAGGTATTCTGTTCGTTGAAACGCTCCATAGTGAAGTTATACCCTATCTGTCTGGCCGGATCAAAACTACTGACATAGATATAATCATTTTCATTCAACTGATTAAAAATATTTGTGGTAACCCTATCCTGTTTACCCTTTTTCAAATACTTAAATTTAAACTCATTGTACCCCACACTAGCATCCGGTACAATAAACATCCCCATAATGAACATGATAACGGCAATTATGGAAGCACCGATTAAGTAGGGCCGTAAAAATCTCCCATACGAAACCCCGGAACTAAGAATAGCTACAATTTCGGTATTATTGGCCAATTTAGAGGTGAAGAAAATTACGGAGAGAAATAGGAAAATGGGAAAAAGTAGATTTCCGATTACAAAAGTGAAATTTAGATAATACAAGGCTATTTCCTGAAAAGGAACCTCGTTATCGATCATTTTCCCTACCTGCTCCGCCAGATTAGCCATAATCCCAATAGGGATGAACAGCAAGAGCATTACAAAAAAAGTGGCCAAATAGCGCTTGAGAATGTATTTATCTATTATGCTTAACACCTAGAGTCGTTTATCCATTTGTTTTACCATTACAGATTTCCATTCATAGAAATCCCCAGCTAAAATATGTTTTCTAGCCTCACGAACCAACCATAAATAAAATCCCAAATTGTGAATGGTCGCAATTTGTTTACCCAAATATTCATTGGCGGCAAACAAATGTCTTAGGTAGGCTTTTGAATACTCCAAATCTACAAATGTAGTACCCATCTCGTCCAAGGGGGAGAAATCATCCTCCCACTTCTTATTTTTTATATTGATAGTGCCATGTGCAGTGAACAACATTCCATTTCTCGCATTTCTGGTAGGCATTACACAATCGAACATATCTATCCCCAGTGCAATATTTTCCAAAATATTGATCGGGGTACCCACTCCCATTAAATATCTGGGTTTATCCTCTGGAAGTATATCACAGACCACCTCTGTCATTGCATACATTTCCTCGGCCGGTTCACCTACAGAAAGCCCACCTATGGCGTTGCCCTCTGCTCCTACTCCAGCGATATATTCTGCCGATTGCCTTCTTAGGTCCTTATAGGTAGATCCTTGAACAATAGGAAAAAAAGTTTGTTCGTAATCGTAGGCAAAAGGAGTTTTTTCCAAATGTTTAATACATCGTTCCAACCACCTATGCGTCATGTGCATGGATCTCTTGGCGTAGTTATAATCACAAGGGTATGGAGTACATTCATCAAATGCCATTATGATATCGGCACCTATCACCCGCTGAATCTCCATAACATTCTCTGGGGTAAACACATGATAGGAACCGTCAATATGGGACTTAAACTTTACCCCTTCTTCCTTTATCTTCCTGTTGTCCGATAAGGAATAGACTTGGTAACCCCCACTGTCCGTTAAAATATTGCGGTCCCAATTCATAAACTTATGGAGCCCTCCCGCCTGTTTCAGTATTTCGGTTTTAGGCCTTAAATACAAATGGTAGGTATTCCCTAATATAATATCCGGATTTATCTCCTCCTTCAATTCCCTTTGGTGAACCCCTTTTACGGAAGCTACCGTACCTACTGGCATAAAAATGGGAGTTTCTATCTTACCGTGGTCCGTAATAAGCTCTGCCGCCCTGGCCTTTGTCCTTGTGTCTGAATGTTGTAACGTAAATTTCAAAAAAATCTATTTAAAGCCGCAAATATAGTCAACTCATAGCCATTAAATCCTTAACAAAAAAATAAAGTTCTGTTATGGGCAATGATAGTTGATAAAATATTATAAATCATGCTTGTGTACCCAAAAGATTGCCATTACTTTTGAAAAGTTTAAAAAATATAGATAAAATGCCAAAACTTCAAGAATTACAAGATTTGACCGTTCAGGTTCGCAGGGACATCCTAAGAATGGTTCACAAGGTAAACTCCGGGCATCCAGGAGGTTCATTGGGCTGTACGGAATTTATTGTTGCCCTTTATAATGAAATTATGGAGCTTAAGGACGAATTTGATATGGACGGCAAGGGAGAAGATCTTTTCTTTTTGTCCAATGGTCACATATCCCCTGTTTTTTATAGTGTTTTGGCTAGAAAAGGTTATTTCCCGGTAGATGAATTAAATACCTTTAGATTGATAGATTCCCGATTACAAGGTCACCCAACCACTCATGAAGGTTTGCCAGGTGTACGTATTGCATCGGGTTCATTGGGTCAGGGTATGTCCGTGGCCTTGGGTGCGGCACAGGCCAAAAAACTCAATAAAGATTCCAATATAGTTTATACCCTACACGGCGATGGTGAACTACAGGAAGGGCAAAATTGGGAAGCCATAATGTACGCGGCAGGAAAGAAAGTGGACAATATAATTGCCACCATAGATTACAATGGCCAGCAGATAGACGGTGCTACTGAAGATGTACTCCCGATGGGAGATCTCAAGAAAAAATTTGAGGCCTTTGGGTGGGAGGTTCTTGAAATTAAGGAAGGAAATGATCTGGAAGCCATTCTAAAGGGGATGAAGGAAGCCAAGAGCAAAACTGGAAAAGGTAAGCCGGTATGTGTTCTATTACACACCATAATGGGTCATGGCGTAGATTTTATGATGTATACCCATGCATGGCACGGGAAGGCACCAAATGATGAACAATTGGCCACCGCTTTGGCTCAAAACTCTGAAACCTTAGGAGATTACTAATCCCTAACCTTTTCTAACAAAAAAATAAAGAAAGTACAGATGAAAAAATATATAGATCAAGGTAAAAATGACACAAGAAGTGGTTTTGGTGCGGGACTCGCCGAATTAGGCAGGACCAACCCAAATGTAGTTGCTTTGTGCGCCGATTTGGTAGGCTCCCTTAAGATGGAGAAATTTATCGAGGAAAACCCGGAACGATTCTTCCAAATAGGTATCGCTGAAGCCAATATGATGGGTATTGCAGCCGGACTTACCATAGGCGGTAAAATTCCTTTTACAGGAACTTTTGCCAACTTTTCCACTGGCCGGGTTTATGATCAAATTAGACAATCTATAGCCTATTCCGATAAGAACGTTAAGATCTGTGCCTCACATGCTGGTGTTACCCTAGGTGAGGACGGTGCTACGCACCAAATATTGGAAGATTTGGGATTGATGAAGATGTTGCCCGGAATGACGGTAATAAATACGTGCGACTATAATCAAACCAAAGCCGCTACCATTGCTATAGCAGAGCATCACGGTCCCGTTTACCTAAGGTTTGGCCGTCCCAAGGTAGCGAATTTCACTCCTGTTGACCAAAAATTTGAAATAGGTAAAGCCGTTATGCTCAATGAAGGTACCGATGTCACCATTGTAGCTACCGGGCACTTGGTCTGGGAAGCATTGATCGCAGCCGAAAATTTGGAGAAACAAGGCATATCTGCCGAAGTAATAAACATACACACCATTAAGCCACTTGATGGTGAAGCAGTGTTAAAATCTGTTAAAAAAACTGGCTGTATAGTTACTGCGGAAGAGCACAATTATTTAGGTGGACTTGGGGAAAGTATCTCCGGATTCCTTGCTACAACACAGCCTACACCACAAGAGTTTGTTGCCACCAAAGACACCTTTGGGGAAAGTGGTACTCCAGAGCAATTAATGGATAAATACGGATTAAACAATAAAGCTATAGAAAACGCCGTTGTGAGTGTGTTAAAAAGAAAATAATCAAATCCCTTTATGGGAGATGAGGATTCCAAACACGGAAAACAGCGAAAACTGTGGAACAGAACTCAACTAAACTGCTAAAACCATCCACTAGAAATAGGGGTATAATTTAGCGGTTTTTTTGTGCCATTACCTCTCCCTTTCGTGTCACGATAAATTCTTTTTAAGTTAATTAAACAAAGGTATTGTGCTTAGTATTGCACAATGTATTCTAATTTTAAAAGAACACATTATGATGAAGAAAACAGTTTTATTAGCAGCTATTGCATTAATGGGCATTTCTGCACATGCGCAAACAGGGTCTGGATTTGGTATCAAGGGCGGACTTAACTATGGCGCCAACGGGGATTATTTTAAATCTACCGAACAAGCTTACAAAGACCCCAAGGGCAATGTGGGATACCATATTGGAATCTTTGGAAAGTTAGGGGATAAAGTTTATCTGAGACCTGAATTAGTGTACACCAAAACAAAATCCGACTACGAAAACAATAGTCTGGACATGAGTAAACTGGATGCGCCAGTATTATTGGGAATCAACGTAATTGGACCATTGAACGTATTTGCAGGACCTGCCTTCCAATATATCTTGGACACGGATTATGACGGTATCACCATTGGTGATGTTGAAAATGATTTTACGGTTGGCCTAAATATTGGAGCTGGACTGTCTTTTGGAAGATTTGGTATAGACCTCAGATACGAAAGAGGTTTTAGTGAGAATGAAGTAACTGTTGTTGACGGAGTTTTTGCCAATGACCGAATTGACACTAGGCCAGACCAATTAATTTTAAGCCTTGCTTTAAAACTATAATCCACTATATATACAATAAAAAAAATGCCCAGCGATCGCTGGGCATTTTTTTTATTTATAAGTCTAAGAACTTTAAATACTCTCGTCCAAATAATCAGCAATACCGTCGTTATTGGCATCTCCCAATTCGTCTTCGGTAAGGATACCATCCCCATCGTCATCGGTATCCAAATAATTTGGAAGGCCATCCTCATCGGTATCATCGTTAAAAAGATTACCGTCCCCATCCAAATCTTCAAGAATAGTACTTACTCCATCCCTATCATGATCCGCTGTATTGGCAGCTAATAAGTTTACTTCGAACATCAAAGGCGCATAGGTTGCTCCTGGGGCACTTCCGCTAAAATAAGCAATACCTGAGGGCATAAAGATTAAACCTACCCCACTTCCGGTTACGGTAAAGGTACCATCGCCATTTTCAATTATATCACCACCCGATTTAAATTTGGGCATTCCTTCCTTAAATCCTTTTATAACGCCAGAATTACCCGAAACTCCCGATCCCTGCATATCAAACCAAACTGGAGCCCCCAGTCTGCTGTCAAAAATTGTTCCGTCCAAGCGCATGCCTTGATACTTTAAATATACAGAATCTACCGGTGTAGGATTTTCACCAACGCCCTCCCTAGCGACAATATAATACAAGGTATGTGGGATATCTACTTCTTCAGCATCCAATCCCAAATCACTGGAAGATATTTTTATTACCTGTGTCAATGCATCTTCAAATAGGGATTTTTTGTCGGCATTGGCACCAGCTATGGTATCTATCCTAATCCTTAAGTCGAAACCTTCATCAATAGGTTCCTCAAAATCTTCATAGTTATAAAAATGCGTCTTTAAGTAAGCCTGAATTTCAGCATCATTTTCAACCACAACCTCACTTAGCAATCTGGGGGGCACCACTTCAAAATCATCCCCATCGTCCTTTTTACAAGACCAAATAGTCAAAAAAATTAAAGCAAGTAAAAGAAATCTCTTTATATTCATCGGTTTTTTTTTATTGTCTTTTAATTACAGGATGCACCCCAATGATTATTACAATAACCATATTGGATTCATTGATTTCTTAATTAAAGGGCGCAAGATACAATTTTCAACTATTTTTGTAGAGGACGTTAACAAAGATTTTCAATAGTTTATGCGAATTGACAAATACCTATGGAGCACCCGCTATTTTAAAACACGTAACATAGCTACGGAGGCTTGTAAAAAGGGACACATAAGAATCAATGAACAAGTGGTAAAACCATCAAGGGAAGTATATCCTCTAGATAAAGTTGTTGTGCGGAAAAACCAGATCAATTACGAGTTTACCGTACTGGATGTTCCCGAAAGTAGAGTGGGTGCCAAATTAGTGGACATTTACCGTAAGGACACCACTCCCAAAGAAGCTTTTGAACACAACGAACTATTAAAATTTTCCAAAGATTATTATAGGAAAAAGGGCGCCGGAAGACCAACAAAAAAGGACAGAAGGGATATAGACGGATACTTGGATGAAGAAGCTGAATAAAGAATTTTGGGAACAGAAGTATGACCGTGGGGATATGGGATGGGATATAGGTCACATTTCAGCACCCATAAAAGAATACATAGACCAACTAACAGATAAGCATCTTAAAATCCTAATCCCAGGCGCAGGCAATGCCTATGAGCTGCTTTATCTGGTGGAGAATGGGTTTTCCAATGTTTTTGTCATCGACATCGCCAGACAGCCTTTGGAACAAATAAAAAAAAGGATTCCGAATTTCCCAGAAGGTCAACTCCTTGAAGGGAACTTCTTTGATCTGGCATTAAATAATTTTGACTTGATATTGGAACAAACTTTTTTTTGCGCCTTAGACCCATGCTTAAGGGCTGCATATGCCAGCAAAATGAAGCAACTCCTGAAACCCAATGGCAAATTGGCAGGGCTACTGTTTAATTTCCCCTTAACCGAATCGGGACCGCCTTTTGGAGGCAGCCCAGCAGAGTACAAATCCCTTTTTCAAGAGAATTTTAAAATCAAGGTTTTGGAAACTGCATACAATTCCATAAAACCGAGAGCGGATAAGGAACTCTTTTTTATATTTGAATCTAAATAAAAATGACTATGTCCAATAGAATTTTATCCCATGAACAAATACAGCATAAAATAAAACGTATCGCTTACCAGATTTATGAGGCCAACGTTGATGAACCGGAAATCATTATTGCCGGTATTGAAGGAGGGGGATTAAATTTTGCTAAAAAGATACAGGCCGTTCTTCAAAAGATTACAGAGGCCAACATCATTTTGTGCAAAGTAATCATGGACAAGTCCAACCCCTTGGCCAGTGGTGTCAAGACTTCCCTTCCTGAATCGGAATACACCAATAAATCCGTAGTCTTGGTAGACGATGTACTCAATTCCGGAACTACATTGATTTATGGAGTTCATCATTTTCTACGCGTGCCATTAAAACAACTTAAAACTGCTGTATTGGTGAATAGGAATCACAAGAAGTATCCGGTTAAAGCTGATTATAAAGGTATATCACTTTCCACATCACTTCAGGAACACATCAATGTTGAATTCAAGGCCAAAAACGATTCTGTTTTTCTAACCGAGTAATTTCCGTATTTCTGCAACTAAGGATTCGGGATCCTTGTTATCGCATTCAATAATATGATTCGCTTTAAGGTAAAAGCTATTGCGCTCGAACAAATGTTTTCCAATAAATTCTGGCAAGTCCCCATCGTCTATATTTTTAATCAAAGGTCTATGCTCCTTTTCCATTATTAACCTTTGTACAAGTCCAGGAATGGAAACTTTTAAATAGAAAACATGATCAGCCATATTCAACATAGTCTCCATATTTCCTGTATAACAAGGGGTACCCCCACCGGTAGATAGTATTAATTTCTCTTTTTTGGACAAAACATCCTTTAAATATTCATGTTCCTTTTTCCTAAAAAAGATTTCACCCTTCCCATTAAAAATGTTGGAAATGGAATCTCCCAGTCCTTCCTCTATAACTTCATCAAGGTCTAAAAAACTTATTTCCAATTCCTTAGACAACAATTTACCAATAGTAGTCTTACCGCTACCCATATACCCTACCAAAACTATTTTCACGCTGTAATTTTTTGTAAAATTGGTCTAATTTGGCGGTATTTCAAAAAAAAATAAAAAATTCTTGAAAAGGCCTTGCAAAACAAACAAATGATATTATATTTGCACCCGCAAACAGCAATAGTTTGCGACACATTATGACCTGGTAGCTCAGTTGGTAGAGCATCTCCCTTTTAAGGAGAGGGTCCTGGGTTCGAGCCCCAGCCCGGTCACAAAAAAGTTAAGTCTCGCACTTAACTTTTTTTGTTTAAAATAGTTTCGAAATACTTAAATTTAGGAACTGTTTAGTAATCTATTAAAATCTTGTGATGGGATTTTTTACGCCCACGTGGTGAAATTGGTAGACACGCCACCTTGAGGGGGTGGTGTTCGCAAGGACGTGCTAGTTCGAATCTAGTCGTGGGCACTAAAACCGCTGACTTCATAAATGAGGTTGGCGGTTTTTTTATTCCTTTATCTTATCTCCAACCTAGTCAATACATAGGATCATGCCTAATTTCTGGGTATTTGGATATTTATGCAAATAACTGAGTTAACCTAAACAGGAAGAATTCTGTATTTCTAACGCCTCTGAATT
>NZ_JALKBD010000048.1 GCF_023015905.1 Arenibacter sp. F20364 | reverse complement strand
GTTATATAACGAAACTACTAAAAAGAACGATAAATGGAACTAGGATAAGATATTTTTTTAGGGCATTTCGGTTGTACCGAAAAACGGCCGTTTTAGGGGACTATGCTTTTTAAGAAAAAAATTATTAATTTGGCATTAGTCGTATAAATATATATGATCATTGATATATATTATCGTTGGTAACAAGCTAAACAAACCAAAATTTTATGCCAGGAATAAGTCTATCAGATTTTTTTAAAGAAAAACGTACTGCATCGGAAATCAAATCTGAAATACTTAACGAATATTTCAAAGCTTGGGCAGCGATTCTTTTAAAAGGACAGCAATACAGAAAAATTGAGAGATTGGTTTATGTTGATTTGTTTTCTGGGCCCGGATTGTACGATGATGGCAAACCATCTACGCCAATTAAAATTTTAAACAGTATAAACCAAAGTAAGGGCCAATTTATTGATTTTGATAATGCTGTTAAAACTTTTTTTAATGATAAAAGCGAGAGATTAGCCAACGATTTAAAAGAGAATATCGAGAATCTTCCGTACTATGATGAAATTACACACAAGCCTGTAATTGCAAATGAACCTGCTAGCCAAAAAATGCTCGAAGAATACTTACAATCTGCAAGTCCGAGTTTAACGTTTATAGACCCTCTTGGTTATAATTACACACAGAATATGCTCTTATATTCGGTCAAGAATTGGGGTTCGGATTTATTTATGTTATTCAACTTCAATAGAATTCGAGCAGCAATAAGAAATAAAAAAGTTAAAGAAAATATGCAGGGCATTTTTTCTTCCTACTACGATGAGATTCTCGAATTTTACAAAAAAGAAGAAAGACCACACGAAAGAGAGGAATTTATAATTAAAACATTTCAAAAGATTTTTGCCGATAAAGGTTACTACATTCTTAAGTTCAAAGTAAATTTTCCCAATAGAAATCAAACAAGCCACTATTTATTTTTCATATCAAAAGTCCATTTAGCGATTACCAGAGCCAAGGAGATAATGACTAAATATAGTGACATACAAGATGATGGAGTTCCCCTATTCGGTGCGAACCTAAATCAAGACCCTCTTTTTTTTCCTTCACTCTGCGAATATTCAGTTGACGAATTGAGCAAAGTAATTTTGCGCAATGTTTCTTTATTTGATCAAAAAACGATTGAGGAAATTTACCGAGAGCATAATTATAGTACAAACTATATAAAACAGAACTACAAAGACGCTATTGAAATTCTTGTAGACAGCAATAAAATTGCGTTATTTGATAAGAAAGGAAATCCAACCATGAGAATGACATATACCGCTAAAATTAAATTTATCTGACATGGCACAATCAAGTATAGAATGGACAGAAATGACATGGAACCCAACCACTGGTTGCTCTAAGGTATCCCAAGGCTGCAAATTTTGCTATGCAGAAATCATGTCCAAACGACTCCAGGCAATGGGAGTTGATAAATATAAAGACAATTTTGAAGTACGAATTCATCCAGAGGCATTGAAAGTACCCTACACTTGGAAAAAATCAAAAATTGTATTCGTTAATTCAATGAGTGATTTATTTCATGAAGAAGTTCCTTTAGGATTTATCCAAAAGGTGTTCAAAGTAATGAATGAAAATCCAAGACACGTTTTTCAAATATTGACAAAAAGAGCTGAACGCTTACTAGAGCTTCACGAGGAATTAAAATGGTCACATAATATTTGGATGGGTGTATCCGTCGAAGAAGTTAAAGTAGAAAATAGAATAGACTTTTTACGTAAGACCAATGCAAGGGTGAAATTTCTTTCTCTCGAACCATTAATTGGAGCTTTACCAAATTTAAACTTGGACAAAATGGATTGGGTAATTGTTGGAGGAGAAAGTGGTCATAATCCGAGACCAATGGATGCTGATTGGGTAATTGATATTCAAGAACAGTGTCAACGAGCTGACGTTGCTTTCTTTTTTAAACAGTGGGGAGGAAAAAATAAAAAGAAAAATGGGCGGACTTTAAATGGTAGGACTTATGATGAAATGCCAGAAATGGAATTACAACAAAGCGTGTAAAAGCTTCTTGCCAACAAAGAACTAAGCTAGGAATAAAGTGAATGCCAGCTCAAACTACCACCCCTAAACGTCACTTTTGAAAAGCCTCAAAAAACGAACCTTTTTTAGTACTACACCAACTTTATTCACCCCTACCCTTTCAATGAGCCCATTAGATGGATTGCTTACATATAGATAAATGTATTGTACTATACAGAACTACGGATATGAAGTGAAAAAGGGTCAAAAAAGCAAAAGGTAACATTGCAATTTACATACTTCAGAACAGAAATGTATAGCGATGAAATTCTATAATCCTGATTGAAAAAAAGTTAAAATTCGCTATGTTCGCATAATACAAACAAAGTATTACTAGCAGACAAATAAGAATCATAAAATATATGGATGGAACGAGCCTAACACCACAGCAACAAAAACTTAATGCTATACGTGAAGTGTTGCCCGAAGTTTTTGCAGAAGGCAAAATAGATTGGGAAAAACTAAAAGCTGCACTTGGGGAAGATATAAACTTTAGCAACGAGCGTTACGTTTTAAATTGGGCAGGAAAAAGTGAAGCCTTTAAAGTTTTACAAGCCCCAACATCCAGTACGCTAATTCCTGTAAAAGATGAATCTTTAAACTTTGATGAAACCAAAAATATATTTATCGAAGGCGAAAACTTAGAGGTGCTTAAAGTGCTTCAAAAAAGTTATTTCGCCAAAGTGAAAATGATTTATATAGACCCTCCTTATAATACGGGTAACGACTCATTTATCTATCCCGATAAATTTGCTGAAACCAAAGAAGAATACGAAAAACGTGTAGGCGATAAAGATGAAGAAGGCTACATGACCAAAGATGGCATGTTCAATAAAAACAGTAAGGAAAACGGGCAATATCATAGTAATTGGATGAATATGATGTACCCACGTTTATTCCTAGCAAAAAATCTACTGCGTCAGGACGGTGTAATTTTTATCTCTATTGATGATAATGAAGTTCATAATCTTCGCCTTTTAATGAATGAGGTGTTTGGGGAAGAAAATTTTCTAGGTCAAATTAGCAGATTAACAGGAACTCCAACAGGGCAAGGAACGAACGGATTGGTTTCGGAATTAGACTATATACTTGTCTATTCCAAAAGTTCTTTAATGGAATTTATTGGACTACCCCTAACCCCAAAAGAACAAAGTATTTACAATCAGGAAGATGATAATGGCAAATACTTAACTAGACCGTTAAGAAAAACGGGGGGCGAGGATAGGCGAGAAGATAGACCTAGCATGTACTTCCCAATAAAAGCACCAGACGGTTCTGATAGTTTCCCGTATGGTCCAACTGGCTATGAAAGTAGATGGAGGTGTTCTGCTTCTAAATACGAGGAGTTTAAGAAAAACAACCTTATTGAATGGAAGCAAACAAAAACCAAATCAGAAGATAAAGAAAGTTGGAAGCCGTACCTGAAATTTTATCTTGAAGGTCGACTGAAACAGGCATCCAACTTGTGGAAAGACATAGACGGAAACAAGAAGGCATCAGTAGATTTGAAAAACTTAATGGGAGCAAAGTTTTTTGATTATCCAAAACCCGTAGAACTAATTAAAAGATGTATAGAAATTTCAACTAACGACAAAGATGACATCGTTATGGACTTCTTTTCGGGTTCAGGAACAATTTGCCAATCAGTATTTGAATTGAATAAGCAAAAATTTATAGCTGTTCAAATGGCAGAAAAATGTCCCGAGGATAGTCGAGCTTATCAAGAAGGTTATAAAACTATAGCAGATATTGCCAAGGAACGAATTCGTAGAGTTTCTAAAAAAATAAAAGAAAAAACCCCAAAATACAATGGGGATTTAGGGTTTAAAGTCCTAAAACTCTCCGATAGCAACTTTAAGCAATGGCAGCAAATTAAGGGTAAAGATGCAAAAGCTTTGGAAGAACAAATGAAATTGTTCGTTGACCCTGTTTCAAAAAATGCCACCATCGAAAATATGGTGTATGAATTACTATTAAAAAGCGGAAAAGACCTAAATAGCAAGATTGAGCATAAAGAAAACTACTACTCTATTAATGGCAATGAATTGATTTTTATGCTTGAAAAAGCAGACAAAAAAATTGTCGATGCAGTTTTAAAAGAACAGCCCCAAAAGGTTATCGCCTTGGATAAATTATTTAAGGACAATGACCAATTAAAGACCAATACGGTTTTACAAATGAAAGATGCGGGCATTGAATTTAAGACGACATAACCTATGAAAATAAATTTTGAAGCCAATCTGCAATTTCAGCAAGATGCCATTAAGTCCGTTACAGATTTATTTGAAGGGCAGCCTTCGGATGAGTCTTTACTTGAATATGATTTTAGCGTTCAGGGGGAACTTCATTCTATTGTTGGGGTCGGTAATAAATTGATACTTTCCGAAGGTCAAATATTATCTAACTTACAAAGCATACAAGAAGCTAATGAGGTTGAAAAATCTACCAAATTGGATGGGATGAATTTTTCCGTGGAAATGGAAACGGGAACGGGGAAAACTTACGTTTATTTACGTACCATTTATGAACTCAATAAACTGTACGGTTTTAAAAAGTTTGTCATTGTTGTGCCTTCTATCGCTATTCGTGAGGGGGTTCTAAAAAACTTAGAAATAACTCACGAACATTTTCAAAATCTATATGATAATGTGCCTGTTAATTTTCAGGTATATGATAGCGGAAAGCCTTCTACATTAAGGGGCTTTGCCACTACTAATACTATTGAAGTACTAGTTATCAATATTGATTCTTTTGCTAAGGATGAAAACATCATCAATAAGCCAAACGATAAACTGAACGGGCGTAAGCCAGTCCAATTTATCCAGGCTGTAAATCCGTTTGTTATTGTGGACGAACCTCAAAACATGGAAACGGACAAACGTACCGCAGCGATTGAAAACCTAAATGGACTTTGTACGCTCCGTTATTCTGCCACCCATAAAAACCAATATAATTTAACATATAGCTTAAACCCTGTAAAAGCTTATGATTTGGGCTTGGTAAAGCAAATCGAGGTAGATTCCATCGTTGAAGAAAACGCCTTTAATGATGCTTATGTGTCCGTTGATAGCATCACAGCAACAAAAACCAAGGTAACGGCAAAACTGATTATTAATATTAACGATAAAGGTGGGGTAAAAAAGAAAAAAGTTTCCGTAGAAGTTGGAAAGGATTTATATGCGCTCTCCAACGAACGGGAAATTTATGCGGATGGCTATATTGTTGAGGAAATAGATGCATCAAACGAATGTATCTCTCTTTCCAATGGCACAGTATTATACCAAGGCGATAGCCAAGGCGGTCTTTCCGATGAAATTATGAAATTTCAAATCCGAAAAACCGTAGAGGAACATCTAAAAAAAGAAAAAAGGTATAATAAAAAAGGCATTAAGGTTCTGTCCTTAATTTTCATCGATAGAGTGGCAAATTATAGGCAATATGATAGCAATGGTAATCCGCTACACGGAAAATATGCGCTATGGTTTGAAGAAATTTACAAAGAGTATGTTGGACAAAGTGCATTCAAAGAACTGGATAGATTCCCTGTCGACCAAATCCATAACGGCTATTTTTCACAAGATAAAAAAGGGAAAATAAAAGATACGAACGGTGTTACCAAAGCTGATGATGATACCTATAGCCTGATTATGAAGGATAAGGAAAAGTTGCTAGGCCTAGATAATCCTTTACGGTTCATCTTTTCGCATTCGGCACTTCGTGAGGGTTGGGATAATCCCAATGTTTTCCAGATTTGTACTCTGAACGAAACAAAATCTGAAATGAAAAAACGTCAAGAAATTGGGCGGGGATTGCGCTTGGCAGTTGACCAAACAGGAAAGCGAACCTATGACCAAAACATCAACCGTTTAACCGTTATTGCCAATGAATCCTATGACGATTTTGCAAAAACGCTGCAAAAAGAAATCGAAGATGATTGCGGTGTTTCTTTCCAAGGGCGTATCAAGAATAAAAGAGAACGTACCCCAATTAAATACCGTAAAGGTTTTGAAGCCGATCCAAAATTTTTAGAAATATGGGAAAAACTTAAACAAAAAACCACCTATCGGGTAGATTATAATACGGATGATTTAATCACTTCGGCTGCAAAAGTTATTAGTGAATTGCCTAAAATTAAAGCCCCTGCCCTGCGCTCCATAAAAACGGCGGTAACAATGGATGAAACCGATGGGATTGGTGGTCAATACAAAGGCGAAAAGTTAGAAACCTATGAAGGGCATACATGGAAAATCCCTGATGTTTTGGGCTATATTCAAAGCAAAACAGAATTAACACGCTCTACCATTCAGGAAATTCTGAGTAAGTCGGATCGTATTGGCGATATATTGGTAAACCCTCAATTATTCCTTGACCTTGCTGCCCAGGGAATAAAAAGAGTGTTGTACGCCATTATGATAGACGGTATTAAATATGAGCATATCGGCAGTGCTGAATATGAAATGGCGTTGTTTGAAGCACAAGAATTAGAGGTTTATTTAAATGACTTCTCTTTCAAAGTAGCGGACACTTCAAAAACTATCTATGAAGAATTTATCCCCTTGGATTCAGGCGTTGAAAGTAGATTTGCAACGGATTGTGAAACAAGCGACCAAATAAAGTTTTATTTCAAACTGCCTAATTGGTTTAAAATACCTACGCCTATCGGAAATTACAATCCAGATTGGGCTTTAGTATTTAAAGATGACAAGAAAATCTATTTTGTTGCAGAAACAAAGGACACAGGGACCCCAAAAGTTGACTTAGCTAAACTTAGTGGGGACGAACAATTGAAAATTAAATGCGGAAAGGCACATTTTGACGAATTTGAAGAATTAGAATATAAGGTAGTGAATAAAGTAGGGCAGTTAATTGAGTGAATCAATTCTTGCCAAGATAAATACCAACCGATTACGAGCAAATAAATAATATATAGTACAATACAGCACTAAGGATATAAAATAAAAAAGGTCAAAAAAGGGAAAAATAAAATTGCCTTAAAGGTTGGCCTATTTCCTTTATCAAGATGACAAACTATCAATCGGGCAGTCTTATGATATCATATTCAGGAGTGTAAACCATTGTTTTATAAGAGGGCTTTACAACATACTTCAGTTCTCTAACAAACCCCCTTGTACGCATAGCTGCAAAAACCGATATATTCGCATCCGGATAAGCTTCTTGCAGTCTCCTAACGCAAGCACATGAAGTGCGGCCAAGGGTAAAAACATCATCCACTAAAATGATTTTATTAACAAACGCGAGTGGCGGCGAAGTAATTAGACTGTTATAGTGAGTATTACAACTAGGTCGTTGATCCGCACTACTAAAACTGCTCGACCTAGGGACTCTATAGGCCCTGAATATTAGAGCTTCTACACTCCCCCCTAGCCCAGCTTCCAAAAAAAGGTCGGCCAATATTTTTGTTGGCCATAGCGCTCCTTCAACTAAAGGAGTGCTCCTGGGAGCAGGAACCAAAATAGGGTTGTCTTGGAACATCAAGGTTATGGGATGATCTTTTGGAAGCTGTTTAATGTGATAAATAAGCCGTTCAATTACTTTAGCGTTACCCGCTTTAATATTACCACAAATCTGTTTAGATTGTTCAGCCGAAGGATTGGTTCCCCTTGTAGCAAACTCCAACATCGTTGCAAAGTTTATCTTAAAAGGCATCCTGATACTTTGATGTTAAATAAGGAATGTCATTCAACATCATATCAATATTTTCACGGGATAAAGATTGGGCACCATAATCCATCATTTCCTTTGCCCAGGTCAAAGAAGGGTCGTTGGCAACATTCTCCAACAAATATACCTCTCTGCCCAACCGCAATGCTTCCCAACCTTGGTGTCGGGTACCGCTCTTCTCCCCTGCCTCAATAATAATCGTCGCATCGGAGATTAAAGCCATTGTACGGTTCCTGATCGGGAAATTTTTGGGCAGTGCGGGATAGCCCTCGGGAAACTGGGAGACTGCAAGGTGCTTTTCTTTAATAAGTTCTAATAAGTCAGAATTCTGCCTAGGATATGCTTTGTTCAAAGGTGTTCCCAAAACTGCAATTGTACTTCCTCCAAATGCTATAGCAGTTTTGTGTGCCATGGTATCGATGCCCAAGGCTAGACCACTGACGACAATAATATCATGTTTTACCAAAGCCTTGGAAACAATTTGGGCCCTTCTCAACCCTTCCTGGGTAGCATTTCTGGAACCAACGACCGAAACTCTCCTTTTTTGGAAGAGCAAACTTTCATCCCCCGTAAGAAATAAATTCTTAGGAGAGTGTTTTTTTTCAATGTCCGTTAGGGAATCAATATAGTTTTCGATATCCATGTTTGTGTATTGATAATTACTTTTTAATTGATGATGACCAACGTTTGAGAATCCAAGGATTGGAAAATATAAGCTTTTCTCTACCATTGCCTCTATAAATGTAGCTCAAAACGATCTGGAAAATGAAAATACAAGTTTATTAAGAATTAAGCACCGAATCTTCACTGATATGCGCCAAAAAATCCGCATATTTCTTTTCCAATTTATCATATCCCATTTCTTTGGCCAGAAGGTCTAGGGCTTCCCTCACTATTGCCCCCTGGGACAACTTCGCTGCCGGGGTGGTCAGATCCTTCAATCTTTGGATCCTGTCGAGCAATACCTTTGTGGATACGTCGTGCCGGACCGTAAAAGAGTGCTGTACCTCCTTAGAAGCGGTTTTGACGCTCTTTCCCTTCTTAGGCGTAGCAGTTTCCTTTTTTCCTTTGTTCTGTGCTAATAGATCGTTTAAACTCATAATGTGCTATTCTGAATATTTTTTAATTTTATGCAATACCTCTTTTCCAAGGTTCATGTAGTCGATCGCTCCGGTACTCTTCTTGTCGTATTCAAAAATGGTCATCCTGAAATCCTTGTGCTGTGAATTTTCTATGGCCGTATTCCTCCTGATCCTGGTCTTGAAGAGGGCATCCCCCCACCCATTTTCCTTGATGTCCTCTTCGATACTCTTGCTTATTTTCAAGCGTTCATCAAAGTGGGTCAACAAAATACCTAAAATGGTCAAGTCCTCGTTCAAGTTTTCCCGGACACCGGTAATAAACTCGATCATAATGGATACCCCGTCCATACTGAATTGAGCAGCTTGTACCGGGACAATGACAAAGTCGGCGACCGCAAGGGCATTGACCGTAACTAGGTTCATATCGGGAGGACAATCGATAAAAACATAATCATAATCGTCCCGATACTTTTCAAGGGCCTTTTTTAGGATCAATTCCCTGGCAAATTTTCCTGAGATCAAAAGGTCGATACCCGCGAATTCAATGGAGCTTGGAATCAGATCTAAATTCTTACGGACATTTACAATTTCAAAAGGGCGATTTAAGAACAGGTCATTGATTGTGGTCTTGGCATTTTCCTGTCCCAGGTTTTTGGTCAAATTTGCCTGTTTGTCACAATCGATCAAAAGTGTTTTCCCCTTTAACGCTGCCTGGGCCGCAAGGTTCAGGCAGCTTGTGGTTTTGGCAACGCCTCCCTTTTGATTGCTAAATGCTACTATTTTCATTTAATATAATATTTATATGCAATATTAAAAATATAAAAAATATAGACAACATTTTATTACCTATATTTTTTATATTGTCCGTATTTACTTTATTCTTACATAATCGGAATCGCACAGTTTACAGTGCAGCTCCAGGTCGGGCCTTCCCCATACGTTGGAGCAATTACAAGAATACTTTGCCTTAATCGGTCCCTTTGGCTTGGACTCGATCTGTGCCAGGGTCAGATCCTTTACCTGGTCAAACAACGGGCTATTCTCATTGATAAGGTCGGCAATCTCCGGATTGACTTCCAAGTATAGGCCGGTAAACAGATCACTGTTCATCAGTTCCTCGGTAACTTCCATAAACTTTCCTCCCTCGAGGGGGTAATCGTTCATACCTTGGCCAACGATTTTCCCTCCCACCGTTCCGGTGGTCGATGGCATTAGGCCGACTTCTATCATTTTATTGGCCCATTCTTTGTTATGGTAGCCCGCCCTGGACGGCTTCCCGTAATGATACTGCCATCCGTGGCACATTTCGTGCACTACGGTCTGGCAAATTTCGATCAACGGAAACTTGACGAACATGGACGGGTTCAGCGCCAATTCGTCCGTCTCCTGATCTTTGACGTGAAACCATCTTTTATATGCATAGTGCCCGGCAACATTTTTTTGCCGTGTAATTACGATCAGGCAATCCTTGATTTCATCATCAAAGAGTTCACCATTGTAAAAATCAAAAATGTATTGAAATAGGCCATAAAATTTTTTGGTGGGTTTATCTTCCCTGTCTATATTTTTCATTGTTCCAATTTTTAGGTTTGAATTGTTCTCCTCTTTTTTCTCCTGTCAAAAATGTTTAGTACTAAACATTTTTAGTAGTGCGAGCACATAATCCCTTGGTGCTATCCTTTCGGGAGAAAACATTTTTGGATGGATTTTTTTGAAGAAATAATTTTATGCCTAAAAGTAGGGTCCGGGTGATCGGTCTTGATATTGCCAAGATCGTCGGACCCGATAGGAGTGAAAACCTCCCTTTGCGAAGATTCTGTTTTGCCGCTTAAAATATGGGTAACAAAATGAAATAAAGATTTTAACTTTGCCATGATTCTAAATTTTTAGGATTGTTGATTATTTGGGGGCGAAACTTTGGACGGGGACGCCCCCATTATTAAAAGTGGGTAAACTATTCTTGTTCCGGTTTTCTTTTGGTGTTCAACAATAGGACTTCATGTGCCACAATTTCGGTCACATATCTTTTGTCTCCCTCTTTGTCCTCATAGGAACGAGAGGTCAATTTCCCTTCGATCCCTATTGAATCGCCATTGGAAGCATATTTTTCAATAATCTCCGCGGTCTTGTTCCAAGCAACAATATTGTGCCATTGGGTATCGGTTACTTTTTCCCCCTGGGCGTTCTTGTAAGTTTCATTGGTAGCCATCGAAAATCGAGCTACCTTAGAACCTCCATCTAAATTTTTGACCTCCGGGTCCGCCCCGAGATTTCCGATCAGCTGAACTTTGTTTCTCATTGAATTCATAATGTTTTGTTTTAGATTAAACTTCCTTAAAATATTATACTGCAATATACAAAATATATGCAATATAAACAATAGTTAAAATATAATATATATAGTTTATTTAACTGTTTTTCAGCGTTTTATAATATTATAATTTATTCTAAATTATAATATTTTTTAGAATCCCCCTTTAAATTATTATTTCCCGGATACGAAGTTAGCCCCTCCCTCGATGCCGTACCAATTGCCTTTGATTGCCGTGCAAAAGGATTTTGGGAGCTGGCGACCGGCTCTAAAAATTGCGGTGGGTTCCCCCGGTAGGAGGGATTCCCCATTTTTAGAAAAATCATTGCAGCACAGCAAGTCTCAGAGGCTACATTTGCCGTCGATGGAAGGACAACGAGCTATTTGGACCAGAAATAATAAACATTGACCAAGAGTAACGTTGCGCTGCGTACTCTTGCCCTGTCCGGCAAGAGTATTTTTTTGGCTCGAATGGCATAGAAGTGCTTTTTTCAAAGCTGGTCTATGCTGTGGTGTTTTTGATTCTGCAGTAGCAGCATAAAAACCGTGCAAAAAAAATAACCTGAGGGTTAGCGGCACGCAACTTACGATTCCTATTAAAATGTGTTGGATGGAGATTCTCGATTGAATTTGTGGGACAAAGCGATAGCAACGGCCAAACAAACTTCGATCGTGTATCTCCCCTTGGGCAATGGCAAGGCAAGTGCCGTGCACCCTTTTTTCAGGTTGTGCGGCTCTTGTACGCGGCTGTGAGGGGGTCCGGGCAAGGAAGCGGAATTTATGGAGGGAACGGCACGGACTTTCGCAGCAGCTTGGGAAAGACGAGGGCTCGGCAAGTGCATAACCTACGTAATGAACCCGTGAGGATCCACGCCCTGGAAGGATGGGGCAGGGTAGGGGTGGTCCCACGCAAGAGAATTGAGGAACGCTTTGCTCTTGTGTGCGGTTTCGGAGGGGGTCGGAAAAAAGGGGGTCGTCCGATATTTTTTCAACTGCCGCGGGAACATGGAGAGGATACATCAGGGATAGCGTAAAAATCCATTTGATGGGGTTCCTAGCTAATTTGGCAGAGGAAGCGGCCAAGATAGCTACCGCAAGCCTTAATGTGGCTCAGAACGGCTTAAAATGATTGAAACAATAGCCCGTTAAGATGTCTTCAAAATATTATATCGAAGGTCTTTTTATTGCATAGGTAAACTCTAAGATGTAGTTTTGTGGATATATTCCTAAAAAATGGATTAATTCCAATGATTTTCAATTATGCAGAACATTTCGGACAAATGACCAAAAAAGGTGGGCAGCCCAGACTTTCAGACGCCCAATTTCGTAGGTTCATGAATATTGTCTACCAATGTGGGGTCTTAAAGGGTATCAACAAGTCAAGGAAACACTTTGAGGGTACGGCGGAAGCACACAAGTTGGACATGGTGCTTTTTATTCAGGGAAAAGAGTTGACAAAACTTACCGGTAATCTTCCTCCGGAAGCCTTGCTAAATGAAATGTGCAAGCTTGGCCAAGATGATATTTAAATGTTAACGCTGTTCAAGATATTCAGCCCTGGCCTATCGACGGCCGAATATTTAATTATTGCACTGCGTTATTCTTTTGATTTATTGAAAAGCCGTACTACTTTTTCTTGCTCATACCTGAATAAGAAAAAGACCATAATCGGAATTAATAATAAAAGAGCTATCTGAAAATAAGTTGATGGAAAGCGATCCATCCATTCATTATTATCGCTGAAAAAGTGTATAATCCAATCTTTCAGAAGGATTAGACTTATAATTAATAGAATTGAAGTAATTATAATAGGGAAAAAGCTAGGTCTAGCTTCAAAATCGTTAGGTGAGTATGAATTAGAGAGATAACAAGATTTACAGGATTTCTCGATTGCACCCCCATATTTCATTTTCATTTCTACACGGTCTGAAACAGGCAGCCTTATTGAATTATTTGCCTTACATTCTTTACAATAAAAATTTAGTTTCATATAATGCAGTACAACGTACGGATATAGGTGCTAATACCTATATTTCTATTTTTTCGGTAACTAAAGTAAGCTTATTCCTAATAATAAGCATCATTTAAGAATTGGAATTGGCCTAGCACAAAATAGTCAGTTCAACTAGCAAGCTGAGAAAAGGTCAAAAAAGCAAAAGAAGCAATCAGTCCATATCTAAAAAACAAAAAGGGTAGGGGTCGATGGGTTTATCGAATTTATGGATTTCATAATGCAGGTGGTATCCCGTACTTTTTCCCGAATTGCCTACAAAACCAATGATCTTTCCTTTTGGAAGGGTATCGCCTTTACTAATGATAAAGCTATGCAAGTGAGCGTATCGGGTAACAAATCCGTATTCATGTTGGACAACAACCTGGTTGCCATAACCATAATTCGACGTGATCGTTGCAATAACGGTCCCGGCTGCACTTGCGTGTACCGGAGTTCCTATTTTAGACGAAATATCGATACCCAAATGCTGTTTTGCCCGTTTGTCCACAGGATGAAACCGTTTACCGAATTTAGAGGAAATGCGTTTTAGATTTTTCGGGTTCAGCGGGTTTATGGATGGGATAAAATCGAATCTGTCCTTATAAAGATCAAAGTTATTTCCCAGAATATTCTTGATCGTTACAACTTTTGAGGTATCCGATGCCTGGGATAAAGATTTGATTATTAAAGAATCTATTTTCTTGTTTGTTTGAGCAAAACAAGTAATAGAGAGAAATAATGAAATAAGTGTTATTAGTTTCTTCATTGACACCAAAAGAAAACCCCTCAACTAGAAGAGGGGTTTTGAATTTAATATAAACTCATATTCTATTGTTCCTCTACCCTTAATTCGATTATAGTAGTTGCACCGGTTCCGCTATCAGAAACTAATTGATTAGGATTTTTAGCGGTGATAGTCCACAATTCTTTTCCGTTTGTACTTAAAATTCTGTAATTCCTTTTGGAGTATAAGTCGATTCTGAAAACACTCATATCATAATTGATATTTGGCGTACGTATGTCACCCGAAGAAGTCCTATGAACTGCTAAAAAAGGAATATCCCCACCTTCTTCCAATACCTGAAAATTGATATATTTATTTACATCCCCATTGTTAACCTCTAAAGTCAAATAGTTATACTGATCAGGATTAATGTCAAACTGAACACTCATACGTCTGGTACCAAGACTTTGTTCTCCTGAAAGTGTCGCCCCATTAACTTGAATGTTGGAAACATTATTGTCGAAATCAACATTAGAAGGACTGAACAAACGAACGTTGAAATTACTATTAGAAGTAGATTCCTTATAAAGAGGGAAAATCTCTAAGTCAAAATCAATACTGATCGTGTTTCCATTTACCTGTACGGGATTAAATTCCGAAATCATAAATTCATTCGTGGGGGTCACATCCTCGTTATCACAACTAAGGAATGCAAAGGTGAAAATTATTAAATATATTCTTTTCATAATCAGTAGGTTTAAATATTAATATTCGCAAAAACTATACCAAATTTTTAGTTACATTTTTAAAAATCATGGAGCCGTTGATATGAATCTTATTTCACGAACTTCGGTTTGAATATCATTGGTTATAGTAAATAAAATAGTTATAGTATTACCTCCCACATGAGTTTGAGATAATCTTGCAAAGTTCGTTAAAATTGTGAAATCAGCATTATTTGGAATATTGACATAACTGTCTTCGGTAGTGGCATCAGAACCGTCAACAGTTCCTATTGCATTTAACACAACATAATTAAGTTTAAGCTCTCCGTTACCTGTTTGGCTGGTAATTTTATACTTAATTTTTAGTTCTCCCGATAGTTCTGAATTCGTTTCAACAAAATTACCAGAAAATGCGATATCCATATCTCTCAATGATCTGTTGCCATATTCATAAGATTCTGGAACACCCCACGAATTAATTGTTAAATATGGATTTACTAGAAAATTAATTAACGTTCCTTTATCGACCAGATCGTTATTTGAAGCCCTTATGCTATATGTGATTCGATGTTCGCCAACCGAATCTCCTATATAGTTTGCGGAAAAAGATCCCTTTGAAATACCTCCAATTACTTGGCCTTGATTATAGGTTACGCCATTATATACCAGTCTTCCAGTTCCTGTAGATGTAAATGTGAGTGAGTATGTTAATGCCTCTGCTCCAACTTGGATAATATTAAAATTTTGACCTACTGGTGAACCTGTTTGAACGTCGTTTTGAACTGATGCAACTGTAAAGTCAAATGTGGTTCTATTGTAACGAATACTTACTGATTTAGTTTTTTCAACATTACTATTATTGGTTAAAACAAGAGTAATTTGATGTAAGCCTTCGGAAGAACCAGTATATTTAATAGTAAAATTGGGAATAGTAATTCCTTCGATCTTTTGACCAGCTGTGTATACGGCCCCATTATACTCAACCTCACCTGTTCCTGTAGAGCTAAATATTAGGCTATAAGGTTCCTGACCGTTTCCAAACTCGGTAATAGTAGAATTAATAAAAATAGTTTCATTAATGTTGGCTTCATTGCTTGTGAGTACAGGGCTAAATTCAAAAGTACTAGCAGTGATTCCAATGGAAACCTCTTTTTGGATTTCTGCCCCGGATTCATTCCTTACATAGAAATTTAGTTCAATAGGATTATTATCTGTAGGTGTTACTATCCATGAAAAATTACCTAACGAAACATTGGTTAACGTTCCAGTAGGAATTGGCGAACCTCCTGATTTCATAATAATATTTCCTTCTTTTATTTCAAATCGCATTTGGTATTGTCCACCACTTCCTTGATTCTCGCTCAAATTAAAATTGATGTTGACATCTTCCCCAACGAAAACGGTATTTTTTTCAGGAGCTGCCGTAAAAGAAAAATCAACAACATTTACGTTAAAATTAATGGTATCATTTTTTACTTGGCCATTGCTATCTCTTGTACTAACTACAAGCTTGGATTCACCTGCTTCTAACAACTTGATAATATTGCTGACCGTTCCTTCGGAAATAGGCTCGAATGTTCCTATTTCTACTTCTTCGGATTCATCGGCATTTAATATTCTAGCGGTTCCTTGAATGATAAAAAAAGCTCTCTCATAATGTACCGTCTTATCATTACCCGTATTGAAAAGACTTGTAGAAAAGGCTCTGGAGGCATTGACATTGACCTCGTTCACAGGTGTAGAAGCTTCGAAGTTGTAGCTATTATGTCTTACGTCATAGTTAATATCGATAGCTTTTTCATTTCCTTCGCTATCCGCTACCGTTACTTTAACCTTATCGACATTTATGGATGTTCCTTTGTACCTAAGGTCGGAACTTAACGCGTTTAAAGGAAAGAATTCATTTTGTGGGATTACGGAACCATCGGTTCCTATATAATTCCCTTCTCCGTTCAAGACCTCATATTTGAATCTATAGATATTGGTACTTACCACTTTTTCCGGCTTTATGATCAATACCGTTTTTTGGGGCAGATTTATGGTAGCTATTTCCTCATGGGATTCTTCAAGGGTAAAGTCAAAGCTTGAAATTACGGTCACTTCCTTGTCACATGCCCAAATGGTCAGTAATAGGAACGAAATTACGGTTAGTGTTCTTGTTATATTTTTCATAATTCGGGATTTTAATATAGTGTATACTTAACTCCTAATCCTCCATAAAAAGAGGTGTTTCCAATATCGCTGTTGACATGGTAAAATTCAGTGGCCACCAAGATCAGGGAAAATGTATCGGATAGGGCATACTCCGCTTCCCCGCCCACAAACCCTCCATAGATAAGCCGGCTTTCTCCATCGATTACCGCTCCGTTTGGCAGTTCATTGTCCCCGTTGTTTAGGATCTCGTAACCGACCAGCCCACCTAACCCTAGGGAAAGATGGAAACGATTGTACCTATCCTGTAAGATATTGTAGTAGTACCCTATGTTTAAACTTAGGTCGTTATAGGGCACCTTCATATTACCGCTTTTGGATTCCGCAACCGAAAAGTAAAGCGATAAATGTAGGTCGGACCTATCGGATAGGCCATGATAATAGCCACCTTGAACGGCAAAGCCGTTGGTGGTGTAACCTCCTGAAACCCCCAAAGAGGGCTCCTGGGCAAAAAACAGGGACGGGACGGAGAGCATTAAAATGCAAACTAGTTTCTTCATGTTTTAAATTTTAACTGGATTATTGATCAGTTTATTATTGATGCGCAATAGCAGATTCCTCTCCCCGTTTTTTTCGGCGAGATCGATCTGCAATTCTTTTTTATCGTTGATGGAGAACTTTTTAAAGACCATGATAAAATCATGGCCGGTGTTCCCCATTACCCTCTCGGGATTATTGTAGACCAATAGGGGCGTTAAAGGAATGCTCTGGTCGGTACCCGAACCCCTATAGCCCCTTGCCAATTTTGAATTTATAAAATCGACATCGTAAGCCTGCCCGCCTTTGTTTTCCAGTAAAAGATGAAAATAGATCTCGTCCTTGGCATAGCTTACCTGCTTTAAAGTCAGCTTAACATTGCTCGATGCATCGAAGGTTCTAAGGATCCGTCTGGGTCCATCGTTGACGGCAGCACATTTTTCATTGATATAAGCGGTCTTATTGGTTATATAAAGGCTATCACCAACCGTTTCTTCCTTTACTGCTTTTGTGGACGGACTATTGATCGTTTCCACGTCTTCGGAATAATGGGAACCAGGTGCCTTTACAATTTCTGGGGTCTTGGTGGCTTGGACCTGATCGGATATCTCCAGAAGGTTCATTTGGCTTTCATCGGATTTTATATAATGGGTCAATTGTTCCGGTGTTTTCTTATACTTCAATAGGTATTCATAACTGTTCCCGTCCTTTGTGAAAACCGTTAAATTGGTATTCTTCTCGACCTTATCTACTTTTATATACCCAAGTCGAATAGTGCGTTTTCCAATTTGGCTCCTGTTGGGGGATTCCTTTATAAAATACTCTTGTTGGTTGCCCAAAATGGGCTCCTCTATTTCCGAAGGAAAGATCATTACCGTGGTATAATCTTCCGATATCTCTATTTCCTTTTGGGCCGATAGGAATAGGGGCAATAGCATGAAGGTGATCAAAAGTGTTTTCATCATTGTTCTTTTTTAATGTGTACTATCAATTCCTGATCGTTGAGCAAAAGAATCTTTTCGTTTTGTTTCAGCTTCTTTTTTTTGAAAAAACTGGAAATGGTATTTATGGACGTTGAAAGGATTCTAGAGCCCGTACCCGCACCAACTTCTTGCTCTACAGCGTTCGCGGTATCATCAAGGGCCTCGCTCTCGTATTTTTGCCAGAGCTCCCCTGCTTTTGTGGAATACATCCCGACCCTTCCGTCCCTGATGTCCCTTACCTCAATATTCATGGGTATGTGGGCAATATTGGTAATATTGAACAGCACCCGATTTTTTTCAATATTCAGATCGGCATATAAAAGGGTTCCCCTCTTAAATATTTTCTCATTGTATTTAAAATCCTCCGTCAAAGCGAGTTCTACCAGTTCCCCGGGCAGCTTGAACTGGTCCCGGTAGATGACCGCCTTAGTTTGAAAAATTTCAGCCGGTGGCTCTTCTTCTTTGACAGTATGGTTGACCCTAGCTTCCCTCGCCTTTCTCAATTTTTCTTCATAGGTCAGTTCCGGGGTTTTGGGGTAATCGGATTTTTGTGTTGGGGGCGGTGGCACCGTTTTTTCCTTTTCGATTTCTTTTTGGAGCTCCTGGATGATCAGATCATCTTCTTCGCTATATACATGTTGATCACCTTTTTTGGACTCGATCTGTTCGATTTGGTCATTAAGCTTTTGCATTCGGTCCATTTTATCCAAAGAATCCCGGACATCGCCATCATTGCTAAAAAAGTCCTCCCCAAAATCCAGGTCTATACCGCTCCCTTTTTCCTCCTGAACGCCATAGGCATCCATTTTGCTCTCAAAATTGGTGACAGCTTTGCCGTCCTCCGGAAGTTCCAACGTATTGCTTATCGTCCTGGTATCTTCCTCTTGCCCGTCAAAAAATATCCCATAGCACAGAAAAACGAAAGCGATAAGGCACATCCCAAAAATGATGATCTGTGGGGTTTCCAATTCCTTTATCTTATTGATCAGGTTTTCCATATTATTTGGTCATTTCGGTATACTCGGTTTCTCTGTAATTAGAAATAATGAATCCATAAGGGTTCCTAGGGTAATCGGGTTCGGTCTCGACCAGGGAACCCTCTACGATGATCTTATAGAACCGCCCATCTTTTTGGTTCGGCTTATTGATGGCCACCAATATGGCCGCCTTAAAATTCTTGGCCCCGTTCACCACTATTTTAACCTCCTGGACCGATTGGTCGGAAGAAGATTGGATCAATTTATTGTAATGCCCTCTTTTGGTATAGCTTTCATAGAGTTGTTTTCCGCTATCGTCTATCAACCATAGGGAGCGTTCGATCCTATCCTTGTAATTGTACTGGTTCACGGTATAGAACAGTTCGATAAAATGCGATATATGCCCTTTTTCGTAAACTTCCGCCACTTCTCTTTTGTCGATAAGCTCCAGGGGCAACAAACTGTTGTCCTTGGATAGCCCGTACACATACTTGTCATGGTTCACGTGCATCAGGTAGATGATCACGATGGCCGAAATGGAGACCGCCGCCAAAAGGATCACGGCTATCTTGGTTATACTGTTATTGCTCGATATCGACTTGTACAGGTCTGTTTTTGTTTTCTCCATCAGATAAATAATTTATAGACTATTTCTGTTGATTTTTTAAATAATCGCAACTTTATAAAAAAGGAAAGCCCTACGATCACCGCATAGGTCTGAAATTTCACGTTCGGCAAAAAGGTCAGGTAGGATGCATCATCGACCTGAATGCTCAACTGCCTGAATATTTCGTTGGTCACGTAGATGACCACAAAAAAGGGTAATATCAATAAATAAATGGCGACGTACAATTTGATCCATTTATAGAGAAGATCCCTGAACTTTTCAAATATGGCCATGACAAAAACGATTGGGCCGAGGAGCCTAAGGACGGTCAGGAAAAAAAAGCGTTCGATAAGAAAAATGGCATATACCAGGTTGTCCAAGAACCAGAACAGGACATAGGCCATCTTAATAAAGATCCCAAAGGGGTTTTTCATCATTTCGATCACCTGTACGGCCGCTTCCTTTAACGTGGCCATTGCACTCAGGTCTTCTGTCGTTGCTACTACGTCATCTTCGGATAATAGGTGATGGACCGTTCCATATTTATTGACCTGTGCGTCCAGGGGCGATAACAGGGAATCGAGCAATATCAATATATAGTCATAGCTGGCGATTAGGATAATGATGATGATCACATTGAAAAATTTGCCTTGGTCAAAAGGGAGTTTGGGCTCCCCCCATTCGAACCTGCTCGTGATCATGTTCGAGTAGATCGTTAAAAGAAAGAAACTGGCCGCCAAAAATTTATAGCTGTAATTGAACCATTCAAAAGAATCGCCCTTTCCAAGGCCGGCAAATATATCCTTGATAAAATCGTAGCTCAGATCCACCATAATCTATCCGTTTTTCTTAAAAAAATTCTGTCTCGCTCGTTGCTCCGCCTTATTGATATAGCGTAGGTAAAGGGCCTGGGTGCCCACATACCGTTCCTGTAATTCTCCTTTTATTTCCTTGATGAATTTTAACCGTTCTGCATCTTTCATTGTAAAAAGGTCGTTGGTCAAGAGCTTGTCCAGGACATCCAAACTTTTGATGGACCCATCGATAATAAGGGTATAGCTCTTATTGATATTCCCGATCTCCTTGGTAGAAAAAAGTTTGGAATCCCTTAATTTTTTGACGCTATTGGTCGAGTTGTTCAATATTTTGACCTGCAGTTCGTAGATCTCCTCGATTTCGTTGACATCCCTCAAAATATTGTTGACCTTGCTGAGCGCATCTTTTGCATCCTTTAGTATTTTCAGTTGCTCCACTCCATTTTTGACCTGCATTGCGCCCTGTGTTATCCTAGAGGTCAAAGAAGCATTTGCCTGTGGGTCGTTGACTACCGTAGGGATCTGTGCGTTTATCGCAACAACGGCAAATAGTAAAATAATGGTGATCGCGTTCTTCATGGCTCAATGTGTTTTAAGGTGTTCTAAAATAGCCTCTTCCATGTTCCCTTTTTCCTCAAAAAGGTTCATGATCGCTTCATACTCCGCGCCGTCCGTTTGATACAGCTTCAGGGCCTCTTTGGGCAGTTCCGCCCGCATGATCCAAATCTCGCTCCCGATAATGAGCGCGAACTCGGTAAAACCGATCTTTCCATCGGAATCGTTGATGGAGGTAAGCGATTTTAATAGGCTGTGTTGGTGGTCCGACAGGGAATACCGCTCTACAAGGGGACCGTAACCCTTTTCATTGTAGAGTATGTACAACACTTGTGTGTTATCGATCATCGCTTCGGTATCGCTCCCTATCGGGAGCTGAGAGGGGCTTTGCAGGGCACAGCCTACGGCTGCGTTCTGCTTTCGTATGGCCTGGTAAAAGAATACCACGGTATCCCTTATCGATTTATATTTGATGAACTTTGCCAGTTCGTCAAAAAAGATGACCCCGGGGGTCGTCTTGTCCTCCCAAATAAGTTTTTTCACCGATTCGGCACCGATCAGCATCAGGATGGATAGGGCGACCGGATCATCCTGTGCCTTGTCGAACTCGAATACGATATAATTCTTTTCATCGATAAGATGGCTTTCGTCCCCGGTATTCTTGAACAAAAAGGCATAAGCCCCCTCATCTACAAATCGGGAACCTGAAAACAAAAAATTCTTGATATCAAAGAATCGGGTCTCTATCTCGAGCCGTTCCAATAGTTTGTCCTGGTTGGTATATACGAAATCGTAAAAACTTGGAAAGGAAAAACCCGAACGCACGTTGTCATAGTAGGTCTTCAATATCTTGATCAAAGCCGTCTCTACATCGGTAATGATATCTTCTTCGGGCCGCCAGAGCTTGAACACAAAAGCTGCGAGTGCCTTCAATTTAAAAGCCTCGATATTATGGGGTTCCGCTACATAAAAGGGGTTCAATGGCAAGGGTTTTCCCGGTTCAAAAGAAAAGAACAGAGTGGTCTCCTTAGGCAACAATAAAGCGAGCTTTTTAAAACTTCCGCCAATATCGAAAATGACGTTTTTATAGCCCATCTCGTTGAACTGCCTAAAAACGTGCTGCGCCAGTACCGATTTCCCTTCCCCGGTAGGAGCATAAAAGGCAAAGTTCCATGCCTTGATGCGCTTATGGAACTCCCCACGCACGTCCCTGGTGATCGGGATATTGAACAATCGGTCGGAAAAGATAACGCCGTCCTCATCGTTGCGATAAGGGGTGATGTTCAAAAATAGTGCGGTACATATCTGCAATTCCGTGTCGTACATTCTATTCTTGCTGATACGTCCCGAGAACCCCCCAAAAGAGTTGATATAAAGTTCCTTCAACACCTCCTTTTTGGGGTATTGTGGCCGAAAATCATGGATCTTAAATAGGGTCTCGATATGGTTGGTACAACGCTCGAATTCCGTATCGTTCGAGGCGTAATAAATAATATTGGTGTGGCCTTGGACCAATATCTTCTGCTCGTTTTTATTCAGTTCGGTAATATACGAGTCCACTTCCTCCCCGGCATCCTTGTTCTCGGAATCAAAGCCCTGGGCCCCTTTGAGCCTTCGGCTCTGCTCTTTCAAGGACTCTTTTTTAGAATAATGGTTGTCCAGATATATGATTTGGTTATAGATATGATCGTAGGGTATACTAAAGCCAAAATCGTCCGCCAATCCCTTATAGAACTCGAACTTTTTGCTGCTGTAGTCGTTGTCCCTTTTATAGATATCTATGTATTCGGGGAACTGCTTGATCTTATTGATGGAAAAAGCCCCGATCTTCTTATTGCCCACGGACACACAATGCCGATCGTTCACTTTATCTTCCAGATCGGTATCATAGAAGGTATTTCCCTGGAACCCATTGAAATAATTCTCCTGTAACAAGCGCAGTTCCTCTTCGGAAAGTGGGATCGCCTTGATGTATTTGGAATTGTTCAAAAAATCGATGCATTTTGTGACTTCGCTGCGGAAAATGGCATCCCTCCCAAACTCCTTTAATACCGTTTCTTTTTTCGGAAGGGGTTTGAATGGATTGAACAATGAGGGGTTTTTAAAAAAACTGGCTCCCCGGTTGCCGATGAACAATAAAGGGAAATGTTGGAAATGCTCCCTGCCGTAAAAATGCTTCTTTGTCGCTTTTTGTATAAAACTGCTGTTCGGGAGGTTCTCCCCCGAATAGGATTGTTTCAGGAAAATATCCTGTTTGTGCACATAACTGTATACCGGAAGCTGTCGCAGTGCCCTGAACCAATAATCGTGCATGGCATCATAATCCTCCTTCCCGAGGGTAAAGACCTCGGGAAGGACCAAGGAATAGGCAAGTACGGTATCCCCGTTATTGGATAAAAAACAATTTTGGTCAATGTTTAGTATCGGGGGATTTTTTGATAACTGGATAGATCTCATCGTTCAATTCATATAGATCGTTCTCAATAGATCTGGGCAATTTTGAAACTGCCAGATCGTCCAATGCATTGCTTTTGTCCAAAAAATGGATAAGCATATAAGAGCCCACACTGATAACGATTGCCACAAAAAGGGATTTCATCGTAAAAGACGATAAAAGCATTGCGAGAATACCGATCACGATCGCTACAAAGACAAAGAAATAATTGAACCTTAATTTTAAGAGAACGGCTTCTTTGTTGATGTTCTTTTCAACCTTGATCCTATATTTTGGCAAATCGTTACTGTGTTTCATATTAGAATGTTTGTCCTAATATGAATGCTATGACACCGGCTATTAGGGTCATGGCCACGAACCATAGGAGCAGACCGCGAAAAAAGGCCATATAGTCCCTATTTTCTCCAACGAGCTTACCGGAATTGGCAAGCGCGGAAACCAGGAAAATAGCGGCAAAGATATATTTGGCGGATGCCTTGATATCGTCCCACATCGTTTGTGCCTTTTGCTCCAGGCCAAGATCCTGGGCAAATAATGGTGAAACGGCAAATAATACTATCCCGATAATTAAAAGCTTTTTTTTCATAATGTTAAAGGTTAATATTGAATTGATTATTGATTAAACTTAAATTTTGGCAGCATTGCTGAATACCTGGTCATAATTGCGTTGGATTTCCCATTCCGTGACCGTATTGATATTATTTATTGGCTCCAATTGGATCTCAGGTTTCTTTATATCCGCATCATATCCCATCCCCTTTTCGTCGAAAACAAAAAACTGCCCTGTACTTCTTTTGAACATTTCATAACTTTTATGTTTCTTTTCTTCCCTTTCACTTGTGGTCGTCCGGGCATCCGAGGCCTCAAAAAAAGCACTGTTCTTTTTCGATACAGATCTTTGTTTCACTTTGATTTCCTCAAAATAGGATTCAAAATATTTTGCGGTATCGGGATCGTTGGTTTTTCCGAAGAACAATGTAGTTAAATTCGCCAAAACTTCCTTCATGGTATTGGCCCCTAATTGGTTTATGGCCTGTACTTTATCTTGTAGCATATAGATTGTCGCTATATTGAAGCTTCTCATGGTTGCCGGGACCCTTTCTATTTTAGGGATCCTCAATGTTGGTGCTTCATCGAAAAGCAAGTAGGATGGTTCTTTCCCCCTTTGCCCCATCTGCAATAGTACCGATTGGGCGACGATTGAAAATAACGGCTCATAAATCTCCCCGTATTTAGGCTTATTGACCAAACATAGCACGGATTCCTTTCCTTTTTCGTTCAGGGCAAGGTCCACCTCGTTGCGTTGCATGCTATAAATGATGTTGGGCACATCGAACATCCTAAAAGCATTGGATAGGGTCGCCTTTACGGCGGCCATTTGACGACTGGAATCCGCACTGTCCAAGAATGCGCGGGCTTGGCGTGCCGCATTTGGATTGGTCTCTATAAATTTGACCAGACCTTCCGCATCTTTGACCAAGAAAATGGCTATCAAGTAGGAAAAGGAGCAATATTGGGGATGATCTTCCTTAAGTTTTATGATTGCTCCCGTAATGGCACCTTCCGACGCTTCCACAAAAAAGGAATTGCCTTTTTGTTCCTTGCTCAAAACACTGTTGACGATGCACTTGCTCATCAATAATATATCTTCCTTTCTGTGGAGCACATCCACGGAAATTGGATTTAACTGGACACCTTTGTTTGGATCCGCGGGACTGAACAAATGGACCGGTATAGTGGAATCTCTATAAAACCAATGGACAATTTCTGCAAATTCAAAGTCTTTGTAATCATAGATCAGCCCGGGCACGTTTCTTTTGCCCATCCAGTAGAGTATCCACCCGGCTATCGAAATCGTCTTACCACTTCCGGCAGCACCCTGTACACTGACCCCTTTCCATATATTGACAATAATAGGTTTCCCGTTTTTCCTTTGGATCTTAATATCGAAGACCCCCATTTTTTTTT
>NZ_JALKBD010000047.1 GCF_023015905.1 Arenibacter sp. F20364 | reverse complement strand
AAATCCGATTAATTTTTCCCTGACCCTAAAGGGAATAATCGGAATTTCCAAGTAGGGATTTTGTACAAAGCTTGCCGGGCCGACCGTCTAGGCTCCAGTTTCTAGGCTCCAGATTCTCAATTCTCATTTCTCAATACTGGCACACCGAATGAGGTCTCGACTGCGCCTGTCTGCCGATAGGCAGGCTCGACCGGACAATAGTGGCTAATGGCTTTTGGCTAAAGAATACTGCCCACTGAAAACTGTTCACTGAAGACTGACCACTGTTCACTATTCACCCCCATACCCATACCCATAGCCATAGTTATAGCCCTTGGCCTTGCCATTGCCCACACCATTGACCACATAGGCCATGTTTTTGAGCTTTTTGGTTTTAAATAGGTTTTTGGAGAAATCCAAGAGGCGTTTGTCCGTTTGGCCAGAGCGGGTGACGAAGACCGTGGCATCGGCGAATTTGGAGATGAGGAGGGTATCCGTGACCAACATGGTAGGCGCGGTATCCACTACAATATAATCGAACTCCTTTTTGGCAGCGGTGATGAACTTTTCAAAGGCAGAACTGGAAAATAGTTGTGGGGTATTGGGATGTATAGAACCCCCAAAGCAGATGTGCAGCGTTGGATTGTCCGAACCACCTGCTACCACGCAATCTTTCCAATTCATCCCGGGATCGTTCAGGTAGTCCGACAAGCCTTTGTGATTGACACTAATATTGTAAAAATTATGCAATTGTGGATTGCGCAGATCGGCACCTATGAGCAACACTTTTTTGTTAAGGCTGGCATAGGCCAGGGATAGGTTGTGGGCTACCAGGGTCTTTCCCTCGCCCTTGACCGAAGAGGTTACCATAACCATTTGTCCCAAACCTTTGCCTTTCTCTTCCAAAAGGTAATTTACGTTGGTGCCCAAAATGCGGAACGACTCTGCCATAATGGAGCGGTCGTTCAATTCCAATTTTCTATTTACGTCCTTAAAAAAAGGAATTTCGCCCACTACAGGGATATCCGTAGTTACCTTTTCAATGTCGCTACGGTCGTGTATTTTGGTATCCAGGGTAAAGCGGATATAGAGCACGGCAAAGGGCAGGAACATCCCTGCTAGGAGGGACAGCGCATAGACCATGGTCTTCTTGGGCGATACCGGAATGTCATTGGTAAGTCCGTAGTCCACTACCTTTACGGTAGGCGCGGTTACCGCATAGCTAATGGCGGCTTCCTCCCGTTTTTGTAATAAGAGTAAAAATAGGTTTTCCTTAATGCTCTGTTGGCGTTCTATGGAGCGCAGCATTTTTTCCTTTTCGGGCAGTCTGGAAAACACGGAACCGGCCCGGCTTTCTTCCAGTTTCAATTGACTGAGCGAATTTTTTAACTGGGTACCGTAGATGTTGACAGATTTTATGATGTTGACCTTGGCGCGTTCCAATTGGCCGTTCAGATTCTGTAGGGTAGGGTGGTTGGCGCCCACGGTGGGCAGGAGTTTTTCCCTTTCCAGGGACATTTCGTTATAGCCTACCACCAGATTGTTAAGGCTGGTATTCTCTATCCCAATATTGGCGGGCAAGAGGCCGTAATCACTTTGGTTGATGACCGTTTCCTTTAGGATATCTGAAATGGAAATCTGGTTTTCCAATTTGATCACCTGTTCCTCGGTTTCGGACTTTCTTTGGAGGCTCATCCCGGCATCGGCCTCAATATAAGAGAGGCTGTTGGAGCGCTTAAAGCTTTCCTTGCCGCCTTCTATAGAATCCAGTTCCTGCCCTAGGTAGAGGAAGCGTTCGTCTATAAAGTTTAGGGTACGTTGGGAGATCAATTGGCGGTCCAGCACCCCGTCCTGATTAAACTTTTCTATCAAGGTATTTAAAATGGCCTCGTTCCTTTCCATACTTACACCCTCTAGGGAGAGGGATAGGATTTCACTATTCTTATTGGTGGCCTGTACCTGCAGATCTTTGGCCAACTGCAGCACCGTACTTTTTAGAGGGCTTAGCACCACCTTATAAGTAATGCCCTTATAAAAGCTGGGATCGGTACCGCCTACCATACGGATGCTGAAGGGAAGACTATCTACTACCTGTTCCGGGGCGTTTGGATCCGGTGTATAGGTTTTTTCATTGGCATCGGTAATGCTAATGCCGGTTTCGTCCAATTTAATGATATAGGGTTTTGGGGCTTGAAGACTATCTGCCACAATCCTCTTGCTGATCTGGAAGGGTGGTGCCCATATCTGTGTGGTTTTAACGTTACCCACCACATAGTGGGAAACATCCAAATTAAGCTCATTTACTACTTGGGAGAGGATGCGGTAAGATTTTAGGATCTCGATCTCATTTTCCAAGTTGATTTTGGAACCTCCCCCTAAAAGAGACATGGCCTCGGAGGCTATATCCACTTCCTGGGATTCGTCTATAATTTTTATTTTGGCCGTAGAACTATAAGTAATAGGGGCATAACGCATATAGGTCACTCCCAGTCCAATACAGATGATGGTCGCCAAAATAAACCAAGGCCAATACCTTAGGTATTTTTGTAGTATTTCCTTTATTTGAAAGGAATCCTCCTCCTCAAAATGTTCTAATGTGTAAGGTGCTTCTTTCATCTTGTTCGTCTAATTTTATTACTGGAGCTCTCTAAAAAGTGGCCCATTTATGACCAAATAGCGGCTATATTTTTAATTTATTTTCTTAGGGCCCTGAGCTTCTTATTTATTCTTAAGATCAAAGCTTAAATGCAATGTCATCACCAAAAATTTTAGTCTTACTTAAAAGGCAAAACTACCTTTTTTTGGGCTAACTAAAAAGGGTTGCCCGTCACTATAGTTGTATTAAATGCTCCACGATCCGTTCCGCTGTTCTACCATCCCATAAATGGGGAATAGTCCCTGTTTTCCAATTTCCGGAGAATAACTTTTGCATGGCCGGGGCTATGGCCTTTGGGTCGGTGCCAATAAGCTCGTTGGTGCCTTGGGTAATGGTCTCGGGCCTTTCGGTATTGTCCCTTAGCGTCATACAGGGCACCCCCATTACGGTGGTCTCTTCCGTAATACCGCCAGAATCTGTGACCACCACTTTTGCCCTTTCCACCAGATAGTTGAATTCCAAATAACTTAGGGGTTCCACCATATGCAGGCGGGGATGGGAGATGCCCAATTGCTTCAATATTTTTTCGGTACGGGGATGTACTGGGAATACAAGGGGCAGGTCTTGGGTATGGGCAATTATTTCATCTATCAGGGCCTTTAATTGGCTTTCCTGATCTACGTTGGCAGGACGGTGAAGCGTCATCACCAAATAGTGCTTATCCGTTAGGCCCAATGCTTCCCAAATAGGGGGTTTGCTAAAGCGCGGCCTTTGTTTGAGCAGGGTGTCTATCATGGTATTGCCCACATAAAAAAGGCTCTCTTCCTTTATACCGCTATTTCTTAGGTTGGTATTGGCGATTTCTGAGGTGGTAAAAAAGTAATTGGTTATGGCATCGGTCACCAGACGGTTAATTTCCTCGGGCATGGTCCAATCGTTAGACCTAATGCCTCCTTCCACATGGGCTACCTTGGTATGTAGTTTTTGGGCCGTTATGGCGCAGGCCATGGTAGAGGTAACATCGCCTACCACCAGCACCAGATCCGTGGGGTGGGCCAAAAGCTCCTTTTCAAAACGGACCATGATGTTGGCGGTCTGTTCCGCCTGTGAGCCCCCGCCGGCCTCCAAATTGGCATGGGGCTCGGGAATATCCAATTGCTCAAAAAAATCGCCCGACATTTTTTTGTCATAGTGTTGCCCTGTATGGACCAAACGGTAGGCCATATGGTGTCCGTTTTCATTGGCGGTCTTAATGGCATGGATTATGGGCGCAATTTTCATAAAATTGGGCCTGGCTCCGGCAATTAGAGTAATATTTTTCATTTATAGTGTAGGTTATTGTTTATGTTAGGTTTAAATATTTTATGCACACTAGGTTTTCTATATTGCCCCGCGTAAATGGGTCAACATGTTGGCCGCTAATTTTTTTCGATCAAAGTCTAGGGCCAATTGTCTTCCTCCCTTTTTATAGGTTTCTTTGTGATCCTTTTGTAATATCTTTTCCAACTTATCCAAAAAATCTTTTTCATTTTCTGGTTCATAAAACAAACCTGCTTTATATTTCTCCAAAATGGCTCTAGATTCCCCGTCCACCCCCAAAAGAATAGGAATTTGCATGGCGGAATTTTCGAATATTTTTGATGGAATTACTGTTTTGAAAAGTTCGTCTTTTTTTAAATTGATCAGAGAAACGTCCAAAATGGATAGATATCTTTTGATCTCTGACTTGGACACTGAATCCAATAAGGTTACATTGGAAATATTTTCAGTTCTTTTTTTGTGGATCAACTTCTCTCTTTCTGCACCTGAACCAATGAATAAAAAATGATAATTGGTATGCATAAGATTTTTGGCGCAGTCCATTAGGAAATCCAATTTATGTGCCATGCCATGGGTGCCTACATAGCCTAATATTATTTTCCCCTTTAGATTTAGGGATTCTATAAGGTCTTGATCCGGTTCCATTGGTTGAAATAGGGCAAGATTGGCCCCATTTTTTACTACTTCAATTTTTACAGCGGTAATACCTTTCCCAATAATTTCGCGTTTAAAAGAATCTGTGACAGAAATAATCTTTTTGGCACTTTTATAACAGCGCTTTTCCTGACGCTCAAAGTAGCGGATAAACAAATTATCCTTCATAGCCCCAACGGTCTTTATAGACTCTGGCCATAAATCCCGCACTTCCATAACCCATGGTCTTCTCTTCCAAAAGCTAAGGCTTCTACCGGATAGTGCTGTAAAAAATTGAGGGGATGTGGCCACTATAAGATCGGTGTTCTCAAAAATGCCGGCTATGAATGCACTTACCGAAAAGGAAATATAATCCACCGTACGCTTTATAAATCCTTCGTTCGCAGCAATATAACTCCATACCCGTACCACTTTGATCCCGTCTATTATTTCTGTTTGTACTAGTTTGTTTTTATACCCGGGATACACCTTGCCTTTTGGAAAATTTGGGGCACAGGTAATCACGGTTACTTCTGCACCCTGTTTTACCCATTCTACACAATGTTCATAAGTGCGGGTTGCCGGGGCATTTACCTCGGGAGGAAAATTATCTGTTAAGAATAATATTTTCATTTCTGTGGGTCTAATTTCTTAGTTTGCATAGCTCTTGTTGATTTGGATATGCCATTAATCCTGTAGGCTGATTTTAGTTTGTAATTCATTGGAAAACAGTATTTTGATTAGTGTACCTTCAACCGACTTATTAAAGCCTTCGGCGCACGAATAGGTTGCTTTTTTTATTTCTATCCTGTCCCCCTCAAAACCCATTGTCAAGTTAAATTGCCGGCATTCCAAGGTTTGGCCTTTTACAACAACATTGGTTATGGCCGGGTGAATATGAAAAATGGCGGTTCCCTCAACCGCTTTGCCTATTAGGGTATCATTAATGAGGATTTCCTGCTCATTGCATTTAAAATTCCTTTGGTGAAAAACTCCCAATTTTTTATAACCATCATGGGAGGCGGTAAAATTATTATCATCCTCTTTCAATGCTATTATTTTTGCCCGTTTAGCCACCCGAAATCCACCCCATACTTCGGATGAATTCAGTCCATTTACTTCAACGGTATTATGTGATTCTGTGCTTCTTTCCAACAGCCTTTTGCTGTTTTTTTCATAGGTAGACGTACCCACATCTACAATAAATGGTAGTCCATTTACGTATAATTCAAAGTTAAAGGTGTCCGCATGGGCATGGCCCGGAATATAATCTGGACCTATGTTTCCTAGATCCATAAAACATTCAAACCGCTTTGAACTCCATTTCCGATATCCTGATGCCTTTAGCATAGCTTTGGTCCATGTTAATCCTAAATGCTTCGCATAAGCAAACAATTCCTTAGAGGAGGGTGCAATACCATGGGCGGCATCATTGACCATAGGGATATCACCATTTTCATAGGTAATGGTCTGTAACCAACCCAGCATATGGGATGCCTTGGTATTGAGAAATTCCAATAATCCATCTTTTTTCCACGGATTAAGTTTCAATAATTGAATGGAATCCAAGGCCCTATGCAGTATTATTTGATGGTACATGGGACTCAGTTCAAAATGTGCCCCATCGTCTAATATTTGTTCCTGTAATTCACTTTTTATAATTTGTACTCCTTTTCGGTAGAAGCTGTCGTGCCTAAAATAGACCGCAGCGAATAATAGGGAAAAGCCATTTTCCAAGAGGTGGTTTCCCAATAAGTGATATTCCAAATTGTCCTTTAGGCGCTGAAAATCGTTAAAGAGGCAGTTATTAATGGCAGGATCAATAATTTTGTGTTGGGATAAAAATTTCACCCAATTTATACCCCGCAATGATAGGGGATAGGGCTCTAAAGCATCTTTTAGACCATCTTTCTTTTTAATAAAATCTTCAATTAATAGAAGACCGTATTCCTCAGCAATTTTATTCTGGTTTAGAAAATCGAAGTAGTTTAGGTTATAGGTCCATAACTTTCCGTAGTCCGAATAATTCCAATCTATGGTTTCAAAGGATTTTTCAAGGTTCAAGAATTTAAAACGGTTCCCTTCCTGCCAGCTGTTCTGGTACTGCAGGGGAGTATGCCAAGCAATACTTGTGGCAGCTGGACCCTGATGCACATAACTTTTATGGTAACACCTATGCTTAACTTTATAGAACGCCTGATAATACATCTGCTTAAAACGCATATGTTTTATGGTGTGGAATAGGAGATGTAGTTTTTGGAACATTTAACTAATAAAGTTCTAATTGTATAAGATTATTTAAAGTGTCATAAACAATGTCTATTCTGTTACACCTTTATCCAGGCACCGGATTTTAAACTTTCCAAGGCCGCGAATGAGGCTTTGGTTGTGTTTACAATACTATCGAACGGGATAATAGGCTCACCACCTTTTTTTTGTTGTTCCACCAACTGTTGAAATTGATTAAAATGACCTTTATCCTGCTTGGTAGTTGTTTTTGAGAAGCCCTTAAAGCCATATCCTTTTAGTTTTCTCCAATTGTCCATAACAAGAGTACGCTCCTGTGAAAATACTTCCACCCGTTCTTTGGAATAAGCTTTGGAGCCATTGGCAAAATAATTAATGACAGCGTTGGTACCATTTTCGTATTTCAATAAAATGGAGGCATTGTCCGTGTTCTCTTCCGGATTGCTGCCCATCGCATTCATACATACAGCTACAACCTTACTTCCCGAAAGATAAGAGCATAAGTCAATATAATGGCAGGCTTCGCCTAAAATTCTTCCACCGCCTATTTCCATGTCGTGCACCCACATTTCCGGGGGTATGGCACCAGCGTTCATGGTTGCCACTATGTTTAGGGGGCTATCATCCGAACCCAAAAGCTTTTTCATTTTTATGGCCAAGGGTGCAAAACGCCTGTTGAAGCCCACTGAGACATTAACTTTGGCTTCTATATAAGCGGCTATGATATCTTCCATTTCCGTTTCCTTAATAGCCAAAGGTTTCTCTACAAAAACACTTTTTCCGGCCTTTATAGCTTGCAAAACCATAGGCGCATGCATATTATGGCGGGTAGTAATCAACACCAGATCTACCTCTTCATCTTTTAGTATTTCTGAATAATCTGTAGTAGAATTGGACACGCCAAACTTCTTTGCCATTATGGTTCCGGTAAGGCCTCCGGAACTTGCAATGTATTTCAGATTGGCCTGTATTTTTTTAAGGTTCGGCAAGATGGTAGAACTCGTAAAGTTCCCAGCTCCTACAATCCCAATAACCCCTTTTTGGGCCTTAAACGTTTTTTTGTCCAAGTTTACTACCGACTTCTGTTCGGTATTGTTATCATAAATTAGAATGGAAGCTATGGAAGTTGGATTGTTCATATTGCCATATATGCTCTGGTAGTCCTTTAGGGGAATACGCTCTGTAATCAGCGGTTCTACCATTAATACTTTTTTGGAAATAGCATTTAATACAGCTTCAAAATTTCTTTTTTCCGTCCATCTCACATGCCCAATAGGGTAATCCTGTCCTTTTTGTTCGTAATTGTCATCATAGCGTCCGGGACCATAGGAACAGGACACTTGAAAGGAAATTTCCTTTTCGTAAAAATCGGCCCTACTGATGTCCAGGCCAATGACCCCCACCAAAATAATACGCCCGCGTTTTCGGCACATTTGGGCAGATTGGGAAATTATTTCATTGCTTTTGTTGGATGCAGTAATAATCACCCCATCGGCACCTACACCATTGGTATAATTCTCCAAAAACTTTACCTGATCTGTTCCTTCCCCGGGATTAATGGCCACTATTCCTTTTTCTTTGGCCAAGGCTACTTTTTTGGCATCAAAGTCAAAGCCTATTACATTACAGCCGTTGGCCAGAAGCAGCTCTGCCGTTACCAATCCAATAAGGCCAAGGCCTACTACTACAATGGTTTCCCCAAAGGTGGGGTTTAACAAGCGGATTCCCTGCAGCCCTATGGCGCCTATGACGGTAAAAGCGGCTTCCTCATCGGAAACATTATCTGGTATTTTGGTCACCAAATTTTTAGGGATACAAACGTATTCCGCATGATGGCCATTGGAAGCTACCCTATCACCAATCTGGAATTCCAAGACGTCTTTGCCCACGGCAACTACTTCCCCTACGTTACAGTAGCCGAGGGGTAGGGGTTGTCCCAATTTATTAAAGACGGCATCCATGGTAGGTTTTAGGCCATCGGTCTTTACCTTGTCCAGTACCATTTTCACCTTATCTGGTTGTTGGCGCGCCTTATCCAAAAAATTGGCCTTGCCAAAATCAACCAACATGCGTTCTGTACCTAAAGAAACCAGGCTTCTGCTGGTTTTTATAAGTACGGAACCTGCCTTTACCTTGGGTACGGGTACCTCCTCTAAAATAGTATCCCCCTTTTTAAGATCTTGTATAATTTGTTTCATTAGTATAATTGACTTTCCTCGTAAGGCTTAATGGTTATTTCTTTCTGTGTCTCAAGAGCATCTTTGGTTTTTAGAAATAGATCAGCAGTTTCATAGATATATTTTATACTTTCCCCTTCATTATTTTTTGAAACCAATTCATAGCTTTCTTTAATACTTAGTTCATGACCATGATCTCTAAATATGTTTTTATAGACCTTTTTTTTATCTACTACATCAACCCTCATTGTCTCATAGTCATCCATGCTTATCAAAGTATTTCCTTTATGTAGATTTAGTTTTTCCCTTACACCCTCGAACGTATGTCCTTTAGCAGAAAAGGTAATGGTAGCAATACTACCGTCCCCAAACACATATGTTATAGATATGTCACAATCAGCTTTTTCACTTCTAGAAGGAATAATACGTAGAGGATATCGATTTTCTTCAGAAATCATTCTGTAACAGAAATCAGTCCAATGACATAAATTACCAAGTATTCGGCCACCCTCTTTATCATGAAAATACCAATGATCCGGATTAATTTCGTGACCTGCCACAAACCAATTAATCATAGTAGAGCCATCTTCCTTTCTTAAATAATTCTCAATCAATTTTCCAAATCTACTTGCAGGTCTATTGAAGCCAACTCGTACCTTGCCTTTGGACTTTTTCATTGCATGGATTAATCTTTCCAATTGGGATTCATTAACTACATGAGGCTTTTCAATATGTACACTTTTGTCATTATTTAGAGCATCAATTGCATACTCAGCATGTGTATAGTGGTTAGAAGCAATATAGATTAAATCAATCTGTGGATCCTCAATAATTTCATTCGAATTGGCAGTGTAATAGTCTAAATTAAAATCTTTAAAAATTGAGGCAGAACGATTGATTTCAATGTCCATTGCCCCTCTTATTGTTTTGCCATAATTTTTCTTTAAATAATGGCTGATAACACTGTAGGAATAATTGCCACAACCGAGAATGCCAACATGCTTTTTGGTATTTTTATTTGTTTTGTTTTGTGGTAACTTATCAAATGATTTATTCATATGATATTGACCTTTTATTTTTACAAAAGTTCTATTGGGCCCATATAGCTTTAAATACCTTAAGGTCTTTTTAAATTTGAATGAAAAATTTTCTCTTGTATAATCCATATTATATTTTCACAATTAACTTAATTATATTTTTGGGAACGTTTGATTAGGCTATAATTGTATTTTAAAAAATGCACATTCTATTTCTATTTATCTACATAAAAACACCATTTAATTAGCCGAATTAAGGTATTTTAGTGATGGTTTCTATTATAAGTACACGGTCATTTTTTTAATGTTATCTTGTTCAGAATAAGGTAAGTAAGTTATATCGTTAAATGGCAGAATTTCAGTTGATACTATATTCAGTTTGGTTTTTTCGTATTGCTTAAAGATAATTTTCATATTTTGTTTATTAGGTCAATAGTTTTGTGAATTAATCTACTATTACATTAATTGAATTTATATTTATGTTGGAAACTACTGCCTTAAATTTTCCAGAATCCGTACGCTCAATTTCATCAACATATTCAAAATTTACATTGATACTGACACTGATCCACTTGCGTACTTTTTCTCTTAAATGGGTTTCGTTCCAGGTGGAATAACCGGGGCGTTTTACAATTCTAAACACGACTTCTCCAAATTTGTATTGTACAATTTGGCACTCCTTAATTTCCTTGGTATCCTTAAAGAGATAACTATGGATTTTCATGGTTAGACCCTCAGGCGTAATAATATAATCTTCGCTTCTGCCGTCTATGTTTACGATGGTACTGGAATTACGGCCACATGAGCATTTTTCCGTACTCCAAGTGGCGGTATCCCCTACGTCGTATCGTATAAAGGGCATACCATAATTGGCAAAGCCCGTGGCCAAAATCTCGCCTGAAAAAGTAGTTGGTGTTTTAAGGATTTTTTGGTTCGGTTCCAAATGCCCATATTCAAAATCCTCGTGATAATTACCGTGTTTGCATCGCGTGGCGTTGCCGGCTCCCTCGGAGAAGCCATAATGATCGGTTACTGTACATTGTAGTACCCGCTCTATACAGGACTTTTGATTATTCAATAATTTTTCTGCACCGGTGAAAACATATTTAGGGGGATTGGAAATTTTTAATCCTAAAGATTCAACAATATGGCAAAAGGAATAGATAATGGAGGGGTAGCCGGAAAAGAAGATAAATTTCTCTTGGGCTATATAGTCAATAAAATATTTAATATTCTCGTCCTTAATATGCTGCATGTTCACCAGATGCTGGTTTAGAGGTTTGTTTACCCTCCAAAAAGGTGGTTTTGTTTGTTGGATGGGGACAGTAATCTTGCCAATAAAGCTTAGGCTCTTGTCACCGAAATTTACGCCATATTGTTGTCTTAGCCGCCACCAGAGTGCCCATTGAAAACTAAGGGATCTTTTAGTGGTGAAAAAGTCGAGTGCCATACCAGAACTGCCACTTGTCTGACGTGGATACAATTTTCCTTGTTGATGGCTTTGAGATACCATATTTTTCCAATGTTCACGGATTTCTCCTTTTTCTAAAACGGGTATTTTCTTAGCATCCTCCAATTCCTGTATCACATCTAACGTTAGTCCAGCCCTTTTGTATTTGTCCCTATAAAAGGGCACGGTATTGTAGGCATGTTTGTAAATTTTTTGCAATTCCCTTAATTTATAGTCATAAATTTCTACTTCACTCCAATATTGGGATTCTTCCAGCCAATCTAAATACTCAAAAAAAACATTGGAAAAACGTTTTCTTTTTTCCAAAACACCGTATAACGAACAAAGTAGGTTTTGCAGGTAGATCGGTGAATTACTATATACTAAATCTGTTAATTTCAAAATCTATTTGTGTTTTGGGGTTCAAAATGTGAAATTGAGGTCTTGGTGGTTGAGATTTAATTTTTGATTTTATCTTCTTGTGTTTTTTTTTTAATTATCATTAATGAAATGGATGTTAATATTGTAACATTGAATCATTTGCTTTTTCACTTTTCGCGATTACTTTCAATTATTTTCTCACAACATAAGAGGTATTTTTTTGCTCGACTCTCTGAGGTTTCAAAATTTTTCAATCTATTTCTTCCTTTTTCTACCAAGTCTTGATATATTATGGGATCTGTAATTATTGTTTTTATTTTACTAGCGATATCATAACTATCTAGAGGGTTAAAATATAAAGCTGCTTCTCCACATATATCATGGGCAAAGTCTAGGTCGGATGTTAATATAGGTCGCTCCATTTTCATTGCTTCAGGATAGGACGCGCTAAATGTCTCCAGGAGGGTTGGTAAAAACATGGCATCAGCTTGATTATATAATTTAGGACAGTTCTCAACTAATTGTGGACCAAGATTAATAATGTTTTTATTTTGCCCAAAATTCTTTAAATATTCTTCCTTTTTAATGGTTAAGATAAATTTCACGTTCAAATTATATTCACTATTTAAAATTTCAGATACTTTATTTATTATTAATAGATTTTTATGTTTATAATAAGAGCTTAACGTAAGAAATGTAAAATTTTTTTTGTCCTTGAATTTCGGTTCTGTTTTGTATTCATTATAAATCTTGGAATAAGTATTTCCAACAACGAATATTTTAGAAGTCGGATAAGTTAAATATTTAGAAATATTTTTTTTTGCTAATTCGGTTTCAACAACCAAAAATGTAGCTGTCTTCTTAATAAAATAATTTTTATATCGGACAAGCAGTTTTGTACGTATGTTTTCTAAAAAATTTAACTGTTTAAACGCAATTGAATCTGGTTTGTAACCAGCTGCATCTGCATAACCACATAAATGTAAGGCCTTTGGTTTCCAATAGGAAGGTCCAAATATGGTAAATACAATATCTGGTACAATTTTATTTTCTAATTCCCTTAATTTTTTGAGAACCACTCTTCTGGTCGACAATTTGCTTGGAGATTTTGGGATTTTATAAAATTTAAAATTATCAGGGAAAACAACGGAGCTAATTTCTCCCTCTAGTTTAAGAGAAAGGAAAACATGATATGTATTGTCGGCTTCAATGCCCTTTAGTTCTTCAAGGAAAGACTTTGAAACTTGTACTCCTCCTCCAATGACGATAGTAGATGTGTTGATTATTATATTCATAATTTATTTTCTTAATACTTGGACGCTAAACAGAAATTGTAATAGTCATTAGCTATTATATCCTGATCTACAATTTTATTTAGTTTAAATGCTTCCTTTGAATACCTTACTCTTAAGGCCTCATCATCGATCATCAGTTGTAGTTTTTGTATAAGGTATGTCACATTTTTTTCTTCAATCAAAAATCCATTAACTCCATTTCTGATAATATCACTTGGCCCTGTATTGCAATCAAAACTAACACAAGCCAATCCATTACACATGGCTTCCGCTAAAGCATTTGGATACCCTTCCAAAATAGACGGAAATGCGAATATTGCAGATTTTTTGTACCAGTCGCTCACATTTGTAACAGTCCCTTTAAAGATTATTGATTCCCTGAGGCCAAGCATATCCACTTGTTCCATTAACTCACCCTTCAAATGTCCATCCCCTAAAAAAACTAATTTCCAATCCGGGCATTTTAATTTAGAAAATGCCTCAATAAGATATTTTTGCCCTTTCTTTTCAACCAATCTGCCAACATTTAATATGATTTTATCCCTGTTATAAGGATTGTTGTCCTCAACTACTACTAAAGGGTTGAGAATGGAAATTACATTTTTACTTTTAGTTTCATTTTCAATAAACTCTTTGGACATTTTGGACTGACAAATAATACCTTCAGCAAATCTATAAACCTTATTCCTAAGGAAGGATGTTATCCAAGGGATTTTCTCAGTTGGACTGTCCCTTTCTGAAACGAAGGTTTTAATGTTGCAATTTAATAATGACAGTAAAGTGAAGATATTGTTCTTGGTCATGAAACACAGGACAAAATCCGGTCTATTTTTTTTAACATAATTTCTAAACTTAAAAAACAATTTGAAAAGTGATATAATTCTTAAAAAGGGATGTTCATTGGTCTTAAAGCCTAAGTTTGTAATTTTAACCCTGTCATCAATTTTATAAAATGGACTCCCATTTGCCAACAATAATATTTCAACTTCGACGGCATGTTTTTTGGCCCAATTGTTTGCCAAAATAGACATTACCCTTTCAGCCCCGCCCGCGTACAAAGTTGGGATTACTAAGAATATTTTCATTTTTAATTCATTAACTATATTATGATACAATTGAAAATGGCTCCCTCATTATTCAGCCATTACCAACCTCTTTTTTTTACCGATTTTTCGTGTTTGAACCATTAGTTTAAAAAACAAGAAACCCCAAATGATATCCCTGAACGACATCAAATAATTTGACCTTGCGTAATAAAAGGAAATCCCACCAATAGTTAATGCCATAATAAACCATTTATAATCAGAAGGATTTTTCAATTCAATGCTTAGTCTTTTAATAAATAAACCTAGGATTAACATGAAAAATATTATCCCAATCAATCCAAAATTAACATAGATGTCCGCGATAATAGATGTCCCTAGTCCCCAAGTGGGATATTTTCCTAATACCAAATAAGTTATATAACCAGAAGAATCAATTTCAAACCATTCCAAATCCATAATATCCATATAAATGGATTGTGCAAAGGGTATTGGACTCAATATCTGGGTAACCCAAAGTGATCCGTAAAAATAATCATGATTAAAAGGGACCTCAGCCACAGTAGCATTTAAAGTTCGCACGCTATTTGCTAATTCTACTGTGGTATCATATCCTGTTGTATTTTCAAATTTATCAGATCCAGCATCAAAAATTTCTAAACCAGAAGCCTCACTTCTTCCTAAACCTATAAGTGTCATAATAAAACCTCCTATTAAGGTTAACACCAGTACTTCATAAAATTTGAATTTTCGAACGAAACTACCAATCAATAATAATATGGTTAAAACTAGAGTCAGTGGTCCACCGCGATCCCCAATTAGTAAAAATAACACAACATAAACCACTACTATTCCCAAATACAGTTTATTGAAACCTAAAAACCACTTTATTAGACTTCCTTTGTATTTTGCTTTATTTTTATAAATGATTAAACCTGTTAAAAGAATTAGGCCCACTTGAAACAATAGCGCAAAGTATTTGGATATGCCCCCCCCTGCGGCGGAGCCTCCTTCTCCTTTATATACCCCTCCAGTTAGAAAATTTTTACCAGCAAACAATAGGAATATGACAAATACGGAGGCAGTGAAAAGCAAGAGCTTATTATAATTATAATTTGAGTTGAGGATTTTAGGTACTTTCTTTTTTTTTGGATTATATAGAGAATAACCAGAAAGGAAACATACACCACCCATCGCAGATAGCCAGGTAGTATAGTTTATTAGGTAGTCGTCCACAAATATTTCCCAATATTTTTCAGGAATAATATTACTAAAACTATACATAATGGGCCATTGGAAGTGTACTATTGTAAATCCCAGAATAAAAAAGAGATCCATACGAAGCCAATTGGACTTATCCCCTGATAAAAAATGTACAGCCACAGAGTAAAGAAAAATAACCGTAATAGTATAAATATAGTTTGAACTAATAGGCTCATATGTTTTAGGTTTCATCCAAAACAGAAGAACAAGACAAATTGCATAACTTGCTAAATTAAATGATTTATTAAAATATGGTTTCATTTGCTTTTCTTATCCGAAAAATTTAATGTCTAATATTTTATTGCTGCTTTTTTATAAATTATACTTTTCCTTCCATTTTAGAAGAATATAAATTCTCCATAGTGTGGACGAATAATCCCTTTTTTCATTCACATGCATATGTTTTCTAATTATTTTTTGAATTTTACTAACGTTTAGATTCGGAATTGTTTCTAGAGCCTCTATGGACAAGGTTTTCAGGAATTCTTCCTTTAATTCACATTTAATCCAACTACCTAAAGGTATGGTAAAACCACGTTTAGGTAGATTGAACAAATCTTCACGAATATATTCCGACAAGATATCTTTTAGTATTCGCTTTTTTATACCATCCTGATATCGATAACTAACGGGTAATTGTCTGGCAAATTCAACAATTCTGTAGTCTAGAAAAGGACTTCTTACCTCTACAGAACTAGCCATACTAGCTCTGTCTACCTTAACATTGCTGTCATTCTCTAACCAAAGTTTAATATTTAGATCGGCCATGCGCTGAAAAGGGTTGTCAGAATTATGCTTGAAATCCAAGTATTTATTAAACCATGGTATATTTACCTTATTTTGAATGGAATCGAACCCTAAAAAAGTTTTAATTGAGTATTCATCAGGATTATTAGTTTTTAGAATGCTGGTAATTGTTGCTTTTCTTGCACTCACAAAGTAATGCCAAGGAAATAGGCACAACATCTTTCTGAGTACTAAAGGTATTTTTGAGATATTTATAAATTTAGACATGAAATCAAAATGTGTATACCCTAAAAAGCTTTCATCTCCTCCATCTCCTGACAGTGCTACTGTAACATGTTTTTTAGCTTCTTTATTGAGTAATAAAGAGGGCAGGGCAGAGACATCAGCAAAAGGTTCGTCATATACTCGTAACAAATCGGGAATTAAATTTCTTACATCGGAGGCATTACATAGGTTCTCGATATGGTTCGATCCAATGACATCGGAGAATTTTTTGGCTACCTTACTTTCATCAAATATCGGATCTTCGAAGCCTATAGTAAATGTATTGATGGGGTCTTTGGAATATTTGGAAGCAATACTGGAAACAAGAGCCGAGTCTATACCCCCTGATAGAAATGTGCCCATGGGCACATCTGAACGCATTCTTATTTTAACAGCGTCCTTGAGGAGCTCATGTAATTCTTCCTTAGCTCGCGAATAACTAATATTATTCACCTCAACTTTGTCGAGACTCCAATACGACTTTATTTCAAGTGTGTTACTGGCTAAATCGATAATCATAAAGTTACCTGGCTCCAGTTTGTAGACATCTTTCAAAATTGAAAGTGGACTTGGCACATAGCCGCAATCCAAATAAGCGGAAACGGCATCATTACAAATTTCACTGCTTTCATTTATTAAAGGTGCCATTTGACTGCATATTTCAAGTTTACCATTTTTCCAATAGTAATAAAAGGGTTTAACACCAAGTCTATCGCGGGCAGAAAATATTATATTTTTTTCTAAATCATAAATAGAAAAGGCAAACATGCCATTAAGCTTGGACAATAAAGCGGTTCCCCATGCATCATAGCCTTTAATCAAAACTTCCGTATCACTTGTTGTTGTGAACGAATATCCTGTTTTTTCAAGTTCCTTTTTTATATCGGTAAAATTGTATACCTCACCATTATAAACAATCTTATATTGCTTAAATGTAAAAGGTTGATTTGATCGCATGTCAAGGTCAATAATGGATAATCTTAAATGTCCTAAAGTAATTTCATTTATTTTCTCATAACCTAAGTTGTCCGGACCTCTATATTTTATTTTTTCTAATTTATTTAATACCTCTATTTTACTAAAAGGCATATTGGTCATATAAATTCCGCACATAAATTATTTTTTTGTGAATATGGTTTGATATACAATTTTAGTATCGTTAATAAGGTTAAATACATTCATAATTCTCAATAACACAAAATAAATTGTAAGCATTACAGGTATTAGTAGAAAGGAATAGTAATCCTTAAAATTAAAATTGGAATTAATAAATAATAAAAGGCTAATTGTAATACTTGCACTAACAATGATTTTCAATATCTTAATAGAATGTACATAAAATGATTCATTAGTTACTTTACTGGAATAAAATGAATTGAGGAAATAACTTAAAATACTAGTAAATAAATATCCATATAGCAAAATTGAGATATCTAGTAAAATAACCCCTATTATAATTGAAATTGAAAGAATTATTTTTTTTACGATTTCGAGATATAGGATTTTTTGCGTTTGGTCAAAAGTTTTAAAGATCACGTGGTTAAATATTTCATGGACATGAAAAAAACCCGCAACTATTAGGATTTGTAGAAAGAAAACAGAACCTAACCATTGTTCACCGAACAAGATAATTATTAGATTTTTTGAGTAGAATATTACAAATAATGAAACAAGGCCCATTATTGCAGATAGAGTAGATGAAATTTTATTGTAAAGTAGGTTGAACTGTTTTTTATCATCTTGAACTTTAGCTAAAGAAGAAAATATAACACTGTGTGCAAGACTACCCAAGGCGTTGACAGGAACTTCTTGTATCTTTTTAGCCTGATAAAAAAGCCCAGTTTGACTAATGGCAAAATATTTTCCCAAAATAAGTTGATAGACATTATCAAAAACAGTATTGAGGAGTAAGCTAAAGGTTGTGTTCATGCCAAAATTGTATAATTTCTTAAAAGAACCAGTACTAAACACAAAAACAGTGGGCCATTCTTCAAACATCCATAAAATTAGACTTAAGATTGAGGCTGTTAAAATTTGCATTAAAACTATTGCCCAAACGCCAAACCCCTTATAGGCGAAAGTAATTGCAGTAATTGCAGATATTAATATTGCAATGAATTCATATATTGCCTTTTTCTTAAATTCCATTTGTTGAACTAACTTTGTAATGTGCGTAATTTGAAAGGCATATATTAAAAGAACTACGGAAGATACCCGTATGATATTTTTTAGTTCATTGTCTTTATAGAAATTGGAAATGGGTCCAGCGGCAAAAAACAAAACGACAACCAAAAACAATGAAAGAATTAAGTTGAAAATAAAAACCGTGGAATAATCTGTTGCAGTTGCATCTTTTTTTCGAATAATTGCCCCTGAAAGTCCTGATTCTGTGAAAACCTTGGAAATTATAATGAAAAACATGACAATGCCGATTTGTCCGAACTCATACGGCGTAAGTATTCTTGCAAGAATAATATTGGCAATCAATCCTACCAACATGTAACCAAATTGTCCGAACAGCGCCCATAGTGTACCAATTATGATATTTTTTTTGTGTAATTTTTCCATTTAACTTGAAAACAATAACCCAGTGATCAATTTAAGATTTTGTGTATTAATAATTTTTAATCATAAAAGATGAACTTGACGACTTCCAAGTTATAAGGCAAGTTTTATTTTTATCACCCCAAAAAACTATTGATCCTAGCTCTAAGCATGGCCAAGGTTCTTTTCCGTTGCATCTTGGATTTTTTGCTAATTGGTCTAAACAACAACCAAGGCGAAAAATAGAGCAGGGGTACCACCAGTACTAAAAGGTACAATTGTAGGTTTATATACAGGTCCTTTATTAAAAAGGCCAGTGCTATAACCAAAATATTGATAATGCCCAGGGTTAGGGTAGCCTTCTTATGGCTTAGGCCCAGCGCCAATAAGCGATGGTGTATGTGGTTGCGGTCCGCACTAAAGGGACTGCGTTTTTGAGCTATACGAACGGCAAAAATCCTTATGGTATCCAAGATGGGAAAGGAAAGGATGGCCATGGCCATAATAGGGGCTACATTAAGAGTGTAGGGCGTTACGGTGGTGGCATTGAATTCCAAAAAGGAAATGGCCTGGTAGGCCAATATAAAGCCAATGAACATGGAGCCACTATCTCCCATAAATATTTTGCGTCTGCTAGAGAGGTTATATCTTAGAAAACCAAGCAGGGCCCCGATCAGGGCGAAGGAAATGATCACCATTAAATAGCGTTCATTAAGGAGGTAAAAACAGCCAAAGGTGGCAGTGACAATAATACCTATGGTGCCTCCCAGGCCATCTATACCATCTATAAGGTTAAAGGCATTGATCACCGCCAGGAATACAAACACACTAAAGACTACAGAGACTAAATAGGGCAGTTCCTCCAACCCCAGAAGGCCATAACAGCTGGCTATACGTACGTCCGTTAGAACAATCACCATCAGGGCCGCCAGGATCTGTATTAGAAATTTCTTTTTAGGGGCCAATCCCAGCAGGTCGTCCTTGATGCCCAGGAACATGAGGGTAATACTGGCCGCCAAAACGGACAATAATTTTATAAGGTCGGCCTGGGACAGGTCCATCACCATCCCCAAGCCAATAAGGGCAAGGCTAAAGCTGATGAACATGCCCACTCCGCCCAGGGTAGGGGTCTTGTCCGTGTGCATACTGCGCTCTATAGGCTCGTCCATAAGGTTCTTGGACTTTACCAGATAGATGATTACCGGGTACATTCTCAGGGAGAGCACTACGGGCGCTAGTATTGCCACACATACCAAGAGGTAGGTATTGGTAAATAACTCATTTAAATATGCCATGGTCAGTGTTTAGCACATAAGTGTTTATTGTTCATTAATAGTTTATACATTAATGCACTAATTTTGATACACTTTTTTAGGGGGAGTTAAAAGGAACAAAAAGTAAAATCTAGGGTCGCAGAAGGCAACTTTTTAGGGTAAATCCTCCTGGCGCAAAACTATGAATATTTATTGGTTTTAAAATCATTTAATCGTTTAAATACAGTTTATTTCTGCAAATGATCTGTACTCCTTATCTGTCAAAAGAAGCACATTAATTTGATTTTTGCAATACCGTCTTGTTAACATATGGTTATGCGTTTGTGTTGGTTTTGTTGGGCTTTATTGGCTTTACTAATTACAATTGACTGCGGATGACAGCTATACTTGCTTTAAAAAGAAATTACCCTTCTGCGGCAAGACCTTTGTTTACTTATTATTGCGGATTATTTGTGTTAATAAAATTTTTAAACGCGCTAAAAAACGCAGTATTTTTTCGTGCGTTTTCTAGTTTTGGCAATTTTTTCTTCCCAATAGAGTGTTATAAAGGCTAAGCTTGTGAAAATGGTGAGTTCCCCCGAACACTTTTTTTCGACAAGCCAGCCAATATATTTTTCAATGCTGTTTGCCTTTAGCCATTTTAAGGGTTGTTATTTCAATATTTCTATCTGTCATTTTTTTTCTTTGGTCAAACCTAAAACTACTTCAGCGCAAATCCTTGCGGAAAACCGCAAGGGGGAGGGGTATTGTTTTGGGTACGGTAATTGCTACTAATGGTTTTGCTGCAAGCAAGAACAATGCCCTTAATCCCTATGATTTAGTGGGGCTGATTAAGCATCTGTAAGTCAGTAGGTTGTATATGTAGTAAAATGCCCTTTAAAAAGTAGAGTGGGGTGTTATTCCGCAGCTGGGGAGGAATTGCTCAATGTGGAAATGTTCCAATGTGTTAATGCGGAAATGTAACAATTGTTTAGTGTAACAATGGGTTAATTTGAAAATGAGCCGATTTGATGATTTGAAAATGGTGTTAATGGTTTAATGTGGAAATGTAACAATTGTTTAGTGTAACAATGGGTTAATTTGAAAATGAGACGATTTGATGATTTGAAAATGGTGTTAATGGTTTAATGTGGAAATGTACCAATGTAATAATTTGATGATGAGTTGATTTGAAGATTTGAAAATGGTGTTAATGGATTAATGTGAAAATGTACCAATGGTTTAATGTAACAATGGGTTGATTTGAAAATGAGACGATTTGAAAATGTGAAATGTAATAATTGGGAATTTGGTTTTGGTTAAAAATGGTGGTGATGGATAGCATTTTAGATTTTCAGTATTTTGCACCCTTTAGGGATGGGGAAGAACAAAATGTGGAAAACCCACCCCTAACTCCCGCCGAAAAGGCGGGACAGGCTCCTCCCAAGAGGGGAATGGTTTTGTACAAAGATTGCGGCTGATCGTCTAGTCTCTATTTTCTAGGCTCCAGTTTCTCAATACTCACTACTCAATTCTCAATCCCAACTTTTAACATTATAACTTTCAACTTTACAACTGTCTCACTCCAACCCATAAAACTCCACCGCATTCTGCCCCATAATGGCGGCCTGCTCGGCAGTGCTGAGGCTGGAAATGAAATTGGTGGTCAGCTCCTTTACCTGGGTGTAGGTGCCTGCTACCAGGCAAACGGGCCAGTCGGATCCGTACATGCAGCGTTCAGGGCCAAAGGCCTCAAGGGACAAAAGCATATAGGGATGTATCTGTTCCGGGGTCCAGTTTTTAAAATCGGCCTCGGTGATCATCCCTGAGATTTTACAATAAACATTTTCGTGTTTGGCAACTTCTTTCATCATGGCTGCCCAGCCGTCATAAAAACCATCTTTGATATATGGTTTGGCAATATGATCGATAACGAATTTCTGATTGGGGAATTTTTTTACAAACTCCAGCGTTGCTCCCAATTGATGGGGGTAAATAAGGATGTCATAGACCGCCCCGTATTGTTCTAATTTGGATATTCCCCTTAGGAAGTCGGGCCGTAACAAAAAATTATGGTCGGCCTCTTCCTGTACTATATGTCGGTATCCCTTTAAATGCTTGTCCTTGGCGTATTTTTCCAGTTCTTGATCTACATCGGGACTTCTTAGATCTACCCAGCCTACCACGCCTTTTATAAAAGCGTTGTTATGGGCAAGTTCCAATAAAAAATCGGTTTCCGCCAAGGTCTGGTCCGCCTGTACCGCCACACAGCCGTCCACCCCGTTCTTGGCATATACGGGTTTTAGGTCCGAGGGTAAAAAATCCCGTCGGATAACGCTCATCTGCTCGTTGATCCAAGAGTGTTTTACAGGATTGTACTTCCAGAAGTGTTGATGGGAATCTATGGTCATGTTAAAAGGTTTAAAGTTATAAGGTTATAATGTTGAAAGTTATAAAGTTAAAAGTTTTCTGGGTTTGATGTTTTTAGCTCTCCTTCGGAGAGACGAGTTATAGGGAAATCCCTCTTTTCCAGGGGATGAAGTCGTTCTGTTCCAAGCGAACCGCCGCTGGCACTATATTGCCACTGGCCACTTCTATGATATAGTCCAACAATTCCTCTCCCTTGGTCTGTATGGTATCTTCCCCGGTGATGATGGTACCGGTGTTAAAATCGATGATGTCCTTCATGCGTTCGCTGAGGGCATTGTTGCTCGACATTTTTATGACCGGGGCCACGGGATTGCCGGTAGGGGTGCCCAGGCCGGTGGTAAAGGCAATTACATTGCATCCTGATCCCGCTAGGCCTGTGGTGCTTTCAACATCGTTGCCGGGAGTACAGAGCAGGTTGAGACCATTTTTGGTAACCCTTTCGGTATAGTCCAGCACATCTTGTACCAAGGAAGTACCGCCTTTTTTGGCCGCTCCGGCCGACTTCATAGCGTCTGTGATGAGTCCGTCCTTTATATTCCCTGGCGATGGATTGTTTTCGAAGCCGGAGCCTATGGAGACCGCCTTGGCGGAATAGGCCCTCATGATACTGGCAAATTTCTCCGCATTTTCCGGCGCTTCACAGCGGTTGATGAGTTCCTGTTCCACGCCGTTGAGCTCGGGAAATTCGGAAAGTACGGTGGCCCCGCCCAAGGCCACTATTAGGTCCGAAGCATATCCCAGGGCCGGATTGGCTGAAATACCTGAAAATCCGTCCGATCCCCCACATTCCAAGCCCAAGACCAATTTGCTCAGCGGTGCGGGTTGGCGTGTTACCTTATTGGCTTCGATGAGGCCCAAAAAGGTCTTTTTTACAGCTTCCTCTATAAAATGGCGTTCGCTCTTACTTTTTTGTTGTTCCAAAATGTGCAGGGGTTTGGAAAAGTTGGGGTCGCGTTTGGCAATGGCGGCCTCCAAAATTTTCACCTCTGCGTTCTGGCAGCCCAGACTAAGAATGGTAGCCCCGGCAACATTGGGATTGGTAATGTATCCTGCCAAGAGGTTGCATAGGGTGTCCGAATCCCCCCGGTCACAGCCGCAGCCTCCGTCGTGGGTCAGGAACTTGATACCGTCCACATTGGGGAAGGTCCGGTTCTGTTTAATGTCCTCGGCCGTTTTAATCAGGGGCGAGGCCATCAGCTCTTCTGCACTGGCTCCTTTTTTGTATTGGGATACCAGCACTTCGGTGTCTATGATATAATCTTTGGCAGTCTCGTAGCCCAAAGCATTCAATAGGGTAGTGCGTAGGACGTTTACATTTCTGTTTTCACAGAAAACCATAGGGATCACCAGCCAATGGTTGGCGGTTCCCACAGTCCCATCTGCCCGGTGGTACCCATTGAAAGTACTGTTCTTCCATTTGGAAATGTCCGGTGCCACCCAATGCGATTGTTGCTCCCCAACATTGTAATCCGAAGAGGCGTGTACCACATTGTCTATGGTAATGCTTTCTCCCTGGGCAATGGGCTTTGTAGCTTTCCCTATCAAGGCGCCATACATTAGGATGGGGTCGCCCACCTTAAATTCTTGCAGAGCAAATTTGTGCTTGGCGCTAACATTGTTTTTGAGCGGGAAGGATTTCCCCTCAAATTCTACTACAAAATCTTTTTTCATATCCTGCAGAGCGGCAAGGATATTATCATTGGGATGTATTTGTAAAAAATTCTTTGACATGATTTAAGGCAATTGATTTTAAAATTCAACTGTAGCTTTGATTACTCCGGTAGCGGGTTTTAGCCAGCTGTCGAAATTCTCCTTCATCTCGGAGAAATGCACGTTATGGGTAATGAAGGAATCGGTTGGGAACTGGTCCAGGATTTCGATCACCCTTTCAAAATCGGCCACCGTGGCATTCCTGCTGCACAGAAGCGTAGTTTCCTTGGCGTGAATGGCAGGATGGGTAAAAGTAAGCTCCCCCTTGGAGAGTCCCACGAGGATATATCTTCCGCCGTGCGACATATAGGTAGGGCCTTGTTCCAAGGCTCCTTTATGGCCGGTGGCGTCGAATACCGCAGTGGCCAGGTCACCAATGGTAATCTCCGAAATCTGTTTTACCGGATCTTCGGTCACATTCACAATATGATCCACCCCAATCTTATCTTTTGCATACTGCAGTCGGTCTTGGTTCATGTCCAGGGCAATGACTTTGGCCCCTTCTATCTGGGCCAATTTCATGATGCCGATGCCGATGGGGCCACAGCCCACGACTACTATGGTTTCCCCGGGAACTATCTGTGCCCTTCGGATGGAATGTGCCGCAATGGCCAAGGGCTCCACGATGGCCATTTGTTCGTTGGTCAGGTGTTTGGCAGGCAATAAAATATCTACGGGTACGGTGATCTGCTCCTGCATGCCGCCGTCTGTATGAATGCCCAAAACCTGGATCTGGGTACAGCAATTGGTCTTGCCGTTTCTACAGGCCACGCAATGGCCACAGCTGAGGTAGGGCATGATCACTACATTGTCGCCCGCCTCTATGCCCTTATCGTTCTCGTCTATTTCAATCACCTGGGTGGCCAGCTCATGACCAAGGATCCTTGGGTAGCTAAAAAAAGGTTGGTTACCAGTGTACGCATGGAGGTCGGTACCGCAGATACCTACCTTATTCACTTTCAATAGGGCTTCCCCTTTTTTCCTGATCGGGGCTTCTTTTTCCTTTAACTGAAAATTCCCTGGTTCTTCACAAACAATGTATTTCATGTGTTTTATTCTTTGGTTTTTATTGGTTTTATGTGATTGATCATAATCACAGGTTGATTTTTAAATGATAAAACTAACCCTTCAATGGGATTTTGGTTTAAGGGTGTAATTTAGCCAAAAAGATTTAGAAATTGTTGAAAGCTTAAGGTTCAATGTTGAATGTTCAATGTTAAAAGTTATGAAGGGCTAAAGGTGTATTGGGAAGTGGAAAATTAGTATAGATTGATGAGAGTAAAGAGTAAAGAGAAAAGACAAGCTAGAGTCTGGATTCTAGAGACTGGACTAATGACTTATGTTCAATGTTATAAAGTTCAAAGTTCAAAGCCGTCACTTCGAGCCCCAAGAAATTTTATTTTTCAAGCGGATAAAATGACATTATTTTAAAAATTTGATTTTGGGGTAAATATCAAATATGATACAGGTAGAGAGACAGTTAAAGGTATGAGTTATAAACTGAAG
>NZ_JALKBD010000046.1 GCF_023015905.1 Arenibacter sp. F20364 | reverse complement strand
GTTCGGGTGCTTAAAAAACAAAACCACCTTAAAAAGCAGTTATCGAGGTCGTTGTTTTAATAATTACGGGGTTGTGCAACGGTTACTATTGTTATAAGAAGTTTACTGTTAGGGTAGGGACTATATTTGAAAACTCCAAAATTCCCTTTCGTATTTGGTTTGCTGCAATCTGGTTGTGTACCGAACACAAAAAAGGAATTAGTTCCGTGCAATTAGGAATTGATCTAGGAATTACCCAAAAAACGGCATGGTTTGTAGCACCGTATTAGAGAAATGTTGAAGGATAAAGCCCCTCAAATGTTAGGGGACGATAAAATGGCAGAAACCGATGCTACTTATATAGGAGGTAAGGAAAGCAATAAGCACCTTAATAAAAGACGTTCGCAAGAGGATAAATCGTTGACCAATGAAGGTAAGCCATATAAGGCCAAAAAGACCATTATTGGAATTATTGAGCGCAACAGTAAGGTGGCTTTAAAGTATGTGTCGGGCGAAACTACCCAAAATATGGTAGAGTTCGTTAAAACTCATGTACCGCAAGACTCAACTATCTATTCGGATGAAGCAGCAGCATACACGCAGTTGAAAAAGACATATAGGCACGACAATGTTAAACACTCTTTGAATATATATGTAGAAGGTCAGGTTCACACCAATACCATAGAGAATTTTTGGAGTATCTTAAAACGTGGTATTTATGGGGTGTACCATCAAGTAAGTGACAAGCATATTAGCCGTTACTTGGATGAATATGCTGCAAGATGGAACAATCGTAGTTTGACTTCTAATGAGCGTTTTGAGCAATTCTTAGAGGGTAGTGAAAGTGTGTTGAGTTATAAGAAATTGGTTAAATAACACTAGCTAACGTGATTGAATCACTGGATAATACTTCAAACATTCATTTTCGAGGGTTTGAAGTAACCTATTACCTTCCTCAAAATTCAATTTATTTATTCTAAGCATAGCTTCTTCGGTCAAGAAACCATCATATCTTGCTTGTCGAGAGTTTTTGTATAGTTTAAATAATCGGACGCCTAAATCTGAATTTATAGATTTCAGGTTTGTTATATTAGCCATATGTTTTTGAACTATATCTATACCATTTATCATTATAACGCAATAACATCTATGTAATGCAGCGTAAAACTGTATAGTTACTTTCCAGTCAAAGTATTCGTTGGGGTAGTCATTTACCACGGAGTCTAAAAAATCCCTGTTGTGGATAGATTTGTTCTCGTACTTTCTAGGCATTGTTCAAATTTAATTTTTGAGTATTGAACAAATCTTTTTCCATATCCTGTTCAACAAAACAAAAACTAATATTTATAAACTCAGATAAATCTCCAGTGGCATACTCATATTCGTTTTTCGTTAATATATTTTTTATTTCTTCTTCTTTAGTAGATATAAAGAATATAATATCAGAAGACGTTGTGTTTCCAACGTGGATAAAATTAAATTTATCTTTAAGTCCTTTAAAAATGCCCACGAATTTATTAAAAACAAAATTATTAATTCCGTCCTTAGATATTTTGTGCATATCTATTAATGATTCAACAGGAGAGTTTATGGATTCCTCAAATTTTTTGAATAATTCATTTTTTTCGCCAACAGAGTCAAATAAAGATACGCTGTTCTCTAAATCGGTGCCAATATTCTGAAGAATTTGAGAAAACTCACTTAACATATGAGCACTTTTAAAAGAATCATGCTCCTTTGTGTCTAATTTTCTGACTTGTTCCATAAAATGATTAATTAATTCTTTCTAATTGGGTTTAGTTATTATAATTATAACCAATTTGACGGGGGAGGTAAATACCAAATATAATTTTTTTTAATACAAAAAACCGTCAAATGTAAAAATATTTACATATATCTAAAAATTATAATACTTATATATACTATATATACGCTTATCATAGCCTATTTGTTGCATTAGTTACTCACTTTAACACTTAGTTTAACTAAATTTGTAATATGCCAAAAGAAAAATCAAAATCCAAAAAAGAACGCTCTAGCAACTACGAAGAAAAAGTAGTTATCAAGGGTACTTTGGACGATGTGCTGAAAGTATCAGTACCCAAGCCAAAGCAAAAGAAGAAAGAGTAGCCCGTCCGGTCCAAAACGACCAGGAGGCTAATGTTCATATACTTACAAGTATGTACTTTGATAATCGGCAAGATGCCCATGCTCTGTATCGCTGAACTAGTGGCGGTGTAACCATGAAGTACTTATCTTGAATTTTAAAAATGCACGTTCCAAGTGCGAAACTACACTTTATTTCCTTGTCCCATAATGTATATAGGTGCCGTAATATGGGCATATATAATCATGTACAAACGACTACAAACGATAACAAACGAAATTAAATACTTTTCAACCGAATAACATTTGCCTGGGTAGCTAAGTTTGTCCCATCAAAAATCATTAACTGTTTAACCTTTCCCGGAGTGGATTCGGGATTTAAAAATTATGTATTATGAACGCACTTAGAAACAGAGTACAGTTGATTGGGAACTTGGGTAACGATCCAGAAATTATTAATCTAGACGGGGGTGGCAAATTGGCAAAATTCGCCATTGCTACCAATGAGACCTACAAAAATGCCAAAGGCGAAAAGGTTACGGATACCCAATGGCACAATGTTGTGGCCTGGGGAAAGACCGCTGAAATTGTGGAAAACTATCTCAACAAGGGCAAGGAAGTTGCCGTAGAAGGAAAATTGACCACACGGTCTTATGAAACCAAGGAAGGCGAAAAAAGGTACATCACCGAAATTCGCTGTAACGAACTCCTGATGTTGGGGAAATAGGCTGGTCAATTATATTAGGAAGTCTATACCGGATATAGGCATGAAGCAAGAAGTAATCTGTTGGGTCTTTTTTGGGGTCTATTGGGTTACTTCTTTTGCTTTTAGGATTCGCGTTTATTAATCTTCATTGGGAGGAACTATAATGACGTAGCAATTTCCTCCTTCAAAGCAAAGGTTTGCGCTTCTCACCCCTTCCGGCTTCTCCTTTGTCGAACCCACCTTCCCCTCTTTAGGGGAAGGAGCATTTTTTTATTTTTCTGGATGTGGCAGTGAAACTATAAGTTCAATAATTGGTTCCTTCCCTTGGTTAAGGGAAGGTGGATCCACCGATATTAGCGGGGGAGACGGAAGGGATTGTAGACCCAAGCCCTGGGAAAGCAATTAGTATACAATGTCTAGCTTTGGTTTGTGAGATCCCGAAAAGAGACTCTGTCGAAGTGACAAAAAGTCCTCCCCCTAGCCCCCTCCAAAGGAGGGGGGAAAATTCCAGCTCAAATTTATATTTGCCATATTCTAACAAATTCCCTCCCCTTGGGGGAGGGTTAGGGAGGGGTCCAAGGTAAGGAGCCCTTGCTAAGGTCATTGCTTGTCTATTTTGGTTTTAGCCTATGTCGTCATCGGTACCTTAAAAGATAAATTCCATAAGCTGCCCAATGATTAATCAAATTTATAAGGATGTAACTTTCTGTTTCTGACTAAAAGCTTAGGGAACTGGAATTTTAAAAGTTATTTGTGCGACTTCTCGTCGTCCTGAAAAAGGACTCCGTCGAAGTGACAAAAAGTCCTCCCCCTAGCCCCCTCCAAAGGAGCGGGGGAAATTCCAGCTCAAATTTATATTTGCCATATTCTAACAAATTCCCTCCCCTTGGGGGAGGGTTAGGGCGGGGTCCATGGTAAGGAGCCCTTGCTAAGGTCATTGCTTGTCTATTTTGGTTTTAGCCTATGTCGTCATCGGTACCTAAAGGGACAGATTCCATAAGCTTCCCAATAATTAATCAAATTTATAAGGATGTAACTTTCTGTTTCTGGCTAAAAGCTTAGGGAACTGGAATTTTAAAAGTTATTTGTGCGACTTCTCAATCGCCCCAAAAACGGCTCATGTCGAAGTGACTGCTAAAGTCATTTCGACCTAAAAGGAGCAAGTTAGGTTCACGAATACCCTTAGATAGAATTGACATGAGCTAAATCACACAAGTTGCTCTAATTTTGATGGACAACTCTTCAAAAAGGAAGATTTTGGATTAGTGGATAGTTCGCTATTCTACATTTGTAAGACCGTGTCGCACCTATCAGAAGAAAATTAAATGCGGAATTTTGGCTAAGAAACATGAATTAAAGTTTAAGCCACTTTCTTCATTAGATCAAAACAAGGACAACGATTGCATCTTTTGGATTCCGACTTTTTGTACTTATCACAGCATTTGGTTTTACAGCCGTGCGGAACCATTTCTTTTAAAGCCGCTTTTTGCTCCTTTTTTAAAGCTTTTTTTAGCTTTTTTTCAACCTTTTTGTCCTGTTTCTTTTTTTTGCCCACTGGAAATTAGAATAATAACTGGGCAAAAGTATTTATTTTAATTAAATCTAAATAAGATTAAATGTTAAATTATTCGAGGGTTAGCATTTTTAAAGCTGTCGCAGTATGGTAAGCGCATAAAAGAATGAACCCCGCCTTATGGCGGGGATTCAGGTTCAATAACTCTTTAGCTGTGCTGGTCCCTTAAAGGGTGCATGCACATTATTTAAGCCCATTATTGAGGCGTGATGGCAGCGCTGTTCGCGGTAATTTGCTGTATGTCACGATCAAACAAATACAGACCCCCTTTGTCATTGCCTATGAGGTTTATCTTGTCCAAAATATTACGGGCCAAGGCTTCTTCCTCGATTTGTTCGGCTACATACCATTGAAGAAAATTATGGGTTGCATAATCCTTTTCCTGAAGGGTTACATGTACCAATTCGTTGATACTGTCCGATACAAAAATTTCATGTTCCAATAACTCGTGGAACATTTTCTGAAAACTGCCAAAGTCGGTTTTTGGTGCGTTTAGTGCAGATACATAAGCGTGCCCGCCCCTTTCATTGATGTATTTTACCAACTTGAGCATATGTAAACGCTCCTCATCGGATTGGTTGTACATAAATTGTGCAATACCTTCCAATCCTTTGCCTTCGGCCCAAGAGGCCATGGATAAATATACCTGTGAAGATTCCGCCTCTATGCGGACCTGTTCGTTCAACGCTTTTTCTAGTTTTTCGGACAACATAAGTTTTAAATTTTACCTAAAGTTACAAATAAAAGACTCTTTTTGCCAGCTCTTAACTTAAGATTTGGAGTTATTTGTGCAAAGCCAATTGGATCCGTTTTCTGGGAATGTCCACTTCTAGCACCTTAACAATAATTTGTTGGTGCAGGCTAACATGTTCGTTCACATCTTTTACAAAACTATCGGACAGGTTGGAGATATGGATCAGTCCACTTTCCTTAATACCTACATCTACAAAGCATCCAAAATTGGTAATATTGTTCACTATTCCTGGCAGTAATTGCCCTTCTCTTAGATCGGAAATGGTCCTGATGTTCTGATTAAAGGTAAATACCTTTGCCTTTTCCCTAACGTCCAGACCGGGTTTCTCCAATTCCTTTACAATATCCTGTAGCGTTGGCAATCCCACATTTTCGGTACAGTATTTTTTTAGATCGATTTTTTTTAGAACTTCCTTGTTTCCTATTATTTCGGAAAGGGGAACTCCCTGGTCTTTCACCATTTTTTGCACCAAGGAATAGCTCTCAGGGTGTACTGCGGAATCATCCAAAGGATTTTTTGCCTGCTTGATGCGTAAAAATGCCGCTCCCTGTTCAAAGGCCTTTTCTCCCAAACGTGGTACTTTTTTTATTTCGCTCCTGCTGGTAAAGGCACCATTTTCGTTCCTATAGGCAACAATATTTTCAGCCAGTTTAGGGCCAATTCCGGAAACATAGCTGAGTAAGGGTACGCTGGCCGTATTGATGTTTACGCCTACGGTATTTACACAACTTTCCACCACCGTGTCCAAGGAGTTTTTTAATAGATTCTGGTCTACATCATGCTGATATTGTCCTACCCCGATAGATTTGGCATCTATTTTAACCAATTCTGCCAAGGGATCTGCCAAGCGTCTCCCGATTGATACGGCACCCCTAACGGTAACATCGTAATTGGGAAATTCTTCCCTGGCAATTTTGGAAGCCGAATAAATAGAGGCCCCGGCCTCACTGACCACAAACACCTCAATATTATTCTTGAATTGAATCCGCTTTATTAATTGCTCCGTTTCCCTAGAGGCAGTACCATTACCTATGGCTATCGCCTCAATCTTATAGGCATCCGCCAAGGAACTAATTTTCTTTATAGCCCCTGTACTGTCGTTTTGCGGTGCATGGGGGTAAATGGTCTCGTTGTGCTCCAAATCGCCCTGAGCGCTTAGGCAAACAACTTTACAACCCGTTCTAAAGCCGGGATCTATGGCCAAAATCCTTTTTTCGCCCAAAGGTGACCCCAATAAGAGTTGTTTCAGGTTTTTTGAAAATACCTGAATGGCAGACTCATCCGCTTTTTCCTTGGCAGATTTTAGAATTTCATTGGAAAGGGAGGGGAATAGTAACCTCTTATAGGCATCCTGTATGGCCATTTGAAGATGGGGAGCTGTGCTATTGTTACTTTTAATGATCCTATACTCCATATTGGAGATGGCCTTCTCATCGTCAATTTCAATTTTGACACGAATAAAACCTTCATTTTCGGCTCGCAGGATGGCCAGTAGTCGATGTGATGGACACCGATTAAGCGGTTCGCTCCATTCAAAATAGTCCCTAAATTTTTGGGCTTTTTCATCGTCCTTTTTGGTTGCAACAACTTTGGTTGAAATAAGGGCGAATTTTTCCAATTGGGTCCTGATCTGATTTCGAACATCACTGCGTTCATTGATCCATTCCGAAATTATATGACGGGCGCCCTCCAAGGCTTCATCTTCATTGGGAACGGCATCATTGATATATTTGGATGCCTCAAAATCGATTTCATCGGTGCGTTGGGCCAGAATAATTTTGGCCAATGGCTCCAAGCCATTTTTTTTAGCAGTTTCTGCCTTGGTTTTTCGTTTTTTCTTGAAGGGTAGATAGAGGTCCTCCAAGGTGGTGAGGTCCTCAGCATCATTTATTTTTTTGGACAACTCAGGGCTTAGTTCCTCTTGCTCCTCTATGGATTTAAGGATGGCCAATTTGCGCTTTTCCAAAGCTTCAAATTGTGATTTGTACTGTACAATGTAGCCAATTTGTACCTCGTCCAAATTTCCGGTCCGTTCCTTACGGTAACGGGAAATAAAGGGTACAGTACAATCCTCATTTAACAGGGCAACCGTATTTTCTATTCCTTTTATTGGGAGTTGGGTGTTTTTTACAATGTAGGATATAAGATTCATGGGGTAATTTGTTTTAAGGGAGGTCTTGGGTGCGGTTGACCGGTCATCAATATTCAATATAACTATTTCAATACAAAGGCAACATGGTTTGTGTAGTTTTGTTGTCCCAGGTTTACATGTGAATAGTGTCTGGTTTTGGGAGACCAAGGGGTACTCTAAGTTGGTCAGGTAATAGCGGAGGCGAGACCTAATTTATAGTTTCCCCATTGTCTACTCCGTCTTCATCCGGATTCACAAATACCAGTTTGCCATTTGCATTTTCCGTCATAAGAATCATGCCTTCACTTTCCACGCCACGTAAGGCCCTAGGAGCCAAATTCACTAGTACGGTTACCTTTTTTCCAATGATGTTCTCTGGCGAAAAACTTTCAGCAATTCCGGATACTATGGTTCTTATATCCAGTCCAGTATCCACTTTTAAGACCAAAAGTTTTTTTGCCTTCGGCATTTTTTCGGCTTCGATAATGGTACCTACACGCATGTCCAGTTTGGTAAAATCATCAAAAGTAATGGTGTCTTTTTGTGGGTCTACTTCTTTGTTCATGTTTTCATTTTCTTTTTTGGTAGCTTCCAATTTGTCCAATTGGGCCTGTATGGTTTCGTCCTCCACTTTGCTGAACAATAATTGGGCTTCATTGATCTGATGTTCTGCTGGGAGCAATACTTCTTTTTCCGATATGTCTTTCCATTCAAGGGAATCCTCAGTTGAGCTTTGGGAGATATTGAGGATTTTTTTAAGCTTGGCGGCGGTAAAAGGCAGGAAGGGTTCACTTAATACCGCTAAAGCAGATGCTATTTGAAGGGCAACAAACATGATCGTCTTTACCCTTTCCTCATCCTGTTTAATTACTTTCCAGGGTTCCTCATCGGCCAAATATTTATTGCCAAGTCGCGCCAAATTCATTACCTCCTGTCCCGCTTCGCGGAAACGGTATCTTTCTATGGAACTGGCAATGATCTCGGGATATTTTTTAAGCTCGTCCAGGGTCTCCTTATCTACTTGGCTATAAGTGCCTGGAGTGGGCACAATTCCATTGTAATACTTGTTGGTAAGCACTACTACCCGGTTGATGAAGTTCCCGTAAATAGCCACCAATTCATTGTTGTTCCTAGCCTGAAAGTCCTTCCAGGTAAAGTCGTTGTCCTTGGTTTCGGGGGCATTGGCGGTCAAGGTATATCTAAGTACATCCTGCATATTGGGAAATTCTTCCAAATACTCATGCAGCCATACCGCCCAATTCTTGGAAGTGGAGAGTTTGTTGCCTTCCAGGTTTAAAAATTCGTTGGCGGGCACGTTTTCTGGCAAAATAAAATCGCCATGTGCCTTTAGCATACTAGGGAATATAATACAGTGGAATACTATATTGTCCTTGCCGATAAAATGTACCATTTTAGTGTCCTTGGACTTCCAATAGGGTTCCCAGTCCTTACCTTCCCTGGCTGCCCATTCTTTGGTAGACGAAATATAGCCTATTGGAGCATCAAACCAAACATACAATACCTTGCCTTCCCCACCTTCTACTGGCACCGGGATTCCCCAGTCAAGATCACGGGTCACCGCCCTTGGCTTTAATCCGTCATCGATCCAAGATTTACATTGACCGTATACATTGGGTTTCCAGTCATTTTTATGGCCTTCCAATATCCAGGTCTTTAGGAAATCTTCATACCGATCTAAAGGTAAAAACCAGTGCTTGGTTTCTTTTAGGGAGGGTACCGCCCCGGAAATGGTCGATTTTGGATTAATTAGGTCAGTGGCATTTAAGGTGGAACCACAATTTTCGCACTGATCCCCATAAGCCTCTTCATGGCCACATCTAGGGCAAGTACCAATTACAAAACGGTCCGCCAAAAACTGTTTTGCCTCTTCGTCGTACAATTGTTCTGTAATTTCCTCAATAAAATCTCCTTGTTCGTATAGTTTTATAAAGAAATCCGAGGCCGTTTTATGGTGGACTTCCGCGGAGGTCCTGGAATAATTATTAAAGGTAATTCCAAAATCCTGGAAGGACTGCTTGATTATACCGTGGTATTTATCTATAATGTTTTGGGGACTTACACCTTCTTTTTTGGCTTTCATGGAAATGGCAACCCCATGTTCGTCACTTCCGCAAACGAAGGCCACATCATTTCCATTTAATCTCAAGTATCTTGCATAGATATCCGCAGGCACATATACTCCCGCCAAATGCCCAATATGTATAGGTCCGTTGGTATATGGAAGTGCTGCGGTTATGGTATATCTAGCTGGCTTCTGAAGGTTTTGCGACATTATTTTTGGATTAGGCTGCAAAAATAAAGATTTTTACTTGTAGCGAGGGTATTCCTTCAAAAAATAAGCCTTCGTTACCCTGAAAAGAATTCAGAATTTACGAAGGCCTTCTCGCATAGTAAGTAGGGGGTGAATTTAAGCTACCATTATCGATTTACTTAATTTTTTATCCTGAACTTGTATTCTATAGATATATTTTCCTGACGCTAAATAGGTAGACAGTCTCTCCCTAACATTTATTTCAATAGACCCTTCCAACATTATTTCATTATATACCGTTCCCAAATGCTGGCCCATGATGTTGAACAATTGGATGTCCACATGACCGCTAAATGGCATTTCTAGGTATATATGGGGTGTTGAATCTGTTGGGTAAAAAGGTTTGTGAACGATGGCATCCAGCAATTCAGGATTTGGATTTTCCCCAGTAGGATCTGTCGGTGTTGGAGGAGTGGGCTGGCCATCACTGTAAACAATTTCGGGGAAATCTACTCCACTACAGTTAAAGCCAAGGTTGACGGGTGTATAGGTATATCCGTCCATGATGTGTTGTTCCACAAGGGGAATATCTACACATAACCATTCTGCCAATACAGTTGCATACAGGTTCCTAAAGTCCATGGTGTATTCCAAATTACCTCTGCCATTGGGCTCGTCCAAAGAAGGATGGTCACCCACAAAGGCACTTCCGTTTAATCCAGAACCGAAAAATAAGGTTGGAGCAGCTTTACCGTGATCGGTTCCGTTGGAGCCGTTTTCGAATATCCTTCTTCCAAATTCGGAAAAAGTCATGCTCAATACTTTGTCATCTTGCTGGGTAAAGGCTAGGTCATCATAAAAATTATCAACGGCAATAGACAGTTGGGTCATAAGGCGTTCGTGTACCAAAGGTTGATTTCCGTGGGTGTCAAAACCTCCCATACTAATCATATACACCTTGGTGCCAAGATTACCTTTTATCAATCTGGCCAATAATGCCAATTGTCTGGCAAAACCATTATCTTGATACTCAATTTGGTTTGAACCGCGCATATAGGCATCGTGTATTGTGCCTGCATACTCATTGGTTACGTTGGATACACCTCTCAGAAATTTGATCTGATCGCTATACATGCAATTGTCGAACAACTCATCATTTATGGGATATTGTAAACCTGTTTCTGCAATTTGTTCCAACTGATCAATATTGTTGGTTACAAAGGCGTAATTGGTTTCTTCTCCTTCAAAAACCAAACTGCCGTAGTTTCCAACCTGTATGGCGGCAGGACCCTCAGGTCTACTACCCGGAAAATCGGATAAATAATCAGGATATAGGTACTCGAAATGTCTTCCCATCCAACCAGTGTCCCTGCCGCTGAAACCTGTAGTACTTAGGTCGGTATTGGCAAAAATATCGGAACCGGTAAAGTGGGATAGGCTTTGGCCTTCATAACCTACACCATGTACCGCTTTAAACTGGCCTTCGCCCCACATGGGCTCCAAAGATTTCATATAGGTAGGCACTCCAAATTCATCCGTAAGTCTTAGTATTTTACTTTCGGGTAGATAAATATTTGGACGCGCATTGGCGTAGATGTCGTATTGTTCAATAGGGATAATGGTACTAAGGCCGTCGTTACCACCGGACAAACGAATTAATATCAAAATATTATCAGTTTCCGCCATAGCTATGGCCGAAGTTAGGGGAGAAGGTGCGGATGCTGTTAGAAAGTTACTGCCCAGCATCATGGATCCTGAACCTGTAATACCTAAGGCCTGAAGAAAAGAACGTCTACTCCACGTCTTGTGTTCCAAATCGTGACCATCATGGTCCTTGCCTTTATGGGGTGATTTATGGTGATTATCGCACATAATGCTCGGTTTTATTTAAGTTGATATTCGGGTTGTCTGGAAAGGTGTCTTAATAATAGCTGAACCTGAAGAGGTACTGATGGCCACATACTCAGGACCCAAGTTGAATTTCCGCCTGGGTAATAATCCGGGCTATAATATTCTTCTGGAACATCTTCTATTAGAAAGGACGACATTGCATTGTCAAAATCTTGTTGGGTGAACAATCCTTTAGGAGTAATCTTATCAACAATGGCCCTTACAACAATCTCGGGATTACTGGTGTTGCTGTTACTTGGTCCAACTGCATCCATGGCAAATGTCCTGAACTGTTCAGGATTGTCCTGATAAAAACCATCAATGATGGCTTCCATGGTTAGCCAACGTCCAATCATGAAATTGGTATTGATCCAATCCCTGTTTCGCTGCCATCCGGCAACATCAAATGGATCGAACAAATCCTGACCCAGCATTCCGCTATAATTTATGGCACTTCCAATGGTACTATCGTTAGCGGTAAAACCTGTTTCGTTAATGGTGTGTAGATATAAATCGAACGGACTCTTGATAATAACACCTATAGCTTCGTCATCAAAAAAGTGCTGACTTTTAAAAAGTTGACTTAAAACAGGTGCCATTTCAAAATTGTTACTGATAAAAGTTGCGGTTAAGCCATCGATAATAGTCTTTGCGTTGTTGGCTTCATCAGTGGAATCCGGGTGAACAAAAAATTCATACAATTTTTTACATATGAAATAACCTATTTCATTGGCTCTTTCTTCAAAAAGAATATCGATAACATCATCATACCCCCAGTTTCCAGTTCTTCCGAAGATTGTTTTATTCTCGGTATTGAATTTGGAAGCATCGAATACAACCTGTTCACATCCTAACTCTCCCCTTTCAACATACCCGGAAATTGCCTTTGCCGTTTCAATAATATCCTGCTCGGTATATCCGTTGCCTTCACCTAAGGTAAAAAGCTCATAAAGTTCACGGGCATAATTCTCATTCGGGTTGTTACCATTGTTGTAAACACCATCCAAATAGTATAGCATGGCACTGGTAAGGCCAATTTCGCTGACAAAGGTTTTAAAATTGCCAATGGCGTTGCGCTGTAGACAGTTGATGTAGTGGTAAAGGAATGAATTACAGTTGTAAACGTCCAGTTCCGTTACAAAATGATTGCTCCAAAAAAAACTGAGACGATCTCTGAGGTTATTGTCAAGTAGGGATTGGGTATAGGCCAACTTAAACTCTTCTTGTTGCGACCTTATTAATTGTCCACGTTGATCATCATCTTCAGGGTAATTGCTATTGTTCCAATCTGCCCAGATTGGAGCAGTCAAGGGGGGCATATTTTGCGCTTCGGAAATAAGGGAATTAACTAGGGTATTGGCTGTTTGGCCAGTAACTTGATTAATTGTTTGAACAGAGGCGCTAAAACCCAATCTTCTATATAGATGTTGAGCCCTTAGTCCATCCAACGGGGTGGTGTAGGGGGCCAAACTAGAAGTATTACAGTTTATGAAAAATTCCATAATTTATTCCGCATTTGATAGGTTACTAGTAAGGGGTCAATGCATAACGCACATTTTTATTGGAAATTATCTCCAAAACAAATTATTCGTTATACTGCATAACAAATTACGCGGTTTGTAGAAATTTGGACGACAGTAAGTTAGATTTTTCGACAAAATGCACGTTTTTTGGTAAATACAATTGAATTGATATGGCAAAGCATAACGAATTTGGAAAAAAGGGAGAACAATTGGCAGTCGATTATTTAACAAATAATGGCTATAAGGTAGTACACAGAAATTATAGGTATTTGAAGGCAGAGATCGATATTATTGCGAAAAAAGGAGATATTTTGGCAATTGTAGAGGTAAAATCGAGAAGCTCGGACTATATGCAGTCTATTGCTGACACGGTTACAGAAAAGAAAATTAAACTAATGGTCATGGCAGCTGATCACTACATTATTAGTAAAGATCTTGATGTGGACGCCAGGTTTGATATCATTACCATACATCGAAATGGGACAAAATTTGATATAGAACATTTGGAAAATGCCTTTTATCACTTTTAATTATTTGTTTTATTTGTAACAATTTGTTATTTTTACCAAAATTTTAAGGGAATGAAGACTATTTCATCGGTCGTGGAAGACTACATTAAAAAGAAACCATTTTTGCAAAGTGCTTTAGCTCAAGGTATTATAAACTTAACATCGCTTTCCAGGATAGTGAAACCGGAAATAGAAAGTGAGTTAGGTAAGGATATTCGCAACGGTGCCATTGTAATGGCCTTAAAACGTCTTTCCGATGATCTGGAGTTCCGCGCAACCCATAAAATTATTAAAGTTTTAAAAAATATTGGGGAGATTACGGTAAGGTCGTCCTTGACCGATTTTACATTTTTAGTGTCGGAATCCATTTTGGAAAATCAGACTGTTTTGTTAAATGAGGTAAATAGGAATAAGGATGTTTTCTATACCTCGTCAAGAGGGGTCAACGAACTCAATATCGTTGTCAGCAATATTTTGGATGAGGCAGTGGAAGAGTTGTTCAAGAACGAAAAGTGCACTCAGAAGGCAGAAAATCTTTCTTCCATTACCGTAAAGTTACCGGCGGAGAATGTTTCGGTTCCCGGGATCTATTATTTTATTTTTCAGCGTTTGGCCTGGGAAGGAATTGTCCTATATGAAGTGATATCTACCACCAATGAATTTACCATAATTGTAAATGATGAGCAGGTAGATGTGGCCTTTAAAACGATTAAGGACTTAAAGACCTTGTAATTTGGTAATATAACAATGGATCAATAAATCAATGTAGCAATTGGATAATTTGAATATGTAAAAATAGGCCAATTGTTTAATTATAAATTATTTCCATTTTATAATTTGAAAGTACAATGACTACTAGTGCAGTGTGTTAATTGTGTTTTTTTAAAAATTTCAAAACCTCTTGGTAATTATTCGGTCTGGCAACTATGCGCTTTTCGGAATCCAAAATATAATAGGTAGGGGTTTGATGAATATCGTAAATATCGGCATATGGACTTTCCCATTTTCCTAAAGCTATACCGTGGATGAATACAGGTAGTTTGGCCGATTCCATTTTCCAAGTTACATCATCGTCTTCCAGGCCAATAGCCAATACCTTAACTCCTGCAGTATCCTTTATACCTTTATGGAGTTCCGGAAGTTGCTGTAGACAATGAGAACAGGTACTGCTCCAAAAAACGATTACATAATTTTTTGCTCCGCTAAGATTGCTAAGTTTTTTGGAGGTATTGCCCTCATTCCAAGTAATTTCTGGGGCTATGGATCCAAACCGAAGTCGATTTTGGATTTCTATCTTTTTTAGGATGTCGGGTTTATTGGTTTCCGTTGCCAAGGATTTCAGGTAATTATTGTAGATAAAATCGGCCACCTTATTTAAATTATCATTGGAAGCCTGTGTCCATAGACTGTTGAATAACTGCACCTTGTTGGTGGCACTTACATTTTCCAATACCCTGGCTACTTCCTTCACATTCTCCGTTATTGCCAGTTCTTTTTCTTTATCTGAAAGCAGTTGTTGGGGGAAGGCAGTATATACGTAATTAACTACCTTGTCCGTTAAAAAAGCTGATCCCTGTAGCACGGGATCGTTGAAGTCCAAGGCATCAAAATAATGATGCTTTTTATACTTTACATAGGTTTCAACGTCCTCATATCCTGAGGGGATATAGGGTCTGTTGGCCGAAATGAAATGTCCGCTGAGCAATCCTTGAGATTGGGTTTCATAAGATTTTTGGAGCAAGTCCAACTTTTTGGTTAGGTCCAAAAACATGCCTCGGTCCTTCTTTTGTTCCGAATAGAATTGAGCAATTTGTTCCTCCATCCAATGAAATTCTTTAAAGTAACTGCTATACAGTAGGTTTTCCTTTGAGGAGGTAAAAGACAATCCTTTTTGGGAATCAAAGGAAAGTACAATATCTTCCTTGCCATTGTAGATAAAATCAAAATAGAATTCCTCTTGGGGTACGGCATATACCAGCCTATACATACCAGTTAGGGCATTGGCAGGCATATTTAATGAGAAAGCACCATTCTTAACGGCTGTGTCTGCCACATAATTTTGATGGTCAGGGTTTAGTTTATAGGCAATTAACCATTTGTAATCTTCGGCCGGGGTTAAGTTTCCAGAAATGGAATGTTGGGCTTCCGAAAGCAGGGTAAAGAATAGGGCTAATATGAAGAATGTAATTTTTGGATTCATCTATCTGAGGACTTTTTTATGGGACTGTTATTCCATTTTTAGGGATAAGTACATTGAAGGGTTGAATTGATTTATAGGCTTTGTCTACAGAGTTGATATGCTCAAAAACCAATAATAAGCGCAAACCATTGCGGGTCTGTTTTTCTTTTAGTTTCGCAATATTGGGGTGGCCTTGTACAAATTGCAATACTGCCGTAAAGGAACTACTTTGGTAAAAATCGGATTGCTGGTCAGCTATGAAATAGCCGATCATTTTGCCTTTTTTCATCACTATTTTCTCCAAGCCTATACTATTGGCGATCCATTTAATGCGAACCGAATTTAATAAATCGTCTGCTTGGGTAGGGAGTTCCCCAAATCTGTCCATCAATTCCGACTCAAATTTTTGTAATGCTTCCTCATCGGAAACCTGGTTCAGTTCGGTGTAAAGATTTAAGCGTTCAGTAATATTGTTGATGTAATCATCAGGGAACAGCAGCTCAAAATCGGAGTCTATTTGGGTCTCTTTAACAAAGACTTTTGGTTTGCCACCGACTTCCTCGTACAGCTCCTTAAATTCATTTTCTTTAAGCTCTTCTATGGCCTCGGCCAATATTTTTTGATAGGCATCAAAACCAATTTCGTTGATAAACCCACTTTGTTCTCCACCTAACAAATCTCCCGCGCCCCTAATTTCGAGATCCTTCATGGCGATATTGAAACCGCTGCCCAGATCCGTAAATTGTTCCAAGGCCTGGATTCTTTTCCTGGCATCATTGGTCATAACATCATAGGGAGGGGTAATAAAGTAACAGAAGGCCTTTTTGTTGCTCCGTCCTACACGACCCCGCATCTGGTGCAGATCGCTTAGTCCAAAATTATTGGCATTGTTAATGAAAATGGTGTTGGCGTTGGTAACATCCAGACCACTTTCTACAATGGTGGTAGAAATCAATACATCGAACTCGCCATTCATAAAGGCCAACATAAGGGTTTCCAATTTTTTGCCGTCCATTTGTCCGTGGCCGATGCCAATTTTGGCATCCGGCACCAGTCTTTGGATCATTCCGGCAACTTCTTTAATATTTTCAATTCTATTATGGATAAAGAAGACCTGTCCGCCCCTTTGGATTTCGTAGGTAATAGCATCGCGAATGGTTTCTTCACTGAAACGGATTACCTCACTTTCTATAGGATATCTATTGGGCGGAGCCGTATTGATGACCGATAGGTCCCTTGCTGCCATTAAACTAAATTGAAGCGTTCTTGGGATAGGTGTAGCGGAGAGTGTGAGCACATCCACATTTTCTTTTATGGATTTTAATTTGTCCTTGACCGATACCCCAAATTTTTGTTCTTCATCTACAACCAGCAAACCAAGGTCCTTAAACTTTACATTCTTGTTCACCAATTGATGGGTGCCTATAATGATATCCACCTTGCCAGCGGCCAAATTTTCCAAGGTCTCCTTTTTCTCCTTGGCGGTCCTAAAGCGATTTACATAATCCACGGTAACCGGCATATCTTTCAAACGCTCAGAAAAGGTCCGGTGATGTTGAAAAGCCAAAATGGTGGTAGGAACCAACACGGCTACCTGCTTGCCGTTGTCCACAGCTTTAAAAGCAGCCCTGATGGCCACCTCGGTTTTTCCAAAACCTACATCCCCGCAAACGAGTCGGTCCATAGGTCTTTCACTTTCCATGTCCTTTTTGATGTCTTCCGTAGACTTGCTTTGGTCCGGAGTATCCTCATAAATAAACGAAGCCTCCAATTCGTGCTGTAAGTAACTGTCAGGGCCATATTGAAACCCTTTTTCCAATCTGCGCTTGGCATATAGTTGGATAAGGTCGAAGGCAATTTTTTTAACACGCGATTTTGCCTTATCCTTGATTTTTTTCCATGCCCCGGAACCGAGTTTGTATATTTTAGGGGGAGCGCCGTCCTTTCCGTTGAATTTGGAAATTTTGTGCAGGGAATGTATGCTGACGTAGAGAATGTCCCTTTCCCCATACATCAATTTTATGGCTTCCTGTTTCTTGCCTTCTACATCTATTTTTTGGAGGCCTCCAAATTTTCCAATACCGTGGTCTATATGGGTAACATAGTCCCCGATTTCCAATTTGTTCAGATCCTTTAGGGTAATGGCCTGTTTTTTGGCATAACCATTTTTTAAATGGAATTTTAAGTAGCGTTCAAAGATCTGATGGTCCGTATAGCAGGCAATCTTTAAATCGTTATCCAAAAACCCTTGGTAAAGGGGGAGAACAATGGTTTTATAGTGGACTTCCTTTCCTACTTCATCAAAGATATCGTGAAACCGTTTGGCCTGTTGGTCAGTGGCACAAAAGAGATAATTGGTAAATCCGTTTTTATAATTAGCATTCAGGTCTTCGATCAACAGATCAAATTTTTTGTTAAAGGAAGGCTGTGGTTTTGTGTTGAAGACAATGGTGTCCTCAGCCTTTGAATCGCGTGATTTGACAGAACTGCCATCTATCTCTACTAGGCTAAAATCGGCCAAGTGCTGTTTTAATAGCTGGGAATTGGTAAACAATTCCTGGGGTTTGGCATGCTTTATTTCTTGGGACAGTTTGGTAAAGGCCTCTTCGGCCTTTTCAAAAAAGGAATCCAACCTAGCGTAGAGCAAACTCAGGTTTTTACTGAAAATCAGGGTGTTTGGAGATATATATTTAAGAAAGCTTTCCCGGTTTTCGTCCAGAAACTTGTTCTCCACATTGGGGATGATGGTAATCTTCTTAACCTTTTGTGTAGACAATTGGGTTTCTACGTCAAAGGTCCTGATGCTGTCTACCTCGTCCCCAAAAAATTCAATCCTGTACGGTTCATCGTGGGAAAAGGAAAACACGTCCATTATGCCACCGCGAACCGAGAATTCCCCGGGTTCGGTAACAAAATCGACCCTTTTAAATTTGTATTCGAACAGTACCTCATTTAGAAAGTCTAGGGAAAGGGTATCGTCCAGTTTAATTTTTAGGGTATTCTTCTCCAGTTCCTTTCGGGTCACCACTTTTTCAAAAAGCGCATCGGCGTAGGTAACGATGATGGCGGGTTTTTTTCTGGAGTTGATGCGGTTCAGGACTTCTGCCCGCAAAAGCACATTGGCATTGTCCGTTTCCTCAATTTGGTAAGGCCTTCTGTAACTACCCGGATAAAACAATACATCACTATCGCCAATGAGCTGTTCCAGGTCGTTTAGATAGTAAGCAGCTTCCTCCTTATCGTTTAAAATAAACAAAAATGGAGCTTCGGATTTATGAAATATTTCTGCAATAACAAAGGACAGAGCAGAACCTGTTAATCCTTTAATATTGGTCTGAGGCTTGGAGGTCGCAGCGGCATTTTCTTGGAAATTGGCAATAGTTGCCTTCAGTTTTCCCAGTTGGGGAGACTGTGCGAACAGTTGTAACATTGAAGATTTTGTCAACCGTAAATTTTTATGCAAATATAACCCCTGTTTGAGCATTGAACAAAAATTGCGGGAATTTTAATGTAGTCACAAGTTGAAGTTTCTAGAGATTGGGGTGTGGGGTTGAACTGTCCTTTTTCCTTGCAAATCCAGACCTTTCCCATATAAGTGTTTATAGATTATCTACGGATTTTTTTCTTGGAAGAGAATTTCATCAGTTAATAAAAAGTTTTTTTTGGCTATTTTGTTCAGGGCTAAACCTTTAAGTTGACCACTGGCCCATGGTGTGCTTTGTGGACTAAAAAACTAGCTCGCCATAGTTGTAATACTATTATTCTTTTATTTATTTTGTTCGGCGTAGAGCGGATTTAAGTATAATTTTTTGAATATTGCCCAAAGATGCATGATAGGGCAGAAGAAATTTGAGGGACTAGGTAATGGGAGTGATGTAGAAGAGGTTTAACTATGGAAATCCAATTTTTGTTCTGAAAAATCTATTGTGGATACGGGTTAGTCTATTGATAGTGGAGCCCAATTGGGTACTAGTTCCTATTCTTTATTAAATAAACTTAAGTCATTGTGTATTAAATTATAAAAGGTTGTAGCTTGTTTAATATTTTATTGATTGCCTCCATTTTTGGTTTTGTATTGACCACCTTGTTATTTCTAAAAAAGTCCACCCAACCCAGAGCCACTTTTTTCTTAGGGAGCTTTTATTTTTTGCTTTCGGTTTATGCCCTGCAGGCCTATATTATAGATGGTGGGCATTTGGCATTATGTAGTTGGTTTTTTTTATGGCCGCTAATGCTGTATAATCTGTTTGCCGTAACCATCTACTTTTATTTTATAACTATTATAGAAGATGAATTTAAATGGAAAAATGGATATCTATTGCTGTTTCTTCCCTTTATTTTAAGTGTAATTGATGCCGGATACATTTATTTACAGCCAGATGGGTTATATGAAGAAATGTTGCATAATGCCATGACCGATCCCAAGAATAGGCTTCATGTGAGTTATTGGTTGCTAGATCTAGATCAGCACATGTTAATACGCCATGTGTGGCAGTTGGCAGCCTTATTGTTTGTGATGCCCAAGATGTTGGACTTTATAAAAGAAGGGAATGCAGATAATTTAAAGGTTATCTTGAATAAATGGTTGTTGATTTTTTGGTTAGGTTTATCGCTATTCGCCGTTTTTGCTATTTTTTATGCCGTAGAGAATATGGCGGGGATAAATATATTTGATGGGGGGTCAATAGTACCTGTAATACTGTACTTGATAATGTTTTCTGTAGGGATTGTTCCCATCTACTTTCCGACCATCCTAAGTGGATTTCCCAAACCGGAAAAGACCTTGCAAGAAGACCTTGTACAGACCGATACCAGCACAGATCTAAAATTTGGCCTGGATGAAGTAGGGATAAAACGTAAATTGGATTTGCTAATACAGAAGGAGTTGCATCTGCAACAGGACTTTAATGTAACCAATGGTGCTAGGGAGATGGAAATGCCAGGGCATCATTTGTCCTATTTTATCAAACAACATTATGGCCTTAGTTTCAGCGCTTATAGGAACAAATTGCGCATGGATCACGCAGCCAAACTTATTAGAGACGGATTTTTGGACAGTAGTACTATGGAAGCATTGGCCTGGGAATGCGGTTTTGCCAGTAGAAGCTCCTTTAGTAAGGCTTTTAAGGGTGCTACGGGACTTAGTCCTAGTGAGTACGAACACAGCCAAGAACGATAATTAGTGTATCGTCTCATATTGTTGCCGCTGATGTATATTTTTAAAGTATACCCAGTACTACTCGGAAAGGGTAAACAGTAGGAAATACTTTATGATTCACAATTACTGGCTTAGATCTCTATTGAAACATCCCCCATTTTTTTTAAATAGACTATAAAGACACTTTTTGTTGACATTGGGCGAAAGGGCTTTGAGTCGCAAATATCTTCTATCTGGTGCGATGCTGCCCGATATTTTTTAGGAATCCGGCTTAAAATTGTCTTCAAAATGGACTTTTTGCCAATAAGGTCGAAATTTTTCGTTCCGATCTATTTTGGGGGTGCAAGTAGTGCATTAACAATATCTTATGGTTGTGCTATTTCCTTGGTTTTTGGTTTTTAAATGACAAACGTGGTGTCCAAATTTAAACTGGACACCATTATAAGGGCTTTGAATGTACTATATGCTGTCTTTCGGTGTTTTTTTGCAGACTAGCGTTTCTTAATTGTATGAAATACCTCACAAAGGTATTGGTAGTATTCTTGCCAAAAAGGATATTTCAGAGCCCGTTGAAAAAGGTGTTTTATAGTCAAGAGCTAGGCGTAAAAAAAATCAAAACCAAATATTTAATCAATCCAATTTTATGAAAAGAACCCTCAAATTTATGCTCTTGGTGTTATTTGTACTCAGTTATGGCACTACCATGGCCCAGGGAGAATTTATTACCACTTGGAAGACCGATAATCCCGGGGTTTCAAATGACAATCAAATTACCATTCCCACTGGGGACGGCACCTTTGCCTACACGGTAGATTGGGGCGATGGCTCCACCGATACTACAGTATACGCAGGCCATGCTACCCATACCTATGCCATTCCAGGCACCTATACGGTGAGTATCAGTGGGGATTTTCCGCACTTGAAGTTTTTAAGCAGTGGTTCAGATAATGATAAATTATTATCTGTGGAACAATGGGGATCTCAGCCATGGAAATCGATGGAGTCGAGTTTTTACGGGTGTACCAACCTGGTAATCAACGCTACCGATGTACCCGACCTTTCCGGCGTAACCGATATGTACTTAATGTTTAATGGAGCAACTTCTTTTAACCAAGACATTGGCACTTGGGACGTATCCAATGTTATCAGTATGAATAATATGTTCAGTGGAGCAACTTCTTTTAACCAGGACATTGGCGGTTGGAACGTATCCAATGTCATCAATATGAAGGGTATGTTCAATGGAGCAACTTCTTTTAACCAGGACATTGGCGGTTGGGACGTATCCATTGTTACCAAGATGAATGCAATGTTCGGGAACGCAACTTCTTTTAACCAGGACATTAGCAGCTGGGACGTGTCCAAGGTCACCAATATGAGTAACATGTTCGTGGGAGTTGGGCTTTCCAAGAATAATTATGATAAAACGTTAAAAGGCTGGAGTATCCTGACTTTGCAAAACGGGGTACTCTTTGATGCCGGCAACAGCACCTATTGCGATGGGGCTGCGTCTCGTCAAAAAATTATTGATGATTTTGGATGGACCATTACCGATGCCGGAGAAGATTGCCCGCCACCCTTTATCACCACTTGGAAGACCAACAACCCCGGGAGGACCGACGATAATAGCATCGAAATTCCTACCGGAGACGGCACCTTTGCCTATACTGTGGACTGGGGGGACGGCACTGTGGACGGCACGGTGTATACTGGCCGCGCCACTCATAGATACGGAGTGCCGGGTACCTATACGGTGAGCATCAACGGTGATTTTCCGCATCTGAGATTTAATGAAATAGATGACAATAAAAAATTGCTCTCCGTAGAACAATGGGGAGACCAGGTCTGGGGCTCTATGGAGCAGAGTTTTTACAATTGTTCCAATATGGTGATCAATGCGACCGATGCACCGAATCTTTCAAAAGTTACCAATATGTCTGGTATGTTCTTGGGTGCCAGTTCATTTAACCAGGATATCAGCAGCTGGAACGTCTCAAATGTAGGCAACATGAATAGTATGTTTTCCAATGCCTATTCCTTCAACCAGGATATAGGCGGCTGGGACGTTTTTAATGTCGACGACATGCATGCCATGTTTAAAGATGCATCATCCTTTAATCAGGATATCGGCACCTGGAATGTGAGTCTGGTAAGGGATATGAGTGAAATGTTCCAAGGGGCTACGGCCTTCAACCAGGATATTGGTGCCTGGACTATAGAATATGTAAGGTCTATGAAGAGGATGTTTCGTCATGCGACCTCTTTTAACCAAAATCTTAACGGATGGGACGTCAGTGGAGTATGGGACATGAGTGAAATGTTGTGGGGTGCGAGTAGCTTTAATCAGAACATTGGTTTTTGGTCTGTTTTTAATGTACAGGATATGAGCTTCATGTTTTACGAGGCAACCTCTTTCAATCAGGATATTAGTGGCTGGAACGTAGGCAGTGTACGACAAATGAGCTTTATGTTTTACGGCGCAAGCTCTTTTAGTCAGGATATCAGCAGCTGGAACGTATCTAACGTTGGAAAAATGTCCAATATGCTTGACGGCACGAGTTTATCCACCCAGAATTACGACAAATTATTGAGTGCATGGAGCAACTTATCATTGCAAAGCTTCATTGCTTTTGGTGCCGGCAACAGCACGTATTGCAATGGGGCCGACGCCCGCCAAAAAATTATCGATGATTTTGGATGGACCATCACCGATGCTGGGGAAGAATGTCCTTTTGTTACCACTTGGAAAACCGATAACCCAGGGAAGACTGATGATAATAGCATCGAAATTCCTACCGGAGAAGACTACACCTTTGCCTATAGGGTAGATTGGGGAGATGGCTCTACCGATACTACGGTATATACCGGAAACGCCACCCACACCTATGCCACCCCAGGCACCTATACCGTAAGCATTAGTGGAGATTTTCCGCACCTGTATTTTGAGTTCTACGATGAAACAAAAGGGGACAATAGAAAACTGCTTTCGGTAGAGCAATGGGGAAATCAGATCTGGGGATCAATGGAGAAGAGCTTTAACTGGTGTACCAACCTGATCATCAATGCTGCTGATGTACCAGATCTTTCCCAAGTTTGGAATATGAACAGTATGTTTACTGGTGCAACCTCCTTTAACCAGGACATTAGTAGCTGGGACGTATCCAATGTTGTCGACATGGGAGCGTTGTTCTACTACGCCACCTCCTTTAATCAGGATATCAGTAGCTGGGATGTATCCAAAGTGTACAATATGCAATTTATGTTCTATGATACTCCCGCCTTTAATCAGGATATTGGCGATTGGGATGTATCAAACGTAAACTATATGGGGAAAATGTTCCACAAGACAACTTCCTTTAACCAGGATATTGGCGGTTGGGATGTATCCAAGGTAATCGATATGGAATGGATGTTTAATGGAGCAACTTCTTTTAACCAGGACATTGGCTCTTGGGACGTATCCAATGTAACCAATATGTTTTATATGTTCCTTGAGGCAACATCTTTTAACCAAAACATTGGGGGCTGGAACGTATCCAGTGTAAATGATATGCGGGGTATGTTCAATGGCGCATCAGCATTTGACCAGGATATCGGCGGTTGGGATGTAAGCAACGTGACAAACATGTATCAATTGTTCTCGGGGGCGACCTCCTTTAATCAAGATATCAGTGGCTGGGACGTTTCCAATGCCAGCAATATGTCTAGGATGTTCTACGCGGCAACTTCCTTTAACCAGAATATTGGCGGTTGGGATGTCTCTAACGTAAACAATATGTCTAATATGTTCCAAGGTGCGACCGCCTTCAACCAAGATATCGGTGGTTGGGATGTATCCAATGTGACCGATATGTCTAATATATTTAATTCGGCCTTGGTTTTTGATCAGGACCTGGGTGGCTGGGATGTGTCCCAGGTAACCACTATGGAGGGTATGTTTTTGGATGCCGGGCCATCAATGGAGAATTATGATAAACTGTTGAAGGGTTGGAGTACCCTGCCCTTACAAAACGAGGTGGTTTTTAATGCCGGCAACAGTACCTATTGCGAAGGAGCCGTAGCCCGCCAAAAAATTATTGTTGATTTTGGATGGAACATCACCGATGCAGGTGAAGATTGCCCGCCACCCTTTATTACCACTTGGAAAACAGATAACCCAGGGAAAACCGATGCTAACAGCATCGAAATTCCTGCCGGAGACGGCACCTTTGCCTATACGGTGGACTGGGGAGATGGTACTACCGATACTACGGTATATACCAGCAACGCCACCCACACCTACGCCACTCCAGGTACCTATACCGTGAGCATTAGCGGAGATTTTCCACATTTTAGAGCTCCTGATGTTGGCGACAATAAGAAATTACTCTCCGTAGAACAATGGGGAAGCCAAATCTGGGGTTCCATGGCGTATAGTTTTTACAATTGTTCCAATGTGGTCATTAATGCCATTGATGTGCCCAATCTGGCAGCAGTGGCCAATATGACTGGAATGTTTTTGGGAGCATCATCTTTTAACCAGGATATCAGTAATTGGGACGTGTCTAATGTGACCAATATGGGAGGCATGTTCAATATGGCCACTTCCTTTAACCAAGATATCGGCGGGTGGAATGTTTCTAATGTAACCAACATGAATACCATGTTTACAAGTGCTTCTTCCTTTAATCAGAACATTGGAGCTTGGGACGTATCCAAGGTAACGGACATGGCTCTTATGTTTAATGGGGCAAGCGCCTTTAATCAGAATATTGGTGGTTGGAACGTGGGGAACGTTACCAGTATGTCGGGTATGTTTAATAATGCTAGAGCATTTAACCAGGATATTGGTTCATGGGATGTAGCTAAGGTGACCAGTATGTTTGGGATGTTTCAAAGGGCTTTTGCCTTTAACCAGGATATCGGTGATTGGAATGTTAGCCAGGTGAATACTATGTTCGGCATGTTTATTACGGCATCCGCCTTCAATCAAGATATCAGTGGCTGGAATGTCTCTAAGGTGACGAATATGGGGAATATGTTTTTCCAGGCCAGATCCTTCGATCAGAATATCGGTTCCTGGAATGTAGGGCAGGTAACAGATATGAAAGGAATGTTTGATAATGCCTCCGATTTTAACCAGGACATTGGTGATTGGGATGTATCTAAGGTAACCGAGATGACAGCTATGTTTAGAGATGCGGAAACCTTTAATCAGGATCTCAACGGTTGGGATGTGTCCAGTGTGAGTACCATGTCGTATATGTTTGAGGGTGCAACTGCCTTTAATCAGGACCTTGGCTCCTGGGACGTAAGTCAGGTTGCCAGTATGAAAAGGATGTTTTCAAACGCTTTTGGTTTTAATCAGGATCTTAGTATGTGGGATGTAAGCAATGTTGAGAATATGTCCTTCATTTTTGGTGACACTTCAATGTCCACGAAAAACTACGACAAATTGCTAATTGAGTGGAGTACCCTAACCCTAAAGCATAATGTGGAATTCGGCGGGAATTTAACCTACTGCCTTGGTGAAGACGATCGTCAAAACATAATTGACATCTATGGATGGAACATTGTTGACGGCGGCAAGGATTGCACTGCCTACGATGCCGACGGAGACGGAATACAGGATATGGATGACAACTGTGTATTTGTGTCGAATACCGATCAGTTGGACACGGATATGGACGGAGAAGGAGATGTTTGTGACAGCGATGATGACGGAGATGGCACTCCGGACACGGAGGATGCGTTTCCAAAAGACCCGGAAGAGGATACGGACACCGATGGGGACGGCACCGGGGACAATGCCGATGAGGACGATGACAACGATGGCACG
>NZ_JALKBD010000045.1 GCF_023015905.1 Arenibacter sp. F20364 | reverse complement strand
AATTGAAATCCGTTTAATCGAAAAACCTCTGTAACTAACTATATTTCAAATATTTCAAAGAACTATTTTAGATTTTAATGGGACAGTAATGAAATAATAGGATGAATTAATATCCTGAAGTTCCTTTAAAAGCCTTTCCTCGCCAAAAGCAGAATCAATGTATTTCTTAAAATCCTCCGGCTTATTATCCTTTTCAAAAGCCTCTATAAAGGTCCTCTTGCCCAAATTGGCCAAAACTTCCAAATCGTTAATGGTACACAGCCCTAAATGAAGTTTCATGCTTTTATTTCCTTCTTAAAAATGGAGAATAAAAAAGGAGCAACACTTTACGGCATTGCTCCTTTTATAAAATTTGAATTTATGCTAGAGCATAAATAATTTTTTTGTCAATCTTACAATACCTCTAAAAAAGTCATTTCGATAAACTTGAATTTCCTTTTGTGCAGGGGCGTGGCTAATTTGGGCTTCCATAGTAATAAAGGTTTAGTAGTTGCTAAATTTGGGGTTTAACTTCTGTTATTGTTTGCAATATAATTCAGATTTCAGCAATATTTAAAAAATTGTTGTGAAATATATATTAATTGTTGTCTGCGGATAAAAATAGGTATTTTGATCGATATATGACCACTTCCAAAATGTTAAATATTCATCTCCGGGATATCCCCGGCTACGATTAAATTCCCTTCAGTGGCCTTTATTATCTCATCAACACTAACGCCAGGTGCTCTTTCCAATAATTGAAAGCCTTTTGGCGTAACATCCAGTACCGCTAGGTTGGTAACTATCTTTTTTACACAACCCACCCCTGTCAATGGCAAAGTACATTTTTTTAACAACTTGGATTCGCCTGCCCTATTCGTATGCATCATGGCAACAATGATATTCTCTGCAGACGCGACCAAATCCATAGCCCCGCCCATTCCCTTCACCATTTTACCTGGAATTTTCCAATTGGCTATGTCCCCGTTTTCAGCGACCTCCATAGCGCCCAGAATCGTCAGGTCTACATGTTGGCCCCGGATCATCCCAAAGCTTGTAACCGAGTCGAAAAAAGAGGCCCCAGGGAGTGTAGTGATCGTCTGTTTACCTGCATTGATAATATCCGCATCCTCTTCCCCCTCAAATGGGAAGGGACCCATGCCCAATACCCCGTTTTCACTCTGAAATTCCACACTGATATCTTCCCTCACAAAATTGGCCACCAAAGTAGGTATCCCAATTCCAAGGTTAACGTAATATCCGTCTTTAACTTCCTTTGCAATGCGCTTTGCTATTCCGTTTTTATCCAACATAATTGTTGATTTGATAATTAGTTAATTTGCCCTTTTTACTACTGCCAACAATTTTTGTGATGATGCGAATAATTGATTCCAATTCTGAAAAAATTGCTTCATGAGGATTGGGGTATTGGATTGAAGCTTTACAGAGTTCGATCCAATATAAAGTTTCATCAGCTTCTTTAGCGGCAATCTTAAATTTATGAATAAAATCGGCCATACTTTCCCCATTCTGTGCCTCCCAAGTATTGGCTCCAATAGATGTTCCACTTTTAAACAATTGAGATGCCATTTCATACTTATTTAAAGATCTTAATTGTTCACAGTATTCAATAATTTGCAAGGAAAAATCAAAAGTCTTCTTATCTATTAAATTTTCCCTATCATTCCTCATATTATCAAATTTTCAATTCTTTTTCCGAACCGTCAACTGCTCAATTCTTTTCTCGTAATTTTTACCTTGGAAAATACGTTGTACAAAAATTCCCGGGACATGGATTTGGTTGGGATCCAGAGCACCGGCAGGCACTAATTCTTCAACCTCTGCAACAGTTATCTTAGCTGCCCCACACATGGCGGGATTAAAATTTCGGGCAGTTCCTTTAAATACTAAATTCCCGGCCTCATCGCCCTTCCAGGCCTTTACAAAAGCAAAATCGGCATTAAACGCCTGTTCCAGCACATACATTTTACCGTTAAACTCTCTTGTTTCTTTTCCTTCGGCTACCTCGGTTCCGTACCCGGCAGGAGTATAAAATGCTGGGAAACCAGCCTGTGCGGCCCTACATTTCTCCGCTAGGGTGCCTTGAGGAGTCAATTCTACCTCCAATTCCCCGCTAAGCATTTGACGCTCAAACTCATCATTCTCACCCACATAAGAAGAAATCATTTTCTTAATTTGACGTTGGTGCAGCAATAGGCCCAATCCAAAATCGTCCACTCCGGCATTATTGGATATACAGGTCAAATCCTTGATTCCGATCTCCACCAATGCCGCTATTGAATTTTCGGGGATACCACACAATCCAAATCCTCCCAACATAAAAGTCATTCCGTCCTTAACCCCTTCCAAGGCCTCCTCCACGTTGGTAACTGTTTTTCGTATCATACAAAACCGACTTAATTTAACTTATTTACTTGCTCTCTCTAAAATACGGGTTTTTAACGAAAAATGCCCTTTACTTTTAGATAAAAGCAAGGGCATATATAGCAATGATTTTTTATGACGTTAAAAATCCAAATCGTCTTCTATATCTATTTTATTATCCTCCTCCATTGATTCCTTTGAGCAATCCACATTAATGGACAGTTCCTCAGGTTTTTCAAATTCTCCATCGGAAATACCCAATTCCTTGTTGGCATAATTCTTTTTCATATATAAGCCCCAAATTGGCAGTGCCATGGAAGCCCCCTGACCATAGGTAATGGTCCTAAAATGAACCGCTTTATCATCTCCACCAACCCACACTCCGGTTACCAAATTAGGAACCATTCCCATAAACCAACCATCACTTTGGTTTTGGGTAGTACCTGTTTTACCTGCAATTGGGTTTTTAAATTCATAAGGATAACCCGTTATTATTTCCTTGTATTCGGCTCTCACGGCTCCTGTAGTCCTCAATCTGGTTCCGGACCCGCCTTGGGTTACCCCGGACATAAGATCCAGCATAGCATAGGATACATCCTTACTTAAAACATCTTTTGTTTCAGGAGTATACTCATACAGTACTGTACCGTTTTTGTCTTCGATCCTGGTTACCATGACCGGTTTAACATAAACCCCTTGATTGGCAAAGGTACCATAGGCTCCTACCATCTCATATACATTAAGATCTGCAGTTCCCAAGGCAATGGAAGGTACTTCAGGAATTTCTCCGGTTATTCCCAGATTTTTGGCTATGGATACCACCGCCTTGGGACCCACCCTATCTATCAACTGTGCGGTAATGGAATTTACTGAATTGGCCAGTGCATTTTTAAGGGTAAGCATTTCCCCAGAATATTCTCCGTTGGAATTTTTTGGACACCATGGGTCTGGATTTCCGTGCTTATTGGCCTCTATACAATATAAATTATCTGGGAGCATATCGCAGGGCGAAAGGCGCAATTGATCAATGGCGGCGGCATATACAAATGGTTTAAAAGTAGATCCTACCTGCCTGGCCCCTTGGATAACATTGTCATACTGAAAATGCTTATAATCTATCCCCCCTACCCAGGCCTTTACATGTCCTGTTTGTGGTTCCATGGACATCATAGCTGTCTTGAGAAAGGATTTATAATATCTAATGGAATCCATAGGGGTCATTACCGTATCCTTTTCCTTGGTCTCGCTGTTCCAATCAAAAACGGTCATCTCCACAGGCTCGTTAAAAGAGGCCCTTATTTCCTTTTCATTCTTCCCTTGGTCCTTAAGATTATGCCATCTGTGCGAAGATTTTATGGCCCTCTCCATAATACCTGCTATTTCCCCTGGGACTTCTTCAATAAACGGGGCAGTTTTGTTCCTGTCCGGAGTATTTTGATGAAAAAATTCGGCTTGCAATCTTTTCATATGCTGGGCCACTGCATCTTCTGCATTCTTCTGCATACGCGAATCTATAGTAGTGTATATTCTAAGTCCGTCCAAATACAGATTATATTTATCACTCTCCCCTTTCAGAGCGGGTTTGGGGTTTTTTTCTATCCACCTGCGCATAAAGCCCTGAAGATACATCCTAAAATAGGTAGCCAAGCCTTCTCTATGCGACTCTGGACTAAAATTGATGTCCATTTTCAAGGCCTGTAAGGAATCCTTTTCCTTGTCCGTAATATAGTCGTATTTCGCCATCTGGGCCAAGACCGTATTTCTACGATTAAAGACCAATTCTTCCCTTCGCATAGGATTGTAGTAGGATGAATTTTTTAACATCCCCACCAACACTGCCGATTCTTCTATTTTAAGATTTTTGGGCTCCTTACCGAAATAAATACGCGAAGCAGATCTAATACCGTCAGCATTATAATTAAAATCATAAATGTTAAGATACATCTTAATTATTTCTTCCTTGGTATAGCTACGCTCCAATCGTATAGCTAGCACCCACTCCTTTATTTTTTGGGTAATGGTCTCAAAAATATTCTTGGAACGCACCCCCACAAATAATTGTCTTGCCAATTGTTGGGATATGGTACTGGCCCCTCCTTTCTTGCCCAAATAAACAAAAGCCCTGACCGTTCCACGGGCGTCTATCCCGGAGTGCTCGTAATAACGGGCATCTTCGGTAGCTATTAGTGCCTGTACCAAGGTTTTCGGCAACTCTTCATAGGCCACATCGGTCCTATTGTCATCCAAATAGAATTTGCCCAAAGTCTCACCATCAGAGGAAATAATTTCACTCGCCAAATTGGTCTGCGGATTCTCCAAGCGCTCATATTCCGGCATGTCTCCAAAGGCGCCCCATGAAGCCAAAAGGAAAATCATTACGGCAGAGAGTACACCTATTATAAAGAGTACCCAAAACCATTTTATGAACTTAAAAAAATTGTTTTTGCCTTTTTTCTTCTTTTTGGTAGCTGTTGCCATAAGCCTACTGATTACTTTTTTCGATTAGGTACCCCACATCGGTAATACCTTCCAATTCGACAATTCCATCTACTTGGCCATTTTTACGCATGGCATGGGAAATTTCTAAGGTATATACGCCTGAAGACGGAAAAACGACGTTTTCTTTATACCATAATTTGTTTTCCTTTAAGCTTCCATAACCCGTACCCAACCATTGTCCATTCGGTTTGGCCATTTCATATTCCAAGGTATCGCGTACCACGTCTCCGTTGGGAAACTTTAACTCCGCAATTAAAAAGAGGTTGCTGTAAGGGTATGTACCATCATTTCTTAAATTGATGAACATATTATATTTTTGAAGGGTATCCAGTTCCTGGAAGGAAAATTTTGCTACGCTATCCTTATTCCAGCGTCCATTCTGTGTTGGAGTATAATCGGACTTTACGGTTTGCATATCACAAGAAACCATAAGAACTACTAAAAAAATTGCACCTAGACTCTTAAGCATTTTTGGTAGGCCTTTTTTTATAATTGCTACGTTTCTTTTTCTTGTTATTCCTATTGGACCTTCTCTTCTTTGGGGTATCAAAACGCGTCAAGCTGTCCTGCCCTACGGTGTTTTCAAAAACCTTTTCAACTTCTTGAACATTTTCTACCGCATATTCTTCCAAACTGGCTACCTTTTCCCTCTTTTTGTTTTTTTCCAGCACCTCCAAAACTTGGTCTTTGGACAAAACATGCCAATTGGCAGGTTCATCCTTATAGGAAAACCATAGCGTGGCTTTAAAAATATCTACCTTCTGGCAAAAAGCAAGCCCTTTTTCTGTAAAAAGCTTGGTGTCCTGACCTGGAAAATCCTTTAGGGCATCCAAATAAACATCCAATTCATAATTTAAGCAACACTTTAATTTTCCACATTGTCCCGCAAGTTTTTGCGGATTCAGCGAAAGCTGTTGATAACGTGCCGCAGCAGTGCTTACGGACCTAAAATCTGTTAACCATGTTGAGCAGCACAATTCCCTACCACAGGAACCTATCCCCCCTAAACGTTGGGCTTCCTGTCGGTAACCAATTTGCCTCATTTCTATACGGATTCCAAAGGCTTTGGCCATATCCTTGATCAACTGACGAAAATCTACACGCTCTTCTGCGGTGTAATAAAAAGTAGCCTTGGAACCATCTCCCTGAAATTCAACGTCGGAGATTTTCATCTGCAATTTTAGAACTATGGCAATTTCCCTGGCCCTCTTCTTAATTTGCTCTTCCCTATCCCTACATTTTTGCCATATATCGATATCCTTTTGGGATGCCTTTCTGTAAAGTTTGGGAAGTTCCGGGCTAGTGTAGTCCTCCTTCTTTTTTTTCATTTGCACCTTTACCAATTCCCCAGTAAGGGTAACCATGCCCACATCATGACCGGAAGTGGCTTGAGTAGCCACCACGTCCCCTATGGAAAGTGAAAGATTTTCGGAATTTCTAAAGAATTCTTTTCTACTATTTTTAAAACGGACTTCCACACAATCAAATGGTTTTTCCCCATTTGGAAGCGACATATTGGAAAGCCAATCAAATACCGTCAATTTATTACAGCCATCGGTGCCACAAGTACCATTGTTCTTGCATCCTTTCGGCTGTCCGTCCTTACCGGTTGAACAACTGCTACAACCCATATTTCGTATCTTGGTTTAGTAAAAATGTAACACTTTTACTAAAAAAGGTTCATAAAATTATTAAACGTAAAGATAGTGTTTTTTTAATGCGATGAAAAGAAAGAGTTCCGATGTCATCGTTAAGCTTTACTAAAACCAAGAAAAAATGGGACATAAGGCATCCATATCCCTTGATCTTTAACTAAAAAACACAAAAACCTAGGTTCTTTCTTTTATGCTCCCAACAAAAGAAATACAGGCAGAAACATGGTTAATTACATGCAACAAGATACATCAATCTTAATTTGGAACCCCTATATTAAGCGCTAATGTATTGGCCAAAGACTTACTTCTTATACTTTAACACTTCCGATCGGCCCTTTTTAAAGATTTTATTGCTCACCACCTTCCCTTTCCTCAGCCTTTTCTGCTCTTCATATGGAAGTTCATGAATTTCCTTACACTCCACCGAACAACAGTTGTTCATGGCCTCGGCACAGGCATCACACTGAATAAAAAGTAAATGGCAGGCCTCGTTGGCGCAGTTTACGTGATTGTCACATGGATTTCCACACTGATGGCAATGTGCAATTATATCGTCGGTGATCCGTTCACCCCGGCGGTGATCAAAAACAAAATTCTTCCCTAAGAATTTATTCTCCAAATTAAGGTTATTTACCTGGCGCGTATATTCTATAATTCCGCCTTCCAACTGATATACATTTTTAAACCCCTTGTGCCTATAATAGGCACTGGCTTTTTCACACCGGATGCCACCGGTACAGTACATGACCAATTTTTTATCCTCCTTATGGTCTGCCAAATCCCTTTCAATAATATCCAACGAATCCCTAAACGTGTCCACATCCGGGGTAATGGCATTTTTAAAATGCCCTATTTCACTTTCGTAGTGATTGCGCATATCTACCAAAATAGTATCGGAATCCTCAATAAGTTCGTTAAACTTAATGGCATCAACATGTATTCCCTTATTGGTAACATCGAAGGAATCGTCATTTAATCCATCGGCAACAATTTTTTCCCGCACCTTCACTTTTAATTTTAAAAATGATTTGTTGTCCTGTTCTATAGCAATATTCAACCTCACATTTTCCAAAAAGGTGATGCTATCCAAATGAGCCTTAAAGGCGTTGAAATTCTCGGCAGGAACAGATAATTGGGCATTAATGCCTTCATGGGCCACATAAATACGGCCCAAAACATCCAGTTCGTTCCAATGAATGAATAAATGATTTCGAAAAATTGACGGATTGCCAATACGTGCATATTGATAGAAAGAAATGGTAAGACGTTCCAATCCCGCCTCCTCTATAAGAGCCTCTCTCTCCTTTGCACTTAAGGTATTGTACAGTTGCATGCTATACTAATATTTTAAGTTAAAGAATAATTTTACAGCTGCAAAAATAAGATTTTAAGGCCGGGATTAAAAGGAATATGACTGTTTTTTGAGTCCACATGATGCAGCTGGCACAAGGTAATCCGAGAGAAAACTTTTAGGCAGCAGAATTTATGTAGGGTGGGAATATAAAGCAAAAAAGGATCTTGAAAATATCAAGACCCTTTTTAAGGTCAATATTATTTTTTCTTTTTCATAGAACTAAAATAAAATATTGACCCACAACCCTTATTGTTTTACCAGAACAATAAGCAACCTAATTTGAGTTAGTTGCCTTTTAGATGACACAAATACAAAAAGGTTGCGTGCAAAGTCACAAATATTTGATCCAAATTTTGGACTTATGAATAAAATTGTCTTAACATATGCCGTTAACACCTTTAATTTAGGGCCTTGAAGAATAAATGACACTAATAAATAGTTTTAATTGGAATAAAATAATAACTTAATTTCTTCATATAAATTCCTTAGCATAGGCGGTATTATGCAAAAAGAATTGGTATTTTAGCGTCCCTAATAAGATATGAAAATGAGTTCCGAAAAAGACGCAAAATTAAAAGCACTTAAACTAACCCTGGATAAATTGGATAAAACTTACGGCAAGGGTGCCGTAATGAAGATGGGCGATAGTGTTGTACAGGACGTAGAAGTGATATCTTCAGGTTCTTTGGGATTGGATGTAGCACTAGGTGTTGGAGGATATCCACGCGGTAGGGTAATTGAAATTTACGGACCTGAATCTTCTGGTAAAACCACGCTTACGCTACACGCCATGGCCGAGGCACAAAAAAATGGGGGCATTGCAGCTTTTATTGATGCGGAGCATGCCTTTGACCGTTTTTACGCCCAAAAATTAGGGGTAGATATTGACAATCTAATCATTTCCCAACCAGATCACGGAGAACAAGCTCTAGAGATTGCCGACAATCTAATTCGCTCTGGTGCTATCGACATCGTTGTTATCGATTCTGTGGCTGCGTTGACACCGAAAAGTGAAATTGAAGGTGAAATGGGCGACTCAAAAATGGGACTTCATGCCCGATTAATGTCGCAAGCGTTGCGAAAACTTACCGGTTCTATTAGCAAAACAAATTGTACTGTAATCTTCATTAACCAATTACGTGAAAAAATTGGGGTAATGTTCGGTAACCCGGAAACAACCACTGGTGGTAACGCTCTTAAATTTTACGCTTCCGTACGTTTGGATATAAGACGATCTACTCAAATTAAGGATACCGATGGTGATGTAAAAGGAAACAAGACCCGCGTAAAAGTAGTAAAGAACAAGGTTGCCCCTCCATTCAGGACCGCCGAATTCGATATTATGTACGGCGAAGGTATTTCCAAAGTAGGTGAAATAATCGACCTGGGAGTGGAATTTGAAATTATTAAGAAAAGTGGGTCCTGGTTTAGCTATGGCGATACCAAGCTGGGCCAAGGCAGGGATGCCGTTAAAAACTTACTTCTGGATAATCCCGAACTGCTCGAAGAACTGGAAGGCAAAATCAAAGAAGCCATCAAAACAGTAAAATCTTAAACAAAAAAATCCCGATTTGATCGGGATTTTTTATTTCTACACGCAACCTTTATTTGCACTTTACATCTTATAGCAAAAAGCAATTGTTATGAAACCGTCTTGTCGATGGGTATTCCAGAATGTAATCGATCCATTTAAGACCAGGGTTTCCAAAACCATTTTACAACAAATTAAATTCTAAGAACATGAGACGAGTATTCTTTTTGCTGCTTGTTGCCTCTTTTGGACTAATAACATCTTGTGAAATAGATGACGATGTTAACTATCACTTTGAAGCTTTACAGGTGAAATCTGTTGAAATGCCAGAGGCATTTGATTACGGTGAAATCTATAAAATAAAAGTTACTTACTTTAGGCCGAATAATTGTACCTTTTTCGAAGGTTTTGATGTAGTGAAGGAAGATGTAACCACCAGAAAGGTAGTTACGATAGGTACCGTTATTGAAGATGAGGAGGAAGAATGTACCGGCACTGGTGAGGATTTGGTAGCAACATTTAACTTTGAGGTCCTATATGATGAACCATATTTGTTTAGATATTGGACCGGAGAGGACACTAATGGTGAGCCTACCTATTTGGAAATTACCGTGCCTGTTAATGAAGACAGTTTGGCAATAATAGCGCCGACCAATGAGAGCGGCACGACCATTTTAAAGAATTAGTAAATAACCCAATCCATATTTTGAGTAACCTGGTAGAGCTCATAAATAATTGCAAAAAGGGGAATAGACAAGCACAAGAACAGTTATACCGGGACTATTCCCGTATACTGTTCGGCATCTGTCTCAAATACTCGCGCAATAAAACGGAGGCTGAAGATAATCTACATGATAGTTTTATGACTATCTATAGCAAAATAGAACAGTTTAAGCACCAAGGCTCTTTTGAAGGCTGGATAAAGCGCATTACTGTAAACACAGTACTTCAAAAATATAGAAAAGAGGAAACCTTAACACTGGTTACAGATAATATAGAGGAGGAAATACCAGACGATTCGGGCTATCTAAATTTGGATCTGGCCACCTTGCTAAGTTATGTGCAAGAGCTTCCCAATAAATACCGCTTGACCTTCAACCTTTATGTGCTGGATGGTTATAGCCACAAAGAGATAAGTGAAATGCTGGGAACGTCCCTAGGGACTTCCAAATCCAATCTTGCCAGGGCAAGAATTATTTTAAAAGAAAAAATTGAGGCAAATAAAGCAGGAATTATAATGGAAGGGTAAACCTTCCCATATATAACCCCTGCTGAACAATTGAAAAAATGAGTGAAAATAATTTAGACAAATTATTTCAAGAGAAGTTGAGCAACTTTAAGGAAGTTCCGGACGAAAAAGTTTGGAATTCCATAGCCGCTTCCTTGGATAACAAAAAACGATCCCGCAAACTTATTCCTCTTTGGTGGAAAGTTGGTGGAGCGGCAGCAATACTTGCCATCCTATTTTTTGCGATTAATCCCTTTTCCTCTTCGGAACCAGTGGCACCTATTATAACGGATGTAGAAAAGAAGACCCGCAGTTCAAAGGACTCCAATTCCTTAGATGAATTATCACCTGAAGCCACCAGCATAACCGGTAATGAAGGAAAGACTTCAGAAGAAAATAATATTGAAACAACCCGCCAAACGGATCAGGATAAAATTACCGATCCTCGGCGCGTCACTGAAAGTACCATTGCTACAGGCAAGGCAAAAAATAATAACTCGGGAAAAGATCAAAAGAATACGATTACACCCCATCCCGTCTCCAATGAATTGGTCAGAAATAATTCGGACTCTAGAAATTTTGATAAAAAAACAAGCCAGGATCCGGCCGATTCCACTCAACCAGGGCAATTGGACGATTCCTTGGCCAATAAAAACATGCCTACAGCTGTTGAGCAAGGACTAGTACATCAGGAAAACAATAACATTGACAAACCGGAAGGGAAAACCCAAGAGGCAATCCCTGAAAGCCTTCCATCCAATAAAAAATCAATATTAGAGGCCATCGAAGAAAATGAGGTCGTTGAGGTGAAGGAACCCCACAATGGAAAGTGGTCCGCAGGACCCAGTGTTGCTCCTGTTTACTTCAATGGTTTGGGTGAAGGATCCCCCATAAACTCTATTCTCGCCTCCAATACCAAAACCGGAAGCGTAACCCTAAGTTACGGTATAACTGTTGCTTATGAAATTTCAAAAAAATTAAGTGTGCGTTCTGGCATCCATAAGGTAGATTATGGTTATGATACCAATGATGTATCCTTTACATCTTCCTTTAACGCCTCTACAGGTAATCAAATAAGCAATATTAACTATTCCAATGACTCCCAATCCATTATTTTAAATAATCCGAACAGTGAAAATGTAATTCCCAAGCCCGGGTCTGTATTTGCTTCGGATGTAACAGGGAAAAACCCTACCCGTTTAGGAACAATGGGCCAACAAATGGGCTATTTGGAAGTTCCGTTGGAACTGAATTATGCCCTGGTGGACCGAAAATTGGGCGTCAACATAATAGGGGGGGTTAGTTCTCTTTTTCTAACGGATAATTCGGTAGTACTGGAATCCAGTGGACAGACCACAGAGGTTGGGGAAGCCAACAATGTGAATTCGGTTAATTTTAGCACCAACTTTGGTCTTGGGCTGGATTATAAGTTTACTCCCAAGCTTAAATTTATTGTAGAGCCGGTTTTCAAATATCAACTGAATACCTTTTCGAATACATCGGGCAATTTTAACCCTTATTCCTTGGGAGTTTACAGTGGATTTACCTTAAAGTTCTAATCCCGAAGAAAGTTAATTTATAGGCCGTTCCAAAACCGTTGATCATTGGTCTAACGTGAAGGTTCAAGCTCATTCAATATCACCTCTCTAACCGATTCCCGCAGCTGTATCTTATCGGCCTCTTTAAGATTGTGAGTGGTAAAAAATTTATGGACTTTAACCCGTAACTTTCCTGGTCCGCCACTGTAAAAAGTAAAAGAAAACCGCTTTTTGTTGTCATAGAATGTCATTGGGACGATGGGGATATCATGTGCTATAGCCATTTTAAATGCCCCATCTTTAAAATCGTCCAAAATAATATGCTCATCGGGCACCCCTCCCTCTGGAAAAATACAGATACTTAAGCCCTGATGTAGTCTTTTTTGTGCCCTTCTATAGACTGCGGTCCTGCTTTTTGAACTTTCCCTATCTACCAAAATACAAACCCGCTTATAGAAAAACCCAAATAACGGAATATTCACCAATTCCTTCTTCCCTACAAAAACAAAAGGGTTTTTACTGACTCTTAGCATCAACATAATATCCAACATACTGGTGTGATTGGAGACCAACATATAGCTTTCCCCCTTTTTAAGCCTTTGCTCCCGTTTAATGACGGGAAAACAGCCCATACCATAAAGAATACAACTGGCCCAGATATTACGTGCCATCCAAAAGAATTGAGGGTAAGTTTTCTCGGAAAGGGTAAAAAGTACCAAGAAAGGAAACATTATCAGAATGGGCAAAACCACTAAAACATAGAACCAAATTCGATAAAGTGCATGGCCTATTTTTTTTAGGAATGATAGCATGTGATCAAAAGTAATAATTTTAGTCCTTTTTTAGGATTTCTTTTACCTTTGTCCTTCTTTGAAAATAAAATAATGGCAAGAATCTTAACAGGCATACAAAGTACGGGCACTCCTCATCTAGGAAATATCTTGGGCGCAATTATCCCCGCAATAGAAATGGCAAACAATCCGGAGAACGACTCCTTTTTATTTATTGCGGATATGCACTCCCTTACCCAAATTAAGAATGGGGAGGAATTGCGGAACAATACTTATGCCGTTGCGGCCACCTGGTTGGCATTTGGCCTCGACATTAATAAAACCGCTTTTTATCGTCAGAGCGATATTCCACAGACCGCGGAATTGGCCTGGTACCTCAGTTGTTTTTTTCCCTATCAGAGGTTGACCCTTGCCCACTCTTTTAAAGATAAGGCGGATCGATTGGATGATGTAAATGCAGGTTTGTTTTTCTATCCTATGCTTATGGCAGCGGACATACTTTTATATGATGCCGAAATAGTACCAGTTGGCAAAGATCAGTTGCAGCATTTGGAAATGACAAGGGACGTAGCCTCAAGGTTTCATGCCCAATTAGGGGAAACCTTTGTTATGCCGGATGGGAAAGTGCAGGAAGAGACCATGTATATCCCTGGAACCGATGGGTCAAAAATGAGCAAAAGCAAGGGTAATTTGATAAGCCTCTTTCAAAAGGACAAACAACTGCGCAAACAGATTATGGGCATTCAGACGGACAGTACCCCTATGGAAGACCCAAAAAACCCAGATACCGATAACGTTTTTGCCCTTTATAAAATCTTGGCCACTGAAAGTCAAGTTGCCGAAATGCGATCTAACTACATCAACGGCAATTATGGTTATGGCCATGCCAAACAAGCGTTATATGAAGTTGTTCTAGAAAGATTTGGCGAGGCTAGGGAAAAGTTCGATTACTATATGAACAATTTAAGCGAATTGGATGATGTCTTGGCCGTTGGAGCAGAAAAAGCTAGGAAAGTGGCCGATCAAGTATTGGAAAGGGTAAGAACCAAGGTGGGGTATTGATTTTTTAGCATCACCTGTTAAAATTGGTTTTTACTTTGTAACTTGATAGTTCTATCAATGATGCGATGGCAAGAATTATCAGTTATATTTTAATTTCCACTTTTGGGTTAAGTAGCACTGCACTATTTGGCATTCCTGAAACAAATTCCAGTAATTCAGGTAAGCATTCCTCAACAATAACCCAACAGCTTCAAATAAATGGAAAGGTTATCGACAAAACAACTGGGGAAGCGATCCCCTTTTGCAATATTGGAAATGCCTCTTCAAGCTGGGGAACTGCAAGTAATGAATTGGGGGAATTCGTAATACAGTTGGATTCCTTGCCTGCCAAACTTATATTTTCCCATATCAATTACAACAAATATGTTGCGGAAATTGCCCAAACCGGCAATATTGTTGTAGAACTAACCCCTTTGACCAATATACTTGAAGAGGTTACGGTCTTGGCCTCCAAAAAAGACGCATATGCCGTAGAGCTTGCGAAAAAAGCTTTTCAAAAAGCCGAAGCACAATCAACCTATTATAATTATGGGCGCGCCTTTTACAGACAAAAATCAAAAAATGGAGATGAATACTCTGAGTTTTCCGAAATTATCTACGACATACGCTATAATTCGATAGGAATAGAAGATTGGGATATTATTGAAGGTAGATATGCATTAAAGCCAGGGGGTTTGCACAACAGGAATTATACACTTTTAACCCGATTGATCTCTCCATTTCAACCCAACACTGAGGAGGTTATTTTTCCCATGCATCCCGCCTTGGAAGTATTTTATGACATCCACATAAATGAATACATAGAGTCGGGTAGTGATAAAATTGCCGTATTAAGGTTCAAGCCCCTAAAAACACGTAGAACCCCTACTTTCGAAGCAGAAGTCTATGTGAATACCAAAACCTTTGATATCCTAAAAATAACAGGCAGTCTTTCCCATGACGATTTAAAATTTGTTCAGCTTGTGAACACCAACAACAATTCATGGAAAAACTACAATATCTCATTTGAAATAGCCTATAGTTTGGAAAACGCCAGGAAATCGGCCATAGATTATATTAATATAGCACAAGAATTTGACTACTATATTAATAACACTCTTCAGTTTCATACTACTTCTGCCTCCAACCTCACATTTTTTGAAACCTATACCCCCACGTCCAGAAAAAAATTGGGAGGAAAGTTTGGAAAAAATAAAAGTGATTGGCAAAAACTCGATGAAATAGGATATGACGAAAAATTTTGGGAAAATAACCCAATTGTAAAAAGAACTCCCGTTGAGGAAGAGGTAATTGCATCCTTTGAAAAGGTAGGTGCATTTGGTTCCATCTTCCTAAACAGTAAGGATCAAATTGCACTTATGCAACCCAATCTGGCCAATGATACAATCATAAAAGATTTGGGAAAATCGGTCAATCGTTATAACAATTATAACCCCGTAGAAAAAGTATTTCTGCATACAGATAAAGAAATATGCACTTCAGGTGAAACCATTTGGTACAGCGGCTACGTGGTTTTGGGGCAATACCACCATTTTTCCAAGGGTAGCAGGGTGCTTCATGTGGATCTTATTGCCCCCAATAATGAAATTGTAACTTCACAAACGCATGAAATTCTTAATGGCAAGGCTACTGGCTCCATAGATATTCCGGACATGCTTCCTGTGGGCAATTATCAAATTCGATCCTATACCGATTGGATGCGGAATTATGATGATGATTTCTTTTTCACTAAAACGATACAGGTCCTTAATGAAAACAGTAAGCCCATTACTTCTTTGCAAATTGAAGATAAAATAGATTTACAGTTCTTCCCGGAAGGGGGACAATTAGTTGCCAATTTGGTTGGACAGGTAGCGTTTAAAGCTATAGGAAATGATGGCCAAGAGAAAGATATCAAAGGAAAAGTTGTGGATTCGCAAGGTAATTTCGTTGCAACCCTGGCTACAATAGACAGAGGGTCCGGTTTTTTCACCCTTAAGCCCATGGCGGGCGAACAATATTCCGTAATTCTTGATAACGGCTCCCAATACCCCTTTCCCATGGTTATGAATGAGGGATATGCCATAACCGCCTATAACATAAGTCCTAAAAGTATACAGCTAAAGATACAAGCTACAGAAACGTTGCGGAAACAGTCTTTTTATGTAGTTGGGCATATGAACAATAAAAAATATTATCAAGGCAAATTTGATTTCGAAGGCCAACAGGCCGTAAACTTTGAGATTCCAAAAAGCAAAATGCCAAGTGGAGTAATGACCCTTACCCTTTTTGATTCACAAAAAATACCATGGTGCGAAAGGCTCGTATTCATCAATAATCAAGATGACTTGGTAATAACTGCCAACATAAGCCCAAAAAAATTTAAGCGCCGGAGTGAAATTGCCATAGATGTTCGTGTAACGGATACCGATGGTAGGCCCGTTGTTGCCGAATTATCGATAGCTGCCACAGACGCAAATCAGGGTCAAAAACATCAACGCTCGTCGAATATTTTAACGCATCTTTTGTTACAATCGGATGTTAAAGGCCATATTACCGATCCAGGGCTTCTTTTTCAAAATCAGAAAAAATCCACTTTGCACGCTCTGGATCTAATTATGCTTACTCATGGCTGGAGAAAAATCCCTTGGCGGGAAATTGAAGCTGTTACAAATTCTCCCAAGGAGTTCAATTTTGTTAAAGGGCTTTCCATTTCAGGTATCGCCACGAGTTTGAACAATAAGCCTTTGGCCAATACCGCACTAACTGTAATTGCAAAATCCGGCGATCAAATGGGAATGCTATCGGCCAAAACGGCTTTGGATGGAAGTTTTAAGGTTCCCGATTTCAATTTTAAGGACACTACTGACATTGCGTTCAACGCTTTTAATGCCTCGGACAAGCCTATTGATGTAAAAGTTACCCTTGAAAAGCAAGAAACCACCCTTCCTCCACCTCGATATAAAAATTTGGCAATCGAAAGTGAAAAATCAATTGAGGTCCGTTATCCACAAAAAAGAATAGGCCCCTCATCCCATTTTGAAAATGCAACAAAATTGGACGAAGTAGTTGTAACGGAAAAAAAGATTGAAAAATCCAGAAACGCTTCTCCCTCTGTCTATGGTCAGACGCCCGACGCTACCTTGTATATGGAAGACCACCGTTCTGCCCAGACCGTCTTGGATTTGGTCAGGAGATTTGGAGGGGTAACCGTTAATGGTAATACGGTAAGCATTAGAAATGGTGGCACTCCTTTATGGGTGCTCAATGGTGTGCCAGTGAACAACGATAATCCTTCGGCCTCATCACAAGCCAGAGCCATACAGACACAACGTACTTCTACTGACCAAGGAGCCGGAAGTGCCGTACCCGTTGACCTTTCCTTATCAATGGAGCAATCCTTGACCCCAAGTCCTGTACCTACTTATATTGCCACAATGGATACTTACACGGTTGAAAGAGTGGAAATTCTAAAAGGACCCTCAGCTGCCATTTATGGATCGCGAGGAGCCAATGGAGTTATCCTTATTTATACGAAAAGAGGGGGAGGTGAAACCATAGCCCCAGCAATATCCCCCGACTTTACCATTGTAGGACATACCCCAGAACGAGAATTTTACTCCCCAAAATACAATGTTGTTTTAGATGTAAAAAATCCTCCGGATCACCGCGCCACCCTCTATTGGAATCCTTCCTTTACTACAGATAGAAATGGTAATGCAAGGTTTCTATTCTACAATTCGGACACTGCCAAAAAAATTCAGGTAGATATTGAAGGCTTATCCTATTATGGAACTCCTGGAAAATATCTTCAAACCTTTGAATTGAAAGACTAATCTTCAATATCAATTCCTTACCCCTTATAATGTACCAATATACCATCTAGTCGGTTTGGGACAACAAGTGTTCAAAGTTGGCCATTAAAAACTAAGTTTATCAGTAGTCTTTTATCGACCGGGAACCGAATTACCATAATACCAGGGAAAATTACAAAGCAGGCAAACCATAAGGTCGGTCAAATTCTTAAATCGCCTCGAACAATTTTCCTGGAAGAGGCCTAACCACTCCTTTCATTTCCATATTCAATAAGGTAGAGGACACTTTAAAAATGGGGAGCTTACAATCCAAGGCAATACTGTCCAACATCTGTTTGCCCCCCTGTTGTAAATAATCATAGATTTCCTTCTCAGTAGGATCCATTTCTACAAATAGTTGCTTTTGAACGGTAGTCCGTTTTTTTTCTTCCAATTCCCATCCCAACATATAGATCAGATCGGCAGCCGAGGTAAGCATTTGGGCTTTCTGCTGTTTGATAAGGTTATTGCAGCCACTACTATATTTATCCTGGGTTCTGCCAGGTACCGCAAAAACATCACGATTATAGCTATTGGCTATATCGGCAGTTACCAAACTACCTCCTTTCTCAGCTGATTCCACAACAATGGTAGCTTCGCCCATACCGGCTATAATCCGATTTCGCTTTAAGAAATTTTCCCTTTCGGGCTGACTTGTACTCCAAAATTCAGTGAAAAACCCTCCATTTCTGTTCACCTCAGGCACATATTTTTCATGAATTTTTGGATAAATCTGATTTAAGCCATGGGCCAAACATCCTATAGTTTGCAAACCGTGCTTTATTGCCGCCTTTTGCACACAAATATCCACCCCATAGGCAAACCCACTTACTATTATTGGATCCAGGGGCGCCAATTCCTCAATGAATTGCTCGCAAAAAGCAGTGCCATAACTGGTAATATTTCTGGTACCTACAACACTTATAATTTTTTTACGGTTCAGATCTATGTTCCCTTGGCTAAAAAGCAAAATAGGGCTGTCTATACAATGTTTTAAATAGGCAGGATAGTTGTCCTCCATAAAATAATGAAGGTTTATTTCCTGATTCCTTATAAATTCATATTCCAACTCTGCAGCTTCCAAATGCTCCCTGTCCATTAGCCCTTTTAGAGTGCCTTTACCAATTCCGGCCAATTTTAATAAGCGAGTCATTTTTTCCTCAAAAATGGCTGACGGACTCCCACAGCTCGATATTAATTTTTTTGCCGTTACGTCACCAATATTTGGTACGTTCTGTAACCGAAGGATAGCAATTATTTCATCTCTAGACATTTATAGAAGAGGCTTAGTTGTTCACAAAATACATAAAAAACAATGTTAATAAAAAGTTATGTAAAGAGTTTTGAACTTGTCATATTTTTCCAATCTTTGTCCTTATGGGAACCGAACATTACATAGCGGAGCTACTTTACAGATACAATTGTGTAATGGTGCCAGAATTTGGTGCCTTCTTGACACAGATGAAATCTGCCGTTATCAATGAATCGACCAATTCGTTCAACCCTCCCTCAAAAATAATTTCTTTTAACGAACAACTGACTTCCAATGACGGACTGTTGGTATCCTACATGGCAGATGCCGAAAAGCTGTCTTATGAGGACATGCAAAAGCAAATAGCTGCCGTATCCTTAAAATGGAAGAAACTTTTAAAGGAAGGAAATAGGCTAAGTCTTCCCAATATAGGTGAATTATGGCTAAACAAGGAAGGAAAAACCCAGTTTCAGCCTTCTTACCAAGTTAATTACCTAACCTCATCCTTTGGGCTTTCCACATTTGTATCTACACCGATTTCTAGGGAAGTTTTAAAGGAGGAAGTAGTTGAAATGGAAGAAAAAATTCCATTTATGATTACTCCCGAGGCGCGCAAGGAATCTACCCTTAGGCCTTATTTAAAATATGCGGCCGTAATATTGCTGGCCATTGCCACAGGTTTTACAGGCTATCGCCTTTACGACGACAACCTTTCCAACCAAGAAATCGTAAGACAGGAAGCGAATCAGCAAGTTTCCAAAAATATACAGGAAGCTACTTTTTTCAACACTGCTCCCTTGGAATTGCCCGCGGTTTCCTTAAATGTCATCACCAACAAAAAAAGTGGTGTGCACCAAGTTATAGCCGGTGCTTTTAGAATTCAGGGCAATGCCGAAAAGAAAGTACTACAATTAAAAGAAAAAGGATACGATGCCTCTTATCTTGGTGTTAACCAATATGGTCTGCATATGGTAGCTTATGGCAGTTTTGATGATGCCAAGGAAGCCTTAAATTATTTAAGGAAAATAAAACTTTCCGAATCGCCCGAGGCTTGGTTGCGTTCGATAAAATAATTCCTTCTCCACTTTTTAGCTTAATATTACCAATGTATCTTTGCCCAAAAGAAATTTATGGAGCCAAAGACGCCCAGTGAATCGCGCACATTAATGACCGATATGGTCCTTCCAAGTGAAACCAATCCTTTGAACAACTTGTTTGGGGGTGAATTATTGGCCCGTATGGACCGTGCCGCCAGTATTGCCGCCAGGCGCCATAGCAGACGTATTACCGTTACTGCTTCTGTAAATCACGTAGCCTTTAATCAAGCGGTACCTGTAGGAAGTGTTGTTACAGTAGAAGCAGCTGTTTCCAGAGCCTTTAAGACCTCAATGGAAGTATTTATAGATGTATGGATGGAAGACCGGTTTAATGGCGAGAAATCTAAAGTAAACGAGGCTATCTACACCTTTGTTGCAGTGGACGATAGCGGAAAGCCTACTGCCGTCCCAGAACTAAGACCCGAGTCGGCCCTGGAGCTTCAACGCTATGAAGCGGCTCTGCGCAGAAAACAACTAAGCCTTGTACTTGCAGGTAAGATGAAGCCTAAGGATGCCACCGAACTCAAGGCACTTTTTATGGATTAAAAATCGAAATTATCCGGATCTGGACCAAATCGTTTTCCACGGGCCAATGCATCCAATCTTTTCATGTCTTCAGGAGCAAGTACAAAGTCGAATACATCGGCATTGGCCCTAATCCGTTCCTTTTTGGAAGATTTTGGAATGGTGACAACTCCCTTTTGTAAATCCCAGCGCAGTACAATTTGCGCAATGGTCTTATCGTATTTTTCAGCTAGGTCCTTCATAATATCCAATTCAAAGATATGGCCCTGCATCAATGGGGACCAAGCTTCATACTGAATGGTATTTTTATTGCAAAAATCTATCAACTCCTGTTGCACCAGATACGGATGAAATTCCATTTGATTTACCATCGGGACAATTTTGGCGGAAGTAAGTAGATCTTCGAGATGGTGTTGCATAAAATTACTTACCCCAATAGCCCTTACCCCTTTATGCTCGTACAGATATTCCATTGCCCGCCAGGTCTCCTTGTATTTTCCCTTTACCGGCCAATGTACTAGGTAAAGATCCAAATAGTCCAAATCCAACCGTTCTAAACTAGCCTCGTACGCCTTAATAGTACTGTCGTAACCCTGATCGCTATTCCATACTTTGCTCACTACAAAAATATCTTTACGATCAACACCGCTTTCCTTAATGCCTATGCCCACTCCTTCTTCATTCCCATAGATAGAAGCAGTGTCTATATGTCGATATCCTTCCTCCAACGCCCATTTTACTGCATTGGTCACTTCCTTTCCATCTTCGGACAAATAAACCCCTAAACCAAAATAGGGCATCTCTACGCCATTATTCAATGCAAAAGTTCCTTTTAAATCAGTTAAATTTTTCAATTTCAAATTATTTTATAGTTGATATATCCATTCCTCGGGATTTAGGCGGGTAGTATCCTTATACAGGTAAAATTTCAATTGGGTAGTACCGCTGGATTTACTGGTGTAAATATCCCCCAAATCGGACTTACTGTTCACCTTATCTCCCTTCTTTACATAAACTCTGGATAGGTTGTAATAGGTACTAATGTAGTTACCATGCTTTATCTGAACTCCCTTGTTACCGCCCGGTACGGACAATATGGCGATAACTTCCCCTTCAAAGATAGCCCTGGCCTTAGAACCCTGGTCCGTGGCAATGATAACCCCATTACTTTCATGTTTGATTCCTGGGTAAACTGCATCACTATAAACACCGAAACCCTGTCTTTTAATTCCTTTTTCCACAGGCCAGATCAATTTCCCCTTATTGGCGGAGAAATTATTGGCCACAATAATAGCCTCAGGAGTCAATACAAACTTACTGCTACTTGCAGCGGTTGTTCTGGTAGATTTGCTAGCCTCTCTGTTGGACGCGGCTATAGCGCTACGAATCAACCGTTCTATTTGCTCATCTATCCTTTTCGCCTCCTTCTTTTTATTTTCAATAGCAGCCGCATATTTGCTTTCATTCTGCCTTATACTCTTAAGCAATCCCTTTTGGGATTCCATTTCCTTATACAATTGATTTTTGATCTGGGTATTTTCAGCAACCAGTTTGTCCTTTTCCTTGCGCTGATCTACAAGGTCCTTGTTCAATTGGCCCAACTCTTCCGTTTTGGCCACAATTTGCTCCCCCTGTTCCTTTCTGTATTGGGTATATTGCTTCATATACTGAAATCGCTTAAAAGCTTGGAGAAAGTTCTCAGCGGACAATAAGAACATTAACCTGCTTTGTCGGGATTTATTCTGGTAGGATTTTTGGATCATATTTCCATATTCTTCCTTTAAAAAAGCAAGATCGTTACGCAGTTTTCCTATGTTCCTGACATTGGTGTTGATCTGTCTATTAAGTAAGTTAGACTGTTGATTCGTGACCCTGATCAACTGTTGGCGAACATTTATTTTCTGATCCATGGCCTCCATTTGTTCCAAGACATTTCCCTTTTCCTTTTTCTCCGCGAACAGCAACCGGTTAATTTCCGAAATTTCCTTTTGAAGTTGTTCCCGTTTGGATTCCAGAGCCTTCTGCTCATTGGTTTGAGCCCTGGTAAAATTGCCCATAAGAATGACAGTAACCAAAAGAAAATAAACTATATAAGAGTGCCTATTTCCCATATTAATTTAATACAATTTCTTTAAAACCATTTGGTATATTATAGGGAAAATTTAATGCCCTATTGAACTCCATATTTCTATATTCAACGGTAATATTATTGGTATTGTCCCCATCTACGGCCAAAATGTCTATCTCCCCGGGTAAAATCCATTTATTGACTTTCTGATAATTCTTGTAACTAATTTCAAGTAACCGTTTCTCCCATGGTTGGGACAACTGTTGTGTGGCCATTTTATAATTTAAGGGTTCAATTTGGAACAGCGTTTTAAATAGATCACCCGCTTTTTTTGGTTTCAGCTGATAGGTGTCATTGGCGATATCTACCGTATACTTTTCATCCCGTAAATCGAAAAGAGCTTCTCCCAAAAGCAAATTTTGCACTTTTTCATAATTTAGGTCGGTTCCCAACAATTGACTCAAATAACTGAAATTACCGTCAAAATATTCATTGTCCAACTTATTGTAAAAAGACACCCTTTCCGGAGTTATGTAAGCCTTCACAATTCCCAATGGAGCGCTAAGCCATATCGCCTTGTCCTTCTCCATCCTAAAGCTCACGCTCACGCTCTGCGTGCTTCCACCGTCGGAATAATCTATTCTCATCTTGCCGCTTAAAGTTTTAAAACTCAAATGGGAGTAATAGTGGTTTCTAATAATAGCTTTAGCGGTCAATTTTTCATCCACTGCACCGCCCATAATTACGCTAGTGGACTTACACGAAAAAAACAATCCCACAAAAATGCCAAGTACGGCCCATTTTTGAAGTCTTTTGAAACTGTATCCCATAAATTTACGACCCGGTTTTTATTTTACTAAGATACATATTTGCCTTGGAAGAATTTCCCAAAGCATTGTTAGCATCTACTAATTCCTTATACATTTTATTGGCCAGATCAACATCATCCAGTAAATAATCCAACCCCGACTCCAAAATAACTATAGCCTCCTTATGCTTCTTACCCTTGTTTAAGCTAAGTCCATAGGCGTAGTAAAAATACGGTTGGGCAGGGAAGATTTCCAAGGCCTCTACACTTACCCCTTCGGCATTCTTAAAGTCGCTCTTTGACAAATATCCAGTAATAATGGCCACATAACTGTCCATGGGGTTTTCCTCTTGAACTTCTACAACAATCGTATCCTTTAGCTTTTCCTTATCCTCCCGGACTTTGATAGAATTACTTATTCTTGAGGTAAGGTCCTTAGAAAACACCGTAACTTTCATACCGTTGAGTATTTTCAGTGCATTGTCATAGTTTTCCTGTTTGAAATAGATCATAGCAAGATTCTCCAGGAGCTTGGCATTATTGTAAGGGATTTTGTCCTTTACCACATCCAGGCCAGACCCTTGACGCTGTACAATGTTTACCAAGGTATTCAACACCCAATAATCATCCGGTTTGCCCTTCACAGCAGCAATACCATATTCCTGTGCCAAAACCATTTTTTTAGAGGCCAAATAAGCCTTGGCAAGTTCATGATCCAATACTGAATTGTTGGGCTCCAACCGTTTACATTCCAGAAAGAGGTTTATGGCCCTATCGTAATTTTCTATTCCCTTCTGCTTTAGGGCCTCAAAGAATTTTTCCTGAAACTCATCGGTATATTCCTCCAAAAAGACCTCGGCACTTTCTTCTTCCTCAATTTCATTTTCTTGGGCACAACCGGAGGTTGGGATTAAAAATAATCCCAAGACTAAAACAAATAAATAACCCGTCCTTCCCATATTATCAGATTCCACCTAATCCAAAACAGACCGTCAACGCTAACAACTTAAAAGCAGTATTAGATTGCCCAGGAATCATTTTTATTTCAATAGTTTTCTTCCCCAAAATAAAAAATCATTCATAGGCCACTATAAAATTAGTGATAATGTAAGAGTCCTCCTTGTTTTGTGCAAGGGATTTTATTTTACCCCAGTACTACCAAATCCTCCCTCGCCCCTTGAGGTTTTCGAAAGTTCCTCCACCAAATTCCATTCCGCCCTTTCGTGCTTGGCAATGACCAATTGCGCGATACGTTCTCCATTTTCAATTGTGAAGGCTTCTTTGGAAAGATTTATAAGAATTACCCCAACTTCCCCCCTGTAATCAGCATCAACCGTGCCAGGAGCGTTTAGAACAGTAATTCCCTTTTTAGCCGCCAATCCACTACGTGGTCTTACCTGGGCTTCAAAGCCAATGGGAAGCTCCAAGAATAGCCCTGTTTTCACAATAGTTCTTTCCATAGGTTGCAATACTATGGATTCTGTAAGGTTTGCCCTTAAATCCATCCCTGCGGAAGCCAAAGTTTCGTAATTAGGTAGGGGATGGACTGATTTATTAATAATTTTTATAGTCATTTTCTTAAAAATATTTGTTTGAGTTTATCACTTTCAAGCCGATATACCATGCCCAAAAATAAAATAAAGAATATACTGCCAATAATCAAATTACGATTGAAAACATAAAACGACAGCATGGAAAATAGGATGGAAACCACTAGGTAAAAAACAATTTTCCTGTGGTTGTAGGGAATAGGGTAATACATTCTTCCAAAAAAGAAAGATAGTATTACCATAGAGGCATAAGCTACCAATGTGGCTACTGCTGAAGCTACATATCCGAAATAGGGAATAAAGGCAAAATTGATTATAATGGTCAATACAGCGCCTATCAATGAAATATATGCCCCAAACTTGGTACGGTCCGTAACCTTGTACCAAACCGAAAGGTTGTGGTAAATTCCCAGACAAAAACTGGCCAATACAACAATTGGGACTATGGACATGGCCTCCCAATACGATTCGTCCCTGACCAAAATCAACTTCAATACATCGGCAAATACCACTACCCCCAACAGTATTATACTGCCCAGTATTACAAAGTAATTGGTAATCTGCGCATAGGCCCTTTGGGGTTTTTCCGAAGTGGAATGACTAAAGAAAAAAGGTTCTATCCCCATTCTAAATGCCGTTGCAAACAAGGTCATAAATACAGATAACCTATAGCAGGCGGAATATTTTCCAATTTCACTTTCAGCGATGTCCTCCGGCAAGAGATAGGAAAGCAGGATTTTATCAAAAACCTCATTGATCGAAAAGGCTATTCCCGCTACCAATACCGGTAAAGCATAATGCATCATTTGAAGCCAAAGTTCCTTATCAAAAACGTATGGTCTTCTAATATACAACCTAAGCATTAAAAGAAACGTAATGCCGCTAGCAATCAAATTTGATATAAATATGTAGGAGATTTCAAAATCTGTCCGGTACAGAGCATTAAAAGACGAATCCGCGTTGTCCGCCACCATTTGCGGCAACAGAATTAAAAAGAATACGTTTAAACCAAAATTTATGGCCACATTAAAAATCTTGACCAAGGCATAGCGCATAGGCTTCTCATTGGCCCTTAGCCATGCAAATGGCACTATCACCAAGGCATCCAGCGCCAAAATCCAAATGGTATAACTAATGTACTTTTCGTCAATATTGGTAAACCCAGCAACTGCATCCTTAAAAAGAAATGCCAGTACCAAGAAAACCAAGGTCGTGACACCTATCGAAATCAGGGAAGTAGTAACCACTGTTTTACGGTCAATGGCCTTGGTATAAAACCTAAAAAAGGCCGTTTCCATGCCGTAGGACAAAATCACATTAAAAATAGCGAACCAAGAGAAAATTATACTTACCTCACCAAAACCCGCTGTCTCCAAAACCTCTGTGTAAAGTGGCAATAACAGAAAAGACAGCATACGGGGCAAGACCGTAGCTAAGCCATAGATAAACGTCTGTTTAAATAATTTTTTAAGTGGATTCAAAGAAATCTATGAATTAGCTTTAAAATTAGGCATTTAATCAATGCGGGCAAAGTTAGTTAATTAGCTTATTAAGCATTCGAGGGAGTAAGTTTAATTATTAGGGGATATGCAAAAATTATAATTAAGATGAATTACGATGTTTTTTGATTATAGGCCTAATTTTTGGGGAAGAATATAGTAAAACATAAATTGAAACTATTATTTCATTTTACCCAAGTAGATTCTATTAGTATCGGAAATCTCCGATTTCTTTGCTTGTCCAATGAAACTGACGCAGGAGGTTCATGAATACCTTATTCCAAAATAAACAGGCAATGAATAAAACGAAACAAAAGAAAAGACCCTTCTTCACTATGTGGTCCCTA
>NZ_JALKBD010000044.1 GCF_023015905.1 Arenibacter sp. F20364 | reverse complement strand
TCTAGTGAACGTGTATGGCTTACCGCAATTTTGAAGAATAAGATTACGGACCATTACCGTAAAGTAAATACTCAACAGGGTAAACTTTGGCATACGGCCATACGCCTTTCCGATTACCCGTCCTGGCAGGACTTGGAAGGCTCCCCAAACAACAGGGACGACAATGATGTAATGAAATTACTTTATGCGAGTGAGTTGGATACAGTGCTGAAATCGGGCCTTGAGTTATTGTGCAAACAGGAACGAAAAGTTCTTAGGATGAAAATTAATGGTTGCAGCACCAAGGAGATTTGCAGTACACTAGGTATCACCAAGGTGAATAGTTGGGTGGCATTGAGCCGCGCACGTAAGAAAATAAGACATTACCTCGATAGTAATTGGTATGACGTTGCTTAAATCAGTTCCATGAAACATTTTTGACTAGACATACAATCGATCCTATACCGTGTTGATACAGTTTGCTTAGACTTATATAGGCAGTATAGGTATAAATATAAAGAACATACAGAACTGAAAATACAGCATTATGAATAAAAAAAAAATGGCCTATACCGCCTTTTACCAAGGAAACGGCCAAAATAAAAGTACAATTGGCGGAGGACGCCTGGAACAGCCAAGATCCCGTCACGGTATCCAAGGCCTACACAGCCGACACGGAGTGGAGGAACAGGTCGCAAGGAAGTAGTTGCCTTTTTGTGCAATAAATGGAATAAAGAAATAAACTATAAATTAAGAAAGGAACTATGGGCTTTTTCCGACAATAGGATAGCCGTGCGTTTCGAGTACGAGTACCAGGACCATGACGGACAATGGTATCGGGCGTACGGTAACGAGAATTGGGAATTCAATGAGAATGGCCTCATGAAAAAGCGGTACGCCAGTATCAATGACCATCCTATATCGGAAAAAATGAGAAAACTATAATAACCTATAAATGAAAATTTTTAACACCTACACCCTTATCAACGAACATACCGGAAATACCGCCTTTAGAATTTGGGACTTTGAGGACAACGGACAATTTTGTAGGGTCAATCGGTTGAACCACTACTCCCTAATATGGATAAAAAAAGGAAGCGGTACCGCCACAATTGATCTTTCGGAACATGATTTCACCCATGGCACCATGTTCGCATTGACACCATATCAATCTTTTAAATTTAGGGAAAAAGAGGGATTGGAGGGTGTAGCGTTAAATTTCCATCCGGATTTTTTCTGCATCCACAAGCACCAGGACCAGGTAGCATGTAACGGGGTTCTTTTCAACAATGTTTACAATCCCCCGATGCTTCAAATAAACGACAAGACCAAAGGGGATTTTGAGATGTTGATCTCCCTTATGAGAAATGGGATACAAAATGTTGATCTGGCCCAATATGATCTTCTGGTCTCCTATTTAAGGGTATTCCTGATTACCGCCTCACGCATCAAGGTCCAACAGCACCCTGAGGAGTTGGATGCTGTTCCGGACAACACGGAGCCCTTTATACTCCAAAAACTTATGGACATGATCGAGGACAATTTCAAGTCCAAGCATTCGGCCAGTGAATATGCCGAACTGTTGAACATAAGCCCTCAAGCCTTGGCGAAAATTACCAAGAGCCATTTCAATAAGACCACGACGAATCTCATAGTGGAAAGGATAATCATCGAGGCCAAAAGGGAACTCTACCTTACGAACAAATCGATCAAGGAAATCGCATTTGACCTTGGTTATGAGGACGAGCACTATTTTAGTCGATTTTTCAAGAACAATGTAGACATTTCACCAACCGTATACAGGGAAACCGCTGGTTTTGTAAGGGCAGTTTCTTAAATACTGCCTCAGTCAATTACAGTCGATCAATTCAGCATAAAAACATCATCCAATTTTAAAATTTACTAATATGAAATCATCCGTTATTCAAAGAAAAGTAAACAATAATTTTTTAGACACATATAAGTCTGTAAAGCGTAGTATAGAGCGGAATGGATTTCTGTTGTTACATGAAATTGATACTCAAAAGATTGTTTCCGAACATGGGGTTGTAATACCAAAACTGATCCAATTATTATTTTTTGATCCTAAATACGTAAGCCAAATCATGAAAAAAGACCCATTGGCATTCAACGATATCCCATTAAAAATTGTAGTAAGGGATTTGGAAGATGGAACTACCGAGGTTAGTTTCCAAAATCCTATTGGAAATTTGATAGACTATGATGTGGAAAGTGAAATGCTGATTGAACTCGAGTTGCGGCTCGATGAAATTTTTTACTTATAATCACCATTTCCTACTAGAAAAAATCAATCTGAGATGCATTTAATGCATGAAGTTATGAAAAATTACATTAAAAAATATAAAACAAAAGAATCAAGTCCAGAACATTTAGGTATTCATTTTTCGGTCATTTCGGGAATAGGTGGATTCATAGCAATAGCTTCTGTAGCTTTATTAACCCATCTTACCCAATCTCCATTTTTAATGGCTCCATTCGGTGCTACCTGTGTTCTAGCTTTTGGAGTTCCAAACAGTCCTTTAGCACAGCCTAGAAATATTATCGGAGGTCATTTCATATCCACCCTGATAGGGTTAGTCTGTTTGATTCTTTTAGGTAACGAGTGGTACTCTTTGGCACTGGGTGTTGCATTGGCGATTAGCATAATGCAACTGACCCGGACAACGCACCCTCCTGCTGGCGCTGATCCAATAGTTGTGATTTTAGGCGCAAAAACTTTAAGCTTCGTTTTTAGCCCTGTACTGACCGGAGCAGTTGTCATAACCATGATAGCATTAATATTCAATAACCTGAGTAAGGCACGAAAGTATCCAACTTACTGGAAATAGTATTAAGCCGTGTGCAGGTAAAATCAAAATCAAAGCTTGGGGGAACATAAAAGGAATTTGAGCAAAATTATAATCACTTTGTTCTTTTAAAATTACTTTGACAGGGTCAATGACCATTAAAAATTAATTTAAAATTTGTATTGAAGTCCTAAAATGAGAAAACTACTCTTCAATTATATTAACACTTTTCAGGGCCTATCCCTTGACGTATGGTGGTTGGCGTTGATTACGCTCGTTAATAGGGCCGGTACAATGGTTGTTCCTTTTCTATCCCTGTACCTTACAACTAGTCTTGGTTTTACGTTTTCTGAAGTGGGGTGGGTAATGTCTTTATTTGGATTGGGCTCCGTGGTCGGTTCTTGGTTGGGCGGAATACTGACGGATAAAATTGGATATTATAAAGTGACGGTAATAAGTCTCTTGGCCTCAGGAGTATTTTTTGTAGCTTTTCAGTTCATGACTACATTCGTAGCTTTTGGTGTAGGTGTCTTTGTTTTAATGCTATTAGCCGATATGTTTCGTCCGGCTGTCTTGGTTGCCTTAAGCGCATATAGTACCCCGGAAAACATGACGCGTTCCGTAACCTTAATCCGATTGGCGATCAATTTAGGTTTTTCTGTAGGACCAACATTGGGAGGTCTTATTATTTTTACACTCGGTTACGATGGCTTGTTTTTGGTAGATGGCATTGCTAGCATTATTGCCGGGATACTACTGTTAAATATTCTGGTTGCAAAGAACACTAAGATATTTGATAACAAAAAAGTAAATAGGCCCAGCAAGGCTTACGAGGATAAGGCATTTCTTTTTCTATTGGCGGCCATGACACTTTTTGGGGTTACCTTTTTTCAGCTATTGTCTACCTTGCCATTATTCTATAAGGACATCCATCATTTGACGGAAGGGGAAATAGGCCTGTTGCTTGGCTTGAACGGCTTCATCATTTTTATTTTCGAAATGCCATTGATCAAATGGCTGGAGAATAGCAAAAATAGTTTTTCAAAGCTTATTCTATTCGGTGTGCTATTGACCGGATCAAGCTTTTTGGCACTTAATTTGATAGGGTGGATTGGGGCTCTGTACATCGGTATGATATTGATCACCATTGGAGAAATGATCGTGTTCCCATTTTCCAATTCCCTGGCTCTTATAAGATCCAAAGAAGGCAATCAGGGACAATATATGGCATACTATTCCATTTCATTTTCTTTAGCACATATTTTTGGACATAGAGTGGGAATGAATTTAGTTTCTAATGTGGGTTTCACGTCCACTTGGTATGTAATTTCATTTTTGGCTGCATTAAGTATACTTTTTGTTTTATTGTTAATTCGTGAGCTAAAGCTCGAAAAAAGTATAAAATCGATTGAATTGTAGTCGTAGATTAACCAGATATAGATTATATACTCTATCCGTTTTATTCAGGTCAAATGATAGCCAGAATTCGAATACGGAATTTGTAAAATACTTGAACTAATGAAAGAATTGCCATATGAAGACACCTGAAGATTTAATGAGACATTGTCTGTATCTGGGACATAGGGCTCTGGAAAGTGGTAATCCACCGGTTGGAGCTATCCTTGTATATAGAGATAAAATTATTGGGGAAGGAATTGAGTCTGGTAAGTCAACTGGAGATTATACAAATCATGCGGAGATATTGGCTATTCGAGATGCGATTGAAAAGGGCAACATTGAAATATTGTCTCAATCTACCATGTACAGTACCCATGAACCATGTGTTATGTGTTCTTATTTGATCCGGGCCTACAAAATAGCAACAATTGTTTATGGTACTGATGTCAAAAACCTGGGGGGAGCCAGTTCTAAGTATAGCCTTTTGCGGGAGAATAAGGTCCCTAATTGGGGAGATGCACCTCTCATTGTACCAGGAATATTGGAAGAAGAAAGCATGGAGCTAACTAAGTTATATGAAAAAAAGCATAAAGGAATGTGAGGACAGACCTATAAAAATCAACTTTGGTAATTGAAAAGTAATTGCATCAAACTTGCCTAATCCTTAAATTAAAATAGGTCCGAAGTCTAGCTGATATCTGTGAAAAATATGGGCACTGGTGAATGTTCTGTTCAATTAACCCATACAGTATATCGCAGATGGATTCATGATTGATATGTTCAAATATAATTGTACAGTTAATTACTATTGAGATAATTGAAAATCTGAATGCTTTTAGAATTTTTTTTACACAAATCTATTCACATTTGCCATTTTTTACTGTCTAACATAATGTAGGCAAAATTCATTGTCTATTTAAATTATTAAAATATGAGTCAAGTAAAAAATCACGATGTACAAAGTGTAAATATTCAAACGTCCGTAAGTGAGGCTTTTGAATACCTGTCCAACCCCTTAAACCTCCCGAATTGGACAGGTGCTTTTAAAGAGGTTGATGGACAGTCTGCACTCCTTTTAACACCAAAGGGTGAAATAAAAATTGGACTGGAAACCAAAATAAACCGGGAGACGGGAACCATAGATTGGTATATGTCGATGCCTGACGGAAGTATGGGAATAGCCTATTCTCGAGTTGTTAATGGACCGGACAACAAGGCAATTTATTCATTCGTATTAATAGCTCCACCGGGGCCTTTAGAGGAAATAGAGGGAACGTTAAATGCTCAAATTGGGCAATTAAAGGAAGAGCTTAGGAAACTGAAAACCATTTTAGAAAAAGAGTAAATTGATGTGGGCCGGGTTTTTAACCGGCCCATTAAATATAACAATAATAACCTAGTATATGGATGAACGGGAACTAATTAAATCATGTTTGGATGGGAATAAAAAGAGTCTAGAATTATTAATTGAATCTATTCAAGACTTAATATACAATTTATCGATCCGGTTTTTATGGAATAAAATGGATGCCCAAGATGCGACACAGGAAATTTTGATAAAAATATTGACTAATTTAAGCAAGTACGATGGTAGGAGTAAATTTACCACTTGGGTATATCGACTAGCAACCAATTATTTGATAAACCTGAAAAAATCGACATTGGAGAAAACCTTTACCACTTTTGATGTTTTTGCATCAGACCTCAAATCAAATATTGAACCAAAAAGCTATGAATTGCCCGACAAGGACTTGATGGAAAGAGAAATGAAGACAGGTTGCACACTGGCAATGCTTCAATGCCTAAATAGAGAATTAAGAATTGCTTTTATCTTAGGGAGTATTCTTAAACTAAAAAGTAAGGAAGCCGCAAATATTGTAAACATATCACCGGAAAATTTTAGAAAACGACTTCAAAAGTCCAGGAGTTTGATAGGCACTTTTTTAAGTAATAATTGCGGGGTTTACAACCCTAACAACTCATGCAGGTGCAGTCATAAAATTAATGGCGCGATTTCTAGTGGCAGAATTGTAAGGAACAGTCCAAATTTCACCAAAACCGTGGAGGTCTACAACAATGAAATGGAGGAGCTAACTTCAATGGAGGGCATTTATAGAAATCACGGAACTTTTAGATCCGGTTCTAAATTTTTAGGTGAGCTAAAAGGGATACTCGATAGGAAAGGAATAATTAATGACACTAGCTTCCTCAATTAATTATAAGCCTTTAAGGGACAAAAGTAATACCCTATATTCCTTTATATTGCCATTTTAGGAAGGTTAGTTCTGTTTAATAGATAATATAATCCATAGTATTTTAATTTTATCATTATATGTTTATTTATAAAGGATTGGTTTCTAAACGTGATAATTAATTAACATATTTATTTGTAAAGTTGGTCTTTTATTTTCGACATGACCGGATTGCCATTAAATCTAATTAATGAAATTTTTTCAGATAACTCTCATAACCACCTTCCTTGTTATTGTTGGGTGTAAAGAAAAATATAATACATCAACCTCTAAGATACAACACCATGTGGGCAATGTCAGTTCTGACAGCAAACTACATTGGAGCTATAAAGGTGAGACCGGTCCTGAACACTGGAAGGAAATTGAAAAAAATTCCGAGTGTGGAGGATCCATACAATCGCCTATAAATATTGTAAATTATGTATTGGATTCTACCTTGCACAAATTCTCTGTTCAGTATGCCGCCGGTACGCATATACATGATGTAGTGAATAACGGCCATACAATTCAGTACAATTTTGAAGTAGGAGATTATGTCGTTTTTGACAACGTAAAACATACTTTAAGGCAGTTTCATATTCATGAGCCCGCTGAACATTTAATAGATGGAGTAAGATTTCCTATGGAATTGCATTTGGTCCACCAAAATGATGATGGGGGATATGCCGTGATATCAGTGATGGCTAAGGAAGGTATTAGCAGTGAGCCCTTCAGTTTTTTGGAAAGGTTCTTGCCTTTGGAAGTTGGTGATAAAAAAACCGTAGATTTAGAATTTGACATGAACCTTAGTCTTCCCTCGGACAAAACATATTTTACATATGAAGGATCTTTGACCACCCCGCCATGCACTGAAAATGTACAATGGATTATTTTTAAGGAGCCTATAACAGTATCCTTGGCACAAGTAGATAATATTAAGAAAATAATGCCTTTAAATAATTATCGTGGAATTCAACCCCGGAATAGTCGGCCAGTAATTTTATCTGACTACTAGGTTCAATGTTTACTTTGTTCTTTTCTATTAATACCAATATTTCCAGTTCAAGAAGGGCAATCCTTTTTTGAAAGCAAGGCCAACATAAAAATTCGGTTAAATTTACGTCATTTTAAAATATCTTGCTGGCGATTCAAAAGGCTAATAGCCGGAAGATTTAAAAAATGAAATAAAAAGAACCGCCTCGATGTGTTTCGATACCATTATGAAGTTTTAGAATTGGGGAATTCATGGGAATTCCCATAATTACGTATTGTTAGCAGATATTTTCTTGGACTTAGCGATTGTATATCGTTTGGATTAATTACCCTCTTTTGACATTGATTTCTACATATATTACATGCGTCATAAGCGATTTAAAGATCCCATTCGGTGTTATTTCGGTGACAGCAAAATATGGATTATTTCCAAATTTGCCTTTTTTATATCCTTGTCCAGTCAATTACCTCAGGGCAAGCCCTTGAGGCATCGGAAGTAAACTACTAATAACATTTTGGCGCCTGCCTGAATGTAACGGGCAGGCAAGCATCGGAGCATTATAATCTCGATTATCGAGTAAATGAAAGTTACCTTCATGATGATAAAGGTATACTGCACTTACAATAAACTTAGTGGATTCAAATTTATCAAGACAATGATTTTATGGTCATTAATCCTGGTGCCGCAGTGGAAAGGATTTTCGGAAATGTCGGTGTATAATTCAAAGGATAGAAAAACCGTTAGGAGAGATGGTTCAATTGAAGGTTTTCTAAATGGGATTTTGTTAAGTTTGCGTGTCATCCAAAAAATGTTGTAGTCTTAATGACATATCAATTACCAATTTAGAATATGAGACATTTTATTGTACTTTTTTTAATCCTAGTAGTTACTCCAATAATTGTCGTGGGGCAGAACTTAGTCCCACCTATAGAGAATTACAAAATATTCGAATATAAAGCTGCTAGTAAAAATTGGGACCTAGCAGTCAGCCCAGAAGGAGAATTGTTCGTTGCCAACAATAAGGGGTTGTTGCATTTCAATGGTGAGCATTGGGCATTCTACCAACTTCCCAAAAAGACTACGATTAGATCTGTGGCGTGGGTACAGGGAAAGGTTTATACCGGATCTTATGAGGAATTTGGATATTGGGAAATGAATGTTTTTGGTGACCTGGAATATACATCTCTCAGCCATTTAATTCAAGGCCATGAATTTACAAGTGAAGAGTTTTGGCAAATTTTGACTATTGACAATGCCATAGTTTTCCGATCCTTTTCTGGGATATATGTATTTAAGAATGAACATATTACCATTATTGAACCTCGTATTGTGGTAAATCATATGGCAGTCTGGGAAGGTAATATTCTGGTTGCAGGCGGGAAAAATGGTCTAAGTTATTTACAAGGCAAAGATCTTGTGCCCATAAGTGGAACTTCTATTTTGAATTCCAAGATCGTAGTGGATATGGAACCAGTAAACAATGGTATGTTGATAGGAACGAAGTTACATGGCGTTTATTTTTTGAGAAACGGCCTACTTCAACCCATTAACGAGGATATAAACTTTGAGTTGAAACAACACCAACTGAACCAAATTCTACCACTGACTAACGGACAAGTAGCTTTTGGGACTATAAAGAATGGAATTTATTTTTATAATTTGAGGGATAAGGACTATTATTCCGTAAATAGGGAGGTGGGGCTTCAGAACAATACGGTTTTATCGCTCGAACAGTTTAATGATCAATTGTGGATTGGGTTGGATAATGGAATAGACCGACTTCAACTAGATAATCCGCTTACCTATTACACTGACTATACCGGTACTGTTGGTACTGTCTATGATGTGGCCCAATATGATGGAACCCTATACTTGGGCAGCAATACTGGTATTCATTATTTTGAAGGAAATACACTAAGATTTGTAGAGGGCTCACAGGGGCATGTTTGGGATTTGGAAGTACTGGATGGAAAATTATTTTGTGGTCATAATACGGGTACGTTTATCCTTGAAAATGGTACTTTAAATTTGATTTCCGATATATCAGGAGGTTACCAAATGGCAAAAATACCCAGTTATGGTGCAACATACCTTCAGGGGACTTATACGGGCCTAGCGAGGTATCTAAAGGATGAACATGGAAGTTGGTCTGTAAAGGCCATTGAAGGAATAACTTTTCCCATAAAATATCTCTGCTTTGAAAATCCTTCCACCCTATGGGTTGCTCATCCGTACAAGGGTCTTTATCGGCTATTACTAAATGAAGAATACTCAAAGGTAGTCGAGATTCAGGAATTCGCAGATGAGAGCATTCCTAATATCTATAATGTTAAACTCTTTAGTATCAAGAACCAGATTGTAATCTATAGTGATGGTATTTGGTATAAATATGATCCCATAAGAAATAAAATTATTGTTTTTGAAGAGTTTCAGGATTTTAATTACAAGGAGCTTGTACATTTTAATAAGGATTACTATTGGTTTCGGGATCATCAGGGAGTTAAAGAATTAATAGTAACCAACCTGAATGATGATAAATTCGTTCTGGAGGATGCTCAATTGGGTAGACGATTGGTCCCAGAGGCCGAAAATGTAATCAAGATTAACGATAGTATTTATTATTTTACTCTTAGTGACGGTATTGGCAAACTCAACTTAGCAAATTTCAGGTCACAGTTGGGAAAATTTCAATTATCAATACCCAAACTTGTTTTCTTTAAAGATCAGGATGGTACATACGCCTTGGACGGCACTCCGATAGTGATAGAGAATAAACGGTCCCGTGAAATTGAAATGGAGTTTGCGGCCACCAATATGGTTCAACCCAAGTATTTTTATAACCTAAAAGGACCAATGGAACTGTCCTCCTTTATGGATACAGGAATTATGAAGTTTCAGAATTTACCATATGGCGCATATTCATTGGAGATTTTTACTGTGGGGATTAACAATGCGCGATCTCAACCGAGAAGTGTTGCATTCCAAATAATGCCCCCTTGGTATCTTTCAAGTTTAAGTTATGTGGTTTATGGCTTAATTGGGCTCACGATCATCTTTTTGGTGCGAGGATACAATAGTCGAAAATTGAAAAGGAAACACACTCTATTAAAAGAAAAACTGGAACGCGAGCAGGAAGAGCAGCTGGCCCTTTTGGAAAAGAAAAAGCTGGCCAAGGAAATTAAAGTAAAACAAAAGGAATTGACAAGTACTACCCTGAGTATGGCCAGAAAGAACGAGCTTATTCTAGAGCTTAAAAATCTTTTGCTAATGAATAAATCTAAATTCGATAACCAGCAGCGCTATCGATCCTTTATGAAAAAACTCAACAGTGCTATTAGTGATGATGAGGATTGGAGACATTTTGAGGTAAATTTCAAAGAACTTCATGACGACTTCTTTGAGACTCTATTGTTGCGCTATCCGGCACTTACCTCAAAAGATCTAAAATTATGTGCATACCTTAAAATGAACCTAACCTCCAAGGAAATTGCTCCATTAATGGGAATTAGCACAAGAGGGGTTGAGATACATCGGTACCGCCTACGCAAAAAATTGGATTTAGATAGTGATGACAACATTTCCAACTTCCTAATTACCCTCAAGTAACAATATCAAGACGTTAAGCCATAAATAAGGCCCATCTTCTACACTTACCAGTACTACATCATTACTACATCTATTTGTTAAAATTTCAAAATTAATTTAGTTCGTTACTACTGCAACGACATAAAAGACTGGGCTTAAGAGACTATTTTTAACTGATGTAGTTTTTATGTACCACTATTGGCGGCAACCAACAAGGCTGTTTTGTTAATTTAGCAATAATCTAACTCAATTTTTACGAATTATGAAAATAAGAAACGTTTTATTATTAATTTCGTTCTTGTTGTTCCATTGGTTTACTAATGCTCAGGAAAATATTACTGTTCAAGGTACGGTCATGGACAATGCTAATCTGCCCTTACCCGGGGCATCTGTCATTGTAAAGGGAACAACTACTGGAACGCAGACCGATTTTGATGGGAATTTTATTCTAGACAATGTTCCTACCAATGCAACTTTGGTTTTTGGTTATATAGGATTTACGACTGCAGAAGTTCCTGTTAACGCTCAGACATCCTTTAACATTGTACTACAGGAAGATGCCCAGGCATTAGATGAGGTAGTAGTGGTCGGTTATGGGGAAATGAAGGTAAAGGATCTTACTTCTGCCATCACCACTATCAAATCCGAAGAATTGGCAGCCACTCCTACCGGGCAGGCAATGCAGGCTCTACAGGGAAAGGTGGCCGGTTTACAGATAGTCAGTAATGGTAGCCCCGGACAATCTCCAACAGTTAGGGTAAGGGGTATTGGTTCCTATGATCAGGGTGCTTCTGGTCCATTATATGTAGTAGACGGTATGTTCTTTAATAATATTGATTTTCTCAACACTTCGGACATTACATCCATATCCATATTAAAGGACGCCTCGGCAGCGGCTATTTATGGTGTTCGCGCGGCCAATGGGGTAGTCCTTATAGAAACCAAATCTGGTTCCTATAATCAAAAGGCAGAAATAACCTATGACGGATATTCTGGTTTTCAAGTTGCCCAAAATATTTTGAAACTTGCCAACGCGGAACAATTTACGACTATAGCATTGGAGTCCGGTTCTGCCCCTGATGCAGAATTTATTTTGAACGCCATGCAGCGCTATGGACGGAGTAGGGTTAATCCAAACGTTCCCAATGTGAACACAGATTGGTACGACCAAATTACCCGTCAGGCCATTATTACGAGCCATAGTATTGGCATCAATGGCGGTAGCGAGGATGCTACTTATTCCATTGGAGCCAATTATTTTGGACAACAGGGTATCCTGAAAATGAAAAACCAGTATGATCGTTTTAATTTAAGAAGTAAAATCGACTTTAAAGTTTCCGATTGGTTGACCGTGGGAGGAAATACCATTATCAGTAATGCAACGAGATACGATGCAGAAAATTCGGCATGGAGAAGCGCCTACTTCGCTGTACCTATTTTACCCGTTTTGGACCCTCAGAATACGGAGGCATTTCCTAAGAATTATGCAAACGCCCAAGACTTGGGTTATCGTGGAGGACAAAATCCGTTTCCTTTATTGGACCTCAATGAGAACAGATTGAAAATTAGGAATGTACTGGCTAATTTTTATGCACAAGTCAATATTGTGCCAGACCGATTGACCTTTAAAACGGCCTATAACCACAATTTTGAAACTATGGAAACCAGATTGGTTCGATTACCGTATTTCATTGGCAACAATTTTCAGCGGGAGAATTCCCAGTTGATAAAAAGAAACGCTACGGTTTCCAATCAAATTTGGGACAATACCCTTACCTATACCAATTCTTTTGGCAAACACAACCTAACGGCATTGGCAGGAACTTCCTTTAGGGATGAATCGTATGAACAATTACAAGCAGAAGGCCTTAATTTTCCTTTGTCGGGCGAAGAGGCCTACTTCCTGGATCAAGCCCAGACTATAGTCACTGACGGCGTAGGAGATGATGGGAAACGTGAGTATGGATTTTCGTATTTCTCGCGAATATCCTATAATTATGATAACCGTTATTTACTTTATGGCACCTTCCGAGCTGATGGCACCAATAAATATCAAGAAAAATGGGGCTATTTCCCTACGGTTGGAGCCGGTTGGGTAATCTCTGAAGAATCATTCATGGACAACAACGGCGTTTTCGATTATTTGAAGCTACGTGGTAGTTGGGGTGAATTGGGAAATGATAAAATAGCTTCCAGTGAAGGGTCCATAACTTCTACTGTAGTGACTACAGCTTTAGGGGATACACAATTTAGTGGGGTAAATACCAACAGCGACTTTACGGCATTAAAATGGGAAGTAACCGAGGAAATTAACGGAGGTGTCTCAGCAAGGTTTTTTAATAATAATCTTGGACTTGAGGCGGATTATTACGTTCGGGACACCAAGGATGCAGTTATCCCAGTAGCCAGACCACTTATACCAGGGACAACAAGACAGAATGTAGGGGAAATCAGAAATTCAGGCTTCGAACTGGCTCTGAATTGGGACAAAATGGTTTCCAAGGATTTTAGTTACAATATTGGAGCAAATATTTCAACCTTGAAAAACGAAGTATTGGATATTAATGGTGCTGTTGCCTTGGATGCCGGAACTGCGGAATTCAGACAACGCTCCATGGTAGGAGAGCCAATATTTGCATTCTTTGGTAGGGAAATAGCTGGAGTTTATCAAAATGAAGCTGAAGTACAGGCCGATCCCGTGGCCGTAACAAATAATTTGGTTCCGGGTGATTTTAAATACAAGGACCAGAATGGTGATGGGGAAATTAATGATGATGATAGAGTTGTCCTCGGGTCGTTCTTGCCTTCTTACTCTTTCGGGTTTAATTTGGGTGTTAATTATAAAGGATTTGACTTTTCCGCAAGTGCTTTGGGCCAGGGTGGAAATAAAATTTTGAATCGAAAGAGGGGAGAGGTAATCTTTACCAACGACACTAATATAGATCGTGATTTTGCCGTAAATCGTTGGCATGGAGAAGGAACAACCAATAGTTATCCTTCTGCAGCGGGAATTAGAAAGGGTTGGAACCAAAGACTAAGTGACTACTTTATTGAAGACGGTGATTTCTTCAGAATTCAGAACATTACTTTAGGATATACTATAAATAAAAAAGGAGAACGTCCAGGAATACCGGAAACCAGAATCTATCTGACCGCTGAAAAGCCCTTAACCCATTTTAACTACAACGGTTTCAATCCCGAGGTAGCTAACGGTGTAGATAACGAGACCTATCCTATACCATCTGTCTATACCATAGGTGTTAACATAAAAATATAAAATAAAGAAACTATGAAATTATCTTATAAAATATCAGTGTTTGTCCTGCTGGCCATAACCTCCTTGAGCAATATAGGATGTACGGACAAATTGGAAGAACCAGAACTGAACAATAATTTTGCTGGCGGTACGGATTTTACCAAGACGGCAGACATGCAGTTATCCATTGTTGGCGTCTATGAAGCATTTCAATCTCGCGGATGGGAACAACCTTTGTTGATTTCTGTTAGGGGTGATGACGTAAATGCTGGGGGACTAGGGGATCAACAGGATTTTGCCGAGACCGACAAATTTACTTACAACAAGGATTATTGGATGTATAATTCCCTTTGGGAAAACACCTATGTTGACATAATATCGGCCCATACTGCCATGGAACAGATTGCCAGATACCAAGAGTTTGCCGATGAAAATGGAGTTGCTTTGGGGAATCAATACATTGCCGAAGCAAAAGTGCTCAGAGGAATCATGCTGTTTCATATTTCCCAAGTATGGGGAGATGTATTTATCCCAGAATCCTCCAATACCGATCTTCTGCTAGATGTGACCCAGGTACCAACAAAAGCAGAGGTAATGCAGCATATTTCCGATCAAATGGATGAGGCCATTCCTTTTTTGCCCAATCTTAGGCCAAATGAGCGCACTGACCTTCCTGGAGGGGTTACCAAATATACGGCTTTGGCTATAAAGGCATTGGCCAATCAAGAAGTGAAGAACTATCAAGCGGTTGCCGATGCAGCCGGACAGATTATCAGCTCAGGAAAATTTACACTTTATCCTGATTATTACGAACAGTTTAAGATCCCTGGTAAATTGAGTGATGAAACCATATTGGATTTGCAATATTCGGATTATAACCAAGGTGAAGGAGATCGATCTGGACATCTTTACGCACCTTATGGTCCACAAAACTGGACTCCTGAAGTTGCAGGTGCCGGCAGTGGTTGGGGTTTTTATGAACCAAGTATGAAATTCATAAAGTTTATGTTGGATCGTGGAGAAACCGTAAGATTGGAAACGAGTGTCTTGTTCACTGATAGGGGAATCGCCGAAATTAAAACTGATCCCGCTTACGCTACCTTGCCCGGTTTTATTACAAATACAACACGGGATGGAGATGTTATTAATGACTATCCCAGGGCACTTTTTGCAAGCGGAAAGCACTATTTGCCTTCCAATCAATTAATATCGGGTAGAACAGATTACGGAAGTAATAAAAACTACAATGTTATCCGTTATGCAGAAATTTTACTGGTATACGCGGAAGCATTGGCCCAAGGTGCCACTGGCACGGGGATGACCGCTGATCAAGCAGTAAACGAAGTTAGGGCAAGGGCCAATATGACTCCTCTGTCTGGGATTACCTTGGATCAGGTATTGGACGAGAAGTTTGCCGAGTTGAGTATGGAGTGGGGTAAACGCTATTATGATATGATACGCTTGGGACGATTTAACGAGCTCAGTTATGATGGAAGGACCTTTTCGGAGAATAATACCTTCCTTCCCTATCCACAAAGTCAAGTAGATCAATTTCCAATTTTGGGAGAGATCAATAACTAACAATCAATAAACAACAAATGAAAAATATTAAACTAATTTGTGCAAGCTTGGTCGCCGTGTTTCTTTTTTACGGTTGTGATCAGGGAATAGACGCCATTTCACAAGTTGATCCTGGGACGGATGCGACAGCACCTCAGGTAAAGGTCAATTACCCCACAGAAGGAGTGAAAATAAAAGTACTGGAGGTAGTAACTTCCATTACCGTCGATTTTGAAGTGACCGATGATATTGAGATTGCCAAAGTCGATGTGTTGCTAGATGGAAGTAATATAGGAACCTACAATAGTTTCAAGGATTATCGTCGATTATTGGTCAAGGACTTGGTATATGATCAATTGACAGATGGTGCCCATGAACTATCGGTTAGTGCAACAGATTTGGAAGGAAAAACTACAGTGACAACAATAAATTTTGAAAAAGAACCTGCGTATACACCATTATTTGCAGGCGAAACCCTTTATATGCCATTTGATGGAGACTATTTTGATCTTGTTGGCCTGAAGCAAGCGGACAAAGTGGGGACTCCTGGTTTTGCCGGTGAGGGACTAATAGGGACAAATGCCTATAAGGGCGCAACGGATGCCTATTTATCATACCCAACTGCAGGCCTATTGGGCACTGAATTTACTGCAGCTTTTTGGTATAAGGTCGACGCTAGTCCAGATAGGGCTGGTATTCTAATAATTGGCGACGATGCCGATGACCGCTTTCAAGGGCTTAGGTTGTTCAGGGAGGGTAGCGCTACCAATCAGACCATTAAAGCAAATGTGGGTATTGGTAGTGGCGAAAGCTGGAACGATGGTGGTGTAATTGATGTGACCGCAGGGCAATGGGTTCATATTGCGCTTTCTATTTCTCCAACCCAAAGTACCATCTTTTTTAACGGAGTGGCAGTCCGGACAGCCGACCTAAGTTCACCTGTAGATTGGACAGGTTGTGATGAATTGGTTATAGGTTCCGGAGGACCTACATTTAGCTATTGGAACCATAAATCCGATAGCAGCCCAATGGATGAATTAAGGTTGTTCGATAAAGCATTAACGGAAACCGACATTCAGAATATGATCAATATTACCAATCCTTATACCGGGGAATTTGATGGGGAAATGTTTTACCTTCCTTTTGACGGGGATACCAAAAATAAATTTACCAATGCAGAGGCTACAATGATAGGCGCAACCGGCTTTGCTGGTGAAAGCATTAGAGGAGCGGATGCCTATGCCGGAGCAGCCGAATCCTATTTATCATTTCCTACAACAGGGCTAACAACACAAGAGTTTAGCGCCAGCTTTTGGTATAACCTCAATGCTGCTCCAGATAGAGCAGGGATTCTGGTTATGGGTCCGGAAGATTTGGAAAGACCTGAATACCCCACCGTACAAAACTTAAGAACTAGCGGATTTAGATTTTTTAGGGAAGGCAATGCTACGAATCAGACCTTTAAATTAAATGTAGGCAATGGTTCTGCAGATACTTGGGTAGATGGCGGAGCTGCCTCATCATTGGATCCTACTTCAACTGACTGGGTACATATGGCATTTACCATTGGCAATGGAAAAGCCATTGTATACTTTGATGGGGAAATTGTAAAGGAATCAGATTTCACAGGTGTGGATTGGACAGGTTGTAACCTTCTTTCAATAGGTTCTGGGGCACCTAGGTTTAGTGAATGGGGTCATTTGTCCGATGCAAGTTATATGGATGAACTTCGATTGTTCAATAAAGTGTTGACCCAAGAGGAAGTGCAAAACATTAGAAACGCTGATTTATAGCATAAATAATTATGAGGTTAACATTAATATTGGTCGTTGGAATCCTTTTATACGGTTGCAACGACCAAAAAAAAGCAACTACCAATAACAAGGATGGTACGGAAAACCTAATGGCGGAGGTTGACACAGATGCGGAATTATTGGACAGGGTTCAAAGACAGACATTCGAATATTTTTGGGAAGGAGCAGAACCCATTTCCGGCCTGGCGAGGGAGCGTATCCATATGGATAATATCTATCCAACCCATCACAGGGATATAATCACCATTGGGGGTTCAGGATTTGGTTTGATGGCCATATTGGTTGGTGTGGAACGGGGATTCATTACCCAGGAACAGGCGGTGCAACGTTACCTGCGTATATTGGACTTTTTGGAAAAGGCCGATCGTTTTCATGGTGCATGGCCCCATTGGTTAAACCCGGACGGATCCACATCCGCGTTTAGTAAAAAAGATGACGGGGGAGATCTCGTGGAATCGGCTTTTTTGGTGCAAGGTTTACTTACTGTAAAAGAATTTTTCGATAGAAGGGGTTCTACAGAGGAAGAAAAATCTATTAGTAGTAGAATCCAAAAATTATGGGAAGAAGTAGAATGGGACTGGTATACCAAAGGAGGGGAAGATGTGTTGTATTGGCATTGGTCCCCTAACTATGGTTGGGAAATGAATTTCCCTGTAGGGGGATACAATGAAGCCCTGATTATGTATGTTTTGGCAGCAGCATCCCCAACACACCCCATTGATAGAGACGTTTATGACAAAGGTTGGGCCCTTAATGGTGAAATTGCCAAGGATACAGTCTACTACGGTCTTGAGACGGAATTAAACCATTACGAGCATGACAAGTCGCCCGTTGGACCTTTGTTCTGGGCACATTATTCCTATTTAGGATTAAATCCAAAAGGATTAAAGGACAAATATGCCGATTATTGGAAATTGAACAGGAACCATGCCTTGATCCATTACAATCATGCCGTAGCCAATCCCAATAATTTCAAAGGCTATGGAGAGAATATGTGGGGACAGACATCAAGCTACTCTATGAAAGGATATGCGGGCCACAGACCAGATAAGGATCTAGGAGTAATTTCTCCAACAGCTGCCTTATCCTCCATGCCCTATACTCCCGAGGAAAGTATGCGTTTTTTACGCCATATATATCAAGAACAGGATTCCTTAATAGGGAAATATGGGCCCTATGACGCCTTTAGTTTGGAACATAAATGGAGCCTACCAAGATACTTGGCCATTGATCAAGGCCCAATTCCCGTCATGATCGAAAATTATAGATCCGGTATGTTATGGACCCTTTTCATGAAAAACAAGGAGGTTCAGTTGGGATTGCAAAAATTGGGTTTCGAAGTTATTCCCTCCGAGTAGTTTGCCAGTTTGGACGTTTTTAAGATTTTCAATGAGTATGATATATTCGTTTCTTATACTATATGGGTTATACCTTAACCACCAATGAGAGCTATGCCCATTGCATCATCAATAATATAAAAAAGATAGTGAAAAGGCCATAACGGATAAAGAAAGGTTATAATGAAGAATATTTTTTCAATCTTAATGCTGGTTTTATTTTTTTCCTGCTCTGGAGATGATGTAACGGGACCTACCGGTGAATCGCAATTACCCGATCCACCTATGACCGAACAACCCGAGCCAGAAGAAATTTCGGATGAAAATTTGATGGAGCTTACCCAAAGGGAAACCTTTAAGTATTTCTGGGATTTTGCGGAAGTTAACTCAGGCTGCGCCAGGGAGCGGTATCATCCGGATAGGCCCGAGAATGATGCCAATACCGTTGCCACAGGAGGAACCGGTTTTGGACTTATGGCTATTTTGGTGGCCATAGAACGTAGTTATGTATCTAGGGAAGAGGCAGTTATTCGATTACAAAAGATCTTGGGTTTTCTAGAGAATGCCGATCGATTCCATGGAGCTTGGCCCCATTGGCTAGATGGTAATACTGGTAAAGTAAAGCCCTTTAGCGCAATGGACAATGGAGGTGATTTGGTAGAAACGGCTTTTTTGGTTCAAGGTCTCATTTGTGTAACGGAGTATTTCCAAAATGGAACACAAATCGAAATGGATTTGGCGGCCAAAGCCGATGCCTTGTGGAAAGGGGTGGAATGGAATTGGTACACCCAGAATCAGAAGGTCCTTTACTGGCATTGGAGCCCTGACAATCAATTCGCAATTAATCTTCAGCTAAAAGGATATAATGAAACTTTGGTTACCTATATATTGGCTGCCGCTTCTCCCGATTATTCCATATCCAAGGAGATATATAATAATGGTTGGGCATCCAATGGCAATATAACATCTAATATATCCGCATACAATTATCCATTATTAGTAAAACATGTTGGTTCCGAAACCTATGGGGGACCTTTGTTTTTTTCGCATTACTCCTTTTTGGGCCTAAACCCAATTGGGCTAAAAGACGAGTTCGTGGATTATGGTGCTGTAAGTAGCAATCATGCCATTATCAACTATCGCTATGCGGTGGAGAATCCTGAGAATTTTTTAGGTTATAGCACTGAATGCTGGGGTTTAACCGCTAGTTATTCTAGAAATTCGGATGGCAGCCTGGGATATAATGCCCATTCCCCTGCTAATGACGTGGGAGTTATTTCCCCCACGGCGGCAATAAGCTCCATTCCCTACACACCAACCGAAACGCTTAGAGCCATGCAGTATTTTTATCAAAAAAAAGATAAATTATTGGGTCCTGCCGGATTCTACGATGCTTTTAGTCCACAGTATAATTTTTGGGTTGCAGAGGCATATCTAGCCATAGATCAGGGGCCGCAGATCGTTATGATCGAAAATTATAGAACGGGATTATTATGGAGTCTTTTTATGCAGAATGAAGATATCAAAGCTGGTTTAACAAAACTCGGGTTTACTTATGGAAATTAAACATAACCTTATAGGGCTCTTTTTTGTATTGGGCAGCGTGGTATTGCATGGGCAAAATGATTTCTACAAGTCAGAAATGTTCACAAAGGACTCAGATACCTTAAGGTACCGCATAATGTATCCCCCGAATTACTCTATCGATGAACAATATCCCATAATACTATTCTTGCACGGCGCGGGAGAAAGAGGTAGCGATAATAAAAAGCAGCTGGTCCATGGCAGTACTTTATTTTCTAGCGAAGGGAATAGGGATAAATTTCCTGCTATCGTAGTTTTTCCACAGTGTCCTAAAGAGGACTATTGGTCCAGTGTTCAGGTAGATAGGAGAACTCAGCCCGTTGGATTAAGTTTTGAATACGACAAGGGCCCCACCAAAGCTCTAGGCCTTACTATGGCCTTAATGGATTCTTTAGTAACGAAATCCCACATAAAAAAGGACCAAGTGTATGTTATGGGATTGTCCATGGGCGGTATGGGCACTTTTGAAATATTGTATAGAAAACCGGAAATGTTTGCGGCTGCCATACCAATTTGTGGAGGCGGGGATACCAATGCGGCAAAGGCCTACGCCCATAAAGTTCCCTTATGGATATTTCATGGAGCACAGGATAATGTAGTAGATCCGAAGTTATCCATGAATATGACGTCCAAAATTATAGAATATGGTGGGCATCCAAACTTAACCATTTTTGGAGGTGCCAATCACAATAGTTGGGATCCAGCTTTTGCCGAGCCTAATTTATTGCACTGGTTGTTTTCACTAAAACGATCTGAATAGAGAACAACCAAAAAAATTTGCAGTCATAAATTTGTGTAGAACGGAACCAGATGAAAAATTTCAAAGAAACAATTACAACAGTGGTTTTACTATTAAGTGTAATAACATCTGCACAGGAAGTGGTTCCGGAAACTTATATCAATCCTCTGGATATTGACTATACCTATATGGTTTATAATTCAAGTAAGAATATTTCCTACCGCTCCGGTGCAGATCCAGCAGTAATTGAATTTCGTGGTGAATATTACATGTTTCTCACTCGATCTTTTGGTTATTGGCATTCCACCGATTTGATCAACTGGGAATTCATTAAACCTAAACAATGGTTTTTCGAGGGTTCCAATGCCCCAACTGCATTCAATTATAAAGATTCCTTGGTATATTTTGCAGGTGATCCCGCGGGTTACGGAAGTATTCTTCATACCGATGACCCAAAAAAAGGGGAGTGGACACCTACTGCTTCAATTACCAATAACATCCAGGATTCGGAGTTGTTTATTGACGACAACGGGAAAACTTATCTGTATTGGGGCTCGTCAAACGTACATCCCCTTCGTGTGAAAATGCTTAATAAAGACGATCGTTTTCTTGAAATCGGAGTTGAGAAGGAACTTTTCAATTTGGTTGAGGAAGAACATGGTTGGGAACGATTTGGCGAAAATAATAACCATCCAACCTTAAAGGAAGGATATATGGAAGGTGCCTCGATGACCAAACACGAGGGGAAATACTATTTACAGTATGCCGCGCCTGGGACGCAATTTAATGTGTATGCCGATGCTGCTTATATTGGTGAAACCCCACTGGGTCCTTTTACTTACATGAAAAATAATCCCATGAGTTTCAAGCCTGGCGGTTTTGCTTATGGTGCGGGCCATGGTATAACCGTGAAACAAGCCAATGGCCAATACTGGCATTTTGCCACCATGGCGTTGGCTTCAAATTCTCATTGGGAACGTCGTCTAGCCATGTTCCCCACCTATTTTGATGATGAAGGATTAATGTATTCCAACACTAGCTATGGCGATTACCCCTTATTCGGGCCAAATCATCCAACAAAAGCAGGACAGCATAGTGGCTGGATGTTGCTTTCTTACAAAGGAAAAACAACGGTTTCATCCTCACAAATGCAGGTGAAAAAAAGTACTTCTACCTATGATGAATATGACATCACCGAAATGCCAATTGAAAAGAATAGTGACAATGAAATTATTTCGAAGCTGTTAACCGATGAAAGCCCGAAATCCTTTTGGGTTGCAGAATCCAATGATGATGAGCAATGGGTTAAGATCGAAATGCCTTCTCCTGGCAACATTTATGCTTTTCAATTGAATTTCCATGATCACGAGACGGGTATTTATACCCGTACCGAAGGCCTACGACATCGATTTATATTGGAGGTTTCAGAGGATGGAAAAAACTGGAAAACTGTTGTAGACAGGAGTGGGAGTTATAAAGATGCGCCAAATGCCTACATCACCCTTAATCAACCTGTACAAGGAAAATACGTACGCTACAATAATGTGGAAGTTCCGGGGAATAACTTGGCATTATCGGAAATAAGGGTATTTGGAAAAGGTTTAGGGAAGATACCGGAAAAGGTGAAGGGATTCAAAGTATCCCGGGAGGAAGACAGAAGAGATGCCTCATTCACCTGGAACCCGGTGAAAGGAGCACAGGGTTATAATATCCGCTGGGGTATCGCACCAGATAAATTATACCACTCCTGGTTGATTTATGATGTAAATGAACATTTTATGCGCAACCTCGATCGCGATACCCGATATTATTTTAGTATAGAAGCTTTTAATGAAAACGGCGTATCCGAAAAATCCAAATTAATAACAGTCGAATAAATATTATAGAATGAGCATTTCAAAATATATTTTATTTACCGTCCTGAACACCATTGTTATATATGGTGCATATGCGCAACACAACATACCCCAGGTAGAGGAATTGTTACAACAAATGACTTTGGAGGAAAAGATAGGGCAGTTAAATCTGGTTACCCCTGGCGGTGGTATAGCCACCGGCTCTGTGGTCAGTGATAATGTGGAGGCGAAGATCAAGGCTGGGAAGGTAGGCGGACTGTTTGGGGTAGCGGGACCAGAGAAGATCAAGATAGCCCAAGATTTTGCAGTTAATCATACCCGTTTAAGAATTCCTTTACTATTCGGTTCAGATGTTATCCACGGATATAAGACCACTTTTCCGATCCCCTTGGGGCTTGCCTCGAGCTGGGACATGGAATTAATCAAAAAAACTGCGCAGATAGCAGCTAAGGAAGCTACCGCAGATGGTATTAACTGGAATTTTTCTCCCATGGTGGATATTGCCCGCGATCCCAGATGGGGTAGAATAGCTGAAGGGGCAGGAGAAGACCCTTATTTGGGCTCTGCCATTGCGAAAGCTATGGTACAAGGTTATCAGGGAGATAATTTAAGCAATGACAAGACCATGCTGGCGACTGTGAAACACTTGGCACTCTACGGGGCTGTGGACGGAGGCCGTGATTATAATTCGGTTGATATGGGTAGGGTGAAAATGTTTAACCAATACTTGCCACCATATAAGGCGGCAATAGATGCAGGGGTTTCAAGTGTAATGACTTCATTTAACGATATTGATGGTATTCCAGCATCGGGAAATAAATGGTTATTGACCGATTTGTTGAGAGACCGATGGGGTTTTGACGGATTTGTAGTGTCCGATTACACCTCGGTAAATGAAATGATCGCCCATGGTTTGGGAGACCTGCAAGCCGTATCTGCCTTAGCTCTCAATGCCGGACTGGATATGGACATGGTAGGGGAAGGGTTTCTAACCACCATGAAAAATTCAGTGGAAGAGGGGAAGGTTAGCGAAGATCAAATTACCAAAGCCTGTCGTAGGATTTTGGAAGCGAAGTATAAGTTGGGTCTATTTGAAGACCCCTATCGTTATATCGATACCAAGAGATCGGCCAAGGATATCCTTAACGAAGAAAATAGAAAAATAGCCAGAGAGGCAGCAGCACGTTCCTTTGTACTCTTAAAAAACCACGAAAACATCCTACCATTAAAAAAGGTTATTAAAATAGCTTTGGTAGGACCATTGGCCAATAATAAGAAGAATATGCTGGGAACCTGGGCTCCAACGGGAAATCCACAGTTGTCGGTTTCTATTTTGGACGGCTTAAAGAAAGTTGCTCCCAGGGCGACAATTGCATACGCAAAAGGCGCCAATATTTCGAACGATACCGAATTGGCGACCAAAGTCAATGTGTTTGGTCCCAGAATAGAAATTGATAAGCGTACTCCAGAGGAGATGTTGCAAGAAGCCCTAGAGCTTGCCGATGAATCAGATGTTGTGGTGGCGGTGGTAGGGGAGGCCACCGAAATGAGCGGGGAAGCATCAAGTAGAACGGACCTTTCCATTCCAGAAGCCCAGAAAAAATTGATTCGTGCCCTGGTAGCCACAGGCAAGCCCATCGCATTAGTACTAATGAGTGGCCGTCCAATGACCATACCAGAGGAGTTGGCGCTACCTGTTAGCATCTTACAGGCATGGCATCCAGGTGTAGAGGCAGGAAATGCCATTGCAGATGTACTATTTGGAGATTATAACCCAGCCGGGAAGCTTACCGCTACCTGGCCGGTAAACGTTGGGCAGATCCCTATTTATTACAGTATGAAAAACACGGGTAGGCCGGCTACTTCCGAAACTTTTCAAAAATTCAAATCCAATTATTTAGATGCCCCCAATGCTCCATTATTGCCCTTTGGCTATGGACTTAGCTATACCCAATTTAAGTATTCGGACCTTAGCATCGATAAAGAGGAAATAGGGCAGGGACAATCCGTGACTGTTACGGTTAACCTCAAGAATACAGGTAATTATGACGGAGAAGAAGTGGTGCAACTATATCTTAGGGATGTTGTGCGAAGCATTACACCGCCTATCCGTGAACTAAAAGGTTTTAAAAAGGTGTTCCTTAGGAAAGGGGAAACAAGAACGATTACCCTTGCCCTTGCTCCGGAGGATTTAAAATTTTATAACGGCCAACTGGATTTTGTTTCGGAACCGGGAGAATTTGAGGTGTATGTCGGTACGGATTCCAATGTCACTGAGAAAGTGACTTTTAGTTTAAAGTAAATCTTCACGGCCAAAGTATACGGTTGGCCCCAAAAGGAATGAATCATGTATTACCTTAATAAATTATTGCTTTTAATATTTGTAGTGATAGCCTTTTCGTGTAGGCGGGAACAACCGAAAACAATGGTTAAAGATAAAAGGCCCAACATTCTTTTTATAATGGCCGATGACCATGCAGTACAGGCCATAAGTGCTTATAACCACCCCATTGGCAAACTGGCATCTACCCCAAATATAGATCGGATTGCCAAAAATGGAGCAATTTTTAGTCATAGTTATGTCACCAATTCTATCTGTGGTCCCAGTAGGGCGGTAATTTTAACGGGCAAACACAGTCATATAAATGGTTTTCGGCAAAACGGCGACCGTTTTGATGGGAGTCAACCTACCTTGCCCAAGTTGCTACAACAAGAGGGGTACCAAACGGCTTTATTGGGAAAGTGGCATTTACATGGGTACCCGGAAGGTTTTGATCATTGGAAAATAATAGTAGATCAAGGCAATTATTACAATCCTGATTTTATAGAAAATGGTGATACTACCAGAGTTAAGGGATATGCCACGGATATAATTACATATGACGCTTTGGATTGGCTAAAAAACAAACGTAACGACAGCGTTCCCTTTTTTCTTATGGTACAGCACAAAGCGCCTCACAGGAATTGGATGCCGGCCTTGAGACATATCAACAAATACGATTCGGTCACATTTCCATTACCGGACACCTACTTCCCAACCTATGTGGATCAACAGGCTTCGGAAGAGCAATTACAAACTATTTATAAAGATATGTATGAGGGCCACGACCTCAAGATGTCCAAAAAATTTGGTAGCACCAAATTAGCCCATAACCCTTGGAAAACCGATTTTGAAAGGATGGACCTAGAACAGCGAAAAGAATGGGACGCCGGATATTCGGCCAAGAATAACGTATTTCATATTTCCAATTTAAAAGGTAGGGAGTTGGACGAATGGATGGGTCAGCGCTATTTACAGGATTACATGGCAACCATAGCCTCGGTAGACGAGGGGGTTGGAGAATTATTGGATTATTTGGAAGCAGCGGGATTGGTAGAAAACACTTTGGTGGTCTATACTTCTGACCAAGGATTTTATTTGGGAGAGAATGGCTGGTTCGATAAGAGGTTTATGTACGAACCCTCCTTTAGAACACCATTAATGATGCAATGGCCCAAAACTATCAATCCAGGAAAAAAAATAGATGCCATGGTTCAAAACCTGGATTTTGCACCAACTTTTTTGGATGTGGCTGGAATACAGAAACCGGCAGAGGAAATGCAGGGGGAATCGTTTAAAGGCCTATTGGATGGCAGTACTTCAGAAACCGCTTTTAGAGAAATTATATACTACCACTATTATGATTATCCAGCTTTTCATATGGTAAAAAAGCATTACGGGATTCGAAGCCAGCGCTATAAACTGATCCATTTTTACGACGATATTGATCAATGGGAGTTTTATGACTTATTGGAGGACCCTTATGAACAACACAACGCCATCAATGATACACGGTATCAAGAAGTAATAGGTACCATGTATCAAAAACTGGACAGTGTTCAGGAGCACTATAAAGTCATGGAAAAGGAATTTCGTGCAGCTCCCAAAGAAAAAGTGGATAACGCTAATAAATTGTTTGAAAGGCTTAGGGGAAAAGGTAATTGATATAATAAAATAGGAACTATTACAGACAAGTTTAAGGATGTCCAATAAAATGAATCCTTCACTTTTGGCCACTTTCCCGGCCATCTAACCCCCTATTACATAGAAGGAAAACGAAGCCAAAAGCTTATTGCTGCTACAAGGCTATGATTAATACGAAGTACGGGTAAAAAGGGCTAATATTAAGACCGATGCGGATTTTTTGGAGCTTTATGAACGTGTTGCCAATGTTAAGTCTGCCCTGTAGCATTTAAGAGGAAGTCGATCACGGTGTGCCGCAGTAGGCACTTACCATTTTTATAATTTCCGCTCTTGGCCCATGATATTGAAATGTAATATGTAATAAGAAAGAAACCTAAACGCTTACAAAGTATTCCTCAGTATTTTTTGGCCCGTTATACAGGCCTTAAACCCAAATCGTTGATTGAGATCCGTTCATCTGCATTAAGAGTAAGAAAGGCCCATAATTTAAAAACAATTAATTATTGGCCTTCAATTCATTGAAGTTTTTCTTTTTCGATACCCACTGCCATTTCGATTTTCCGAAATTTCCAGAATTCTCAATCACTTTCATAGTGCTGCTATTAATTATTTTTATGGTTATAGCACCATACATTTGGTCTTTACCTACCGGTATATAGGACCAATTGAAATAGATTAGGTTGCCCTTTATTGATCTATGACCTACATGGCACCATTTGCTTCCATTTGGGACTTCGTCCGTATGCTTATTCATCCCCAACCAAAATACCTGATCGCCGATTACCTTTACCCAAAATGGATTTTCTCCCTTGGACATCCATAAACCTGATTTAATGGTATCTAGTGTAATAATACTAGGTGACATTTCTCTTTGGTTTCCTATGGTTTTTTTCCTCCTTGCATTTTACCGTAGTGTTTGATGGTTACCCCGGTGTAAAAAAGTATTCCTAGCCGGATTCTCTAAAACATCCTTAGCTGCCAGAAGTTACGTTGCATTTTGTTCCCCCAATTTATATAAAGGTAAGGCTACACGAACACCACCACCAACTGGACCAACATTGAATTTGGAGAAGCCGTTTATATGGCCCTGTTCGAGAAACCGATGAAACAATTATATAATTAATTTCATTGATCAAAAATGCCCCTGGCTATTTAAGTGATTCACTGGAATCCAAAGGCAATCCCCCCTCAAAAAAACGACATATAAAACTTTTAAAACACTTTTGATTGTAAGGGGGCATCGGTTTTGTGCATTGCACTACTAACAATATTTTAATAAGGAACAGTACTGTTAAAAGGAAACCTACACTATGTAATTGGAGTCTTGGTACCCCTAATAATTTTTAAGCATAAGTAAGTAATAAGAATTTTTTTCGTCTCTATAATTAGATTCCTATTAAAAGTGATGAAAAAGGACTGCGGAACCTTCGTAAACTTGGGCCAACAAAATACAGCCCTTCTTGTATTTTCCCTTTCGGCTGAAAAGGAAATAATGAGGAAATCTATTTTTAATAAGCACCAAAAAAAAGAGAATGCGGCCTTTTTTAACATATTGATACAACAAACCAAGGATTTAGCTTATCAAAGTGGAATTGATGTTTTTTGGGTGGATGAGCACCAGCAGATAGGTATTGATTTTTCA
>NZ_JALKBD010000043.1 GCF_023015905.1 Arenibacter sp. F20364 | reverse complement strand
TGGCGTTAAATTTACATAACAAAACAACGCATCATGAAAACGCTTTTTACTTTAATTTTTGTTCTTTTTATCGGAGTAGCTGCACAAGCAAATAACACTGACCAAGAAGTGAAAGTTAAAACTGTTACCATGAGCATTGTAACTACTACCCAAAATGAAGTTTCTGTAAAAAACGAAAACAAAGTAGCTCGTTTGTACATGTTCAAAAATTCCAGGGTAAAAAAAGAATTGTCTTTCTCTACTAAATTGAACAAAGCTAAATTGGCTTAATCAAATATCTATCTTTTTACGACCTTAATTTTCTATGGGAAAAAATTTTTGGATTGTGGGCGCTGCTAACTTTTCTTTCAAATTTTGTCCTTAAGGAAATAGATCAAGGTAAGTATCACTATATAAATCCCAAACCCAATAACCTCCTTGGGTTCTAGGTTAGATAGTAACCAAACAATAATAAGTACTGACAATATTGGGACTAGATAACCTCCTGGTATCCTAAATTCGTTTGTAGCTTTTTTAGGCGTATTTCTTCTCAGCTTTATTACGGAAAGTGTTACGCCCAAATAGACCAGTAAAATTGATGCACTGGAAATGATGGCCATTTGTTGAAATCCGCCAAAGGACGCCAATAAAAATCCCGATGTGGCATAAGCGATTATGGCGATGTAGGGGGTGGAAAATCGGTCGTGAATTTTGGAAAGTGGTCTTAAGGGTAGGACATTATCTTTCGAAGCTCTGAACAACACCCTGGGGAAACTCAAAATTTCACTACTTAAGTTCCCCAACATGGATATGGCTGCACCTAGGGTTATTATTGTAAAGCCTATAGGGCCAAAAACCTGATTGGCCACAACACTTAAAGGATTTTCCTTAAAGTTGGCCAATGATGCCCCAAGAACTCCTAAGGAAACAGTTTGGATAAGGACATAGAGTATTAATACTCCAACAACACTTATGAATATGGCCTTGGGAATATTTTTAGTTGGATCCTTTACTTCCCCGCTAATGCATAGCCCGGATTCCGCTCCCTGAAACGCAAAAAAAAGGATGAGTGAAATTTTCCCAATATCTGAAATCGTTGGCACCGAATCTATCACCAGATAATCCAAGGTTACCTCCCCCCATGAAAAAATGATCAGTAATAATAGTGGAATCAATTTGGCAATGGTTATCGTCTTTACCAGAACCATACCTTCTTTAATCCCCCTTAGGTTGATATACCCTAATCCACCAAATATTAGAATGAAAATAGATATCCTTGCCGTGTTCAATTTAAAAAAGGGAAACATTGATCCAATTACCTCCACCAAGGCGTTAGCTACCGCTGCATCTGCGGCTATTGCCGAAAGAACGAACAGTATAACCGTAAGAAAGCCAAAATATGGTCCGAAAGAAGATTCAATGTAGGTGTAGGCCCCACCGGAAGTGGTTACTTTACTACCAACTTCGGCAAAACACAGCATTACCAAGGTAATTAGCAGCCCACAGAATAAATAAGCGAAAATACTGGAGGAACCGAGTCCGGCTGCAACAATGGCCGGTAGGGCAAAGATACCGGCGCCGATCATAATATTTACTAGATTGGCACTAAGGCCCATAACACCGACCTCCCTTTTTAAATGTTCATTGGTTTCTTTCATTGGGCAAGTTGGTTGGTGGGCCTTTTAACCTGAGCTTGGTAAGCTCTAATGATGTAATTTAAGACTTTTAGCGTAATAATCAAGTTATTGTGGAGGTATATGCTCCATTAAAACAAGAACACCAATGTGACCAATACAGTTTTTAGATTGGCACTTTTGGTTCGTGAGGGATTACAAACCTTGAATTAGGTTGACTTGGTTTTATGTAAGAAAAATAAACTAACTTTAACAAAAAGTGTAAACTGGATAGCCAAATATTTAAACTTTAAGATCAATTTGTTTTTAGTTTTTTTGCTACTTATTTGCACAGTAATTTAACCATTTGCAATTCTCAATGGGTATTTCAAAGGCTTTTTCGAATATCAAATATATCTTGATAGGGCTACAAAATATTGACTTGAGGACTTCTTTATAATAAACAGGAGATTGACTATGTCTAAGGACAATTCTGAACAAAGTGCACAGTACAATAAGATCTTTATAGAACAAGCGCCTACGGCAATTGCAATGTTGGACAAGGACATGCGATATATAGCAGTATCCCAACGTTGGATCACGGATTATAAAATGGAAGGTAAGGAAATAATTGGCCAGTCCCATTATGATATCTTTCCTGAAATAGGCGATGATTGGAAAGCCAACCATCAAAAGTGTCTCAATGGGGCCATTGATATATGCGAAGAAGCACCGTTTAAACGTGCAGATGGATCAATACAATGGATATATTGGGATGTTCGGCCATGGTATGTTTCGGAGGGAGAGATAGGTGGTTTACTAATGCATACCGGAGACATTACCCCTCAGAAGGAAAGGGAAAGGGAACGAGCCCGTATGATTGAAATATTGGATAAAACCAATGAAGTGGCCCGAATTGGTACTTGGGAAGTTAATCTTTCAACCAATGAAGTTTATTGGAGCAAGATGGTATGTGAAATACATGAGGTGCCTGAAAATTATCAACCTCAATTGGAAACTGCCATTAATTTTTATAAAGAAGGGGAAAGTCGTGAAACCATCCAGCGGGTGGTAAACGAGGCTATTTTAACAGGGCAACCCTATGATGTTGAGGTTGAGCTTGTAACCGCAAAGGGGACTTCCCTCTGGACTCGTGCCATTGGAAGTGGGGAATTTGTAGATGGAAAATGTGTTGGCCTTTTTGGTATTTTTCAGGATATTAATAAAGGTAAGCTAGCGGAACAGGCGTTGAGTAACGCCAATGCCGAATTAAATGCCATATTCAATTCCAAGTCTGTTGCCATCATTACTACGAACGATAAAGGGGTTATAGATCATTTCAACCATGGAGCTGAGTATTTACTGGGTTATTCAGCTGATGAAATTGTCGGTACAAAAATGCCTTTTGTATTTGTGAAGATGGAGGAGGTTGAAAGGTTTAGGCAGGATTTATTCCAAAAATATGGAAAGGATTCTTTTAAGGGGTTGGCGGAAAACAACGAATTTGATGTTAGGGAATGGACCTATATAAAGAAAGATGGTACCAAAATTACGGTTCAGGTTACTTTATCGCCTATTAAAAATGAGGATGGGGAAATAATCGGATCATTAACGGTTGCCTCTGATATTACCGCTATTAAAAATGTGGAGAACGAGCTGCTGAGAAAAAATCAGGTCCTTAATTTTGCCGAGCGTCTAACAATGATCGGGAACTGGCAATGGAATACAGTTAGCAATGAGGTGAGATGGTCTTCCAATTTATATAAGATTTTTAATGTTGATGAAGAGACTCGGTTGACTTATGATACCTATTTTTCATTTGTTCATCCAGAGGACAAGGAAATGGTAACAAATCATGTGCAATATGCTTTGGAGGAAAGAAAATTTCCGGATTTATTGCATCGCATAAAATTAAGGGACGGTACCGTAAAAAATGTTCAATTATTGGCAGAAATTATGACCAATGACGCCGGTGAGGTAATGGAATTGGTAGGTACTTGCCAAGATGTAACGGAGCAAAGGATGGCGGAAATTAAATTTAGGGGACTGTTGGAGTCGGCCCCTGACGCCATGGTAATTGTGAATGAAGCCGGAAAAATACACCTTATTAACAAACAGGCCGAAAAATTATTTGGATATACGGCCAAAGAGTTGATAGGGCAATCCATTGAAATACTTGTCCCCACTAGATTTTCCAAAGGGCACACCTCCCATCGTACAGATTTTTTTACCAACCCTAAAGTCAGGAAAATGGGGGAGGGAAGGGAATTGTACGGAATAGACAAAAACGGCAAGGAAATTCCCATTCAGATTAGCTTAAGCCCCCTTAAAACAGAGGATGGTTTGTTAGTGTCATCTGCCATTAGGGATATTACCACGCAAAAATTGGCAGAGCGTAAAATTATCCAGGCCAAGGAAGACCTAGAGGTTTTTGCTAAAAAACTTATTTTAAAAAATAACCAACTAGCCGATTTTAACCATATAACCTCCCATAATCTTAGGGCCCCCATTAGTAACCTGAATTCGCTGTTGGGTTTTTATGAAATTTCGGAAAATGAAGAAGAGCGCATAGAACTTTTTCAAAAATTTGAAACGGTTATCCATCATCTTACTACAACCCTTGATACCCTAGTGGAAGCATTAAAAATAAAGAATGAGAATACGGAAGATGTTCTAGAGGATATTGAGCTATATCCGATTTTGCTTAAAACGCAAGAATTGCTCTCTGGAGAAATAATGAGGACTGGGGCAGTGATTGTAAGTGATTTTTCCAAAATGCCCAGACTAGAATACAATAGAATTTATTTGGAAAGCATTTTTCTTAACTTGCTGAGCAATGCCCTAAAATACAGGAGTGAGGAAAGGGTTCCAAAAATTTGTATTACAGCTGGAATTGAAAATGGAAAAAATTTTCTTAGGTTTACGGACAATGGGCAGGGAATTGATTTGAAAAGACACGGACATAAATTGTTCGGATTGAACAAGGTCTTTCACAGGCATCCCGATGCCAAGGGAATAGGTTTGTTCTTGACGAAAATGCAGGTTGAAGCCCTTGGGGGCTCTATATCTGCTGAAAGTGAAGTAAATGTGGGTACCACCTTTAATATTAATTTATAATAATTTTCTATGAGTAATTCTTTAAATGTTTGTATTGTAGACGACGACGACATTTATCAATTTACCATGGTCAAAACCTTGAAATCTCTTAGGTTGGCCGAGAACATAATGACCTTTTCAGATGGGGAAGAGGCCTTGGATTTTATGTTGGATAATCTACACAATGATAAGGAGCTTCCGGATGTGATTTTTTTGGATATAGATATGCCTATCATGGACGGATTTCAATTTATGGAGGAATATGTAAAGTTAAAGCCCAGCTTGGGTAAGAAAATAACCATATACATGGTATCTTCATCTGTAGACCCCGTGGATATAGAACGGGCAAAGAAAATATCTGAAATAGCGGATTATATGGTTAAGCCCATAACGCACAATCAACTAAGAAATATTGTTGAAGAGCTAGGACTTTCTGGGGATCGGTAAACAAATTGTTAAGTACGGATTATAATACAAATGATTCATATAGATCCCCTAGTTCTTTTTCCGGATCCAGACATAGGCCGGAGTGGGTTTCGGAACTTTGAATAATAGTACTTCTGGAAGCCGTTAACCACCTGAACCTATCCGATAATTCCAATTTTCCTATGGCTCCACCTTTTGGGGCCCCAATACAAATATCCTCCCATGCCTTTAAATAATCCGTTAGCGTTTCGAAGTCAATTTCACACGAAAAGTTGGTCAACTTGTCCTTACAGATCTGAAATTTTACCCCAAGAAATTTTTTCCGTTGACAGTAAAGTATTGCGCCGACATTAAAGAATTCTTCACGCTCCACTTTTGGAACAATTCTAATTACGGCATATTCATATTTAACCCTATCGTGCATCTTCAGACTCTTTTACCAACAAATGGATCATGGAAAGTTTGGCGTTTATAAATTCAATATAAGCCGCTCTCATTTTTTCTGGGGACAATGTTTCCGATTCGTCCTGCAACCAATCCTCGGGTATTAGTGCAATGATTTCGGCAATTTTATTGTCGTCAATGATATGTTCAATTTCTATGGCAGCTTCGGTTAGTAGGGTGGCTTTTGATAAAAGAACATGGTCCTTGATAAGTGGAAAGGTTCTGGTAAGATGATTTTTCCATGTTTCCCAATTATGGTGAAAATAAAAACTTGCACCATTGTCTATTACCCATAATTCATTGTTCCATTGCAAAAGGTTGGTGTTCTTTGCCGTACGATCTATATTGCTGATAAGGCTATCCAATAATACCACTTTAGAAGCGGTCATCCCATCTATTTTGGATACCAGCGGATCATAGGTAATGGCACTGGATAAAAAGTGTAGCCCTAAATTTAGGCCAACGCTGAATTTTAGGAGATCCTGTATTTCCTCATCGGGTTCTGTTTTGCTAAAGGAATCATCGAGGTTCATGAACACCATTTCGGGCACCTTTAGACCTATGGCCCTTGCCAGTTCCCCGCCTATAAGTTCTGCAATAAGCGCTTTTTTTCCCTGGCCCGCACCCCTAAACTTTAAAACGTAAAGAAATCCGTCATCTGCCTTGACGATAGCAGGGAGGGAGCCCCCTTCGCGCAAGGGCTTAATATATTGAACAACATCCACTGTCCTTATTTCAATCTTGCTCATCTTGTATCATATAGGAAAAGTTATTTCGCTTAAAAATAATTGCTGGGCAAAGAGGAAAAAACCTCCTTTTAAATTCAACTTCAAGATCTTGGAATGTCCAGGATTTTAGATTTAAACAAAAGCATATTACCTGTTAAACATGGCAATTTAATACTATTAAATAAAATAGGGTTCAAAGATATTACGGAAATCAGGGCAGACATGAACGCTTTGAAGGTTCTCCGCATTAGTGATTGCAGCGGCATCCTTTTTTAAGCCGATGGGAAAGTATTAAAAATAGCTATGGTGCTATGGGCATGAAAAAGATATAGCGGAAAGCACGGCCACTTTATGGTTTTTCATAAAGTGGCAATGCCCCGCCAATTAATTATAGTACGTTGTCCTTAATTTCCTCTACTATTTCTGGATTTAGCAGTGTGCTGGTATCTCCTAAATTGTTCATATCCCTACTGGCAATCTTACGCAGTATACGTCTCATGATCTTGCCAGAACGGGTCTTTGGCAGGCCAGAGGTAAACTGTATCTTATCCAGTTTGGCTATTGGCCCAATGTGCTCGGCAATGATCTGGTTGATTTCGTTCCTTAAATTGTCATGGTTCCTGGATTCCCCTGTTTCTTTAAGGATTACATAGCCGTAAAGTGCATTGCCTTTAATGTCGTGTGGGAAGCCTACAATGGCCGATTCTGCCACTGCCGGGTGCTCATTAATGGCATCCTCTATTGGTGCAGTACCCAAGTTGTGGCCCGATACGATGATGACGTCATCTACACGACCGGTAATTCTGTAGTATCCTACCTCATCTCTTAGGGCACCATCCCCTGAAAAGTATTTGTTGGGAAAAGCCGAGAAATAGGTATCCTTATAGCGATCATGATCGCCCCAAATGGTCCTTGCCATTCCTGGCCAAGGGAACTTTATACAGAGACGGCCTTCTACTTGGTTGCCTTTGAGTTCCTTGCCCAGTTCGTCCATCAGTGCCGGTTGTATCCCTATAAAAGGTAAAGTGGCATAGGTGGGTTTGGTTGGGGTTACATAAGGGATGGGAGTAATCATGATACCTCCTGTTTCTGTTTGCCACCAGGTATCCACAATGGGGCTATTCTTTTTTCCGATAACATCATTGTACCAATGCCAAGCTTCTTCATTGATAGGTTCCCCAACGGAGCCCAATACTTTTAAAGAGGACAGATCATGTTCTTCTGCAAACGAAATATTCTGCTTTGCCAAGGCCCTGATTGCCGTTGGAGCGGTGTAGAATTGATTTACCTTATGTTTTTCCACGATTTCCCAAAACCTTCCAAAATCCGGATAGCTGGGCACCCCTTCGAACATTAGGGTAGTGGCGCCATTGGCCAAAGGACCATAGACAATATAACTATGTCCGGTAACCCAACCTATATCCGCGGTACACCAATAGACGTCATTTTCGGTGTATTGAAAAACATTCTTGAAGGTATAGGCGGTATACACTAAATAACCTGCGGTAGTATGTACCATACCCTTAGGTTTACCGGTAGATCCTGAAGTGTAAAGAATAAATAATGGATCCTCGGCATTCATGATTTCAGGGACACAATCCAAATAGGCATTTTCCAGCAAAGTCTGTAACCATTCATCGCGACCTTCCTTAATGTTTATTTCGGCATTAGTGCGCCTTACTATTAAAACAGTTTTAACACTGGGACAATCTTCCAAGGCTTCGTCTACAATTCCCTTTAGGTCAATGGATTTTGACCCTCTATAAGATCCGTCGGACGTTATCAGTAATTTACAGTCACTGTCATTGATACGTGTTGCCAATGCGGTGGAGGAAAAACCTGCAAACACCACAGAGTGGATTGCTCCTATACGGGCACAGGCCAGGAGGGCAATGGACAATTCCGGGATCATGGGTAGGTAAATACATACCCGATCACCCTTTTTAATACCTTTGTCCTTTAAGACATTGGCCATTTGGCAGACGCGTTCGTGTAACTGGTGATAGGTAATGTGCTGGGCTTCCTCTTCTGGGTTGTTGGGCTCAAAAATTATGGCCGTTTTTTCTCCCCTAGTGAGTAAATGCCTATCGATACAGTTTTCCGTAATATTTAATTGAGCACCTTCAAACCATTTTATTTCCGGCTTTTCAAAATCCCAGCTTAAAACGTTGTCCCATTTTTTTCTCCATAAGAAATGCTCTTCGGCCACTTCTCCCCAGAAATTTTCCGGTTCGCGAACCGATTTTCGATAAACTTGATAGTACTCTTCTAAATGCTTAATGTGATAATTGCTCATCGTGTTTTTATAATTTCTATAAATTTATATAAATCATCCATAATAGGAGGGTTTCCTAATATGATTTTAATACTGAAAGTCTTATTTTTTGAGAATTCCATATAAACTTAACAAGGGAATAGAGAAAAAGGTACATGCCTAACACAGTTGTAGCAACTGCTGTTGATTGATTTGGATATCCTATTAAATATCTTTAATATCCCTGAAAAACTTTTAGGTTAATGGTCCACAGCCTCTCCAGCCCCACTGGGAATCCTTATATTCTCTACTATTTCCTGAACAATCTCTGGTGGATCCGGAGTAAATCTATGGATGACCAGGGCCACTATAAAGTTTACGATCATGGCAACAGTCCCAAAGCCTTCCGGAGATATGCCAAACCACCATTCGGACTTGTCCGGGATATCTCCCAACCAACCGAGCTTAAATTTGGCCATATAGAACAACATCAGACTTATTCCTACCACCATTCCGCCAATGGCCCCTTCCTTGTTCATTTTCTTATAAAAAATACCTAGTACAATGGCAGGGAAGAAAGAGGCTGCTGCCAGACCAAAGGCCAGGGCAACAACGGCCGCCACAAATCCAGGGGGGTTAATTCCAAAATATCCTGCAATGACCACAGCAACTGTTGCAGCCCCCCTTGCCACCCAAAGCTCTCCTTTTTCCGATATATTGGGTTTAAATACTTTCTTGATCAAATCATGTGAAACCGAAGCAGAGATGACCAATAACAATCCTGCAGCGGTACTTAAGGCAGCGGCCAAACCTCCGGCGGCAACCAAGGCAATTACCCAAGCAGGAAGGTTGGCAATTTCTGGGTTGGCCAACACCATAATATCATTATCAACGGTTAATTCGTTTTTATCCTTATCGGCTACATATTGAATAATGCCATCTTTATTTTTGTCATCGAACGTCAATAATCCCGTTTCCTCCCAGTTCTTAAACCATACAGGCATAAGACTGTATTCTTCGTTGCTCACCGTATTGATCAAATTCATTTTAGCAAAAACAGAAACCGCGGGGGCGGTGGTATAAAGGATAGCAATAAGCAATAAGGCCAGTCCGGCAGATTTTCTGGCATCTTTGACCCTTTTTACCGTAAAGAACCGAACAATAACGTGGGGTAGTCCCGCTGTACCCACCATAAGGGCCAGGGTAATGGCAAAGACATCGATGACCGATTTTGTACCGTCCGTATATTCGGCAAAGCCCAACTCTGTGGAGAGTCCGTTAAGCCTATCCATTAAAAAGGTTCCCGAGCCATCATTAAGGGTAGATCCCATTCCAAGCTGTGGTATAGGGTTGCCCGTCATTTGAAAGGAGATGAAAATGGCAGGGACCATAAAGGCAAATATAAGCACGCAGTATTGTGCCACCTGTGTATAAGTAATTCCTTTCATGCCGCCTAAAACTGCGTAAAACAGCACTATAACCATTCCTATGATAACGCCTGTATTGATATCTACCTGTAAAAACCTGGAGAAGACCACGCCAACGCCCCGCATTTGTCCGGCCACGTAAGTAAAGGATACGATTAATGCACAGAACACGGCCACCATGCGCGCCGTATTGGAATAGTAACGATCCCCTATAAAATCGGGTACCGTAAACTTGCCAAATTTTCGTAAGTATGGGGCGAGAAGCAGTGCCAATAAGACGTATCCGCCTGTCCAACCCATTAGATAAACGGAACCATCATAACCTGCAAAGGCAATAATTCCCGCCATGGAGATAAAGGAGGCCGCGGACATCCAGTCGGCCGCAGTTGCCATGCCGTTGGCCAAGGGGGAAACGCCACCGCCGGCTACATAGAAATCTTTTGTAGACCCGGCCCTGGACCAGATGGCAATTCCTATGTAAAGGGCAAAGGTGACTCCTACAAGGAGGTACGTCCAGACTTGAACACTCATATTTTAAGTTTTTTGGTTGATATTTTGGATTGTATTTTTGATCAATTGGGTGGTAAGCCCAAAGGTATTTCTGTAATTAGGACTGGCGTCGAAAAAAGTAAAGTGGCTATTCGTTGTAACCATACTTTTTGTCCAACTTGTTCATAAGGCGCACGTAAACAAATATTAGAATCACAAAAACGTAGATGGATCCCTGCTGCGCAAACCAAAAGCCCAATTTAAAACCACCAATTTTTATGGTGTTCAGGGTATCTTTAAACAAGATTCCGGCCCCGAAGGAAACGGTAAACCAAATGGCTAAAAGAATAAATAAATAACGCACATTTTCCTTCCAATAGGCGGTAGCCTTTTTTTGTTTTTCGCTCATTATATCTTTGGTTTTGTAAAGAGGTAATAATTAAGTAACCAAGATAAGGTTTTGATTTAATATACCAAACGATATGTTTTAGGCCGGTAAATAAATTACACCCCCAAATGAGTCCCTTTTAGCTCCTGTCACGGAACTTAGGCAGTTGGGTTTCTGTTCTTCCCGCAAGACTCCCATAAGTGCGAATACCAGAGCTTCTTTAAATTCTATCAAGGTTTTAGAGGGTGAAACAACTTTAGTTTCCTCCCCAAGTTTTTCCTGTAAACAATCCATTAGGAAAGTGTTTAAAGCTCCACCACCAGTAACAAATAAGCTCTTATTTGTTTTATTCCCATGCCCCTTTACTTGAATGGCTATCTGTTCGCATATATGATGAACGGCAGTATGTAGCAAATTTTCAATACTGTCCTTGGTATTGTCAACAATAGGGACTACTTTTTCTACAAACCATTCGAAGCCAATGGATTTAGGAAAGGGCAATTTATAGAATTCCAGGCCGTTCAATTGGTCCAACATGCCTTGGTTTATCTTTCCGGTCTTTGCCAAAGTGCCCCCTTTATCGTATTCAAGATTGATTTTTTTGGTAATATGGTTGAGGATCATATTGGCCAGACCTATATCATAGGCCAATCTTTTGCCGTTCTGTTCGAAAGATATGTTGCTTATTCCACCCAGATTTAGACAATAATCGTATTGGCCAAAAAAGAGCTGATCCCCAATAGGTACTAAAGGCGCACCTTGTCCACCCAAAGCCACGTCGTTGGTCCGGAAATCGCAAATAACCTTTGTGGCGCTCTCATTGGCCAAATGTTGGCCCGAACCTATTTGAAAGGTGAGTCCGTTTTGCGGCTGGTGGTGGGTGGTGTGGCCGTGACTGGCAATAAAATCTACTTCCAGGGTATGAGCTTCAATAAAATCCATGGCCTGTAGCCCTAGCCAGCTGCCATAGGAATTATGGAATTGTAGCAATTGGTCTGCCGGCAGGTAAATGGAGTTTTTAAGTTTTGCCTGCATTTCCTCGCTGTAGGAAACACTGTGAGTCTGTTTAATTTCGAAATCCCAACTTGTGGGAGTTTCCCATATATGGCAGTACGCCAGGTCCAAGCCGTCCAAGGAAGTTCCGGACATTAACCCTATGACTTTATATGTTTTCATTTTTAATTATTGATGTTATTGTGGTTCATAAGGGTGCCCTGGAATTATTCGGATAGTACAAAGATCACCGAAACGGGCTTATTATCATCATTGGTCACTTCCTGTAATTGGTGTAATTGCAATCCGGCTTTTTTGAATACGGACATCCATGATTCAAAGGTACGTGCATACCAAGGATGACCATCGGTGAAATTCCCAGGAAGTCCTTTCCAGGAATTGTTGATCCATTGGCTTTTGTACTCCATGTTATTTTGTACCAAGAAGAAGGGGTGAAGTGTCTGTATGGCGATATACCCATTTTCCGTGAGCGATTTTTTCACTTGTTTTAGGAGCTGGCTCAACCCTTCCCTCTGATAAAGGCAAAAGTTAAAAACAGCCGCGTCATATGGTGATTCCGAAATGGGGTTTCCCAAAATAATATCTTCATAGGACAATTGATAATAGGTACCTTCTCCTTTTTTTTTCGCATTATCCAGTAATTGGGGAATGGCATCCAATCCTACTGCAAATTTTCCCATGGTTCCAAGGCTCCTGGTGAGCCACCCCTCCCCGCAGCCTACGTCCAAAATTTTAATGGCAGGGGAATTGCCAATAAGTTCCAATATGGCCTTATTGGTGAACTTTCTGGATTCTATATCGGCATTGTCGATTACCTTGATCCACTCAAGGGCATTTTTATTCCAGGATTTGATAATGTCGTTCTCCATTGTCTTTAAAGCTCTTTTAGATTAATGGTAACAGGTAATGTCCCTTTAGCATTAATTGCGCCCGTGAAATGGGCCAGGGCATTATCTTGAAACTCAATGAAATTTTGATATCCCAATACCACTGCTTTGGCAGTCTTATACTCAATGAGGTTAAGTACATAAGGATTTCCAAATACATATAGAATAACCTTCTTTGTTTTTAACAAGTGCTGCAGCTGGTCCAATTCCTCAGTTTTGAGATCAAAATTATTCTGCGGCTTAACTTTTGGGGGATATAACGCTATTAAAATGTTATCCTCATTTTTTGGCCCCTTACCGGCAATCTTGGAGGCGGCTTGCACAAAGGTTTTATGGATTGAGTCTCCAAGGGAAAGACAATTAAATCCTTCCCTTTTAAAATCGTTAATAATGCCCCTGTCCCCTGTTAACAAGGTAAGGCTTTCCGAGGCCAGCTGTTTGTTTAAAGATGACTGTTCCTCTTTGTTTGTGCTGGGCAGGGGCAGTGAAACAAAGGCTTGTTCCTTTAGTTTCCATACCCGTTTAAAACGTTCTTCTATTTCGCTTGGGTCTGCATTTCCCATTATTTTTTGAATGCCTTCCTCTGTATTCTCAGCAAAACAAAGGATGTCATTTCCGGCATCAAAAGCGCGCCATTCCAATTGCCCTTTTTCGGGAAACATCTTACTAACGCTATGCATGTTCAAGGCATCGGAAATAACCACGCCATTAAAATTGAGTTCCTGACGAAGGAGGTCTGTAATAATGGTTTTGGAAATTGTGGCCGGAGTACCTTCGCCATTATCCAACGAGGGTACGGATAAATGACCCACCATAACGCTATCCACTCCATTTTTTATCGTTTCCCTAAAGGTATATAGCTCGTTTTCCAATAGGGCTTCCTTGGACTTGTTAATAATAGGTAGGCCAAGATGGGAATCCGTAGCCGTATCCCCATGCCCGGGAAAATGTTTGATGCAGCTAAGAACTCCAGCACTTTTTGTCCCTTCGATAAAAGCCATGGCCTTTTTGGTGACGTTTAATTTATCCCCCCCAAATGATCGGTATCCGATTACAGGATTGTTGGGGTTGTTATTGATGTCTACTACTGGGGCCAAATTCCAATGAATTCCGGCTTCTCTGCAATCGATGGCTATTTGTTGACCTACCTTAAAAATTAAATCCTCCTTGTTTTTTATGGCTCCCAAGGTAATCGCATACGGATGTTGAGGTGTATTTTCAATGCGCATGGCCAATCCCCATTCGGCATCAATACTGATGAGCAGCGGATATTTTGCCGCCTTTTGATACCTACGGATTAGATTTTTAAGTGTAGTAAGGCTTTGTTCATTGTAAACAATTTTCTTTTTTCCTTCAAAATTGGTTGCGGCACTGGCCCTACTGTGAAAAAAGCAGAGTCCCCCCACATGGTATTTACCGATTAGAGTTTCCAATTCCCGGATTTCTTCTTCGGTATCATTAATGAAGGCGGCAGGCATAAAGAATTGACCAACTTTTTCCCTTAGGGCAAGTTGGTTAGTGGCAGTTTTATAGGGGGATATATTAAACAACATTGGTATCATTTTTTTTGCCATAATCGGCTGGGTATTTAATTAATTTTAAAAGAAAAAGCGATGGTAGTGCAGCAATGACCACCCAGACAAAAAAGCCTCCATATCCTAGCCATTCCTGTATATAACCACTTGCCATTCCGGGCAGCATCATCCCCAAGGCCATAAATCCGGTGGCTATGGCATAATGTGAGGTTTTGGAAATTCCCTCGGCAATATATATCAAGAAGATCAGGAAGGCGGCAAATCCAAAGCCATAACCAAACTGTTCCAAAACCACTGTTGCCACAACTGCCACTATACTAGTTGTTTTCGTCAAGGCCAAAAAGGCGTACATGGCATTTGGCAGATTGAGGGACAGGACCATGGGCAGCATCCATTTTTTTAAGCCGTCCTTGGAAATTAGGATGCCACCAAGTATCCCGCCCAACGATAACATAATTATACCTACTGTTCCATAAATGGTCCCGACCGCTTCGGTGGAATATTCCAATCCGCCCGCTGAGGTTTTGTCCAACAAAAAGGGTGCGGCCATTTTCACCAATTGGGATTCCCCTAGACGGTAACTTAAAATAAAGGCCAAAGCTATTCCAATATTGGGTTTCTTAAAAAAGGAAATAAATACGTCTAAAAATCCTTCCGGTTTTACTTGAACAATGGCTTCGGAAGTTTCATATTTTGGAGTGACAAAAAAGTTGGCAATTGTCAATGCCAACATTAAAATGGCAGCGGCAATCATGGTGACAGACCATGCTTTTGTGTTGTCCCCATAATAGTTTTCCAGAAATCCAGCTAGGATTACAATGAGTCCTTGACCGGTGATCATGGCCAAGCGATAAAAGGTACTTCGCATGCCTACAAAGAAGGCCTGTTTTTTTTCTGTTAGTCCCAACATATAGTATCCGTCCGATGCAATATCGTTGGTTGCGGATGCAAAAGCCGCCATCCAAAAACAAGCCAAAGTAGTGGTAAAAAATACGGAAGTAGGGACGGTTAACCCCACGCCCAGGATGGCAAGTGAAATTATTAATTGCATGCTCAAAAACCATTTTCGTTTGGTGCCATTTAGGTCTACAAACGGACTCCATAGGGGTTTTAATACCCATGGAAGGTACAACCAACTTGTGTATAAACCGATATCTGAATTGCTGATACCCAGTTTTTTATACATTATCACAGAAACTGTTACTACAAGTACGTAGGGAATTCCCTGTGTAAAGTATAAAACAGGGACCCATGCCCATGCCCACTTGTCTTTTTGAATCATTTTATCTGTTTTTTATGTTCTAAAATTGATTATTATCTTGTTTGTTGTGAGGAAATAAAACCTTCTTTGACTTTAATTTAAGCTGATGATTTTGGGCTTGCTTTCCTGTCCAAGATTATTTATAAAGGTTAAGGCCAAAAGTTTTTTTCCTTTGAACACCGAACTGTCAAAACTGAAATTTCCGGATTCCGATAACGGTATTTTTGCCACTAATTTATCCGTGTTTTCCAGCGTTAATTTTGATTCTTTTTTTGCAAGGTACACTAAAGCGTATCTTAAATTCTGTCTTTCCTTAGATGGAATGCTGAAATGTAAAAGCCCATCTTTTTCTTGAAATTGTGTTTCAATAATTACATTCTGAAATCCATTTTTTTGTAAAGGCGAAGTAGGGGGCAAAGCAATATTTTGGTAGTATTTTTTCTTCAATATTTTTAGCACATCCTCTTTGTTTGACATTAAGGATTTGGCGCTGAAAAAAACATTGCCAGCAACATTTTTATCCTCCCTTGCGAATCTTAATTGGTTAGGAAGTTCTTTTTTGTTTTCCCAAGCTTTGTCGCTATTGTTTCTTATTTTGTAAGGTCCGTTGCCAATATACAGATTGGTGTTCATACTGTTTTTGGACCACCAGTCAACAATCTTTTTATGGGATGCTACGGGTAGATCCATGCTCCAATAAACTTGGGGCACCAAATAATCCAACCAACCTTTTTCCATCCATAACAAGGGATCTGCATATAGGTCCTCATAGGTAGTCTGCCCGGCTTTGGTATCCGATCCGCGTGGATCGGTACTGTTATTTTTCCAAACTCCAAAGGGACTGATACCGAATTGTACCCAGGGTTTTTTGCTTTTTATGGTTTTATGAACTTTATGCACCAAACTATCGATATTACTTCTTCTCCAATCTTCCAAGGATTGTTGGGGTAGGGCGTATTTGGTGTATGTTTCAGTATCCTTAAAAGCCTCATCGGTTATTTTATAAGGGTAAAAATAGTCGTCGAAGTGAACGGCATCTACATCGTAGTTGGCGACCACTTCTCCCATGATATTTGTTAAATGCTGTTGAACTTCTGGCAATCCTGGATTGTAATAATATTTTTTTCCATATTTAAGCATCCAGTCGGGATGTTGGTTATAGTCATGGTCTTGGCTTAATATTTCCAATTTTTCATCAAAAGTGGCGCGGTAGGGGTTGAGCCATGCGTGGAACTCCATTCCCCTGTCATGAGCTTCCTCTATCATCCATTGAAGTGGGTCGTAATATGGTTCAGGGGCAACTCCTTCGTTGCCCGTAAGAAATCTGGACCAGGGTGCATATTGGGATGGGTAAAAGGCATCTCCAGCGGCCCTAATTTGAACAATTACGGCGTTAAAATTCAGTTCTTTATAAAAATCGAGAATTTCTAGATAATCCTGTTTTTGTTTTTCAATGTTATCTAGGCTGCTTTTTGGCCAGTCTATATTGGCCACGGTGGCTATCCAAACCCCTCTGAATTCATGTTTTGGGGTTGGTATAGGGGCTTTAAATACCGAGCAGGAGGTAAGAGGGATAAGGAAGATTAAAATAATAATTTTTTGCATGGGGCTTTTACATGGTGATTTAAATAAATTGCAGTCCGAAAATAGTTTATTTATAATATTTATGGGTAAAAGGATAATAATAATGATAAATATTGATCAGGACTATTACTGATGTAAATAGACCTTAATTAATTTTAATGTCTATTTCTACTAAAAAACTATTTTTGCACTAATATATCAAACATTCAACTATGCAAGATTATAAAAAGATAACCGAATTGCCATCAAACTACACTGACCTGGAATTGATGGATACAGCAACAATCCTTAAGAATATGAACAAGGAGGATCAATTGATTGCCGAAGCTGTAGCATTGGTTATTCCTGAGGTTACAAAACTAGTGGACGCCTTAAAGGAAAGGTTCGACAAGGGGGGCAGGTTGTTTTATATAGGAGCAGGAACCAGCGGCCGATTAGGTATTTTGGATGCCTCGGAAATTCCACCAACCTTTGGATTGTCCCATGATCATGTTATTGGATTGATTGCCGGTGGGGATGTGGCTATAAGAAAGGCGGTAGAAAATGCAGAGGATGATACCGTTCAGGCTTGGAAGGATTTGGAAGCTTTTGATATTACAAAAAACGATACCGTAGTTGGGATAGCGGCATCGGGCACTACTCCATATGTCATTGGAGGCGTAAAGGAAGCTGCCGCCCATGGATTGTTAACCGCCTGTATCACCAATAATCCAGGTTCTCCCTTAACCCAAGTTGTGGAGATTCCAATTGCAGTAAATGTGGGGCCTGAATTTCTTACGGGAAGTACCCGTATGAAGAGCGGAACATCGCAAAAGCTGGTGCTAAATATGATTTCCACTGCCTTAATGATCAGGATCGGGAGGGTAAAGGGCAATAAAATGGTAAATATGCAGCTTACCAATGAAAAGTTGGTAGATCGTGGAACCCGATATTTGGTAGAGGAATTAAAAATTGATTATACCGAGGCAGAAAAATTATTAAAGAAATACGGATCTGTAAAGAATGCCATTGACGCCAGTAGGGGCTAAGCTATTTATTGACATTCATAGAAACCTCTTCGGGGGTTACTATGCTGTCGCTTTTATTGCCCCAGGAGTTTAGGATATAGTTCATTACATCCGCAATTTCCTCATCTTCCAATCCCATGGGAGGCATAATATTGTTATAGGCTACCCCGTTCACCAATATATAGCCTTGTTGGCCGTATTTTACGCCCCTTATGCTTTCCTCTCTTTTGTTCAATAAAAAATCTGACTTGGCCAATGGAGGGAATGTTTTTTCAACACCCTCTCCATTCGCCATATGGCAGTTTATACAGAAGTCCGAATAAATATCCGCACCTCTACTGATACTTTCTTCTAATACCTTGTCCTGGAACAAAAAAAAGGTCAATAATGAAATGCAGGAAATATAGCTTAAAAGCAGAAGCTTCATATATTAGTTTTTAAGATTATGATACGTTATTTAATTTAAGGACTATTATTTCTTTGGTACCAATTTATAGATTCCCTTGCCTTCCACGGCCACATATATAAAACCGTCAGGGGCTTGTCTTACATCGCGTACACGTCCCATTTCGGGCATTAGTTTTTCTCGGTAAACAACTTTGTTGCCCTTTAGCTCCAATCTTTCCAAATATTGAAATTTTAGGGAACCAATTAATAAATTACCCTTCCATTCCGGGTATTTGTCTGAAGTTACAAAGGCCATTCCACTTGGTGCAATGGAGGGTACCCAGTAATGAATTGGTTGCTCCATGCCTTCCATTTCAGTCTTGTCCGTAATGGGGGTGCCGCTATAGTTGATGCCATAAGTAATTACCGGCCATCCGTAATTCTTGCCCTTTTCAATAATATTGATTTCGTCGCCACCCTGTGGCCCGTGTTCGTTATCCCAGATTTCACCGGTCATGGGGTTTTTTACCAGACCTTGGGGGTTTCTATGGCCATAACTGTATATGGCCGTTTTGGCACCATCAGTGTTCACAAAAGGATTGTCTGAAGGAATACTCCCGTCCGCGTTTAAACGATATATTTTTCCGCCATCCCTGGTGATATCCTGAGGATTAACGTCCCGGTCCCCACGGTCTCCAATGGAAAAGAATAAATAACCCTTATCGTCAAAGACTATTCGCGAGCCAAAATGCTGACCTTTAGTGGTATTTGGTGTAGCCTTGTACAGTAACTGGGTGTCGGTAAGGCTGTTGTTGTTCAACTTTGCCCTTATAATGGCGGTATTTCCACCCTTATCATCACCTTCTTCAGAGGCATAGGATATATAGATCCATCCATTATTGGCATAATCGGGATGTGGGACAACATCTAACAGCCCTCCTTGACCTCTAACATATACGGCTGGAACATTGTCCACTATATTTTTTTTACCATCCTTGAAATGGAACAATTGACCTGTCTTTTCCGTAATAAGCATACTGCCATCGGGAAGAAAGGTAAATCCCCAGGGTATTTGTAGTTCATCGATTATTAGCTCTGCGGTGAACGGAGGATTATCTATGCTATTAACCTCATTTTCATTTTGTTGTGCGCAGGATAAATTCAAAGACATCAAGGCGATAAATATAATTGAGATACTATTTTTCATAATTCAACGTTAAATAATTAATAATGTAGCTTAGAACGCTAAAGATAAATATAAAATATAAGTAAAACTATTACACTAAAAATATACTTAGACCTCCCCAAGTCGAAATATATTTTATAAAACCTACTTAACCTATGCTCCCAAAAAAACCACGGCATGTGTATTATGCCTTACTTTTGTTAGCACTAAGCATTGTGTTTAGTGTATCAAAGGCAAACACAATAGTTTATGAGCTGTTAGCAGATGTTGCTTCTGCGGTTGAAAATATAAATTCGACCGAAACGCTTGTTGGTCAAGCTGAGATAAGCAACGCACTTGAAATCCCTACTATTAATACAGGAGAAGCATCAGTAGCTGACTTCACTGCCAGTCCAATGATGTTCGCTACCATTATCAACGGGGCCAACGAAGAGGTGACCTGTACCAACGATGGTAGTACCCTAGCCAAATTTTTCCTTTGTGGAACTGGTGATGATAGAACTCTAACAGTAAGCGGATCAGGGACCATTACCTGGCAGAAGCTTTCAGCAAGTTGTCCATTTGTAGGAACCGATACTTGTCCAGTAAAGGATAATAGTTGTTATGGACCAGCGGTAACAAGTGCCACTTACTTTCTTGATGCCAGTGATCCCTCCGTTGCGGGGGAATATCGCGTTAGGGTAGGGTCAGGGGCCTTTTATTATTTTAGGGTTTCCTCCAATCCCTTGAATCCGCAGCTCAGTACCCAGAATATTATTTGTGGTAACCCGGGAAGGGTAGAGGTGACCAATGTACCTGCTGGCTATGAATACAGTCTTAATTCTGCTGCGGGTCCTTATCAGGACAATCCGTATTTCGATATATTTACACCAGGTAATTATCAGGTTTATACCCGACTAAAGAATGCCTCCCCAAGTGCATGTGTTTTTCCTTCGCAAACGGTAACCATAAGCGAAGTGGATATGACTGTGGATGTTTCCATGGTAGATATCATCTGTAGTGGTGATAAGGGTAGCATAAGTATCAACATCTCGGGTGTACCCGGATTTTATAGCTATAGGTTAATAAGAAACGGTGCTACCATGAATACCTTTGGTCCCAATGGGTCCAACACCCATACCTTTAATAATCTTGGGGCCGGTACCTACTCGGTATCGGTTCAGGCCGGTAGTAGTTGTACCCAAACTATAAGTACCATTAATGGTAATCCCATTACCATTGGAGCTGGACTTGTACCTGTAGATGCCACTGCATTTGCAACCGATAGTTTTGGTTGCGGCGCCACTTCCGTGGATATCACCATAGATGCCAGTGGAGGTACAGGACCATATCAGTATAATGTAAATGGAGGAGCCTTTGTGGGCAGTTTCGCAAATTCCACCACACATACGGTTAATAGCCCTGGTACCTATAATATAGTGGTTAGGGATGCCAATGGATGTACCAAAACTGCTGCCGTTGACGTTGAGAATATTCCACCACCAGTTTATAATATCAGCACTGTAGATGCCAATTGTGGGGGATCCAATAATGGAAGCCTAACGGTTAACGTTACCAACAGTAATGGGTATAATTTGGAATACAGTATAAATAATGGTAGCACTTTTCAGAACAGTAATGTTTTTTCCAATTTGGCCCCTGGTAATTATGATGTAGTAATAAGGTATCAACAGGATTCTTTTTCGTGTACCACTCCGGCAGTCAATAGAACCATAGCTACCCCATCTACCATTTCAGGTAATGCCAATGCCACTCAAACCCCAACTTGTTTAAATGAAAGTGGGGGGCAGATTACCTTTTCAGGAGTTAGTGGTGGAGTAGGACCCTATGAATATAGTATTGGGTCCGGCTTCATTCTGAACAATACGGTCTTTAATGGAATTTCCGCAGGAACATATTCCCCGCAGATACGCGATGCCAATGGTTGTGTTTCTACCTTACCTGCCATTGTTTTTAGTCCGTTGAACAAACCTACGGATATCGATTTTACGGTATCCAGTATAGATTGTGCCACAGGTACGGCATCTGTTTCCTTAGCGGTAACTGGGGGGGCAGCCATAAGCACTTATGAAATTATAGCCCCGACCAGTGTAAATAATGGTGGATCCAATACTTTCACTGGCTTGGGTCTTGGTAGTTATACCTTTAGGGTAACCGATACCGCGGGCTGTAGTTATACAGAAAGTTTTGCTATAACCGATATTAGTTCTATTGGAGTTACTAGTCAGTTGTTGACCAATGTAACCTGTTTTGGGGATAGCGATGGGGCCGGCCGTTTTATAGTGGACGGATTTAATGGTACTTATAGGTATCAAATAGATGCAAATCCCGTAGTAACCGGGCAGACCTCCAATATAGTTTCTGTAGGTGGACTAAGTGCTGGTTCCTATACCATAACGGTTACGGATGAAGATACCAATTGCGTTGATACGGCAACCCTAACCATTTCAGAACCATCAACACCTTTGGCCTTAGCTCCGATATGGACGGACATGAGTTGTCAGAACAACAATAGGGGTGCGGTCAATGGGAATGCTTCCGGAGGGTGGGGAGGATATCAATACACCCTTACCAGGCCCAATGGAAGTACTGTTGGACCAAGGAGCAATCCAAATTTTACTGGTTTAACCGATGATTCCGGAGCGTACACCATTAGTGTGGAGGATGGTGGTGGCTGTACCGCTTCCGCAAGTTATACTTTTACAGCTTTAACGGCACCTACATTGGTGTTGGATACTGGGGCCTCCGATTTTTGTTTTGATAGTTCCAATGCTACTACCATGGTGGTCAACGCTAGTGGGGGAGATGGGAACTACGAATACAGAATAGACAATGGGCCTTGGGTAGCCGGTGGTGCCAGTGCTAGTTTTGGCGGCCTTACCCCTGGCAACCATACCGTGCAGGTTAAGGATGGAAATAACTGTATGGATGATGTTGTAAGGAATATTAGGCCACAGACCACTTCTACTGTAAGTATACAAAAAGAACTTACCTGTAGCCTGGTACCAGGAGCAGGTGATGCGGATATTCGGGTAAATATTGGCAATGGAAATCCACCTTATGCCAATTATGCAGTGAATATTAATGGAGGGGGATATGGACTTACTACACCTATTGCAGGAAGTAGTTTTGTATATACAACCCCAAGTCCAGGGACTTATCAGTTCCAAATTACAGACGGCAATGGTTGTGTGGTGGAAACCAATGTGGTAACCATAAGCCCAACTGATGTAATTGTAGCAACCGCCGATGTTACGGATCCGCGTTGTGATGATCCCAATACCGGAGTAGTACGCCTGGTGCCCGATACAACTGTAGGGGTAGCCCCATACGAATATAGTATAGATGGTACAACTTATACAAGTCAGGCCGTATACGGAAATCTTTCACCTGGCAACTATACCTATTATGTTAGGGATAGCAGAGGATGTTTTATAGATGTTGATTTTACGGTAGGATCTCCAGATCCGGGAGTGGATGCAACGGTAGTACCAAACGATGCCACCTGTGCAGCGGGAGTCGTTACAGGGAGTATAGATATTACCGGTAATACCAATGGGGTAGGTCCATATACCTACACTTTAATGGATGTGAACGGAAATGTTGTTGGTCCAGTTGTTAATACCGCTAGTGCCACCCATACCTTTACCAATTTACCTGAAGGAGAATATACTGTAGTTACTAGGGATGCCTCCGGTTGTGAAGATAGGGATGCGGTAACCTTGGGCCATACAGGCTTAACAATTACGCCTGTACCACCACCATTACCGGCAAGCTGTGATCCCAGTGCGGATGGCTTTACCTATACGGTTAATATTGCTGGTGGTTCGGGAGAGTATGATATAAGAGTGGTAGGCGACCCGTCAGGCTTTTTTAGTATGGCATCTGGCGCTACATCCCATACTTTTAGTAACGCTACAAACGGAATCATCTATGGAGTAGCCTATATGGTTGAAGTTCTGGACAGGGTAACAGGTTGTATTTATCAGCAGGAAATTCCACCTGTATCAGATGCCAGTAATCCATTGGCTGCAACAGCCTCTGGAACCAGTGCTTCCTGTGATGTTTCCGGGAATGGAATATTTGAATATGAAGTGGAAGAATATACTGGCACACAGTTAGAAATTACGGTAATTAATGTCACCACTGGGGCCATTGTTACACCAGCTGCAGTAATAGCTGTTCCTGCTTATGTTGCAGGAACCCCTTACGTAGGACAGCTAACTAACTTGCCTCCCGGTAATTATCGTGTGTTGGTTGAAGACGTACCTACGGGATGTACCACAAGCGCCCAAGCAATTATTGCCCAAGATATCCCAAGCATTAACGTTGATAGCAATACCAATGCCAATTGTAATAATCCAAACGGATATTTAGTTGTACGAGGGGTGGGGGGAACTGGACCATACCAATATTCTGTGGTACCTACCACAACAGCTGTAGGGGCCTATTCGGCAACAACCGACTATGCTTTGTCTCCAGGGGATTATGATGTATACGTTCAGGATGCCAGTGGTTGTAGTTCTTTCACTACGGTGACCATTTTAGAGGATCCAGGAGTTGGAGTACCTACCATTAATGTTACCAATCAATGTTTTGTGGTGGCCTCTTATAATGTTGAGGTTACGAGTCCGGTAAACAGTGGCCCTGCCCCAGAGACTACTTTTCAGTACGATATGGGTAGCGGATTTCAGGACAGCCCTTTTTTCACGGTTCCCAATCCTGGTACTTATACCATGACCGTAAGGGATGGTAACGGTTGTACCGAAGTCAATACTTTTGAAGTGTACGATTTCTTTTCCATTACTGCCAGTGCAACAGCGGAACCCTCCTGTAATAATGCAGATGGTACTATTACGGTAGTGACTTCGGGAGGTAGTGGCGATTTTGATTATGTGTTGGACGATGGAATAAATCCAACTACCTTTCAAGCTGATAATCCTGTTTTTACTGGATTAATACCAGGTAATTACACTATTACGGTTACAGATAGAAGTTCCAATACTACTCCATTGTGTGAGGATACTGCTGTGGTAGAAATTATTACGGTGGATCAACCTATAATAGATACTATTACTGAGGAGGATATTTCATGTTTTGGTAGTGCGGATGGTAGTATTTCTGTGGATTTGGATCCTACAACAGCCACAGACGGACCTTTTGTATATAACTTATACGATAGTTCCAATACCTTGGTAGTGAGTCATGCCGATGCCATTTTCGATAATTTAACGGCCGACAACTATGAGGTTGAGGTAGTGTCCAGTAGGGGATGTGTATCGCCACGGGTACCTGCTATTATTGCAGAACCCACGGCATTAATGGGTGCGGCAACTGCTCCTCCATTTACATGTAACCCTGCCAGTAATACCTTTAATACTACAATGATAACGGCATATGCCGATACAAATGGTGATGGTACGGGTAGTCTAACGGGTACAGGACCTTACACCTATAGCATCAATGATGGTACCGCCGTATTCGACGGGACCAATTTCCAGAGCAGTAATACGTTCGAGATTATAGATAATGGCGGACCTCAGACAATCATTGTTACCATACGGGACAATAATGGTTGTGAAATTACCGATACGGTCAATTTGGCCCCGCCAACAGGGCTAACCTTTAGCTTTAATGAACTTACCCCAATTACTTGTGATGCTTCGGGATCGGGGGTAATGGCCAGTACGGTAGAAATTATTATTAATGAGGGTCCAGGAGATTACGGTGTTGAAATATTGCCCTTAGGCTCACAGCCCGAACGTCTCACCAGTGGTTCGGATAGGCTTATTTGGGACTTGGATACACCCGGTGATTATATTTTTGCGGTAAGGGATATCGCAAATGGAGGTTGTTTGTATGTAACCCCGACTTATAACGTTCCCGATTACAATCTAATAGAAGCCGTTATCAATGAGGTGAAACCGGTAACTTGTTTTAATGGAACCGATGGGGAAATTAGTATTGAAGTCAACAATTATACAGGTGTTTATAATTATGAAGTATTTTCCCGTGATGCTGCCGGTGTGGAAACAACCACTGGAGTTACAGGAAGTTTTGATACCGCCAATCCAATAAACACCCCAGAAATAATTGTCGGTGTACCAGCAGGTAACTTATTGGTGCGTGTTGAGGCCGTTGATAGTCCATTTTGTGATACGGTTAGTAACACAACTACGGTACACGGACCGGATAGACCTTTGGATCCTACCCCATCGCAAACCGCAGATGTAACATGTTTTATACCTGGAAGGGGTGAAATAACGGTTGCCGGAGATGGTGGCTGGGGAGGCTATGAATATCAATTGGAACAGGAAACTGCTCCGGGAGTATACCTAGTTATTGCCCCTTTTTCTACCAATAATGTCTTTAGTGACCTAATAAGTGGCAATTATCGCGTAGGGATCAGTGATTCTGGAGGATGTGTGGTAACGGAAGATTTCACCATTAACCCACCTGTACCAATAGCTGCCGATATTAGAATTGTACAACCTTTGCTGTGTCCAGGATCTAACGATGGAATCATTGAAGCTTATAATGTAACCGGAGGAGAGGATATCAATGGTGACGGCGAGGAGTATCTGTTCCAGTTGAATAGGTTGGATACCTCGGGCAATATTTTGAATACAAGCGGATTACAGGAATCCCCTGTTTTCCCCAACCTGCCCACCGGAAATTATACCATAGTGGTCTATGATGGGTGGGGATGTAGTTTTACGACGCTTCCAATATTTATTCAGGATCCACTTCCTGTTGATGCAGATTTGGTGGAAACCTTGGCACCAGGTTGTGGCGATGAGGGACGTATGGAATTGACTATAGCAAATCCAATTGCTGGAATGGAGTATTTCTATCGCAGGTCTGGTACCACAGATCCTTTTGTTTCTTTCGGAGGAATTGGTGTAATTACCGTTGAGATTATTATACCCGATGTAAATCTTAATCCAGGTCCTTACCAATTCGATGTGCAAAATGGTAATGGTTGTCCGGAACAGAAGTCGAATGAAATTAATCTTGATCCGGCTTTACCCTTGGTTATAGCCCTTGATTTGGTGGATGCCAATATCAAATGTGCTGGACAACCTACGGGCATTGTGCGATCTGAAGCCTTTGGCGGGGTAGGAAATTATATTTATACCTTGGTAAATAATATTTTGGATAGCGGAACACCTGGTGTTCCAAGACTCCCAATTGCGACTGATATTGTGAGGGGGCCACAAAGTTCGGGTATCTTTAGGGATTTGCCTCCGGGATCTTACTATGTCTATGCAACTAGTTTGGGATGTACGGCGATTTCCGGGGAAATTTTGATAACGCCCAAAGACCCATTGATATTGGATCGTTTGGAAATGGTGCCTGTTAGTTGTTATGGAGATATAGATGGCCAGGTCATTATTGAAGCCAGTGGTGGTACTGGAAAAATACGTTTCTCCATATCCGACACCTTGAGTGAGTTCTTTGAAGGGGAAGATCCATTAAATCCCAATACTTTCACTTTTACCGATTTGCCTCCAGGCACTTATGAGATAATAGTACAGGACGAGCTGGGATGTAATATTTTGCAGGAAGTGACCATTACTGAGCCGGAAGAATTAGTGGTGGCCAATGTAGATACCACCCCGGAAACCTGTATTATGGCTTCCGATGGCTCGGCACAACTGGCCGTGATGGGTGGAACACCCTTTGTGGACACCTTAAGCGGTGCAGAGTATTACGAGACTAGAATTATTGGACCAAACTCAATTGGGGACGAAGTTTTTGAAAGAAACGATGCCTTGTTTTTTGATAACCTAATGGGTGGCGAAACCTATGTGGTATTCATTCGCGATTCCATGGGTTGTGAGACAAACGTGGTTGTTCCGATTATGATCGGTGTTGATCTTAGTTCGGAACCTATCGTTGAATACGGTTGTGAGGGAATTTTTCCTAACAGTACCGTTACTATTCGCATGACCGATGCGAGTTTAATGCCTAGATTATTGTTTTCATTGGATGTGGACGATATGGCCATGGCCAATACCCAGACTACTTTTGGGGATTTGCCTGCAGGTGACCATACTGTTTATATTTATCATGAAAATGGTTGTGCTACTTCCGTCGACTTTTCATTGGATGCATATGAGCCATTGACCCTGACTTCTATAAAATCGGGGCCAAATGAGGTTACAGCAACGGCAATGGGAGGTTTTGGAGACTATGAGTATTTCTTCCAAGGTGATTCTTATGGTACAGAAAACGTATTTTTATCCAACCAAGATACTAATGTTACGGTAAGAGTGGTAGATAGGATGGGTTGCGAGGCTACTATATCTATTCCTTTTAAATTTACAGGTATGTTGGTAGTCCCCAATTTCTTTACCCCTAATGGGGATAATATGAACGATGAATGGTATCCAGGAAATAGGGATTATTTCCCCAATCTAGAAGTTAAGATTTATGATCGGTATGGTAGGGTAGTGGCCATTTTGGATCAGGTTTCTGGCTGGGACGGTAATTATGATGGCAAGGCCGTACCTTCAGGAGATTATTGGTATGAAGTGAATGCCAATGACGAGGATAAACAACAATTTATGGGGCATTTTACCCTTTATAGATAACAGAATTATTACCTGTATTTTTCCATGAAAAGGGCACTAATAGTATTAGTGTCCTTTTTTATGTGACATAACTTTTTATTTCGAAGGATTATATTATATTTGCAGTCCGAAAAAACAATGGTATTTTTCATTTATATTGATTTTTTGGCTTACTCCCAACTACGTTTTGTAGGTTTGGGACGCGGAGGTCGTCACGCTTTGGGCGTGACCACCCTAAAAATAGGATTGGATGTTCGTTTATATTTTATATAGCGAGGAACGTTCAAGATATTATGTAGGTCAGACTGCGGATATCAAAAATAGATTGAAAAGACATAACCTTGGAATTGTACCCTCTACCAAGAGTGGGGTTCCTTGGAAATTGGTTTTGCAAATTGAAGTATTGTCGCGATCCGAAGTTATGGTTTTGGAACGACGTATAAAGAAAAGAGGAGTAAAACGTTTTATAGATGACCATTTCGGGGTGTAGCGTAGCCCGGTTATCGCGCCGCGTTTGGGACGCGGAGGTCGCAGGTTCGAATCCTGCCACCCCGACGAACCTAGAAATAGGTAGTAGCAAAAACACTGTTAATCACTTGATTTTCAGTGTTTTTTGTTTTTTGAAAAACTCTATAAAACTGCCTGAAACAGTTCAAATTTGAAATCGAACGTGATTTATTTAAGCGTTATGCTATGAAAAGGTTTGTGAACAAGGAGTTTTAGTGGATCATGCCTAATTTCTGGGTATTTGGATATTTATGCAAATAACTGAGTTAACCTAAACAGGAAGAATTCTGTATTTCTAACGCCTCTGAATT
>NZ_JALKBD010000042.1 GCF_023015905.1 Arenibacter sp. F20364 | reverse complement strand
TCTGGTCTAGGTTCCCTGGTAAATTCCGGTACTTTCCCGAGCATAACAGGGGGCAACGCACAAAACGATAGCGACAAAGACGGGATTAGTGACACTTGGGAAAACGCAAACGGATTAAATGCCAATGATGCAAGTGATAACAATAAGGAAACCGATGCAAGTGGATATACCAACTTGGAAGTGTACTTGCACGCGCTGACAATAAAATAATATCAAACTTTAATCGAAAAACAGAAAAAGAGGCCAGATGGCCTCTTTTTTTATATAATTTTAAAACTATTTGATTAGAATTATAGCCCAAAGAAATTATCCAAAGATCGGCTACAAAAAATTAGCTCTATGAAAATTACAAACTGAAATTGAATACTAATACGCCATTGGTTTCGATTCGGGCAAAAAGAGAGGTGTTTCTCAATTTTATTCATCTTAACCCCTATCTTTGGGTTGCAAAAGATTAAAACTTCTGTAATAAAATCAATAATAATACTGATAATCGTTTTTAATCGCAATTCAAGTTCAAGGTTCTATTAATTGTAAAAAAACTCTCAAATTTGCATTATCAATTTTAGATACCATTAATATCCCTAACAAACATATATGAAAATATTGGTTACCGGAGCGGCAGGTTTTATTGGTTTTCATGTAACCCGATTATTGATGAAAAAGGGTCATGAGGTGATTGGATTAGATAATATTAATGACTATTACGACACGAATCTAAAATTTGACCGCTTAAAAGAATTGGGCATTTCCTATAAAAATGCTAAAAAGTTCAATAAACTGAGTACCAGTAGAACAAATCCAGATTCCTTCAGGTTTATACGCTTAAATCTAGAAGATAGGGAGGCACTACCTTTGTTATTCCAGAAAAACCATTTTGAGGTAGTATGCAACCTTGCGGCCCAAGCCGGAGTGCGTTATAGTCTAGAAAACCCTGAAGCCTATATAGACAGCAATATAGTGGGGTTTCTGAACATTCTGGAATGTTGTAGACATTATAATATTGAACACCTTGTTTACGCAAGTAGCTCGAGCGTTTATGGTTTGAACAAGAAAGTACCCTTTGAGACTACAGACAATGTGGACCACCCAATAAGCCTTTATGCAGCAACTAAAAAGAGTAATGAACTCATGGCCCATACTTACAGTCATCTTTATGGTTTTGCTAGTACAGGGCTTCGATTTTTTACGGTCTATGGCCCTTGGGGACGCCCAGATATGGCCATGTTCCTTTTTACCGATGCTATTATTCAAGGTAAACCCATTAAAGTTTTTAATCAAGGACAAATGGAACGCGATTTCACCTATATAGATGATATTGCTGAAGGGGTTGTTCGAGTAATAGAAAAAGACACCAAAGAGAGGATAAACAAACGGCAGAGTTACAAAATATATAACATTGGCAACAATAATTCAGTCAAGCTTCTTGACTTTATAGAGGCCATTGAAAACAATTTAGGGATAAGGGCAAAAAGGGAATACCTACCCATGCAAGCGGGGGACGTTGAAAAAACATGGGCCAATGTAGAAGCCTTGATCAATGATTTTGATTACAAACCTAATACGCCCATACAAAAGGGCATTGAATTATTTATTCAATGGTACAAAGAATATTATAAACAATAACGACCCTAACAGCGAATATAAATATGGGCTTTCAAGGAAAAAAGAATATTGTAAAAGTTGTCTTATCTAGCATTTTACTCATAGCTTTAGTAATAGCACTGTTAAAATTGAATGGTATTAGAGATCGATCCGTCGAAGGTTGGACACAAGCTGTAGAACCATTTGAGGGATATAAGGAAGCCGATTTAAAAATCAAAAGTGCTTTTAAAAGCAATTCAAATTCGGCCACCCCTTTTGTCAGATATCAGGAGCTTTTTAGTTATTTCACCAATGGTTTTAATGAATACCGCTCTAAAAATGGTGCCTTAATCCATTATCCGGGTGACTTAAGTTCCAACGGAAGAAAAATAAATGCCTTAGAGGGATTTGCCCGTTATTTTCCTCTTGCCGCTTCCTGGTTATCAGGCGGAAAACCAAACATTGTATTGCTCAACAATAATGAAGTAGACCTTGTCGCACTTCTTCGCGAAGGAATCTTAGCAGGCACGGATCCAAACAATGCAGAATACTGGGGAGATATCCAGAATAGGGACCAACGCATAGTAGAGGCGGCAGATATAGCCCTCGGATTATGGATTAGCCGGGACCTCATATGGACAACATTAACAACAAAGGAGAAAGAACGAATTGCCAATTGGCTCAACCAATCCTTAAACAAAGAAATTGAAAATAATAATTGGAATCTCTTCCCTATTACTATCCACAAATCACTCGAAAGTCTTGGTTATAGCGATAAGACCTACGACCAAAAGATTTATGAAACCTACCAGAATTATAAAACTCAATTCTATTTGGGCGAAGGATGGTTTAATGACCCTCCAAATGGGGTTGATTACTATAACGCATGGGCTATACATTATAGTTTGTTTTGGCTGGACCAAATCGACCCTGATTTAGACCCCAAATTTATTAGAAAAACACATAAGGAATTCCTCGCATTCTACCGATTTTTATTTAGTGAAAATGGATTTCCCATTATGGGAAGAAGTGTATGTTACCGTATTGCTGCGCCAGCCCCATTAATTACAGGTGCATTAATTGTTCCAAATGAAATCCCCCCAGGTCTGGCCTTTAGAGCTCTAGATCTAACTTGGAGTTTTTTCGTCGAAAATAATTCACTACAACAAGGAACCGTAACCCAAGGTTATTTTGAACCCGATATGAGTATTCTTGACTCCTACTCCGGAACCGGTAGTTGCCAATGGTCCTTGCGCTCTCTAATTGTAGCTTTTTATGTAGATAACTATATCCCGCTATGGAATTCTCCAGAAGTCAAATTACCTGTGGAAATTGATGATTTTTCAATTACCAATAATACTATTGGTTGGAGAATTATTGGAGACAAATCCACTCAAACAATTGATTTGGAATTGTTACATAACAAAGAAAAAGCGCAGCCAAAGCTAGTAAAATATGGAATAAACAATAAAATAAAAGAATATATAGCGCATCGCCCCATTAGGCCTAACAATCATAACGCTCTTTATAACGGTTATTTATATTCAACGGCATTCCCTGTTCCAAGTTCTCCATAAAATTCTAGAACTACATCCAGGGTGTAATTTTAATATAACTGGGAATGCACATAAAATATATTTTTCAATCACCTATCACATAAAGTGCAGGTTTATGTTGTGCCCTGTCAACATATGATCATTGAACAACAGGGCCTATAAATTGTAGCAGACAAGAAGAAAATTTAAAGATCGTACTATTACATACTAGTAATTCCAATACTTTTTTAAGAACAACTTTTTGGTATAATGTGCTAACTTAAAGTTACATAATTCATCATTGGCCTCTATTTTTGGGGATATCAACTTATATATTATAGTGGTTATTTTAAATAGATTATGCAGTATGGTTCATTTCATCGAGAATATTACGACTTAAAATAATAATGGTTATACTTTAAATTACTTTTAGTCATCTTTGCAACTTAAAATTAATTAAAAATGAATAGCATATCACCACGCCTAAATCCAGAAAACCATATATTGGTTACTGGAGGAGCTGGATTTATTGGTTCCAATTTATGTGAAGCACTATTAGAAAATGGCAATCAAGTAACTTGTTTGGATAATTTCGCAACGGGAAAACGAGAAAATATTGCGCATTTAATGACAAATCCAAGTTTCAAGCTAATTGAAGGCGACATTAGAAATTTGACCGATTGCCAGAAGGCCTGTACTGGTGTTGATTACATTCTGCATCAAGCGGCATTGGGGTCTGTCCCCAGATCTATCAATGACCCTATTACAAGTAATGATGTTAATGTTTCCGGATTTTTAAATATGTTGGTAGCTGCAAGGGATGCCAAAGTAAAGCGTTTCGTGTATGCCGCCAGTTCTTCTACTTATGGTGACTCCGAAGCCTTGCCAAAAGTTGAAGATGTAATTGGAAAGCCACTTTCGCCCTATGCAATTACCAAGTATGTAAATGAACTATACGCCGACATTTTCAGCAAAACATATGGATTAGAGACAATAGGTCTACGTTATTTTAATGTTTTTGGCAGAAAACAGGACCCGAATGGTGCCTATGCTGCGGTAATCCCGAAATTTGTAATGCAGTTGATGAAATACGAATCCCCTGTCATAAATGGAGATGGCAGCTATTCCAGGGATTTCACATATATAGAGAATGTTATCCAAATGAACCTTAGGTCGATAAGCAGTAATAATAAAGAGGCCATAAATACCGTTTACAATGTAGCATATGGAGAACGTACAGATTTAAAAGAGTTGGTATCCTTATTAAAAGAATATCTGAGTGTTTACGATCCAAAGATTGCACAAGTAGATATAAAATATGGCCCCAACCGACAAGGAGATGTACCCCATTCCCTGGCATCTATAGAAAAAGCAAAAAAATTACTAGGTTACGATCCTAAATATAATATAGAGTCAGGATTAAAGGAAGCTGTACAATGGTATTGGGCAAATTTAAAATAGCATTTAAATGAATTTAACAGTAATTGGAACAGGCTATGTGGGCTTGGTAAGTGGTACTTGTTTTGCCGAAATGGGCAATACGGTAACCTGTATTGATGTTGATACAAAAAAAATAGAAAATTTAAAAAAAGGTATCATCCCTATTTACGAACCAGGTTTAGAGGCCATGGTAAAGAGAAATACCGAAAACAACACCTTGCACTTCAGTACCAACCTAAATAATCACCTTCAAAAATGTGATATGGCTTTTATTGCCGTTGGCACTCCTATGGGAGATGACGGCTCTGCCGATTTAAAGTATGTACTACAAGTAGCAAAAAAAATAGGTCAACATATGACCCATCCTATAATTATTGTTGACAAATCCACGGTTCCAGTAGGTACTGCAGATAAGGTATCCGCCACTATCCAAGAAGAGCTAAATAAACGGAACGTTTCCATAGAATATCATGTGGTCTCCAATCCTGAGTTTTTGAAGGAAGGGGATGCCATAAATGATTTTATGAAGCCCGATAGGGTCGTTATTGGGTCAGACAATCTGGATTCAACCGAAAAAATGAGAAGATTATACTCCCCATTTTTCAGAAGCAGTCAGGACAGATTGATCACCATGGATGTCCGTTCGGCTGAAATGACCAAGTATGTGGCCAATGCCATGCTGGCCACAAAAATTTCGTTTATGAACGAAATAGCCAATATATGTGAATTGGTGGGCGCGGATGTAAATAAGGTAAGAATTGGGATTGGATCCGACAGCAGAATTGGGTATAGCTTTATCTATCCAGGTTCGGGATATGGCGGCTCATGTTTTCCAAAAGATGTCAAGGCATTGAAAAAAACAGCAGAAGAACACGGTTACAAAGCTAGTTTAATTACTTCGGTTGAAGATGTTAACGACAGGCAAAAACTTGTTATTGCCAATAAGGTTGTCAATAAATTTGGTGAAGATTTAAAAGGAAAAACCTTTGCCGTTTGGGGCTTGGCTTTTAAGCCCGAGACTGATGATATGCGGGAAGCTCCTGCAATTTATGTCATTAAGGAATTGGTGAAGCGTGGCGCAAAAATACAGGCTTATGATCCAAAAGCCATGGAAGAGGCAGAGCATTTTTATTTAAAAGATATAAAAGGTGTTTCTTATTGCAAGTCCAAGTACGACACTCTAAATAATGCCGATGCCATGATTCTACTTACGGAATGGAAAGAGTTTAGATCTCCTGATTTTGAAGAATTAAAAAAACAACTAAAAGAGGCCGTTATTTTTGATGGGCGCAATCAATATAATGATGACCTAATGAAAAAACTGGGGTTCGAATATTATCAAATAGGTAAGAAATAGAAGATGTTAATATATTGCGTATTAACCTCAAAAAACAATTAAACTTTTGACAAGTTTTTAAAAAAATAAATGTCTTTGTAAATAAAAATATATGAAATCGATTAAAATTGCTGTTATTGGATTGGGTTATGTGGGTTTACCTTTAGCTCGTTTATTTGCCACAAAGTATCCAGTTGTAGGTTTCGACATAAATCAAAAAAGGATTGGCGAACTAACGACTGGAAATGACTCTACCCTTGAAATAGATGACAAAACTTTAAAGGCAGTTTTAAAAAATAGTCCAAATGATGAAAATGGCTTGTTTTGCTCTGCTGACCTTAAAGATATAGAAAATTGCAATCATTATATAGTAACTGTACCTACACCTGTAGACAAGAACAATAGACCAGATTTAACACCATTGTATAAATCCAGTGAAACTGTTGGAAAAGTATTAAAGAAAGGGGATATCGTAATTTATGAATCAACTGTTTATCCCGGGGTTACCGAAGAAGAATGTGTTCCCGTGTTGGAAAAGATAAGTGGTCTTAAATTCAATGTGGATTTTTTTGCAGGTTATTCCCCTGAACGCATCAACCCTGGAGATAAGGAACATACCGTTGAAAAAATTCTTAAAGTTACTGCTGGATCTACTCCAGAGGTAGGAAATACAGTAAATGATCTTTATGCCTCCGTAATTACGGCAGGAACCCATTTGGCACCCTCAATTAAGGTAGCAGAAGCTTCTAAAGTAATTGAAAATTCACAACGCGATATCAATATCGCCTTCGTAAATGAGTTGGCAAAAATTTTCAATCTAATGAATATTGATACTCATGCTGTACTTGAGGCCGCAGGAACCAAATGGAATTTTTTACCTTTTAAACCAGGCTTGGTGGGTGGTCACTGTATTGGGGTGGACCCCTATTATTTGGCTCAAAAAGCACAAGAATTTGGTTACCATACCGAAATAATATTGGCAGGAAGAAGAATGAACGACAGTATGGGTGGTTATGTTGCCTCGGAAATTATTAAACTCATGGTACAAAACGACCTTAAAATAAAAGGAGGAAACATCTTAGTCCTAGGTATTACATTCAAGGAAAATTGTCCTGATGTCAGAAATACAAAGGCCGTAGATGTAATTAGAAATTTGGAGAACTATGGCACTAATGTTAGCATCCACGATCCATGGGCCAATCCTGAGGAGGTTATACATGAATATGGTTTAACCACTTCAATGAGTATTCCAAAACAAACTTTTGACGCCATTGTTTTAACCGTTTCGCATAAAGCATTCTTAGATTTGGATTATAATGCATTACTAAAGCCGAACGGAGTCTTATACGATGTGAAAGGATTTTTAAAAACTGATAAGGTTAATGGACGACTATAATAAAAACAGTGGTGATTTGAAGTCACCTTTAGTTAGTATTATTATTCCCGTATATAATGTTGAGAACTATCTAAACAGATGTATCGATAGTATTGTAAACCAGACATATTCTAATATAGAAGTCCTGTTAATTAATGACGGATCAACGGATGGCAGTGGTAAATTATGTGAAAAATTAGAGGCTGAAGATAAAAGAATCAAAGTTGTACACCAATTAAATTCTGGCTCAAGTATTGCTAGGAATAAAGGGCTTGAAATAGCACAAGGAGAATACATCTGCTTTGTGGATAGTGATGATTGGATTGAATTGAATATGATAGAGGTCATGCTATCATATGCCCTAAAGACTGGTTTAAAATTGATTGAATGTGGTTCTATAGAATCCAATCAAAATAAGGAGTCCAAAAGCAGTTTCGATAGTATTTCAATTGAAACTAGGGAGGTAGCCATGGAGCGCATTATTAAAAATTTGCTGTTCGCTGTCTGGAGAAGAATTTATCATAAGAGCTTGGTTGAAAATAAATTCTTTATCCCAAATAAAATACATCAGGATGTTTTTTACACAATAGATATAGTCAATAACATTAATGAAATTGGGTTTATAGATTATCCGTTCTATAATTATAATGTTGAAAATACCGATAGCGTAATTCGTGGAAAATATACCCTGCAAAAATTAAATGCCATTGATGCTGGATTGTATGTAGTTGAGCAAACCAAAACATATAATCAAAAAATCAATCTTTATGCAAGGATGTACTTAGTGAAATTTTTGACCCTTCACTATGACCAACTTTTCTTTAATAACGGGCTTGATAAGGACTTTTCCCATAGAAAAAAAATAAAAAAACTTGTTACGGAAAATCTTAAAAGCGATAATTATACTTTTTATGGCTTTTTGTTAAAAGTGCTTCCTTTTCCATTATATGGCTTTTTTTTAAAAATAAATAACTACCGTATAGATATTCAGCGACAAATTCTCAAATCCAAGAAAAATGTCTAGGGTAAGTAAGGCCATAAAAAATGTGAAGTTTAGTCTGTTCTTCTATATCCTATATATAGTAGTCCAATTTTTTGCGAGAAAAATATTTCTTGAAGGATTGGGAGATTCATTCATTGGACTTACGGCTACATTACAAAGTTTTCTTGGATTTCTAAATTTGGCGGAATTGGGAATTGGAACTGCAGTTGGCTTCTCCTTATACAAACCCATTTTTAAAAAAGACTACCAAGAATTAAACAACATTATTGGCTTATTTGGATACTTGTATCGTAAAATTGGACAAATACTGATAATTTCTGGAATTATACTTTCTTTATTCTTTCCAATAATTTTCGAGGATGTATCCATTTCCCTAGGCATAATATACTATGTGTTCTTTTCCTTTTTAGTAAGTTCCTTGCTGGGTTATTTTTACAACTATCATTTGTTTCTACTTGAAGCAGACCAAAAGTCATACATAGTAGCCTCCTATTTTCAATCATTTAATTTAATAAAAATAGTAATCCAATCTATAATCGTCTTCTATTTTCAAAGCTTCTTGGCATGGATTACGTTGGAACTGGTTTTCTCCATATTATATAGTTTTTTTTTAAGAAAAAGAATCATAAAGGAATATCCTTGGTTATGGCTAAACAACGACACAGGAAAGGCTATGTTTAAAAAATATCCAGATATCATACTTAAGGTAAAACAAATTAGCGCCCATAAATTCGGGAATTTTGTAACTACAAATACCGACCAAATATTGATTTTCATTTTTATAAGCGTTGAAAGTGTTGCGTTTTTTGGTAATTATCAATTGATTTTTGGTAAATTATCCTCCTTGACCAATACCGCATTTGCTGGAACCGGGGCCGGTATAGGTAACTTAGTTGCCGAAAACAATAAAGCCTCTATTAAGAAAGTATTTTGGGAGATGATGGCCCTCCGTTTTTTTATCGCAGGAATAATGTGCATTACGCTCTTTTATGTCGTTGAACCTTTTATTGGTATATGGCTTGGTGAAAAATATATTCTTGACAGGAATGTATTTTTTCTTTTCCTATTAAACCTATTTATCCTACAAATAAGAGTCCCAGTAGATCACTTTAAGGATGCTTATGGCCTGTTTGCGGACACTTGGGCCCCAATAACTCAGAGCATTATCAACCTCGGATTCTCGCTTTATTTTGTGCAAAGCTTGGGTATGGCAGGAATTCTATTGGGAACTTTGGTTAGTTTCTCTTTAATAATATTGATTTGGAGACCTTATTATTTATTCAAACACGGATTTGAAATAAGTTTATGGGAATACTGGAAAGAATTCTCTAAACTCATATTGGCCTTTGTTTTAGGTGTGTTTTTAACAAATTTGATCATAAACAATTTCCCTTTTAATATTGCATCGGGCTTTGTAGGGCTAGTCTTTTACGGTCTAGGAGTTATTCTTATTGCACTGGTATTCTATAGTACAGCCCTGCTTATAGTTAGCCCCGGTTTTAGGGATATAAGCAATCGAGTTTTGAAAATATTTAAACTTAAAAAATGAAAATTGATTTTATATGTAGTTCCCTTGTAGGTGGCGGCGCGGAACGTGTATTGGTAAATCTAGCCAATCATCTAGAAACTAAAGGGTATAATTTATCAATTATCACCTTTAATCCTGGGGATGATTATGAAATTTCCAAGAATATATCAAGAATACGTTTACATGAAGGTAAACCTAAAAATCATAAGCTAAGAAGTGCCAATAATTTGATAAAATATTATAAAGAAAAAAATAATCGACCAGATATCGTAATCTCATTTATAACTGAAACCAATTTAATTTCTATACTAGTTTCCCGGTTATATTCATTAAAAATAATTTGCTCAGAGCACATAACTTTTTTACAAAAAGGTAATTATATAACTAAATTCACCAGAAATTTCATCTATCGTTTTGCCAATATTATTACTGTGCTAACATCTTTTGACAAACCTTTTTATGAAGGTAAAGGATGCAAAGTAGTTGTAATGCCAAATCCCTGTACTTTTATTCCCTTAAAGAATAATACCATAAACCGTAAAAACGTGATATTGGCCATTGGCAATCTTAATAGATATCACCATAAAGGCTTTGACAATTTAATTGAACTGGCTGCACCAATATTAAAAAGCAATAAGGATTGGAGTTTAAAAATAGTGGGCGGTGGAGAAAAAGGATTGGAAGTACTGTCCAAGTTGGTGGCAGCATATAATGTAAATGACCAAATAATTTTTACCGGATTCCGAAATGATATTAATAAAGTCATGCAAGAATCGTCAGTTTTTATTCTGCCTTCAAGATTTGAAGGTTTACCCATGGTTCTGTTGGAAGCAATGTCGCAAGGCATGGCGTGTATAGCATATGATTGTAAAACTGGTCCTGCCGATATTATTGTGCACCAAGAAAATGGACTTTTGATAAATGACCAAGATATGAAAGATATGCAAGTTGGGTTAACCCAATTACTTAGTGATGAAAAATTAAGAAGAAATCTTAGTGTTAAGGCCATTAATAGTCTGAACAAATACTCTATTGAAAATGTTGGGCGGTTATGGGAAGATTTATTTAAATCATTACAACCTTTAAAATGAAAAGAATAGGTGAATTATGTTTTTTTGTTCCGTTTATTGCTAGCGCCCTAAATATTTCAACATTTGTAGCGTGGTATGTTTCTGAGACTATTGGTCAGGCAATACCCTATCTGAATTTTGGACTAGTCATCGCCGGATTATTCATATATATAAAAAAGGCCAATTCATTTCCGTCTACTATAAAATTGTGGATATGGTTTTTTTGTTTATATCTGGCTCTGGGCCTATTAGCTAATGCAGTTTACGACAACCCTGTTTCTATATTAAAAAGTACAATTCCGTTTGTTTATTTTCTAGGATTTTCAGTGTTTCTAAGTATTCCCGAAAATCATAAAAAAACAGGAATTCTAATCACTGTTGTTTTCTTAGTCTCTTGTATTCTTCTAATAATTCTTCAGCGTTACAATTTTTCACTGGACACTGAAGGAGTTTCTAAGTTTGATTTGGAGCGTGCGGACGGGGTATACGCAGATGCAAACAATGCCTCCATAGTATGTTTACTAACTTTTTTATTCATCCAACATATATTTATCCCAAAAACAAAATTACAAAAAATATTAAAAATTGGGGCTTCTGCCGTGGCACTGTACGCATTAATTTTGACCTTCTCCAAAACCGGGTTTATTGTTCTGTTAATAATATTGGGATTAACCTATCACAAATTGTTTAATCCAAAAAGAATTTTATTATCCCTAATTTTTATTCCAATTGCCTTATTTGGCCTAATCAATATAGTTCGTAATTCTACATCACTATCACTAGTTCAAAAAAATAGGGTTGAGAATATATTTAATTTATTGTCGTTAGAAACAGATAAAGTTGAATATTCAGGAAGAGGTCGTTTGTTCGAAGGCTTAATGAACTCTATTTACGAGCATCCAATCCTTGGTAATGGAATTGATTATTCGGTTGAAATTAGAGGTCACAATACTATTTTTGGAGTTTGGTCAGATGCCGGTATTTTCTGTTTTGTCTTCTTTTTATTTTTATTATTCTGGTTATTCAGAAAATCAATCCAAGCTCCTGTTGAAATAAGATACTTTTCCCTATCAATACTTTTTGTTTTATGCATTTTTATGTTGAGTTTGCAAACTGTTATTAATCAACCTTATCTGGTAGTAATTTTTGCATGGCTGGGATTCTTAATTTCAAGCGAAAATTTAAAATCTGAAAGGTTCTAATCCAAATGAAAATGAAAATCGATTTTGTAATAGGGAGAATGAAGTCCGGAGGTGCTGAAAGGGTAGTTAGTTTATTAGCCAATCATTTAGCTGAAAATGACAACCAAGTTAGGATAATAACCTTTAGGGAAGGAGACGATTATACATTGCACCCTTCTATTGAAAGAATTAGATTTCACAATAAATTTATTATTAATTCTTCTATAATTAAAGGTTTTTTTCTGTTGTTAAAATTCTATTTCACAAAAAAAAACCGTCCAGATGTAATTAGTTCCCATATAGATTTAATGGGTTATTCAACGATTATACCTTCAAAATTGTATGGGATTAAACTTGTTGTATCAGAACATTTCAATCACTTTAATCAAAAAGTTACAATTCCAAAATGGTTTTTATGGAACTTTATGTATCGCCTTCCTGATGCAATTACTATTCTAACAAAATTTGATCTATCCTTTTTTAAGAATAAGAATAAGAATGTTGTAGTTATGCCAAACCCATGCTCCTTCTCTCTCGTTGGCAATATAAATTCACCAAGGGAAAAAGTAATCTTAGCTGTTGGTAATCTTAATCGCTATCATCATAAAGGATTTGATAATTTAATGAACATTGTTTCAGAAATTCTGAAACAAAATGCTGACTGGAAATTAAAAATAGTTGGAGAAGGTGATGTTGGAAAAAATCTCCTGATCAAGGAAGCGAGAAGATTGGGTATAGAAAAACAAATAATATTAACTGGATTTAGAGCGGATGTAAAAGATATTATGGCAAGTTCAGAAATTTTCATTCTTTCTTCTCGGCATGAAGGTTTGCCAATGGTACTTATTGAAGCGGTTTCACAGGGCATGGCCTGTATCTCCTACGACTGTATTTCGGGGCCTTCGGACATTATTGAAAATAATGTAAACGGTATATTGGTTAGTGATCAAAATATAGAAGAAATGACCGCCAAATTAAATGAACTGGTCATAGACAAAAATTTAAGAGAATCCTTAAGGTTACAAACTATAGGATCATTAGATAAATTTTCGATGGAAAATGTAGGTGAAAAGTGGACAAAGCTTTTCCATGGTTTTTTCGTTAAAAAATAAATTATTCAATAAAATGTGCGGAATTTACGGAACTACGATTAGGTATAAAAAACAAGAAATCGAAACTAAATTGAATAGAATTTCGTTTCGCGGCCCTGATAAAATGGGGGTTAGTCAATTGGAATCAAATGACAACCTAGTTACTTTGGGTCACAATAGATTGGCCATAATCGATTTAGACCCACGCTCCAACCAACCTTTTACCTATAGCGACAACATCCATATTGTCTTTAATGGCGAAATATACAATTATATAGACTTAAAAAAATCACTTGGCAGTAAGGGGTATTCTTTTAATACCACCAGTGATACTGAAGTTATGTGTGCCGCGTATATGGAGTATGGTGAAAAATGTGTCGATTATTTCAATGGGATGTTCGCATTTGTAATTTATGATGAAAAAAATCAACTATTATTTGGGGCTAGGGATAGAATGGGTAAAAAACCATTCTACTACTACGTCAATGGTAGGGATTTTGAATTTGCAAGTCAAATCTCAGCCATTCAATTATTCAATAAAAAACTTTCAATTTCCCAAAAATCCATTAACAATTATCTTAGCTGGGGTACCATTCCTGATCCTGATACAATTTTTAATGAGGTTAAAAAATTAAAAGCCGGTTATTCTTTTGTTTACGATCTAAATTCAGGTTCTTACAACCAGAAACCATATTGGGATTTGGATTATAAGGGCACAAATCTTTACGATGGATCCTATGAGGATGCTAAAAACGAATTGGAGTCCATATTGTCCGATGCTGTAAAAATTAGATTATTCGCAGATGTGCCTGTTGGTATATTTTTGTCCGGAGGAGTAGATTCTTCATTGGTAGCAGCAATGGCCACCAAGGCCACAAACGAAAAGGTAAAGACTTTTTCGGTTAAATTCGATACAAAAGGTTTTGATGAAAGTGCCTATGCGCAAAAAGTAGCCCAACATTTGCAAACCGATCACCATGTCATTGAATGTAATTATAATGAGGGGCTAGACTTAATCTCCAACCTTAGTGAGTACTATGACGAGCCTTTCGCCGATTCCTCTGCCGTTCCATCGTTATTACTTTCCAAACATACAAAAAAACATGTAACTGTAGCATTGTCAGGCGATGGCGGTGATGAAAGTTTTTTGGGATATCACCGATATAATTGGATGAACTACATTCAAAAAGCCTATAGTATTCCAGATTTCGCCAGAAATATATTAGTTAATTGCTTAAATAATGTACCATACTACAAGAGCAAAGTAATAGCCAATGTTTTAAACAACAAAAACATAAACGATGCATACCTTGGCATGATGGTTAACACTAAAAATCATTTGCTGGTAAATACACCGGATTTAAGCGATCTGGAAGAAAGAAAATACTTATACCATGAAAACAAAAATATATACGAGCGAATATCAGATTTTGATTTAAAAACCTATCTAAACTGGGACATTAATACGAAAGTAGATAGAGCTTCAATGGCTTTTTCCTTGGAAACAAGAGCTCCCTTATTGGATTATAGAGTGGTTGAATTTTCGAGATCAATTCCTACGGACTTTAAATTTAACAAGAGTAACCAGAAGAGAATTCTAAAGGATATATTGTACAAGCATGTTCCAAAAGATTTTTTTGACCGCCCTAAGTCTGGATTTACCATGCCGTTTAAAGTTTGGTTTAGAAATGAATTAAAAGATTATGTTCTAAGTGAACTAAGTGATGAAGGTCTTAAAACAATACCAGGAATTAAAATACCAGAAGTTAAAACAACCATACATGAGCATATGGATGGGACGGCTAATAAGTATCCAACCATTTGGGCCCTATTGGTTTTGAAACAGTGGTTGTCCAAAAACGCTGTTGGTTTGGAAATAAAGTAAATCTTATAACGTTCCCTTTAAGAACATTCCTGATAAGATTAAATCAAAAAGTCAATTAGAATATGAGAATATTAATTCTATTACCCAATGACACTATGGGAGGAGCCGAACAATATTTAAAAATGGTCGCCTCATTCCACAAAAGTGATATAATTGACATTTACTTTCTTAACAAAAAGCTAAAAAATTCTTGGGAAGATTCAAGCCCTCTAACAACCCTACATTATTCCAAATATAGTCGTAAATATATTTCTGTTTTCCTATTGATTCTTAATTTGGTAAGATCAAAAAATAAATCTTACGATTATATTTTTACTTCCCATGTATACACAAATGGATTAATCGGAATACTACTTGGCCTTAGACTTATTGGAACCAAACACTTTGTAGCAAGAGAGTCCACCTCTATTTTCCTTAGGTATACTGGTCTTAAGCTTTTATCGTATAAGATTTTCTATTGGATTGGATATAGAAAGGTTAATTTACTGATAAGTCAAACCGAGTTGATGAAAAATCAACTTATAACTGGTTTTCCTAAAATAACCAAACTCACTAAAATTGAAGTTATCCCCAACCCCATTGATGTTGACCTGATAACAAAAAAAGCTTCCTGTACAACGAAAATTACTTTACCTGAGAATTATATAGTTTCTGCTGGTAGGATGATACCAGAGAAAGGATATGATATCTTGATAAATGCTTTCTCCAAATTAAGGCCCCAATTTAAGGATTTGAAACTTTTAATACTGGGTGAGGGCATAGAACGGACAAACCTAGAGGGATTAGTAACCAAGTTAAATCTTGAAGACGATGTATTACTCCCAGGTTTTGTGGATAATGTATATCCTTATTTTAAAAAAGCCACAATATGCGTTGTTTCATCTAGGGTTGAAGGCTTTCCTAATGTTCTTCTTCAAATGATGTCGCAAAACTCTAAGGTTGTTTCCACCCTTTGCGCCGGCGGAATAGAAAATATTCCAGGAATACGGATTTCAGAAACCAACAGTGAAAAAGAGCTCCAAAAAGCCATAACACTCGCTCTAAACTCACATGAAGATAACCGTAATCTATTTGATGAATATCTTAAAAGCAGGAATATTTCGTCATTTATGACCAAGGTCAATCATTATCTAAACAGTGTAAAAACCAAAAAATAGTACTTTATAATCATATGTCCCAACCTTATACAGTGGATTATATGTAATGACTTTGACCCAATAAAACATAAGTCAATATAATACCGTAATATTTAGTGTATAATGACGTTTAAAAAGTATTCACTAACAATAAAATATTCATTTGATCTAGGTATACCCCAATAAACCTTGTCATTACTAATTCGACGTTTTCATGATAAAACTATTCTAAAATTCCCTCTTAAAAATTATTAACAATACTTTTGCAAAAAAATACCTAAAACTAATGCAGAAAAAACTTATTAGAATAACCACTACTTCTGGTTCTCTAGATGGTTTACTCCAAAACCAGCTTAAATTTATGAGTGATTATTTCGAGGTAATAGGAATATCCTCCAAAGGAATTCGATTGGACAATGTAAGGAAAGAGCAGGGCGTGAGAGTAATTCCCGTTCAAATGTCACGTAGTATTTCTCCCTTTAAAGATTTGATTGCATTGTACAAATTATACACTATTTTCAGTGAAGAAAAGCCTTTTATAGTGCATTCCCACACCCCAAAAGCGGGATTGTTAAGTATGATGGCTTCATATTTTGCAAGAGTTCCACATAGACTGCATACAGTTGCCGGCCTACCATTATTGGAGACGACCGGAATTAAAAGACGAATATTAAATTTCGTTGAAAAAATGACCTATGCTTTTTCGACCAGGGTATATCCAAACTCCTTTGGTCTGGAAAAAATAATTTTAGACCATAATTTCATTGACCAGAGCAAATTAAAAGTTATTGGAAATGGAAGTTCCAATGGCATAGATCTGGCTCATTTCGACCCTAATTTGTTTTCCCTGGAGGATAATCATGCGTTGCGCAAAGAATTGAATATAGGGAAAAATGACTTTGTTTTCATAAATGTGGGCCGAATGGTAACGGATAAAGGTATAAATGAACTGGTAGAGGCTTTTTGTAAAATTCAGGAAACGTTTAGCGATACCAAGCTTCTTTTACTAGGGGAATTTGAAGAAAAACTGGACCCTTTATTTCCTGAAACTGTGGAAAAGATAAAGAACAATCCTAATATAAATTATTTAGGGTGGCAATGGGATGTACGTCCCTATTTCGCTATTTCCAATATGCTGGCCTTTCCCAGTTACCGGGAAGGATTTCCGAATGTAGTTATGCAAGCAGGCGCTATGGGACTTCCTAGTATTGTCTCTGACATCAACGGATGCAACGAAATAATAATCAATGGTCAGAATGGGTGTATTATTCCTCCTAAAAGTACAGAGCACCTTTACAAGGCAATGGTTGAGTCCCTTAATAATGGCACTTCCAAATTCAAAAATGTTAGAGAATCTATAGCGGTCAGGTTTGATCGATCTGTAATTTGGAATGCAATTTTAGCAGAATACGATTCATTAACACCAAATCAAAAAAAATAATAATTAATTAAAACTACAAACCTTAAATTTATAAGGTTTATTGTATTTAAATAGTCGTAACGATTTGATCTTGTATCCTACAATTAATCCGATTTAATTTATAGTTGAACACAATTAATTGGCTACAATTTCGTCAAACTATATTTTTGTCCCGATTTTAATTTAAAAATTAAACGACTACGATAGAAGCATAAATATAGCTAAGGAAAACCAATAATGTATAAGTCAACATTCAAAAGATTAATAGATTTAATTGCTGCCTTGTTAGCTTTTTTAATCCTATTGCCCATAATTCTCATCGTAGCGTTTATTTCTTTAATCGTCAATAAGTCTAATCCTTTTTTTTCCCAAGAACGGCCAGGAAAGAATGAAGTTGTCTTTAAAATGTACAAATTTAAAAGTATGACAGACAAAAAAGATGACAATGGCAAGTTGTTGCCCGATGAAGTTCGATTAACAAAATTGGGGAGTATCTTAAGAAAAACATCGCTCGACGAATTACCTCAACTAATAAATGTAATTAGAGGTGACATGAGCCTTGTAGGACCACGGCCACTCAGAACCCACTATTTGCCATACTATACCACCAGGGAAGCTATTAGGCACACCGTTAGACCTGGAATTACAGGTCTGGCCCAAGTCTCCGGAAGAAATGCCGTGGGTTGGGACGAAAAATTGGAATTGGATGTGCAATATGTCCAAAATTTATCATTTCGAAACGATCTAATTTTGATTTACAAAACAATTTTAAAGGTAATTAGGCCTTCAGATGTAATTTTGGATGATAACATGTTGACCCTTGTAGAACATCGCACAAAAAAAAAATAGCTTAACTTATAAATCAATGTTAGATTATTATAATAGCACTATCTAAACTTAAAAAGCTAAAGTTATCTAAATATAGTTTAAGTTTTATTACCTATGATTGAATCTATAAACCCGTCTTTTGCAATCTTTAGAGATGATCTATTTCCTCTCTTGGGAGGGGGAAACAAAGCCCGCAAAATGATGGCGCTACATAATACAATTCAGGAAGGTCAGTATACTTCAATAGTTACAACAGGTGGAATACAATCCAATCATTGTAGAGCCACGGCTTTGTACTGTTCCAAATACAATTTGGACTGTACTTTGGTGTTGCATGGGAATAAGGAAAAATTTCTAACCGAAAATGGCAATGCCAAATTAATTAGAAACACCAATGCCAGCGTGATTTTTTGCAATTCCGATGAAATCTCCCTTGAAATGGACAAGGCCATGCTAAATTACAAAGCTCTCGGCCAAAAGCCGTTCTATCTATATGGAGGTGGTCATACATTGGAAGGTAGCAAGGCTTATATCGACATTATCGAAGAAATAAAAAAAAGCGGTTTTGCTCCTGACTATATTTTCTTGGCCAGCGGTACAGGTTCAACGCACGCCGGTCTATTAGCAGGTATATCCAAATATCAATTAAAGACCAAGGTCATAGGAATTTCAGTTGGTAGAGAAAAAAAAAGATCCGAAAAAATAATAAAGGAATTCTATTCCGAATTATGTAAACGTTATTCAATACCTGAAAGTGTTAATAATATAACAGTGGCTGATGAATTTTTGTGTGGTGGCTACGAAAAGTTTAATGATGAAATATTACAAATATCCAACAATTCGTATATAAAATACGGGATCCCCTTGGATACAACATATACGGCCAAAGCGTTCTACGGAATGCAACAAATTATTAAAAAACAGATGATTACTGGAAATATACTTTTCTGGAACACAGGAGGAATATTTAACTATTTTAACTAATGATGGAAATTTTAAAAAACAAAGAAGATTGGAATAACTTTCTCATAAGAATGGAATCCTACGATCTGTATCATACTTTTGAATATCACGAAGTTATGAAGAAGACTGGGGAAGAACCAATTCTTATAACTTACAAAAACAATAACACTGAGATTGGGTTTCCTTTTTTAAAACGAAAAATAAATGATGAATTATATGATTTGGTTTCCGTACATGGCTATTTAGGTCCCGTATCCATTAATGTTGATGATTCATTTGATTCAGATAATTTTTCGAAGGAATTTCTTAATTTGTTGCAAAGGGAGAAGATTGTTTCGGCATTTTCAAAATTGAATCCCTATTTGAGCAAACAAAGTGAAGCCCTGGCCAAACTCGGAACTACAGAGAATGTGGGTGAATTGGTATATTTTGACCAGCAAATGGATGTAAATGATCAAATTCTATGCTACAAAAAGGATACTATACGGTTAATAAAGAAATTAAAACCAATTTCCACTTATAGAATGGCTACTAATTCTGAGGATATAGAGGCCTTTATGGAAATTTATTACAGCAATTTGGACAGACTGAATGCTAATAAATCATTTTATTATAACAAGGACTATTTCAATACACTTTTAAATTCCGATATGGCGGATGCCAATATTATTTTGGCCATACATAATGAAACCAATGAAATTATGGCAGGTGTTTTTTACTTTGGCACAAAACATATTTCTCATATTGAATTAGCTTGTACCAATGACCAATACTACAATATAAGTCCCGTAAGATATTTATATGACCAGATAAGGGAATTATGCCATAAAGATGAAATGAACTATTTGGATATGGGCGGTGGAAGCGGAGGACGGGAAGGTTCTTTAATGAAGTTCAAATCTTGTTTTGCCCAGAATTATGTTGATTTCAATATTTGGAAATTAATAGCCATGCCGGATGAATACGATGAACTCCAAACTTTGGACCAAAAAAATGCCGATTCAAATTTCTTTCCAAAATATAGATTAAATCTTTAACCCTTAAATACGAAACGTGAATATATTATTTACTTGTGCCGGAAGAAGAAATTATTTAATTAATTATTTTAAAGAAGCCCTAGGTAATAAAGGACAAATAATAGCCGTTGACACTCAATTAACTGCTCCTGCCCTGGTTGATGCCCATTTGGCATTTAAAGTGCCGTCCATATATGATGCTGAATATATTGATTGCTTAAAATCTATTGTTAAAGACAATAATGTTAAGGCAATTATTTCATTGAATGATTTGGAACTTCCGATACTTTCCCTACATAAAAAAGAATTTGAGGATATGGGAACCAAAGTCATTATTTCGGATGAAAACGTAATCGACATGTCGTCCGACAAATGGAAAACCTATAAATTCTTCAGTAAACTAAATATCCCCACACCCAAAACATTTATTACAATAGAGAGTGTTTTGGAAGCCTTAAATAAAGATAGTCTACAGTACCCGTTGATTGTTAAACCAAGGTGGGGAAGTGCATCTATAGGAGTAGATGTTGCCGAAAATGAGAAAGAGCTATTACTCGCCTATGAATTACAAAAATTGAGAATAGAAAAATCCATTCTTAAAACTGTTAGCTCCAGTGATATAGACCATAGTATTATCATACAGGAAAAATTGGATGGCGAGGAATATGGAATGGACATCTTAAACGATTTTAATGGGGATTACTATGGTTGTTTCGTAAGAAAAAAATTATCTATGCGATCTGGTGAAACAGATAAGGCCGTTTCTGTCATAAAAGATGAATTCTCCAAGTTTGGCGAATTAATTGGAAACCATACAAAGCACATTGGCAATATGGACTGCGACTTTTTTGTTGTGAAAGATAAAATTTACATTTTAGAATTAAATCCAAGATTTGGAGGAGGCTATCCTTTTTCACATGAAGCTGGCATAAACACCCCTGCCATCTATATTTCGTGGCTGAAAAATAACAAGGATGTAAGTGAATTTAACAAGTTTAAGCCTGGACAGCTATTTTCGAAATGTGATATGTTGATGAAAATCCCAAATAATTATTAAGAATACCCAATGAAAGATATTGCTGCTAATTCCAAAATATATTCATCAACTTGGTTGAAACATTTTGGTAATGGTTTATTAGAAAATAAGTTCAATTTTATTGATAATATATCGTTTGTCAAAAATAAGTTCCTTCCCATCTTTATCAACGTTGGCAAGAATTTATCACTGGGCATATCATATTCAAAACCGTTAAATGGACCAGTTGAAACTGCCAAGAAATTAAAGAACGGTGTAATTCTAATTTATCACGTTCCAACATATTACAGTCCTGATTTTTTAGACTATAACAATGCTATTGGATTACATAAAATATACGATTCAACTGGGTATTTAATCGATTTTAAATCCTTTGATAATTTAGATAGCTACCTTACGGCCACACTAAGCCAAAGCCGAATTAAGAAAATACAGAGAAACAAAAGGCTCCTGGAATCTAGGCATGATATTTCCTATAAATGGTATTATGGGGAAATCTCAGAAACGGAATATGAAAAAGTATTTGAATCATTTCGCAAGTTATTGGAAAAAAGATATGACGATAAACAAGAATATAATCGGCATTTAAATGATCACATTTGGAATTTTTATCATGAACTATTTTTCCCTCTAATTAACACCAAAAATGCTTCTTTTTACATTATATATAATGGTTCCGAGCCTATTTCAATTTGTTTTAACTACAACACCCCGGATAGTATCAAGGGAGCTATCTCGGTATTCGACATTGATTTTGCCAAATATGAAATAGGAAATATGTACTTAACCAATCAATTCGAAATATGTTTTGAAAACAACATTAGAATTTTCGATTTAGGGCTGGGAAATTACGGTTATAAAAATCGATGGAGCACTGATACTTACACCTTGGACCATCATGTATTCTACAATAAAAATTCTATTATTTCTAGAACCTTGGCGAAAGGCATGCAAAAATACTTCCAAACAAAACTTAAACTGAAAAAGAAAGGGGTTAAAAATATATTTGTAAAGAATCAGAATGTTCAAATTGAATAAAGCCTATTTCTATTGAAGTTTTACTAATAGATTAATACCCTAGGGCAATTTGCCAGCTGTCAGGAATTATCAATCTAATTAAATAACAATCGTTGCATTATCTAATTATCGGTTGTCATGTTAAAGAAAATTCTTTTTTTAGACAAATCCAAACTATCAATAGAATAGGTAAAATTACCCTCGTTTTCGGGCATTTTTAAAAATAATGACAAATTATTCTGATCTACGATACAATATATCATTGGATCGTCCTTTAATTCATCATAGTCCAATACCTGGTATGCAGTGGAATCACCTGGTAATAAATTATTAAACTTCATAGAAAATAAGGCCAAATTTGTAAGCTCATATGCGCTATTGTTTATCACCCTAATTTTAGTCTGCTCCTGCTTCTCAAGTACAGTATGACTCTCGCAGAAAATGAGAATAGAACATAGAAGTAAAAAAAATGAAGTTTTCATGATTTTGATTTTAATTCTTAATTATTTCTTTTCCTGTATTACTTAAATATTAACAACCAAGTCCAATATTTGGGGTCCGTTAGACGTTACTCTTATTATTAAACAACAATTAAAACATTCTAACCAAGGGGAGAGTAAAATAAAATTAAAGTTAGTAAATTAACAGCAGCTAAAGAACCTATTGACTTAAAATTATTTATTCCTTTTATTGACCAATCAATATACATTAATTATTATTTCTACCTGAAACAGCCATCATCATAATATAATTCCTAGTTGATAAATAAGATATAGAGATTATAAAGCCAAAGAAAATTTCTTCATATGCATTTGTTAAAAAATTCATTTAATAAGCTTATTTTATTTGCAATTCTCTTTACAATTCCTTTGGCTGTTACAAGTCAGATTACTATTTCGGGAACTGTAGTTGTAAATAATGGCTCCGGAACGGCCGTAGCACAATTTGGGGTTCATGTTTATTGGCAGGACAGCACTGCCGTAGTTTTAACCAACAAGGAAGGAAATTTCAAAATACCATTTAACAACAATACCAAAAAACTTGTAGTTAGCCATCCTGGGTACCAAACAGATACCTTAGATGTCAATAGACCTAATATTGGCAAAATATTACTCCAGAAAGAAATAAATCTGGAAGAGGTAATAGTAAGAAATAATATAAAACCACTACAAAAATCATTGTTCGAAGTACAAAATGTTGTCACAGTGGACAGCAGGGAAATGCTAAAAGCGGCCTGCTGCAATCTTTCGGAAAGCTTTGAAACCAACCCTACCGTAGATGTTAACATTTCAGATGCGGTCTCTGGTGCCAAACAAATTCAAATGTTGGGCTTAGATAGTCCCTATCTATTATTTACCCAAGAAAATATACCGTCTATAAGGGGCGCATCCCAAATTTATGGTCTTTCGTTTATTCCAGGATCTTGGATTGAAAGCATACAAATTACCAAAGGTTCGGGTGGGGTTCAAAATGGGTACGAAAGTATTTCTGGACAAATAAATTCGGAATTGGTGAAACCGCTAAGCGACAAACTTTTGTTTTTGAACATCTATTCCAATAATTATGAGAGGTATGAGTTTAACGGAAGATTTAACAAGAAAATTTCCGAAAATTTAGGAACAGGAATTTATGTCCATGGCAATTTAAGAAATGGCACCATAGACAATAATAATGATAGCTTCCTAGATACGCCTTTGGCCGAACAAATCAATTTAATGAACAGGTGGCAATACATGGACAGCGAAAAAGGCTGGGTAAGTTTTTTAACCCTTCATTATCTAAAGGACAAAAAAAATACCGGGCAGAGAAATTTTGTACCGGAACGGGATAAATTAACTACTAATTATTGGGGAAGCGAGGTACGAAGTAACCGTTTGGACATTTCCTCAAAAGTAGGCTATGTTTTCCCAGAACTGCCTTATCAGAGTATAGGAATACAGACATCATATAACATACACGATCAAAATTCCTATTATGGTCTAAACCAGTATAATATAAAGCAAAACTCATTTTACACCAACTTAATTTTCAACAGCATCATTAATAATACACAAAATAAAATAAAGGCTGGCATCAATTATAGTAATGACTATTATGACGAACAGGTGAATGGGCTACGCTTAGGGAGGAATGACAATACTATAGGATCATTTTTTGAATATAGTTACGATAGCTTGGAAAAATTAAGTTTAGTAGCCGGAATTAGAATGGATCACCATAATAAACTTGGCAACTTTTTCACCCCACGTTTCCATATAAGATATTCGCTTTGGGATAAGGCAAGTCTAAGGGGTTCTTTTGGCAAGGGCGTAAAAGGTGCTAATATATTTGCAGAAAATCAACAATTTTTCGCTTCGTCCCGAAATTTGGAAATCATCGAAAACTCAGGTAAAATTTACGGTCTTAAACCGGAAGTTGCCTGGAATTTTGGAATAAGTTTTATCCAAAAATTATATCTCTGGAATAGGGTCTTGGATTTTTCTGCTGATTTTTACAGTACACAGTTTCAAGATCAGGTGGTAATTGATTGGGAGGATCCTAGAAAAATATCATTTTATAATTTGGAGGGTAAAAGTTATTCCAATAGTTTGCAAATAGATCTAAATTATGAAATAGTTCAAAATCTTGACATTAGGGCGACCTACAAATATTATGATATTAGGGTTGATTACCGCTCGGGTAGTTTAACAAAACCTTTACAACCCAAACATCGTTTTTTCACTAATTTAAGTTATGAAACCCTTAGAAAATCGAATGGATCCCAATGGCGATTCGATTATACCCTGCACTGGCAGGGGGAACAACGATTACCCAGTACATCTTTAAACCCTAACGAATACCAATTAGCGTCATTTTCACCCTCATATGGTTTAATGAATACCCAGGTCACTAGAGTGTTTTCAAAGAAATTTGAAGTTTATATAGGCGGGGAAAATATAGCAAATTATACCCAGGAAATGGCTATATTGGGAAGTGATGATCCCTTTGGACCGTATTTTGATAGTACCATCCTATATGCCCCTGTTTTAGGAAGTACTTATTATGTTGGTTTAAGATATAAATTATAACTTATTGATATGAAAAAATTAATTATTTGCTTACTATTGATTATTACTTCAGTACACTCCTATGCACAGGACAAAAATAAGAAGGTCTCCTTTGAGGTAAAGGGAAATTGTGCGATGTGCAAAGCAAGAATAGAGAAGGCGTCCCTTAAGGTCAAAGGAGTAAAATATGTAAATTGGGACATCCCCTCCAAGCAACTGACTCTAATATTGGATGAGAATAAATGCACACCCCTAGATGTCAAAAAGGCTATTGCAAAGGTTGGTCACGATACTGATTCGGCTCAAGCAGATGATAATACCTATAATGATTTACCTCCCTGCTGTAAATATCGAGATCCGGCAAGCATTCATCTAGATCACGGCGCAAAACACTAAGAAATAAGAAATAACAAAGTGTCAATATTTTTTAATAATAGTTCCTTTACTTTTAAGTGAGTGTTCTGTATAAATTAAGAGTGTCCAGGTTCTAGCTTTATCAGAAGTGGAAACCTATTTGAATAGATTGATCCCGGTTGTTTCCAAATAGATCCACTAGCCGGGAAGTCGATTTTCTACATATTAAACTTCAAAATCACACAAAGATAAATTCCTCAATTAAAGAATAACTCGATAAATCACCTACTCTTGCTTATTTAATTATAGTCTTGCAGATATGATTTTACGAAACAAGGATTAAACCTCCAAGTTACACCGTTAACATAAAGCTAATATGACAAATATTTATCCTTTTTAATATTAGCTGGGTAGCTTTAAGTCTCCAATTAGGGAGATTTAGGTCATTATGTCTAATAATGCTTCAATATAAAGTTCCAGTATTTTTTTTTGAAAAGCCCAACATACAGAAACAATATCTCATGCCTTATGCACAATTTTTTGTTTGACCTAAGCGATGATTTATTCAAGAACGCTGTTATGCAATATATTTCATTGATTCCCTTTTCTACTAATCTTTTATAACAATGGTAGCGCAGATAGGGCGCTAGGTTTTTGCCTCTATGAGCTTCAAAGGTATAAAGATTGTAAATATATGCCTGATCATCATTTAGTTTAAAGGTCCGTTTCTTAAAGATAAAATCCTCACATTTAGCAAACAACACGGCTACAATATCACCCTTATATTTTAAGCCCAAGCACAAATGACCTTCCTCAATTTCCTTCTCCAATGTTCCTGGAGGCTTTCCTTGAACTTTATTCCATATACCTATTTCATCTGTTGTTACATCAACCACATTATAGCTGGCAGGATTATCCTTAATCTTTGGCTCAGTGCTGAGAGAAAATTCTTCCTTATCCCAATAATAAGGATAGATATCCAGACCAAATCGGGTTATAAAGTTTCTTAAAGTAAAAAGGAATAGTCCATTTCGAATTCTATTTCGAATCATCAGAACCCTAAAATATTCACTTCTTTCAATATCCATAATTGACAATTATCGGTTTTAGGAAGTTAACAGAATATACCAATGGTCATTTTTAGAATCATATTTATTAAAAGTATAAGAGCCCTATTAAATATTATTGCCCTAGAAAAATAATTCTTTGGCTTTATATGATTTTTACACTAAAGAATAAAACTTCTTATTAGGCACATTCAGAGCCATTTTAAATACATGATATTAAGTAAATTAATTTGTGTTTTATAACAAAACAAAACCCTGAATATGAATATCCAGCTTTAATAACGGTGTATTATTCTAAATACGAATGTACAAAGTACGTAAATCCGACAACTTTCAGAACACTTTTTTCATTACTTAATGGAGCGAGCCGTTCGAAATGTATGGACTTAAAATATTTAATCGAACATAAATTTAGCATTACCCATTATTAGTTAAGGCTACAGGATCCTGAATATAAATGGTCTGTTTGCTAAAAGAAAGCCAAAATTTAAATCTACCACACATGGTGAACAAAACTGTCCAATAGCTACCAATATATTGAACCAGGACTTTATCGTTTTAGAGCAAGTAAAGTGTGAGTGCTGGACCGCACAAGTCTGGATGTATTAAACGGTGACCATAGAATTGTTCCACCGATAGGTCGTTGGATGGTCAATGGGCCAAACTTTGAATGCCGGTGACACCGTCCTTCCTGGTCGGAAATTGACAACTCTAAAAAACAACATCACGAACGAACTTACATTCCATTTGGATAGAGGTTTACAGCAAGTAAGTTACGGTTTTTCCAAGATCCTTAAAAGTTATCATTGATCGGTAAAACAAAGTATGGGAACAAAAGGCAATTGTTGGGACAACACAGTAGCTGATTTATACTATAAAAGTTTAAAGGTAGAATGGGTTTTAAACCAAAATTAACCTATAAGGTCAGAAGCAGAATTATCTGTATTTCAATAGAAAAAAATATGGTACAATAGAAGAAGTGAACACTCTTCTTTGGATTAAAAGACTAACCGGAAAATTGAAATAAAATTGTATAATCAAAAAGTAGCTTCATTACGCTAATCCAATGGTCCATTTTTTTTGTTGCAAGTCCAATTATGTATCCTTCAAAATTGGACTTACTCCTAAATGTGCTATAACAAATGTAAAGAATAGAAAGGTTTATTTTTAATAGCGAATCAAGATTCCTAATATCCTATATGCTTAAGACTTGATCCGGTATATCCCAGCTATTTTCCATTTATATACTTACTATAATATTTTTTGAAATACAATACCTAGAGTTTCACAACCCTTTTGGCCAATAAAATTTCGCCCTGTCCATTAACGACCTGTATAACATATATACCAGATGCTAGGCCGTATAGATTATTTATTTCCAAAGTATCCGTATTTTGAAAAGATTCCTTTCTAATGGACATGCCCATCATATTAAATACTTCTATGGAACAATCCGTTTTTTTATTTAGATTAATCGTAATTTTGTTTACGAAAGGGTTTGGAAATGTAGTCAAAAATACAGGACTGTCATCTTTATTATCTTCCTGCCATTCCACAATGTTTTTAATGTCAAGATGGTCAAATGGCTTATCATTAACAACCAAAGCACCATTAGATTTTCCGGTAAGCCCTGAATTACCTACATCTATCCTCGCAGTAAAAGTGGAACCACTTGCAGCCATAAAACCTGGCTTTAATTCAATGGTATTTAAAGATTCTATTCTAGCCACACGACCAGAGGGCACAATAAAACCGTCATCTCCTGCTTCAATTAAAAACTGATAATAAAATACCTCTTCTGGATTGTATGTATTGCTTACAATGTAATTATCCAAGACCGCAAGCCCATTTCTGGCATAAAATACACCTAAAACCCTACTATCTATAATACTATTAGGATCTACTGATGGCAAAGTCTGTCCATTAAAAACATAGGTCCCATCGTAACGTAACATTGATGTCCTAAGGAAGCCGGATGAACCAGGATTATTCATTTCCCATTCCTGCCAAAGTCTATCAACATTGGCATGGTGTAAGTAAAAAACGGGATCCCTTGGTGATGCACCGGTAGGCATCATTCCTCCGACCCATTCATGGGGACCAGCATGTACCCTATTCCGTTCCAAACGATTGGAATATGCATAAAATCCTACTGTTTGAGAATCCGGAGCTGGCCAACTTGTCCCATTTATGCCTTGAATCACGTTAACATTATTATCGCCTGTACCAGTTGTAACCGGTAAAGAACCGTTTCCTCCCAAGTCTCTCCCCAAGCTCCAATTCGCATCAAAGCTCCCCATTAAGTCTTGGTTCCATAATGTTGAATTTACAGACCTCTCCACAGAACTGTCCCAATATACCAAACTAATTCTTGGATTTACATTTTGCAATGCCTGTTCCACTTCGAACATTTGTCTTCTGTGCCAAGCAAGAAATATATCCCGTTCAGGTTCATCCGGGAGATTAAAATGTAAATCCAAGCGCGTTGGATCAATGGTATTATCAAAATTGAAGAAATCGTTATGAAAGGTCGCCAAATCATTAATCAAATCGCCACCCGATCTTAAAGCATAAAAGCCGTTCACCAATTCAATTTTTTCATATTGGGACATCTCGGTAAAATTTTTACGTATACTTTGCCCTTCAACGTGAAAAACCGAAATTGCTAAAACAAATAATGCATAATATTTATTCATGATACATTATATTTTTCTAATTATTACCTTTTATCAATCCTTCCAATTCTAACAATTTTTCGGACAATAATTGAATTTTCTTATTTTCGTTTTCTAACTTTATTATTTTCTTTTCCTGTTGGATCGTATATAAAGTTAGTTCTTCTATTTTCTGAAGTAATTTTGCATTCATCTCTCCTAACATTATGCCGTTTAGCTCTACTTCCATAGCGTTAGGTATATTCTGCAAATGTCCCTTTTCCAAAATATGCCTCTCTACCTCCTCCAGGGTTGGTAGACCATAAGATTTGGTAAAGACAAAATCCGGCCAATTTTGTGATAATTCTACTTTTATTTCCTCAGCAACAACATTACCGTCAACAGCCAATCTATAACCCTGTGTATTGGTTGTTCCAATCCCCACATTTCTACTGGCAAACAAATCCCTTGCCGTCCAATCAATGGTTGGCAAATTTGAGTTTTCTGAAGTATAATCTATAATCCCGCTGCCGGTTGTAGTGACATTGGCAGTATTACTAGCTGGGGAAACGTTCCCTGCTGCATCCGTTGCCGTTACCGTAAAGGCAAAGGAAGTATTTTGAGTTAGTCCTGTTACATTAAATGTAAGTTCGCCAGTGGTGGTCCCGATACTGACACCGTCCTGAAAGATGGTGTATCCAGTAACCCCTATGTTGTCCGTAGAAGCTGTCCAAGAAAGGTTCGTGGTAGTAGTGGTGGTTCCATTGGCCACTAAATTGCTCGGTGCAGTTGGTGCCTGACCATCAGCGGCCGTCAAGGTGGTGACATTTGCCGTATTACTGACCGGCGAAACGTTCCCTGCTGAATCCGTTGCCGTTACCGTAAAGGCATAGGTTGTATTTTGGGTAAGTCCCGTTACATTGAAAGTAAGGGCTCCCGTAGTGGTCCCGATACTGACAC
>NZ_JALKBD010000041.1 GCF_023015905.1 Arenibacter sp. F20364 | reverse complement strand
GGATGCGTTTCCAAAAGACCCGGAAGAGGATACGGACACCGATGGGGACGGCACCGGGGACAATGCCGATGAGGACGATGACAACGATGGCACGCTGGATGATAAGGATGCGTTTCCAAAAGACCCGGAAGAGGATACGGACACCGATGGGGACGGTACCGGGGACAATGCCGATGAAGATGACGACAATGATGGTGTTTTGGATACTCTTGATAGCTGTTCCAATACTCCTTTAGGTGAAACGGCTGATGCCAATGGTTGTTCCGATAGCCAAAAGGACAGTGACAACGATGGGATTATGGATGATATGGATTTTTGTCCCGATACGCCTTTCGGAGAAGCCGTGGATGCCGAAGGCTGTTCCGATAGCCAAAAGGACAGTGATTTTGACGGGGTAAGCGATGCCCAGGACCTTTGTCCGGATTCCCCTGAAGACGAGGCCGTGGATGCCGAAGGCTGTTCAGATAGCCAAAAAGATACCGATAATGATGGAACCATGGATGATCAAGACAACTGCCCTACTGTTTATAATCCGGGTCAGGAAGACAGGGACGGTGATGGCCTTGGCGATGCTTGTGATACCATAGAGTTGAACGTTTCCCAAGCTTTTACGCCCAATGGCGATGGGATAAACGATACCTGGACCATCTATAACATAGAAAACTATCTCAACTCCATAGTACGGGTCTTCAACAGCTGGGGCAAAGAGGTGTTTGCTGCCAAGAACTATCAGAACGATTGGGACGGCCATTATAAGGGCCTAAGCAGTAGACTTCCCGATGGAGGTTCCTACTACTACGAAATAGACCTTGAAGGGGACGGTAGCGTAGATATGAACGGATGGCTGTTTTTGGCCAAGCAATAATCACAATAGATAAGAAATACAATAAAATACAATGCAGAATATAAAGAATATAGTGTCCATAGCTCTCTTTCTCATCTTTGGGTGGCTAAGTGCCCAGCAGGAAGGGTTGTTCACCAATTATCGCTACCATATGAATGCCTATAACCCGGCCTATGTCTCCCCTGGGGGGGAAACGGCCATTACTTCCAGCTATCGCCAGCAATGGACGGGAGTGGAAGAGGCGCCAAGGACCATAGTGGTATCCTTTGGCACCCGTTTGGGCGAAAAGAAGGGCCTTGGGGTGTCCGTGATGAACAACAAGACCTTTATAGAGAGCCAGACCTTTATTGGGATCGACTACTCCTACAAGCTTCAACTGTCCGAAAAGTCGGAACTCTACCTGGGGCTCAAGGCGGTCGGCAATAGTTATTCGGTAAACACCGCCGGGCTGGAGACCTACAACATACAAGCGGATCCCAGCATATCGTCCATCTCCGATTTTAACCCCAACATAGGGGCAGGGATCCTTTTTAAAAGGGAGGCGCTGTTCTTTTCTTTGGCCATGCCCAGGATGTTGAGCACGGACAGGGCCGAGAACCGCAACGGTACGGCAACGGCCACCGTAGCCGAGCCCCATCTTTATGCCACAGTGGGCTATGATCTGCCATTGGGCAAGGGCAACCTAATACTGAAACCCTCTGCCCTGATGCGCCAAGTAAGCGGGGCGCCAATCTCCGTAGACATTAATACCATGCTCTCCTTTAACAACGATTTTGAACTGGGGGCCAGCTATAGGACCGATTCGGCCTTTGCCGGACTGGTAAACCTAAGCCTTCAAAAGCGACTTACCCTTGGCTTTGCTTATGAGGTGAGTACCAGAAGTGAACTGGCCAGTGCCAAGAATACCAATGAGCTGTTCCTGAGGTTTGTATTTTAAAAAGTAGTGGGGCTTTTTTCCCAAACAATACATTTAAAAGAATGAGGTGCCCCAGGGTGCCTCATTTTTTTGGTATCGGATGGCCCAGATTTCATATTATGACATCCTTTTAGTGAAATGGTAGCCTTATAATACGGATAGGGATTATAATCTTGGTCAATTGTTGAATGATTAAATTCCCATGAACAATTAAGGAATAGCTTGTCTAAACAGGTCATATAAGGACGCCCGTATTGGTGCTGTTAGGAAATAGCTTTATTCAACATATATTTCTTGTTCTTAATTCACCAATTCTACAATTTTGGATACCGTTTCCTTATTGTTGACCCCCAGGCCTTCTTTCTGATAGGCCAATTCACCGCCCTGATCAAATACGCTGATGATGTTGGAATGTGAAAAATCCATGGGGGATATTTTTTTGTAGCTCACCGCCAATACCGCTGCAAACTCCCTAGTGTCTGATTCCGAACCTCTGAGAAACACCCACTTTTTTGAATCCAATTGGTTTTCCTTGGCAAATTCCTTAAGGCGCTGTGGCGTATCTGTTTCAGGGTCTATACTGACAAAAACAAGGGTGACGTCCTCTTTTTTGTCGGCTGGGATCTGCTCTTCTATCCCGCGCATATCGGCGACCAACCTGGGGCAAGCGGTTTGACAGGAAGTGTAGATCATGACCATAACCAAGACATCTCCTTTTAGCGCCTTCAGTTGTATTTCCTCATTGTTCTGATTGGTCCATTTGGATGGAAGGTTGTAGATGGATAGCTCCGAAATTTCACCTTCTTTTTTAACATTCATCGCTAGTTCCTGCAGCTCCATTTTGCAAACACTACAAGTACCTGGTTGATCGTAGGTCTTGTCACCTTCGCAATGCATGGGACATTGGTATTTTTCCGCTGTTGTTTTAGAGGAGTTCTTGGTATTGCATGATATTAGATTGATGAGCATAAGGCACAACAATCCGGCATTGAGAATTTTTTTCATATCCTTAATAAGTTAGGTTTTTATTATTCGATTCCTTTGTTTGTACACATCGGAACCCTAGGTTTCTTATGGAATAATTGGCTTTTAGGCTTCCTCTAAAGGCGTAGCGCATAAAGGCGGCGTAGTTCATTAGGTCCGATGCTCCAACCGCCGCACTACCACAAAAAAGATTACTGTCTTTGTCTACATCTTTTCTGGATTCACCGGAAATAAGCACCGAATTGAAATCCATGGCCCATTCCCAAACAAGTCCATGTAGATCATAGATTCCCCAATAATTTTTAAAGGTGGAACCTATGGAATTGTTAAATGTTTTTGGAGCTTCGTACCAGTCCAATATAAGTTGATTGTAGGTTTCCTTTTTACGGGCGTCCTGACTATTTTGATCGGCCATTGCGGCATATTCCCATTCATCTACGGTGGGCAATCTCTTGCCTTGGCAATCACAGTATTTCTTGGCGGCAAACCAAGAAACGTTGGTAACAGCTGCATCGGCGGCCAGCTGGTTTCCGTAGGAATCATCGCCCTCCCAATTCACCAAATAATTACCGTCTGCAAACAATTGCTTCACCTTACTTCTTTTCCATTCCGGATTTTCCTGAACAAACTTTAAATACTCCTTGTTGGTTACCGGATATACGTCCATCCTAAATTCATCTACCGTGACCGCGGTTGAATCCACTCCGTAGAGTGGAATATAAGTCCCTCCTTTAACGTTGACCATATGCTCAGATTGTGCATAAATGCCACTGCAAATAGTAATACTCAGAAGAGTAAGTGCTGCTTTAAAGAAGGGACTCATAATTATATTTTCGTTTTGTGAATTTTATTTGTTTCTTATTCTTTTGACCATAGCTGGAGTTACGTCTTTTTTGGAATTGCCCCAACTGTTGTATGCATAGGTAAGTACATTGGCCACCTCTTCATCTGACAAGGTCTGCGCCGTCATAACACTATTGTATTTTTGTCCGTTCACGGTTATTTCACCCGTTTTTCCATGCAAAACAATGTCTATGGCCCGATTGACATCGGCGTTTAAATAATCCGATTTGGCCAAGGGAGGAAAGGCGTTGGCAATTCCTTGACCTTCTGCCTGATGACAGGCAAAACAGGTTTGCATATAGGTCGCTTTTCCAAACTCCATCTTTTCCGCCATAGATTTGGCAGGGATTTCAGATTCCACAACACCTTTGGTTGAAGGCATATTTTGAATTCCACCACCCTCTGGTAGGTAAATACCGTCTTCAAGTTCACCGGAATAAATAGTCTTGTTTTCCTCACCTTCAACTTTTAGCATTCCCAATGCCCCCTTATTAAAGGCCCTGAATATGGAATGGTCAACTAGAATAAAAGTTCCGGGCACATCAACCTTAAATTCTACGATAGCTGCTCCTCCTGCAGGGATTAATGTAGTTTGTACATTTTCGTTTATCATATCGCCACCTTCCAAGTGTACCTTGTCAAATATTTCACCGATAACATGAAATGAAGATACTAGGTTGGGTCCACCATTGCCCACGAATAAACGTACCGTTTCACCAACTTTGGCGGTTATGGCATTGTCTCCTGTCAAGGCTCCCATTTTTCCATTAAATACTACATAATCTGCCTTTTCATCAACTGCTTTTTGCATATCGAAAGGCTGTAAACCTCTTTCTCCATTGGCACCTTTGGTGTAAAAATCGCCCTGCATAATGTAATATTCCTTATCCACCAAGGGCAGGCCGCCTTCGGGTTCTACCAAAATTAGACCGTACATTCCGTTGGCGATGTGCATCCCTACGGGTGCCGTTGCACAGTGGTACACATAAAGCCCAGCGTTTAGGGTCTTAAAAGAGAATACTTTCTCATGTCCTGGGGCTACAAAAGAAGATTCCGCACCTCCTCCGGGACCGGTAACGGCATGTAGATCGATATTGTGTGGCAATTTATTGTCCGGGTGATTTTTTAAATGAAATTCCACTTCATCTCCTACCCTAGTTCTTATAAAGCTACCTGGGACGGAGCCTCCAAACGTCCAATAGACATAACGTACACCATTGGTCATTTCTCCTTCCTGTTCCAGGATTTCCATGTCCACCTTTAGTAATTTTGCCTTTCTATCCCCAACAGGGGTAGGTACATGTGGTGGTGCTGTTAACTCTGCTATCATTTCACGATTTGCAGGGATATCCGCTGTACTGGCATAAACAATCTTTTCCTTTTTGGCACATGAGAGAATAAGACTACCCATTCCTACCACTAAAAAAAGGAGGAATATTTTTTTTGTCGATTTTGAATTCATAATGTTATGTTTTGGTTGCTTAATGAAATAATAAAGGACTTTTTTGTCTTTTATAAGGCAAAAATAATTGTGATTGACATATTAAAACATGACAGTTATCATGTATAGTGATTTATTGATAAATTAAAGTGATTTACAGCTGTCCATTGTGGCTAATAAAAAATATTGGGTTTTTGGTAAGGTTAATCCGGCTCCAATTATTGGTGTTTAACCTGGTGCCTTTCCAAGCCAAGGCCATCGGATCTTATGCATTGCATCATTTACCCAAATACTAGTGGTATTTGTACTTTTTGGTATAAAACTCCTTGGACATAAATTTAGTTGGGAAATGCTTAATATTGCTTAGCGATGTCAAAGTTGATACCTTGTAAATTTCAGGATTATTACGTAGACATATATGAAATATGGCAATGCAAATTCGTTAAACCTCTATAACCAACCATGAAAACCAAAACCTGTAAAATTACAATATTAGGCCTATTTGTCGCATTTACATCCTGTAATAATAATATGGATTCCGATTTAAGAGCCGGAAATCTCAATATTGGAATAAACAAGTCCGGTAATATTATTGGTCTAACCGATTCTCAAAAGAATACCGAATATGTACATATAAGCAACGACCCCAAAGCAATTTTAGGGATTACGGTCGATAACGAAATGGAATACCCTGCTTCTTTTGAAATAAAGGAAGAGGGAAGGGCTTTCTTGCTGAAGTATCCGGTAAATGGAATTGAGGCGGAAGTTCAAGTCGAAAACAAGGAAGGGTATCTTACCTTGGAGTTAATTTCGATCACCAAAGAAGAGGATATTGAATTGATTCTGTGGGGTCCCTTCGAAACGACTATTAAGGAGACCGTTGGAGAAACAGTGGGGGTGGTACGCAACAAGGATTTCTCAATAGGAATACAGGCTTTAAACAAAAAAACCCTTGGGGGATATCCCTCTCTAGAGGACGATTCCACCCCTTCTTTTGATATTTTTGGAACGACTAGTTTGGTAGATATTTCAGACTCCCTAAATATTCTGTATAGGGGACATACGGCCTTGCCAAAGGACTATGGCAGTTCTTTGCAGGCCTATACCAGAAATAGGGATAAGGAAAGGGTCATTTCTGCCATGGGGCATGAACATTATGTGGCCCCAGCTTTTATAGACGAGGGTGTAGTAGGCTCAAAAATTGCTTTGTTCGGATGTGCACCTGAGGAAGTTCTTAATACCATTGAAGCAATAGAACTTGGTGAAGGATTACCTCACCCAACTTTGGACGGAGTATGGAGCAAACGGTCTCCCATGGCTACTGCGGCCTATTTGATCCAAGACTTCGGGACCACCAATATTGATGATGCCATTGCGTTGACGAAAAAGGCAGGGTTACAATATTTGTATCATTCAGGTCCCTTTTTAAATTGGGGGCATTTTGACTTGCATAAAGATGCGTTTCCCAATAATTGGGAGAGTATGAAAGAATGTGTGGATAAGGCAGAAAAGGAAGGTATTAAATTGGGAGCTCACACACTATCCAACTTTATTACAACAAATGATCCCTATGTAACCCCTATTCCAGATGGGAGATTGGCAAAAGTAGGTTCCAGTATGCTGGTAAATGATATTGATGCGGAGGAAAAAAACATTGAAATTAAAGACCCGGTATATTTTAACCAAATGGGCAATAACAGCCTCCATGCAGTGGTCATTGGACAGGAAATAATTAGATATGAAAGTGTGTCGGAAACTGCTCCTTGGGTCTTAATGGATTGTCAGCGCGGGGCATTTGGAACAAAGTCCAGTGCACATAAAAAGGATGGTAAAATCTCGAAATTGGCCGACCATGGCTACAAGACATTTTTGACCAATATGGAGCTGGGGATAGAGATGTCCGGTAGATTGGCCGACCTGTACAACCAAACGGGTTTAAAACAAATATCTTTTGATGGTTTGGAAGGAAATTTTTCAACCGGAATGGGTACCTATGGGGAACTACTGTTTGTTGACGCCTGGTATAATAATTTGGAGCCTGAAATCAGGAATGATTATATCATGGATGCCAGTAGACCTGGACATTATTTTTGGCATATGTTTACCCGCATGAACTGGGGCGAGCCATGGTACGCCGGTTTCAGGGAAAGTCAGACTTCCTATAGACTCCTGAACCAGGATTATTTCAGGAGAAATTTTATCCCCTGTATGCTGGGGTGGTTCAGTATGCGCGACAATACCAGCTTGGAAGATATAGAATGGATGTTGGCCAGAAGCGCTGCTTTTGATGCTGGTTATGCATTGGTCACTTCCGTGGATTTGGTTGGTAAGAATGGATTTGGAGATGAGATTTTGGAGAAAATAAAACAGTGGGAAAAAGCCAGATTGGGCGGTGCCTTTACCGATGAACAAAAGAAAAAAATGGAGAATATCAACGACGAATTTTCTTTGGAAACGGTATCGGAAAACAGTTGGAATTTAACCCCATACGCTGTTCAGCGCTTTGAGCATGAATTGAAAATACGACAGCCGGGAGAGCCTGTATGGTCGGTATTTGATTATGAAAATGAATTTTCTTCCCAACCTATGCAATTTATTTTGACAACCAAGAATACTTCGGTTTCAGGAATATCAATAGAAATCGATGATTTCAAAAAAATAGATTTGGATATATCCATTGATAAAGGGGAGAACCTGAAATATGATGGCGGTAATGAAGTTGTACTGTATGACAAGTCCTGGAATAGAATAAAGAGTATTTCCATTGATCCTGAAAAACTTGTTGTAAACACTGGTGATCACAAAATAAAGGTGGACTGCACTTTTTCTGCCATTGAAGAGGCAAGTCTTAAGTTGGAAATTAAATCGGCAGGAAAACCGGAAAAAGTAGAATTGAAATAAAGGTCCTTAGGTTAATAACAATAGTCTTTAAGGGCAAATTAAAAAGGGGCTGGACCAATCATGGGTTTAGCCCCTTTTTTAATCGATAGGGATAATTAAATTATCAAATTGGCTTGACCTAAATCATAAATTCCTTAAAAAATGAAGTTTTTATTTCGGAAAAGTTCACGATATTGAAGCCTGCAAAGAGAATATGATCATATAGTTCCTAAAACAACAACAATGTGAAGAATTCTTTTTACACCGCTTAACCCGGTTGGATCCCTTGTTAGTGGATCCATAAATGAATAAAGTGACCAATGGAAAAAGAGGACAAGAAAGAGCTGCGCAATAGTGACTGGTTTGGCCGTAGTGGTAAATACGGATTTATCTACAGGGCCTGGACGAAGAACCAAGGGCTTCCCATTAATCGAATACCAATCAACTATGGATTTTAAAGACAAAGTAGCCATTGTTACCGGAGCCGGACAGGGAATTGGGCTGGAGATATGTAAACAGTTGGTGGCCCATGGGGCAAATGTTATCTTGAACGATTTGGATGCCAAACTGGCCGAAGCGGCAGTTTCAAAAATAGATCTGAAAACTGGAAAATGTATCCCATTTGCTGGAGATTCTGGAGATATATCGGTCATCAACCAAATGGTGGACAAGGCGGTTGAAGAATTTGGAAAACTGGACGTGGTGGTTGCCAATGCAGGGATAACCCTCTTTGGGGAATTTCTTAGCTATCCTCCTGAATCTTTCTTTGAGGTTATGAAAGTGAATTTGGGCGGGAGTTTCTTCTTGGCCCAGGCAGCGGCCAATAGAATGAAAAAACAGGGTTCGGGCGGAGCTATCCTTTTTATGTCTTCCGTAACAGGGCATCAGGCACATGAAAACTTAGCGGCCTATGGGATGAGTAAGGCTGCCTTGGAGATGTTGGCCAAGAATCTGGTCATAGAGCTATCGCCCTATAAAATAAACGTGAATACGGTGGCTCCAGGGGCTACACTGACCGAAAGGACCTTGCGGGATAAAGACTATTTCGGCACCTGGGAAAGTATTACCCCTATGGGTAGGCCCGCATCGGTAAATGATATAGCCCAAGCCGTTTTGTTCTTGATCTCCGAAAATGCTAAACATATAACAGGACAGAGCTTGGTTATCGATGGGGGTTGGACATCGGTTAGCCCGTCTCCATACAAAAAATAATAGGGTGCCCCAAGATTTATCATGCACTTCAATAGATATAAAGAAATAATAGATATAAATAAGAATGAGTCCAGAAGTAGTTAGTGGAATTAAAAGCGAATTGGGGGAAGGTCCGATATGGGATGACTCCAAAAACCAGATAAGTTGGGTATGTATCCTAAATGGACATATCCATGAATGGTCACCAGCATCCGAAACCCCGAATACCATTTCTGTGGGCCAAATGATAGGGGCTATGGCCGTTTGTGAAGACGGGAATTATATTGCCGCCCTGAAGGACGGATTTGGGTTTGTAAATAGGAAAACTGGGCACGTAGATATGATAAAGAATCCAGAAGAAGATTTACCGGAAAACAGGTTCAATGATGGGAAATGTGATCCGGCAGGAAGATTTTGGGCAGGGACTATGCCAATCTCCGAGGATAAAGCATCTGGTAGTCTGTATATGTTAAGCTCTGATAAGGACTGTATTAAAAAGGAGACCGATATTAGCATTTCGAATGGCTTGGCCTGGTCCCTGGACCATAAGGTACTATATTATATAGACACGCCCACTCTTAAGGTGGTAGGTTACGATTACGATAACGATAATGGGAATATAACCAACAAAAGAACCGTAATCAATATTCCAAAGGAAGAAGGTTTTCCGGATGGAATGACCATAGATAATCAAGGAATGTTATGGATAGCCCATTGGGGCGGATGGCAGATTACCCGCTGGGATCCCAGGACAGGGAAGAAATTATCGGGTTTTGAGCTGCCTGTTTCCAATGTTACCTCCTGTACTTTTGGAGGCGAATCTATGAGCGACATATATATTACTTCGGCAAGGAAGGGGTTAAGTATGGAGGAATTGGAAAAACAACCTTTGGCAGGATCACTTTTTGTAATCCGGAATTCTGGTTTTACAGGTCTGCTTGCGCATAGGTTTAAGAATTGAACCTTGGAAGCTTCCAAGCTAAGCTTGGAAAAAAGTTTATCTAAATATATAACCAACAAAACCAAATTAAACTAGAATGAAGGGATTGGACGTACTGGATTGGGTCGTGATAACGGCCTATTTTGTCATACTGCTTGGAGTGGCATGGTGGGTGATTAAACAAAAACAAAAGAATACGGAGGACTACTTTTTGGCCGGACGGAACATTGGCTGGTTTATGGTAGGGGCTTCTATCTTCGCCTCCAATATAGGATCCGAGCATGTAGTAGGTTTGGCCGGTAATGGTGCTGCGGATAAAATGCCTTTATTGATTTATGAACTCCATGCTTGGATAGTTTTGATGTTGGGCTGGGTGTTTCTGCCCTTTTATGCCAGAAGTGGTGTTTTTACTATGCCGGAGTTTTTGGAAAAGCGATTTGATGCCCGCTCTAGATGGGTACTTTCCATAGTTTCTTTAATTGCCTATATACTTACCAAAGTATCTGTAACCATATATGCCGGTGGGGTAGTGGTATCTGCCCTATTGGGAATTCCTTTTTGGATCGGGGCGGTAGCCACCGTGGCACTTACTGGTCTGTACACTATTTTGGGGGGAATGCGTGCCGTGGTCTATACCGAGACCATACAGGCCATAGTTTTGGTGCTAGGAGCCGGAATCTTAAGTTTTATGGGATTGGAAGCTGTCGGTGGATGGGGAGAGCTGAAGGAAACTATAGGAGTCGATTATTTTAATATGTGGCGACCCAATTCGGACCCGGATTATCCTTGGTTGCCGTTATTCCTGACGAGCACCATTGTGGGAATCTGGTATTGGTGTACCGATCAGGTAATCGTGCAACGCGTGCTTACCGCCAAAAGTATTAAGGCTGGTAGACGTGGAAGTATCTTTGGAGCACTTTTAAAGCTGATGCCCGTTTTTCTTTTTTTAATTCCAGGAGTAGTAGCCCTGGGACTTAAAATGCAGGGAAAATTGGATTGGAACAGTCCGGATGAGGCCTTTCCGGTATTAATGAGCAACCTTCTGCCTTCTGGCCTACGTGGTTTGGTAGCGGCAGGATTATTGGCTGCCCTAATGAGTTCCTTGGCTTCCGTATTCAATTCCTGTTCTACTTTGTTTACCCTGGATATTTATAAAAAGTTGAAGCCCGAAAAACCAGAGGAGGAGTTGGTGAAAACGGGGCGAACGGCCACTTTTTTTGTAGTAGGTCTTGGATTGATATGGATTCCGGTAATTACGAGGCTTTCGGACGGACTGTACGAATACCTGCAGAATGTACAGGCTTATATTTCCCCACCGATCACCGCGGTATTTTTACTGGGAATTTTTTATAAGCGGATTAATGCCAATGGGGCTATAGCTACCTTGGTAGGCGGATTGATCATTGGCTTTTCCAAACTGACTTTGGAAATCATGAAATCCAGTTTTGCCGAGGGAAGTTTTCTTTTTAATCTAGCGGATGTTAATTGGCTGGTGTTCGCGGCTTATTTCTTTGCCTTGTGTATAGCCATTGCAGTTATTGTGAGTATGTTTTATCCCGCACCTTCGACCGCACAATTATCCGGTCTAACCTTTGGGACGGTTACGGCAAAACAGAAAGAGGAAAACAAGTCCAGCTATTCCATTTGGGATATAGTGGCTTCTGTATTGGTGGTGCTTATTGTATTGTATATTATGATATCGTTCAGTACACTATCACTTTAGGGATCAATAAAAAGGAATTAATGACATACTGCAGTTCGGGCGATTCGGATATTCTTTATTGATCTATGCCTAGTCTGCCCTTAACCCAATTTTTCCCTAAAAAAATCGATAGTGCGACCCCAGGCTAATTCAGCAGCTTCCCGGTCGTACCTGGGAGTAGTATCATTGTGAAACCCATGGTTTGCCTTGGGGTAGATGTAGGCTTTGTATTCCTTGCCATACTTTTTTAAGGCTTCCTCATAGGCGGGCCACCCTTCGTTGACGCGTGTGTCCAATTCGCCGAAATGGAGCAATAATGGAGCATTTATTTTATCGATATCTTCAGTTGGCTGACCCCCGTAAAAAGGAACTGAAGCTGCTAAATTTGGAACCTTTACCGCCATCATATTGGAAATCCATCCTCCAAAACAAAAGCCTACCACGCCAACCTTGCCGGAACATTCCGGATGGGTTTTTAAATGTTCAAAGGCAGCGATGAAATCTTCCAACATTTCATCGCGATTTCGCTTGCTCTGCAGTTCACGGCCGTCATCATCGTTACCGGGATAACCCCCCAAGGGGGTCAAAGCATCCGGAGCCAAAGAGATGAATCCTGCAAGGCCGGCCCTACGCCCTACATCCTCTATATGTGGATTCAATCCACGATTTTCGTGGACCACAATTATTCCAGGAAGTTTTGCCCTGGCCTCCGATGGCCTGGAAAGAAGACCCTTAATGGAGCCTCCACCCTTAGGGGAATCGTAGTGTATATATTCCGAATTCAATTGTGGATCATCTGGCTGTATCTGGATTTTTTTCACATAATCCGGAGAGATAAAGCTAAGTAGGGAAGCTACAGTTAGACCACCAACGGCATAGGTAGATAATTTATCCATAAACAGTCTCCTACTCACCCTGTTGTGGGCATAGTCATCATAAAGGTCAAAAACTTCTTGTTTAACGTCTTCTTTTTTTAATGGTTTCATGAGCATAAATTTACAGTTAACGGGGTCTTTTGCTCGATAATCGAGATTTTAACCTGCCTACCGCAGGCGGGCGTCGAAATCAAACTTAAATTTCCTTTCATTGCCTCGTGGGCCTGGCTTTGTAGCTAGACAGGCTTGCCCCGAGGTAGTTTGTTTTTTAACGTCCATCATAACAAATCATAGTATTCCTTTACTTTTTTCATTAGAATTGGGGAACGGTTGCCGAGTTTAGTCCTTAGCTCTGTATTCCTCGTACCTACATGTTTCTTTTAGTTCTTGGGGATGCTATCCAATATTTGTAAAAATTGATTTGTTACTGTTGCAAATGGGTTGTAATCCAATATTGACAATAATATGGAGCGTGCCAATAGTATGTTCTTATTAAAAGTATGAAAATAGTCTTAACTTTTTGTGGGAATTATAAAAACAAATCAATTTTCAACAAGTCAGATTACAAAATATAGGGATATGGGGCATTGATAATAGCAAATTTCCATTGTTTTTCCGGTACGAAAGTGAATGTTGGAGTGCAAATTGAATTTGGGTTTTGCAAGTAATGACTATGAAAGATTTATAATTAAAAAATAATTTAGGACGTCTATTTTTATTTATATTTGATTTTCAGTTTATTGATAAACTGGATCATTTAAACTTTCCCCCAAATAGATTTGTTGCTTATTGGTTTGTACTACTATTCCAGTGCAGTCCTTAACTATTAATTGCTTTTAATTTGCTTAAACGATTACTTCTGAAGTTTGTCAAATACTACCTCCCAATACTTATATTGAGTGTTTTGGCAGTTTTGTGGTTATATCAAAAGGAGCATAAAAATCTGATTGCCATACAGCAAGATGAACTCTCCAATAAAAAGCAGCTCATCGTGGAACTTTTAAAACCAATGATAGCCAATCTCTATTATTGGGAGCAATACAGTTTTAGTGAGAGCGATTTTGATCCTGAAAACAATGCCCATTTGGACAAGAAAATTGGTGATTTTGTTATCGGAATGGACAGTTATAGTCAATTTAGGCTCATTGATTTATCAGGAAATGAGGTATATAGACTCAATAGGCAGGAAAACGGTAAAATAGTAAAAAGTACATCTCTCCAGGACAAGGGCGAAAGGGATTATTATAAGTCGACCACGGACCTTAAAAAAAGTCAAATTTACCTGTCCCCCTTAAATCTTAATCAAGAAAATGGCATACTGGAATTGCCATATAAACCTATGATTCGTGGGGTAACCCCTATATTCGATAAGCAGGGAACCAAATTGGGTATTGTGGTCATCAATTTTAGTGCAGAAAAGCTCTTGGATTTGCTGAAAAAGGATAACCACTATTCATTTATTTTGTTGGATCGTTCTGGTAATTACTTGGTGAGCAAGGATAGTGTAAAGGAGTTTGCCCACTTAATTCCCAACAGTCAAAATATCACCTTTTATGAGGAACACCCTGGGTTGGGGGATTCACTTCGCTCAAAAGAATCTACATCTTCGTTTAAGAGTGGGGATCTATGGATAAAAACCGAATTGGATTTTATAAACGAACTTTCACAAACTCCCTTGTTCCAGCATAGATTTGCGGATATAAAGACAAACAACAAATGGGTACTTCTAAAACATATAGAATCACAGGTATTAAATGCTAGGTTGAAAAGCGAGATCGTTACAATATTGCTTATAAATTTATTGGCAATAATGGTTATTTTATGCCTATCCTATCTTGAAGCAAGAAGTGATGCCTCCAAGAAAAAGTATATGCAAGCTCTTGAGGTAATGAACAGGAAGCTGGAGAGTAAAAGCACCGAGTTGGAAAATAAAAACAATGCCTTGGCTATCATTCAGAACAAACTTGAGCTACGCAATGCCCAACTTTTGGATTATAACAATATTGTTGCCCATAATTTAAGAGCTCCTACTACAAGTGTTTCTGCCTTGGTTTCTATGTTAGGGGAGGCAGAGGATTATGAACAGGCCAAGAGTTATTTCCCTAAATTGCAAAAAGTTACCCATGCCATTAATACCTTAGTGGATGATCTTTTGGTCTATGTGCGGATTCTAAACGATGACGATCTGGTTGGAATGGAAAATATAGCAATGGAACCTTTAATAGAGGCATCCTTGGACCTATATGTTGAAACTCTGGACAAAGAAACCATAGAAGTAAGGACGGATTTCAGTGCCTGGAACGAAATAAAGTTTTCAAGGATCTATTTACAGAGCGTAATTCAGAACCTAGTATCCAATGCCATAAAATACAGGGATGTGAGCAAAAAACCCGTCATAAATATCCGCACCTTATGGGAGAACGACAAGAAAGTTTTGATAGTGGAGGACAATGGCATTGGGGTGGATCTTGATCGCTATGGCAGTGATATTTTTAAGTTATATAAAAGATTTCACCGAGGACTTTCTGGAAAGGGGATGGGCTTGTTTCTAGTGAAAACGCAATTGGAATCGCTCAATGCCAACATTGAAGTTGCCAGTGTATTGGGACAGGGAACCACATTTAAAATAACATTTGACAATTATGAATAACTTACATTTTTTGCTAATCGATGACGATGAGATTTTTCAGTTTATAATGAAGAATACCATCGCTGAAGTCAGTCCAAATATAACGATTAAGTTTTTTTCCGATGGAGAAAAGGGAATCGATTTCTTAAGACAGAATCTAGGTGAGGCAAACGATCTTCCGGATATCATCCTATTGGACGTAAACATGCCTTTTATGGATGGATGGGAGTTTCTAAATGAATACAAGTCACTTCAATCACAAATTAAGAAGGAAATGGATATATACCTGCTAACCTCGTCCAATAATCCCAGTGATATAGCTAAGGCAAAAGAAATTAGTGCACTTTCTGGCTATTTGGTGAAGCCAATATCAAAGCAGGGGATCAAAAACCTGATCAGTCATTTTCCTACAAATCAGTGGTATCACAACGAATTTTAAATGTTGACACCTTTTTTAGATTAGAGGCTGGTGAAAAAACAAAAGGTCCAAGTACGTTTTATAGGTTGCAAATTCCAATGTCCGTTGCTGAAACTGCCACCATTAAACCCATTGCACTATACGGCAGCTTCTATATCCACTGCTACTTTAAGCTTACTTTTACCACTGCCATACACTACTCCTTTTAAAGGAGGTACATCATAATAATCCCGTCCCCAACCTACAACAAGATGCTGATCCATGGGTATTAGGTTGTTTGTGGGATCAAAATCTACCCATCCAAAACCAGGTATAAATATGGCAAACCAAGCATGGGAGGCATCGGCTCCTACCAACTTCTCCTTACCTTCGGGAGGTAAGGTTTCTATATAACCGCTAACGTACCTGGCCGGTAATCCAACAGAGCGTATACAGGCAATGGCTAATTGGGCAAAGTCTTGGCAAACCCCTTTTTTTTCCTTCATCACTTCTTTAACAGGAGTAGAAATACTCGTAAACCCTGAAACGAACTGAAAATCGGTATAAATACGTTGCATCAATTCAAAGGCCGCATCAAAAACCGAACGATTTCCTTTAAAGGAAACCTCTGCATAATCCCGTATGTTTTCGTCCGCTCGTTTTATAAAAATAGATTCCAAGATGTATTGCTTGGCATCCAATACCAAAGGGTCTATACTGTTCAAAGCCAAAAGAGCTTGGTATAGCGTAACTCCCCTACAAGCTTCGGAATAAAATGAGTCTTGGAACTTTGCATAATCACGCACTATTTTACTTTTGGTGGTTACCTTTAATTCCTTATGTTCCGTTTGTATGGAAAAACGGGTAATATAGTTTCCGAAATAATCAATGCGTTCCGAAATTTCTGCCGGTTGTGGGGTAATCTGTATTTTATAATCCAGTAGCTCTTGGCCATTGGATTCCCGTGGCCGAAGCGTAGCAATATTGTGACAATATATTACCGGAGCATTGTATTCGTACCTGGTAGTATGTTTAACGTTAAAAATCATATCAAAAAGGAAAGGATTGGGTAACCAATTGATTTTGTTTGTCCGTATGATTAAAATAGGTGCTGCTTATTGATTGGGATGTTTTGAATAAAAGTTCAGAGAGTTTTTCCAATAACTCATCCAGTTCTTCCCTGAAAAAATCGGTTTCAGATTTAGTTTTGACTAAGTTGGAGGACTCTGCCAAGCGCAATTTGGAGAAAGCGTCAAAAACATATTTCTGATAGTTGCTTAAATTACTGTCCTTGCGGGAGTGCGGTAAACGTGCAATGTCTTTTTGGATTCTGTTCAACATAAAGGTCAAAGATCTAGGGTATTCCATATCCAGTACTACCAAGTCCAAAAGGTGCTCCAATTGAATATGGGATCTATAACTATATCTATAGATATTTAGACTTTCATGACTGGTCAACAAATACTCCAACAGATCATACTCTACCTGTTCCTCGTATTTAATGGTAAGCAGGGAGCGACATTTGGTAATGGTCAGCATGCTCTGTTCCAATTGCAGGCCAATAAAATATAGCAGCAAGCCTTGCTGTACCAAAATACTCTCCTCTATAAGACCCATAAAAGCGATTAAACGGGTGATAAGCTGATTGAGTACTTTTAAGATCTTATTAATGGAACGGTCCTTTCCTTCTTCAAAGGATTGCCATATTTTTTGAATATTTTCGAACACTCGCCACATATCCGAAGACCAAAGATTCCGAATGGAATAATAGGAATTGCCGAACATGGCCAGGTTGTGCGCTAAACTCCCTGGCCTATTTTTATCCAATATTACCGATAACATTTCCTGCATGGGATCTTCCATAGCTAATTTGCCATCCGGAGATTTCTCGGCAAAGCCAGGATAAGTACCCGTTAACTGGGTTACTGCTTTAAACAGGACTTGGAGTTTTATGGAATCGGGTTTTTCGTTCTTGTTCTGTACCAGGGCCATTTGTCTCATGACCATTCTAATAAAGCGTGCATTTACTAAAGTCCGGCCTACATAACGCCCCGCCCAATACAAGTTTTCAGCAGTTAGACTGGGTAAATCGTTTAAACCCGATGCGGCCAGGGAACTCCGTTTTTGCCAATGCCTAGTTATATCTTCCTTGACCGGTGTATCTTCCAATATCCAAAAGTCCTTACTTGTGCCTCCCCGTTGGTTGGACACCCTAATAGTTTCCCTATCCGGAGCCACACGTACCAGCCCACCGGGCATTACACTGTAGTCTTTGTTGGAGGCTATGCAAAAAGTACGGGTTACTAAATTTCTAGACTCTATAGACCCGTTAACTAAATTTGGCGCTGTAGAAAAGCTTATTTTCTCCTGTGCTACAAAACGATACGGAGTTAGTTCAATTTCTTTTTTTAGGTCTTCCAATTGCTGAAGGGTCATGAACTCTGCAAAATGGATACTTTCCCTATTGGTCCTATCAATTCTTTTGATCACCAATTGAGACAAGTTCTCCAATACAAATTTTCTTTCCTGTTCCTGTCCGCACCACCAGGATGCAATTTGTGGTAGAATTAAATCTTGATTAAGAAAGTACTTGGCTATAGCTGGCATAAAGGGGATTAAACCTGGGTTTTCTATTACCCCGCTACCCACAGGATTAACAATGGAAACATTTTTTCTGCGCACTACATCCAATAAGCCTGCAACCCCTAACTGGGAATCTTCCCTCAGTTCCAGGGGGTCTGCAAATGCATCATCCACTCTACGCAATATAACGTCTATCTGCTTAAGTCCCTGTAAGGATTTCATCCATACAAAACCGTCCCTTACCACTAGGTCATTCCCTTGTACCAAGGGATAGCCGAGGAAGGAAGAGAGATAGGCATGCTCAAAATAGGTTTCGTTGTGGGACCCAGGGGTTAATATGGCAATATTGGGGTTTTCCTTTTTTACAGGTGAAGCCTCTATGAGCATCTGATTAAATTCCTTAAAAAAACCAGAAAGTCGCTTCACATTCATTTTAGCATACATTTCAGGGAGAATTCTACTGGTAGTAGACCTGTTTTCCAAGGCATATCCCATACCTGAAGGTGCTTCTGCACGGTCGTTCACTATCCAAAGTCTACCGTCCGTTCCCCTGGAAAGGTCGGCAGCATAAATGGAAAGAAATTTTTCCGTGTTGTATTCAATACCACTACATTGTCTTAAAAACCCACGATGTCCATTAATTACTTCATGCGGGACAATTCCATTTTTTATTAGATGGCCTTCGCCATAGATATCCTTTAAAACTAAATTTAACAGTTCTGCCCGTTGTTTTAAACCGGCCTCTACGGTCCGCCATTCGGCTTGCCGGAGTAAAAAAGGAACAACATTCAAGTTCCACGGGCGGTGCATGCCCTGGGGATCGTTATAAACATTGTAGGTAACGCCATTTTCGGAAAGTAGCCAATCAATATCCCGTTGGCGGGCCATTAATCCGTTATAACCCAACTTGTCAAATTCCGTGAGAAGTTTCTTCCAATACGGCTTTACACCATTCTGCGGTGTAAACATTTCATCATTCTTATATTCGGTAATATAATTACTTAACCAGCTGGTACTTGTTATCGGCATAATTATTTATGAATTACTTCTTCCGCAAATCCAGCACATGTGGATATTCAGGATTTATGGGTATTTCTTTGTATACAAAGGTATTGGAAGCGGCCTTAGGTTCTACCATCCTGCCGGTAAAATTTGTTGTAAGGCCCATTTCCATCGGTATTGCTTCGCCCTGTGAGTGTCCAAAATCCCAAAATCGGTTGATTCTCCTGGATTCTGCCTCATAACTATTAACGGGGTAGGTGTCATAAGAGCGTCCACCGGGATGGGCTACAAAATAGGTACATCCGCCAATTGATTTTTTGTTCCACATATCTATAATATCAAAAACCAAGGGCACATCTACTCCAAGGGTGGGGTGAAGCGCAGACCATGGTTCCCATGCTTTATACCGCACTCCTGCCACATATTCACCTTTGGTTCCTGTAGGGCTCAACTCTATTTTTACACCGTTACAGGTTAGGTTGTAACGTTCTTCCGTAAAGTTTTTTACTTTGACCTGTACTCTTTCCAAGGAGGAATCCACGTATCGTGCCGTTCCCCTACCGGACATTTCTTCGCCCAACACATTCCATGGTTCTATAGCCATGCGGAGTTCTATTTGCATAGAGTTAATCTCTACCATGCCGTATAAGGGGAACCGGAATTCAAAAAATGGATCGAACCAATCTAGTTTAAAGGGGTATCCCGCATCATTTAATTGGGAAACAATATCCCTAATATCTTCTTTTACGTAGTGCTCCAACAAGAATTTATCATGTAGTTCCGTACCCCAACGCACTAGATTATGTTTGTAGGGATGCTTCCAAAACCATGAGACCAAAGTACGCACAAGCAACATCTGCATGAGACTCATTTGTGCATGTGGCGGCATGTCAAAAGCGCGCAATTCCAGGATACCCAATCTGCCCGAGGAAGAATCCGGAGAATATAATTTGTCGATACAGAATTCGGCCCTGTGTGTATTGCCGGTAATATCTGTCAGTAAATGGCGAAATAAACGGTCCGTTAACCAAAAGGGCACCTCTTTATCCTCCGGGATTTGGGAAAAGGCAATTTCCAATTCATAAAGATTTTCCAGTCTCGCCTCATCCACACGTGGAGCCTGACTTGTTGGTCCAATGAATGCCCCGGAAAATAAATAGGAAAGTCCAGGGTGGTGTTGCCAAAAAGTAAGTAGGCTGCGCAGCAGTTGTGGATTTCGCAGCAAAGGACTATCTGCGGGAGTGGCCCCTCCCAAAGTAACATGGTTGCCGCCTCCCGTACCAGTATGTTTGCCATCCAACATAAATTTTTCGGTTCCTAAACGGGATTTTTTTGCTTCCTCATACAACTTTAAGGTGTTGTCCGTAAGCTCCTTCCAATTCTTGGCGGGATGTACATTTACCTCTATTACGCCGGGATCCGGCGTAATTTTAAGCACTTCCAGGCGGTTGTCCCTTGGTGGCTCATAGCCTTCCAAAATTACGGGTACTTCCAATTCCTTGGCCGTTGCTTCAATGCTTGCCACTAAATCCAAAAAGTCTTCCGCACTATCCAAAGGAGGAAGGAAAAGGAATAATTTATCGTCCCGTACCTCTGCACATATGGCCGTACGTACAAAAGGTTGTTTTTTGGCAGGGGATTTTGATGCCTTGGTACTCATTCGTACTTGCAAAACTTCCCCATAAGGCATTAATTTTGGCTTTTTTTCAAAAAGTTCAGGTTCAGCAGTGGGTTCTGATGGTACTTCCGGTTCTTTGGGCAAAGATTCTAAGGGAAGCCGCAATCCAATTGGGGAATTTCCAGGGGTTAAAAACAGATGTTTGCCCCTAAACTCCCAGGGGTTGGTAATCCAATTGTCATTGCTTTTGGCCAAAGGCAAAACGTGGCCTACGGTTTTACCTATTCCCTGTTCCAGCACTTCTCCCAACTTTCTTCTTAGGGCCGTGTCTTTTTTATTGTAATCTTTTGGCTCCACATCTACCGGAAGTTTCCCTTCTTCCCACAGAAAATAGAAAGCATCTTCATAGGCAGGAATGATACTGTCATTGGAACAGGCCAAGTATTTGGTCAAGGTCCTTAAAAAAGTGTCCGTAATATCCTTTGGTAGGGTATAGGTCTTTGTAAAGGAAGCCAGCCATTTAGGTTCTTTCCATATAGATTCGCCATCCTTGCGCCAATGAATGCCAATAAGCCAACGTGGCAAGGGTTCGCCAGGATACCATTTTCCCTGGGCATGGTGCAACATTCCTCCTGTGCCAAAAGCATCCATCAACCGGGCTGAAAGGGAGCTTGCCAATTCGCGTTTGTGTTCCCCATCGGCCGCAGTATTCCATTCTTCGGCTTCCATATCGTCAATAGAAACAAAGGTGGGTTCACCACCCATGGTCAATCTTACATCATTTTGTTGTAGTTCATCCTCCACGGCAAAGCCTAAAGTGTAAATGGCTTTCCACTGATCTTCGGTATAAGGTTTGGTTACACGGGGAGACTCAAAAATCCTGGTTACGGAGTTGTCGAACTCAAATTCCGTTTCACAGGGATCCGTTAGTCCATATACCGGAGCGGCACTTTCAAAAGATGGAGTACAGGCCAAAGGGATATGGCCTTCCCCCGCCAGAAGACCAGAGGTGGCATCCAGTCCTATCCAACCCGCACCGGGCAAATATACTTCGGCCCAAGCATGCAGATCTGTAAAGTCCTCCTCAGGACCGGAAGGACCATCGAGAGATTTTTCATCCGACTTTAACTGTACAAGATATCCTGAAACAAAACGTGCTGCCAACCCCAAATGACGGAGCGTTTGCACCAACAGCCAGGCAAAATCCCTACAAGAGCCTAATTTGTTTCCAAGGGTCTCCTCACAATTTTGTACCCCGGGTTCCATGCGGATTGTGTAGTTGAGGTAGTTGTACAATTTTTGATTGAGGCCTATTAGAAAATCAATACTCCGCATAGGAGTCAGATCTATCTTTTCCAGCCATTCTTTGAGCAATGGCCCTTTTTCCGTTATTTCCAAATAAGGTAGTAATTCCTTCTTTAGATCTTCAGAATAGGTAAAAGGAAAATTCTCAACGGCTTCCTCGACAAAAAAATCGAAAGGGTTAATAGTTTTTAAATCTGCAATTATTTCGACTTCAACCGACAGCTCTTCGGTTTTTTCGGGAAAAACAATACGGGCCAAGTAATTTCCGAAAGGATCCTGCTGCCAATTGAAAAAATGGTTTTCAGGTTTAATTTTTATGGAATATGCCTCTATGGGCGTTCTGCTATGTGGTGCAGGTCTTAACCTAAAAATATGTGGTGAAAGGTTAATCCTTCGATCGTATTTATAAACGGTCTTATGGGATATTGCTACTTTTAATGCCATGAGGAAATCAAATTTTCAATACCCCCTAAGATATGCACTTATATTAGCAATCCCTTCTATTAAATTGATATAGGTCAAAGTTTTATCCATAAAAAATTAATCGACATTCCTTTTTGCTAGATTGATAATCCTGAAGGGGTTTTTGAGTGTTTTGTTTTTTAAGTGTGGTTGCCCGAAATGCCTCAAGTAGGATTAGGGAACAAAAATGACTACAATCCTTCCTTCTAACCAATCAAATCAAGTTTAAGTGTTTTTTTGAATTTGATATGTTGTCATCGGAAAAAAATATCTCGGAATATTTTGGGGAAACGGGAAAGGAAATTGTGAGGAGAAATTTGGTATGGATTTTAGTCGGGCAGCTTAAAAATGCATATTCTGATGGGGTTTTGGTGACTGTTCCTGCCACTAGTAGGGTAAATGGTTGGGATTATATCTTTTGGGTTACGAAAATTTGACAATTAACAAAACACCCTATTAGATTAATTACATTTGCATCCTATATTTGTCTTATTCGCACATTCCGATATAACTCTATCATGGCTAAATACCTATTAATGCTCTTTTCAGTTGTGGGCTTCTTGCTCCATTCCTGTAATGATGCCACAAACAAACGAAACCAAACCGATCAGTTAGTTGTCGGCCAAACCGTTAAAACTTCCTTGGCGGACAGTACTATTGTTTATAAAACAGACAATTTAATTGTACATCGGCTATCGAACCATATCTACCAACATATTTCGTTTTTAAATACAAACGATTTTGGCAGGGTGGCCTGTAATGGGATGTTGGTCGTAAATGATAAGGAGGCGCTTGTCTTTGATACGCCAACGGATGATGATAGTTCCCTGGGATTGATAAACTTTGTAACCAAAATACTTAATTGTAACATTATAGGGGTGATCCCTACCCACTTTCATGGAGATTGTGTAGGCGGATTGGAAACCTTCAATGAATACAGCATTCCCGCTTATTCATCCAATAAGACTTTGGAACTGCTGGAAGCCAATGGCAAAGAATTTTCTAAGCCCATCAACGGATTTGACGATAGCCTTACACTCAATATTGGGGGCAAAAGGATATATATGGAATATTTTGGAGAAGGACATACCAAGGACAATGTTATAGGTTATTTTCCTTTGGAAAATGCCATTTTTGGTGGATGCCTAATAAAGGAAGTTGGCGCCAGTAAAGGAAATCTGGAAGATGCCAACCTAACTGAGTGGTCCAATACGGTAACTAAACTAAAACAGAAATATCCTTCCCTAAAAATGGTAATACCTGGCCATGGAAAATCTGGAGGAATCGAATTGTTGGACTATACTATAGAATTGTTTCAATAATAATTTTTTAGTCCTTGTAGAAAGTTGCCCCCCATTGATCCATACTTCTTAAAATGTTTTCTAGGGATTTTCCTTTATCCGTTAGCCTGTATTCCACCTTTGGGGGAACAACGGGAAAGACTTTTCTGGCAACTAGTCCGTCCATCTCTAATTCCCTCACGGTCTGGGTAAACATCTTATTGGAAATTCCTGAAATATGCTTCTGTAATACTCCGGATCTCAAAGGGTATTCCAATAAATGAAACAGAATCAAAGGCTTCCATTTTGTGCCGATGAGGTTCATGGTATAATGCAAGGGGCAATTATTTTCACTCATTTTAGTAATTTAAACAGTTGTTAATCAGTATTGTACCCTTTTTGGTAACTATGACACTTTTAGGTAAGTTATTGCCAATAAGGCAAATATAGGGTAATTTTACACTCTAAAATAGAAGTTATGAAAGCGAATGAAACCTATCCGAAATCATTTTCACATATCGGGATTACCGTCCCCAATATTAAAGAGGCCGTAAAATTCTACTCTAAGGTCATGGGATGGTATATAATTATGGAACCATCCACGGTTAAGAAGGAAAGTGAAACGGCAATAGGCCAAATGTGTATTGATGTTTTTGGGGAGAATTGGGAGGAATTTGAAATTGCCCATTTGTCCTCCTCAGATGGGATTGGGATCGAATTGTTTACTTTTCCACATGGGGTAAAAGAAGCGCCAGAGTTTAGTCCTTTTAATACCGGTCTTTTCCATTTTTGTATTCAGGACCCCAATATTGAGGAGCTTGTAGCCAAGATTGTGGCCCATGGCGGGAAGCAAAGAATGCCCATCAGAGAATATTATCCCAATGACAAACCCTATAAAATGTGTTATGTAGAGGACCCGTTCGGGATAGTGTTTGAAGTCTATACCCATAGTTATGAGCTTACTTATTCTTCCGGGGCGTACCAAAAATAATTGGGTGCTCCTAAAAGCAATGGGTTAAACTATTGGCAGTTATCTCATGAATGTAGGTTTTTGAAGGTTGACACGATGAACATAATCTCCCGACTTTGGATTTGCCAATAGTGCAAGCAGGCTAAAAGTAAATCAAAACAAAAAACCCTGTAAATCATCAGATTTTCAGGGTTTTTGTTGTACTCGAGGTGGGAATCGAACCCACACTCCGAAGAACTGGATTTTGAATTCAGAGTATTTTGATGCCATATGTAGTTAAATAGCTCATATTATGCTATTTACATTTTTACAAAAAACAATAAAGACCATATAAAACCATAAAAAACCACCATTTGTTGTACCTATGTTGTACCTAGAATTCGTATCTTTAGTATAAATAGTAAAGTATGGGGTCAAGTATAAAGGTAACTCTTCGCAAGAAAGCGAACAAACAAGGTCTTTTTCCTTTAGCGGTTCGCATAACTAAAAACAGAAAAACGACCTATCTTTATGTAGGGCATTACATTGCTATTAAATATTGGGATAAAGGCAATCGCGAGGTGCGAAAATCGCATCCCAATTCCATACGCTTAAACAATCTTCTAATCAAGAAGTTGGCTGAAGCGAATCAAACCTTAATTGATTTACAGACTCATCAAAATGATATCTCGTCAAAACAGATAAAAGAGGAAATTGCAACTCCGCTTACCAAAACTAGCTTTAAAGAAATTGCCGATAATTATTTAGATAATTTAGAAAAAACAAATAAACTACAGCGTTTATCATCCGATAAAGCGCGAGTCGGTCATTTTATAAGGTTTGTCGATAATGATGATTTAAGTTTTCGAGAAATTGACGAGGCTTTATTGCGTCGTTTTTCACTCTATTTGAAAACTACACGAAAAGTATCTCAACGCTCGGTCATTAACAACTTAATTGTAATTAGAACCCTGTACAATAAAGCTATACGATTAGGAATTGTTGACAGAAAATTGTATCCATTTGGAGCGGATAAAATACGCATCAAATTCCCCGAATCCGAAAAAGTTGGGCTTACCATAGAAGAAATTCAATCAATCGAGGCTTTGGAGGACTTAACGGAACAGCAATCTCATGCGCGAAATGTTTGGTTGTTTAGTTTTTATCTTGCAGGGATGCGTGTTGGTGATGTTCTTATGATTAAGTGGAGCGATATTTACGATGGCCGGTTACACTATCGTATGGGGAAGAACGAAAAATTGTTATCCTTTAAATTACCAGAGAAAATTACATCACTTTTAAGACGATATTATGAGGACAGGAGATCCAGTGAGGATTTTGTTTTTCCTGAAATGAACAATGCTGACCTGAAAAATCCGAAAGATGTTTTTAACAAAGTAAAAACCGCCAACAAAAAATTTAATAAATATCTCGTGCATATCGCAGAAAAAGCGAAAATTAACAAAAAGCTCACCATGCATATTGCCCGTCACAGTTTTGGCAATATTTCAGGCGACAGAATTCCTATTCAGATGCTGCAAAAGCTATATCGTCATTCCACCGTTACAACTACAATAAATTATCAAGCCAATTTTATGCATAAAGAGACTGATGATGCTTTAGAAAAGGTTATTAATTTCTAAATTTTCAAAGTTTCAAAAAGTTAAGCAAAAAAGGAAAGTTAATACTTTGCGTATTTTTATTTTTTCTCCCTATCCACGAAAAAAAGCACTTTTTGCGGTGTCAATTTCTATAACTCAATCACTTCTTTAAAAGCTACATTGAAAAAATCCCCTTACCCTTGTACTTCGACCAATCGGTGAGTTCATCCTTGAAGCCATTGTAAATCTCCTCTTGCCCTTTTTTGCCCCTATTGCCCAATAACGAACTGATGGCATAAACGCCTTTTCGCAACAAACGGTTTTGTTCGATGGAAGATTTCCTTTCCAGTGCCTTATTTATACTTTTCCGAAGTCCGTTGTCCATATGGTGCTGTGCTTGCCAGCCATGCAGGTTCGGGTAGACCTTTTCCGCTGTCAGCATAAAGGCGGCCCTATCGTACATTCCCCTTTCCATTAGATGGCCCGCCCAAAGGTTCTTGAGGTCGTTCCTGCCATCTTTGATCAGGCCGTTGATAACGGTCTGCTGTTCCAATAATGTTGCGGTGACATCGGGAATGGAATTCAAATATAGGCTCGTTCTATTGGGCAACTTACAACTTGTACTATGATCCGTATAAATGGATCTGACCTCGAATCCGTCCTTCCCTTTTACAAAATAGAATCCCTTGGCGTTGAAAAGGGCCATATAGTCCTTCGGGGATTTTTCATAAGGCGCGTGCATCCGTTCGGCATGTTTTACATAACGGCCCAATGCGGCCTTCTCGAATTCTTGCCTATAACCTATTTCCATGGTCCCGTAAAGTTTTGGAAAGACCATTGGCAGAAAAAAGGAGGATGCCGTAAGTTCAGGGCCAATATCTGAATTCCGTGCCGTCAACATTTCCAGCACCGAATGGTTTTGACGGACAAAACCGGTGGATACATACGTGTCAATGGCCTTGGGGAAGGGCAGGTCGCCCAAAAGAACAGGGACCGTATGTTTGTTGGAATTGGAAAAGGACAATCGGTTATCGTTGTACTTTACTCCAAGGGACCGGAACAGGCGATGGACACTCCCCTTTTCCTTCCCTACATCGAAAATGCAGTTTTCCAATATCCTGCCGATAAGCCGGAACTTGCTTTCCAAGGTTTCTTTTTCCTTTTTTTCCTCCAATTGGAATAGCCTGTCCCTCACTATAGGGAACTCTTTTTTAAGTGCTTCCATCAACAAATTTTTTTGATTTCTAGGAAGGTAGCGTTCAAGAAAAATGTAATCTTTGGATGTTGTTATATGCGGAAGGATATCCATTGGGTTCTTGGCCACCATGTTCTCCGAGAACAGTCCGTTGCGGTCCGGGGACTTCAGATAGGATGTCATGAATGCTTCTTTTATCAGTTTTCGGATTTCAAGTTTGAACTGTTTGCTGTCGGTATCGATCTCCGTGGGTCCGTCGCTATTCCCGAAAATATTGGGACGTTTCTCCATCCTTATTTTTGGGCTCAGCTCGCTTTCCTTGAACGCATATCCCGATTTGTCATGGATGGTATATCCCTTGATGGCATCCCCTTTTATGTCCAGTTTTATATCGATGCCCTGATATTCCTTAAGTACTTCTGGGAGGTCGTGCGGCCTTATGGCCTTAAAAAGTCCATAGGTGGTCCCTATCTGTTTCAGCAGGCGTTTGCGGTGCATCGGCAAGAGCTTGGATTTTGAATTCGTACCAAATACCTTTTGCAGTTTCGGACCGCTTAAGCTTGGGTGTACAATGGAGCCGTTGATGAACCTTGTCCGGTATCCTTTTTGATTGTCTAGGCCAAAGGCGACCCCTATCCTTCCCGATTGGTTTTTAGTTTGCTTTATTTCGATGTGATAGGGCCTGACCAGTTTTGCCAGTTCTTGAAAGCTCCGCACCTTATGTTTTTGCAGGATGCTGTTCAGTACGTCCTGCAAATAGAACTTCGTCCCTTGTGCAGGATCCATCCCGAACTGTTGCCCGGGCAATCTGTACAGCGGGAGTTCCCTTTGCTGTTTTGTCCGTGGCGATGGCGATAGGCCGAACTTTTTTTCGAGGTACTGTTGGGTCGCCATGTTCCTGCGATAGCTGTTGAAGGTTCCGAGGACCTTTCCCGATCCGTCCACATTGGTCGTTATGATGTGGACATGCTCGTGCATTGTATCGGTGTGCCTTACCACTACATAGGGCTGTTCCCCATAGCCCATTTGTTGCATGTATTCCTTGGAGACTTCATGGAAGGTCCTGTCATCAAGGTGTTCCCCGTGGGGAAGGTTCATGGTAATATGGGCATAGCGATTCTTGGTGGCATTGCGCTGTCCCTGAAAATGGAGTACGTTCCCGAAGAATTTCTGGGATATGTCCTGTGAGTACATGTTCCCGTACCCGAGTATGAGCATACCCTCTTTCCCGAACACATAGTTCAACATTCCCTGACAGCTTTCCCTATATAATATCCTTCCTATCATCCCGTTCGTTCTTCTATTGTAATTTCTATAAGTGCGTTAAGTAGTCCGTTAGCCTTTTGTATCTCGTTCTCCAAACTAGTGTTCGGACTTCTCAGGTTCTTGTAGTGTGCCAGTTTGACCAATTGGTTGATGTTGTTGCCCAACCTGTTGATATGGTAGGCAAGGTCCGAGGTGCACGGAAGACTATCTTTTTCCTCCGACCCTACGTGCAGGACCAATCTTCTCAGAAGCGGACTTATTGTCCCACGCTCCGAAATGTCCAGGTCGTAGGACCCGGCAATCGCCTTCAGTCTCCCATATTCCATATCGTTGAACCGCAGCATTACATTGTGATGGCGCTTCTTGTTTCCCAATCTTTTCCGGCCTCTTTTATTTTGTTCCATTTTCGTTGCTTTTTAAAGCAAAACACTTCGTCAGAAGTAGACAATTCTAAGTTACTTAGAATACAACTTGCTATCCGTTTCACGGATAAATATAGGCAATCAAAATGAATTATAACAACCTAATAATCAATTATTTAGCGTTCAAAATCATATAGAACCAAACCAGACCATATGGATACAGTAAAGCGATTTATCTGGTCATATTTGGTGGTCGATAAATTAAAGAAAAATAGAAATAACCAATTTTTTTGTGGGTAGGGGGAAGAAAGGGCAAGTGGTTTTTCACCGCTTGTGCTTTTCAGCGGTACCGAGGGGGTTGAAAAACCGTACTTGGAAAGATGACCGAAAGTGGACGGAGGATAGTCGTCCGCTTGGGAGGAATGGAGGCGGAGGTTTTTCAACTTCCGCAGGGGCTGGGAATAATCTATGAGAATAGCTTCCAAAAAAAAGTCTAAATAAACATGGGTTTAAATGCACCTATTGACGTTTATACTTGATCGTATTTAGTTGGATAATTGGTCGATTAAAAGTTTCGTTTAATGGAGTTAATTGTTTTACCAATACCATCAATTATATAAATACCTCCTAGAAGTTGTAATGGAGCATGAGACGCATCTTGGTAAAAGTTATCCTTAATACCTAATGTCGGTTGAAAATGGAGTGATTTTTGTTATTATCACCTAATTCTTTTAAATATACGCTGATAATATGCTATATTGCGTATAATATATGTTTAAAAGAATAAAATTATGGCTACAGTCCGAAAATCATTAACCATTACCGAAGCCCAAGAGCAATGGATCAAACTGCAAATTGAAAATGGAGGTTTCGCCAACGATAGCGAATATATGCGGCATCTAATACGTTTGGACGAGGAACGCAATAGGGAATTTTTAATTACAAAAGCAGCTATACAGGCGGGCTATGATAGCGGTGTAAGCCCCAAGGTCAGAACCGTTGACGAGATTATGAAAGCCGCAATTAATCGTCGAACGGACAAAACGCAAGGAAAACAGAATGCATAGATATGCTCTATCCTATAGGGCTGACAATGACCTTGATGATATAACGGATTATACTTTGGAGATTTGGGGGCAAAACCAGACACGGGATTATCTTGCCGGGTTCTTACAATGTTTTTAATCTTTAGCGGATAAACCAGATCTTGGCAGAAGTGCCGCCGAATATGCACCGCTCCTAAAAAGATACAATTACAAAGCCCATACAATTTTTTACGAACCAACTGAAAAGGGCATTTTTGTTGTCCGCATATTGGGTCAGAGACAGGATTTTGAACGCCATTTATAAGCACTGGTTAAAAATCAAATATGTTCGAAATTAAAACTTGGCTCTTCGGTTGTGGAACGGTTTATTACTTTTTTTAGTTCAACAAGCTTCTAAAATTATATTATAATCCCAAAAATTGTTCTTTTTACAGAACCAGGAAAAGGAATTAAGAACTACCCTAACTATTAAGCTATTAAAAATCATGACACTAGTGACTTAACTTTAACCGGGGTTATCTATCGGCCTTCTCTTTCCTATTATCCTTCATAGCTACAACCGTCACTTTGTCTTTGTTGAAAATGTAATAAACAGTTGTGTTTTTGTGAATGACCGCTCGCCTTAAAAGTTTTTGACTTTTTGATTCAGGATATAATGTAGGGAAATTGGATACCGTTAATTCAAATTGCCATAGCAACCTTTCAAATTTAACGACCTCCTTTACAGTGAACTTTTGAATCAGGTAATTTTTAATGGCAATAGCGTTTAATAAGGACCTTTTTGTCCATTCTACCCTGTAAGGTCTATCCATTGGTCAAACCGTTCCAGAATTCATTGGATTTCATAGTTTCACCTTGTTGATAATCTCTGATACCACTTAGAATATTAACCCTATCACTTTCTGTAAGTTCTTCCCACCAGTCGATGGATTTGCCCTCACT
>NZ_JALKBD010000040.1 GCF_023015905.1 Arenibacter sp. F20364 | reverse complement strand
GAACCGAAATCCCTCAGGGAAGTGGCGCAGTTTGAACCGAAATCACTGGCGCAATGAAACCGAAAAGCCTGGCGCAATTTGGTCCGAAGTATCCATATATAATGTATATACTTAATTGGAGTGGATATGATGAAGAATGAAAATGGACTTAAAAAAAACAAGAAGCCATGGCCTACAAAGGAAGCTATGGAACAGGTCTATAGGATGAATCTTTGGGGAGGTAAGGCCACCGATTTTTATTCGGGTGTGGGTTCGCACAAGCCTGAAATAGTAGACCCATATATTGCGGTTGTAAGGTCTTTTTTAAGCTCATTCAAAAGCCCTCTTGTGGTATGTGACTTGGGATGTGGGGATTTTAATGTGGGTAAGGAATTGGTGCGTCACACTAAGAACTATGTTGGGGTAGATATAGTAGCAGACCTAATAGCACGCAATAAGGAAAAGTACAAAGAGGAAAATTTGGAATTCCATTGTTTGGATATCGCCGTAGATGATGTGCCTCCAGGGGATTGTGCTTTATTGCGACAAGTGCTACAACATTTATCAAATTTGGAGGTGCAAAGTATAGTGGGTAAGTTGGCCCATTTTAAGTATGTTGTTTTAACCGAACATTTGCCTAATGGCGATTTTGTACCCAATATAGATATTATTTCGGGACAGGGAATTAGGTTAAAAAAACGGAGTGGTATAAACCTATTGGCCCCACCATTCAATTTTAAGGTAATGGAAGACAAACAATTATTGTCCGTTGCTTTGGAGGAGGGTAAAGGGGTTCTCCAAACCACCTTATATAGCGTTTTTTAGACCACTTCATTTTAGTTGCCGTCTAGCCCAGAGGGTAAAAACACAGTTCTGCTACGGTTTTAAGCAGGGAGGATTTTTGTGAGTCTGTAATCAGAAAATTAACTATAAACCTTTTTTGAAAATGGCGTGTTTTCAGGTGGCAAATTCAATTCTGCCAATATCCTATGCAATTCAATAAGGGAATCAATGTCAATCAGTTTTGTATTGATTTTCAATTCACTTTGTTCCGTTTTAAGTGTGTAATCACCTGCAAACTTTTTAATCCAATTTATATCATTCAGACTTATTTTTTTTCCGAATCCGTAAAGTGCATTTTTTCGGATCGTCCCGTTTTCTATAGTCAGATATTGATAGGTCAAATCGTGTAAATAATGACCAACGTATAAAATACCTACCACCAAATACCCGTAGTCTGTCCATCGAATTTCATCATTGACCACAACGCTTAAAATTCCGAGTCCAATCCAAACCATTCCGAGCAATAAATGCGCAATTAATCTTTTTTTCCTAAATTTTATTTTCATGTCTATGGTTTGCTTGGTTGTCTTCTAAAGCCCCACTAAAATGAGTGGACGGCAACTGTTGATAGACTTGATTTAAGTCTGACTTTGGCATAGCCCTCTCTAGGAGCTTGGTTCACTTGCTCATTTTATTGCTTGTTAATTTCGGTATATTAATCCATATTTTTTATTGGTCTTGACCCAATCTTCACCTGAAAAGCCAAGGTCTATATTAATATTGGGGGTTCCACATTTCCTAAAGTAACCTTCATACCCCGTAGGGGAGTGGGCAAAAAACATCATGACATTTTCTTCCCTTTTATTAAGTAATCCACGCTAGGTTCCTTTTGGTACATAAATTAAGCCTCCCGATTCTCCAACTTGCGCTTTTTTCCAAAAAAATGATCTCAACTCTGTCCTGTTGTACAAATAATAACTCATCTTCATCAAAATGTTGGTCACTGGAAACCTATAAACCTATGCGGCCATGCCCATAAGCGCGGCAGGATTATCCCAAGTAGGGTTATACTGTCCATTAATTTTATACCTTTTTGTGGGCCGTTTTTTCATTTATATTTTTGAGAAATTTTTAATTGAATCTACCCATTTCCATTCGGATTTTCCAAAATTACCTGAATCTTCAATTACTATTAGATGGGTTTTGTCAATTATTTCAATTTTTATTTTTCCATATAAACAGTCTTTACCAACAGGAATATCGGACCATGTTAATTCAATAATATTATTCTTTAATTTACCAAATCCAACATGGCACCAATTTTCTCCCAATTTAAATTCTTCCGTTTTTTGATTCATTCCTAACCAATAAATATCATCTCCGACAACATTTAACCAAAATGGATTCTTCCCTTTTGACTCCCAGAATCCAATTTTAATTTTCTCAGTAGTATTCTTCATTTCTTAATTTTGACTAGCGTTAAGGATTTTGATTGATAAGCTGCAGTAGCGGATTTCTTCTAACTAACTTTTTATTTTAGCGCTAACCCTTTTTTATGTTTATTCTTACGTTTATGACTTAACCTGCTATTATTTATTCACATTGTTGGTAACGGGCTATTTAATCATATATTCTAATTATTTCTCCGTTTCCTTTTCCATTTACACTTCTCACATATCCGTTAATTACTTTTTTCATTGGAATTGGGTTGTGTCCTGGGAAATAATCTTTGTACTTTTTGTATGCATCTTCTACCATTCCTGAAGATACAACATTTACTCTTATTCCATTTTCAATTTCGAGAGCAACGGCCTTTACAAAGCTGTGAATTCCTCCATTGACCATGGAAGCACTTGCTGTTTTAATAACTGGGTGGTCGGCTAAAATTCCCGTTGACAAGGTAATTGAGCCGTGTTTATTTAAGTAATGCCGACCAATGCGCAAGAGATTAACCTGCCCCATTAGTTTGCTTCTTATTCCAAAATAATAATCTTCTTCGGTAAGTTCACTAAAGTCCGCCCATTTAGCTTCTCCTGCAATGCAAATTATAGCGTCGAAGTTTCCAACTTGTTCAAACATGGAGCTGATTGATGTACTATCGGAAATATCAACCGTAACATCTCCGCTTGTTCTTCCTGCGATTAGGACTTCATGGTTTTCTTTAAAATGGGAAACGACAGATCTTCCAATTGTTCCCTTTCCTCCAATTATTAATATTTTCATTTATTCTTGATTTAGGTTATGTTCAAAATGAAATCCTAGGATTTTAAAGTTCTGGTTGAAATAGAATTTGTGGGAACGTGCATTCTCCACATAGGTATTTAGGCCAATAGATTGGTAATCATTAGCTAATGACCACTTTTTTATCTCATTGATAAAGTATTTACCAAACCCTTTTGATTGAATTTTAGAGTCAATAATCACATTATCCAATTCCAGTTGTTTTCCACAATAGATTCTTATTGTGGTCCAACCACTGGAAATACCAATTAAATTGCTATTTTCAAAAAGTGCAAAGCATATATAATTTGGAACTTGGGTCATATTTATTAATCGTTCTTCAATAGTATTTAAGTCCATTTTTGGGTTTAACTGTTCTATTAAGCCGAGTACTTTTTCTCTGTGCTCCAAGGGTTCAATGAGTTCAAATTGTAAGTTTTTCATATTTACATTTCGCTAATTGTAGATTTAATAAAGTAAATAAAATTTACTGCTTTAGGAATTGACAATATTCCTCAATCACTTGTTCATTTCTCTTTAGGTAAGACCATTTTCCGTGACGTGTGGAAATTAATAAACCACACTTTTCCATATTGGTCAAATAGGTTGAAATGGTTGATTGGGATAGTCCTGCTTTCTCTTGGATATAGGTTACGCAAACACCATCATTAAAATGTTTTAGAGTTTCGTGAGGTGGAAAATTCATTGCGGGTTCTTTTAACCATTCCATTATCTGTAATCTGGTTTGGTTAGACAAACATTTCCCTATTTCTGTTGCTAATTTTATTTTCATCCAACAATCATATTGATAAATCTCGATATATGAAAATGATATTAAAATATTCTTTCAGTTTTCGGCGTATTGCCATCGGTCAAGGGTAAGATGAATTGGGGATTCTTCCAATGAAAAACTTTCGCCATACATTGGATATTATTGAATTCCTAGACTTCCGAACGGGAAATATACCTGTAAATAACTGAACACCTAATTGTTCGGCATTTTATTTTAATTCATTTTATACTTTTCTCTATATTCCGATGGGCTTAGACCTTCTCTTTTTTTAAATAATCTTGAAAAATATTGAGGATATTCAAATCCTAGTTCATAAGCTACTTCAGAAATACTTTTATTAGGTTTCAATAGAATATTCTTGGCTTCGTCAATCAAGTATAATTGCAAGTGTTCGGTTGTGGTTTTACCTGTTTCTTGTTTAAGAGTGTCGCTCAGGTAGCGTTGAGAAACGGTCAACTTATTTGCTATTTCTTCAATACTTGGAATACCTTTTTCCTGTAGTTGTCCCGATTCAAAATATTTTTTCAAGTGTTGGTTAAATTGCTCTAACAAATCATTGGATAATTCTTTTCGATTTAAAAATTGTCTTTCATAAAATCGATTGGCATATTTTAATAGGGTGCTTAATTGAGAGATGATGATATCTTTACTAAACTCATCTTGGTTGTTATGGTATTCTATTTCGATATTCTGTACAATGGACTCCAGCTGCTTTTCTTCTTTAGGAGAAAGGTGCAAGGCCTCATTGGCCGAGTAGGAAAAGAACCCATATTTCTTAACTTGTTGCGCTAATTCAGTCCCTTTCAGAAAATCTTCATGAAAGTTGATAGAAAAGCCCTTTTGCTCAAAAACTACGCTGCTATCCCATTGCAGTACTTGCCTTGGAGCTATGAAAAACAGCGCGCCATTGGTAAAATCATACTGGGTTCGCCCGTAAGTTAAGTCGCCCTTGATAATTTTCTTAAAGCTAATGGTGTAGCAATCGTTGGTAATGGGTGGTGAGCTCTCTTTAGGGCACGGCAAAAAACCATCACCCATAGCGGTAAATACACTGAACATGGGGTGTTCCGGACGTGGAAGTTCCAAATATTCCAAATAGGCCGATAATGTATTGAAATGTTTCATTTTATTTTTTTAACTCTTGTTTTGCCTGTACTAATTGCTGATTGTATTCGTTGATCCGCGCGTGTGCCAAACCATCTATCAGTAAAATAACCGATAACATGGCAATGGTAGTAATCATGCTGGCGCGCCAAATAGGTACGTTCACCAAGAAGAGCACCACGGCACAGATGACAATAATAATGGGAATACCCGTGAAAACCACATTTTTGTATTCCTTTAAAGTGGCTTCGGCACGTTCTAGTTCTGAATCTACAAAAGACACTATGTTTTTGTGGTATGCTATTTCAAACTGTGTTATCCTAGATTTGTTGTTAAAGAATAGCCCAAGACCAATGATTACCAACAGGGTTCCCGCCACCAGGGTGGGAATAATGTAGGCTTTGGCCAACTCGGTTTTCCCTACTTGCCAAAAACCGAGGCTAATGACTAAAAATACCAGGCCTGCCAGTACAAAAAATGGGGTGGAAACCAGTTCTGCCTTTGCCCAATCTGTGGCTGCTTTTAAAATATCCATGACTTTATGTTTTTCTGATTCCCTAATTTATAGATTCCACTCCAAACCAGTCGCCTTTTCTGATACTTTCCACAACTTCTCTGCTACAGGTTTATCTTTTGCGTGTGGCTCTAACTTACATTCACCAACAGGTCCAGTCCAATAATTTTTTCCTGTTGGGCCATAAAAACCTTCTTGATCCAAGTCTGGTTCTGTGGCACACATCAATTCTGGATATGAACCCTTTTCAGCCGATTGTACCATTGGTGTCAACTTCATTATTTGCCAAATGAATCTTGTTAATAAGCTACCACTGGTTTTAATTAGAGAAGTAGATGAAGCCCCTGGGTGACAGGCGTACGCTTTTACTGTTGTTTTACCTGTTTTTTTCAGCCTATCCTGCAATTCGTATACACACATAATCTGCGCCAACTTACTCTGGCTATAAACACTATTGGGACTATAGTTTTTATCCCAGTTCATATCATCGAACTGTATGGTTTTAATACCTAAATTATACCCCATACTTCCTACAACCACAATACGTCCTTTAGATGCTTCAATTCGTGGGTAAAGTATAGCCTGTAGTAAAAAATTACCATAATGGTTTACCCCCAATTGACTTTCAAAACCATCTACAGTAAAGTTTTGTTTAGGTACTTGGGCAATGGCAGCGTTACACATCAATGCATCGATTTGAGGTACCGTTTTAAGAACTTCTTCTGCAGCTTTTCTTACAGAAGCTAGTACTGCCAAGTCCATTTGTATATTCGTTACATCAATAGCATTACCAAGCTCATGTTTCAATGTAGCAATGGTGTCTTGAGATTTTTTCAGGTTTCGGTTCAACATCACCACTTTTGCCCCCTTTGACAATAATATTTTTGCTGCTTCAAAACCAGTGCCGCTGGTAGTGCCGGTTATTACGAATGTTTTACCGCTTAAGTCTTTTATTCTATCGGGTGTCCACCCTTGTGTGCCAAATTTGTTTGTATTCATCTTTCCTAATTTTTTGTTTTAAAAGAATAGGACAAAGGTCGGTATATATCTACCTTAACTTCTTAAACGCAATTTCGAATCTTGTATATTTTTTGGTTTTTGTTTAATCAAACACAGTTGCTGAATTGTATGAACATTAGCGGATTGCGCTGTACAAATTTTGCTAGGGAAGATAATTTGGCACTACTGCAACGACTTTCCATATTTTAAACCATTCAACATCGAGTTATAATTTGGTACAATGCAACTAAGTTTAAATCTATGCTTTGCGCCAAAACCCTTCCAAAAACGGATAAAACATTCGTCATTATTTGAAACGCCAAACCCCTTTTAGTTGATCTTCCTCACCATTTGCACATGCATTTAAAATAGCGGTGCTAGCTATATTATTACTGCAAACCAAGATGATGTTGTCCTCAGCTCTCGGTTCATATATTAAGCCCAGAATTCTTTTGTTTTCTGAGGTAAACGCAATACAGGTTAAACTTTTCTCCAACCCAGCTGGCGCGTAAAAATTTACTCGGTTATCGAGATTTTAACCTGCCTACCGTCGGCGGGTGCTCTGACGCTTGCCTGCCCGTGCCGTTTAGGCGGGCCTGCCCGTGCCGTTTAGGCGGGCCTGCCCGTTCCATTCAGCATTCAGGCGGGCCTACCTTTGTTTGCAGACAGGCTTGTCGCGAGGTAGTTTACGGAGGTCTACTTGAAAAACAACACCCATTTTTAGGCCATAATCAAAGTAAAGGGACAAAACAGAACCAATACGGCTATTTAGCTAAAGGAATTGGCAGACTTTTAAGAGAAATAATTTGGATTATGGTATTTAACATCAATAATACCTAACTTGTATGAAATTAACCATAATTATCCAGAAATTACATTTTTGCCATTGTCAAACCTGTCCATTAAACCGACCAATACATGAAAAACCATCTTTTTATAGCTGTACTAATTCTACTCGTGCTTTCATGTGAAACGACCAAAAAGGAATCCACTTCACAGCCAAAAGACGAATACCCCGAAGGTTTTCCGTATGGAAATGTGCCAAGGGAAAAACCCAATACCCCAATGAGTGCCGCCTTCAATCGTATATACGACGGCAGTTATACAGGCTTGGAATGTCAAAGCAATGAACTCTTTTCCACATTCAAATACACACCTTTGAAGGGCCTTGATTATGGAAAAAAAGACGGTAGGATTTCCAGAAGGGACGCCTCCAAAGTCATTAAAACCAATGGTAAGTATTATGTGTGGTATACGCACAGGAATACCCCGACGCCACCGAATGCCGAGGCAGGAAATGATACCATTCCTTCTAGGGACTGGGATCTGGCAGAGATATGGTATGCCACCAGTAAAGATGGGATTACTTGGGAAGAACAGGGAGTGGCTGTACCAAGGTTGGAAAAACCATATCCTGGGTGGAGGTCTGTTTCCACTCCGGACATTTTAGTGTATAAAGGGAAATATTACCTGTACTACCAGGCCTATACAGAAATGCCGGGTAGCCAGGGGAAAGGGGATGATTGTCCTGTGGCTGCCTCGGTTTCCGATTCTCCCGATGGACCTTGGACGCCTTCCAATAAGGTAGTCGTGGAAAATGGCCCGGAAGGAACCTGGGATCAATTTATAATCCATGATCCCTATCCGTTGGTTTATAAGGATAAAATCTATTTATATTACAAGGGAGAAATGGGGGGTAATCCAAGAGTAAGGGCACAGGGCCTTGCTATTGGAGAAGATCCTTTTGGACCTTTTAAAAAACATCCGCTTAATCCGGTAATCAATTCGGGACACGAAACGGCCCTCTTCCCGTTCAAGGAGGGTTTGGCGGCACTTGTAAGTCGACACGGACTTGAACACAATACAATTCAATATGCACCCGACGGTGTCAACTTCGAAATTGCAGCCATCACCTCATTATTGCCAATTGCTCCCGGTGCCCATGTGCCGGACGCCTTTACGGATAGCGGGAATGGGCGTGGTATCACTTGGGGTTTATGCCACTTCAGGGATGTGTTAAAAGTTGGGGGTAACAGTCAGAGCTATAGCATACTGGCGCGCTTCGATTGTGACCTAAGTCTCGACCTCGATGACCCCGAAATGAAGGAAAGTGACATTTTCAACGACCCGGAAATCAATTTTAAGTTCGGATTGAGCGAGAAACAGCTTGAAAGGGTTTTGGGATCGGAATAAGCTCCAATGAATTTTTAATGTGTGATGAAGTTTGCATATATAGCCCTCAAGGCCCTGTTGCAGTATTACAAATCTGTCCAATAATCCATAACCAGAACATCGGCTTTTATAGGGCCTAATTTACTCGATAATCCAGATTAAAACCTACCTGTCGTAGGCAGGTGCTCCTGCGCTTGCCTGCCCGTTCCATTCAGGCGGGCCTGCCCGTTCCATTCAGGCGGGCCGGCCCCAAGGTAATTTACAGAGGCCTGCTTTAATGAAGTTTTAGAAAACTAAGCAGTGCTATTTGGGGAAAGCTTACAATTATTTTCTTTTTGTATACGGAATTATCATAGGAACCTCCTTTTGATAAGTTTCATATTTTTCTCCAATGAACTTTTTAAGGTCTTTTTCTTCCAAATATTTAACAGCTATAAGAATGTAGACAGTGGTTACAAGAGCGAAAAATAAATGTCCGACTGTCATGGTCGGTGTTACCCAAAAGGCTATTAGAAAACCTAGCATAATAGGATGCCTTACAATTTTATAAAAATAATTGGTTTGAAATTTTGGGTTGGGCGTTTGTTTGTTCTTTAGATTATCAAAAATCTGTGCTAGTCCAAAAAGCTCAAAATGATTGATCATAAATGTTGACAGCAGTACAATGAGCCATCCCATATAAAATATTCCTATTAAGGCACTGGAAAGAAAAGTGTTTTGTGTTTCCCATACAATAGTATTAATTGGTTGCCACTGCCAGTAAATTAGAATTAACGCTAAACTTGATAGCAAAATGTAAGTGCTTCTCTCCATGGCGTGACTAAAAATAGAGGTAAACCATTTTTTAAATGCAGGGCGAGCCATGATGCTATGTTGCAAGGCAAATACACTTAACAAAATAGCATTGGTTGATAAGGCATTGATTAATGAAGGTTCTATCCCTGAATCTATTGTTTTTGGGACATAAATATTCCCTACAAATCCAATCGCGTAAAGAAATGCTACAAGAAAAATAATGTATGCTAATGCGCCGTAAATTAAGATGACTACCTTTTTCATTTCTCTTAGTTTTTGTTATGTCACAAAATTCAACCAAAAAAAAGGTTCTTAACTTGCTTAAAAATCCAAAAAATGTGTTCTAAGGTCCATATCCCTTGCAGAAATATTAATCGCGTTTAATTATGGACTTGAATTGATTTGGAGGTAGTTCAGTTTTTTCTTTAAACGATTTAATGAAATGAGAGTTAATTGTAAATCCACTCTCATAGCATACTTGGTCTACTTGATATTCGAGATTTGAGTGCTCCAACACTTGCCCCGAGGTAGTTTACTTTTAAATTACGTTCAACCAATAGTTTATTAGCAGCTTCCAGACGTTTAGTCTTTACCCATTTATAGGGTGTTGTATTAAAGTAGCTGTTAAAATCTCTTTTAAATACAGATAAACTTTTTCTGCACGGTTTGGCAAACTTCTTAAGTTTTAGATTGTACTGAAAATTATCTGGCATTATTCTTTCAATATCAATTTTTCTATTTTCCTATTATCATTTTTATTTTGAACGTGTTTGGAGTTTTCGAATAGAACAGTGTTTTTCAAGGAAGGAAAAATTTTATGTGCGCGTTTAAGCATTTTTACCCCTGGAAACATGATGTCATTTTTTGCACCAATTATGGTAATTGGGGTATTTATTAATTTTGCTTCCCCACGTTTTATCACAGGAACAGGAGTAAAATCCATTTTAAAATTTAAAAAAACTTTGGACAAGTATTTATGGGCAAATTCATCTTTTTCTGTAAAAAGTGTGTTTAAAAATTTTTGGAGGTATTTATTATTTTGGGTTTTCATATACCGCTTCATAGGAATAAATATCTTGAATAATGCAGCCAGAGGGTTTCCATTAACTATGAATGCCGGGGCAGATAAGTATACTTCTTTGATATTAGTTTCATTATCAATCAAAGTTTTGAGAATTATTAATCCACCGAAGGAGAATCCGGCCATAGTTACATTTTTTAATTCCAGCTTATCTATTAGGTCGTTTATCCATAAACCATAGCTGTTATCTTTCATGCTTAATCTAGTTTCAGCACTTTTATTAGGTTGTGCTAGAACATCAATGGCAAATACTTGAAATTTCGTGTAAAGGGTTGGGTAGGTTTCCAAAGCAATGGGAGCACAGCCGTTGGATCCGTGAATTAACAGTATTGGCGGTTTGGTCGAGTCTCCAACTACAATAATATTGGTTTTCCCATAAATAGTATCAATTCGTTTATTTTCATATTGTATTGCGAGATCGTTTAATTTTTGCTCATAGAGCGCCAATATTTCTTTTTTCCCAATTTCTGATTTGAATAGTGATGACATTTTGTATTTTTAGGACAAGTTTACTAATAATTTTTAATTAGGACAAGTTTACTAATGAGTAAAAAAAAGAAATTGATTTTAGAAACGGCCAAAGTCTTATTTAATGAAAATGGTTATCACCAAGTTACAATAAGAATGATTGCATTAGAACTCGATATGAGTTCGGGAAACTTAAACTATCATTTCCAAAAGCGTGAGGATATTTTTGAAGCCTTGTATTTTGAGATGGTTTCAGAATTTGATGAAAGAATTGAAAACTTAAACAATACCGAAGTATCCATTGCCCAGATTAGAAGGGATATTGAACAAAGCATGAAAAGAATGATCGATTATAAATTTTTCTGGACAGATTTATACCATCTTTTGACGGTAAGTGACAAAGTAAAAAAACATTTTCAAGAGGTTTATAAAAATAGGATGGCCGGTTGTTTTCTTTTGTTTGAAAAAATGAAAAAACAAAACTTAATAAGAGCATCATCTTTTGAATCCGAGTATGAATTTTTGGCCGAGAGAATGATAAATTATGGGAATACGTGGTTATATTCCTCCGGACTATATTCAAATAAATTTAACCCAAACCAGATCGATAATCAAGTAAATATACTTTTAAGTATGTTGTACCCATTTTTAACTTCTCAAGGTCAAAAGGATTATAAAAAATTATTACCGGAGCTTTTTGGATAATTGGAAGGAACGGCTTGGCACTATAGTTAATGGCATGTTTACGCATCCAATCCTGTCCGTAAGTAAGGGTACGATCGGGTGGGTTGACAAATAAATCCAAAACTGAAAATCCGTCCTGCACACTTCTGGGCGAGGTAGCCTAACTATCTGCAGACAAGGATTGTCAGAAGTAAGAGGACGCACATTTACTCGATGATCGAGATTTTAACCTTCCTACCCAAGGCAGGTGCTTCGACACTTACTTGCCCGTTCTTTTCAGGCGGGCTTCGAAGTCTAAAATAAGGTTCCTTTCAATGCCTTGCATGTCTGCCTTTGCCGGTCAGGCAGGCTTGCCCTGAAGTAGTTTGCTTATGGCCATGGTTATGCTCTCGTTTTATAAATATTAATTACTACGTTTCCCGTTTTTTGTCCTTTCATGACATATTCATACGCTTTGGAGATATCCTCTATTTCATATTCTCTATCGATCACTGGTTTGAACTTACCTTCTTTCAACAGATTCCTGATAAAGGGAATCGTTTTCTTCTTGTCATAGGGTATTGGAAAAATAACCTTTTGATTGGCAAAAATGGAGGTAATGGCAAAAAGAATATTTTGAGAATAAGGTCCAAGTTCGGAAGATATATAAATTCCCTTTTCTTTTAATAATGGTTTACATTTTCCAAAAGTACTTTTACCAACCGCATCAAATATAAAATCATACTTAACTTTGTCATTTGTAAAATCATCTTTGGTATAATCAATAATTTTATCGGCACCTAATGATCTTATTAGCTCGATATTTTTTGTATTGCACGTAGCTGTAATTTGGACATTGTATTGTCTTACAAATTGTAGAAGAGCAGAACCAATTCCGCCAGTTGCCCCATTTATCAATATTTTTTGACCGTCCTTCATATCTACTTTATGAATGAAAGTATAGGCATAATGAGCTCCTTCCAGACTGGAGGCCGCTTGTTTATAATCTATTTTTTCAGGGATAGGAAATAGTTCATCCTCTTTTACTATCATATATTCTGCTTGCGATTCTGAACCTGTATCAGTAAAGCCAAATACTTTCTCACCTATTTTATATTTTTCACTTTCCGATACAACCTCACCTGCAAAATCTGTCCCCAATATTGTTTTTCTTGGCCTAAACAATCCCAGGACAAACCTCATTATGAATGGTTTGGCTGTTAGATTGGCACAATCTGTCCTGTTGACTGTAGTGACACAAACCTTAATTAATATTTCACCTTCATTGGGAATTGGTTTATCAATATTTTCAATTTTTATTTGATTTGGAAAACAATAATTCCTGCGTATTGCAGCTTTCATTTTTCAACTTTTTAATAGTTCAGTTATTGGACACTGGGTTTATGATTAGGCAAGTAGGGGAACAGAAGGCGATAAACTATCGTGATCCACCGAATGCCCTATTTTCTACAGCCATTTTTTGCTACAGTAAGTATTTCAAATTCTTTAGGATGATAATCCATTCCTATTCGTATTTCTTCTTTTTTTTCTTTACCGATTAACTTCTCACATATATATAAGCCTAAATCTATTGAAGAGGCAACAGCTCCTGCTGTTATAGTATTATGGTCGTCAACAATTCTGGTTCGGGCAATTTTTTTACAATACTTTTCCAATGATCCATATTCATTAAAGTTTGTTGTAGCGGTTTTATTTTTCAAAAATCCAGCAGCACCTATTAGTAAGCTACCTGTACAGATTGAAACAATATAGTTTACTTTTTCTCCAGTTTTCAACCAATCAATAAAATTTGTGTCATATTGAAGCTTTCTTGTACCATATCCACCAGGAACTACTATCATATCGTAATTTGATAAATCGGGTTTAATTTTATCGATTATGATTTCTAATCCAAAGCTATCTTTTATCGTTTTTTTAGTAGCGCATAGATCCCAAGTCAGATTTTCAATAAACCCTTTGGTTTTCATGTTTTTTAAAGGGTCATAAAATCCAATAAAATCCAAAAGAGTTATTTCGTCAAATAGTATGTATGCAATCTTCATTTGTGCTTCTTGCTGCTAGTGTGGTTGTATAAGGAAAGTTGTGTGTAAATAGGCGTAAGTTTTTCAGTATGGTACTGACCCTAAATATATAAAAAAGCCTGTGAATTAAGTGTTTACCGCCAGTTTTTTATATCCGTTATTACCCACTGGCTATGTGCCTCCATATATTTATGGGGAATTCTAAAAAAAAATACCCTTTACAAAAAGAATGTAAAGGGCTTTGGCAGCATTCCCTTATCTTAAGGTTTTTTCCCTATATATCCCAAGAGATTTTTTCCAAATGCCTCAAATATTAAAAATCCACCTTTCTTTAATTTCTTATCTAGAATACCGTGATATTCCGATTTTAGGTTTGGTGGAAAATGGGCATAAATAAGGGCTATAGTGTCAAAGTAAATATTTTCGAAATCCAATTCGGGTAATTGTCCAACCCGATAATCGATAGAAACATTATTTTCATTGGCAAGTTTCAACGCTTTATTTTTTCCTTCAACGCTAATGTCAAAGGCAGAAACATCCCAACCTAATTTTGCAGCATAAACAGCATTTCTACCTTCTCCTTCAGCTGGAAATAAAATTTTTCCGGGCTTAAGGTTCGCTATTTTCTTCTCTAGGTATTTGTTAGGTGTAACACCATAGGCAAATTCCTTTTGTTTATATCTTTCGTCCCAAAATGCTTTCATTGTATTAGTTGGCTTTTATGATGTATTGATATGGTAGCAAATCCACATTTACCTCAAAATTAGTATAGCCTGCCTTTTTAAGTTCTGCAATTACCTGATCTATAGAAACTTTATGATCGGTAGGGGGGCCAACCGGCACTTCGGTTTTAAAGAAATCAATAAGTACCAATTCACCAGTTTCTTTAGTTCCTTTTTTAACTTTTGAAAAGTAGGCGCTTCTGTTTTCTATATGATGGTAGGTGTTTACAATCAACACCATATCTACTTCCTCATTGGCTAAGTTTGGACTGTCAAAAGGAATTTTACGTAGCTCAATGTTTTTAAGGTTATTTTCTTCAATTCTTGTTTTCAGGGCATTTTGAAATTCATCACTAACATCTGCGGCAATTACTTCTGCGCCCTTACTTGCCAGTTTTATCGAAAAATATCCGGAGCCTGCACCAATATCCACTATTTTCTTTCCTGAAACCCCACCTAAATAGTCCAACACTTTTTCGGGTTGTTGATAGGCATCTCTTTCAGGTGATTCAAATCGCTCAATTAAGTCTTCTACAGCTGTTTGGTGCATATATTCATTAGCTGATTTGGCATGATGTTTTTCACCCTGTTCTTCATGACTATTGGTATGGGAATTTTGCTTTTTATTCTGAGAACAGGCAGTCATAATTGCTAGTGAACAGACGAATGTTAAAAAATGTCTTTTCTTCATTTTGATTTGTTTTTATTGTTTGTTTTTTAATTTATTACTCCATAAATAGGTTACAAGACCTAAGAATATATTTCCCAGACCTATCAGCGTTTCGGTAGGTTTGTTTATAAAGGCATATACAATCATCCAAAGCGATAAAGTAATAAATACAATTTGGAAGATGGGGAAGAATGGACTTTTATATCCACTTTGTGCTTGACTGCGGTTTTGAATTCTTAATTTAAAAACTCCAAAAACAGTTACCACAGACGAAACGGTCAGCAAAATTCCGCAATAGATTAGAATTTGTTCAAAGGTTCCCGTTATAATCAATAAAGCACTTATTAAAAATTGAAACCATAGCGCTTTTTTAGGGAGGTGCTTTTGTGATGTTTTAAAATACTGCCAAAATTTATGGTCATTTGCAATGCTTGAAGTGACCCTGGAACCTACCCAAACCATGGCACTTATACTGGACACTAACAAGAGTGAAATGGCCAATCCAAATAATTTGGCATAGTTTTCACCAAGCATTTTAGTCATGGTAATGGTTCCCACATCCAATTGGCCCTTAAGTTCATTTATAGGGACATGTTTTAAAAAAACATATTGTAAAAGTGTGTAAAGTAGCGTTACTAATATTGTTCCACCAATCAAAGCTATAGGTAAGGACTTTTTTGGGTTTTTAAATTCTTCGATAATGTAGGCTGCCGCATTCCAACCAGAATAAGAATAACTTACGTAAATAAGTGCTATGGCGAATGCAGGCGAAATTATTTCTGTAAAACCAATACCTCCTAAAGTGGCAACATCTTCGGACGAAGCTTGAGTGGACAAACCAATTATTATTAGGGCCAAAATAAGAGCCACCTTTAAAATGGTGCTTACGTTTTGAAATGTTGAGCTAAAAGCAAGACTTCTTGTATGTATTGCCGTGATAAAACCGATTAACAAGATGCTCGTCCATTGAGGGTTGAGATTGAAAAAAGGAAAGTAAGCAGCAAAAGCAATGGAAGATAAGGCTATTGGTGCTGCAAAGCCTACCGTAATCGAAATCCAACCAGATAAGTAGCCAACAAGAGGGTGGAACAAACTACTTAAAAAAGCGTATTCTCCACCAGATTTTTGAATTTGGGTTCCTATTTCTGCATAGCTAAAAGCACCTGATAGTGCAATAAAGCCACCCAAAATCCACAGTAAAAGTAGGGTAGTGGGGTTTTGTAAATCTACAAGTTGGAAACCTAAACTTGTAAAAGCCCCGGTTCCGATCATATTCGCTATAACCAGTGCGAGACCAGTAAGTGTTGTTATTTCATTATATCGAATTGATTTATTCATGAGATTTACGAGAATGAAATTATGAATTATTGCAGTAGGTTTCTGTTACATATGTTACTTACTAAGGTATTTTTTAATTATCACCACTGTACTTGTATATGGCAAGTAGGGCGGTTGAAAGGGATATACTTTCGGGTTTTCCCAGAGCCATAGTGTTATATTTTGTTATAAGTTGAAAAATCTTAGAAGCTCAATATTCCGCTAACGCGAAAACTTCAATCTGGGGGTGATTGTAAATAGTGCTGAACTTTTGTAAACCACCGAACCCCTTATTTTTTCTATACCCTTAAGGCAGGTATTTATAATAAGTTGATTGGTGTTACGCTATAACCAATTCCTTGTAATTGGTTTATCAATCCACATTGGTACATTAAATGGCTTAACCCGACAGCAATAAAACAGTTTTTCTTTTTGAGTAAATCCCTAATTGTCTTGATCCACGTATTGTTTCTATCAGTTAGGACAAGTGTATTTGTACACGGCTCATTGAGTCTAAAGTCAATTTCCATTTGGGAATACCAATCCGTTTCGCCACATTCGTTTGCGTTTTCATTTCTAATTTTATCTATGATATTGGAGAGCCTTCTTTTATGGGTTCTTCTAGGCATTCCTTCCACGTCCTTGTTGATTAGTTCTATTTGTGACTCGATAGTTTCTAGACCATATAATTCTATATTTTGTTCATGTGCTTTAAAACTTATATAATCATCTAAGGAAAGTGAAGTGTCAACAGCGCTTTTGTTTAAACAGACTTGCTGTTTGAAATGTCTGTTTAAAAAAACGTACATTTCTGCTGGGGACATTTTGTTAAAATCTGTTGGACTTTTGGAAAACAAATTTTTTAAAAATGTCAAATCTCTTTGGTTTAAATACCTATGCCAATTAAGCACTTCTTTTCGGTTGTTAATTATTTCTTCAGCAGTATGTCCTGGAATATCCAAATTTTCTCTTATCAAAATGTCAGAAGAGGATAAAGCCTTATTGGCTACCGTTAAAGAATCAAAAAACAGCTTTCCAAACGCGTGATGTGTCCCAAATAAATATGATGTTTTTGATGAATTTGCGTCGGTTATTTTGAAGAGGACCGTCTTGTTTAAAAGAGTATCACGATTAGTTTGACCCAGAACAAAAGTTGAGGCCAACATTAATAGTAGTAGAATTGTAATCTCTCTTATTTTCATTATTGTCTGTCTAATCAACGGCAACGCTTTATAAAAGAATAGTAGGGATTGAATCGTATTTACTCGATAATCAAGATTAAAACCTGCCTGCCCGTTCTATTCAGGCGGGCCTGCCCGTTCCATTCAGGCGGGCCTGCCCCAAGGTGGTTTACTTTCGGTTTGGTACTTTGCCAAAATGTAAATTTAGCAGACTTTTTTAATAGCTACTAACTTTAGGTTTTGAACTCGACCCTCATTATTTTTAAAATTTGTTGTCACGCGTATCGTAACGCTAGTTCTAACTGCTACTATATTGTTTTACAATTCTTCCATTGATGGATTGTTCATTTCTATAATTGTTAATTGGTAATAATTTTTGTAATTCTTTCACCTGACCCACAGATATTGTTATGGGCGTTTTATAAATAAACCAAGCTACGTTTTGGGTGCAAGGAGGTGTCGTTAAAGAACCGCTGTACGTGTAATAGTCCTTGCTTTTAGGTAAACTTAGATTAAGATCAAACTTACTGTTTATTAGTTTTGTCTCTCCGTTTTTAACAGGAAGATATTTTTCTAAAAAAGTAAAGGGTTCACTACTTACACCTTCTTTTGCCAGTACAGCCAAAACAGCAATTTTATTATCTTTATTGATGTGGACTAAATGCATCTCCAATGGATATCGAATTCCATTTATTGTATGTTCTGAAGCTTCATGAAAGTGAATTTGTCTTAATTCGTACTTTTCATTATTCAAGAGGATAAAATCTCCTTTTTCAAAATTGTACTGAATTGTATGCCCGTTATTGGTTACTTCGTGAATTTTTACATTTCTTGAATAGTGAGTATCTAGTGGTTTTAATAAATTATCATCTTGTACATCTATATCAATAATATTGATAGGGGATTGTCGTTTTCCATCACATTCGGATTCTTTTTCAATTTCGATCCAATGCTCCGGGCCTGTCTCGCCTTCGTAAGTCCAATGTTTCTTTTCCTTTTGATGGACTAACGTATGGTTTTCTATATTTACACCATGGTCTAAGGGCTTGTTTTCTTGTTTGTTCTTACAAGAAAATATTATGGGCATAAGTAAAATTGAAAAGAGTATTCTATTTTTCATTTTATTATTTATTTAGTATTCATAATAGATGACAACGTTGAGCGTGTGTTTTCGTTTGGGATTGCGAGCTTTAAACCTATCAGACCGCTACCTAATTTAAAGGGGTGAAACCATTCCAAAATCTCTTAAACCCTTGTGGTTTATCCACACGCTTCAGGTGTCGTTATTTTTTCTTTCCTATTAAAAGCAGTGAGTCTCCGTCTTCAAATTCATTATATTCTTCAAGAAGCAAAATTTCAAAATAATCCTCAAACAAATTTCTTAAACTTTCAGCCGTCTGGTAATTAACAAGTAACCCTTTAAATATTTCACTTCCCTCGCCTTTCCAAAACGAATGGCAAATTATCCCACCTGAATTTAAGATATCAATTTGCCTAAGAATGGATTTACTTAAATCTTCGTCCGTTAAATGTTGTAGAACCTTATTTGAATATATTCCGTCAAATTTCTTGTCGGTTTCTATTGTTATTGCATCTAAATTAAAAAAATCATCCTTTATATTATTACTTCTTAATCGATTCAAAAATTCTGTTGAATAATCCGACCCCACAACGTTGTAGTTCCTCTTTAATAGTCGGAAATCAGTTCCAGGTCCAGAACCAATTTCGAGCAACGACGAATTTGATGGCAAGTAATTATTTAATTTTTCAATTAATTGTCCTCCATTAACATCTTTGGCTAATTTGATATATTCTTCAACAGATGCTTCAGTCTTGTAATAATTTGAGTTCATTTCTTTTAAATTTTATGTTCTCACGTTCTGGTCAAAACACCGTAACAATTGTATCTGGTTATTGGGGACTATATTTATTATATGGGACTAATTTAGTAAATCTTTTTCGTTGGCCTGGTTGTAAATTAAAGGCTGTGTTATGTTAGAATGGCCTAAATCCCTACAGTAGTTTGTCATAGTTTATATCCGATTTATTTGGGGAGTTTAGAAATTAAAATAATGACAAACCTACCTTGGGTCAATTATCGAAACTTGTCAATATTGGAATAAGAATAATCTATTGTATGTGTAACATAAGTTGCTGTTCACTAGGGTCTTGATCATTAATTTTACCTAATAAATTTAAATAATAATATTATGGATACTTTAGAATTAAGAGTTGGATTGAACCAAGATTACAAAATAGATGCTACTAAAAAACTTAACATCCTTTTAGCGGATTTTCAAATTTATTATATGAATTTAAGAGGGTTACATTGGAATGTTAAAGGGCGAAATTTTTTCCTTTTGCACGAAAAATTTGAGGAGCTTTACAATGATACCAATGATGTAATTGATGATATTGCAGAACGCATTTTATCTTTGGGATTAAAACCATTTCATACATTCGAGGATTATTCAGAAAACAAAACTATTCGAACTATTAAAAATATCTCGGATGGAGATGTTGGTATTAGTTTAATATTGGACAATTTAAATGAATTATTAATTCAAGAACGGGATATTTTGGAATTGGCTTCTGAAAATAATGATGAAGGTTCTGCTTCTTTGATGAGCGATTTGATTTCAGGTCAAGAAAAATTAATTTGGATGTTGACCTCTTATTTAAGTTAAATTTCACTCGATAATCGAGATTAAAACCTGCCTGCCGCAGGCAGGTGCTCTGACGCCAACCCGCCCGTTCCTGTCAGACGGGCTTGCCCTGTGGTAATTGATAAATATAATACAAGAAAAAGCAAAAGTCGTGTGAGACTTTTGCTTTTCTATTTTATAATAATTCCAATGGATAGATAAAATGGGGCCGATATTTTAGCTAGTCCACAATCGGTCCGGTATAAGAGCAGTATCGGATTTTTTGCCCTTGCTTTTCGGATTGTAATATGCTTAATGAAAAGAATATGGGTAGGAGTGTGAGCTAAAACTGCTCGTGCCTATATAAATTGTTGTAAGCCATTTTTTCATCTAAAGATATTTGGTCTTATTACTTTGGTAGCCAATTGTGCTATTTCTGCAATTCTCATCTTTCTTGTTTCAACTCATTTAGCAAGTACAATCCAATGCAGCGTTCCTTTTTTATTTGATTTTGACCGGCCCTCAAAAAATATCATTGAACATTCATTTTTAGGCATTCTGTTGCTCCAACCATTTTAGAATTGCTTGGTTTGTTTCTCCCGGCATTTCTTGCTGTATCCAATGGCCGCAATCTAGACTGATCACTTCCACATTAGGCACAAACTCCTGTAATCTTTCAGACTTAGGAATCATATCCCGTTCTCCATAGATCATTAGTGCTGGCTGTTTAATGATAGGGTTCACGTCCGCCAATAAGCGCCAATTGCGGTCAAGATTTCTGTACCAATTTATACTCCCTGTGAATCCTGATGCTTCGAAGGAGGAGACGAAAACGGCCAGTTCGCTTTCGCTCATTATAGGTTCACCGAGTGGCTTTTTGGCTCTTGCAAGATTAATCATCAACATACCTGGCTCAGGTGGTGCAGGAGGTACATTCTTGCGGAACAAATTGCGAATAAACTGAGATGTGTTTTCATCCAATATGGCGTCTGCCACTCCTGGTTTTCTATTGAAGTGGACAAAATAGAAATCTCCGCCAAATATTTCTTCCATGAACTCGATCCATGGTCTTTCTCCACGCTCTTGATAAGGCAAAGCCAAGTTTATCAGTTTTTTCACCCGTTGCGGATGCAATTGTGCTAGACTCCAAACAACATTTGCACCCCAATCATGGCCTACAAATATAGCATCTTCGTATCCGTAGTGATCCAGAAGTGCTGCGAGATCTCCGGTCAAGTGTTCAATGTCATAATCGGTTACTTCGGTCGGACAGGATGAGTTGCCGTAACATCTCTGATTCGGGATGATGACATGGTAACCAGATTCTACAAGAGCTGGTACCTGATGGCGCCACGAATACGCGTGCTCTGGAAAGCCGTGACAGAGTACAATAGGTTTTCCTACATTGTGTTGACCTGCTTCAAAGACTTCAAGTTCCACACCGTTGACTGAAATTAGCGCGGGCTTGGAAAAATTGATTGGATTAAATCTTGTATTGATGACGTTTGCCATTTTGTTTGTTTTAATGATTAATGGATACAAATAAACACTTGACAAGTGACAACCCTATGTCAAGAGTAAAAAGTTAATTTTGATATTTATCAAAAAATTCCTGTAAGGACTTTTTGTGAGGTTTAGAATTTTCCAATAGAATTTTCATTTTTTGAATTTATCCAATTGAAAAAATCGAAACTCTTTACGCAAATGACACCATTCAATCAAGAACCAATTTTCCCCACTCACTAGTGCAAATGGTCCTATCAATATATTTGTAGCAGTTTCTTCCCTATCAATATCTTGTATCTTGACGAGCCTGTAATTGGTTAGTGCATTTTGCAAATCTAACAAATTACTACTATTTCTTTCTTGATTTATGACTTGGTTATATTGAGTTCTATTTGCAAGTAAATTTGCCTTGTCCTTGGCGGAAAATCTTAGAATTGATTTAATTTATCAATTACTTTCTAATAATCTTTTGCAAATGAGGCATCCTTGTTGTTCAATACTAATTGTCCTGCTAGTATTAAGGCATTTGCGTGTTTTTCGGAGAACATTACAAGTGGAACCTTATATCCATCCATTAAGGTATAGCCCTTTCCTTCTTCTGTGAGTACGGGGACACCGGATTGTTCCAAGGCTTTAATATTCCTGTATATGGTTCTTTTACTAACGTCAAATTTACTCGATAATCGAGATTAAAATGCTCCGACGCTTGCCTGCCAGTTCCATTCAGGCGGGCCTGCCCGATACGTTCAGGCGGGCGTCAAAATCTAAAATAAGGGTTCTTTCAATGCTTCGCGGGCCTGCCTATGTAGGTTAGGCAGGCTTGCCCCGAGGTAGTTTACTCTATTTATACATATTATTTATGGTAGCTTGTGGACAGCCAAAAAGCTGCTTATGATTAAAATAGGTAAGACTAGCATCACTTTAAATTGCTTCTTTAAATGAATTAACTTTTTTAATTAATACATCTTCTAATTTTGGATTGGTAATTTTTGATTCTGAAAAATTATCGTAAAAAGAAGGCAATGAAAAAGTATCTGTGATGCTGGCTCCCATAAAAGGAAAATATGATTTAGCTGATTGTAATACACTTGTGCCACCTCTACCTCCTGGTGAGGTTGCCATTAACAGCATAGGCTTTTCTCTCCATATTTTCATATTTACCCGAGATAACCAGTCTATAGTATTTTTGAATACCGCTGCATAGGACCCGTTATGTTCTGCTAGAGATACTATAAATCCATCTGCAGTAGCAAATAACTCGTCCAGTCTTTTAACCGCCCTCGGAATACCATTTTCAGCTTCAAAATCAACACCATAAATAGGCAATACATAATCGTTCAGGTCAACTGAAATAATGTCTACGTGTTCTAATAAACTATTGGTATAGGTTAAAAAAGTTTTGTTTAAGGATTTTTGACTATTGCTCCCTGCTATTGTTATTATTTTTTTCATGATTATTGTTTTTTAGAGATTAGATTGTCTATTGACCATTTTCCACCACCATTAACTACTATGGTTAAGGCTAGACCGATAATTAAAAGAGAATATTCGTAACCTTCACCTGCTTGATTTCCGAACCAATTCATAAAAAAGCCATGTTCTAATTGTGTTGTATAAATAATACCCAAGAACATTCCTGCAAGTGATAATGCCCAAAACCTGCTGATAAACCCTAGAATTAATGAAATTGAGCCAAAAAACTCAATCATTATTATTGAAAATGCTATAATACCGGGTAAGCCCATTTGAGTCGTAAAGAAGTCTATTGTTGCGGAATAGCCATGGCCTCCAAAAAGACCTAATAATTTTTGAGCCCCATGAGGAAATATTACCAAACCAAGTGTTGATCGTGCAATGCTAAATCCAATATTTGGATGAGTTGTTAAAATTTTTTTTACTGAATTTTTCATAATGTTTAAGATTTAAAATGTTTATAAAGTTTTTCGGTAATAAAGGCCGAAAGATGATTTTTTTATTGGGTTTGGCCCGTACTGGTCAAAGTCTACACCAATACCAAATTGGTGTCCGTTGATTGATACTCCTGCACGCAATTGCTGAAAACTTCTTGAATGGGTCTTAAACTCGTCCCAGACAGTTAAAAACTGGCCATTTAACCAAAGAGAAACTTTATCATTTATCGGTGCGTTTAACTGAAACTGTGCAAACGCTTCGGCATAGCCAGCATCCTTTTGCTCAGAATGTGCCACCGTAGGAATAAGTACAAATAATACCTGTGATTTTTTTAGTGTGAACTTTGCGGACAAACGTTCCGAATAACCAGCAAAACTGTTGTAATATAAAGATGGACCAATTGCAATATGCTTATTGATATTCCAGAATAGCGTTGGCTGTACTCCGATCTCATCAAAGACTTGGTTTTCCTCATCTTTAAATTTTTGAAAGAAAGCCAGTGTATTAATGCTCAGGGTCTGGCTCTTATTAATGGTATAACTGGAGTATAATGTGAAGTCAGTTTTATCAAAACCAGAAAACAGTTCTAACTGAGTAAATTGTGCCTGCAAGTTGCTTGCAAACCCTATTGTTAAAAACGATGTAATGATTATTATTTTTTTCATGCTTCAAAATTCCGACAGGAACACATGAAAAAAAATGAACTAGTTTAAGACTTTTACATTCTATTGACTTTTGAAATAATTTTACTCATAAATTCTGGTGTAATACCAATGTAGCCTGCTAAGTCTTTTTGGGTAATTCTATTGACAATTTTTGGATATTTCTTTTTGAACTCGATATATCTTTCCTCTGCGGTTAAGGAAATGCCGTGATTGGATCGTCTTATGTAACTTACTAGCGACCTTTGATATAGTATACGGTAAAACCTTTCAAATTTTGGTATTTCTTGAAAAAGTAAATCATAATTAGCTCTAGAGAGGCCCAATAGTTCTGAATCCTCGGTGGCTTTAATAAAATAACGTGATGGTTCTTTGTCCATAAAACTCGCCATGTCTCCCGTCCAATAATCCTCAACCGCAAACATAGAGATATGAGGTGCACCCTCTTCATCCAGAGTATATACTTTTAAGCAGCCTTTAGTAATAAAATACTCATATCTAGTAATTTCACCTGCTTGCATTAAAAATGCTTTCTTTTTAACTTCTATCTCTGTAAGTAAGGAGATGTATTTTTGCTTTTCTAATTCGGTTAAATCAATAAACCTCCCTATATTATCCAGTATTAGAGTATGTGATTCTTTGTAGTTCAATTCAGGCTTGGTTTGAATGTTATTTTACTCACTAAGTGTGATTTTAACCTGCCTACCGCAGGCAAATACTACGACGATTGCCTGCCCGTATCCGTTGCGGCGGGCCTGCCCATAACGTCCAGGTGGGCGTCGAAATGTTATTGGAAGTTTCCTTCCGAAGCCTCAAGGACTTGCCCTGAGGCAATTGATGTAAGTTCTTATTCGTAGATTTAATTTGAGTTAGTTTTCCTTCTTTGTAACCACTTATTTAATTCCAAATTTCATTGGATGCTGTTAAAATGACTGGATATTTATCAGTTACTAGTATGGTATGTTCGTGTTGTGTTACATATCCACCTTTGTTTCCGACTAAGGTCCAACCATCATTCAATTCTACAGCAACAGTTGATTTTGTTGAAATAAAAGTTTCTACTGCTATTGTTGTATTTTTCTTAAATCTTTCTCTGTTACTTCTGACCCTGTAATTTAAAATATTTTCAGGTTCTTCGTGTAAACTTCTACCAACTCCGTGACCCGCCAAATTTTTAATCACTTTAAAGCCGGATTTTTTAGCTTCTGTTTCTATTAAATAGCCGATTTCAGAAATTTTCACCCCGCCTTTGATATTACTTATTGCCTTTTGTAAAATATTTTTAGAAGCATCAACAAGAGGTTGGTGATTATAAATGTCTTTTCCCAGCACAAAAGAACCTCCATTATCAGACCAAAAACCATTTAGTTCGGCAGAGACATCAATGTTTATTAAATCGCCTTCTTTTAATATTTTTTTCTCCGATGGTATTCCGTGAGCCGCTTCATTATTTACGCTTATACAAGAATAACCAGGGAACCCATAAGTTTCGTAAGGTGCCGAACTAGCACCATAACTCTTTAAAATATCGGCTCCATATTCATCTAATTCTTTAGTAGACATTCCAACTTTAGCGTATTCTCTCATTAATTTTAGTGTAGTTCCAACAACTTCACTAATTTTTTTCATTCCAATTAAATCTGATTCTTTTGTTATTGACATATCTTTTTTTTATTGGCTATAACGGTCTCGCACTGCGACAAGTGACAGGATTTATGGATGCGGCTCTTTGTCGGGTTAATGATTTTGTTCAATATGGAAACTAATTTAGGAATTTTCTATTAAACCCGCCATTTTCTACTAAGTGAGATTAAAACTTGCCTGCCCGTTCGGTTATGGCGGGCCTGCCCCGAGGTAGTTTAGTGTGAAGGGAACTCAAGGAAGGTTGCTTGGACGGCATCCACATACCCGGGGAGGACCGGGAACAGCTGCGGTTCCCCCGCAGTCGCAACGATCTGGTAAAGGATTATAGTCGGATCAAGAGCAATATCACGATGTAGTGCCGGTGACGTTCCAATTTTCGGATCGATCACACATAGGAAAGGCCACAAAAGGAGTAGGGCTACAATACAATAGCTGATTTTTCAATTAAAATCCCATTATTACCATTTTGTGCGGTATTCCTTTTTTCTAGTGATTGACCATAATAGGATAAGGATAACCCAATAATTAAGACTATAAATAATTGTTTCATATTCTTGCACTTAGGTTTTATTTGTTTTGAATTTCATTTAACCAATCGCTTACAGCAGGAAGATAGTCAGATGATAGAATTTGAAAATAGGGAAACTCGGCGTTTAAATATGTCATAGAATGTGTGGTGTTTTCTAAAGCGACTATCCGATAATTTGTTGATTTTGACTTGGCAATTTCCTTTTCAATGGTTTTGTAGCTGTCGAGTGGAATCACTTCATCAGCTAATCCTTGAATCACTAAGACCGGCTGTGTAATTTTCTCAAAATATGGAAGTCCATTAAAGTTTAGTTTGTAATCTTTTGGAATATCACGTTCAGGTATCCAAACGTATTCTAGCCAATTCTCACTACTATTTTCATTTTTTAGTGCCTCTAATTTTTCATAAGAAATATTTCTAGCGAGATAATCATACCCAGCTTTTTGAACTTTTAAAGCCTGTACAATATTATCTCTGCCAATATTGTTGTAGTTTATATTTTTCCAATAGTTTAAATCACTTTCCAAAAGGGTGCCATCGGGACAGCTGATTGAAATTCCAAAACCCAATTCAGGCATTTTTGATAGGATGTATGGAATTTTAATGCCTCCCTGACTACTTCCTTTTATCCCAATATCTGATAATGGAAGGGATGAAATTTTTGAGAAAAATTTTATCGCATTCATGTCATCAGAACATAGCTCTTCGATTGTTGCGGTCTGCCAATCGCCTTTAGATTTTCCGGTTCCTCGTTTGTCGTAATTAAAAACTGTATAACCTAAACTGGCAAAATAATAAGCTTCTGCATTGGTTCCGTTTCGGTCATTTCCCTGTGAAGAGGTAGCAAAAAGTAGCCCCTTCTGTACGGATACCATAGGTTTCCACAAAGTGCCATTAAGCTTAAGTCCATTTGATTCAAATGTAAAATCTTCCTTTTCAATTTTATCTTGATGACTTGGCTCTGTTTTATTGAGTTTTGTTTCAAAAGAATTTAATAGTTGTTCCGTTTCATTGGAATAGATTTTCAGGTTTCCCTTAAATTTTTTGTCTTGCTTGACGAATTGATACTCATAAGTATAATAATCGCTGACAACATAAAACTTCAAAGTATCGTTTTTTAAAATAGTCTGTTGACATGGAATTTCATAGGCATTCATATCGATACTTGTAAAGAACGCATTTGTTTGGTTCTCACTTTCTACCAATTTTACCTGGTAATCGATAGTTGGTTTGTCGTATTGAATAGTTCCTGACCAGGTTTGAGCAATTAATTCTCCGAAAGAAAACAGTATCAATAGCTTTCCAACGAGATTAGCTAGATTTAGATTACGGAAGGCATTACCTGTTTTTTGAGTCTTCAATTTAGTGGATTATAGCGATTGGTTAAACTGCGTTTTAATGCAGTTTGGATTTTATTGGAGTTTGTTCATTATTCTTTTCTTTAATTATAAATATCAACCATTTAATAGCGTAGATCAATAGGGCTAACCAGGCGATTGAAGTTAGTGTACTTTTTAAAACAGTAAAAGAACTTGATAAAAGTACAAACGATTTAGAGATCTCTATTGATTTTGAAATCATTAGAATGATACATATGTTCTCTGAGTAATCAAAAATCATCGCTAAAAATGGTATAATCACCATTAAAGTTCCCAATTTACTGTGAATATTAACAAAACGAAATAAAAGACTGCTAAGGAAAAGGGCCAATAGAAATGGATAAAATAGATCTAACAACGTTAATTGGGGAAATAGGTAAAGTTGGGTAGTTTGAGGATTTAAGTTGTTGACAATTGTTTCCGCTATAGGTACCGAATAGCCAAAAGTTTGCAAGTCAAAGGCTTTGGTTCCAATTTGATTATTGATTACCGGAAAAGTAAACACCATCATGGATAGTAAAATGAAATGGCTTGCAAGGAATAGTATACATACGTTCTTTACTGAAGAGGTCTTTTGAAGTAAGGATGTGAAAATCGACATAATTTTTTGTTTTTATTGGAGATCAAAGGTTGTCAATTTAATATGTGATTCCATTAACAAATGTTAATGATTAAGATTGTGTTCTTAACCGGCTCAAAGAAATGGATGTGATACCTAAATATGATGCTATGTCGGCATGCGGTACCCAGTTTTCGATATTTGGGTAATTCTTTCTCAATAGGAGTAATCGATCTTTTCCTCTCAGTGATGCTAAAGCTATTTCCTTTTGGACCTTAGCCATTAGCTCATTTCTCAATACGGCATTTCCAAAATCACGAATTTCCAAATCTTCAATCATTAATTTTTCGAACTTTTCAGCATCAATAGTTGCTATTACTCCATCGGTTAATGCCTGTATATTAATAACGGACCTGCCCTGATTATTTCTCGTTGTACTGGGTGATATGATAGATTGGGACATGAAAAAAGAAATCGTAACACTTTCCCCTTCAGGCGTGTTTAGAAAACTTTTGCAGATTCCTTCAATCATAAAATATTCCAGATTATTCATTCGTCCAACTGAAGTAATTAATTCTCCCTTTTTGAAATTACTATATTCAACTAGCTTGTTTATTTTTCCTAATGATTTATCAGAAATAGAAGTTACACCATTAATAATCGTTTTAATCTTATCGTTCATTTCCATATTATTATAAACTCAAGGGCTTCGGCTATGCCTAGTGCTCTAATTCGAAGCTAAAAGTTTCGAGTCGTGTGCGTTTCCTAGTGAGTTTTTTTTAGGTTATTTTCTATCACTAATATACACAATTGCGAACGTAGCACTAGGATATAGCCTTGGTTTAAGAACAAACACCTCTTTTACCTATAGCCCTTGGTGGCAACTGGACTTTTTTCACTTCAACCTTATTGATACTCTTGTGATTAAATCTTTGTCGTTATTTAACTCAGTTAATTCAAAGTCCTGCTTTACAAAGTCAATCCCGAACGCAACGAACCGAGAGTCCACCAAGAAAATCGCCATCGAAACGAAATACTTTGGTTTTAATAGACATGTCGGGACCACCATAACTAATGTCCCATGACCAGGCTTTACCCACTTCACCGGTGGGTGTGGACGACCACCAGAAACCGAAAAAACCCAGGACGTCATAACCATTATTTCTGCGAATACCTGCCGGAAGCGCGTTAAAACCGCTGCTATTAGTGCCATTTCCTTCTTCGTTCCAACCGTTGACGCTTTTTAGGGCCTCGCCGGCCTTATCAGCTCCACCAAATTGAGTCACCAGCATAGACCATTCGTTATCCGTTGACAAATGCCAATCCCTAGGGCAGGCATTTATGGCCGCTTCCCAGGTGTAAAGTAAGCCTAGCACTTTTCTATTGTTCTCATTGTCATCATAAGCGTAGCTGTCCTGCATTTTATAGTTCAGGTTTTGAGCCATCCAGGTAAATGTGGTACCTGTCAAAGTGTTTTTAAAGCTGATAGTTTTATAAGTTTGGCCATCGCGCGAGACAGTGAAGGTGCCTGTAGATTGGGTAATTCCCGCCTGTGCAATAAACAAGGTGGCAAGTATGGTAAAGTTGAGCTTTTTTCTCATAGTTAGTTCGGCATAAGTTTTATGGGTGAAGCTGTTTCCTATTGAAGTTGGATTATTTCATCAAGTTCATCTGCATCCTTTTGTTGAAATTATATAATTTTTTTCATAAAAAGAACCGATTTGTTTCAAGAAGGTTTTATTCTCTTTTTTTTGATAACCATTTTTCAACATTGTTTTAGTTTCAGCGAATAAGAAGCAGGGTTAAAGAGGAAAGCTCATGTGGGTCTGTTGGAATACTACAAACCTTAAGTTTTGTTATAGAGCCGCTGTATACCTGCGAGTGCCGTTCAGGCGAGCGAAACCCGTGCGTACGGTGGTGTACCCATGAACTTTACTTAAATAATTCGGAATTCGTGAATGCTTTGGCATTTGAGAGGCGCAGTCCGTTCCTAAATAGGGGCGGACCCGTCTAATCGATTGTAGTTAGTTTTTCTTCTTGTTAGATCACTACTCCCATGATATAGCAACCTTTCCCCTTGTTCTCATTGATTCTATATATTCAATTGCCTCTGGAATTTTGGAATAAGAGTATGTTGTTTCTATATGTGGTTTAACCTTACCTTCCTTAATAAGATTTGCAAGGATCGTTAGATCTTCATTGTTCGCTTCAGCAGTGAATTGGGAAAGGGGGTACTTGCTAAATACCTTTTTGATCAATACAGACATCATATGTCCCATTGTGGTAAATCCAACCACAACACCCCGCTTTCCAAGTCGTTTAAAATCAGCAAAATTCAGGTTGCCATTCGTATCTAAAACCAGATCAAATTCTCCATTGTAATCGTGTATGTTCTCCTGATCATATGCAATAACCTTGTCAGCACCAATGGATTTTACAAATTCAATATTTCTACTTGAGCAAACAGCTGTGACATGAGCCCCATATGCTTTTGCAATTTGTACTGAAAAATGACCAACTCCTCCTGATGAACCATTAATCAGGACCGATTCTCCTTTTTTCAATTTTCCATGAGTTAATAATGCCTGTAATGCTGTTAATCCAGCGATGGGTACACATGCCATTTCACTATATGTTGCCCCTTCTGGCATCAGCCCACAAACACTTTCAGCCGCACACGTATATTCTGCAAAAGCTCCTCCTTTTAGAGTTTCTCCATATACCTGATCACCAACTTTGAACTTTGAAACACCTTGTCCAACTTCTTCCACAATTCCAGCAAAGTCAGCACCAAGTTTTTTGTCTTTTGGTTTAAACAATCCGAAAGAGAGTCTTGCGAATAACGGCCTTCCTCTTAGAATATGCCAGTCAGCAGGGTTCACAGAATTTGCTTTGATCTTAATAAGTAAAAGGCCTTCATTCAAGGTTGGTTTTTCAACTTCTTCTAAGCTGAGAACTTCAGGTCCTCCGTATATATGTTTTGTATATGCCTTCATAATTCGCTGTTAATGTTTCTATATTTTTTGGCTTGTTTACCTAATTGACTACGACGGTCTTGTGTATGGTTAGTTGCGTGGTTTAGCAACTAATTTAACAAACTAATCCAGATAGAAAATTCCAGCGGAATTTTCGTAAGTAGGCTCGCACTGGCAACCCGCCAGACCAGCTTGTCGGGCTGGTTAATCTTATACGGTGTGCCTGTTGCACAAGTTATGAAAAATTAATATTGGCTTAATATTAAAAAGAGGTCGATTTCGTAACTTAATGTATGCAAGGAAAAAAAGTCTA
>NZ_JALKBD010000003.1 GCF_023015905.1 Arenibacter sp. F20364 | reverse complement strand
ACCAATGTGCAGATACGCCACAGGGCGAAACGGTCGATAATGAAGGTTGTTCTGACAGTCAAAAGGACACGGATGGAGATGGAGTAACAGATGATATTGATTTATGTCCTGGAACACAATCAGGTGAAACCGTAGATTCCAACGGCTGTTCTGCCGCCCAGATCGACTCAGCTCCTTCGGCAGTAATCTTTGACCAGGTACCAGCGCCTAATGCAACAGATGTGAATACACCTATTTCAATTAGTTGGTTGGCATCCACGGATGCCGAGGGAGATGCCATTACTTATGATGTGTATTTAGGAACGGATTCAGCGAACTTAGATTTAGTCAGTCCAAATCAAACCAGTCTATCCTTCACTTCAACCGAACTTGAATTGGGAACCATCTACTATTTACGTGTAGATGCAAAATCAACTACATTCGTGACTACAGGTGAAGTGAGAAGTTTTGAGACTTCATTCACTGGATCATTCACGGACACCAGAGATGGTCATGTATATGGAACAATTAAAATTGGATCCCAAGTTTGGATGACGGAGAATTTAGTCTTTAATTCTACAGGATCATATAGTTACGACGATAATACATCCAACGATGCAGACTATGGCCGTCTGTATGAGTGGGCCTTTGTACAGGCTGCAACTCCTACAGGATGGCACTTGCCAACGGATGATGAATGGAAAACTTTGGAAACTGAATTAGGAATGCCTGCAAGTGATCTCAATATTACTGGTGAATTAACACCAAGAGGGACAGACCAAGGTACACAAATGAAATCGGGAGGATCGTCAGGATTGAATTTCCCAATGGCAGGATACAAAGATGGAAGTACTTACGTCTCAATAGACCTCAGAACGTATTTGTGGGTAAACACGGATGCAGGGGGTGGAAATATTTTCAGAAGAAAAATTGACGCTGCAAGTCCATCATGCTTTAGGTTTTCAAATTCAGCGGGAACATTTGCTATCAGCGTACGTTTGGTAAAGGACCAATAATAGAACATTGTTTTGGATAATTTTATTAAGTATAGTCCAAAAAGGAGGACTATCTCCTAAAGTGTGTAAATAGAAAATAGCTGGGGCATGCCCCAGCTATTTTTTTGTTTAATTTTAAATATTTACACATTATGAAAAAAGAAGAATTATTCGACGATGAATTTCTAAAACAGTTCAAGACCGGAGATGAGCTCAATGGTTTTTTAAAGGAACTCCAAAAACGTGGTATCGAGAAGATGCTGTAAGGGGAACTGGATGGTCATTTGGATTATGATAAGCATCAAAAATCAAATCAAAGCAATTCTCGGAAGGGGTTTTCCAAAAAGAAGGTACGCACTTCTTTCGGGGAATCCGAAATAGCCGTACCAAGGGATAGGGATGTTTCCTTTAATCCCATGATAGTGCCCAAACGCAGCAACATGGTCGACGTGATCGAGAACGTGATCGTATCTCTCTACGCCAAGGTGATGAGCAACAGAGATATCGAGGAGCAGATACGGGAGGTCTACGACTTTGAAGTCTCCACTTCGACCATATCAAGGATTACCGACAAGGTATCCGGCGATATCGTAGCCTGGCAGAACCGCCCCCTGGAACCTGTCTACCTTATTGTTTGGATGGATGGCATCGTGTTCAAGGTACGTGAGAGCTCCAAGGTCAACAACAAGACTGTTTATATCGCCGTAGGCTTGCGCAGGGACGGTAAAAAAGAAGTGATGGGGCTCTGGCTGGGCAAGAACGAATCGGCCGCTTTCTAGATGAGCGTACTGACCGATATCAGAGCACGTGGCACCGAGGACATCCTTATTACGGCCACCATCAAGAACGTGTTCCCGGAATCCAGGACCCAGATATGTGTGGTGCACCAGATAAGAAATGCTTGTAGGTATGTGGTCTGGAAGGATAAGAAAGCATTTACCGCTGATATGAAACATATTTACAACGCCCCTACCCAAGAGGCTGCCAAAGCCGCCCTGGAGGACTTTTCAAAGCAATGGGAGTCCTAGTATTCCTACGCCATAAAAAGCTGGAGGGACAACTGGCAGGAACTCACCGTGTTCTTAGAGTTTCCATTGGAGATCCGCAAGATCATCTATACCACCAACCTTATTGAGAACCTTAATGGAAAGATTAGGAAATACACCAAGAACAAGCTCTCGTTCCCTACGGATGAAGCAGTTATGAAGTCCACTTTTCTTGCTCTAAGGGAGGCCACGAAAAAATGGTCCATGCCCATCAGGAACTGTGGAATAATCCTAAATCAGTTTTTGACTATATTTGAAAAAAGGGTCCAACTTTAAAAAAAGTCAAACCCTCGGTTTTTTAATTTACACACTTTACGGGATAGTGTCATTAATTTATTAAGATTGTGAGATTGAGTTTTGATTCTTGCAAATAAATATTGAGTCAAACCAAATACCTCTTGATATTAATACTTCAGAGGCCATCATTGTTCTTCTCCTATAGGGCACTCCAGTAAATTTTAAGCATAAAAAAACGGATTGGCAGTAACCAATCCGTTGATTTCTATAAACTTAAGTTTTGTAGCGAGAACGAGAGTTGAACTCGTGACCTCCGGGTTATGAATCCGACGCTCTAACCAACTGAGCTACCTCGCCATGCTGTTTTTAACGGGTGCAAATATAAAGTTAATTTTCTGTCCTAACCAAATTAGATTGCTAAAAAATATTATCTCGGTTTTATTTTTTTATCATTTATAAATATATATATTGTCCGCCATAAACACTATTCAGAATGAGCGATAAAACAAAATTTGAAGTTGAATTTGTAATTCAATCCTCCCCACAACTACTATATCAATATATATCGACCCCTTCAGGCCTTTCAGAATGGTTTGCGGACAACGTAAATTCTAGAGGTGAAATGTTCAATTTTATCTGGGACGGCTCCGAAGAGCAGGCAAAATTATTAAAAAGAAAGAGCGACGAATTTGTAAAATTCACTTGGTTGGCCGAAGAAGATGATAGTTTTTTTGAAATGCGCATCATTGTAGACGAAATTACTAAGGATGTCTCCCTTTTTATTACCGATTTTGCAGATGAGGATGAAGTGGACGAAGCTAAAATGCTTTGGGAGAACCAAGTATCCAGCCTAAAGCAAGTCTTGGGTTCGGCCTAAGGCATTTATGGAATAAAATGTATCTTTGGCCTTGATTTTTTCAAGGCTTTTTTTTATGATAAATTTTAACGGAAATCTTCTTTCTAAAGAAACATTTTATCTAAACCACGAAAATAGGGGACTGCGCTACGGAGATGCCCTGTTCGAGTCCATTAGGATCGTAAATGGCAAAATATTTTTTTGGGAAGACCACTATCTTAGGCTTATGGCCTCTATGAGGATCTTAAGGATGGAAATTCCTATGAATTTTACCATGGAATTTCTTGAAGAACAGTTGTTGGCTTCCGTAGACGCCAATAGCCTTATGGAACAGCCGGCCCGGATAAGGTTTACCGTGTTTAGAAATAATGGGGGATTATATCTGCCCCAGACCAATGATGTATCCTACATTATGGAGGCAAATCCATTGGATTCCCCTTTCTTTATCTTAAACAATGATACCTATGAAGTAGAGCTTTTTAAGGATTTTTATGTGAATCCGGATATGCTTTCTACCTTAAAGACCAATAATAAGGCCATTAATGTGGTAGGCAGTATTTTTGCTTCCGAAAATGGCTACGAGAACTGTCTGTTGCTGAACACTGAAAAAAGGGTGGTAGAAGCTCTAAATGGCAATTTGTTTTTGGTGAAGGACCAGCTTATCAAGACCCCATCCTTAAAAGATGGTTGTTTAAACGGTATTGTTCGTAAGAAACTGATCGCTATTTTGGGTTCCTTGGATAAATACCAATTTGAGGAATCTTTCATCTCTCCCTTTGAGCTGCAGAAAGCGGATGAATTGTTTATAACCAATGCAATCACAGGTATTCAACCCATTACAAAATATAGAAAAAAGGAGTATGATACTAAGGTAGCAGCCGATTTATTGGGCAAGCTAAACGCTGCTGCAAGGTTGAACTAATAGTATTAATTTAGGTTGGGGTTTTCCGGGGCATTGGACCATATAAGGTAATTGCCCCCAAGTTCCATCATTTTTTCTTTCCAAAAAGCATTGGAAGATTTTTGGATAATGGCACTTTCGTAGACATTTTTTACCACGACCCATGATTTTGAGATCAATTCCTGGTCCAATTGCAAAGAGGACCAACCGGAATAGCCTAGAAAGAAACGGATATCGTTTTCAGATATAACCTTATTATTGATCAGGTCAACGATAGATCCAAAATCTCCGCCCCAATAAATACCGTCGGAAATTTCAATACTGTTTTCTATTAGTTCCGGGACCTTGTGGATAAAATAAAGATTGTCCTGTTCAACGGGACCGCCATTATAGACCTGAAAAGGGATATCTATTTCCGTAACGAGATCGTTTATACTGTAGTCCAATGGTTTGTTTAAGATAAAACCAACAGATCCATCTTGGTTATGCTCTGCCAACAAGACTATAGACCTGTTAAAGGAAACATCACCAGAAAGAGTAGGCTCAGCAATAAGGAGTTTACCTTTTTTTGGCTTTTCTGCGACCATATCGTTTGTTCTAGTATCTCTAAAATAAAACAATTCCGTTAATCTGAAAAGCGTTTTGCACAAAAAAAGCACTTCCTGTTAGAGAAGCGCTTTCAATGTATAGTAATATTATGATTAGTTTACTGCACCGCTCAAATCAGCACCGGCCTTAAACTTCACTACATTTTTAGCTGCAATTTGGATAGTCTTTCCAGTTGATGGATTTCTACCTTCTCTTGCATTTCTTTTAGATACAGACCATGATCCGAAACCTACTAGAGATACTCTACCACCTTTTTTTAGAGATCCTTCAACGTTTCCTAAGAAAGATTCCAATGCCTTTTTAGCTGCGGCTTTAGTAATGCCAGCATCAGCTGCCATTGCATCGATTAATTCTGTTTTGTTCATAATTTCGATAAATTAAGTGTTATTAATTATAATTAAATACTTCAACAAATTTATACGGATTTGCCATTAACGCAAGTAAAATGGGGGGAAATCCACAATTTTGTTGATAACTTGAAACGTTTGTTGATAAAGTAGGGTTTTTTTTACGTTTCCCCATAGCCCCAATGAACATGGGGGTTTACCCAACATAGGCGTTTTCTGCTAATTTTAATCCGTTCAACACCTCTTTGGTGGTCATTTTTCTTTTGCCCGGCAATTGAATTTCCAATAGATTGATGAATCCCCCCTTTACGGCAACCTTAAGTTCATTTTTAGTGTCAGCAATGTTTCCTACTTTTAATTGATGTGGTTCCAAATCCATTTTAGCGGAGTATATCTTTAGAAAAAGCTCGTCCTGCCCATTGCGCAAAGTTGTCCAAGCGGTAGGATACGGGCTTAGTCCCCTGATAAAATTATAGATGGTGCCAATATCTTGGTTCCAATCAATCTTACAGGTCTCTTTATGTAATTTGGGGGCTTCCTTTAGGGGAATATCTTCCTCTTGTTTGGAAGGGGCTATTTCTTTGCGTTCCAATTTGTTTATGGTTTCCAGCACCAAGTCTGCCCCAAGATGCATTAGCTTGTCGTGCAAAGTACCTGCAGAATCTTCTTCCGAGACACTTGTTCTCTTTTGAAGTAATATGGCCCCGGTATCTATTTTATCATCGATAAAGAATGTGGTTACCCCTGTTTCCTTCTCTCCGTTTATAATGGCCCAATTGATAGGGGCCGCACCACGGTATTGGGGCAGGAGGGAAGCATGAAGGTTAAAAGTGCCTAGCTTGGGCATATCCCATACTGCTTTGGGCAACATTCTAAAAGCGACCACAATCTGAAGTTCTGGCTTTAATTCTTCCAATTCTTCTATAAAATTCGGGTCCTTCAAGTTTGTGGGCTGTAAAATTCTAAGATCCTGTTCCAGAGCATAGCTCTTTACAGCGGATTCGTGCATTTTTCTTCCCCTGCCGGCCGGTTTGTCCGGGGCGGTAATGACCCCAACAATGTTACAATCGCTTTTCACTAGCTTGTCCAAAATGCCCACTGCAAAATCCGGGGTGCCCATAAACACTATTCGTGGTTTGCTCATCTTTCGATTATTTCGTACTGGTTAATAGAATTCACTCGTATTCTCTGATCTTCCAACAATCTTTGTAAGGCCAAAATAACAGAACTTTCCTTATAGGTCAATAATTTTATCAAGCCTCTGGAATTTTCCTTTTTCACCATCAAAATTTGCAATATATCCTGTTCTATAATCTTTATAATATTATTATTTATTGGATTTTTTTGCTGACAGACATCACATTTTCCACAGTTTTCGGTGGTAGTCTCACCAAAGTAGCTTAATATTCGCCTACTCCTACAAAGTTTGGAATTCTCAATATAGGCCAACATACTTTCCACATTGTCCTTCTTAACTTGCTGTATCTGTTTTATTTTTTTTGCGAAGATATTGATCGTTCTTTCATCCTCCCGGGGAACCAAAAATGTAATTTCAAGATCGCTGTGCTGGGCATGGTATTCAATTATTTCATCTTTTTCCAATTTTTCCAATACTGCTATTACCTCATTTTCGGTCTTGTTGGTTTTTTTTGAGATCACCAAAGGATTGATCTTGGTATCAAAATCGAAAATACCACCGTAGGTTCTTAAAATGGTTTGAATGATGGGTGCCGTTTGCTGATTCTTATCCAAATAATCGAAGATTTCCCGTTTGGAAGCCATCATCCGTACGGTCGTCTTTTGTGAGAAGGCTTCCGTTAGGGATATAACGGAGTTTTGATCCAACAGTCTTAAACCGTTATAGGTCAATGTTGTATTGAGCTTGTAAGTATCGCAAAAGGAATTAAAGGGCAATTGAAAAGTTTCACCGCTTCCCTCCCCAAAGGGAATCTGAAAATAGTTGACCAATTTTCGGTATAACAACTTAAGAAAGTCAACATCGGGCAACACGCCTAAAAATTGCTTGCGTACCTGGGCCTCATCGGTCCGATTGGTAATTAAAATAGCGCTTGCGGGATTCCCGTCACGACCTGCCCTTCCGGCCTCCTGAAAATAATTTTCCATACTGTCCGGAATTTGATAATGTACCACCAGACCAACATCGGCCTTATCTATACCCATACCAAAGGCATTGGTGGCCACCATGATCTTCACCTTGTTTTCCAGCCACTGGTTCAATCGGGTATCTTTTTCTTTTTTGGTAATACCACCATGAAAAAAAGTAGCCGTATGACCTTGCTGGGATAAGTATTGGGACAATTCCAAGGTCATTTTCCTACTTCGGACATATACTATGGTACTTGTTTTGGTCTGGCCACATAATTCCTTTAGTCTGTATTTTTTGTCCTGCTCCCAGCAAACACTAAAGGTAATATTGTTCCTGGAAAAGGAATCTTTCACCACCAGAGGTTGTTCCAGTTGTAAATTATTGCAAATATCCTTTACTACCATGTCGGTTGCCGTGGCGGTCAAAGCGATCATAGGTATGTTGGGTACCAATTCCTTAAGCAGGTGGCATTCCAAGTAGGCGGGTCTAAAATCGTTGCCCCATTGACTAATGCAATGTGCCTCATCAATGGCAATAAGATTTACGTTCATTTGACGAATACGCTCTTGGATTAGTTGCTGTTGCAGTCTTTCGGGAGATAAATAAAGGAATTTATAGTTACCGTACAGACAATTGTCCAACAGGTTGTTTACTTCATCGAAGGAAATTCCCCCGGTAAGGGCAATGGCTTTTATCCCTAATTTCTTTAAGGCTTCTACTTGGTTTCTGATCAAAGCGATCAATGGCGATACCACAATGCAAATCCCGTCTCGGGCCAATGCAGGTATTTGATAGCATAATGATTTGCCTCCTCCTGTAGGGAGAAGGGCCATAACATCCTGTCCGTTCAATACGGCACTTATAATGTCTTCCTGCGAATTTTTAAAATCCGGAAACCCCCAAAACTTATGCAATATCTCCTTAGGGTGCTGCTGCACTATAGATTCTTTATTTTATTGAGTATAAAGGTAACCCTTCCTTCCACGGTTTCCTTGGGAACATTTATAATTTTATAGCCGTATTTGGTATAGGCCTTTTCCAAAAAGGTATGTATACGCTCTGCTTCTTCGAAGTTTTCATAACGTTCATTGTCAGATTCGTGTATTTCTTTCCAGGGTGGAAGTAAAAAAACGTGGTCGTACCTATAGTTTTTACAACTCTCTACAAAATGCTCGCCATAAGATTGCCCAAAACAATCCATATAGGCCACTACGTCCGGGATACCACGATCAAAAAATACCAAGGATTTGTCCACTTCATCGGCAGCTTGGAATTGTTTTATTCGGCCCTCCATAATTCGTTCACTAAAAAGTAATGGGTCCGAAACGAATAACTGGGGAATACCTTGTTGCCTTGCTTCCAAGGTGATTTCGCGTGATATCTCACTAAAACAAAAAAAGCCTTCCTCTTCTATTTTGTCTATGATGGAAGTCTTTCCAGTACTAGGTCCACCTGTGATGACAATTTTTTCTATATTCAAATAACGCCGTTTAAAGTTCTGCAAATTCATGCATAAAATGGTGCTGCAAAGTAATGAAATAGCCTTAAGATTAAAAAATTGACAATGATACTTTATATATTTGCAAAAACATTGGCATGAATCAAGATAAATCCGAGGAATTTTATAGCAGATTAAAGGAGAAATTGGCCGAAACCAGTAAATGGCCTTCCAATTACCTCTATAAATTTATAGTCCCTACCGACCCTGAAAAAATTAAGCAGATACAGGATATATTTGATAATACGGGAGCAGTGATCGAATCCAAGCAATCCAAAAATGCCAAATACACCAGTCTGTCCATTACTGTCAACCTTAAAAATCCGGATGCAGTAATACGCAAATACAAGGAAGTAGGGGAGGTAAAAGGGGTAATATCACTCTAAAATAGTATTTGTGGCATAATTTTGTTAATTTGCAGACGTTATAAGAGCACTTCCTTATCATAAATAAATTACAATAAATATTTCAATTTGAATTTAGTAGAAAACTTAGAATACAATACTGAGCGACCAAAGCTCATTATACCTGAGTATGGGCGCCATTTCCAAAAAATGGTGGATCATGCCATAACTATAGAGGACGATGCGGAACGTAACCGTGTGGCGCAGGCCATAATAAGTGTTATGGGCAACATACAGCCACATTTGAGGGATGTACCCGATTTTCAACATAAATTATGGGACCAATTGTTTATCATGTCCGATTTTAAATTGAACGTGGACTCTCCATTCCCGATTACCTCGAAGGAGACCCTTCAAAAGCGTCCGGATCCTTTGGAATATCCTCAAAATTTTCCAAAATACAGGTTTTATGGTAACAATATTAAGCGCATGATCGATGTGGCCGTAAAATGGGAAAAAGGTGATATGCGCGACGGATTGGAATATGCCATAGCCAACCATATGAAAAAGTGTTACCTAAACTGGAATAAGGATACGGTGGACGACAAGGCAATATTCAAGCATCTGTATGAGTTGAGCGACGGACAGATAGATCTTGCCAAAGACGGGGAAAACTTGACAGAAAGTGGCCAATTCCTTAAAAATCGTGTGGCAAAAACACCTAGGACCAGTTCTGGTAAAAAAACGCAAAGAAATCAAAACCGCGGTAAAAAGCGGTACTAATATTCTCAAACCTTAATGGGAACATTTAAAATAGAAGGCGGTCATCAATTACATGGTGAGATTACACCGCAAGGGGCAAAGAATGAAGCATTACAAATACTCTGTGCCGTACTACTTACCTCAGAAAAAGTGTCGATTACCAATATTCCGGATATTGTAGACGTAAATAAACTAATATCCTTATTGAAGGATTTGGGGGTTAAGCTTGAAAAGAAAGGGCAAGGGTCCTATACCTTTATTGCCGATGACATTAATTTGGAATACCTGCAGTCTGCCCAATTTAAAGAAGACGGCAGAGGCCTTAGGGGATCCATTATGCTCGTAGGTCCATTATTGGCGCGATTTGGCAAGGGATATATACCCAAACCGGGCGGTGATAAAATAGGACGTAGGCGATTGGATACCCACTTTGAAGGTTTTATAAAATTAGGTGCCAAATTTAGATATAATAAGGAGGAACACTTTTATGGTGTTGAAGCCAAAAAATTGAAGGGCACCTATATGCTCTTGGATGAGGCTTCGGTTACCGGAACAGCGAATATTGTTATGGCCGCAGTACTTGCGGATGGCAAAACCACCATATACAATGCAGCCTGCGAGCCTTATTTACAGCAATTGTGCAAGATGCTGAATAGGATGGGAGCTAAAATTAGCGGAATAGGATCCAATTTATTGGAAATAGAAGGTGTGGATAGCCTAGGAGGCACAGACCACCGTATGCTTCCGGATATGATAGAAATCGGCAGTTGGATAGGATTGGCGGCCATGACAAGGAGTAATCTAACTATAAAAGATGTTAGTTGGGACGATCTGGGACAGATCCCCACCGTTTTTAGAAAGTTGGGAATACAACTGGAACGTAATGGAGACGATATCATTATTCCAGAACATAAGGATGGCTACGAGATCCAGAATTATATAGATGGTTCCATTTTAACGGTGGCAGATGCACCATGGCCGGGACTTACTCCAGATTTGTTGAGCATTATTCTAGTGATGGCTACCCAAGCTAAAGGCGAGGTTTTGATCCATCAAAAGATGTTTGAAAGCCGTTTGTTCTTTGTAGATAAATTAATAGACATGGGAGCCAAGATCATTCTTTGCGATCCCCACAGGGCTACCGTTATCGGACATAATTTTAAATCCAGCCTAAAAGCCACCACTATGGTGTCTCCAGATATCAGGGCAGGTGTTTCCTTGTTAATTGCGGCATTATCAGCAAAAGGCACCTCTACTATTCACAATATTGAACAGATAGATAGGGGTTATGAAAATATAGATACACGATTGCGTGCCATTGGTGCCAAGATCACCAGAGTGTAATCAAGAGCATCACTTCAAAACAGAACAAGGACTTTTCAATAGAAAGTCCTTGTTCTGTTTTATATAGAAGTCATTGGTCAAGTTGCTTCCAACGAATTCCCTTTTAATTTAAAAATGAATGTTATTCTGTCCTGTTAACTTATAACGCGACTAATTTTCTCTCCAATAATTAAAAGATCGCTCACTTCTTCTTTTGTAAAGTCGTAGGGAACTGGTTTTGCAATACCGAGGGTACCGTAGAGTTTTCCATTCAGCATCATAGGGGCTGCAAGGGAGCCTTCTACTTTTGTTTCTTTGGCAGCAGGTCGCGCTACTCCGGAAGCATCGGTCTGTAGATTACACATTTCTACAGGTTCACGACGTTCCGCCGCTATACCAGCCATTCCTTTGCCTATTGGAATCTCTGAAAGCTTGGGCAGCAAAAAGGGAGGTATACCTTGATGGGCCTGGACCTTTAACAATTTTGATTTATCATCCAAAAAATGGATCGTACCAGTGGTACAGTCAAAAGCAGCGATTACCGATGAAAGAACTTCCTGCCAGTCAATGGTTTCTTTTTCAAGAAGGGTGTCTATTATGTTGTTCCGTTGTGCATTATCTGTATTCATATCTTTAGATTAATATTTTCATAATGAACCAAATTTAATAAATCTAGTGAAACTATAGTGAGGGTTTCTAATTGTGCTTGGCGTTATTAACTTCAATCCAGTATCCTTCGGGATCTGTGAGGTATATCTGTCGAACTCCATCCGAACGTAAGGTAACCGATCCTTTGGTACCCGGCCAGTCCTCATATTCAATATTGTTGCTTTCCAGATGGTCAATAAAGGTCTCCAAGTTTGGTGTGGATAAACAAAGGTGCATGGATTTATGCTTTTTCATCACCACGGTATCTTTATAGATCAGATGCAGCTGTGAATTGCCCTGGACCTGAAACCAACGAAAGCCGGGTGCTTTGTCAGGGTGAGGAATTTCTTTTAACTTAAGAATATTGGAATAGAAATCTGCAGTAGTATCCAACTTATTAACGATTAGGGAGGAGTGGTCGATCTTAAAATCAAAGCTTTGGGCATGGATTTGAATGCTAAAAAGAAATAATATTGGAAATAAAGATTTATACATATTAATAGGTTTTAATTTTTAAATAGGATAATAATATAAGATTGAAATAGGTTGAGAACAAAGCGCATAATTTTGCAGGAAGGAAAGGTACTTAAAAATGAATAAAATAGTAAGTGCCCAACTGTTTTAGTGGTTATTTTTGAGGTATTATAATTTTTTCCATTACTACATAATCAATTTCGTGTTTTCTAAAAACAATGTTGGTGGCTTCCAAACCAAATTTTAAATAAAATTCCTTTTTGTCCGTTCGGGCATTACACCATATTTTATATGCTTTTTTGTCTTTGGCGTAGGCTATGAGATGGGAGAGGAGTTGGCTACCATAGCCCTTGCCCTGTTCTGGGATAGCCGTGGCAAGTTTTCGGAACTGTGCAATGTTGTTTTCTATAAATAATGAGGCAACTGCAATTAGGGTATCATTTGAAAAGAGTCCAAAATGGATTCCCTGTTCATCATTGGCAAGGACAATATAATCCATAGGCATATTTGGCCACATTACCGCATGCCTTAACGTGTAGGTTTCTATCGCCGATATCTCTTTAATACAATCACTCATTACCCTCTAACAAACCACTTACAATTAAATATTGTGCCGATGCATAAGTACCCATTACCAAAACATGGGCTCCCGGTACTTCTATAAGAAACTTATTGACGGCGAGGATACTATCGGACAAAATAAAGAACATTGCCCCAATAAACACCAATTTAAAACTTGTGGGTCCCACATGGTCTTTCCTGCTATAGGCGGTTATGGCCATTGCAAGAATACCTAGGATATAAATAATTACGGGAATTTTTAACGTGCCTAAATTATCCATTAATAGTATGAAGAGGGATGTGCCATAGGCCAAAAACAATCCGGAAACTATGATTAATTCCTTTTTAACAATTGGTTTTCCTTGCATTAGAAATACCACGGAATAACTTATGTGGGCAATGAGAAAAGCTATTAGGCCAAGCATAAAATACATGGTCGAGAGATAATCATAGAGCAATAGAATGTCTCCCATTAAGGAAAAGGAAAGAGCAATTAAAGTGTAACCATATATCTTTTTGGGGAGATTTTTTCCGTTCATCCCAAAAAACAATATTAGTGAAAACAATATTAGTGGCTTGGTCAATTGCCTCAAGCCTTCAAAGGACATGAATCCCATCACCAAATCCAAGAGTACCAAAAAAATATATAAACCGATGAAGGCATTCTGCCGTGTTTTCATGACAATAAAATAATGTTGTGGGATGGGTTAAGAAGTATAAAGTTTTCTCTTTCTGACCACAATAAAACAGAGGGCCAATTGAAGGACTACAGCAATGGCATTGGTAAGCCAAAGGGCCAGGGTATTAAAACGTATACCGTAGAAGCACCAGAAGAGATAAATAAATACCCAGCCAAAAATAAAGCCATTGGAAAGGCTACTGGGACCTTTGTAACGGAATTCCTTTACTACCTGTATGGCAATTACTAGACAGGCACTTAGGCCAGCTGCAATTCCTATACTTTCAAAAATGTTTTCGGGGATACTGTGTATGATATTCATGTAATTAGGGCTTAATTCGTTAAGTTTTGATTATTCGCTTCTGTATTTCAACATTATTTCCTTGAACAGTTCGCTTGTGGAAGGTGGCGTATAGGATATAGCATTGGCACCTGCCTCAATAGCTCGTAAAATATCCTCTTCCAAATGTCCTCCTGTGGCCAAAATGGCTATATCGCTGTCAATATCCCTAATACGCTTAACAATGTCAGCAGTTTTACCTGCTCCTGAAACGTTAAAGATATCCACCCCAGCTGCTATTCTTCCTTTTATGTCATCCTTTTCAGAAACCATGGTGATGGTTACCGGAATGTCAATTTTCGACTTTAATCGTGTTATAAGTTCGTTGGGTGTAGGTTTGTTCAGGACCACGCCCAAGGCTCCTTGAAATTCGGCATGCAAGGCCAGTTCCACCGATCTTTTTCCAGAGGTAATTCCTCCACCAACACCACAAAAGATAGGTTTGTCGGCTGCTAAAATCAGGGCGTGGGTAATTAAGGGCTGGGGGGTAAAGGGATAGACAGCAATGATAGCATTGGCATTGGTGTTCCTAATAATGGCCACATCCGTGCTGAACAAAAAGGATTTTAGCAATTGTCCAAAAACCCGTATTCCCGAGCAAGTGTTGATCACCTCCGGTACCTCCACTATATTTTTTCTCAGCTTACTACCAAAAGTGGGTACCTTGACCATAACGCATCAATAACTTAGGATTTTTATAAATAGCAAGAAAAGAGGTTTCAATTCCTTTAACTTGACCAGATTAAAGATAGTATTTTTTTCAATCTGAGTGATGGGGTGCAGGGGTGATATTTAAATTACAACGATGCTTTGAACACCTATAATTTAATTCCCCTTGTAGTAAAGGATATTCCCTGTTGTCCTGTGGTCGAGATCATAACGGCTTCAAAAATAGGCTCGTGATTATGCGATTCCACAGCCCAATCAAAAACAAAATTTGCACCGGTACCCCCATGTTTATCATCTTGATCGATAACAATTTCTATGGTTTCCAAAGGTTTCAGAAATATAGGCTTGTTAAAGTAGGTGCGGATAAGATCGCCCTGGGTATTGTAATATTCAGCTTTTAGGATATATATAGAATCAGTGTTGCTTACATTCCTCATACTTGCAGTAGCCGTTAAATGGTGCAGCGTTCTTTCCGTTCCATCGTATATGGACGAGTAAATGGACAAATAAGAACTACCTTTTATAAGTGAGTCCTGAGCGGGTAGGGCCAAGGACCTCTTTTCCCAATTAATTGGGTCTATATGACTTACTGCTTTTTCCTCGGAACAACTAAGAATCATTGGCAAGGAGCAGAGGATAAGACATGTTTTGAGTCCTATTAAATGGCAACTTTTGAGAAATATATTAATCATTCTTTTAGACTTCGTTTTAAACATTACATCATTAAAACTTGAAACTAATGCTCACGTTACGATCGCTTAGTACTGCATAAAGATACTCTTTTAATTAGCGAATCGTGCATTTCAAATTTGTGGATAGATATAAGTTTTTAACTTTTGCCGTTCACGTAAAACGAAAGGGCAGCGGATGGACAATTCGTGATCTGCGATTTCAATTGTTCGGTCGTGGCCATCTCCGGCTTTATCCACGGTTTCCCTTTTGGATCGTAAACCTGTGGCAAGGTTTTGACACATACTCCTGCGTGAATGCATTTTGAAGGTTTCCAGACTACGGTAATTTCACCGTTGGTGTACTCCTTTGAATTTTCTTTCTTTTTCATAATTACGCGATATTAATTCCTTTTAGTACTAATTTTTTCCATTCCGGGTGCCTTTTTATATAGGAGGCTACAAAGGGGCACATGGGTATCAAGGTCAATTCCTTCTTTTCTATATCTTTCAGGACATCCTTAACCAGGGAGGAGGCCACCCCTTGGCCTTCCAATTCCTTGGGGACCTCTGTATGGGTAAGATAGATTTTATCTTTTGTCCTTATATATTCAATTTTGGCAATAACACCATTAATATGATACTCGTATTGTTTGGCTTCTGCGTTTTCAATTAATTTGTACTCCATAGGTGTCTTGATTAATCGTTAGGTGATAACTGTACAACTGTATTTTCAATATAAAATTACTCCTCCAAATAGCCAAATTTACCTAGGTTGTAATCTTTGATAGCCTGTACTATTTCCTTGCGTGTATTCATTACAAAAGGTCCTTGGGCGGCTATGGGTTCGTTAAGGGGTTCTCCACTTAAAATTAATACAGTCGATTTCTTTGTGGCCTCAATACTAAAATCTTCTCCCTCGTTTTCAAAGAGTACAAAATGATTCTCAGCCACGGTCTGCGTTCCATTCACATTTATTTCCCCATCAACTACCAATAAAGCCGTGTTGTAGGTACTAGGAAAAGTAAATTCTGCTTTACCACCTTCTTCAAGTCTTGCATTGAACATGTTCACAGGAGAAAATGTTGAGGCTGCACCTTCAACATTTTTATAGTTTCCCGCTATTATTTCAATGACACCTTTATCCCCGGCCAATTGATATTTGTTGATCTGCGAATTTGTAATTCCCTGATATTTTGGGTCGGACATTTTGTATTTGGCCGGAAGGTTCACCCATAGTTGGGCCATTTGAAAATAACCACCTTCTTTACTAAATTTCTCTTCGTGATATTCCTTATGAAGTATCCCAGAGGCTGCGGTCATCCACTGCACATCTCCTACGCCAATTACACCACTATTGCCCGAACTGTCATGATGGGCTACCTTCCCCTGGTAGGCTATTGTAACCGTTTCAAATCCCCTGTGCGGATGAACACTTACCCCCCTGGGTTTATCCGTAGGAGGAAAATAGAAAGGGGAATTGTAATCCAATAAAATAAATGGATCCATACGTTCCATATCAAGTCGATATCCGCTCGGGATAAAATTATGCACTCTAAATCCGTCGCCAACATAGTGCGGGTCCTTTGGGGCCACCACTATTTCTATGTGCTTTGTTCTCATTTGTATCCTGTGTTTAATAACATAACAATAATACGGGAACATTGATAGCTTTCCATTGATATATGATAAGAACCGTATTAATTTGGTTTAAAATTTTTGAGCGCCAATTCTTTACGTACCCTACTAAGGCTTTCCGGTGTAATGCCCAGATAGGAAGCAATCATCCATTGGGGAACCCTAAGGGTTAGATCGGGGTATAATGTTATAAAATTCATATATCTGGTTTCAGCAGTTGCACTTAATAAAAGGTTGATTCTTTTTTGCTGATGTCGGATATGGTTCTGTAATGCTATCTGATTATAATTTCTAAAGGAGGAACTTATTTCACTGGCTTCATTTATAAATTCAGAACTAATCAAAACTACCTGAGTATCTTCTATGGCATCTATAGAAAGGTCTGATGGTTCATTAAAAAAGGTGCTACTTCGATCGGAAACGATCCAATTTTCCGAACCAAATTGTAAAATATGTTCTTTGCCAGAGTTATCTATAGTATAGGATCTTAAAAGCCCCTTTTCAACAAAAAAGGAATGCTTGCAAATTTCTCCTGGACCTAACAACACTTGACCCTTTTCAATATTTCTGATTTCTACTTTTTTGATTAGCAGTTGAAATTCAGATTCCGCAATGTTGGCCTTGGTTTTTAAGTACTTGATGAAATTTTGCATGTCAATGTTTAATGGGAATATTTGATTTTATAATGCTCATAGGATAATCTTACAATTCTGGAAAGTACGTCTATATCTATTTCGGATAATCTCTTGATATATAGACATGCCTTGCCCGTTTTGTGGGGACCCAATTGTTCCAAAAGCTCTTGTTTATTGGAAAATCCTGACATGATATAAATTGAAAAATTGGCTTTTCTAGGGGAAAATCCCGTGATGCACATATCTCCCTCCCGACCGGAATCGTATTTATAATGATAACTGCCAAAGCCAACTATACTTTCTCCCCACATTACTGCCGGTTCATGGGTAATGTTTTCAAACAATTTCATTAATACATGTGCATCCTTACGTTTTTCTTCGTCCACAACAGAATTTAGAAAAGCTATAACGGATTTATTGTTCGCTTTGGTTTTGTTCTCTGTCATCGCTTTCACATTGGAGTTCTATAAATTTACTAAAAAAGGAGTAAAGCAGTATAGCTTAAATATCATTATCGCTTAGGAAGATATTATTATTAGTTGGGTATAATACTACAGACCCACTTCCAGATTAGGCTTTTAATATGTAATTTAGCAGAAACGTTCTAAACACTTATCAACATGAAAAAAATAACACTTTTAGTATTTATGATTGCTGTATCCTTCGGACTACAGTCACAGATCTCAACACCGGCAGCGAGTCCGTCCTCAACTTTGATCCAAAAGGTTGGATTGACCGATGTAACGGTGGAATATTCCAGGCCATCCATGCGTGGAAGAACCATTTTTGGGGATTTGGTGCCTTATGATAAATTATGGAGAACAGGGGCCAACGCCAGGACCAAGATCACCTTTAGTGAAAATGTAAAGATAGGAGGTCAAGAACTTAAAGCAGGTTCTTATGCTATTTTTACCAAGCCGGGAGCTAGTTCCTGGGAAGTTATTTTCTATACCGATTACAATGGTGGTGGAACGCCATCTGATTGGGATGAAAGCAAGGTGGCTGCTAAAACCACTGTTCAAGTGCAAAATCTGCCATTTGAGGTTGAAACTTTTACGATTTCTATAGATGGCCTTTCTGATAACGCTGCCACTTTGGGCATGTTTTGGTCAGATGCATATGTAGGTGTTAAGTTTGATGTTCCTACGGACAAGGCTGTAACAAGTGCTATAGAAAAAGTAATGAAAGGCCCGGATGCCAATGATTATTATGCAGCTGCTGTGTATTACATGAATTCCGGAAAGGATATCAATAAGGCCAAAGAATGGATGGATAAAGCCATGAGCATGACCTATGAACCTGCATTTTGGCAATTAAGACAACAGTCGCTAATTTATGCCAAAGCAGGCGATAAAAAGCAGGCTATTGAAACTGCAAAAAGATCATTGGCCGCTGCCGAAGCAGCAGGCAATGATGATTATATTAAGATGAACAAAGACTCCTTGAAAGAGTGGGGGGGCAAGTAGTATTCTCTTGACAAGTTAAAAAAGCTCACTGAAAAGTGAGCTTTTTTTTAGAAGTTTCGTTTCCGAAAAAACGCTTCTATTTAGTTTGTGATTCCGAGGATCGTAGTACAGAACTTTAGACTGTAACCCCGCGGTATGATTATTTAATATTTACTCGCTGCTTCCAATATTTTCAGAGACGGATGGCTTAAAATATTTTTATTTTTTATTTCCGGTATCGCTTTAGCATCATTGCTATACAATGCCAGAACCAACTTGCCCATAATGGTATTGATATTTGAAATTCGATTTATGGAAGATTCCAATTCCGCGCTCTTTCCTAATTTATTAAGGGATAATAGTTTAAACAGATCATTAGGGGATACCATCTTCTTATTGTTATTTTGATAGGACAATATGTTGGTCAATAACTGTTCTCTTTTTCTGGAATCTTTAAGCAATTCAAAATTGACTGCAAGTAGATAATCCTGTAGTCTTTCATCGGCATGGAAAGGTTTTCCAACTCCCAGATTTTCCGGCCATTCTTTTGACGATTCCAAGAAGGATATAGCCCTCTTGTAATTCCTAGATTGCATGTTATCCAAAGCCATTAAAATATGGGCATCGGTATATATTTTTTTGCTTTCAGAGGCATGTTCAAAAGGTAATATCAATATGTCGTTTAAGACTTCAATAGTTTTTCCATATTGATTGTTCAACAGGGCAGATTTGGCATAGATCAATCCTATGTTGGCATTCTTGGGATATTTGGAGTAGGACTTTTTAGCCAATTTATAGGCTGCTTCAATTTTATCATTATCTAAATAAAATTGAATCACTTCTTCCCTAAGTTTCCAATCGGTATTGTTTAGCTGCAGTGCTTTTAAATAATCCTTTTCATTGGCAGCATAATCTTCATTTTTGAACATCTTCGCCCTAAAACGATAAAAAATGTCGGAATCTGGTTCATTTCCACATTCTTTTAAGAGCTGCAATCCTAAATTCTTTTGTCCTACAGCAATATAATTTTGCGCCAAGTAGTATTTAAATTTCCAATTTGCATTTTGTGAGATGGCCCACTGAAGGATATCAATGGTTTCAGGCCTATAGGGGAAAACAAAATCTACAGGATCTGCTATGGCCTTCCCCAAATATTCATTATTTGGCCCACTGGCCATATCCTGAGCCAAATGAGCAGCCCAAAGGTGTATTTTGGCATTCGATGTTTTGGATAATTTTAGTATCTCCATGGCCTCCGATACCAATCCTAAGTCCTTATAATAAATGGCCAGTTCCAGAATGGATTCATCGGGAAATTCATTATTGATTTCCTTTGGCATAATAAGAGGGGTATCCCCTGATAATAATTGGGATTCTATTAGAGCAAAATGATTTAAGGGATCTATTTTTATTAGTGCGTTATATTCTTCATTAAATGCATTGGAGCTATTGTTTTTCCTTTGCAACAATAATTTAATTTTTCGCGCATTTAGGTTGTAGGTATTGTAATCCAACGCTTTATTGGCATATAGATTTGCTCTTTCCAAATTTTGTAACGAGAAATAAATTTCGGCCATTTGGGCATAGGATACAGATCTGTACTTCATGCTTCTGGCAGCCCAGCCAAAAGATTCCAAAGCATTAATACTGTCATTTAGGGCACGATATATAATTCCAGCCAAGTAATTGGCTTCAGTATTATAGGTGTCCAATTTTAAAACCCTACTTACATATTCCAGAGCTTTGTGATAATCCGTTTTTCGATATTCCAATCCTGCCAACTTCAACAATCCATCCTGATGGGATGGGTCAAAATCCACCAATTCATTTAATTTTTTGCTGGCGAGTTCATAATCCCTAAACTTTAGTGCCTCCCAACCTTCATGGTAAAGTTGTTCGCTCATGGAGACCTTTATTGCTTCATCATCAATAAACGGACGTTTTATGAGGGTACTTTCGCCATTGGAGGTATAAAATAATTTTTTATCCCCTAATTTTACCACTATTTCCCCGGAGTCCTTTAATGGAAGCTCTTGAGAAAAAACTCCCATGGGCTTTAAGATGATTTCCTTAGAAAAAACTTCTTTCCCATTGATGGATACCGTTAAATTATCACTTAGGCTTTGTAGGGCATTGATACCGATATAGAGTCCTTTATCCGATTCCTTAACGTTAAGGACACCGTATTCCGTAGCATCTACCATTCCACCAATTTCTTTGAAAGGAAACCAGATTTCTTTCCAACGGTCCATGACATAGGGTTCAAAATTTGCTTGTGAAATAGGGTTGGTTTCTGCAGGGGAATATTGATTAAGAAGTCGACCGGCCTGGAACTCCATATACTGTCCATCGGTGTCAGTAAGTAAATCCTCCCAAATAGCTCCCGACCTTGCCATGGACCATAACCAGAGTTTCTGTCCCGGCATTTCTTCATAGGGTGCCCAGTGGCCAAAACCAAAATTTCTATTGTGATAATATCCGCCAAAATAGTCTTTATAATCGCCTACCACATGTTCGGAAATATCCTTATCAAAATTATTGTTTTTATAGAGGGAAAGATCTCTGCCTTCAGCATCTATTGGCCATGGCTTGGCTGCTCCTCCGTGCTCCAAAAATTGATTTCCTGGATAGATGAACTCCAAATCGTCCGAAACAACTGCCGCAGCGGTCATCCAATTGTAATAGGATTGATCAATAGGGGAACCATTGTACCAAGAGGCATTGGTTTCAAAGTAGGCCTTGTCCTTTTCAAGCCTTATTTCTACCCTCCAATCCGTATTTGAGGGGAGGTCAGCGCTCCCTACGACACAGCTTACACTTCCATCATCATTTGTTTTTACCACATAATCTACTGGAGTAGCAGTAGACGGGTGATGCCCTATAATTCCAAAATTGAACTCAATCCCGCCAGAGGTCCAAGGTCCACGCATTGAAATATTTCTGAATTTAATAACTTCATTTTTATAAAGAAATTCTTCACCTGTACTTTTCTCTATTGCTCCCCAGACTTTACCTCCTATTTCGGGTAGTACAAAGACTTTGATGAAATCATTTTCCAAAGTAACTACCTTCCAATTTTTCTTCTTTGCGATATTTTCATATCCTTCATACTTGAAATATGGATAAATTTTGGCATTGTCGGTCAGGATGGGGACGGGGTTAGGCTTACTGAAGTCGTACGTATCCAAGGACATCATTTCTTCCTTTATGGTCGCAGATGGCGATTGGGCCATGCTTCCAAGACATAATCCCAATGCAATTATTAAGCTGATAATCTTTACTTTCACTTTACTATTTTTTAGTTGATTCTATTTTATACATTGCTATACCGTCATTGTTTCTTACAAACAGTACTACCTCTGTTTTGTCGGCCAAGGTAATTTTGGTGACATCCCTTATTTCTCCGTCAATATTTAATCCACTTTCCATTACAGTTGAAGGTTTAAAATTGCCTTTTCCGTCACCACACAGGACCAAGCCTTTATTGGCATCATATCTTCCAAATTTTACCCTGGTTCCAAAAAAATTACCCCCAACAACCACGTCTTCGTTGCCATCATTGTTAAAATCCCCATTTAATATCCCATATATTGGTGAAAACTGTGTTTCGATTGGCAAGGGTACGAGCTTAAATTTTCCATCTCCCAGGTTTTCCATATAACTGGTATTGAAATTTTTAGCTTTTAAGACCATAGCCCCTTTTAATTCCTCAGGGCTAAATACATCCGTGATTTTGGCAGATGCATAGTCTGAATAATTTAAATATTTACCTTTGAGCCCACTTAATTGGCCCACCATGTCATCTTTTGAAAAAACAGGAAATTCCTCTCCCAAGTTATAGGAACACAATATGGGATCTAAAGAGCCATTGCTATCAAAATCCTTGGTATACAAAGTTACTGGTTCGGAAGGCGAGGTTTTTAACTGGGAATTTCTTCCAAAATTTCCAACTATATAATCCATATCCCCATCCTTGTCAAAATCACCTTGTTCAATACTGTTCCACCAGCCCTCGGAATCATTCAGGCCATTGTTTTCATATACTTCCACAAGTTTACCACTTACATTTTTGAATGTCCTGATTTTCATCCATTCACCTACCAGAATTAGATCATTAATATTATCATTATCAAAATCAGTCCACAAAGCATCTGTGACCATTCCGGGATATTCAAGATCTGGGTTTACAGTAAAGGTGATATCCGTAAAAGTGCCTTTACCGTTGTTCTGCAAAATATAACTTCTTGGAGCGGTGGGATATTTACCAGGAACCAATCGGCCGCCCACAAAAAGGTCCAAATCCCCATCTCCGTCAATATCACTGGCCTTGACACAGGAATTGCTTGAAAGCATCTTTGGTAGGGCATTAGTATTTTTGTAGAAATTGCCCCTACCGTCGTTGATGTAAAGTCTATCTTGTAGTTCAACGGAATCTTCATCAAAATCGTTTCCGCCACTTACCACATAAAGATCCATATCCCCGTCCTTATCCGCATCGAAGAAAAGGGATCCAATGTCTTCCGATTCCTTATCAGTAATGAATATTTTTTCATTGATGGACAGGAACTTGCCCCAAGACGTCTGCTTAAACATTCGACCTTCACTTCCTTTGGCGCCACCGACATATATATCTTCGAGACCATCATTATTTACGTCCGCTTTAGTTATTGTTGGTCCTTGGGTAGATAATTTATGGGGGAGTAACTGTTCACGTTTAAAATCGTTATAATCATTCTCCAAATGCCGGTAGGGGATAAGACTATCCATAGTAATGTCTGTAAAATAGGTTGTTCCAACTATCGGTTCGGAATTATTTTCCAATAAAACTGCATCCTTTTGATTTAGGGTAATGGTTTCATCCGCCTTTATATCATTTAAAATTTGCACTTGGCCATTGGGCCAAATAATTTTAAGTTCATCTACGGACGTCGCATCCCCAAGACCAAAAATAAGATTAAAATCTACGGAAGATTGAAAGCCCCTGGTGGGCATAAATTCTTGCATAAGTATTTTGTTTCCAATGGTCAAAGTAACTTTGGAGCCAATGCCATAAGTGTTTTTTCCTTCACCCTTAAAATTAATTTTTAAGTGATGGTTGGTAGTGTGCAGTTCACTATTGTTTCTGTAAACAAAAGGGTATTCATCTATGTTATTGACCACAAGATCTAGATCCCCGTCATTGTCCAAGTCGGCATATACGGCCCCATTGGAAAGCGATTTCTGATTTAGTCCCCAGGCTTCATTGACTTTGGAAAAAGTAAGGTCGCCATTATTTTGATAGGTATAATTCTCTTCAATGGTAGCGGGCATATTCTCCAACAAATCTGTAATGGCCGTCTCTACCCCGGTTTTATTTTGATTAATTCTTTCCTGAACGGCATAGTTCATAAAATCCATATTGGTATAATCCCTTTTTACACCATTGGTAATGTATAAATCCTTTAACCCGTCATTGTCCAAATCCGTAAAAAGGGTAGCCCAACTCCAGTCGGTATTGGATACCCCTGCAAATTGTCCAATTTCAGAAAAGGCTATCCCCTGATTGTTCAAATGCATCATATTTCTCATGGTCTGATAATAGAATCCGGATTTCTCCAAGAAGGTGTTTTTGTCATAATTGTCCGGACCGGAGACCATCTTTAATCGGTAATTGTTTTCCGGGAGCATGTCCAAGGTCATAATTTCCGGAAAGCCATCATTATTGATATCCGCTACATCCGAACCCATGGAAAAATGGGAGGTGTGCCCAATAAATTCTTCAAGACTTTCGGTAAAGGTGCCATCATGATTATTGATGTACAAATAGTCCTGTTCCTTAAAATCATTCGAAATATAAATATCTGGCCAATTATCATTATTCATATCCGAAACGGCAATTCCCAATCCAAAACCCAAAACATTTGAAACAAGTCCGGAAGATTCACTAACATCTACAAACTTTCCATCATCGTTTCTATAAAGTCGGTCTTCATAGGCAGGGTTTCTTTGTTGCTTAAGGTTATTGGATATTTGCCTAAAGCTTGAATATTCCTGTGAAGAATGGTTTACCACATATAAATCCAGATCGCCATCCTTGTCATAATCAAAAAAAGCACCTTGGGTGGAATAACCGGCATCATCAATGCCATAATCTGCGGCCTTCTCCGTAAAGGTCAAGTCTCCGTTATTTATAAAAAGTAAGTTTTTTCTTTTAAAATCGTCCTTTGCTGCAGACCTACACACATAAATATCCAAATAACCATCCCCATTAACATCGGCCATGGTAGTCCCTGTATTCCATAAACCTTCTGCAAATACCCCTGCTTTTTGGGCAATTTCTTCAAATTTAAAATTGCCTTTATTGATGTATAGCCTACTTCCTACCATACTAGCAGTAAAATAGAGGTCTGGAAGGCCATCATTGTTAAGATCGCCCACAGATATGCCTCCTCCATTATAGATATAGCCATAGGTTAAAATATTAAATTCCTCGGTTTCCTTTAAAATAGGTTTAAAAGTAATTCCTGTTTTATTGCCGGGCATCAGGGAGAACATTTTACTATCATCAACTTGTTGACAAGAAAGGAACATTGCAGTTGTGAGAAACAGGTATATTTTGGTGATTGTTTTACTCATGTTCAATTAAAATTTAGCAATAAAGGCGAGGTTTTATATGTTCGTTATTGCAACAAAAAAATAAACCTACTTGGTAAAATTAAAGAGGGTAAGTTAATAAATTAAGGGGACCCACCAATACAAATGAAGATGTTTAAAATGAAAATTCATGGATTTATCCAAAATTTTAGCTCATGTAAAAAATCAATAAACATAAAAAAACCTGTGATTAAAAAATCACAGGTTTTCAGTCTTTTTACTTTTAAATTAGATGCTTGAAGATCAAAAGTTTGGTCCGCCCGTATCCCACCAAAGGCGAGTATTAATTTCGTCAGGACCACCCAATTTGCTTTCCGCATCAGTAATGGTAGCCGGGTTACCTTCTCTTTCTGCATTAGGATAAGGCATTCTTTTAATAAATTCCCCATCTGGCACTACTCCCCAATCTGCATTACTATTATTCTCATATACAGGAGGTAATTTTGGGTAGCCAGTTCGTCTAAAATCGGCCCAAGCCTCCATTTCATTGGTATAGGCAGCGATCCATTTTTGGGTAATAATTTTCTCCAATTTTGTCTCGTTATCTGCTCCTTCGTCCCATGCAATGGTATTGGTTATTTGGTTGGTGAAATCGTTTACCGCTCCTGTCTCTACGGGATCATCGTAATCAATAGGTAGGCTTGTATCATCTGCCAAATAGGCATCCACACCGCCTGCGCCCCATAGTTCAAAGGAAGCCTTAACACCCGCTTCATAATTGGCCTGGGCATCCCCGGCACCAGCCCAGCCCCTTAAGGCGGCCTCTGCCTTTAAGAAAAACACCTCATCTGCACTAATCACCTTACGAGAGGTTACTTTAGTCGGGTCATTAAAATTTGCATCTATCGTTGAAAAAGGTGTGTGGTCGTCTTTTGCAACCAAATGGGCTCCATTACGAATTCCTTTGTATGGCCATTCGGGATGATCACTGACTAAATCCATATCGGCTTCAGCCACTGGATCAAAAAAAGCATGTATTCGTGGATCTTGATAACCGATTAATATGGATTCCATAGTGGCACTCATTCGGGTGTCATTCCATTCAAAACAAATCTGTGCCGGATGGAACTTATTTCCATTTAAAAATATATTCATGTTATCCCCATTCGTTTCGATGAGTCCTACTGGATCTGCCATAGCTTTTTCTCCCTGGGTCTTTGCCAATTCTGGAGCCACTTTGGAGATTCGCATGGCCAATTGTAAACGTAAGGAATTGGCGAATTTTGCCCAAAGCTTTACATCTCCCCCATAAGTATTATCAAATGCACTGAATCCTGAATAACTTGGATCTTCATTGAAAGTGGCTATAATTCGATCCAAATCGCTAAAGAGCGCATTGTACAGATCGGGCTCACTATCATATAGTGCACTCCCCTCTATACCATATTGAGAATATATAATAGGCCCATAGTAGGTCGTCAATCTTGACATGGATAATACCCGAATTAAATTAGCCCATTCCACGAACATGGTATTGCCTTCGGCCTCAGCCAATTCAATAACCTGTTTAGCTTTTGCCATAACATTATTGTATTCCCTTTGCCAATATCCGTTCCAAGTAATATAGTAGGTGGTATTATTGACATTTCCAACAAAAACAGTAGGCTGTGCCAAATGTTGGGCGTAAGACACGTTTGTTAGGTTATGATCTATCTGGTTTCCAAAAATCTCATATAACATTCCAGAATAAAAGGAACCCAAATTGTTAAAATCTTGTTTAAGGGATTCGTCGGTAATATCATAGGGATCCGTGTTCGCTTCCACAAAGTCATCCGTACATGCGCCGAACAACATTGGAAGCAATACAAACAAAAAATATAGATACTTTTTCATGTTTATTTTTTTAAAAAGTTAGTTTAAGATTGAACCCATAAGTTCCTGTGGAAGGAAGATTAAAATTGTCCAAACCTTGTGCATTACGATTGGTACTCATTGCCAATTCCGGATCAAAAGGGGCTTCCTTGTGGAAAAAGAACAGATTATTTCCAATGAATGACAGACTTGCTGCCTTTATGGGCAGGGACGACTTGGACATATCAAAATTATAACCTATTGAAAGTTGGCTCAATTTAATATTTGTACGGTCATATACATAATTTTCGCCAATAGGTGTACGATCTCCAACGGAAGTGTACCAAGTTTCGGGATCTACACTGGTAATAGCCGTACCGGAATCAATATCAACACCATTAACGATTACTTCTCCTACATCTCTAGCATCAGCGGTTCGTTGTGAAACCCCATAAGCATCCAATAAAGACTCGGTCTGACTAAATACTTTTCCGCCAAAGCGACCATTGATCAATACTCCCAAAGAGAAATTTTTAAAGGAAACACTATTGTTCCATCCTAAGCTCCACTTCGGGTCAAGGTTGCCTGCCAATTCTGGAATTGTTTGCTTTAACGGAGTGCCATTTTGGAACTGGATACGACCTTGGTCATCTCGAGCAAATTTAATTACATACAAGTCGTTAAAGGAGCCTCCTTCATATAATCGTGAATAATAGCCTTCAGATGACCCTAAATCATAAAATTTTTCATCTTCCGGACCAATATCTACAATCGTATTTTTATTTTTTGTAAAATTAAAAGAAGTGTTCCACTCAAAATCCTCACTCTGAATTGGAGTAGCATTTAAGGTTATTTCCAATCCTTTATTGGTAATTTCTCCTGTATTTATATAAGCCACAGTAAAGCCCCCTTGACTTTCTGATTGACTCAAATTAGCCCTTAAAAATTGATCTTTACTGGTTATATTATAATACGTAAAATCCAGCCCCAAACGGTTTTGTAAAAAACGTAGATCAGTTCCAATTTCCCAACTTGTAATAATTTCTGGCTTGGCATCATAAAATGGTGTCTGTGTCTGCCTATTTAAATTTCCCAAGGCTCCGTTAATATTATTACTCGGGGCAATTAAATTCCATGGCACTTCATTGCCTACCTGAGTCCATGACCCTCGTAATTTTGCAAAACTAATTGTTTCGGGAAGCTCAAAAATTTGATCCATTAAAGCCGTTAGTCCAAAGGCAGGATAGAAATAAGAATCATTCCCAGTTAAGGCCAAAGTAGAGGCCCAGTCATTTCTTCCTGAAAAATCAAAAAAGAGCATATCCTTATATCCAATCTGGGCGTTGACAAAGGCACCTTGTTTTATAATCGTCCCATCGGTATAGGATTCCACTATGACATTAGTTGGTAAATTTTGGAAATAAAATTCATTGGGATAAATCAATCCCAAAGTACCTGAGCCTCCGCCATTAACACCAACCCGGACACCTACTCCATACTCCGATTTTTGATAACTCGCACCCAATACTGCGTTAAGGCTAAAATCTTCAGATATGTCCGTATTGTATGTGAGAATTGCATCCGTATACAATAGTTGGTCCTCAGATTTATCATAGTTCCATGCCCCGTTAGGGTGCACATTGGTAGAGTTGGAAGTTGCTGCATGCTGTTGTTCACGAACTTTAGAGGCATAGTCAATATTACCCCTCACCTGCAAACTCAAATTATCCAAAAAGTCATATTTTAAGGAAAGGTTTCCAATTACCCTTTTGGTCTCGTCAGTACGTGGCTGCTTATTAACAATCCAATAGGGGTTCGACTGATGGTGGTCGGAAACAAACCAATTTTGCGCCATAAGGTTCCGGGTTTCATCAAAAACCTCATAATTATTCTTAAAGTTATAGAAGTCTCGGTTACGTGGAAAGAAATATAAACCGGTAATCGGGTTCAAATAATATCCCGAGGGCAACCTGTTTTTAGATTTTTCCTGAGTCATAATAACATTGGAAGTAGCAGTCAATTTATCATTTAACAACTTGGTAGATTGTTTAAAATTGAAAGTATGTTTATTATAGTCATTAGTGGGAGTAATTCCCGAGGCTGTAATATTTCCGTAAGAAAAATAGGTCTGGGTCTTATCATTGCCCCCACTTATACTCACCGAGTTATTAAAGTTATGACCCGTTTGAAAAAAATTCTCTATGTATTCGTCATTATAATTGCCAGGGGTAGTAGACCAACTTTCCTTAGCTGCGCCAACAGCACCATACTTATATTGAAAATCAGGAAGTTCCAAGTAATGCTCAAAAGTATAACTACTATTTAAATTTACCGTTGTCTTTCCTTTGGATCCACTTTTTGTTGTGATTACCACCACCCCATTGGCACCTTGGCTACCATATAACACGGCAGCGTTGGCCCCTCTCAAAATACTGATACTTTCAATATCATCAGGATTGATGGCAGATAATCCATCTCCTGAATCTACACCTCCCCACATACCGGGTTGGCTTCCCCTGTTGTTGGCCATAGGAATACCATCAATTACAAAAAGTGGGGAACTATCTCCTTCCAACGATTTACTCCCTCTCATTTGTATCCTTGATGATCCTCCTGCACCTGAGCTACTCTTTTTAATTTCTACACCTGCAGTTTTTCCAGCTATGGCGTTCATGAAGTTTGGGTCACGGGTTTTAGTAAGTTCATCAGAATCCACCGTTTGTTGTGCATAGGTTAGGGTTTTTTCTTCCCTTTTAATACCCAATGCCGTAACAACCACTTCTCCCAGTTGTTCCGCATCTTCTTCCATAGATACATTAATTGTATTTGATGCACCTACAGTAACGGATTGGGTCTTCATTCCTAGAAATGAAAATACCAATACGTTCCCGCTTTCTGCCTCAATGGAATAATTCCCATCAAAATCAGTTTGAGTCCCAGTTGTGGTTCCTTGTACCAGTACGTTTACACCTGGTAGGGGGGAACCATCCGTTGCATCGGTGACCATACCTGTCACCGTTTTGCTTTGTGCCAGTAACGGATAGGCTCCGAATACTAACACAAAAAATAGTAGCAATTTTTTTACCATAATAAAATTGTTTGAGTTAATAAATTAGTTGTTTGTTAATATTAAGTTAATGGTGAAATTAATCTTTTTTTCCAATAAAACAAATAGTTTAGGCGTAAATGTGTTCGAGCACATTAATTAAAACCTTAATTTTTTTAAGGTAAGCGTTAAATTATTTTCTCCAGCAATAACCTTATTAAAGGTAATATTGGGCATTTTCTGTGGTGATAATATCTATAGGGAGGAATTCTTGGGGGGGTAATGCTTTTCCGAACAGGAAATGCTCGGCCAAATAACTGACACTCAGAAAAGCCTGCCTTTTCGGTTTCTGGTGTATTAAAAATTTGATGGCCCCTTCCTTGAGATACTTTATGTTAGGTTCTAATAAATCGTAACCTATTATAGAGCTGTCCTTTTTTTGAAGATTTTGAAGAGCTTCTACGAGCATAAATGCTTTTGAATTAGTAACAAAGAATGCATTGATCTTAGGATTGCTTTTTATGAATCGCGACACTTCTTGGTTAAAATGGATCTTTTCGGCAGAATTAAATTCTTTGGAAACCATGATGTGATTACTGTCCTTTTTTTCTGTAAAAAATTCTATAAATCCGTTTTCCTTTGATTGCATGTGTGGTTCCTTGTTTATATGGATGATGGCTATTTCATCATTCCTTCCTATAATTCTATCCATTAAACTTGCCGCAACCCTACCACTTTGTTTTAGATCCTGACCAATAAAAATTTGTTCCTTAAAACAATTTATGTGGTTATTGAAAAGAACTACGGGAATTTTGGTCTCTGAACACCTTTTTAAAACCAATTGAGATTCATTTTCAAAAATGGGAGCCATTAAAAGAACATCGGGACGTGATTGGATTGCTTCCTGAGAATGTTCTACAAAAGATGAATTATTCCTAGGGTCATAAAAATACTTCCTGATTATTATACCAAAAGGGGTGAATTGGTTGGAGGCTTCCAAAACTCCTTCATTGGCAGGAATCCAATATGGATCCTTATTGGGGTCAGGAAGCAGAACATGGATACTATAGGTCTTGTTTTTTTTAAGGTTTCTGGCTATAGGATTAGGCTTATAGTCAATTTCTTTTAGAACTCTGTCTACCTTTTCAAATGCCTTTTGCGAAACCTTGCCTCGTTTGTGCAATACCCTATCTACAGTTCCTTTGGAAACGCCTGCCATTAAGGCAATGTCCTTTATTGTGTATTTCTCTTTGATCATTAGAGTAAGTAAAAACAGGGAAAGTTATTTAACATTTCAAGCAACTTTTAACAGTTTGATAACATTAAATATAGAAATAATCTTAGTAAATCAACTAAAATTTTCGTGGACATGAATAATTTTCAGTATAAACTAACTATCAAACCTACTTATATACAGGAAAAATTGGATGGGTGATAGTTTGTCTTTGGGTATTACTGCAAAACCAAAACAATGAAAATGAAGAAAAATATTACGCCTCTATTGGTGGATTTTTAAGCAGGCGATCAAAACCTTCCAATACCGTTGCAAATACAATTATTAGACAGCACCCAAAGGCATTTAACCACAAATAGGACATCCAATCGTAACTCCAGCCAATAATTACAATGCATTGTGTTATTATGGCTGCTACAAAAACGGCGTTGCCCTTGATGAATTTAAAAAAGAAGGCAATCAGAAAAATACCAAGAACATTCCCATAAAATATAGAGCCGATAATGTTCACCAACTGAATTAAATTATCAAATAAGTTGGCGACACAGGCAATTGAAATAGCAATAGCTCCCCACATTAGGGTGAATAACTTTGAAACCTTTACATAATGCGCCTGTGTAAATTCACCTTTCTTATTTCGTTTGTATAGATCCAAAGACGTAACCGTTCCCAAAGCATTTAATTCGGAGGCGGTAGAGGACATAGCGGCCGAAAGAATCACAGCCAACAACAGACCGATTAGCCCCTTAGGAAGAAAATTTAAAATAAAATGGATAAACACATAATCCTTGTCATTGGTCTCTACACTGTCATCCGCCATAGAAATTAATGCTTGGGCAGCCTTTCTATTTTCCTTATCCTTATTGTTTATACTAACAATGTGTTGTTTGGCATCTTCAATAGCGTCGTACTCCTTAAGATCAAGAGCCCCGGAAAATTTATTCTGGGCCATTCTTTTTTCACTTTCCAGAACCAAATGTTCTTCTTCCAAAATTTTATAATCCTCGGCATATGAAGATTCCATTATGGCGTTCGTAGCCGCTGGATTGAAGTTTAAAGGGGAATGGTTGAATTGAAAAAATATAAATACCATTACACCCACCAACAGTATAAAGAATTGCATAGGTATTTTTAGCAATCCATTGAAGATTAGTCCAAGTTGACTTTCCCTGACTGTTTTACCGGAAAGATATCTTTGCACTTGACTTTGATCCGTTCCAAAATAGGCCAAGGCAAGAAAAAGCCCACCCGTAATTCCACTCCAAAAGGTATAACGACTTGTGGTATTGACGCTAAAATCCAAAATATTCAATTTATCACTGGCTCCGGCGATCTTCAATGCTTTGCTGAAAGTGATGTCCTCCGGTAAATATCCGAGTATAAAAAAGAATGCGATAAACATCCCTGTCATGATGATGAACATTTGTTGCTTATGTGTAACACTCACAGCCTTGGTACCACCAGAAACGGTATAAATGATAACAAGGATACCTATTAGAATATTTAGGGTCTTCAAGTCCCAGCCCAATACGGCAGAAAGAATAATTGAAGGTGCAAAAATGGTAATACCCGCGGCAAGACCACGTTGAATTAAAAATAACAAAGCTGCCAATGTCCTTGTTTTTAGATCAAAGCGGTTTTCTAAGAACTCATAGGCGGTATATACATTGAGCCTGTGATAAATGGGGACAAATACTAAGCAAATGATAATCATGGCCAACGGTAGACCAAAATAGAATTGAACAAATCCCATTCCGTCATGAAAGGCCTGTCCTGGAGTTGATAAAAATGTTATGGCACTGGCCTGAGTAGCCATTACAGAAAGACCTATGGTCCACCATTTGGCGTCGTGACCGCCAAGGACATAGTCCTTTACATCCTTGCTTCCTTTTGTTCTCCAAACACCATATCCAACAATGAACATAAGGGTTCCAACAAGTATGATCCAATCTAGTGCTGCCATTTTATCGGTTTCCGGTCATTATTAAATAAAAAACTATGATGTAGATAACATTGAGAACTATTACCAGTGTATATTCTTTTTTCCAATCAAATTTCTCGAACATAATGACGTTTGTTTGCTATTCCGTTATTTTTGGGTCTCTTGTTTCACGGAAAGTATATTAGCGAACAGCCTATAAGCACCTGTTACTCCCGCGGGCAATTCCCTGAAAAAACTTAATCCTGTATAAATATAATTGCCCTTACCATACGGTGCAACCAAAAGGCTACCTTTTAATGCAGGTTCCCCTTCGTCGTTCATAGAAAGTATGGGAGTAAATTCTTTGGACCATTCATCCGGGAAATATAGACCGCGTTCCTGAACCCAACCTGCAAAATCGTTCTCGGTTATTTTGTTTGGATAGTTGACCAGGACATGGCTTTTGGCCAGTATTTTTACATCGGAAGTTTCATCCGTAACCCTGTCACGGGAAATTGATAGGGGATAGGGAGCAAGGTTCTCCATGTCCAATCCATTTCTACCAGCGGTGTTATACTGAATAATTAGGTTACCCCCCTCTTTTACATAATCCAATAAATAGCGTTGTTTAAATTTTAATTCGTCCACCACATTGTATGCCCTTATACCAACAACAATAGCATCGAACTTGGCCAATGAACCTTCCTGAATAGTACTGGGGGCAATATTTACGACATTATATCCTATTTGTTTCAAACTCTCGGGTATTTCATCCCCAGCCCCATTTATATATCCTATATTTTCCCCGTTCTTATTAATATTTAGTCGGACCACTTTGGTTTCAGAAGGCAATAACACAGATTGTTTGGGAATATGGTCATATGATATTTCGATCAACTCCCTGGATATTTCTTTGCCATCAACTTTAATAATGGGGGAAATATAATTTTCATCTTCTCCGGAGGGTGGAGTTAACAGAAAATGTAATACATGTTGATCTCCTCTTTTTGCTATTTCAAAAGGTTTTATTTCTTGATCTACCTTCCAGCCTTTTCCATAACACAGCTGTAATTCTCCCTTTACATTGTCTTTGAGCGCTTTTATGGTCACCGGAATTTCTTTGGGTTTGGAGTCGGCAAAAATGATCACTTTATCCTTAAAACTTGCTGTTGCCTCGGGCAATATTTCAAAGGGCTGGTATATTTCCCCTTTTTCCGGTTTGGAATATCTGTATACAATGGGTTTTACAATATTTATGGAATATCCGTTGAATTCCAACTCAAAGCTCACCTCAAAAGCATTGGGAGTTTCCGGTTTCCCAATTAGATTTTGGTCGGTAACCTTATACATTCCTGTGGTGCCCTTGTTATTTAACCAATATGGACTAGTGTAAGACATGTTGCTAGGAACCTTCAGATTTATTTGAAATACTTCCTTGTTGTTTTCTCTTAGGGGGATTGTTTTGGCCACACGATTGTCCTCAGAGATGGAAACTGCTATAAGATTAATGTTTGCGTCGCTTCTATTGAGCGCTTCAATATTGATAGGTATATTACTTCCCGGGTAGGTATTGGATGCTGTTGCAGTAGCTTCCAAATAAAGTCCGCTAACCGCTAGGATGATATCTTCCAATTCCTTTTTCTTAATTGCTTTCCAATGCTCGTCCTTCAATTTTAAAATAGCTTTATACCCTTCAATGAGCTGTGGCAAGTGTTTTGATGGATGGGTAAAATCGAAATTTTTCTCAATTTCATACAAAATTTTCCCGACGGCTTCCCCGCCTTCAACCCGCGACCAAGTCGTATTTATTCCGTCAAAAATATCGGATTTATTCTTTGGCAGATCTCCTTTTAAAAGTTCTATATACTCATTTTCACTCCCCCGGGTAGACAACCTTCCAAACCCTTGGCACAAATGCTGGCTACTGGCAAGTGACGCTATTTCGTTGTTGGATACACCTCTTAAAGGGTAATACACCCCTACATCAAGATCGATCATTTTGGATTTGTCCGCCTCTTGAAATTTGTCCTCACTGCCATAAAACCACCAAGAGGTATTAAAAAACAATCTTTTTGGCTGCCAAACGGCAGTACTTTTTAACTGTTCTGGATAAATATTGGGGTTGTTGGCCAGATCGAAAGCTTCATAGCTCAACATGGCAGAGGAAGTGTGATGTCCATGGGTAGTACCTGGTGATCTGTGGTCAAATCTGTTGATGATAATATCCGGTCTGTAATTCCGTATAATCCAGATAACATCGCTTAGAACGGCTTCCTTGTTCCATATTTTAAGGGTTTCGTTCGGGTGTTTGGAGTATCCAAAATCATTGGCTCTTGAAAAAAATTGTTCCCCTCCATCTATACGTCTTGCGGCCAGCAATTCCTGGGTTCTTAAAACTCCCAATAGTTCCCTTAGCTCGGAACCGATCAAGTTTTGTCCCCCATCACCACGGGTTAGGGATAGGTAAGCCGTTTTGGCCTTTACCTCATTGGAAAGATAGGAAATTAGTCTTGTATTTTCATCATCCGGATGTGCGGCAATATAAAGGGCCGAACCCAAAAAATTTAATTTTTGAATAGAGTGATATATGTCCGAAGAAGTATTTTTTCTAGGTGCTTGAGTATAAATGAGTTGGTAGGATAGTAGTATCCCAAAAAAGAATACCCAAGAAAGGCGCATATAAAATTGTTTTAGTTGGTGCCCAAATATAAAAATATAAAATCCGCAACCGTAATTTTTACAACTACTTTAACAACTTATAGGGCATCGCTGTTTTCTAGGGAATCCTCGTAGGTTTGTGCCAAGGCAACTGCCTTCATCAGCATCATATTATTTGGATAGGTAAATAGCTCGCCATTTCTCCTTCTTAGATGGATATGAAAGGCCCTAATATCCTCTATGAGATATACTTCATCGGGTAACTCGATTTCCTTGTCCATAATCTTTATTTTATCCCCAATTTTAAAAGGAAAAGAAAAAAACAATATAACCCCGGCAGTAATATTGCTCAAAATTGACCATTGGGCAAAAAGGGCAACTCCAATTACGGCAAAAACAGAGGAAAATACCAATCCTATTTCCTTAATGTCTACCCCCCAAATCAATATTAGGGCTACTATTCCAAAAGTGGTAAGGCCAATGGTAGAGTATTTTATGATCAAACGAGTGCGAACTTCGTTTATGTCACTTATTTTACCTACTTTCTTTATTGCTTTGGTACCTAGATATTTTAAAATCAATAACACCAACAAACAAATGCCAGTCCCTAAAAGTTGATTCTTGTATTCAAAAAAAAATGTTCCCATAAAAATTATAGTCCTAAACTGTCGCGCAAAAATACATCACTATTTTTGTTTTCCTGCCAATAAGCCCTTTTTAATGTTTTTAACTTGGAGGCCTTGGATGTCAATATTTGGGCCTTGGCCCCAAAGCCGCTTTTGTAACTCTCTGACCAATTCTCAATACCATATGGAAAAGATTTGGAAAAGGTAATGGCCAGGGTTCGATCCAATTCCGGGTAGGTAATTTTGTAGGTATTCCAGTTATCTTCTGATATTAATTCCACATTGGCATCATATGCCTTTAATTCATTATGGGACAGTCTTATATATTCCAAGGACGGTACAATCTTCATGCTTCCTGTTGGAAGGTTGTTTGGGTTGATCCTTATTTTGTTCCAGATTTCGTTTTCCAAAAGGGTTTTGTCCAATTCTATGTTTTGGTCCCCTTCTTTCTCAAAATAGGAGAAGGATTTAATTTCAAACTTTTCCTTATTGTTCAATTGGGAATAGACCTGACCGCACCATTCTTGTACAGACGCCGTGAGTTTTATAGCGTGTTGGTTGTCCGTTACCGGATAAAAACTACTGTTCATTATGGAGTAGGGGTAGATTCCCGTTAAGAAATTTTTGGTGCTATTCAGTTTTAAGACGGATATATTATTGGGGTTTGATTGATCTGCCTTTACCTGTTTGTCTGCCAAAAACGGCTCGGTGACGAAGATCAGTACAGCGCTGCCTTCCCTAAGTTCACCGTAGCGGGCCTGTTCCAATTTGTAGGAAGTAATTTCTGCTTTCCCGGCATACCAGTAATTTTTGAATTCATCCGATAACTCAGTTTTTACAGGTTCTGTACCGGAATTTTTAATTTCATTTTCTGCTAAGGAAGTTTTCCCAGAATTCTGTGAAGTTTCCTTGCAGGCAATGAAGAGAACCATTACTAATAACAATGGCAAAAAATTGAATTTAGTAGGACTTTGCATAGAAATTAAATTTCCATAAAATTATTTAAAATAACCTAACCCACCATGGCCATTAACGTTTTGTATACCAATTGGGTCGGTAAACCTACTACGTTTGTATAGGAGCCCTGAATTTCTTCTATGCCAATAAGTCCTATCCAATCTTGAATACCATAGCCCCCAGCTTTGTCAAACGGATTATAGTTCTGAATATAGTATTTAATTTCCCAATCGGTCAATTCCTTGAATTTCACCTTGGTACAATGATTCACAGTTTTTTGTTGACCCTTGGTTGTAAAGCAAACAGAGGTTATTACTTGATGCCAATCGTTGGATAGTGTTTTTAGCATAGCAAATGCTTCCTGCAGATCGGCAGGTTTTGCCAGAGATTTATTATTGTGCCATACCACCGTATCCGAAGTTATGAGTATATCCATGGCCCCCAACTTATTATTGAACCCTTTAGCTTTCAATTCTGCCAAATAATCCGAGATTTCTGCCCCTTTTAAATGATCGGGATATATTTCATCCAAATGTATAGGGTGAACTTTAAAATCCAACCCCATTTCCTTCAAGTACTGTTGTCTTCTAGGGGATGCCGAGGCAAGTATAATTTGATGTTCTTTTAATTTGTTGTTGGCCATACTTTTAATCGTTCTTGGCGCTGAAATTATCGGCCCAATGTCCTCTCACTTTCAGCACCTGCTCTATCACATCCCGCACACAGCCATCACCTCCGTGTTTATGGGAGATGTATTTGGCCAAGGCTTTTACCTCCGGGACCGCATTCTGTGGACAGCAGGGAATACCCGCCAATCTCATTGGGGGAATATCGGGGATGTCATCACCCATATAAAGTACATGCTGTGGGTTGATATTGTAAATATCCAAGTATTCGTCAAAAGGGTCTATTTTGTGGTGGGCCCCCATATGTATGTCAGTAACTCCCAAACCCCTCAATCGGAGTCTTACGCCTTCATTGGTGCCACCGGAAATAATACATATGTTATATCCTTGTTGAATAGCCACTTTTACGCCATAACCATCCTGAACGTTCATGGTCCTTAACATTTCTCCATCCGAAGTTATAATAATCTTACCATCCGTAAATACCCCATCCACATCGAATACAAAAGTGGTTATATCCTGTAGTAGTTCCTTATAACTTTTGTCCATATTTTTCTCCTATCAATTTGCTTAACAAGCTGTAAATATCCTGATAATTTTTATTATTTAGCTGATTTATATGCCTTTCCATGGTCTTGGCATCATTTCTTTTAGCCGGTCCGGTTTGGGCATCGTCAGGTGGTAAATAGTCCAATTTATTTACAGTTTCCTTTATCAAAGGGGTTAAAATGCTGAATGGTAAATTATTATCCTTGCAAATATTGTGACCTATCGTAAATAAATAATTGGTAAAATTATTCACGAATACCGCTGCCAAATGCAACGATTTTCTTTGGTCGGATGAAATCTCGTGAACCTCTAAGGATAGGAATTGCGCCAATTTCTTTAAGAGTGCCAAATCGTTTTTATCTTCAGCCTCGATACAGATCGGCACTTTTTTAAAATCGATCGTCCTACCCTCGCTAAAACTTTGTAGTGGATAAAAAACCCCCCTACTTTTCTGCCTCCCAAGAGATTTTAAGGGAACACTTCCTGAAGTATGTGCCACTAAACCTTTTTTCTGCTGCAGGAATGGCGCTACCTTGGAAATGGCATCATCACTCACTGCAATTATATATATATCTGAATCCATAATTTTGGTAAAATCACTAGCAGTGGCAACCTTCTCCTTAAAATAGGAGAGGTGATCTTCATCTCGACCAAGTACTTGTAAAATGTTTACTTCACGGATTCGCCCAAAGGCATTGAATAAATGCTTGGCGACATTGCCAGTTCCCAACAAAACAATAGAAATCATAATCAAAAGTAATTATTAAATCAAAATTATGGGATGCTGTACGATAAGTTTTTAATTATCTGATCCCAAGTTAGATGTTTAAAAAAAAGGAAATTAGTTGTTTGATGTCTTCTCAATTTTAATAATGGGGTTTATTCAATTAACAAAAGATTTAATAATTAAACACTTATAAAAATGTATTTTTGCATGCTAAAATCAAACCTTTCTTGCCAAAATGATTGAACTCATTAAAAAGATCTTCTTTTCTACACGATTAACTGCCGTTTTATTCATCGTATTTGCTACTGCCATGGCCTTTGGTACTTTTATCGAAAGTTGGTATAGCACGGAGACGGCCAGAATTTGGATATATAATACCACTTGGTTCGAGGCTATCATGGTATTTTTTGTTATCAATTTCGTTGGTAATATTGCTCGTTACAACCTTTTAAAAAAGGAAAAATGGGCAATATTGATATTACACCTTTCTTGGATATTAATTATTCTTGGGGCATTTGTTACCCGATACATTAGCTTTGAAGGAATGATGCCCATAAGGGAAGGAAATACGGAAAATGTTTTCTATTCGGACAAGACCTATCTAACGGTTTATGTGGATGGGGAAATAAACAATGAGCCCAAACGTAAAATTTTAGAGGACGATATCTTGGTTACCGCTGAAGCTATTAAATCCAATTTGCCTTGGAATTCAGATTTTAACGGACAGCCGTTTACCATATCCTATGCTGGCTTTATTGATGGGGCAAAGGAAGGCTTGGTCGAAGATGCCAATGGGAAAGAATATTTAAAAATTGTGGAAGCCGGGGATGGACAGCGTCACGAACATTATTTGGAAAGCGGAGAGGTTACCAGTATTCACAACGTATTGTTTGCCTTGAACAACATGACCGATGGAGCTATCAATATTCTTGAAACTGAAGGTAATTATGAGATAAAGTCGCCCTTCGAAGGACAGTTTATGAGAATGGCCGATCAATTGCAGGGAGAACTGGTAAAGGATAGCCTACAAACATTACAGCTTAGATCCTTATACACTACTGCGGGGATGCAATTTGTAATTCCAGAGCCGGTTATTAGGGGATCATATGGAGTAATCGCCATACCGGAAAATGAAAAGACGGAAAACGATCAGGACGCCTTAATAGTGGACATCAGTAGTAATGGTGAAACGGTACAGAAAAAATTATTGGGTGCAAAAGGGATGGCCAATTTTTCTGGGGAAATTAATGTGGGAGGCTTAGATTTTAACCTGTCCTATGGCTCCAAGGTGTATACCTTGCCTTTCGGAATTAAATTGAACGATTTCATAGCCGAAAAACATCCTGGAACCGAGAACAGTTATGCTTCCTTTATGAGTAAGGTTACTATTGAGGACGAACGTCCTTTTGATTATGATATTTACATGAACCATATTTTGGATCACCAAGGGTATCGCTTTTTTCAAGCCAGTTTTCACCCAGATGAAAAGGGTACCGTATTATCCGTAAACCACGATTTTTGGGGCACCTGGATAACCTATATTGGTTATTTCCTATTGTATGCCGGACTTATGGGTATTATGTTTTTTGGTAAGACAAGGTTTAAAAGTTTGGGTGCTTCCTTGGAGAAACTAAAGAATAAAAGAGCGAAGTTGGCCGTGATATTTATTCTGGGGAGCAGTTTAAGTATGTTGGCGCAAGAAAATACGGAGATAGATGGGCATGCACACGATAATACTCCTACAGCGGAGCAGATAGATTCCCTTTTACATATAATAACTCCTTCCAAAGAACATGCGGCCAAATTTTCTGAATTGGTCGTTCAGGATGCCGGAGGGCGTATGAAACCCATAAACACATTTTCTTCGGAACTGTTAAGAAAATTAAGTCTCAAGGACAAGTATTCCGACTTTAACTCCGATCAAGTCTTCCTTTCCATGATGTTAAATCCTGCGGCCTGGTATAATGCCGAATTTATTGCCTTGGACAAGAAAGGGGACAATGACAGTATTCGTAAAATTTTGGGTGTAGAACACGCCAGAAAGTACATTAAGGCAACTGATTTTTTCAACGAAAAAGGGGAGTACAAATTAACGCCTTATCTTAGGGAGGCCTACGCCACCAATACCCCCAATCAATTTCAGAAAGATTTTAAAGCTTTGGACGAACGATTGGTACTTTTGGATCAGGCATTGGGAGGAAAAATTGTTAAGATATTCCCATTGCTCAATGATGAAAACAACAAATGGATCTCGGCAGTTGAATATAGGGCGGGACAATTCCAGGTATCGGATTCCCTTTATGCCAATTTTATAAAAAATGCCGTTCCCTTTTACTTGATGAGCCTTGAAAAAGCTGTTAGAAATGGCGACTATTCCGAGGCCGATAAATTGTTGGCCGCCTTTAAAAAGAATCAAGAAAATCACGGTAGCGAGGTATTGCCGTCGGATAACAAAATTAAAGCAGAAGTATTTTACAACAAGGTAGATTTATATAATAAGCTTTATAAGTATTATGCCCTTGTAGGTTTATTGATGTTTGTTCTCCTTGTAGTTCAAATTATCAAGGATAGAAAGGCACTTAGGGTTAGTATTGCCGGCATCAAGGTGTTAATTTATGTATTTTTTGTGCTGCACACCCTTGGATTGGCAATGCGGTGGTATATTTCCGGACATGCGCCATGGAGCGATGCCTATGAAAGTATTCTTTATGTTTCCTGGGCAACTCTGGGTATGGGGCTATTGTTCAGTAAGAAGAGCGATATGACAGTGGCGGCATCTACCTTTGTTACCGCTATGTTGCTGTGGATTGCCCATCAGAGCTGGGTAGACCCCTCTATAGCAAATCTAGTACCTGTTCTGGATAGTTACTGGTTAATGATCCATGTGGCGGTCATAGTGGGTAGTTATGGTCCCTTGACTGTGGGAATGATCTTGGGTGTGGTGAGTCTGTTGTTGATTATTATGACCAACAGCAAGAACAAGGAAAAAATGGATATTAATATAAAGGAACTCACCATTATCAATGAGCTGTCCTTAACGGTTGGCTTGGTAATGTTGACGATTGGTAATTTCTTGGGAGGCCAATGGGCCAATGAAAGTTGGGGACGTTATTGGGGATGGGATCCTAAAGAAACTTGGGCCCTGATCTCTATTATGATCTATGCTTTCGTAGTCCATACCAGATTGATTCCCGGTTTACGTGGTAAGTGGATGTTTAATTTTCTCAGTGTGGTTGCCTTCGGAAGTATTATGATGACCTATTTTGGTGTCAATTTTTATTTGGTAGGCCTGCACAGTTATGCCAGTGGTGCCCAAGTTATTACCCCCACCTTTATTTATTACACCGTCTTTGGTGTACTGGTTTTGGGGGGTGTAAGTTATTGGCGCAATAAAAAATTCTATGCCAAGTAATAGGTTATTTATGGTTCTTGTCAATATCCCATAATTCAATATTAAAAATTGATATTGGTTAGTACACCTTTAGAAGTGATGTAAATGGAGTCTTTTGGTTTGAAATGGTAGAAGTGCGACAAGTAGTGTTTAAGCTATTTTTGTAACTTTATACACCATAATTCAATATCAATAAAAAATGATAGAATGAAACAACAAAAACAAGGCTTCAATACCATTTGTACCCATTTCGGGCAATTGGAGGATAAGGAATATAAAGGTGCCATTTCCCCCTTGTACATGGGGACTGCTTATGCCTTTGAAGATATTGATGTAAAACGTTACCCTAGATATTTTAACACTCCCAATCAAGTGGCATTGGCCAAAAAGATAGCCGCTTTGGAGCATGCCGAAGAGGCATTGATTTTTGGAAGTGGCATGGCTGCCATCAGTACTTCTTTACTGGCCTTTTTAAAGGCCGGAGACCATATAGTCTTGCAGAAGATTATATATGGCGGTACCTATAATTTGGTGGTCGAGGAATTTGAAAAATTTGGGATTTCCTACTCCTTTACCGATGGTTTTCGGGCAGAGGATTTTGAGGCAAAAGTTCAAGAAAACACCAAAGTTATTTATATTGAAACGCCATCGAACCCACTATTGAACATTACGGATTTAAAGATGGTTGCCGATATTTCCAAAAAACATGATCTTGTCTCCATGATCGACAATACGTTTGCGAGCCCTGTGAATCAAAACCCCGTTGATTTTGGGATAGATGTGGTGATTCATAGCGCCACAAAATATATGGGTGGACACTCCGACATTTGTGCAGGTGCGGTAGCTTCCACCAAAGAGAATATGATGCGCATATTCCAATTGGCTAAAAATCTTGGAGGTAGTCTTAGTGATTACACTGTTTGGTTATTGGAAAGAAGTATAAAAACAATGGGGATAAGGGTTAGGGCTCAAAATGAAAATGCACAGCGCATGGCCAAATACCTTTATGACCACAAAGATATAGCTGCCGTATATTATCCTGGCCTACCTTCCCATCCAGATCACGATGTAGCCAAAAGGCAAATGAAAGGTTTTGGAGGGATGCTTTCTTTTGAGTTAAAAGCTGATTTTAACGCTTCAAAATTTCAAAAATCCTTAAAATTGATAAAACCTGCCATGAGTTTGGCGGGGGTGGAAAGTACGGTGCTTTCCCCAACCTTAACTTCACATTCCCTTTTAAGTGCAGAAGAGCGAAAGCGGCAGGGAATTGCAGATGGGTTGATACGATTCTCTGTCGGTATTGAAGAAACAGAGGATTTAATTGAGGATATTGAACAAGCCATGGAAAAAGTTAGGAAAATAAAGGATTTGGCCATCTAGATTCAAGTTGGCAACAACAGTGGGGAGAGCATACTATTAATAAAATTGAAGTTTTAGGAAGCTAATGTGAAAGCTTTCAAGAACAAAGCAGACAAAGATTAAATGAAATTAGACATATTAGTATTCGGTGCGCACCCGGATGACGCAGAATTGGGAGCAGGGGCTACCATAGCTAAGGAAGTGGCCAATGGCAAGAAAGTAGGAATAGTGGATTTGACCCGTGGAGAATTGGGTACACGCGGTTCTGCTGAAATACGGGATAGAGAGGCGGCGGATGCTGCTAAAATTTTGGGTGTGGCAGTCCGTGAAAACCTCGAATTTGCCGATGGATTTTTCACCAACGATAGGAAGCATCAGTTGGAAATAATAAAAATGATCAGGAAGTATAGGCCCGAGACGGTATTGTGCAATGCCATTGAGGATAGGCATATTGATCACGCCAAAGGCAGCAAGCTAGTTAGTGATGCATGTTTTTTAAGCGGCCTAATAAAAATTGATACCAAAATTGATGGGGAGGAAAAGTGGCAGGAAGCTTGGAGGCCCAAATTGGTTCATCATTACATACAATGGAAAAATCTAGAACCTGACTTTGTTGTGGATGTGTCCGATTTTATTGATACTAAAGTTAAGGCCATTATGGCCTATAGTTCCCAATTTTACGACCCTAAAAGTAAAGAGCCGGAAACGCCTATTAGTAGTAAAAACTTTATAGATAGTGTGGTTTATAGGTCAAGGGACCTGGGACGAATGGTAGGAATATCCTATGCAGAAGGCTTTACCACGGAGCGATTCGTGGCCGTTAAGGACTTGGACAGTCTTATTTAAGCAGATTTTTGGAACTGCTTCCTTCCTTTGGGAACCGTAAAATAAAATGTTGAACCTTCATTTAGTTCACTTTTCATCCAGAGCCTGCCACCATTTTTTATGACCATTTCAATGCATAGGGATAAGCCTAGACCTGTTCCTTTTTCATTGTTGGTGCCATAGGTGGTGATGGTGGTGTTTTGCGATAATATTTTTTCCTGAATAGACTCGGCAATCCCAATACCGTTATCTTTGACAAATACTTCTATAAACTCATCCCGGTCTACGTGGCCAATAGTTATATGTCCATTATTAGGAGTAAATTTTAGCGCATTGCTCAAAAGATTTCTGATTACGATATCTGTTTGATTTTCATCTGACCAAATCATAGCCTTATTGACTATTAGGTTGTCCATTGTAATCATTTTGGTGTAAGCCATTTCACTTAGTAAACTAATATTGTTTTCCACAAGGGTATACAGATCAATATTACTCGGGTTGGTAGTAGCTTCCCTCATTTGTGACTGTCCCCAGGTAAGAAGGTTGTTCAATGTGAATGAAATACTATTTACGTCGTTCTTTAATTTAGGGATAAACTGCTTAAATTCCGATTCTTTAATATCACCGCTGTTCAGTAATTTTAATAGGCCTTCAAGAGCGCCAATGGGGCCACGCAGATCATGGGCAATTATAGAAAAGAGTTTGTTTTTAGTGTTATTGGTCTCCCACAGTTCGGATTCCCTCAATTCTAGATCCTGTTTTTGCTTTTCTAATTCCCTGTTCAGTTTCTTTAATATTTTTTGTCCTCTTGTGACTAAAAAGGCTATTGCTCCCAAAATAATTATAAATATTATGGCTATGTAAACATAGAGGCGTTGCTTGGCCAGGGCTTTTTCATTTTTCAAAACCAAGGCTTCCTGCTGATTCTTATGGCTGATCTCTGTTTTTAACATGGTCAGACTTTTTTTGTTCTCATCCCTCGATAAGGTATCCGAGATTTGTCTGTAAATTTCATGATATTTTAAAGCAGAGGCATAATTCTCATTGTTCTTATAAATCTTATAAAGCATGTTGGAACATTTTTTAATACCTTCCATTGATTTTATGGTGGAGGATATTTCATAGGCCATCATGGCATAATTATGAGAAAGACTGTCCTTTTCCAGTTCAAAATTGGCTTCGGCCATACCATTGTACAAATCTATTATCCCACGATCGTCCTGAAGATTTTCATGGAGTTCAGAACTTTTGTCGTACCAATACAAGGCTCTGGTATACTGTTTTTGCTTTAAGTAAATCTTTCCCTTTACTTCATAGGCAAAGGCAAGCCAATCCCATTCCTCAGCTTTTTCAAAGATTTTGAGACTACGGTTTATCTTGAATAGCGCGTTCTGGAAATCTCCGGTTTCGGCATAAATGGAAGCTACATTGCTCATGGTCTGGGCCGAGTTTATGTCATTTCCAATTATATTATTGAGTTTTTCCACCTTATTATAAAAATAGAGGGCTTGATCATAATCCTTTTGGGTAGCATATAAATCAGCAATGTTTTCATACAGGATAGATTCCATGGAACTGTTGCCCAAGGTCTGTGCCAGTTTAATATTTTCTAAATAACCTAATAAAGCGGTTGAATAGTTTCCGATGTACACATTTTCATTAGCCAATTCGTTGCTAATTTTTAATAACAAATCGTAATTATCATTCCTTTTGGCAATATTTTGTGCCTTTTCATAATTATCTATTGCCGTTGAATGTTGACCTATATCGAAATAATAGGTTCCCAAATTGAACAGAGCTTCACTTTCTCCATTTCTGTAAGCCAGGGTACTGCTTAGGTCTAGAGCTTCGCTGGAAAGCAATAAAAGACTGTCTGGATTTAAAAACCGTAGTTTTGCACCAAGATCTATCAATAATCCAATATATAAGGTATCCTTTTTAATTTGCTTGTTCTGACTTCTTAACCTGGTTATCTTGGTTCTTATGTCATTGACCGAGGACTCCTGTGCTGATATAATTCCGCAGAGGAAAATTAGAATTAGGAAGCCGGTCATTTTTGCTTTGAATTCCCGTGACGTTAATTTTAATGCTGTAAAAGACATTTTTCTTCAATTATCTGTTGTTAAAAATATCTTTCATTTAAAAAATAGGCTAATTTATGTTGTGAAAGTGAGGTTTTTTGTGTGTTTCGTCCCGTAAAACGTGTGTTTCATCGACAAAGGGAAGTTATAAAATCAATGGAAATAAAGTTTGATAGGGGTATTTTAAGATATGTTATAAAATAATCTAAAATTTATTTTGCGTGATAGAACTAAAGATTTATCTTTGCCACCGCTTACAAATGGTGGTTGTAGCTCAGCTGGTTAGAGCATCGGTTTGTGGTACCGAGGGTCGCCGGTTCGAACCCGGTCTTCCACCCAGAAATTCAACCCTGTCAGAAATGACAGGGTTTTTTTGTGCCCCATATTTTATGCAAAATTGCAGATTAAGTATAATTTGGAATCGAATAAAACTTAGGTTATAAATATTTTTTCATTTTACTCTAGTGATTTCTATTGTTTTTAATAGGTTTTCGTGAATCTGCGATTTCTTTGGATCAATCCCAAAATGTTTCGGTTCCCGGGGGTATTAGGGCGAATTCCCGGTTCATTCTGTGTTTTGGAGATGGCTATCAATAATACCTGGATTTACTATATTTACGGTTGAAATAGGTATCATTAATCATTACGATAGGACTGTTTTTAGCTAATGGAAATCAAATATATGTCATTTAGATTATCGCTGCTTTTTTTCGTTTTAACCAATTGCCTCTATTCTCAGGAGAATAGGATTGAATGGGAACCGGGTTACACCTTTAAAATTGAAGATTTTCAAGGTCCTAAAACCGCCATTAATGAGGATATAGAAAATGTGTTTGTTCAATCGGGGGTGATGCTCGATTTTGCATTTCAAATGTCCAATGTTGAATTTATGTTCACAAAAAACTTCAATTCTAAAGTGGGTTGTACGTTTCAAAAAGACAAGGCTGTTCTAATGGCACCGGATAGTGTAGGTGCTGAAAGATTGATAGCTCTTGTTGAATTTGACTTTGATCTCTCGGAACTTTATGCCAGAAAGATTAGAAAGGAACTGTTTGAAAACAAAAAGACCTTTTCCGATGCAACGTTTTTTCAACCCTATTTTGACAAAATGATAGAGGAACGTAATGTGGTCAGTGCCAGGGTCTATTCAGAAACGGATTTTGGAAATAAAGAGGCGGTCTTGGAAAAAGAACATAAAGTTGTAAAAAAAGAACTTAATCAATTTTCCTATTTTTGTAAGGAGTGCAAGCCCCCAAAAAATAGAAATAAAACCGACTAACAAATCGTATCGGTAAATCTCAGCTAATATAATTCCAAATGTTTTTGTACTTCACCAATTGTGTGTAGGTATGGAGTATAATTGGATGCTGTTGCAAAGAAATATCTTCCTTTAGAATTTTAAGGGCATGGTATCTGGCTGTCTTTAGAATATCGTTGTCCTTGATTATATCCGCTATTTTTAGATTAAGAACACCACTTTGTTGGGTCCCCATTAAATCTCCCGGACCACGTAACTTTAAATCCACCTCCGCAATCTGAAATCCGTCATTGGTGCCAACCATTGTTTCCAACCTGGTTTTTGAGTCTGAAGACAGTTTGTGTCCGGTCATTAGGATACAAAAACTTTGATCGGCCCCGCGACCAACCCTACCCCTCAGCTGATGTAGTTGCGATAAACCAAATCGTTCCGCACTTTCAATGATCATGACTGAGGCATTGGGCACATTAACGCCCACCTCTATTACAGTAGTAGCAACCATAATTTGTGTTTCTCCCTTAACAAAACGATCCATTTCATAATCCTTGTCGGCAGGTTTCATTTTGCCATGTACAATCGAAATCTGAAAATCTGGTAAAGGAAAATCCCTTGCTATACTCTCGTAACCATCCATAAGATCCTTATAATCCAACGCTTCGGATTCCTGAATTAAGGGATATACCACATAAATTTGGCGCCCTTTTTTAATCTCATCCCTAATAAATTGAAACACCTTTAAACGGTTGGAGTCGTAGCGGTGTACGGTTTTAATAGGTTTTCTTCCTGGAGGCAGTTCATCTATTGTGGAAATATCCAGATCGCCATATAAACTCATAGCCAAGGTCCTAGGAATGGGGGTAGCAGTCATTACCAATATATGGGGGGGGATATCATTCTTGTGCCATAACTTGGCACGCTGTGCCACACCAAATCTGTGTTGTTCATCTACAATGGCAAGTCCCAGATTTTTATAGGCAACCTTATCCTCCAGTAAGGCATGGGTGCCAATTAGAATATGAAGCTGCCCATTCTCCAATTGCTCATGGATTACCCTACGGTCCGGTTTTTTGACGGAGCCAGTAAGCAGGGCTATGTTCACCCCAATATCACCAAGAAGTTCCTTGATTCCCATAAAGTGTTGGTTGGCCAAAATTTCCGTTGGGGCCATTAAGCAGGCTTGGTAGCCATTGTCTATAGCGAGCAGCATGGTCATTAGGGCTACAATAGTTTTTCCAGATCCTACGTCCCCTTGCAGTAATCTATTCATTTGGGCATTGCTCCCTAAATCGGCCCTAATTTCCTTTATTACCCTTTTCTGGGCATGGGTGAGTTCAAAAGGCAAGTGATGCTCATAAAATGTTTTGAAAAGTGTTCCTACCTTATCAAAATTATACCCTTTTATTTTTTGCTTGTGCAGTAGATTTTTGGAAATAAGCTGCAGTTGTATATAGAATAATTCCTCAAATTTCAACCGAAATTGTGCCTTGGCCAACAGTTCCTGATTTTTAGGAAAATGTATATTGAAAAGCGCTTTACTTTTAGAGATAAGCCCCAGTTCATTTATGAGGCTAGGGGATAGGGTTTCCCTGAACTGTCCCTTTGTTTCCATAAACAATTGCTGAATAAGTTTATTGGTAACCCTATTGGTAATACCCTTATTGCTAAGTTTTTCGGTGGAAGGATACACAGGTTGCATACTTATTTTTAATCCTTTTTCATGGTCTTCCAACAATTCCATTTCTGGATGCGGCATGGAGTAGGTACCATTGAACCAATTTACCTTTCCGAAAATAACACAAGGAATATTTAATTTCAGATTTTCGCGGATCCATTTTTGCCCCCTAAACCAAACCAACTCCATTTCTCCTGTATCATCAATAAATTTGGCAACCAAGCGCTTACCCCTTTTTTGTTCAACCGTTTTAATATTGACAATCTTGCCAATAATTTGAACATCCGAACTGGTCCGCTGTAGTTGGTTAATTTTATAATATTGGGTTTTGTCTATATAGCGATTGGGAAAAAGATTTATTAAATCCTGATACGTCTGTATGCCAAGCTCCGATTGTAAGGTCTCTGCACGGTTGGGACCAACGCCTTTTAGGTAAACAATGGGCGTTTGTAGTACATTGGAATTCATTGGGATACACTTAATTATTAGTAGAAGTCTTATTATGTGCCAATGCAATTCATTTAAGACGACTATATTTGATATTATATTTTTTTTCTATAGACTAAAATAGGGGTTCCGCAATACAACTGCAATAAACTAAAATGCTAAATTTGAAAAAGAATATCAATGGCCGCAATTTATGGGTTAAATTTTTGACATAAATATTGTTATTCGTTTTTTTAATTAAGATGTTGTCCAAATTGCACCGTACCCTTCAAAATATTTGCTTTTAAACGCATGAAATATGTATTCCTTTTTCTTTTGGTCCAATCTTCCTTTGTGGCATTTGCCCAGCATCAGGACAAGGTAGATTTTATTCACGGAAAAGTAGCTATACAAATAGCTCCCAAGACCAAAACTATTACAGGGTCTGTAGCCTACAAATTGAAGGTTCTACAAAAAGTGGATACTGTTTTTCTTGATGCCCAAAATATAAATACCATAGAGGTCAAACTCAATAATAAAAAGGTCGAGACTACTAATAACGGCGAAACAATAGTAGTTTATAAACGCCTCAAGGCCAATAAAACCTATACTTTGGATATTACTTATACTGCCAATCCCAAACAGGCGGTTTATTTTTTGGGATGGACGGACGACGTAGCCGGCAACGAACAGGTCTGGACACAAGGTCAAGGAAAATATACCAGTCACTGGCTTCCCAGTTTTGATGATATGACTGAAAAGGTCGAGTATGATCTGGATATCAGTTTTAACAAAAACTACGAAGTAATTGCCAATGGAGCCTTAGTAGGAACCAAGGAACTCGACGGATTAAGAAAATGGAGCTTTAATATGGAGAATCCCATGAGTAGCTATTTGTTGGCTTTTGTCATTGGTGATTACCATAGAAAAGAAATTGTATCCCATACAGGTATTCCTATTGATCTTTATCACTATCCAAGCGATAGTCTGTTGGTAGAGCCTACGTATAGATATACCAAGGAAATTTTTGACTTCTTTGAAAAGGAAATTGGTGTTGCCTATCCTTGGCAAAATTACAAACAGATTCCGGTGAGGGATTTTCTATATGCCGGCATGGAAAATACCGGGACTACAGTTTTTTCTGATTCTTATGTAATGGATTCCATTGCATTTACGGACAGAAACTATGTAAACGTAAACGCCCATGAAATGGCACATCAGTGGTTCGGTGATTTTGTTACTGAAGTGGATGGCAGTAGCCATTGGCTTCATGAAGGTTTCGCAACCTATTATGCCCTATTGGCCGAGAAAGAGCTTTTTGGTAAAGAGTATTATTATTGGAAACTATACGAATCCGCTATTCAATTACAGGAATTATCCAATAAAAATAAGGGGGAGGCGCTTATTGATCCAAAGGCAAGTAGCCTAACATTTTATGAAAAAGGTGCTTGGGCCTTGCACGTTTTAAAATATCAAATAGGGGAGGAGAGTTTTAGGAAGGGGATTCAACAGTACCTGAAAAAGTACGGATTTAAAAATGCAACAATAGACGACTTTATTGGGGAAATGGAGTTGGTGACTGGCTATGACCTTGGCATTTTCCGGAATAAATGGTTGGTTGATCAAGAATTTCCTTTTGATGTGGCAAAAAAAATCCTTATCCGTGAATCTGAGGATCTAAACACTTTTTTCAAGATTCAAAGAGAAATGATGATAAGTAGTATGGCTAATGAATCTATAATCAAAAGGTTTTGGAACACCACAAAATCCGAGATGTTAAAAGCCAAAATAATCAAAACCTATTATAAATCCCTATCCCAAGATTTTTTAAAGGAAATATTTGAGACCAAGAATGTCGTTCTACGGCAGGCGCTAGCGGTCTCCGCAGGGCAGTTGCCTTTGGATCTAAAATCTGAATATGAATCACTCTTGGGTGACGATAGTTATATTACCATAGAGGAAATGTTGTACAAACTTTGGATAAATTACCCAAATGAAAGGGTGAAATACTTAAACAAAACTAAAGGCATAATTGGCTTTTCAAATAAGAACATTCGATTATTGTGGCTCAGTTTGGCCTTGCTCACCAAGGATTTTGAACCCAACAACACCAACGATTATTATGTAGAACTCAGTGGGTATACCTCCCCAGTGTATTCCTATGAAGTTCGTCAATTGGCATTTCAATTCTTGGAGCAATTGATTGGTTTTTCAGATAAGAATTTGTTGGATCTAGTAGATGCAACCCAACATCATTCTTGGCAGTTTAGAAAATATACCCGCACATTATTGGACCAACTTTTGGAAAAAAAGGAATATAGGGATAGAATAGGTGGGTTGAGGGTAAAATTAAATGAGGAGGAATTGCGTTATATTAGCAACAAACTGATTTCTGAATGAGAGCAATGGTAATTTCTGGTGGTGGTAGCAAGGGGGCATTTGCTGGTGGAGTTGCCCAATATTTAATGCAGGAATTGAACCACAATTACGACTTGTTTTTGGGTACTTCCACAGGCAGTCTCTTGATTTCCCATCTGGCCCTGCAGAAAATTGCAAAAATTAAACAGGTTTATACTTCGGTAAATCAAAATGATATTTTTAGTAATTGTCCTTTTGTTATAAAAAAGAAATATGGCATAGAGACCATTGGAGTCCATCATTTAAATGTGATGAAAAATTTTTTCAGGGGAAGTAAGACTTTTGGGGAAAGTCATAATTTATTACAATTGATCAAAAATACCATTTCAATAGTGGAATTTGAGCATTTGAAAAATGGACCTTTGGATATTGTGGTAACGGTCTCCAATTTGTCGTTGAACCAGGTAGAATATAAATCTATCAAAAATTGTACGTATGAGGAGTTTTGTGAATGGATTTGGATTTCCTGCAACTACACCCCATTTATGACCTTGGTAAAGAAGAATGGATGTGAATATGCGGATGGTGGGTTGGGCAGTATGGTTCCTATTGAAGAAGCTATTAGAAGAGGGGCCAAGGTTGTAGACGCTATAATACTGCAAACTGAAGTTACCCAATTAAATAGAATGCCCTCCAAGAATGTCTTTTCCCTACTGACAAGCATGTTTGCTTTTATGCTGGATAGGATTGAACAACAAAATATTAGGATAGGTAAGTTTGTGGCCAACCATAATAATGCCATTATCAATTTCTATTACACTCCCACGGTACTCACCACCAACTCCCTTATATTTGAAAAGGAAAAAATGACCGTATGGTGGGAAAGTGGATTTAATTTTGCCAAACATAAAAATTCTGAAACCAACCTAATAGAGACAGGAATTCAATGAAAGCACTGGTAATAAGTGGGGGAGGCAGTAAAGGAGCCTTTGCAGGTGGAGTGGCCCAATACCTAATGGAAGTTGAAAAACGGGAATATGATATTTTAGTGGGGACCTCCACAGGGAGCCTTTTAATTCCCCAATTGGCTTTAGGCCAAATTGGTAAACTGCATGATATTTATACGAATGTTAATCAACGTTCCATTTTTAGCCTAAATCCTTTCGTAGTCCGAAAAAAGGATAACAGGGAATATGTTTCCATAAACTTTTTAAATACCATTCTGCAATTTGTAAAGAGCAAGCGTACTTTTGGGGAGAGTAAGGCCTTGAGAAGGACCATAAGAAAAAATTTCTCCACGACGGAGTTCAATACCATAAAAACAAGTCATAGGGATGTGGTTGTAACCGTTTCCAACCTTTCCAAAAATAGGATCGAGTATAAGTCTATTAAAGATTTCTCTTATGATGAATTCTGTGATTGGATATGGATTTCCTGTAATTATATCCCGTTCATGTCCCTGGTCAAAAGAGACGGATTTGAGTATGGCGATGGTGGGTTGGGATGTGTTGTTCCCATAAGGGAAGCAATTAGAAGAGGGGCAACAGAAATTGATGCTATAATTTTGGAATCCGAAAATATGGAACACAACAAAGTCTTGGGAAAGAACCCTTTCTCTCTTATGTTAAGTATTTACGGATTTGTATTGGACCAGATAGAATATCACGATATTTCTGAAGGGGTATTGGCAGCAAAACATAATGGGGTGCAATTAAATCTGTATTACACCCCTACTAAGTTAACTGAAAACTCTTTGGTTTTCAATAAAAAACTTATGTCGCAATGGTGGCAACAAGGTTATAAGTATGCTGAGGAAAAATTTTCTAGTGTTACCTAAGGTATATTTTACCAAAGTTCCCCAATTTCCTTTTTAACATAGGCCAAAGCTGTTGCCGAAGGCGAGTTTTTTTCCATGGTTTCATTTAGTATGTCCTCACGAAGTTTGTCTGCCGAATCCGATTCGCTCATACCTGCCTTCCTGATCATTTGGATAGTTGCGCTTTTGGCTGCTTTAATGATGTTCCAACATTCGTCCGTCATATAGATTTGTTGGGATAGGTTATGCTCAAATTCATTTTCGATACTTTTGATGAGCAAATTTTCATAATCATTTTTGTTGCCGTTCTTCGGGCCAACACGTACCACCAAACTAGGAATGGCAATTCGTTCCAAAAACAGGACCATTCTTTCATATGCCTGTAACCTAATGGGCAAGGTGTCTTTTTGACTGTCTTTATGTAGTAAGTACCGTCTTCTTCCTTCTTCATTTCTGGTATGCAGTCTAAAAAAGTAAAAGGCGACGGCTCCGGTTACCACAGCAGGCAATAAATAGGCAAATAGTTGAAAAATTTCCTCTCCAGTCATTTTGTATTGGTGTTTTTTGGTTTGTTGATTATTTAACGACTTATTCCTTTAAAAATTATTGCGGGTTTTAATTTTTTACTCGCCAATTCATTTATTTCGAACTTAGTCAAAAAAAAAGCGCTCGAAAGTACTTTTTAAATTGTGATCATGAATTACAAAAATTTATTTCATACTTTCTTTTACCAGTTTATAGAATTCGTAAAATTTTGGTTGTACTATAATCTCTGTGGCGGTTTCGATGCTGTAAAGCCCTAATTCCGACTTACCGGTGGCAATGATTCGCTTGGGCTCTATTCCATACTTACTTTCCAAGATCCTGGCCACGGCAGAGGCTTGTTGGGTGCCAATCTCCCAGTTGTTCAACTTATTATCCTTGGATTCCACTAAATTACTGTTACTTACAATTTGAATGTCCAATGAAGGGTTGGCTTTTAGAACGCTGCCTATATTGGCAATGATTGCTTCCGCCTTGTCCTGTACCTTGAAATTTTTGGAGTTTTCCCCAAACATATAACTGTTGTCCATGACCACTGCTACCGCGCCATTGCTTACCGTTATCTTTGGGTCACTGCCTAAAGTTTGCTTAAATTGGGTAAAAACGGCTAGGGTTATAGAGTCGCGCCTACTCAATTCATCATTGATAATTCTCAGTTGCGCTTCTTTCTGAACTAGACTCTCAAGGGTACTGTTTATATGATCGGATCTCTTATTGGAGGCCTCTGTAAAACTATTCAAGTTCTTTAATAGATTGCCATTGGTTTCCTTAAGTTCATTGACTTGGGCCTCGTAAGATTCTACTTTGGCGGACGCAATTCTTTCCTGACGTTTGGATTCGGATAAGGCAGTTTCAGACTCCCTTAATTGGGTCCTTAGACCATCTACTTCCTGTATTAGATCTTTTTTGCTCTGTGCATGGGAAATGGTAATGAACATTAATAAAATTAGAATGGTAGAAATTCTTCTTCTCATGGATAAAATTTGTTTATTAGAATATTCGGTATTTATAAATTAGTTGATTTACTGCAAGGATATGCAATTTGATTTTGGGTGCAAAATTAAGATTAAATTTAATTAAGAAGCTGTCTTATTTCTTCCATATAATCTTTTCCTCCCAAATAAGGGCAATTATACAGGTCTTGAAGACCAGAAAAAGGTACCGAAGCTTTATTATAACCATAAGTAGAGGATAAGGACCTGTTTAAATCGTTGTCATCCACATTGACCTGAATATCGTCCATAGTAAACTCACAGGGGTGTTCATAGCCGGCGGCATGTGTTATCTCCAAGAATTCCTTTCTAAAGGTTTTGAAATATTGGGCCAATCGATCAGATTTAAGGGGAACATTTATTCCCCCCTGCAACCATTTATTTTGGGTAGCTATTCCAGTTGGACACCTGTTGGTATGGCATACTTGGGCTTGTATACAACCTATACTCATCATGGCTTCCCTTGCTACATTGATACAATCCACCCCCATGGCAAAGGCCATAGCTGCTTTTGCCGGAAAACCTAATTTACCACTTCCGATGAACACTATTCTTTCGTTAAGGTCGTACTTTTTAAATAATTTGTAAATACTGGAAAATCCGTATACCCAGGGCAGGGAAACGTGATCGGCGAAACTTGGAGGGGCAGCTCCCGTTCCACCCTCGCCACCATCAACGGTAATAAAATCTGGACCCTTGCCTGTTTTGATCATTAGTTTGGCAAGCTCTTCCCATTGATCCAATTTGCCAATGGCACCCTTTATGCCAACAGGAAGACCGGTTTGTTCGGCTATATCCTCAATTAACTGCATTAGTTCCGGAATGGAATTAAAAGCGGAATGTGAGGCCGGTGACAATACATCCTTTCCCATAACAACACCTCTGATTTCACTGATCTCTTGGGTTATCTTTGCGGCCGGTAAAACACCTCCCTTGCCAGGTTTTGCTCCTTGGGATAATTTTATTTCAATGGCTTTGATACAGGGATTGTCACGAACCAATTGTTTCATTTTATCCATGGAAAAATTTCCATCTTCGCTTCGCACCCCAAAATATCCTGTTCCAAAGTGAAATATAACATCTCCTCCCTGTTTGTGATAAGGGGAAAGTCCGCCTTCTCCCGTACTCTGATATGCCCCGGCCTTTTGCACTCCATTGTTCATTGCATTGACAGCAGCTGCTGATAAGGACCCAAAACTCATGGCAGAGACATTAATAATAGAGGCAGGCCTATATGGTTTTTTGCGCTTATTGTAAGACCCAATTGTTTTGGCACAGGGCAAAAAGCAGGGATCTGTAATGTTTGGGTGTTTCCCTGGAAGTTTATAGGCCATCATTTGGTTCTTAACAAAAATATGTTGATGGGCATAAATGTCCCTGTCCGTACCAAAGCCTTCATAATTATTTTCCTTCTTTGCCGAAGCGTAGATCCATCCTCTTTCTATTCGGTTGAAAGGAAGTTCCTCCCGGTTGTTGGCAACAAAATATTGCCTCATTTCAGGACCAATACTCTCCAGCCAATACCTTAAATGTCCTACTATGGGGAAGTTATGCGAAATAGTATGCCCTTTTTGCACAAAGATGTCCCTAATAGCAACCAGTATCAAAAACACTATTATCCAGGCCCACCATGGTAGGTTTGCTAAGGTATTTAAAATTGAATTCATAATATAAATTATAGTTTTGAGAGATGACTTAAAGGATCTTAGGGTAACTTTATTGACAAATCAGCCTTTGCCCCAGACATAATCTGCCTCTGTAATAAATAAATATCTTCACTTGTTTACCAAAGGTTTTACTCGATAATCGAGGTTATATTGCTCCGACGCTTGCCCCGAGGTAATTTACTTGTTCAAGAAGTCCAAGCTCATTTCAGTGAGAGCCTTTACCCCAAGTATCATTCCATTTTCGTCTATACTGAAATCGGGGGTATGGTGCGGAAAGGATTTCGTGTTTCCAGGAGTCATTCCCCCTAAAAAAAAGAAAAATCCAGGTACTTCATTTTGAAAATAGGAGAAATCCTCACCTCCCGTAACAGCCTTTTGTATCTGAACGTTATCTTTGCCCGCCACCCTATTAAGGGTAGGTAACATTTGAGTTACAAGCTCGGGATCGTTAAAGGTAATGTCCGTATTGCTTTTAATATCTATGCTGGCCGTTCCGCCATAGGTCTTGGCGATATCGGGTACCATTTCTTTCATTCTCTCTGTAATCTGTTTTTGCATATCATAGTCCAAGGTCCTTATGGTTCCTATCATTTCCGCACTTTCAGGGATAATATTAAAACGGACACCACTTGTAATCTTGCCCACACTTATCACCGCTGCCTCATTGGTGAGGTTAACTTCCCTGCTAATAATGGTCTGCAATCCATCTATGATTTTAGCACTTATAAGAATGGGGTCCACACCCTTCCAAGGCTCGGATCCATGGGTCTGTTTTCCTTTTACTTGAATAACGAATCGTTGTACAGCGGCCATGAGACCCTCGGATTTATACTTAATTACACCAACCGGGGTAGAGGACTTGATATGTAGCCCAAAAATAGCATCTACATCCGGGTTTTTGAGTACCCCTTCCTTGACCATTAACAAAGCCCCGCCTTCCTCACCGGGTGGAGGGCCTTCTTCGGCAGGTTGAAAAATGAACTTAATGGTTCCTTTAATTTTGTCCCTATTATTGGAAAGTATTTCGGCAACACCCATAAGGATAGCAGTGTGGGTATCGTGACCGCAGGCATGCATAACACCAACCTCTTGACCTAGAAATTCCGATGAAACCGTAGATTTAAAAGTTAGGTCGTTTCTCTCGGTAACTGGTAGGGCATCAATATCGGCCCTCAGAGCAATTACTTTACCATTCCTATTGCCTTTAAGGATTCCTACAACCCCGGTTTTGGCAATTCTGGTTTGTACCTCTATCCCCAAGGATTTTAAATGGGATGCTATTTTTTTCGCGGTATTGAACTCCCTGTTGGATAGTTCTGGATTTTGGTGAAAATCTCTCCTCCAATCTATAACCTTTTGTTCAATACCTTTATAATCCTTTTCAAAATTATATTTCTGGGCCGAGGAATAAAAACACCATAATAGCATTGGGATTATTAAATAAGACTTCATACAATTACATGGAATTTTAAATTTAAGATGCCTAAGATCTTATTGTCTTAACCACTGGACATAGTTTTCAATATTTTTACAGATGACATTCGTGCTTAAAAATGCTATTTTCTGTATAATTGGATTAATAGTATAAATATATTCAAATTAGAACTATTAGGGAATTCAATTATCACAAATATTAAAGTTGATTTTTTGATAAGGCTATTTATGGTTAAATTCACCGATCGTAACGAGCTTAATATCAACATACGTTTTGGAGAAGTATATCAACGAATTAAATGAGGCCCAAAAGGCTCCTGTTTTGCACAAGGACGGACCTTTAATGGTGATTGCAGGGGCAGGTTCCGGTAAGACAAGGGTATTGACTTACCGCATTGCCTATTTGATGAGTCTGGGAGTGGATTCCTTTAATATTTTAGCATTGACCTTCACCAACAAGGCAGCCAGGGAAATGAAGAAGCGTATTGCCGACATTGTGGGTACCTCCGAAGCCAAGAACCTTTGGATGGGAACTTTCCATTCCGTTTTTGCAAAGCTTTTGAGGTTTGATGGGGACAAGTTGGGTTATCCGGCCAATTTTACCATATATGATACACAGGATTCACAGCGTCTTATTTCCGCTATCATCAAGGAGATGGGCCTGGATAAGGACATCTATAAGTATAAGCAGGTACAAAATAGAATATCCTCCTACAAGAACAGTCTAATTACGGTAAAGGCATATTACAACAATCCCGATCTGGTAGAGGCAGATGCCATGGCCAAGCGTCCACGGATGGGAGAAATATATCAAAATTATGTGGATCGGTGCTTTAAGGCAGGGGCAATGGATTTTGATGACCTGTTGTTGCGCACTAACGAACTGCTTACAAGATATCCCGAAGTTTTGGCCAAGTATCAAGATAGGTTTCGATATATTTTGGTAGACGAGTACCAGGATACCAACCATTCCCAATACTTGATCGTTAAGGCCCTATCGGATAGGTTTCAGAATATCTGCGTAGTAGGCGACGATGCACAGAGTATATATTCCTTCAGGGGAGCAAACATTAGCAATATTTTAAATTTCCAGAAAGATTATGACAATGTAGGCATGTATCGTTTGGAGCAGAATTATAGATCTACCAGAAATATTGTAAATGCTGCGAACTCCATTATTGCCAAGAATAAGAATCAATTGGAAAAAGTTGTTTGGACATCCAATGACGAAGGACCATTGATCAAGGTTCATCGCAGCCCTACAGATGCGGAGGAGGGGAGGTTTGTTGCTGGGACTATATTTGAAGAAAAAATGCAAAACCAGATGCCCAATGGCAATTTCGCGGTATTGTATAGGACCAATTCCCAATCAAGGGCCATTGAAGATGCCTTGAGAAAACGTGATATTCCGTATCGCATTTATGGTGGACTTTCTTTTTATCAGCGGAAAGAAATAAAGGACGTTCTGTCTTATTTGAGATTGGTCATTAACCCGAAGGATGAAGAGGCCTTAAAACGTATTATCAATTTCCCGGCAAGGGGAATTGGACAGAGTACCATGGATAAATTAACGGTTGCTGCAAATCACTATAACCGTTCTATTTTCGAGGTTATTGAGAACCTTGATAGGATAGATTTAAAGATAAATTCCGGTACCAAAAGAAAATTGGGCGACTTTGTTGCCATGATCAAGAGTTTTCAGATCATGAACGAAAGTGCCGATGCCTTTACCTTGGCAGAACATGTTGCCAAAAAATCCGGAGTATTGTTGGAATTTAAAAAAGACGGTACACCTGAAGGAATTGGCAAAATGGAGAATATTGAGGAGCTGTTGAACGGAATCAAGGACTTCGTAGAGGGACAAAAAGAATTGGCGGATGCCAAAGGGGACATTGGCGAATTCTTGGAAGATGTGGCCCTGGCAACCGACCTCGATAAGGATACGGGGGATGATGACCGCGTGGCTTTAATGACCATTCACTTGGCAAAAGGATTGGAATTTCCACATGTATTCATAGTTGGGATGGAAGAAGATCTTTTCCCGTCCGCTATGAGTATGAATACCAGGAGTGAGTTGGAAGAGGAGAGACGCTTGTTTTATGTGGCCCTGACAAGAGCTGAAAAACAGGCATATTTAACCTATACCCAAAATAGATATCGCTGGGGCAAATTGGTAGATGCTGAGCCAAGTAGATTTATTGAGGAAATTGATGAAAAATATGTTGAAAACCTAACGCCTGTTCAGAGATCTAGATATACACCCTTAATTGATGTTGATATTTTTGGCGATGTTGATAAGAGTAAACTAAGGCAGAACAAACCCACACAGGGAACACCCCCCAGTGGCGTTAGGCCCAATGAAAATCAATTGAGAAAGCTGCGCAAACTAAAACCTGAACTTAGTACTCCGGTAGGAAACACCAACTCGGTAGATCCCAATTTAACCGAGGGGTCCCTAGTTAACCATACTAGATTTGGCAGAGGGCAGGTGCTAAAAATTGAAGGAGTAGGAAATGACAGAAAAGCAGAAATTAAATTCGATAAGGGAGACATTAAAAAGCTATTGTTAAGGTTTGCCAAGCTGGAGGTACTCTAGTCTTGGCCGTTGTAGTTGAATTTCCCAAGTTTGAAAGGGCTACAACTAATTGGAACCCAAAGATTAGTTTGAACTGTAACCAAATGCATTGAACATTATTTCTTAAATTGACAATGTTTATTTAGAACCGATAATATGTCTGAATTTATTAAAATTTATCCTGAGAATCCTAATCCTAAGGAGATTAAAAAGGTTGTGGATGTTTTGCGTAAAGGGGGTCTAATTATTTATCCAACAGACACCGTGTATGGCCTGGGGTGTGATATTACAAATACCAAGGCATTGGAAAAAATTGCGCGGATCAAAGGGGTTAAATTGGCTAAGGCCAATTGGTCCTTTATTTGTGCCGATCTGAGCAATCTTTCGGATTACGTGAGACAGATTAATACTTCTACCTTTAAAATTCTAAAACGGGCCCTGCCCGGACCTTATACCTTTATTCTTCCAGGAAATAATAATCTGCCCAAGGAATTTAAAAAGAAAAAAACAGTGGGTATTCGTATCCCGGATAATTCCATCGCCCGTGCCTTGGTCGAAGCTCTGGGAAATCCTATAGTTTCAACTTCCATTCGTGATGAGGATGAGCTTTTGGAATATACTACCGACCCAGAATTGATCTATGAAAAATGGAGAAATCTGGTGGATATAGTTATCGATGGGGGTTACGGTGACAATATGGCCTCTACCGTGATAGATTTATCGGAAGATGAACCTGTAGTAGTCAGGGAAGGAAAGGGTAGTTTGGATATCTTTTAAGGCCAAACATAGTTTTATCATTAACATATAGCACAAAAAAAAGCGACCCGATAGGTCGCTTTTTAATTTGAATAAGTTAATGCTTAGTTGATCTTAGGATCTTTCATTCCTTCTTCGATCATACTGTAGAACTGATCGATTTTTGGAAGTACTACAATACGTGTTCTTCTATTTTTAGCCTTATCAGCTGTAGGTGATACAGGAATATATTCTCCTCTACCTGCAGCAGTCATACGCTTGGGATCAACACCGTAATCTTTTTGTAAGATACGTACAACAGATGTAGCACGCTTAACACTTAAATCCCAGTTGTCATATAAAACTCCGCTGTTGTAAGGATCAGTATCGGTATGACCTTCAACCATAAATTCGAAATCTGGTTTGTTGTTAACTACCTGTGCAACTTTACCTAAAATTTCTTTAGCTCTAGCAGTTACATTGAAGCTACCACTTCTAAATAATAACTTGTCAGAAATAGAAACGAAAACAACTCCTTTTTCTACGCTGATCTCGATATCCTCATCATCCAAGTTTCCAAGAACACCTTTTAAACTTTGTACTAAAGCCAAATTAACAGAATCCCTTCTTGTAATGGCATCATTAAGCTTTCTTATCGTAAGGTCTTTTTCTTTTAAGCTTTCCAAGGATTTCTCCAAGTTATCGGCACCTTTACTAGTTAGGGTAGTAAGGTTGCCCATGTTGTTGATCAAGTCTTGATTGTTGGCTTTAAGGAAGGCATTCTGATCTTCCAAGGTCTGCATTTTTGAAGTTGCAGCTGCCTTATCTTCTAAACAGGTGTTTAATTTAACTGTCGCGGAATTCAATAAATCTTGTGCTTCCTTAGCCTTAGCTTCCATATCCGCATATTTTTTCTGCGACACACATGAACCCAATAAAAGGGTAATACCTAAACAGCCTAAAATGATTTTTCTCATAGTTATGATAATAGAATTAATAATTTATAATTTAATAGGTTCGTTTTAATGTTCGCAAAATTATATAAAACGCAATATTTTGCGAGACCAATTTAGTTAATCTTTTACTAAATTGTTAAAAATTTTTACATGATTTATATAATAAGCCCAAACAATGGATTTTGTTGCGTAATAATCGCCTGTAAAATAGGCTTTTCCACGCTTTTGGTACATACTGGAAAAATTTCTGTAAAAACTAAAATGAGCCCGTAAAATCGCCCAAAAATGCTTAAATCTGCCTTGAAAAATAAAAAATAGTCCCGCTAAACCATCCAAAACAAGTCTTAAAAGTACTATTTGGACTACTTTGGATGAAGGAAGGTTTTTAACCAGGGAGTAAAGGGAATTTCTGAAGTTGAGAAAAGTCTTTTGTGGATTCATACTGCTTAAGGTAGAACCGCCAACATGGTAAACCTCGGAGTTTCCTACATAAAATACTTTGTACCCCTTGTTTTTTGCCCTCCAGCATAGGTCTATTTCTTCTTGATGTGCAAAATAATCTTCATCAAATCCCTTTAACTTTCCAAAAACCTCCTTCTTTATAAACAAACATGCTCCAGTAGCCCAAAATATTTCCTTTATGTCATTGTATTGGCCGTTGTCTTCTTCCAATTCATTAAAAATGCGTCCCCGACAAAACGGATAACCAAATTTATCAATAAATCCACCTGCAGCACCAGCATATTCAAAACAGGTCTTATTTTTAAAGTCCAATATTTTGGGTTGAACAATTGCCGCCAAAGGGTTGTCCTCAAATTCCTTTAGTACTGGCAATAGCCAATCCTTGGTAACCTCCACATCGGAATTCAATAGGCAAAAAATATCAGCATTTACCTGTGGCAAGGCATCATTGTATCCCTTGGCATAACCACCATTGGCCGAATTTTGAATGATACTTATGTGCGGGTATCTTTTCTTTACAAAGTCGATAGAGCCGTCCGTAGATGCATTATCGGCGACATATATGTCCGCCTCCTTGGAGAATTCGGTTACGGAAGGAAGAAACTTTTTCAAAAGAGCTTCTCCGTTCCAATTAAGTATGACAACTGCTATTTTTAACATTCTCTATAATGTCCAAAACAGTAGGACATATATTCAAAATTATAAGGATTCGATTAAGTCGGCAATGTAAAGAAATATTTTATAAATGACTATGAATATTTTGACAACTGCAGTCTCTAGCAATGGCTTTTGTATTGGTCATGTAATATTTTTAGTATACTTTATTAGGGCCTATAAAGGGGGATATCCTCAAGAAAACTATATTTTTCCTTGTCGAAATCCATGCTACAAAAGAAATGGTCCAAGCCATTGGTGACCATTAAATATTTGGCCTTGAGCAGAAGGTTATAACGGGCAATTTGGTCAAAAGCCATTTGGTCTATTTTAATCTGGGGAGATTTACATTCCACCACAATTTCGATACTTCCGTCTGGATTGAAGACGACCACATCATATCTTTTTTTTAAATTGTTTATTAGCAATTGTTTTTCAACGTTGATATGTGCCTTAGGATAATTTTTATCCAAAATTAGGTGATGCACTACGTGCTGTCTTACCCATTCTTCCGGTTGTAAAACCACAAATTTTTTGCGTATGACATCAAAAATAAAGACTTTATTTTCCCTATTTTTGAATCGAAAGGGATATGAGGGATAGTTTAATGGTTGCATTGTGCAAATTTGATGATTTTTTTTAGATGGACGAGGTAAAACAGATTGTAAGCAATATAAAAAATGGAAATATAGCACCCATATATTTTCTGACTGGTGAGGAACCGTACTATATTGACAAGATATCGGAGTATATTGAGAAAAACGTCCTGTCAGAGGAAGAACGTGGGTTTAATCAGGTTATTCTATATGGTAAGGAAATCACGATTGAGGACATCGTTGGCAATGCCAAGAGATATCCAATGATGGCGGAGCGACAGGTAGTCATTGTAAAGGAGGCACAACATCTTTCGCGGTCCATAGAAAATCTGGTTTCCTATGCCGATCAACCCCAACCTTCTACGGTATTGGTTTTATGTTACAAATACAGTAAACTGGATAAGCGTAAGAAGTTGTACAAGTCCATTAAAAAATCGGGGACAATATTTGAAGGTAAAAAGCTTTATGAGAACCAAGTAGCGGATTGGATTAAAAAATCTTTACATTCAAGAGGGTACGGAATTACCTTTAAGGCAGCCAACTTATTGGTGGAGTTTCTTGGGACCGATTTAGGTAAAATCGACAAGGAACTTGAAAAATTGTGTTTGGTTGTCCCAAAAGGAGTTGAAATAAACCCGGAAGCCATTGAATCCAACATTGGGATAAGTAAGGATTATAACAATTTTGAACTTAAAAAAGCAATAGGGGAGAAGGACATTGAAAAAGCAACAAGAATTGTCAATTATTTTGCCCAGAATCCAAAGGACAATCCCTTTGTTCTAACAATAACCCTTTTGTATTCATTTTTTATACAGTTGCTGTCTTATCACGGCTTAAAGGATCATTCCTCCAAAAGTGTTTCCACGGCCTTGGGAATTAGGCCATTTTTTGTTTCGGAAATTCAGACGGCGGCAAGAAATTACCCTATGAGGCGTGTAAGTGAAATTATTTCCAATCTAAGGGAATTGGATGTTAAGGGCAAAGGCGTTGGATCCAACATTTCGCAGGAGGATCTACTTAAAGAGTTACTGATCAAAATATTCTAAACTTTATAAGACAGAACGGCTTTCAGAATTGGTAAAATATACTAGTCATGCGCAAATAGCATGCTAGCAATTTATTCCGTGTACTACAAATCTCAGAAGCCCATAGGAACTGGGAGGCAAAAAAAAATACTAATTGTAGTAGGGTTTACTTTTTATCCAAACTATATTTTCCAGGACCCAACAGAAGTATGGAGGTGAAGCTTATTAAAAATAATATGGCTTTTTCCTTTACGTTAAAAGGGTCGGACCCATGTACTATCAATGCTGCAACCGACATGGTAATAATAGTTGGCACTGTTGCCCAGCGTGTTTTAAAACCTATAATAACCAAAATAGGACATATAAGTTCTCCTATGACCGCCAGAAATAGGGAAGGGGTAGCGCCAATACCAATGGGATCGCCAAATTCAAAATTACCTCCAATGAGCTTTTGAAATTTCGGTAGTCCATGGGTTATCATTAAAACAGAAGAAGATATGCGCAAAAATAGTAGGCCTAGGTCTTTCATTGGGGTGAATTGGGTTTTAGGAAAATAATAGCTTTATAAGTTGTTAAAAGTAACTATTAGTTTTCTAAAAACAAAGTGAATTTTGATTACCACAGGTTTCAAAACAAGGGTATACAGATTGCTCTTATCTTAATTTTGGAAAATCAGTCGGATTAAATTCGTGCATAATGGCATAGACTTTTTCAAATATATCTTCGGAATTAGGTTTGGAAAAGTAGTCGCCGTCAGTGGCATAAGCCGGTCTATGTGGCTTTGCGGTAAGGGTTTGGGGAGCACTGTCCAAATATTTATACGCTCCTTGTTTTTCAATAATTTCGTGTGTTAGATAGGCAGAGCATCCTCCTGGAACATCTTCGTCTATTACCAATAGCCTATTGGTTTTTTTAACACTCCTAAGTACGTCCTGACGCAAATCGAACGGTAATAAGCTTTGGGCATCCACAACTTCGGCATCGATACCTACTTCTCTGAGTTCCTCTGCTGCCTGCATTACTATCCTCAGGGTAGAGCCATAGGAAACCAAGGTAATATCCGTTCCCGGTCTCACTACTTCAACAATACCGATGGGAGTGCATATAGCCCCTAGGTTACTGGGTTTGGGTTCCTTTAATCTATACCCGTTTAAACTCTCAATTAATAATGCCGGCTCGTTTCCTTTCATAAGGGTGTTGTAAAAACCGGCTGCCTTGGTCATATTTCTGGGTACTAAAATATACATGCCCCGCAATAAATGGATCAGTCCACCCATTTGCGAACCCGAATGCCATATACCTTCTAATCGGTGTCCACGTGTTCTTACGATCAATGGAGCCCTTTGTTTTCCGACCGTTCTATAGAGTAGTGTCGCCAAATCATCGGTTAAAGTAAACAGTGCATAAAAGATATAATCCAAATATTGAATTTCCGCAATTGGACGCAATCCTCTCAACGCCATCCCTATTCCTTGCCCAATTATACTGGCCTCCCTAATACCGACATCGGCTACCCTGAGTTCCCCGTATTTTTTTTGCAATCCTTCCAATCCCTGATTTACGTCACCTATGGCTCCACTGTCCTCACCAAAGATCAAGGCTTGGGAGTATCTTTCAAAAAGGGCATCAAAATTATCCCTTAAAATAATTCTTCCATCTACTTCCTCGGGTTCTGCATCAAAAGTAGGCTGTACCTCAGGAACACTCAACGCATTGTTATTTTGTTCGTTATACAAATAGGTACTGTACTTGTTTTGGGATTCCTCTAAAAAATTATTGGTCCAAGCGGCCAAAAGATCTTTCTCCTTGCTACTTTCTCCCAATAAATATCGCATAGCCTTTCTAGCCTTGGAAGCCATATCTTTTTTTATGGGTTCTTCAACGGCAATTAAATCGTTTTTTAATTTGGTGATAAAATTTTTATTGACACTGGCGTTGGCTGCATTTTCCAACAGGTTCACCAATTTTTTTTTCTGTTCCTTATGGGGAGCCAAAAACTCTTCCCATGCCTCCTTACGAGCACTTCGAACCTGTCTTTTAATATTCTTTTCCAGAGTTTTCAGCTCTTCTTCTGTGGCAATCCTATTTGCTAAAATCCATTCCCTATATCGCTTATTGCAGTCATTTTCTCTTTCCCATTGTAAACGCTCCTCGCTCTTGTACCGTTCATGTGAACCTGAAGTAGAATGTCCCTGTGGTTGCGTTAGTTCGGTTATATGTATAATTACTGGCACGTGTTCGTCCCTGGCGATATCCGAGGCATTTTCATAAGCATGGATCAAGGCGGTATAATCCCAACCTTTAACTTTTAGGATCTCATAGCCTGCATTGGTCTTGTCCCTTTGAAAGCCGGCCAAAATTTTTGATATATCTTCTTTGGTCGTCTGATGTTTGGCGTGAACAGAAATACCGTAATCATCATCCCATATGCTGATGACCATGGGTACCTGTAATACTCCGGCCGCATTTATGGTTTCAAAAAAGACACCTTCACTAGTACTGGCATTACCAATGGTTCCCCAAGCTACTTCATTGCCATTATCCGAAAATTTGGCACTATGTTCAACTTTGACGTTCCTATATATTTTTGATGCCTGTGCCAGACCTAGCAATCTAGGCATTTGCCCCGCAGTACAAGAAATATCGGCACTGCTGTTTTTTTGTTTGGTGAGGTCCCTCCAGCTTCCGTCTTCATTTAGGCTAAAAGTAGTAAAGTGCCCCCCCATTTGCCTACCGGCGCTCATGGGGTCTTTTTTTATATCGGTGGTGGCATACAAACCATGGAAAAACTCCTTTGGGGAAAGAAGATCCAAAGCCATCATAAAAGTTTGATCCCTATAATAACCACTTCTAAAATCGCCATCCCTGAAAGATCTGGCCATAGCCAATTGTGGAAGTTCCTTACCGTCCCCAAAAATTCCGAATTTAGCTTTTCCGGTCAAAACTTCCCTTCTGCCCAATAAGCTACATTCCCTGCTCGTAACAGCAATTTCATAGTCTTTCAATATTTGTAATTGAAAATCGTCAAATGAAATGTCGTTGCTGGCTTCGGAATCTATATTCATTACGGAATTAATGGTTTCTCGCAAAAATATCAAATCAATATGGTTTTTGCAACCAATATAAGAGGATAATAATTAATAATTATTTAAAGAAAGGGGAAGTGTATTTTTAAATATTGAGAATATCATAAAAATAACCTCATAAACTAAGAATTTATTAAAAGACTAGAACCATTTCCGAGTAAACAACCCGGTTAAAGTCCTTGGACTAAAGGTTATGACAAATCTAATTTTTTGATTGTAATGCGGTTGTGAAATCTCCCAGCCATTATTGGAGTACAGGGGGAAATAAAGTTCAAAATAATCGGTCAACAAATTGAGACGTACACCGGAGTCATAGACAAAACGCTCCTTAAGCCCTTTATTCTTAACAAAACCTAAATCACCATACAATTCTATCCATCGCCATACATTTACACTGGCATTGACAGTGGCCATCCAGTCATTGGCAAAGGGATTTTCCAATTTGGATTTAAATCCGCCCTCTGCAACTATGATCTGTTGACTATAGATTCCCGACCCTTCCGATCTACCCAGATAGTCGTAATCAAAAAGGTAATCTGTTGGCCTATCCAGGGAAAAACTAAAAAAATCCGTAACCCCGGCCGTTTCATTTCTTAGAAACTTCCCGGCAAAAAAACGTAAATTAAATTGTCTATTGTTTTCAAATAGTCTTCTGTATTCCAATTCATAGGCTAGTTTCGTGAATTTATCTGAATACTGTGCATCCACTGACCAAGATAGGTAATTGATTATATTGTTGGTGGTATTGTAATATTGTGCGTTGAACACATTATAATCCGGATCTGTTTCCAGACCCAAAGTCTGTAAAGTTGGATCTATATCCCTAAAAACACTGATAGACCTAAAAATTAAGGCTTCCCTTTTGTTCAGCAAAAGATTGCTTGGCCTCCAACCAAAACCTACGGAGGGGCTTATTGTGCTGTAACGCGAATTTTCTTGAAAATGGGAGGTAGATCCCCTTAGGGAATAATTGGAGACGTATAAACCGCTTTTACCATGGTATTTCCGAAAATTGAATTTTGCGTAACCAACAAAGGTCTTCTCATTAGGAGCATAGGAAGGGGCCAGATCAAAAACAAATGGCCTTTCCAATAAGGTTTTGTTGTATAGTCGCATGCCTGGAGAAAGTCCGTCATACTTATTGAATCCCAGCACGGGTACATAAAAAATTTGGTTGCGGAAGGGATCCTCGGCATCCTTGAAAAACTGAAATTTTAATTTTTTGTTACTTGAAAAGAAACCGTTCAATGACTTCCAATTATCCCTTTGGTTAAATTCCGGGATGGTTTGATCATAATTCAAAACCAACCTATCCTCACCGTTGTTAGGAATTTGATAAGCCTCTTGATTCACAATATTTGTGAACCAATAGTTGGAAACTACGGTATCATTTCTTAACCCAAAAAGGGAAATAGGTACATTGGTACCTTGTTTATTTTTTAATACGACCACCAATGAATCCCCTAGTCTTTTAGCCGTTTTTATCTTAAAATCAATTTTCTGGGTAGTGGACACGTATTCATCAAAGAACCAATTAATATCCTTGTCAGAGTTTTCTACAACTATAAATTTAAAATCTGCCGCTGTGGACGGTTTTAATCTATAATTGATGTAAAATTCCTTAACACTGCGGTCTACATGTTCTTTACCTGTGTAATCTGCTAAATATGCCAATCCCAAGCCAGCCTTATATCTGTTGGCTATTTTTTGATTGAACTTAATGAGTGAATCGTTGGGAGTAGTAAGGGATTGATCGACATTTTTTCGGGCCGATAACATATGCAGTAGGGGATATTGTTCGTTAAAATTCATTTTGGCCAAATGAAAACTGCGCACTCCCCATATCTTGGATAATTTGCCCAACAATTTTTGATCCGGATAGTAATCTTGTACAAAACCGATCATTAGATAGTTAAGAATGGCATCGGTAACCCATTTTTCCTTTCTTGGATCAAGGAACATAGTTTCCCTAATAAAACTATTGAGGGCGGTTTTCAGAAATTTCATTTCAAATTGAAACTGTTCCTCATAGGGCCTAATAAAGCTTGGAAGTTGGTTTATTCCATAAAGGGGGTCCTTGTCATAATCCAATTCAGAAACCAATAATTGTTTATGTGGAAAATCGCCCAGGTTTTCGTAAATGTATTTTGAAACCCTATTAATGGATATTCCCGAGGATATATCATCGTACTTTGGAGACTGCAGATTGGTCAATATGGTCATCTCCGGAGTTACATGCCTTACAAATTGATTGGTCGGACTTATTATTATTTCTCCACTTTTTTGATTAATGCCTTGAAAATAAATATGTTGATTGTTACCTACTATGTTTTTGCCCAACTCATGAAAATTGGAGACCGCAAATAAATTTTCTGGTATAATGAGTTCAATGGACGTATTGGCCATATCCGTAAAAAGATCTTCTAAATTCTTGTTGGAATATAAATGCCATTGCCCATCGTATACGGCTGGGGTCAGGTACCAGTCCTTTAAATAGTAGCCACCTCTGTTGTCATATCCGTAAGTAGTGAACTTATCGGACGGTAATTTTACCTTGTAAGTTATGAATACTTTAGTGGATTCCTTAGGAGCTAGGGGATTGTTGAGATCAATTTTAATAATGTCCCTACCAGGGGCATATTCCCAGTCCAATCCTCGGTAATTATCGTCAACGGTACTAGTTATTTTGGTATTTCCCCTTTCATCGTCCTTGGCGAGATGGAGGCCTTTCTTAAATTCTTCGGAAAATCTTTTGGCCAGTGCCGTATTCTTGTCGGCATAGGCATTGGCCCAATCATTAAAGTAAATAAGCTTTAAGGTGTCATTGGAATTGTTTACATATTCAATTTCTTGCTGTATGGTGACCTCTTTGCTCTCGACATTCAAGGTGGCCGTAAGTTTGTTGGAATGTTGGGCTACGGACATGCCATTGACAAGTAAAATTATCAACAATAAAATAGGTTTCCGTAAATATTCCAACTTCTTCAAGAATTCCGTGTTTAGAAATTAGGGCTTAATATATTTCCTTTGTAGAAGGAATCGATTATGTCCACCACTTCTTTTTCCGAGTCTACTATTTGTATTAAATCCAGATCATTAGGGCTAATATTTCCCATACTAAGCATAGTATCCTTTATCCAAACTATCAATCCATTCCAAAAATCAGAGCCCACTAGAATTATAGGAAATTTCTCTATTTTGTTGGTCTGTATAAGTGTTATTGCTTCAAAAAGTTCATCAAGCGTTCCAAAACCTCCAGGCATAACTACAAAGCCTTGGGAATATTTTACAAACATAACCTTGCGGACAAAGAAATAATCAAAATCCAAGCTTTTATCGCTGTCTATGTATGGATTGTCATGTTGCTCAAAAGGTAAATCAATATTCAATCCGACAGAAGTACCGCCTGCCAAATGAGCACCTCTATTTCCGGCCTCCATTATTCCAGGTCCACCTCCGGTAATGATTCCGTAGCCAGCTTCAGCAATACTCTTGGCGACATTGACCGCCAATTCATAGTATTTATCACCCGGTTTGTTGCGTGCCGACCCAAAGACAGAAACGCAAGGGCCAATAGCACTCATTTTTTCAAATCCATTCACAAACTCGCCCATAATCTTAAATAGGGCCCAGGAATCGTTTGTTTTTATCTCATTCCATCCTTTATGATGCTGTTCTTTTCTCATCGTACTATATTATCATAATCAATTTGAACTATTGTTTTCATAACGTTATAAAATGTTTTTAAAGAAAATAGAATCTTTAATCGATTGTTAATTTCACAAACCTAATTCTTTTCTTAGAAATTTTGAGGTGTAACTTTTTTTATCATGGGCTACTTCTTCAGGAGTTCCTTCCGCAACTACCATACCACCATTGCGACCGCCTTCATATCCAATATCGATAATATGGTCCACCATCTTTATGACATCCATATTGTGTTCAATAACCAGAACGGTGTTCCCCTTGTTTACCAATTTATTGAGTACGTGCATCAATACCCTAATATCTTCAAAGTGGAGCCCAGTTGTTGGTTCGTCCAGAATATAAAAGGTGTTTCCTGTATCCCTTTTGGATAGTTCTGTAGCCAGTTTTATACGTTGAGCCTCACCACCGGATAGAGTAGTAGATTGCTGGCCCAAAGAAATATACCCGAGCCCAACATCCTGAATAGTTTTTAATTTGCGATATATTTTGGGGATATGCTCAAAGAACTCTACAGATTCGTTTATGGTCATTTCCAGTACATCGGCAATGGATTTACCCTTATATCTTATCTCCAAAGTTTCCCTATTAAACCGTTTTCCATTGCAGGTCTCGCATTCTACATAAACATCCGGAAGGAAATTCATTTCAATGACCCTGAGACCTCCTCCTTGGCAGGTTTCACAACGTCCACCGGTAACATTAAAACTAAAACGACCAGGCTTGTATCCCCTTATGGATGCTTCCTGTGTCTTGGCAAAAAGCGACCTGATTTCACTAAATACCCCAGTATAAGTAGCCGGATTGGACCTTGGTGTCCTACCTATGGGCGACTGGTTAATATCTATGACCTTGTCTATATGTTCCAAGCCCTTAATTTTTTTATAGGGCATAGGTTTTTTAACACCATTAAAATAATAGGCATTTAAAATTGGGTACAGAGTCTCGTTAATCAAGGTAGACTTTCCACTACCGGAAACACCTGTTACCCCGATCATTTTTCCCAAGGGGAAGCTAACTGAAACATTTTTAAGATTATTTCCGGAACAGCCAGATAATTCTAGGCTATTTCCATTTCCTTCCCTTCTTTTTTCAGGAACTTCAATTTTTAATTTTCCGGAAATATAATCCGCAGTTAGGGTATGATGGTTTTTAAGGGCATCAGGTTTTCCTTCTGAAATTATTTCCCCACCGTGCTTTCCTGCTTTTGGCCCAATATCTATGACATGGTCCGCACGTTCAATCATATCGCGGTCATGTTCCACTACAATTACTGAATTACCGATATCCCTGAGGGATTCCAAAGACTTTATTAAACGTTCGTTATCCCTTTGGTGTAAACCAATACTGGGTTCATCTAGAATATAGAGCACCCCTACCAATTGCGACCCTATTTGGGTTGCCAATCTAATACGCTGCGCCTCGCCCCCGGAAAGGGATTTACTACTTCTATTTAAGGCGAGGTAATCCAAGCCTACATCCAATAAAAATTGGAGCCTGGTTTTTATCTCTTTTATTATTTCCTCGGCTATTTTTAATTGGTTACCCTCCAATTTCTTCTCCAGATCGTTGAAGAAATCTGCCAATTCCGAAATATCCAAATTGGATAGGTCGGCAATGTTACTGTTAGCGATCTTAAAGTTTAGGGACTCCTTTTTTAATCTAGTACCCTCACAGGTAGGACATTTAATTTTGTCCATATATTCCTTGGCCCAACGCTTTATGGAAGTGGAGTTGGCCTCATTAAACTGATTTTTGATAAAGTTGGATATACCTTCGTAATCTATTTTGTAAAGCCGCTTTACCCCTAAGGTTTTAGAGTCTACTTCGAAACTTTCCTTGCCACCAAAGAGCAAAACAGTAATGGCTTCCTCAGGTATTTGGGAAATTGAGGTGGTAAGTTCAAAATTATACCGCTGCGCTATGGTTTCTATCTGTTTAAAGGCCCAGGAATTTTTATATTCTCCCAAGGGTGCTATGCCTCCTCCTTTTATTGATAACTTTTTGTTTGGAAATATTTTATTTTCGTTTACCTCATGAATATGTCCCAACCCATTGCAATCGGGACACATTCCCTTGGGTGAATTAAAGGAAAACGTATTGGGCTCTGGCGCAGGGTATGAAATTCCAGTGGTGGGACACATTAAGTCCCTACTGAAATAACGGGACTCTTCCGCACCTTCTTCCAAAATCATCAATACATTTTCACCGCTGTACATGGCGGTATTTATAGTTTCGGAAACACGTTTGTCCAATTCGGTGCTCTCCTCAATTTTGAGACGGTCAATAACTATCTCAATGTCATGGGTCTTGTATCGGTCCACTTTCATGCCCTTTACAATATCCTTTATTTCTCCATCTACCCTAACCTTAACAAAGCCCTGTTTTGCAATCTGCTCGAACAGTTCCCTATAGTGGCCCTTTCTGGATTTAATGATTGGAGCCAATATATTTATCTTCTTGCCCTTATAAGAGGATATGATCAGCTCCTTTATCTGATCATCATTATAGCTGACCATCTTTTCCCCAGTATTGTAACTGTAAGCGTCACTCGCTCTGGCAAATAAAAGTCTCAGAAAATCATAGATTTCTGTAATGGTGCCAACAGTAGACCTAGGAGATTTAGAGGTTGTTTTCTGTTCAATGGCAATAACTGGTGAAAGTCCGTCTATCTTGTCCACATCCGGTCGTTCCAACCCTCCCAAAAACTGTCGGGCATAGGCGGAAAACGTCTCAATATACCTCCGTTGACCTTCAGCGTAAATGGTATCAAAGGCCAAGGATGATTTGCCGCTTCCTGACAATCCGGTAATTACAACCAGTTTCTCACGGGGTATGGTAACATCTATATTCTTAAGGTTGTGCACGCGGGCGCCTTTAACCTCAATATTCTCTTCGTAGTTAATCATTTTCATTAGCAATGTGCGAAGTTACGACTTTGATGACTAAAAATGAAGTAGGCGCCATTTAGTTTTTTGTAGATTAAAAGCTTAGCTATAAATTAGCCTTCTAACTATAAATTATTATTAAATGCAACTTTTAGGAATTGGTTCTCGGCTTAACCACAGCGAATTTGGAAAAGGAGTGGTTACCAATGTTACGTCTAAGCATTATTGGGTTACTTTCATGGATAGTGGTCTGGAAACTATAGATGTGGATTCGAGTTTTGAGATTATAGAGGCAGTGGAGGACGAAGTGGATACCATAAGTTTTTCCGAAGTGGAACAATCGTTGATCTCTATTTTAAAACGTTGGAGCGATGCTAGCTCCATTACTCCAATTGCGGACAAGTGGAAGGGGGGAAGTCTAGTTTTGAAACCGGGCGATTCCAACTTATCGGATAAAGAAATTCCCTTGGATACCTTTTTTCACAAAATTGTTATGGTTAGGGACAGAATTAGGGTAATGGAACAGAAAATAAACAGCAGTAATAATTTGGATGATCAGGAAAAGGTTGACCTACAACAATATATTACCCGTATTTACGGTAGCCTAACCACATTTAACGTACTATTCAAAAATCAGAGCGATAATTTTGTAGGTGAAAGAACCAAGTAAATTATATTTATAATCCATTGAGCAGTGTGATTTCTTTCAATCGAATGGAAGTTGGAGTATATCCATAAACAGTAATAGCGGGTTAAAAAAACACTTTGGCAAACCAATGTTCTATAATTAAACTGCCTCCTTTTCACCTACATGGGCTACTTGAGTCTTTATAGTACGATGTGAATGCAACTTGTTGTTTATAAGTTGTTTTAAGTTTGTATGGGAAAGGCCTCCGTTACCGTTATAATTGGATAATTCCAAAGAAATTATTTCAACAGTATAGCAGTTGTAATGAATGGCATACTTTCTCTTTTCATCATAAATGATAAATTCTTGACCCTGGAATTTTGACCGAAAGTGTTTTGAGATCAATGGCAATACATCAAATCCGGGAGCAACATTGGAAAAGTAGATCTGGTCCTTAGAAATTTCAAAAGTGGCAATTGCTTCAATTCTATGTTTTTCCCTTGCTACCATTCTGGAGTGTTGCTGAATTTTCAAAATAATTTCCGAAATTCCATCTATGGGATCTTCACTGGGGTTGGCATACATAGAACGGATGTACTGGTAAAGCATCAGTTCAATACCCTTGGTTTCACTTAGAAAAGCAAAGTAAATGGACTTAATGGCAGCATTATTCTTGTTCTGTATGCTGTTCCAGACGCGTCTGGCTTTATCCATTTGGGTAAAAACAGTTATCGCTTCAGAAAAAAGTCCCTTCTGAATCTCCCTATTCCTTTGAATATCGGCCACTTGGATCTTCTCCTCAAAAACTCTGAAAACGGTGCTTAGAAAACCATTGAAGCTACCGTCGTAAATTAAAATTTTAGGATTTTCCATAATTAATCAAATAAACTTAGTTGTACACTTATATCCCTTTTTTTTAAACGTCTTCTTTCCCTTTTTACTGAATGACTTTTGGTTAAACTGTTTTCTCTCTTAGATCTAACGGATGTGAAGTGGTTATCCTCCATCCCGGAGTAGGCCAGACTGCTTAATGTTTGATGTAAATCGTCCAAAGTCATTCTATATGTTTTTGTAATTATTCCAAATATATGGATTATTTCCTAATTATGGAAATAGTCCAATAAATATTTTGGATATATTCCAAAATCCGTATATTTGAAGCTATTGGATGAAACCTTTTATATGAATAGGGTATATCCATGTTGGTTATATGAATTTAAAACCCGCAATATGAACGAGGATATGGAAATAGTGACAAAGCGTTTTACTGATCTACGCAGGGAATTGGGGTATACCCAATCTGACTTTGCCAACTTACTTGGTATTTCAAATACCACTGCGGATATAGAAAGGGGCCGTACAAAATTATCAGGAAAAGTAGTGGCGGAACTGCTCAAGCAATTCAAGATTAATCCGCTTTGGTTATTTGGGGAAAGCTCCCAAAAACATTTAGCTGTTACAAATATCAGTGTTATTCCAAAGGTGGTTACAGTAAATTCATCCGAAAACGAGAATATGGTTTTGGTAAATGCTAAAGCCGCAGCCGGTTATCCTCAGAATATTCAGGACACGAGTTGGTACAAGCAGTTGCCTGCTTTTGATATTCCCTTGCCTGAATTCCGAAATGCAACTTATAGAGGTTTCCAAATTGAAGGGGATAGCATGTTGCCCAATTTAAAGCCAGGGGAGTGGGTATTGGCCAGGGCCGTAGAAGGTCTAAAGGATATAAGTCCCAATAAGATCTATGTTGTAGTGCTGCAGGACGCCGTATTGGTGAAAAAAATTGAAAAATCTCCCAATCCAGCCGTAATTTCCTTAATATCATTAAATGAAAACTATCCTCCGTATAGCGTTAACACAGAGGACTTACAGGAGCTTTGGCAAGTTAGTAGCAAAATAACCTTTGGTGTGGATGCCACTTCCGAAAAGGGATTACTGAGACAGTTGCAGGAATCCATGGATGAGCTTAAAAATCAATTAAAGAAAGTAAATAATTAAAACAGCACCATTAATAGGCAGCAATTGCCGTATCCGGTATATTGTATTCAGGAGCTTTTTGTTCTCAAATAAAATTATTGAAACCGATTTTCCCATACATCTTTAAATGTGTAGAGCTTTAACCCATCAGAAATTTTTAGTTTGAATAGGATTAATATCTTCTAATTGTAAGGTTTCCCTTATAAGCCTTTTATCCGATGAAATGCATAATTTTATCGATGAAATACAAGAATATCTTCAATTTCCGGCTTTCACAACAAGATATTGGTGTTACACAACAAAAATCCATATTTCACATTACTACAACATATTTTTGAGCTGATAAAGAGTCCCAAATCTTATCATTACATATATAAAAAGGCTGTGCAATTATATTGTATCGCCTTTTTTATTTTTTAAACTTACTATTGGTATAAAAAATTGGAAAGATAAAATAATGGTTACCTTGCCCACAAAGCCAACTATTGGGTTCGTCTTGTTATCGGGTAAGTAATGATAAAGGATTTTAGGGATATGCGGGGTACAACAATAACCCTGCTTTGGCGTTTGTAGTATTGTGTGCCATTAGACAGAGCTTATAAAACTATTAAAAATACTAGGGAGTAATTAGAATATTTAGACAACAATTGAACAATGGTGAAGTATTTTAAAAAAATGTTTTTTTCATTAATGATTTGTTCATTGTGTATTTGGTATTCCTCTGCCCAAGACTCTGCCACCAAACCCGATTATTTTCAGGAGTTTCAAAATCAGAAAGGAGTACAGGAAAGATTCGATTATTTCTTTGGCGTCCCCAATCGTTATATAGAGGATTCAGCCTATGACTGGCAGGCAGTGGTAAACGTCTATCACAATAATGCCCAAAAGGTCAAAGATTCTTCTAGTGTCACCAAGTATGAGCTTATGCAGTCCCAACTCTATTATGATATTGGCGACTTTAGTAAAAGTGTGGCCATTGCCAACCAGTTGTACAAGAAAATTGAAACGCTGGATTTGGAATCCAAAAAGATCCTTCTGGACCTTATAGACAATAACTATGCGAAGTTAGGGCTATACGATCGGCAATTTGAAATAAGAAATGAAAAAAAGAATTTAGGTCTTACCGATAAGGTTATTTTTTATGATATCTATTCCAACCTTGGTCTTCATAGAAAGGCGATGGACGATTATATCAAGGACAAATTGAAAACCATACGGGAGGATGACTATTTTGGGCAAGCGCAATATCAGAGCAATGTTGGGAACTATCTCCTTTTGGATATGTCCATTCCTACTGCTTTGACCTATTATAAAAAGGCAAAGGGGTTTATTGATGTTTACCTAAATGATATTAGTAGGGAGAAAACGGAGCAGGAAATTACCAAAGGCAATTTATTGAAAGCCATTATAGAAGGCAATATTGGTAAATGCCATGCCCTGCTTAAGGAATACGATATTGCAATTCCATACTTGGAAAACTCCATCAACCTTATCAACGAATACAATAAAGGAAAGTTCTCCTCAGAATTGGTAGAGAACACCTTGGAACTGGCAGATTGCTATCTGCAGAAAGAGGATTATGACAAGGCCAAGGATTATCTATTGAAAGGTCCACAGCACGATCCGGTGAAAATTGAAAATATTCTTAGAAGGAATAGATTGTTGGCGGCGTACTACGACCGTATAGGGGATTATAAAAATTCCGTGGAATATTTAAAGAGAAATGTTAGGATTAGGGATTCGTTAAATAGAAATGAATCCTCCATGAAAAAGCAACAGTTGGCAGCCGTTGCCGGACAAGAGATTGAATACTCCAAAAAAATGATGGAGCAACAGAAAAAGGACCTTGAGCAATCCCGAAGCGATTTACAGGCCAAAGAAGAAAGGATAAACATTGTTTTTATTTCGTTGATATTTACGCTTTTGGGATTTGCAGGCCTGGTTTTTGCTTATTTAAAAAGTATTAAGAACCAGCGACTCATTGCAGATCAGAAACGTATTATTGAAGCTTCTCTGGTTGAAAAGGATTCACTTTTAAAAGAAATTCACCACAGGGTAAAAAACAACCTGCAGATGGTGTCCAGTCTACTTAGCCTTCAAACAAAAAACACCCGTAGTAAAGCAGCTATAGAAGCATTGGAGGAAGGCAAGAGTAGGGTAAAGGCAATGGCTCTTATCCATCAAAAACTATATCAGAACGATGATCTCTCCGTTATAGAAATGCAGGGTTATATAGAGAGTCTTATCAACAGTGTACAATCGGTATACAAAAAAGGAGGTCATAATATAAATATTACTATTGATGCCGAAGGCGTTGAATTGGATATTGATAGGGCAATTCCCTTTGGTCTTATTTTAAATGAATTGGTATCCAATTCATTTAAATACGCTTTCCCTGAGGATGACGAAAATGGAAAAATTTATATCCACTTGAGGAAAAATGGTGGACAGGGTTATTTTGAATACACGGACAATGGCGTTGGACTGCCGGAAGATACAGACGACAGGGCCAATTCCTCCATGGGAATTAGGTTAATGAATCGTTTGGTAAATCAGCTTCAATCTACTTTAAATATCGACAAAACATCGGAAGGAGTTCGTTTTTGGTTCAATTTTAAATAAATTTGAATAAAAACAGTTCAACTTATGCAAATTACTTTTCTAGGCCATGCCTCATTATTAATTGTGACAGCTGGCAAAAGATTGTTGGTAGATCCATTTATTTCCGGGAATGAAAAAGCCACTGGGAAAATCGATATAAAAAATCTAAGACCTGATTACATCTTGGTTACCCATGCCCATCAAGACCATATTTTGGATGTTGAGGAAATTGGAAAAATGAACAATGCCAAAGTGGTAAGTAATTTTGAAATTGCTACTTACTATGAAAATAAAGGACTAGAAGCCCATCCAATGAACCATGGTGGGAGTTGGCAATTTAATTTTGGCACCCTAAAATATGTAAATGCCATTCATACTTCTTCGTTTCCCGATGGATCTTATGGAGGCCAGCCGGGGGGATTTATTCTATCTTCCGAAGGAAAGCATATTTATATTGCCGGTGACACTGCCTTGACCATGGATATGAAACTAATTCCGATGTCCTTTAAATTGGATCTTGCCGTCTTACCCATTGGAGACAATTTTACCATGGGTGTCGATGATGCCCTTGTAGCTTCCGATTTTGTGGAATGCCCTAAGATATTGGGGTATCATTATGACACTTTCGGGTATATTGTAATCGATCATAAAGAATCCGTTCAAAAATTTTCCAAGCATGGCAAAGAGCTAATTCTTTTGGAAATAGGTGGGTCTTTAACGGTATAACTACCTCACTTTACTTCTTAGTACTAGCCTATGGAGCAGTTTTGGGAAAAATCTTTTCATATAGACACCCATTACTTCTTTCCGGCCAATGTAAACTTCGAATTTCTCTTTTTCAATGGCCTCGACCATTTTTTTGGCAAAAACATGGGGAGGTAACCCATTTTTGGTGGCCACATCATTGTCTAGTTGGGGAGTCCCATTTGCGGTAAGGGCGTTTATGGCGACATTGGTATTAACAAATCCAGGACATACCATGGTAACCTTTACATTGTCCTCTTCATGTTCCATGCGCAAAACATCAAAAAAACCGTGAAGAGCGTGCTTGGCCCCGCAATATCCAGAGCGATAGGGAGAGCCAAATTTTCCCATTAGGCTGGTTACGGTAACAAAATGGCCTTTTTTTCGGGATACGAAATAAGGAAGGATTGCTTTGGAAAGGGCTATGGTACCCATATAATTTACATTCATTAAATTTTTATATACTTCCAGATCGGTTTCCATAATCAAGGATCGTTGGCTTATGCCGGCATTATTGATCAATAGGTCTATTGACCCATATAAAGACATGGCTTCCGTAACTTTTTCAGACATTTTATCAATATCCATCAAATCTAATGGGAGCAGGGAAATATTGTCGCCATGTGGGCAACGGGCCTTTACCTGTTGAAGATCTACTAATTTCCTGGAAGATATAATCAGTTTATAGCCTTTGCGATTAAGTTCATAGGCCAGCGCTTCCCCTATTCCTGATGAAGCCCCTGTTATCCAAACTACCTTAACGACTTTTGTTTTCATTTTTTTACATATTTAGAAAAAAAGATAGTTAAATTTGATTTTATATTTCATGAAAGCGACCTACAAAAAATACATTTTAGAATTTAAACGTCCCAGCGGTACTTCCAGGGGTATAATGACCCAAAAAGAAACCTTCTTTATTATTTTGGAACAGGATAAAGAATTTGGAATTGGGGAATGCGGTATTTTAAGGGGATTAAGTATTGATGATGTTCCTGATTATGAGGAAAGACTAAAATGGACCTGTAATAATATTCATTTGGGAAAAAATGCTTTGTGGGAAGCCTTAGTGAATTATCCCAGCATTCAGTTTGGGGTAGAACAGGCCTTTTTATCCCTAAATGCCAATGATCCTTTTTTGCTTTATACTTCTGAATTCACCGAAAACATTCAACCAATAGCCATAAATGGATTGATTTGGATGGGGGATGAGCATTTTATGCATCAACAGATTCAGCAGAAACTTAGGGAAGGCTTCACGTGTATTAAATTGAAAATTGGAGCGATCGATTTCGAGAAAGAAATTGCCCTATTGGCATCCATTAGAAATAAATATAGTGAAAAGGAAATAGAATTGAGGGTGGATGCCAATGGTGCATTTATCCCTGACCAGGCCATGCTTCAATTGGAACGCCTTTCCCAATTTGGTCTACACTCCATTGAACAACCTATCAAGGCAGGCAATCCTAACGAAATGAAGGAATTGTGTTCAATGTCGCCAATCCCCATAGCCTTGGACGAGGAACTGATCGGGATTACGGATGTAACGGAAAAGGAGAAATTGCTACAAATAATAAATCCCGCCTATATAATCCTTAAACCAAGTTTAATCGGTGGATTTAAGGGAAGTATGGAATGGATCAAAATTGCGGAAAAATTAAATGTAAAATGGTGGGTTACCAGTGCGCTGGAAAGTAACATTGGTCTTAATGCCATAGCCCAGTGGACCTATACTTTGGATAATCGTTTACCACAGGGATTAGGTACCGGAGGTTTATATACCAATAATTTTGAATGTCCGTTAAGAGTTAAAAATGGATCGATATTCTATGATAAAAACAAGAATTGGGAAAATAATTTAATTGAGAATATATGTATATAGAACAGGGATATAAAGGGAACCATGAATCGTGGCGATATCTAGTTGGGGTTTTGATCATATTTATTGGCTGGCAACTTTTGGGGTCCATTCCACTACTTGGCGTCATCATAGTAAAGTCACTAGGAGGGGAAACCTTTCCCACGGATGTTGCTGGGATGTCCAAAATGGTGGGAAGCAACCTCTTCCTGTTCTTAATGTTGATTTCTTTTGTTTTTGGTCTTTTGGCCACATTTCTTACCACAAAATTTGTCCATCGGCAAAGTATAGTTTCGCTGACTACAAGTAGAAATAATATAGATTGGAAAAGAGTGTTTTTTGCCTTTGGTCTTTGGGGTTTCATAACCATTTTCCTTACGGGACTGGATATATTATTGTCCCCTGAGGATTACGTCCTAAATTTTAAGGTGGTGCCCTTTATTTTATTGTGCCTTATTTCTATTTTATTGATTCCTCTCCAAACCAGTTTTGAAGAATATTTTATGAGGGGATATCTGATGCAGGGTATTGGTTTAATGTCCGGCAAAAGATGGGTTCCCTTGGTAATCACCTCCATGATTTTTGGGTTGTTACACCTTTTTAATCCTGAGGTTGAAAAATTGGGATATGGAATAATGGTCTATTATATTGGCACTGGATTCTTTTTAGGGATATTGACCCTAATGGATGAAGGATTGGAATTGGCCATTGGTTTTCATGCTGCCAATAATTTATTGACCGCACTTTTGGTGACCGCGGATTGGACCGCTTTCCAGACCGAATCTCTTTACAGGGATATATCCGAACCTAAATTAGGCTGGGATGTATTTTTGCCCGTTTTGGTAATTTATCCAATTCTCCTGTATGTATTCTCCAAAAAATACGGCTGGACCAATTGGAAGGATCGCCTTACAGGTGATGTGAAAAGCCCTGAATCGGTACAATTAATAGAAGAAGGTGAATCCAAGCTATAAAAATATCCACCCTAAATTCAAATTCAACCAAGTCCATTACGATTTTGGAGATTTAAAGGAACTTGCTTATAGCCTTGTCAAGGAGGGACAGGAGTATGAAAAAGCCATTGGAAATTTTCTGATGGATTGGCTGGATGATTCAGACTCCCTAGAAGTCCGCACCTCTGGATCCACAGGTGTCCCCAAAACAATTGCCCTGAAAAAGGAACACATGGTCAATTCCGCTTTGGCCACAGGAACATTCTTTAAAATGGGCCCTGGAACAAAAGCCCTTCAATGTTTGTCCGCCGATTATATTGCTGGTAAAATGATGTTGATCAGGGCCATGGTACTTGGCTGGGTAATAGACACGGTGGAACCCTCTTCCAATCCTTTGCAGTTCACTTCCAAACACTACGACTTTGTGGCTATGGTTCCTTTACAGGTAAAAGGCTCCATATCAAATTTAGAGCAAATAAACACTTTAATAATTGGGGGAGCACCTATTTCACCTGAATTAAAATCAGATCTGAACAAGGTAAATACGCATGTTTTTGAAACCTATGGTATGACCGAGTCCATTACCCATATAGCCGTAAAGGAGCTTGCCAAAGGTTCGGAGGATTTCAATTTTAAGTCCCTTCCTGATGTAGTTCTTTCTAAGGACCATAGGGATTGCCTGGTAATCAAAGCCCCTAAAGTTTCCGATACTGTTATAGTTACCAATGATTTGGTAAACCTAATATCTTCTACTGAGTTTCAATGGTTGGGCAGGTATGACAATGTTATTAATTCTGGGGGAGTAAAAATAATTCCAGAACTATTGGAAAATAAGTTGTCGTCTTTGATCAAATCCAGATTTTTTGTGGCGGGCATCCCTGATCCGAATTTGGGACAAAAACTCATATTGGTGGTAGAAGGTAATGTAGATGCGAATCAACTGTCAATAGATATAAAATCCCATAGCTCAATCACTAAATTTGAAATTCCCAAAGCAATATTTAGTGTACCCCAGTTTGTGGAGACAGGTAGTGGAAAGGTAAATAGAGTGGTATCCTTAGGAACATTGAAATTAGAATAGTTTTTTACTTGACCTGATTGATGTCTCTAATCCCATAGCCTATTACCAAATTATCCCAGTGCTACATTAAAACATTGGTACACTTTCAAATCATCAAATCATCAAATCATCAAATTCCTAAACCTGTACCACCCCCATATTAAAGGGCTTTTCAATAGGGGCATGGTTTGCCGCCTCAATACCCATAGATATCCATTTGCGAGTGTCCAAAGGATCTATCACAGCATCCGTCCATAAGCGCGAAGCTGCATAATAGGGAGATATTTGGTTGTCATATCGTTCTTTTATTTTATTAAAAAGTTCGTTTTCCTGAGCCTCCGTTATTTTCTCGCCTTTCTTCTTTAGGGAAGCTGTTTCTATCTGTAGTAACACTTTGGCGGCAGAATTACCACTCATTACCGCCAATTCGGCACTGGGCCAAGCTACAATTAATCTTGGGTCGTAGGCCTTTCCGCACATGGCATAATTTCCCGCTCCGTAACTATTGCCTACAATAACAGTGAATTTAGGTACTACAGAATTACTCACCGCATTAACCATTTTTGCACCGTCCTTAATTATACCTCCATGTTCACTTTTACTCCCAACCATAAACCCGGTTACGTCCTGTAAAAAAACCAAGGGAATTTTCTTTTGGTTGCAGTTGGCAATAAAACGCGTGGCCTTATCAGCAGAATCGGAATAGATGACCCCTCCAAACTGCATTTCCCCATTTTTGGTCTTTACCACTTTGCGTTGGTTGGCAACGATACCCACTGCCCATCCATCTATGCGGGCATATCCAGTAAGTATAGTTTTTCCATAACCTTCCTTGTATTGTTCAAAATCGGAATTATCTACCAGGCGATTTATAATTTCTAACATATCGTACTGTTCGGCCCTCGATTTTGGAATTAAACCATAAATATCCTCTTCCTTTTCCTTGGGTTTTGCGCTAGTTACCCTATTGTATCCTGCCTTATCATAGTCGCCTATTTTTCCCATAATGTTCTTAATGGTATCCAAAGCGTCTTTGTCGTCCTTCGCCTTGTAATCCGTTACTCCACTAATTTCACAATGAGTTGTGGCACCTCCCAAGGTTTCATTATCGATTACTTCCCCAATCGCGGCTTTTACCAAATAGCTTCCGGCCAAAAAAATACTCCCTGTTTTATCAACTATCAATGCCTCATCGCTCATAATGGGGAGATAAGCCCCTCCTGCAACACAACTGCCCATAACAGCTGAAATTTGGGTGATTCCCATACTGCTCATTACAGCATTGTTTCTAAAAATCCTGCCAAAATGTTCCTTGTCCGGAAATATTTCGTCCTGCATTGGAAGGTATACACCAGCACTATCCACTAGGTAAATAATGGGCAAGCGATTTTCAATGGAAATTTCTTGGGCCCTTAGGTTCTTTTTTGCCGTGATAGGAAACCATGCCCCTGCTTTTACCGTGGCATCATTGGCAACAACAATGCATTGTTTTCCCTGTACATAACCAATTTTTACCACAACACCTCCAGAGGGGCATCCGCCATGGGCCTCGTACATACCATCACCAACAAAAGCCCCGATTTCTATGGCCTCCTTTCCTTTATCCAAAAGATAATCGATACGCTCCCTGGCAGTTAATTTACCTTGGGCATGCTGCTTTTCCAACCTGCTTTTTCCGCCTCCGAGTTTTACCTTGGCCAGTTTATGTTTTAATGCTGATAATAGTAATTTATTGTGGTCTTCGTTTTTGTTGAAGTTGATATCCATGTTGAGACGCCTTTCTTTTGCGCAATAAAGATAAGGAGTTATATTTATTAACTTTAACTAAATTATATTCTAAATGGGTGAAAAAGTAAGATGGGGAATTATCGGATTGGGCAATATAGCCCGTAATTTTGTCAAGGACCTTGCTCTGGTCAATGAAGCTCAAATATACGCGGCAGCCTCTAGAAATTTGGAAAAGGCCAATGGGTTTGCCAACGAATATAATATTCCAAATGCCTTTGGGAGTTATAAGGAACTTTTGGAGTGTAAGGAAATAGATGCGGTCTATATTGCTACACCGCACACTTCCCATTGCGAGCTATCCATAATGGCTATGGAACATGGCAAGCATGTACTATGTGAAAAACCAATGGGGATAAATAGGGTAGAGGTCGAAAAAATGATAGTGGCAGCCCAACTAAACAAGGTTTTTTTAATGGAAGCCCTATGGAGCAGGTTTAATCCGTCCATTCTGAAGGTAAAGCAGTTGGTAGAAACTGGGGATATTGGTCCATTAGCTTATCTACATGCGGATTTTGCGTTTTATGCTATGGATCGTGATATTAAGGGAAGAGTGCTAAATCCTGAACTTGCTGGAGGTTCTTTATTGGATATAGGTATTTATCCTATTTTCCTTGCCTATTTACTTCTTGGCAAACCGGACCAGATTTTAGCAACATCCAACTTTCATGGTAATGGCACAGAAATACAGACTTCAATGATCTTTAAATACCCCAAGGCCCAGGCCATTTTATATTCAGGGTTTACAAGCAGATCCGAAATGAAGGCGGAAATATCAGGAGAAAAGGGGAGCATATATATTCCTACGAGGTGGCACGAGGCTCAAGGTTATATCGTTGAAAAAAATAGTGAAAAAGAAGAGTTCAGCTTACCAACTACCGGAAGGGGATATTTTTACGAAATTAAGGAGGTTAATGACTGCATCAACCACGGCAAATTGGAAAGCAGTCTCTGGAGCCATCAGAATAGTTTGGATTTAATAAGCTTAATGGACACCGTGAGAAAACAAAATGGGATTGTATTTCCATTTGAGGAATAAAAGGTTAAACCACAAGGGAATACCTGAACCCCTTTTAGGTAACAATCCAAGGGTAGTGGTATAAAACTAGGAACCCCAATAAACAGGCGGGATTCGTTCGACTATCGTATTTCAATGAGCCTGCGGCTTCTAAAATACGTGTTTCAGGAATAAAGTTTTTTTGTAAAATGACAAATTCTTGCAAAATTTACGATATTTGAGGCTCTACAAACCAAACCAGTTAAAAAATGGGAATGAATAAGAATACAGTGCTTGCATGGGCAACCTTTATAATGATAATTGTAGGTCTTTCGCTTATAGCGTTAGGTGCTTTTAGATACGATGATGTTGCCGGATGGGGATTTGCCTCGGTTGGAATAGGTTTCTTTGCAATTGCATGGGTATTTAACGCACTAAAGGGTAGAGTATAGTCTCCCTATAAGGTTTTAGCGATTTGAAAAATTGAGGGCTATCCTGGCACCATATTAGCCAAATTAGGGTGTAATGACTGCAAGCAACTGGCCTGACATTTTAAATTCAAATAATCACAATTAATAATATACATATAATATGTCGGACGATAAGAAAGTCATTTTCTCCATGTCTGGGGTTACAAAAACGTACAAAACTGCCAATACCCCAGTATTAAAGAATATTTATTTAAGCTTCTTTTACGGAGCTAAGATCGGAATTTTAGGTCTTAATGGTTCAGGTAAATCTACTCTGCTCAAGATAATTGCTGGAGTGGATAAAAACTTTCAGGGAGATGTAGTTTTTTCCCCAGGTTATAAAGTGGGTTATTTGGAACAGGAGCCAGAGTTGGACGAGAACAAGACCGTTTTGGAGGTAGTCAAAGAAGGCGTGGCAGAAACCGTGGCCATTCTGGACGAATACAATAAGATCAATGATATGTTCGGGCTTCCAGAGGTATATGAGGATGCGGATAAAATGCAAAAACTCATGGATAAGCAGGCCGAACTTCAGGATAGAATAGATGCTACCAATGCTTGGGAGCTGGACAACAAATTGGAAGTTGCCATGGATGCCTTGCGCACCCCGGATTCCGATAAGAAAATCGGAATACTTTCCGGAGGTGAAAGAAGGCGTGTTGCCCTGTGCAGATTATTGTTGCAGGAACCTGAAATTTTGTTGTTGGATGAGCCAACAAACCATTTGGATGCCGAATCAGTCCACTGGTTGGAGCATCATTTAGCCGAGTATAAAGGAACTGTAATTGCAGTTACCCATGATAGGTATTTCTTGGATAATGTGGCAGGATGGATCTTGGAATTGGATAGGGGTGAGGGTATACCGTGGAAAGGGAATTACTCCAGTTGGTTGGACCAAAAATCCAAGCGTATGGCCCAAGAAAGTAAAACGGCTTCCAAAAGACAGAAAATACTGGAAAGGGAGTTGGATTGGGTTAGACAAGGGGCCAAGGGTAGACAGACCAAACAAAAGGCCCGTTTGCAGAACTATGACAAATTAATGAGCCAGGACCAGAAACAACTGGATGAGAAACTGGAGATCTATATCCCTAATGGACCTCGGTTGGGGACCAATGTAATAGAAGCTAAGGGTGTAAGTAAGGCATACGGGGATAAATTGCTGTATGAGGACTTGAATTTTAAATTACCACAGGCGGGTATTGTGGGAATTATAGGTCCGAACGGGGCTGGTAAAACTACTATTTTCCGTATGATTATGGGTGAGGAACAACCTGATAAAGGGGAGTTTGTAGTAGGGGAAACGGCTAAAATCGCTTATGTGGACCAGAGTCATTCCAATATTGATCCCAATAAGACTATCTGGCAGAATTTTAGTGATGAGCAAGAACTTATAATGATGGGCGGTAGGCAGGTAAATTCCAGGGCCTATTTAAGTAGATTCAATTTTTCCGGAAGCGAGCAAAATAAAAAAGTGGATATGCTTTCCGGTGGGGAGCGTAACCGTCTGCATTTGGCCATGACCCTCAAAGAAGAGGGCAACGTGCTACTTTTGGATGAGCCAACCAACGATTTGGACGTTAACACCCTAAGAGCTTTGGAAGAAGGCTTGGAGAATTTTGCCGGATGTGCCGTGGTCATTTCCCACGACAGGTGGTTCTTGGATAGAATTTGTACCCATATCCTGTCATTTGAAGGTGATTCCCAAGTGTATTTCTTTGAGGGATCATTCTCTGAATACGAAGAAAATAAAAAGAAACGTTTAGGGGGCGATTTAATCCCTAAGCGATTAAAGTATAAAAAGTTGGTACGCTAATTCGACTGATTGATTTAACAATACGCTGTTTCCATAATTTTTGTGGCAACAGCGTATTTTTTTATTAATTGAGACCTATAGTTTAAGGTGGGTTGGACTTAAGTTTAATTTTGAACTGCTTATTATCACTTTTTCTAATATAATGTTTCTGTCTTCTAAACAGAGGACAAAAAAATCTTAAGACGCTATTGTGACATACTTTTAAAACATTAGTTTTAAGGTATATAATAAAGACGACTATGGTAGAGAGATAGCTATAGTTTTAGGTTATAAATTGAAGGTTTCCAAGTAGTCATTTCGAATGAATATGAGAAACCTAAGGCTCGCGAATACCCCTAAAATCAATATGGCATGAGTTAAAGCGCGCATGTTGCTCTCGACCAGTATGTGAGACTTCTCGTCGTCCCGAAAAGGGGCTCTGTCGAAGTGACTACAGTTGGAAAGCATTACCCTAAATAACTCTTTACCATCAAAAATTAATTGAATTTACCCTAATAATCTTCCTTGGGATACCAATCCAACTGTACTACTTCAATATTGGGATTCTTATCGTTCACTAATTGTTTGAATTTAGCAACATCGCCAACATCCGGTTTTCCTCTATAATGATAAGGATAAACCTGTTTGGGTTTGAATTCCAACACAGCGTCTGCGGCACTTTCTACGGTCATGGTATAGGGAAGGTTCATGCAAACAAAGGCTTTGTCAATATCTTGCAAGGCCCGCATTTCTGGGATATCCTCAGTATCACCGGCAAAATAAATACGTTGATTATTCTTAGAGAGTACATAACCGTTACCTCGCCCTTTAATATGAAAATCCCTGGCTTCCTCTCTAAGGTTGTACATGGGTATGGCCTCTATGTTAATTCCGTAACGTTCTTTAGAGTCCCCATTATTTAAAATATCCAATTGGGGAGTAAATTCGGAAGGTATCTTATCTGCAACTGCTTGGGGGACCACAATTTTTGCTTTTTGGGTATTCAGTGCCTGCAAGGTTTCCAAACTGAAATGATCACCATGAATATCCGTAATCAATATCAGGTCTGGTTCCTTGATATTTACAAAGGCATCTTTCCCTCCAACGGGATCTATATAAATGACAGTACCATCCCAATCCAAAACCGCTGTAGCATGTTCAATGGGAATAATTTTTAGACCTAGAGTCTCTTTATCGGTACTAAGATTGACCGCTTGCTCATCAGGAATTGTCGATTTGGATTTTTCTTTGCATCCTATGGTCAATAATCCCGTCAACATGGTTAGTATTACAATGCATTTTAAATAGCGCATAATTAGAATATTTTAATTTAATAATAGTTCCATTTTAATATCACTCCTCGCGTAGGGGAGATTTATTTCGATCTCAGTTTGTTTGAAACCGTATTTTTTATAAATATAAAGGGCATTTTCCAACTTGGTGTTGGAATACAAAATTAATTTATTCCATTCGTTCTGTTTAGCGAGGTCAATGGCAAAGCCCAAGAGTGTCTGGCCAATTTTCAAACCCTGATAATTGGGATCTACCGCCATTTTGCCCAATTCAAATTCCTTGTCCCGTAATTTTAGCAGTGCAAAGCAACCTACTATTTCTTCATTGTATTGTGCAAAAAATATAAATCCTCCTTTATCAATAATGTTGGCATCACAATTTTCCAAAAGAATAGTATCCATTGGTTCCACATAAAAGTATTTTTCCAACCATACTATATTGAGGTCCTTAAACCTTGTAGCATAGCGCGATTCATAAGGAATTATATTTAAGGACATACCAGAAAAATGACTAGTTTTATAAAGTTAAGGTAATCATTCTGGATTCGCGGGAAGGAAGTTTAATTTTTTTTAACTAAAAAAATCTAAAATCCGAACTTGATCGTATATAGAGTGTTACAAACAAATAAATTTAAGGTTAAAAAAAAATTAAATAATTAATAATTACAATTATGACTGAAACAAAAAGCAATAATGGATTGAAGGTTATAGCGGGTTTATTGGGGGTAATTTTACTTGGTGTAATCATATACACCGTAAGTTTATACCAGGAGAAACAAAAGAACACTGCTATGCTTACAAAAGAAAAAGAATTGGTTGTTGAAGATTTGACCAGTTTAAAATCAGAGTACGACAAAGCGATCTTGGAAAGTAATGCTACCAATGAGGAATTGGTTTCTGCCAGGGACAATATTGCAAAATACATTGATTCCGTAAAAACAATGAAAGCCGATATTGCTAGTCTTTATCGTTACAGAAAGCAAGTAGGTATTTTAACCAAAGAAAGAGAGCAGTTGATTAGAAAAGTGGATTCTTTAACTAGATCCAATACTTTCTTGGCTATGCAGAGGGACAGTACTTTTGTTGAATTGGAAAAACAAACAGTTTTCAATGATTCATTGGTAGTACAAAACACTCAGTTGGCTGATGTGGTTGAAAAAGGTTCAGCTTTAAACCTTTCCAAATTTTCTGTAGATGCAGTTAAGGAAAGAAGCAGTGGTAAATTGGTTTCTACTTCCAGGGCTAAGGCTACAGATAAATTAAAAGTTTGTTTTACCGTTGCAGATAACGTTATTGCCCAAGCTGGTGACAGACAATTCTTTATTGAAGTATTGGATCCACAAGGTAATGTTTTAGGAGAAAGTTTCTCTAAAACAAGTGATTCAGGATCTTCTGTAACTTACAGCAAAGGAACCGATTTCTACTACGAAAACCGCTCTTTGGATGTATGTGATTTCATTAACAAACCAGCAAGTGAATTCCAAAAAGGGAACTACATGGTAAATGTGTATGATAACAGTCTAAAATTATTGGGAACTTCCAAGTTTCAATTAAAATAGTAAGTAACACTATCCATTTAACTAAAAAGGCCAATCTTTCGGGATTGGCCTTTTTTATTAATGAAACCCGTATTTCAAAAGCCGCAGGCGTAATGAAATGCGTTAGTCTAAACTATCCCCGCCTTATCGGCGAGGTTTCTCGTTTAATTACCCCTATACCTGGATGTGGATCTTAAAGGTGAGCTAGGGCTTGGCTTAGGATTTATTACCTTTATTAATTAAACCACTCCCACTGCAAAAGCGGGATATTTAGTTCTATTACCAAGAAGCTTACTTCAAGGGTTTTTTACGTGTTTTTATTTATGGACTGTAAATATCAATCCAAAGTACCTACCATATCCTCTGGTTTTACCCACTCATCGTAGTCCTCGGCGGAGACATATCCCAAATTAATAGCTTCTTCCCTCAAGGTAGTACCATTTTTATGGGCCGTATTGGCGATTTCCGCAGCCTTATAATAACCTATTTTGGTATTTAGGGCGGTAACCAACATTAAGGAGTTGTTTAATAGTTGCTTAATGACATCGTGATTAGGTTCTATGCCTACGGCACAATTTACATCAAAACTAACACAGGCATCTCCTATCAATTGTGCGGATTGCAATATGTTCGCCGCCATCATGGGCTTAAAAACATTTAGTTCGTAATGGCCTTGAGTACCGCCAACACTTATGGCAACGTCGTTCCCCATTACTTGTGCGCAGACCATAGTCAATGCTTCACATTGCGTTGGGTTAACTTTTCCCGGCATTATTGAACTACCAGGTTCGTTAGCTGGGATCATAATTTCACCAATCCCGGATCTAGGCCCTGAAGCCATCATTCTAATATCATTGGCTATTTTATTAAGGGATACGGCCAACTGCTTTAAGGCACCATGGGTTTCCACAATGGCATCGTGGGATGCTAGGGCCTCAAATTTATTATCTGCCGTTTTAAAAGGAAGCCCCGTAAATCTAGCTATATATTGAGAAACATATACGTCATAACCCTTTGGAGCATTTAAACCAGTTCCTACGGCAGTACCTCCAAGTGCCAATTCACTAAGGTGATCCATGGTGTTGTCCAAAGCTTTTAATCCGTGGTCCAATTGGGAAACATAGCCCGATATTTCTTGTCCCAAGGTTAGGGGAGTGGCATCCATTAAATGGGTACGTCCTATTTTTACCACCTTCGCAAATTCCTTCGCTTTTTTATCCAATGTATTTCTTAGTTGGGTAACCCCAGGTACCGTAACTTCAATAATCTTTTTATAGGCTGCAATATGCATCCCTGTTGGAAAAGTATCATTGGAGGATTGCGATTTGTTTACATCATCATTGGGTTGAATGGTTTTTTCACCTTCACCTATTTGTTTTCCTGCCAGTTCATGGGCCCTATTGGCGATAACTTCGTTTACGTTCATATTGCTTTGGGTTCCCGAACCGGTTTGCCAAATCACCAATGGAAATTGGTCATCATGCTTTCCCTCTAAAATTTCATCACAAACCTGGGCAATACGATCTCTTTTTTCTTCAGAAAGTACACCTAGTTCACAATTGGTATATGCCGCAGCTTTTTTTAAATAGGCAAATCCATAAACTACATCCAAAGGCATTGACGCCGCTGGGCCAATCTTAAAATTATTTCTAGAGCGTTCGGTCTGGGCTCCCCAATATTTGTCGGACGGCACTTTAACCTCGCCCATGGTATCCTTTTCTATACGGTATTCCATAATTTACATTGAGTTTATTGATAATTACAAATTTACATTTATCTAGTTAAGTATTAAAATATCTAAATGCTCAGGAGTTGGTTATCCCTGATCTAAAAATTTAGATTTTAACTCGGGAGTAGGAATCATACAGGCATCTTTTTTGCCGTACCATTTGTAGCGGTTTCTGGCAACGTAGTCGTACACCCAATTTCTAATATTTTCTGGAATCCATTCCAACAAGCTAATCAGTTGCCAGACACCACCAAAGGATTTGGCAATCTTTAGGGCAGCTGTAGATTTGGTATAATAGGCAACACCTGGTTCTATCAGAATAATGGAATCCACCATAGAGGTATCAATACCGCGTTCCAGCGTTAATTTTTGCCCTATTTCACTTTGTAGTGCGGCAAACTTAAAGGCATTGTTGGTGTCCCTTTTAATAACGTATTGAACGGAATTATTACAGAGGTTACAAACCCCGTCAAAGAGAATGATTTTATTGTTTTGTGTCATGTCAATTGTGGCCAACCACTTATTACGTTTTTCTTTCTACCAATTCCAGCTGGTCCACTGCTACATTGGTGGTAAAAATGCCATAATTTACTATGGCCTTATTTTTTTCCAAACTATCTATACTGCCCACAGCTTTGCCATCCATTAATCTAACGCGATCCCCGATTTTAAATACCGGGCGTGGCTTGTTTTTTTCTTTTACCTCTGCCTTCTTTTTTTCTACTTTTTTCTTTTCGCGGATTACCTCTACCTTTTTTATGACCTCCTGTTCCACTTTAGCCTTTTTTTCCTTTTGGGCCTTTACTTCTTTTACCGTTTGTTTTTTGCGCTTACTATTCTCGGTTTCTACGATACGTATTAATTCGGAAACCAAATTGCGCTTCTTTTTATCTTGAAAATATTTTTCTGCAGCCGTATTTACCTTATTTCCCAAATAGATCATCCGCTGGTTGTGGTCATACAGTTCCTGATAGTTCTCCAGTTTGGATTTGATCTTGGAATTTAGGTCTTCTAATTTTTGGGCTTCCGTTCTAGCCTTGGACTCCTCTTCTTGTAGTCTGGAACCAGTCTTTGCCATCTTACTGCGCTCCTTTTGGAGTTTGGCTATAGTGGCATCAAAACGGACCTTGCCATGTTCAATTTTCTTTTTTGCCTTGTTGATAAGGCTATAGGGTATTCCATTTTTTTGCGCCACTTCAAAGGTGAAGGAGCTACCGGCCTGTCCCAAGACCAATTGATAGGTGGGTTCCAAAGATTTTCCATCAAATAGCATATTGGCATTTGTAACATGGGGCAATTCATTGGCCAACAGTTTAAGATTGGCATAATGGGTGGTAATTACACCATAGGCTCCCCTTTCGTAGAAAACCTCCAAGAAGGTCTCTGCCAATGCCCCGCCCAGTTCCGGGTCGCTTCCAGTACCAAATTCATCGATTAAAAATAAGGTCTTATCATTGCACTTTCGCAAAAAGTAATTCATGTTCTTTAAACGATAGCTATAGGTGCTGAGATGGTTTTCTATGGATTGGTTGTCGCCTATATCCGTCAGAACATTATCGAACAAACAAACTTTGGACCGCTCATGCACAGGAATCAAAAGGCCACTTTGCAGCATTACTTGTAAGAGGCCAATGGTTTTTAGGGTTATACTTTTACCCCCGGCATTGGGTCCAGAAATAACTATAATTCTGTTTTCGGGATGTAGGGCAATTGTTTGCGGATATGTTTTTTCCTTTTTGTATTTATTGCTCAAAAACAACAAAGGATGGTAGGCATCCCTAAGATAAAGCTCCCTATTATCACTTATTTCCGGTAAAAGGGCATCCATTTCCAAGGCATATTTTGCCTTTGATGCCGTAATGTCGATATGAACCAGAAAATCTTGATAAGCGTATAACTCAGGGGAAAAAGGCCGTATGCGATTGGTTAAGTCGTTCAATATTTTTTGAACCTCTTCTCTTTCCTCGAATTCCAGATTACCCAATTCCCTACTATATCTTAAAGTGGCCTCCGGTTCTATATAGACAATACTTCCGGTTTTGGAAGTTCCCATCACGGCTCCCTTTACTTTTTTTCGATACATGCTCTTTACGGCAAGAACACGTCTATTATCCACTACGGACTCCCTTATTTCATCCAAAAGTTCGGAAGCGTGGTAGGTATTCAGGGCCGTGGCAAAACTTTGGTTTATTTTGCCTTTTACAACGACCATTTGCGAACGGATATTTTGAAGGTTATTGGATGCATTATCCTTTATTTCTCCAAATTTATCAATAACAGCCTCTATATTTTTGGGGATGTCAGTGTTCAGGGTAATACCATCTGAAACAGCAAAAAGTAGGGGGTAGTATTCCTTAAATTTTATAAAAAATTTAATATGGGTAGCTACTGTTGTGCAAATGGAACCAATCTTCTTAAATCCACCCACTTCCAAGGTGGTATTCTCTATTTTAAGGAGCTTTAACTCTGGGTTAATGGTATCAAAGTTATGATTGGGTATCCTATTGTCGTTGGAGTAGGAGGCCAAATATTCGGAAGTCTGCCCCAAAACGTTCAATAATTCGGTTTTGTCGGATATTGGTTCCAAACCTAGTACTTGTTCTTTTCCGAGCTCGGTGGTACAACGGGCAGCCAACTGTAATAGAACGGTATTAAATTCTAAATCTTGAAGCGTTTTTGAACTTATTTTATTCATTTATTCAATTTTCCTTTCCATCAGGTTTTATAACCTTCAAAGGTAAGGAATAGGTGCAATATGGAAAGAAAGTAAAGCATGTATTTATTGCCCTGGCCCGCCTTTTTTAGTCCAAGGACTCCCGCCGTTCCCTGAAAATGAAAAGGAATGTTGGTTTCCAGAACAATATTTTTGGCATAGTATGTGTTTTATAGCTAGGACATTACAAAAGTGTTAAATAAAAACCTTAAAAACCACACCATGAAAAACCATAAATTAATACTTGGATATATTGGCATAAGCATATTATTAATGTCCTGTAGCGCCACCAATAATTTAACGATGGGCGCCACTGAACCGGCCATAGTGCATCTTCCCAAAGATATACAGAGAATAGGTATAATTAACAGAAGTTTGCCTTCTGAAGGGAATAAACAATTGGACAAAATTGATCAGATTTTGTCCGCCGAAGGGCTTAATCTTGATAGAAAAGGGGCTGAGGCGGCTCTAGATGCTCTATCGGACGAACTGGAAAGAACTGGACGGTTTGAAGAAATACTTGTTTTGGATAACGAAATGGAAATCAGGAAAGGCCTTGATGTCTTCCCGGCCAGCTTGTCCTGGGATGTTATAGAGGAGATTTGTGCGGCAAATGGTGTTGATGCTATCTTTTCCTTGGCATTTTACGATACGGATACACAGGTTTCCTATAAGCCATCTTTAATGCAGCTTCCCAACGCTTTGGGAGTTAAAGTGTCGGTACCGGCCCATGAAGTCACGCTCAACACCTTTATAAAAAATGGATGGCGCATTTACAACCCTCAAACTCGGCAAATTGTGGATGAATTTATGTACACCGACCACTTGGTATCGTCCGGAAGGGGTATTAATCCTATAAAAGCAATCGAAGCCGTAGCCCGTAGGAATGAGGCTGTTGAGGAGTTCAGTAAGAATATTGGTCATGCATATGGATCTAGACTATCCCCATACAAACATAGGATCAGCAGGGACTACTTTGTTCGTGGCACGGACAATTTCGTAGTGGCCAAAAGAAGGGCTCAAACCGGGGATTGGCAAGGAGCTGCCCAACTATGGGAAAGGGAACTGGATAATTCCAAGTCCAAAATTGCAGGCAGGGCCTGTTACAATATGGCAATAATAAATGAGATCAACGGAGATTTGAACGCTGCTATGGATTGGGCTTCAAAATCCTATGCGGATTACGATAATAAGGATGCCCTTAGATATTTGAATATTCTTAAATATAGAGTATCACAAAATGAACTCTTGGAGCAACAGGCTTCCCGGTAAATAGAAGCATAGGGTAAGGAATATATTTTAGGAATAAATCAACGAAAGAAAAGAGTTCAGCTTCCATAAAATGGGAATTGGACTCTTTTAGGTTTAGTGGGTGTTTTTCCAAGTTCAATACTGTTCCTACACCCTTCCAATACCACAAGAAAGGCCATTAATAAAAGAAGGGATTGCGTCAAAAAGAATGAAATAAGGGTCCAAATTCCATGTTTTTGGAAAAAAAGGACAATATTTTACCTATAAAATGAGTTTTACAAAGGTTATGATATTACGTCTAGTCTTTTTTTCGATTGAATTTAATTTACAAGGCATGAGCAAGTTTTGTACACATTTCTTTATGTTTGGTTTTCTGTTTTCAATGATAGGGTGCAGTCCTACCAAAGAAATAGTTCTTCAAACGATGGAGCCTTCACCTGTACTTATTTCCCAAAAAATTAAAAGGATAGGCATCATCAATAGGAGTGTACTTCCAAATGTGGAAGGACATGAAACAGGCCTTAATAGAATGGTGGCTGCCGAAGAGCAATGGCTTTCTGAGCAGGGCAGGGATGCTGCACTAACTGGATTGTTCAACGAGCTGTTAAAGGATAGCCGATTCAAAACTATTAAAATGCTCGATTCCGTACCTCAGGAGTTATTGAATTTTGATGCTGGAAACGATTCAATTTCTTGGGAACAGATTGAACAAATTTGCGACACCTACGATGTGGATGCCATTTTCTCAATGTCCTTTTTTGATGCTGAAACAACTGTGTCCCTTAAGAAAACATCTATGTTGCAACCTAATCTAATGCGAGTAAAGGTCAAGGTGCCTGCCCAAGAGATTACCTTGGAAACGCTTATAGAAAATGGTTGGAAGATATATTACCCAAATAGCAATGAAATCATTGACGAATTTGTTTTCAATGATCATATAGTCTCCATAGGTAAAGGCACTAATCCCATGGAGGCCTATAGGGCCATAGAGGGAAGAAAAGATACCTTAGTGGAACAGAGCATGACCACAGGCAGCAATTATGGTCTGCGATTATTACCCTATGAACACAGTGTAGAAAGGTTATATTTTGCACGTGGTAGCAACAACCTGGATTTGGCGGACAATCTTTTGGAAAACGGGGATTGGCAGGGAGCATCCCAACTTTGGGAAAAGGAATTGGACAATTCCAATCCAAAAATTGCAGGTAGGGCCTGTTATAATTTGGCGGTTATGAACGAAATCAATGGGGATTTGAAAAAGGCCATTGAATGGGCCTCAAAGTCACATTTGGATTATGACAACAAGGAAGCCCTTGAGTACTTGGATGTGCTTAAATTCAGGACGATACAGAATCAAATTTTGGAGCAACAGGTGTCACGATAAAGCTTTAGAAAGACTGCATGGTCACCAACTTCTTATAAACGCCGTCTTTCCCCATTAGCTGTGAATGGGAGCCCTGCTCCACAATCTCACCTTTTTGTAAAACCACTATAGTATTGGCATTTTGTATGGTGGAAAGCCTATGGGCAATAACTATCGAAGTCCTGTTCTGCATCATTTTTTCCAAGGCATCCTGTACCAATCTTTCGCTTTCGGTGTCCAAGGCAGAGGTAGCTTCATCCAGAATCATTATGGGTGGATTTTTTAGTACGGCCCTGGCGATGGACAGGCGTTGTTTTTGTCCGCCGCTCAATTTATTTCCACTGTCTCCAATATTGGTATCATAACCAAGGGGAAGCTCAGAGATAAAATCATGGGCATTGGCTATTTTGGCAGCGGCAATTATTTCCTCTTCTGTAGCATTATCCTTGCCTAGTCCTATGTTGTTTTTAACGGTATCATTGAACAAAATGGAATCTTGGGTAACTAGTCCCATCAAATTGCGAAGCGATTTTTTGGTAAAATCCTTAATATCCAAACCATCAATGGTTATTTCACCTTCGTTTACATCATAAAAGCGTGTCATCAAGTTGGCGATAGTACTTTTTCCACTGCCGGATTGACCTACCAAGGCCACGGTCTGACCCTTATCAACTTTTAGATTAAAATTCTTCAAAACGAATTCATCTTCATATTTGAAGGAAACGTTTTTAATTTCTATTCCCTGATCAAAAGTGGATTTTGAAATGGCATTGTTCTTTTCTACAATGGGATTATCAGTTTCCAATATTTCCAATACCCGTTCCGCTGCGGAATTACCCTTTTTAACCCCAAATGATGCCTTGCTTATAGCCTTGGCAGGGGTTAGAATGTTGTATGCAAGACCCATATAGGCAATAAAAGAGGATGCATCCAGAGTTTTATCTATCAAGACCATTTTTCCACCAAACCAAAGCAGTACTCCAATGACCAATATCCCTAAAAATTCTCCAGTAGGGGAAGCAAGGTTTTGTCTGTTCAACAATTTGTTGGAGAAGTTGAAAAACCTGTTGGTGGAAGTGGTAAAGGTTTTATAGAATCTAGATTCTGAATTAAAGGCCTTGATAACCCTCAATCCTCCCAAGGTCTCCTCTACAATGGATAAAAATTGACCTTGTTCCCGTTGAACCCGATCCGATTTCTTTTTCAGGGATTTTCCGATCCTTGAAATGATCATTCCCGCTATGGGGATAAAAATAAACACGAATAGGGTAAGTTTTGTACTTATCCCGAACATGATTACTATGGTAAACAATATGGTTAAAGGCTCCCTGACAATGAGTTCCAATATAGATAGAAAGGAATGTTGAATCTCCAATACATCCGAAGTAATACGGGCGATAACATCGCCCTTTCTCTTCTCCGAATAATAGGAAATTGGCAAATCCACTATTTTGGCGTACATCTTATTTCTTATGTCTTTTAGTACCCCATTTCTTAAAAAGGTAATAAAATACATGGCCAGGTAATTAAAGAAATTCTTTAAAAGGAATAGGATCAATACCAGGCCAATGACCAGGATCAAACCTTTCATTTCGTCATCACCGGAATATGCATTTACCCGATAATTAATATAGTCCTGTAAATAATCCTTTAACTGACCCATACCTTCATATACCGGTTCAACCAAAATCTTTTTTTCCGGCTTAAAAAGCACGTCAAGCATTGGAATTAAGGCAGCAAAGGAAAGTGCACTGAAAAGGGCGTATAGAATATTAAAAAAAATGTTTAAAAATCCGTATTTACGGTAGGGTTTCGCAAAGCGAAGAATTTTTTTAAAATATTCCATTAACCTATGTTCAGTTCTTTAAGGATTCTTGCAATCTTAGCATCCAACTCGGCATCTACTTTTTTATAATCGGCTGCATTCTTCAATGCGGTGTTGATGCTAAAATAGAATTTGATCTTTGGCTCCGTACCACTAGGTCTGGCGGCCATTTTGGTGCCATCCTCGGTAATGTATATCAATACATTGGATTTTGGAATGTCTATAGGAGTTATTTTTCCTGTTAGGACATTCTTAGAGGTTGCCGTATTGTAATCTTCCACTGTAACCACTTTGGAGCCATCGATGGTGTCGACAGGATTATCCTTAAAATCTATCATCATCTGCTTAATTTCTTCCGCTCCGGACATTCCTTTTTTGGTTAGGGAAATCAGTTTTTCTTTGAAAAAGCCATAGTCCACATAACAGTCTATTAAATCCTTGTAGAACGAACTGCCATTTGCTTTGGCGTTGGCACCAATTTCACATGCCAGTAGAGTAGAGGTTACCGCATCCTTATCGCGTACAAAATCTCCGACCATAAAACCAAAACTCTCCTCGCCACCACCGATAAAGGGCTGTTCAGGGAAATCCTTGATCATTTTGGCAATCCATTTAAAACCTGTCAACGCTGTCTTGCATTCCACACCATAGGCCTTGGCCAGTGAGTCCATCATAGGTGTAGAAACAATGGTGGAAGCTATAAATTCTTTTCCTGTAATTCCTTTTTTCTTCCTTTGGTCCAACAAAAACTTGGTCATCATGATCATCGTCTGGTTACCGTTCAGGATTTCCATTTCTCCCTCAAGATTACGAACGGCTACACCAAGGCGGTCGCTATCCGGATCGGTACCAATTACCATATCAGCGCCAATTTCCTCTGCCTTTTTAATGGCCATGGATAGGGCTTCGGGCTCTTCAGGGTTTGGCGATACTACCGTCGGGAAATTACCATCTGGTTTGGCCTGTTCCTCAATAATGGTCACATTTTTATATCCGGCCCTTTTGAGTACCTCAGGGATTGCCGTAATTGAAGTTCCATGAAGGGAGGTAAAGACAATTTTAAAATCGTCCTTGCCCTTGGCATTGAAGTTGCCGTTTTTAACGGATGCCTCAATAAAGGCTTCATCCACCTTTTGGTCTATTAATTCTATTAGGCTTTCATCTGCATTGAATTTGATGTCTTCAAAGTCAAGGCTATTTATTTCGCTTACAATGGCACCGTCCTGTGGTGGTACTATTTGTCCACCATCGGTCCAATACACTTTGTATCCATTGTATTCCGGCGGATTATGTGAAGCCGTTAAAACGATTCCGGCGTGGCAGTTCAGGTACTTTACGGCAAAGGATAGTTCTGGGGTAGTGCGCAACTCGGAAAAAAGGAACACTTTAATACCATTGGCAGCAAAAACTTGAGCCACTGTCCTGGCCAAAGTATCACTATTGTGCCTACAGTCATAGGCGATGACCACTTTAACCTGTTCCTTATTATATACTTGATTGAGATAATTACTAAGACCTTGTGTACTTTTTCCCAAGGTGTATTTATTGATTCTATTGGTACCGGCACCCATAATCCCGCGCATCCCTCCAGTTCCAAATTCTAGGTTCTTGTAAAAGCGGTCTTTTAGCTCTTCAGTATTGCTGTCTATCAACTTTTGAATTTCATTTTTGGTCTTATCGTCGAAAAAATCGGTTAACCAATTTTTAGCATTTTTCAGTATGGCTTCCATAGTTGTTTGGTGTTATATGTTCTTAAAAATACGAAGAATATTTATTTATTTTTCGGTAAGATTTATTTCTTCCGAGATATTGTAACGGGTTTCATTCTTTCTCGATCTTACCATTATTTCCCCTAAAAAGCCAGCAAGAAAGAGTTGCGTACCTATTACCATGGCAGTTAGTGCAATATAGAATTGTGGCCGTTCTGTGATGAGTCGACCAAAGGGGTTGATAAAGACCTTGTCTATACCTAAATAAAGTGCAAATCCAAAACCTATAGTAAACATTAGTACACCCAAAGCCCCAAAAAGGTGCATGGGCCTTTTTCCAAATTTGGAAACAAACCAAATGGTAATCAGATCCAAAAAGCCATTAATAAATCGGTCCATACCAAACTTGGTCTTGCCGTATTTTCTGGCCTGGTGCTGTACTACTTTTTCATCTATTTTATGGAATCCGGCACTTTTGGCCAAAACGGGAATATAGCGGTGCATTTCTCCGGAAACTTCAATTGTTTTTACAACTTCTTTTTTATAGGCCTTTAAGCCGCAATTAAAATCGTGCAACCGGACCCCAGAAGTCTTTCGGGCGGCCCAATTAAATAATTTGGAGGGTAGATTTTTACTAAGAATGGAGTCATATCTCTTTTTCTTCCAGCCAGAAATAAGATCAAACCCTTCCTGATCGATCATTTGATATAAATCCGGAATCTCTTCAGGGTTGTCCTGTAAGTCTGCATCCATTGTTATTACCACATCGCCCTTTGCTGCCTTAAAACCGGCATGAAGGGCCTGTGATTTACCAAAATTCTTTAAGAAGCGTATTCCTTTGACATTGGGATTGGACTTGGCCAATGAGGTGATAATGTCCCAAGAATCATCGGTACTTCCATCATCGATAAAAAGTATTTCATATAAAAAATGATTGGATTGCATTACGCGTACAATCCAATCATGTAGTTCGGTCAACGATTCTTCTTCGTTGAGTAAGGGAATTATAATAGATATATTCATTCGGTACTAATGGAAAATCTTTTCAAAAGTACAAATTACTGAATAGTTTCTTTCTTTTTTAAAATTAAAGCTGGAATAAGTGACAATAAAAGGCTCGCCACAATACTATAAATAAGCCCAAAAATAATTTGCCAGGAGGGTGTTGTGAATTTTTTGCCCATTTCCATTTGGGCATCAATTTGATCTGGAGTCATTTTTGTTGTCTCCATAAGCATGCCTTTTTGGTACTCCATGGCCTTGTTCATCATTTCAGGGTCTATAACGCCCGCCAGGATCTGATTGAAGATGATGCCAATGATACCAGCGATCAGGCCAATACCTACACCAATTTTTAGACCTTCCCCAAAGGTCATGAAACCATTGTTGTCTTTTTTAAATTGCATCATTCCGATAATGATCATTGCTATGGTAATCAAGAGACTAACACCCATTACCATGGGACCTCCTTGATAATGCATATCCAACGAATATAACATCAAAATAAATACTACACTTATGGCTCCAAGGATAAGTCCATAAGTCAAGGCGTATTTTCCTGTTTTTGGTTTGGTTTCTTCCATGTTGATTGATTTAATTAATGGTTTTTACGGTTAGTAGTTTAAAACTTAATTTTGTTACAATTAAAGGTAGGTTATTTTTATTTTTCCTTTTTTAAGATTTTAAGTTGTTCTTTTCAGAAAAATATTTAAATTTGCACCTCGAAATTAAGCAGGAACAAACGTTTTTACAATGAAAAAAGATATACATCCAGGGAATTATAGATTGGTAGCCTTTAAGGACATGTCCAATGAAGAGGTTTTTATCACTAAATCCACAGCCGATACCAAAGAAACTTTAGATGTTGATGGAGTTGAATACCCATTGGTTAAATTGGAAATTTCAAGAACTTCACATCCGTTCTACACTGGTAAAGCTAAATTTTTGGATACTGCAGGTCGTATCGATAAATTTAAGAGCAAATACCAGAAGTTCAAAAAATAATATTTTCTTTACAAAAGAGTTATTAAGTCACGCAACTGCGTGACTTTTTTTGTTTTAATTTTGTTGTATGAACTATATTCTTTTTGACGGTACAGTAAGAAGGGCCTTGTTGCCGTTTACTTTTACAAGACCAGTTGCAGATATTAGGATCGGAATTCTGACCATAAGGGAAAAGTGGGAAAATTACCTTGGTAACACCATTACCACAATAACGGAGGATTATCTTTCCGAAAGATTTCCAATGGTGGAAATGGAAGAGAATATACTTATAAATGCGTCCTTTTTACCCAATGAAGGCTTAGTAGACTTGGTATCAAATTTAAACGAAAATGAAGCCGTATTCTACGGGGACGAGGTTATAGCCTTTTATACAAAAGAGACTCAGGAAGAGGTCGATTTTTCAACCTACACCCATATTGAATTTGAAGGTTCCGTATTGAGAATTGAAAATACTTGGGATATTTTCTCCAAGAATGGAGAAGCAATGCAGGCAGATTTTGAGCTGTTGACCAAGGGCAGAAAAAGTGCTCCCATCTCCAAGACCAATAGTTTGGTAAACCCCGAAAATATTTTCTTGGAGGAAGGTGCCAGCGTTGAGTACAGTATATTAAACGCCTCGGAGGGCCCAATCTATCTCGGTAAGAATTCCGAAGTATGGGAAGGCAACCTTATTAGGGGAGGTTTTGCCTTGTGCGAAAAGGCGGTAGTGAAAATGGGTGCGAGAATCTATGGACCTACTACTGTTGGACCTTATAGCAAAGTCTGTGGTGAAATTAGTAATTCTGTTTTAATAGGATACTCCAGTAAGGGCCATGAAGGTTATCTCGGTAATTCAGTACTCGGGGAATGGTGTAATATTGGGGCCGATTCCAATAATTCCAATTTAAAGAATAATTACGCAAAGGTGCGTTTATGGAATTATGATACGGAGAAATTTGAACAGACCGGACTTCAGTTTTGCGGCTTAATGATGGGCGACCATAGCAAAACTGCCATTAATACCATGTTTAATACCGGAACGGTTATAGGTGTAAACTGTAATATTTACGTCCCCGGATTCCCTAGGAATTTTGTTCCCAGTTTTAGTTGGGGAGGTGCTTCCGGTTTCACTACATACCAACCCCAAAAGGCTTTTGAAGCTGCTAAGGTTATGATGGCGCGTAGGGGAGTGGAATTCAATGAAATGGATGCCAAGATATTGAACCACGTTTTTGAGGAAACCAAACGATGGCGTAAGGAGTAACTTCTACCTAATAAATTAACCAAACCCTTGGGTTTACCTTATGGGTTCCCAATTATTGGTATATTTGCAAACGTTTTGGATTAATGTATAAGAAACCGAATTGTATTCGGTCTAAGTAGAACAATGATGAAGAAAAAGGTCGCTTTCTATACCTTGGGCTGCAAGCTCAATTTTTCGGAAACTTCAACCATAGCTAGGGATTTGGTTGAGGAAGGCTTTGAGCGTGTAGATTTTTCCGAAAATGCGGATATGTATGTCATCAATACCTGTTCGGTTACGGAAAATGCCGATAAGCGATTTAAATCGATCGTTAAGCAAGCTCAAAAAAGCAATCCAAACGCCTTTGTGGCCGCTATAGGATGCTATGCCCAGCTTAAACCAAAGGATTTGGCGGCGGTAGACGGAGTTGATCTTGTTCTGGGGGCCACCGAAAAATTTAAGATTGCAGATTACGTCAATGACCTTTCCAAAAACGATTTTGGCCAGGTACATTCCTGCGAAATAGAAGAAGCCGATTTTTATGTAGGCAGTTATGCCATTGGCGATCGCACCAGGGCTTTTTTAAAGGTACAGGATGGTTGTGATTATAAATGCACTTATTGTACTATTCCCTTGGCCAGGGGGATATCTAGAAGTGATACCCTTCAGAATGTTCTAAATAATGCCGCCGAAATATCATCAAAAGGCATTAAGGAAATTGTGCTTACAGGAGTTAATATTGGAGATTACGGTAAAGGTGAATTTGGGAATAAAAAACATGAGCATACTTTTTTGGATCTGGTAAAAGCTTTGGATAGGGTAGAGGGAATCCACCGTTTGCGCATTTCTTCCATTGAACCCAATTTATTAAAAAATGAAACCATAGATTTTGTGGCGCAAAGCAGTTCATTTGTCCCACATTTCCATATTCCTCTTCAAAGTGGTAGTGATGCTATCCTAAAATTGATGAGCAGAAGATATTTGACCAATTTATATGTTGATCGCATAAATAGAATTAAAGAGGTTATGCCCCACGCCTGTATTGGGGTAGATGTCATAGTAGGATTTCCCGGGGAGACCGAAGAACACTTTTTGCAGACCTACAATTTCTTGAATGAACTTGATATTTCCTATCTGCATGTATTTACCTATTCTGAAAGGGATAATACCAAGGCGACGGAATTAGACAGTGTTGTACCCAAAAAAGTCAGGAATAAGAGAAGTAAGATGTTAAGGGGACTTTCCGTTAAAAAAAGAAGGGCCTTCTATGAAGGGCAATTGGGTTCTACCAGAACTGTATTGTACGAAGCCGAGAACAAGGAAGGCTATATCCATGGATTTACAGAGAATTACGTAAAGGTCAAGGCACCATGGAATCCCAACTTGGTAAATACATTACAGGAGATAAGACTTACGGAAATTGATGATGACGGAATGGTAAGAGGGGTAGAAATAGGTAGTGCTGTATCGGCCTAGGCGAACCCAGCATTGGTAGAGGCTATGTTGATAGGCCAAATCAGGAATAGACAATATTGGAATAATAAAAAACCTCTCGGTTATGAGAGGTTTTTTATTGGTGATTATATTCTTATGCCGACGGGTAGCATTTCTTTGTATTGTCGATTTTTTCTCAAGAAACCTGCTATCTGAGGGCTAGTAGGCACAACTCTTAAATTTTGTTCTTGGATATGGCTCAAAACACTTTTAATGAACTCCTCTTTAAAATCTTCCTTTGTTATTTCCTCAGGAATAACAAGTTTGGTCAAAAAAACTTTTCGTTCTTGAGAAGAATATTCGATTTTAGCCAAGTGGCCGTCAACCCTGGCTTCGAATTGTCTCAAGAAACCATTGTCCTTAATTTCTACTTCATTCATATAGTTTGATTTTAAATAATGACTAATTTTGGATCATAACGTTCTCATATTACAATCTAGGCTCATAAACTAAGTAAACACATAAGCAGGGACGAAAAAGCCAAGAAAACAAAGTTAATGAAAAAAAAGTTATTATCCTATTAAAATAGTATGCTAAAAACCCGAACGGTCCAGAAGAAAATACATGTTTATTTCATGCCAGGTATGGCAGCCAATCCTTCCATTTTTGCCCGTATAAACTTACCTGTAGCGACTTTTGAAACTCACTTTTTGGATTGGGTGGTTCCTGAAAAGAATATTAGTTTGGAGGATTATGCCTTAAAAATGTCCAGACTCGTTAAACACGAGGATGCTGTCCTAATTGGGGTTTCCTTTGGGGGAATTTTAGTTCAGGAGATGGCAAAATATATTAAAGTACGAAAGGTTATTATTATTTCAAGCGTCAAGAGTAATTCAGAACTGCCAAAGAGAATGATATTTGCCAAGTACACCAAAGTGCATAAGCTATTGCCCACCGGCTTGGTAAATAATATGGAGTTACTGGCAAAATACGCCTTTGGCGAAACTGTCCCCAAACGTCTTGCACTTTATGAGCAATATTTGTCCGTCCGCGATAAATATTACTTGGATTGGTCTATAGATTCCATAGTAAATTGGAAACAAACCCGGCACAGGGAAAATGTAATTCATATACACGGTGAAAAAGATCCAGTTTTTCCCATTGGACATATAAAAGATTGCATCACTGTGAAAAATGGGACCCATACGATGATTATTCACCGATCAAAATGGTTTAATGAACACTTACCTACAATTATTTTGCAATAAGGCAGTTCTATTTAATATATTTGAATAAGAAATGGGTGAATGGCATGGACTACCAGAGAGGTGAAACCGCCTACCCAAGGTGATAAGACAACTAAGAAAATTTAGGAATTTAAAAAAATTGAACGCATGAAGGTTATAAAGAATATTTTAATGATTTTGGGAGTTTTTTTCGTGGGAAGCACCTTGATATTTGCTGTGCAAAGTCAGTATAAGGATACGGCCATGATGACAGAAAATCCCGAACCTGAAACAAATGATGGGGAGGAAGTGGGCTATCGCATCACGGCCATTGAGATTCCAGAAGATTTAAACTTCGCCGGAGAGCCGGTTCCTTTTGACGATCCTGAAATTATGGAGCGTGTAGATCGTGAGTTTTTGGTAAATACCTATTGGCAGTCCAATGCCCTATTACTGATGAAAAGGGCCAATAAATTTTTTCCTATTATTGAGCCGATCTTGGCCAAAAATGGAATTCCGGACGATTTTAAATACTTGGCCTTGGCTGAAAGTGGGCTTCAAAACGTAGTTTCTCCCGCAGGGGCCACTGGTTTTTGGCAGATAATGAGTGCCACTGGTAGGGAATATGGCCTTGAAATCAATAGCAATGTGGATGAAAGATATCACGTTGAAAAATCGACCGAAGTAGCCTGTAGATACCTAAAGAGATCCAAAGATAAATTTGGCAGTTGGACCTTGGCCGCAGCAGCATACAATGCGGGAGCTGGAGGAATAAAAAAGTATATGGGCATACAAAAAGCTGATGGCTACTATGACCTTCTTTTAGGAGAGGAAACAGGGCGTTATGTATTTAGAATTTTGGCGATCAAGGAGATATTGTCCGATCCTGAGAAATATGGTTTTCATCTTGAAAAGGAGGACATGTATACTGCCGTTCCCACCTTTAATGTGGAAATTGATGAGCCGGTGAGCAATTTTGCCGATTTTGCCAACCTATATGAAATTAACTACAAAATATTGAAAAGGCACAACCCATGGTTGAGGGAGCCACATTTGAATAATTCTTCCAGGAAGAAGTACACCATAGAAATTCCAAATAAAGGATACTACAAGATTTCCAAATAGATGGTGTCTTTCCTAAAAGATAATGTTTGGTCTTTACTTTTGGGAATTAATTATTTGTTGGCCATTATATTCTCGGTCTTAATCGTTCTAAAAAATAGAAATCCGGTTAAGACCTTGTCATATATATTTGTTTTGGCAACCTTACCTTTTATTGGACTTTTGGTCTATTATTTTTTTGGACAGGACTACAGAAAGGATAAAATTTTTGAAAAAAAGTATATCGCGGACCACGATCGACTAAAAAAATGGCGTAAAAACTTTAGTCTTAACGTAGAGGTAAGGGAAGATTTAAAGGAGGAGTTTGGAGAAGGTATATTCAAGATCTATCGCCTAATGCGCACCAACGAAAATGCGGTACTTGCTTTTGACAACCAAGTGGACATCCTTATAAATGGTGAGGAGAAATTTAAATATTTAAGACAAGACCTCGCCAAGGCTAAACATCATATACATTTAGAGTATTTTGTACTGTTCGACAAGGGGTTAGGGAGTGAAATTATTGAAATTCTGTGCAAGAAAGCTAAGGAAGGGGTTAGCGTAAAGTTGATCTATGATGATGTTGGTAGCAACATTGCCAATGAATACAAAAAGAAACTTACGGACAGTGGGGTCCTTCACTACGCCTTTATGCCCGTTTTATTCTCAAATTCCACTAGTAAACTCAACTATAGGGATCATAGAAAGATAGTTGTAATTGATGGAGATATTGGCTATGTTGGAGGAATTAACCTGGATCAGAAATATGACAATACCTTTGACAATGACAGATATTGGAGGGATACACATTTACGCATCATTGGTGGGGCGGTAGGTGGCCTTCAATCCGCATTTATCCTAAGCTGGAATTTCGTGGCCAAGGATAATATGGAAATCGAGGAAATTCTTCTTCCCAAACCAAAGGCCGCTCCCCCAAAGCCGGTAGCAGTGCAAATTGCGGCAAGTGGGCCCGACAGCGATTGGGCAAATATAATGGAAGCCATGTTTTGTGCCATTAATTCCGCTAGGGAAAGTATATTGATAACAACCCCCTACTTTATTCCAAATTCCGCTATATTGACCGCTTTAACCACCGCTGCAAGGAGTGGGGTGGAGGTTAGGATAATATTGCCCCATGAATCAGATTCCTGGGCAGCCCAATATGCAACCGATTCTTATATTGAGCAATGTTTAAATTCCGGAATTGTCATCAATAGATACCGAAAAGGTTTTATACATGCCAAGACCTTGGTCATAGATGATATGTTCTCAAGTGTAGGGACTGCCAATATGGATTATCGAAGCTTCTCCATGAATTTTGAGATAAATGCCCTAATTTATAATAGGGACATTAACCAACAAATGCGCAAGCAATTCCAATTAGACCTAGAGGATTGCGAAGAAGTTACTGTGGCACGTTGGAAAAATAGAAATCTCAATAGAAGGCTTAAGGAATCCTTTAGTAGGCTTTGGGCTCCCCTGCTATAATTGTCTATTTTGTACAATACAGACTTTCATATCCAGATCGTTCAAAATCACGGTTTAAATCGATAAGGGTATTTTGAATGTATCAAGTGATAACTAAAGGAAAAACTTTAGATTTTTTTTAATTGCTGCTGCATCATCTTGATCTGCTCCGCAAGCATATTCTGCTTGTCCAACTTCTTGGCCTCGTTCAAGAGCATGGTAGCTTCCCTTTTTCTACGTTTTTGCATAGCTATACCGGCAAGACTTAATTTGGCCATCGCCACATCATAATCCATGTTAAGACCAAATTTCAAAGCCTTTTTAAAGAATTTTTCTGCTTGGGTAAGATTGGTCTGTGAGAAAATTATACCATTAAGGTAATTATAGTAACCATTTTGCTTTTGGGTAAGGGCAGCATCAGGATTTTTTATTTTGTCGAGCCATTTTTTTGTTCCAGCCAAATCTTGCTTACGCATTCTTAGGAATGCCAACAGAATAATTTCATTCCTAAAATATAGAAATATAAAAATAGAGGAAAGGAGAATCAAGGAAATCCCATTTCCGATATTGCCTTCTACAAATTGATATACCGCATAAGCTATAATAAGCGCCGCTATAACTAGTTTTAAATTTTTATTGAACATATTACTTGTTAATTAATTCGTACGTAATTTTAGATTTGATAGTGGTCGGTATTTCTTGTCCGCCCATTTGTTTCATTGTAGATATTCCAGAACTTAAGCCCTCTACCAGCATATATCTAATAAAGCCGGAATTAGTATCTGCCGTCAAGGATGTGGTTTGCGTCCCGCTGAGTTTCATAATGGTATTGGCATCCGTGATATCCATTAACACTGAGGCCTTGCCGCTTATCTTTGCCTTATTGTCCACAATACTCTTAAGGGTCCATACATTGCTTGTCTTTAATTTACCATTGTATGTATTCTCCCATTTGTCGTTGATATTAACTTTTTTCAAGGGATAAATGAATGTCATTTGCTTGTAACTATTGGACAAGGCTTCGGATCCAAACTCATTTTCCAAGGATTTTTTCATCATATTGATAGAAAATTCATCTTCCAAGCCTGAAGCCCTTGCCATTTTGGATACTAAACTATCCCCACCTTGAACTTTTAATATATTTCCGGTCTTTGCCAAAACCATTTTCACGGGATTATTCAATATAGTATTGAAAATTTTGGATTGCATGTCGTCTTCCTTTACCTCTTTTGCATTGACATTCATTAATACCCCTTGGATACTGGAATTCATTTTAAGGTTCAAATCCTTAAAAGTCAATGTCACCTCATAGCCATTACTGAGCTCCCCTAGCACTTTAAATTCCAATATACCGTCAATATGGTTGGTGATTTCATGGGTAGCACCATCCAATTCCTGGGTTATTATCTGCTCGGCATCCTGCTTGATCTTAAAAACATCTCCCTTTTTTAAGTGATATTGCAATGTGGTTTGTGCATAAACACCCATATTGCATAGGATGCAAACCATTAAAAAAATAAAGCGCTTCATGTTAAATTGTGATACTGGTTAAGCCGTTGCAAAAGTAATAAAATCCAGTGGGCCTTATAGTGGGCAATCCTAAAAAAAATATTTTTTTAATTAGATTTGCCAATGCAAAAACTCTTTGTATATTTGCAGCCGGATTTTGCTGTCGACGAAGCAAAATTTAAACATTGTCAAAAGAAATTTAAGGAGACTATAAAAAATACGCTACGATGAGCAAAAGAACATTTCAACCATCAAAAAGAAAGAGAAAAAACAAACATGGTTTTAGGGAACGTATGGCTACTGCCAATGGTAGGAAAGTTCTTGCTAGAAGAAGAGCTAAAGGAAGAAAAAAATTATCTGTATCCTCGGAGCTGAAGCACAAAAAATAATGATAGAATTGTTTTTTTAAAATAACAAGGTGTTACTTTTTCCGAAGTAGCACCTTTTTTTTGTCCAATTCCCTTGTTTAAATATAAATACCTAGTAAAATGCCCAAAAGAAAAGATCTAAATTCTATTTTAATTATTGGTTCAGGACCCATCGTTATCGGTCAGGCTTGTGAGTTCGATTATTCAGGAACACAGGCTTTAAGATCCTTAAGAGAGGATGGTATAGAAACGATACTCATCAACAGTAACCCCGCTACCATCATGACGGACCCCACCATGGCCGATCATGTTTACTTAAAACCGTTGACTACAAAATCCATTAGGGAGATTTTGGAAAAACATCCTAATATAGACGCAGTTTTACCTACTATGGGAGGGCAAACAGCATTAAATCTTTGTATAGAAGCGGATACTAAAGGAATTTGGGAAGATTACGGAGTAAAGATTATTGGTGTAGACATTGATGCCATCAATATTACCGAAGATAGGGAGAAATTCCGTGAGCTGATGCTAAAAATTGGCATTGGCATGGCTCCCCAAGCAACCGCCACTTCCTTTCTTAAAGGTAAGGAAATTGCCCAGGAATTTGGTTTTCCTTTGGTTATCAGGGCTTCCTATACCCTTGGAGGTGCCGGAGCTTCCATAGTCTATAAACCAGAGGATTTTGACGAACTTCTTAGTCTTGGATTGGAAGTTTCCCCAATTCACGAGGTCATGATAGACAAAGCCCTTATGGGGTGGAAGGAGTACGAGTTGGAATTGCTAAGGGACAAGAATGACAACGTGGTCATTATTTGTACCATTGAAAATATGGATCCTATGGGAATCCATACAGGGGATTCCATCACAGTTGCCCCAGCCATGACCTTGTCCGATACTACATTCCAAAGAATGAGGGATATGGCTATTAAAATGATGCGCAGTATCGGGGATTTTGCAGGTGGATGTAACGTGCAATTTGCAGTGAGTCCGGATGAAAAAGAAGACATTATTGCCATAGAGATCAATCCAAGGGTTTCCAGATCGTCAGCATTGGCTTCAAAGGCTACTGGATATCCCATTGCCAAGGTTGCCGCTAAACTGGCCATAGGATATAATTTGAACGAACTAAGTAATCAGATTACCAAATCGACCTCTGCCTTATTTGAGCCAACTTTAGATTACGTTATCGTAAAAATACCACGTTGGAATTTTGATAAATTTGAAGGTTCGGACAGAACTTTGGGACTTCAAATGAAATCGGTAGGTGAGGTAATGGGCATTGGCCGATCATTTCAGGAAGCCTTGCACAAAGCCACCCAATCCTTGGAAATTAAAAGGAACGGACTTGGTGCGGACGGGAAGGGGTATACCAATTACGATGAGATTATCAGTAAACTTACTATCCCAAGTTGGGACCGTGTCTTTGTAATTTATGATGCTATTCAGTTGGGTATTCCATTATCCAGGATCCATGAAATCACAAAAATCGACATGTGGTTTTTAAAGCAATATGAAGAACTAAATCAACTTGAAAAGGAAATTTCCAAATTCAATATTGAAACACTTACCAAAGACCTCCTTTTGGAAGCTAAGCAAAAAGGGTTTGCCGATAGGCAAATTGCCCATATGTTGGATTGCTATGAAAGTGAAGTATACAACAAACGTGTTGCCTTGAATATCAACAGGATCTATAAATTGGTGGATACTTGTGCCGCGGAATTCAAAGCCATGACTCCCTATTACTATTCTACTTTTGAGGCAGAAATTGAAACTCCGGACGGTACGAAATATGTGGAGAACGACAGTGTTGTAACCGATAAGAAAAAAATTGTAGTATTGGGCTCGGGACCCAACCGAATTGGACAGGGAATAGAATTTGATTACTGCTGTGTACACGGGGTATTGGCCGCTTCGGAATGTGGTTATGAGACTATTATGATCAACTGTAACCCGGAAACGGTTTCCACGGATTTCGATATTTCGGACAAGCTTTATTTCGAGCCCGTTTTCTGGGAGCATATTTACGATATTATCAGACATGAAAAACCTGAGGGCGTAATTGTTCAACTTGGAGGCCAAACGGCACTTAAATTGGCAGAAAAGCTTGATAAATACGGAATTAAAATCATTGGTACCAGTTTCAAAGCTTTGGATTTGGCAGAGGATAGGGGAAGTTTTTCCAATTTATTGGTCGAGAACAACATTCCATTCCCACAGTTTGGAGTGGCCGAAACCGCTGATGAAGCCTTGGCACTTTCCGATGAGCTGGACTTTCCATTATTAGTTAGACCGTCATATGTTTTGGGTGGACAAGGAATGAAGATTGTGATCAACAAAGAAGAGTTGGAGGAACATGTTGTAGATCTTTTGAGGAAAATACCAAATAATAAATTGTTGTTGGACCATTATTTGGATGGAGCCATAGAAGCTGAAGCCGATGCCATTTGTGATGGGGAAGATGTATACATCATCGGAATTATGGAACATATAGAACCATGTGGTATTCACTCTGGGGATTCCAACGCTACCTTACCGCCATTTAATTTGGGGGAATTTGTAATGCAGCAAATAAAGGACCACACCAAGAAGATTGCTTTGGCGCTGAATACGGTAGGATTGATCAATATTCAGTTCGCCATCAAGGATGATATTGTTTATATTATTGAGGCTAACCCTAGAGCATCCAGAACGGTACCTTTTATAGCAAAAGCTTACAAAGAGCCTTATGTAAATTATGCTACCAAAGTGATGTTGGGCGAGAAAAAAGTGAAGGATTTTAACTTTAATCCGCAATTGGAGGGTTATGCTATAAAACAACCTGTATTTTCCTTTAATAAATTCCCTAATGTAAATAAGAATTTAGGTCCGGAAATGAAAAGTACGGGAGAGAGCATTCTGTTTATAGAAAGTCTTAAGGACGACGAGTTCTACAACTTATACTCTAGGCGTAAGATGTACTTGAGCAAATAGTTACAAGATTTATGGCTATTGGAAGAAATTCACTTCCATGGAAATAAAAAACTCCTTTTTCTAACTTATTGGAAAAAGGAGTTTTTTAATGATAGACAAAGGTCCTGTTAAACATTCTGTTATGCCCCCCAAAATCAAATTGGGCAAACACACTGCGTCCAGATAACTTATCCTACGGAACTTGAGTTCGACATAAAAATACGTGCAAGACATTGATTACGTGTAAATTAAAAAATTGCTACCGTCTCCTCGAGCCTGCCTTGTCGACAGACAGGCCTACCCGGCGGCAGACAGGCAGAATCGAGAGGTTATTGAACTGTAACGCTTTTAAAATGAGGTCTCGACGCCGATCGACCGGACCAGTATTATATAAACAACTGATTTTAATATAAATATATCGAATTCACGTTGCGGAATTATTTATTCAGTAGCACTTTTAAAAGCTTCCATACCTCCAACAACAGGTATGGTTAAAGTAGTTGCATCCAATTTAACGGATAATTCCGTACCAGGATCGGGCAATAGCGTAAATTCCCTGTCACTTGAGAAAATCATAAGTGCAATTTGTTGGCCCTTGGGGATAATCTGGTCGTCCGGTATCAAGTCAAAAGTTACCTGGTAGTACTGTCCAGGCACCAAAGGTTCACTATGGGTAAGGGACTTGTGGTTTTGAGGGTCTGCCCAACCACGGGTTATAATATTATCCGTTATTTTGGAATTCTTTCCATCATTCCAGGGCAAAGAGACCAACCAAACCGATAAATTGGCGGCAGCTTTATTGCTTGCCAAAGAAATACTGATTTTCGGGATGCCGGATAAATGAATATCTTGTTTCAGGGTTGGCGTAGTATAAAGCAAGCGATGATTGGTATGCTCTGCCTTCGCCAAAGTAGCTCCTGAAAAAGAAAAGTTGTCTACCAAGGTTTCAATGCCCTGGCCCTCCTTCTTTTCTGTGCCTAATCCACCGTGCTCCGGGGCACCACCGTCCAGGTATAGAGTAACTGGAGCTGATTCTGGATTAGGATAATCCCGATAGGGAGTTGGACTTTTCTTATCATCGTTTTCACGAACAATCCAAGCCTTGGCATCTTTCTCAACATCGTTTTGCACCCCGTGTAGATAACGTGTAAACCATTTGTTCATCATGGTTAGTGGCGGTTCCCCACCATGTCCATTCTGATGATAATAAATTTGGGAGGGCAACCCTTTCTCTTTGGCCGCCTTATAAATTCTATAGCTATGTTCCGGCATTACGTTCCAGTCGTTAAATCCATGTGCCATAAGTAATGCGGCCTTCATAGGCTCCATATCATTTAAATAATCACGTCCTGCCCAGAAATCATTATAATCCCCGGTAATCCTATCCATACCATTTTTCATTTCGGTATCCCTGACAACACTGTTGCTATAGGCCCGTTTGGACTCGTCTCCACTATGTATAAAATCATACAGTACGTCTATATCTTCTCCTAAATACCCTCCGGGAGAACGAACTAGACCATTTGATCTATAGTAGTGATAATAGGAAGTATTTGGCGCTACCGGAATAATGGCCTCCAATCCTGGAACTCCTGTGGTAGCCGCAGCCAATGGTATAGTGCCATTATAGGAAGTCCCTGTCATACCTACTTTTCCGGTGGACCAATAAGCCTTTACCTTTTCTTTACCATAGGGTTCCGTATAACCTTTAGCCCTTCCGCACAACCAATCTATGACTGCTTTTGGCGCCAAGGATTCATTATCGCCACCTACTGTGGGAGAACCTTGGGATAGCCCTGTTCCCGGGGAGGAAGAGTGCACTACGATATAACCTCGGGGAACCCAGGTTTTAATATGGGAATTGGAAATAATGGGCCTTTCCCCAATCCTAACTACTTCGGGGTGTAGGCGTTCTTCGGCACCGGCCCCCAGTTCATGACGCACGTCCCAAAAGATCTCCTTTAAATTCGAAGCCACTCCGGCAAAATAAGGACTGCTTATATAGATAATAGGCAACTTAAGGTCTTCGGTTTCGGTTTGACCAGGCCTGGTTACCGACACATGCATTCTATCTTTCTTACCATCCCCATCAGTATCAAACTCTGTTTCAACCCATAGGTCATGCCTAATCCATTTGGATTCATCGCTAAAACCAGGTACAATTTGGGCTTCGCCGTTCTCAAAAATAGGAACGGATTTTTCTAAAAGTATAGCTTCCTTTTGCTGGGCGGTAACAATGGCTAAAAATCCAAACAAAAGCGTAAACAGGAAGGTCATTTTTTTTCTTATCATAATCAATTTTAAAGTGCTATTTAAATTTATATTTAATGACAGTATATGACGATTTTTCATGGCTAACTTATAGGCTGAAATAAAATGGATTTTAATAAATGTTCTTGGGCAGATAATATATGGGATGCTTCCGGCCTTAAATAAAACAATAGGCAGGTAAGATAGTTACTTAGGAACAAAGCAACCAATAACTTCGTTGGAAAGGAATTTGGAACCCTCATGTAAATTAGCAGCAAATAGCAATTATATGAGACGAATATAACCAAAAAATATTGTACAAAAATTCTAGGACTAGTAGTGTGGAGGCTTTACGAAAAAGCAATCCATGAACCATCAATTTTTCAATGTGCTATCCTCAAGTCATTTATTCAATAGCTAACTCCTTTTTATTTTTAAGTACACTGGCGATTATAGGCCATATATTATTGGCTATAATCTTCTGGCCCTCTGCCGTTGGATGTATTCCATCAGGTTGATTCAGTTCAGGATTACCGGCCACGTCCTCTAAAAGAAATGGGATTAGGTCAATATTATTCTCCTTGGCAAGTTCTGGAAATATTTCCTTAAATTCACTGGTATAATCCTGACCCATATTGGGAGGAATTTGCATTCCGGCCAAAATAATGGCTGTATTCGGATTTTTTTGGTGCACCACATCTATAATTTCCTGTAAGTTACTACGGGTTTCTTCCAAAGGAATACCACGTAGGCCATCATTGGCACCAAGTTCCAGTACAAAAACCTCTATATCAGCATTAAGTACCCAGCCAATCCTATTTTTACCACTGGCCGTTGTTTCCCCGCTTAAGCCAGCGTTGACTACTTTATAAGACAATTCCAAAGAATCAACCTTCTCTTGGATCAAGGCTGGAAAGGCTTCATTTGGATCAAGACCCATACCCGCAGTAAGACTGTTCCCGAAGAATAAAATGACTTTGCTTTCAGCTTGGGCCTCCACTTTATTCTCAATGGAATTTTCTTCTTTTTCCCCTGAATCGGCCTTTTTGGTGGCCACATTTCCACAGGAGGCGCAAAAAATGAATAATAAATAAGAAAATCTTAACAAGGTTCGCATGGGATATTGAATTAAAATCAAAATCATTTCTGTATTTTGCCTTCTTTGGAAAACCACGAAACAGAAATAATATGGCAAAGATATTAAACGTAAACAATTTAGGGAAAATCTATAGTAGTGGCTCCAAAAAACTTACGGTATTGCAAGATATTACGTTTGACGTGGAGGAAGGGGATACTTTTTCCATTGTAGGGCCTTCAGGAAGCGGAAAAACTACCTTGCTGGGTATATGTGCCGGACTGGACCAACCGGATTCCGGTACGGTAACCCTGTGCGGTACTGAATTAGGGACTTTAAACGAAGATGAGAGGGCCATACTGCGCAACAGGAATATAGGTTTTGTTTTTCAGGATTTCCAATTACTGCCAACACTTACTGCTTTGGAGAATGTGGCCATTCCTTTGGAATTGAGAGGAGATAAAAATGCTATAAAGAACGGAATGGAATTACTGGACAAGGTAGGATTGCAAAATCGCTTCCATCATTATCCATCACAACTCTCAGGTGGCGAGCAACAGCGTGTTGCCCTGGCCAGGGCATTTTCCAATAACCCCTCCATATTATTTGCCGATGAACCTACTGGGAATTTGGATGCCGAAACAGGTGAAAAGGTGATACAATTACTTTTTCAACTTAATGCGGATGCGGGCACTACCTTGGTTATCGTAACCCATGATTTGGAATTAGCCGCCAAAACCCAACATATACTTAGGTTAAAAGGTGGTAGGATTATTGCCAATCAAAAAACGACAGCACAGTGAACGGACATAACAGCACTTCAAAATCCGGGTTTCAATGGCTCGTAAAAATGGCATGGCGCGATGGAAAAGCCAGTAAGAGGAAACTTTTTCTCTTCATGGCTTCGATTATTATGGGGATCGCCGCCGTGGTCTCTATACAGTCTTTTGGTGATAATCTTAAAAAAAATATCTCCCTACAGTCCAAATCCTTGATGGGAGCCGATTTTATAGTGGATAGTAGAAATCCACCAAATGAAAAGGTAGAAAGAATATTGGATTCCCTTGGAGGAGCCGATGCCAAGGAAATAAACTTTCCCTCCATGGCAGCTTTCCAGAAATCGGGAGCGTCCAAATTGGTTCAAGTTAGGGGAATTGAAGGTGGATTTCCATTTTATGGTACACTGGAGACGGCACCTGTATCGGCAGCAGCTAGTTACCAGAATATGGGCGGAGCCTTGGTCGATGCCACGGTTATGCTTCAGTATAACCTTCAAACTGGGGACAGCATTAAAATAGGAGAGCTAACATTTCCAATTGCGGGTTCGTTAAAATCCATACCCGGAAGTTCCGGGCTGTTCAGTTCTATAGCCCCCCCAGTGGTTATTCCATACAGGTTTATTCAGGAAACTGGATTGATACAGAAGGGGAGTAGGTTGGATTATGAATTCTATTTTGTCCAACCAGCTGCAGATCTAGAGGCATTGGATAAAAAGTTGGACCCCATATTGGATGCCGAAGGTGCGGATTTGGATACGCATACCTCTACAAGTGCCAACTTGGGACGGAGATATGGAAATTTTGGAAAGTTCCTTAATCTGGTCGCTTTTATAGCCCTTCTCCTTGGTTGTATAGGAATTGCCAGTGCCATTAATATTTATATAAAGGAAAAATTGCGATCGGTTGCAGTTCTCAAATGTCTAGGGGCAACCAAAAAACAAACTTTTTTAATTTATTTACTGCAAATCGGGGCGCTTGGATTGTTCGGGGGAGCTGTAGGCACTGCATTGGGCGTAATCTTACAGCAATTATTCCCATTACTCTTGGGGGACCTCTTACCGGTGGATGTACAATTGTCCTTGGCCCCAAAAGCAATAGCAATGGGACTTTTATTGGGCCTTTTTATGTCCATGCTTTTTGCCCTTTATCCCTTGATGGGAACATTATATGTCTCCCCACTTCAGACTTTAAGGGTACAGGAAGTTGGCAAATCAAGATCGAAAAGAGGACTCATTTTGGTCGCTGCCGCAATTTTGGCCTTCTTGTTTCTTTTTTCATATTGGTTATTAAGGGATTGGAAATATTCCTTGTCATTTGTTGCTGGCATCATAGTTACCTTTGCTATTATGGCCGGCTTGTCCGCGATGGCCATGAAAACAATAAAGAAATACTTTCCAACCTCTTGGACTTTTACCGCACGACATAGTTTGTTGAACCTTTTTAGGCCACAGAACCAAACCTTGACCTTGGTCCTGGCAATTGGTATCGGCACCTTTTTAATAAGTACCTTATATTTTACAAAGGATTTTTTGTTGGCTAAATCTACCATGGGAACAGACGCCAATAGTCCCAATATAATTCTTCTGGATATTCAAACAGAACAGAAGGAAGCCGTAGCCCAAACCATTATGGAGGGAGGACATCCTGTATTGACCGATATCCCAATTATTACAATGAGGGTGAATAGCATACAGGGAGAATCTGTCAATGCTATCAGGAAGGATACCGCTTCCACTATTAATTCCTGGATTTTGAACCACGAGTTTAGGGTGACTTATAGGGATAGCCTTATTTCTTCGGAAAAATTGGAATCCGGGGAATGGGTCCCAAGAGTTACTTCCAAGGAGAAAGTACCTATTTCCGTGAGCGATAATTTTGCCAGGGATGCCAAGGTAGCGGTAGGGGACGAGTTGAGTTTTAATGTTCAGGGGGTTATCATGAACACTGTTGTAGCAAGTATACGAACAGTGGATTGGGGCAGGATGCAACTAAATTTTTCCGTTGTATTCCCCTCTGGTATTTTGGAAGAGGCTCCACAATTTACAGTACTCACCACCAATGTACCTGATGAAAACGCTTCGGCAGAATTACAGAAGGAATTGGTTAGAGAATTTCCCAACGTATCCATTCTGGATATAAGACAAATCTTGGTGGTTATAGACAACTTATTGAACAAGATTTCATGGATTATTAATTTTATGGCATTTTTCAGTATCCTCACGGGAATAATAGTCCTACTGGGAGCGGTAAGGACCAGTAAATATCAGCGTATACGTGAAAGTGTCCTGCTTAGAACTATTGGCGCCAGGAGTAAACAAATACTGAAAATAGTGGCCTTGGAGTACTTGTATTTAGGTGTTCTGGGAGGTTTATCCGGTATTTTATTGTCCTTGGCAAGTAGTCAGTTACTGGCATTATTCGTATTTGAATCAGTTTTTACACCATCTTTATTTCCATTTCTCGTGCTGTTCCCTGGAATTACATTACTGGTACTGTTCATAGGTCTGGTGAACAGCAGTAGTGTTATAAAAAGTCCACCCTTGGAAGTATTGCGAAAGGAGGTTAGATAGCGAAAACTTTCCTTCGATATGTATTTAAAATCCAACAAAAGGCAGGAGCAGTTTATAAAGACAGCGGGCATTTTGTTCTGTTAATAGCTATCGCAGTAAATAAAGCATTCTGGCTTTGTCGAGGTCCGTTCTTGAATTTTGCCCAATTTTCAAGAAATATTCCAACTGCCATTTTTGGGTATTTTCGGCTGTTTTATTGGTAGGTTGGGACCAAGGAGGATAAACCCGAAAACCACGTTTCCCTTCATTTTTGTTGCAGGATACTATGCCTTTTTCCATTAGGACCTCTTTAGGAAATATAAATTGACCCATATGAGAAGCCTCAAGGACGTCTATTACAAATAAATCTACCTTATCGGACTCCTCATAAGGGGCGGTATCACCATTCTTATTTCTTTTCCATAAAGTTACGAATTGTCCTATTTTTTTTGGAGTGATTTTAGCTTTCCTAGCTTTAACTTTTAGGTTGTTCAATTCAAATGAGGAGGCTTGGTATTCTCTACTTTCCCTGTCCAGCAGATGGTTTGAAACTATTAGCCCGCAAGGCGCATATACTTCTTGAATGACAAGAGTAGTAAAATCCGTATTTGTTGTAATCTTCATATAGATAATTTGGCTTAAAATACACCAAGTTTAGCAAATAGCTTAAAATACTAAATAGTGTTTTTCGCTAATTTAAGTCTTTCAGCTTCCCATCCGTGGTCTACATATTCCCAAGAAAAATCATTTCCCCTTATTTTAATCTTTACAAAGCCTTCCTTGGTATTGTGTCTTCTTCCTTTCCAACCGTTCCCAGCGATGGAACCTCCTGTTAAAAAATGAAACCTATCGTTGATGAATCCGTATTCCTTCCAATGAATATGTCCTTGTAAAACCAACTTTAAATTATGGTTTTCCAAGATCTTAAACACCTCGGAGGCATTGTTGACCGTTCTACTACCTTCGCTGCCGTTTAACTGGGAGTAGGTACATATCATGGGAATATGGGTGGTAATTATAATAGGAGTGCTTTTCTCTACCTTCGATATATCCTCCTTCAACCAGGCCAATTGCTTTTCGTGAAAAATACCCTGATATCTTTTGTTTTCGGTTACATCCAAAGAGTTTAAGGTTATAAAATGCCAACCTTTATGATCAAAAGAGTAATAGGTATCCCCAAAATGCCTTTCCCACATGCCGTATTTATAATCTGGATGATCTTCAGTTTCGGGACTTTCTTCATAGATGGCGAAAAGGTCGTGATTGCCGATACAGTTATAAACGGGCATATTAAAGCCTTTGCTCAGGTTTTTATAAAGGGTAAAAAGTGATTCGCTTTGTTCATAGTTACCGCGCATGGTATCGTATACGAGGTCTCCTCCAGTAAGGACAAAATCCGGGTTCAGTTCATTTACCTTGTCAATAGCCATTTGAAATCCTTTTGGCGCATTCATTTCCGGTTTTATATGGATATCCGTAAGGAATGCAAACTCAAATGAATCCTCATTTTCCAGTGTTGATTCCTTTTCTTTTGACGGTTCACAGGAAATCTGAGTGAATGGCATAGCCATAGCGGCCAATCCCGATCTGATCAAAAATTTTCTTCTACCGTCTAAATTGTTTTTTTTATCCTCCATGGCTCTTTATTTTTTTAATTCATTTTGATTAATTATCCATATTTCGGAAACCTGAGATCCTCGTTCGCCTTCACCACAGCTCCATTCCAATTCCAAAACTCCGTCCTGTAGTGCAGCAGAAGGAACCTGAAATTCATATAGGGGTTGGTTGCCGGTGGTAATGAAGTCGTGCACAAGAATATTCTCTGTCATCAATTTAATTTTTGAACGAAATCGCCCTGTATAGCCCACCCTAATAATATAGGAACCGTTGGGGTCTAAATCCGGGTAAACCATTTTTAAAGGCTCGTCATACAAGGCCGTAACTTGGTTCATCCAAGATAATGGAGTTGTATGCCCGTCAAAGCCTACGGCCGTTATTTCGTGTACCCATTCTTCCCCTCTTAGACCTACGCCAAAACTGACCCTTGGAGATTTTAATCCTCCCGGATCTTCTTTGTAGCTATAATTGGAAACTACCCTGTTCCAACTTCTCGGTGTTCCAAAATTGTCGTAATAACCCCCAGGTCCAGGGTTGTTCCGATTCAATAAATTCTCTATTGCCAACAATTTATCAGAGTCACTTCCATTTTTTTCAATAATGGAAAGTTGATCTACTAGCCACATACCATCATTCAAGGGTACATCTATATTGTCGATAAAATTTCCGCGACCACTTGCGGCAAAATGCTTTTTCACGGTCAATTGCGCACCTATACTTTCAAACAAGTCATCCGCCAAGGTTAAACATCTATCTTTCCAATGAGTCATATTGGGCTGCTGCTTTGCCTTATATAAAATTGCTTTGGCAACTTCTATGGTCTTAATTGGCCCCAAGGTTTTGGCTGCTGATAATATTTCCCGGGCCTTCTGTTCCAATTCGGTCTCATACATCAATCTTCTATATTGATAGGCGTCGAAATAGGCCCTTATAAGTCCCATTTGAAAACGGAAATTACTCAATACTTCCTTGGAGGCATGCACTTCCATGTCTTGCCACTGCCGCAGGGTTCTTAGTACGCCATCGTTATTCAGCAGGGGACCTTGAAGGTTCTTTTCCAAGGCCATTAAACCTTGGGAAACAGTTTCGGTATATTGGGGTCCAATAAAATAACGTGAATAATCGCGTAAGGTTTCCATAACGGGGGTTTCCGGATCCCAATCCTGATCGCTCCATATCATTTTATTTACATCGTCGTTGGTACCTTCCGAATAACTAATACTTCCTTGCGCATATTGGTCGAAGGCATTATGGATTATTTTTTGGTCTTGTGGGCGAGGATTGATAGATTCTCTCCCCAAGGTGATTGCATATGCTAAATCCCAATGGGGAATAGGGTATTGACTGCTTAAATTATGGGTAATATCTGGATATCTTCTAATAGGAATGCCAGGTTTCAAACGTTCGGTTATGTCTTTTAAGGGAGTTTTTATCCATGGCCCAAAGACGATTCCCCCAAACCAGGAGTATTCTTTGTTGACGTGATCATAAAAGTTATCGAACCAGGCTTTTGTAGGTCTAAAAACCTGTGGGGAAACCCAAATTTTGGCGTTTGGATGGTACTCCCGCAGCAGTTCGGCTTCCTTTTCAAGCCAATTGAACAATTCGTCCGGCTCCAAGTCTCCGGGATCCCCACCAGGGACAAATAGGGCATCCAATTTTGGAACGGCTTTAAATACTTGGCGCCTTTCCTCAATTTCTACCTTTAGGGAGTCCGGATGGCTGTAGTCCGACCCCAAATTAGGATACCACATCCAAACATCCATGCCATAGCGATTACAGATTTTGGATTGCTCCAAAATCATATCAATGGCTGGGATTTTCATATGAACATTTGTAAAGTCATCATCGGTACGTGGGGGCATTATTTCAATGCTATTTGCACCGAAAATTGCCAGATCACGTATATAACCATCAAATTGCTCCACAGAAAAAGCGTCATAGGCATTGGTCTTTGGTCGGTACCCCAATTGGTGACCCCGAATTGGAAACGCTGGACTTGAAGCGATGTTGGTATCAAGTGGCAGTAGAATCCGGCCTTGGGTCATTTGAAGTTTCCTTAAAAGTTTTCCAACACCATATAGCACACCCCTAGAATCGTTGCCCAGCACTAGGACGACATTGTTTTTCGGAACCACTGCTATTTTATAGCCTTCAGTCATTATTTCTGGCATCGTAGCCAAAAGTTGCTGATATTCGGCCGGAAATTTATCCAGACCTTTTTCAAGTCCAACCACTATTGCGCTATGGGACCGTTTTGGAAATCTACTCCCCTTGGCAAGCAAAATATTACTTCTTTTAGCAACTTCCTCCTGCAAAACGGTAATAGCAGTCATGACCAGAGGGTCATTTTTTCCCAGGCAGATTATTTCTGACCTGCTCAAATCGATCATTTGCCCAAATAGGACCGAAGAATTATAGGTTATCAGTAAAATTAAAATCAAGGAATGTTTAAAGATTCTATTCATATTGATTATTGGAATTACCTAATAATGAGTTATTTTGAAACCTTTTATCCCTCAATTTAAATAACCAACTCGCTTCCATCGGACAAATTTTGTCTTTCACCTACAGCTGCCTTAATACTATTAAGATCTTCAGAGAGTTTTTGACTAAAAAGTCGCATATCAGAGCTGTGCAGCACAATATTGGCACCTTCCCTGATCCATTTTATCTGGTATTGGGCATGGGCAGGAAAATGAATTCCGGCGGCAAGACCTTTAGCTCTTGCTTTGTGTATAATTTCCTTTACAGTGTTTTCAAATTCGGGATGATCGTATTGTTCCGGTAGCCCCATATTTATGGAAAGATCATGAGGGCCTATAACGATGCCATCCAATCCAGGGACACTCAATAGGTCATCCAATCTTCCAACTGCTACCGTACTCTCGATGTTTATCAAACACAAACTACCCTGATTGAAGTTTTCCAGATAGGTTCTTAATTCAGGCGATAAATCTTCCTTCCCACTAAGCACACTTTGAAGTCGCTCTCCTTTCAAGGGCCTAAACTTGGTGGCACCCACCAACTGCTGTACCTGACCTGTAGTTTCGATGTATGGGGCAAGGACTCCAACGGCACCGGCATCTTTTGCCATACAGGCCGCATTGGGATCAGGACTTGGTATACGAACAATAGGAGCCATTCCATGAGCCGTGTACACCTGGCATAGAAAAGAAAGTTCGGTTCTATCCATGGGAATGTGCTCCGTGTCCAAGAAGACAAAATCCAGTCCAGTGCCCTTTACCACCTTTGACCAAATAGGGGAGGTAGATAGAATACAAGTCCCGTAGATATTATGGTTGTTACTTAGTTTTTGTTTGAGATCAAAAGGCATTGGTCAAAATTTTTGTGTTTCGTGTAAGCCAATATGAGGTTAGCTATTCACCATATTGATGGGGTTTCCCTTTAAAAAAGCTTGTAAATTTTCAAGGGCCGTATTCAACAACCTGCTCCTTGACTCCTTTGGCGCCCAAGCGATGTGGGGCGTTATAATACAGTTCTTGGCCTTTAATAGTGGATTGTCCTGGTCTATGGGTTCTTTGGAAACAACATCTACCGCGGCCCAGGCAATTTTGCCATTATCCAGGGCGTCCTTCATGTCGTTCTCAACGATCAATTGACCACGAGAAGTATTGATGATCATTACTCCATCCTTCATTTTGGAAATGTTGGAAGCATTAATAATGCCTTCGGTTTCAGGAGTTAATGGGCAATGTAGGCTTATTATATCGGATTTGGCCAAGAGTTCATCCAAATCCACTTGTTTACAACTACTGCTTTCCAATTCCAGTTTCTTTCTACTACCAGCAGTCAAAATATTCATGCCAAATGCTTGGGCCAATTTGGCGGTTGCTTGCCCTATCCTCCCAAAACCAAAAATACCCATAGTTTTGCCATCCAATTCGATTAGCGGATAGTTCCAAAAACAAAAATCCTTGCTTGCTGACCATTCCCCTTGTTTTACAGATCGATTATGTTCCCCAACATGATGACACATTTCCAGTAGCAGGGCAAGGGTCATTTGTGCAACTGCAGTAGTGCCGTAGCTAGGCACATTAGTAACCACAATATCCAATTTTTTTGCAGCCATAACATCAACTACGTTAAAACCAGTGGCCAGTACCCCAATATATTTTAACGCTGTTGCCTTTTCCAATACCTCTTTTGGCAAGGGCGTTTTATTGGTAAACACAATTTCGGCCTCGCCTATAGCTTTAATTATTGTGTCATTATTATATTCGGTTCTATCGTATACCTGAACTTCTCCAATATCCTTTAATTTCTCCCAGCTTAAATCACCAGGGTTTAAAGTATATCCGTCTAAGATTACAATTTTCATATTCAATATTATATTTACTTAATTATAGGTTCACACAACTGAATAAAACCGGAATCCCGGTTTCATTTCAAGATAATAATATCCAGTGGATTTCACCTAAGTGTACAAATTAAAATTGAATCAAATAATTAAATTTATAAATTAAATAAATGAATTTAAATCACTGTTTATTAAATATATAGGTAATAATATTTAAAACCAAAATAAAACGATGAACTTTATTGGGCACAAGTGCCCAACTTGCAATAGCTGTCAAAAATCCGTATACAAATATAAGCTGCAACACGGGTGTTTTATACCCTAAATTTTATCCGATTCAGATTATATATTGACTTTGTCTCCCCCTAAATATTTAACTTATGGTATTGTAGAAGTTTCGCAAGACCCCCAGTCCTTCTCTATCCCGGGGATTTAGCACTTAGTTTTTACTAAAAGGGATTTATTGAAAGTATTACTTTTGTTAATAGATAGTTAAACTATTATTATTTGATAGTAATACTATTATATTTGCGTGTAATTTTATAAAATTATAGTTATGGAGCGCCTGTTAAAAACGATGAAGATTGGAATTAATGAAAAAATCTATTTAAAAGATCCAGAATCGTCCGATTTAGGGAAACGCATCTTGGAGCATAGTATAAACCTTATAAATGAGATAGGTTTTGAAAATTTTACATTCAGAAAGTTGGGGACACTCATTGGCTCTAATGAAAGTTCCATATACCGTTACTTTGAAAACAAACACAAACTACTACTATATCTTTCTTCATGGTACTGGGGCTGGCTGGAATACCAATTGGTTTTAGCAACCAATGCCATTACCAACCCCTCGGAAAAACTAAAAAAGACAATTGAAATATTCACAAAAAAAACAGAAATAGATTCGTCTTTCCCCCATATCAATGAGGTGCTGCTTAATAGAATTATCATTAATGAATACTCAAAATCCTATTTGACCAAAGAAGTAGAGCAAGAGAATAAGGATGGCTATTTTGAAATATATAAAAGACTTATAGAACGTATTAGTCAAATGATCACTAATGTAAATGCAGATTATAAATATCCAGCTAGTTTGGCCAGTACTATTTTGGAGGGATCGTTCCATCAGTATTTTCTCCAAGAACATTTTCCTTCCCTGACCAATTGCGATGAAAATAACACTCCATCAGCATACTTTAATGATCTTGTTTTTAAATCCTTAAAATAAAATTATGCCTAAAAATGTTTTAACGGCCTGGCAAAGGCTAATGGGGCTACTGCAGTTGGACAGGAGGGATGTATTGCAAACCTTTTATTATGCCATTTTTGCTGGCTTGGTAAATCTTTCACTACCGCTAGGAATACAGGCCATAATTAATTTACTGCAAGGAGCACAAATCAGCACCTCTTGGATAATTTTGGTCACCTTGGTTACCGGTGGAGTAGCTTTTGCGGGTATTTTGCAATTAATGCAGATAAGGATCATCGAGAACTTGCAGCAAAAAATATTTACACGATCTTCCTTTGAATTTACTTATCGTTTTCCAAAAATTAAAATGAATGTACTAAGGGACTTTTATCCCCCTGAATTGGCCAATCGTTTTTTTGACACCCTAAATGTTCAAAAAGGCTTGGCGAAGATTTTGATAGATTTCCCCGGGGCACTTTTGCAAATTGTTTTTGGTCTAATATTATTGTCTTTTTATCATCCCTTTTTTATCATTTATGGGCTGCTATTAATATTATTGATTTATGTCGTCTTCAAGTTCACTGTTCAGAAAGGGTTGGAAACCAGTATGGACGAGTCCAAAAGTAAATACAAAGTGGCGCATTGGATTCAAGAAGTGGCACGTTCCGTTACTAGTTTTAAACTTTCGGGAAAAACCAGTTTGGCCCTCACCAAAAATGATAAATTGGTAGATAAATATTTGGTGGCCCGTGAGAGTCATTTTAGAATTTTGGTCATCCAATTCATCCAAATGATAGGCTTTAAAGTTTTGGTTACGGCCGGACTTTTGCTGATTGGTGGGTTTTTAGTACTCAATCAACAAATAAATATTGGGCAATTTGTAGCGGCCGAAATTATTATTCTTTTGGTCATAAATTCCGTTGAGAAGTTGATACGTGGCTTGGATACCTTCTATGATCTCCTTACTTCCTTGGAAAAATTGGGACAGGTAGTGGATATGGATCTTGAGGAGCAACAGGGAGAGAAGCCACTTTCGGAAGATGGGCCCATAACTATTGAACTAAGCGGTGTATCATATGGTGCTCCTGGAAGCAATAAGAAAATTCTTCAAGATATCAATCTAAGAATAGCACCAAAGGACAGCATCCTTATTTTAGGTGCCAATGGTTCTGGAAAGACTACCTTATTGAGATTAATTTCCGGAATAATCCCTCCCAATTTGGGAAATATATTTGTAAACGATATTTCCTTGATCGGCATGAATATAAACCATTATCGTTCCTTTTTTGGTCAGTCCCTAACCGAAGAAAGTCCGTTTGAAGGTACTATTTTAGAAAACATTACAATGGGGAATAAAAAAGTTTCCCAAAGGGACCTTTACTGGGCACTGGAAAACGTAGGGTTGCTTCAATTTATTAAAGACCAGCCCCAAGGATTGAATACGGCACTTTTTCCTGAAGGAAAACAAATTCCCTATACCATTTCCAAGAAAATAATTTTGGCGCGCAGCATAGTAAAAAAACCAAAAATATTGATTTTAAAAGATCCTTTAAATCAATTTGATGAACCTGAGGCCCTAAGAATCATGAACTTCTTGTTGGACAACAATAATCCTTGGGCCTTGGTAGTGGTGAGTCAAAATCCAAAATGGATAAAGCGCTGTAAAAAAATTGTAACCCTGGATCAAGGTAAAATAGTCTCCCAAACATAATCCGATATGCTGAACATTTCCCAAAATAAATTGAACGATAAAGTAGACCTCTCTGGATATAAATCCTTTAGAAGAGTTTTTCACGTTAGACACTATAAACATTTTAATCGTTTTTTAGTGGCATCGGCGATTTTTGTTATTATCGTACTTTTTTTGCCTTGGACACAGAATGTTAGGGGCAATGGATTTTTAACAACACTGAGCCTGGATCAAAGACCTCAGACTATACAGTCGCCCATACCCGGCAGAATAGAAAAATGGTTTGTAAAAGAGGGTGATTTTGTAGAAAAGGGCGATACCATTTTATTTATTTCAGAGATTAAGAATGAGTACTTCGATCCCAATTTAGTCTCTAGGACAGGACAGCAGATTACGGCTAAGAGCAAAGCAGTTTCTTCTTATGAAGGAAAGGTCAAGGTGTTAAATACCCAAATAAAAGCTTTGGAGAATGAGAGGGGATTCAAGTTAAAACAGGCCAAGAACAAACTAATGCAATCTGGATTAAAGGTTGAGAGTGATAGTATTGATTTGGAAGCTGCCAAGACCAACATCAGTATTGCGCAAACACAATATGACCGTATAGAACAGTTGGCAAAGGAGGGCTTAAAGGCCATTACGGATGTGGAGGAAAAGAGACTAAAATTGCAGGAGTCCCAGGCCAAATTAATTTCTCAACGGAATAAATTACTTACTGCCCGAAATGAAATAATCAATGCTGAAGTGGAAATCAATAGGATTGAAGCGGAATATGCTGATAAGATCTCCAAAGCCCAAAGTGATATGTTCACCGCACAGTCCAATCAGTACGATTCCGAGGCCCAGGTTTCAAAATTGGAAAATGAGTATACCAATTACGAAATGCGGAATAGTCTGTATTATGTCAAAGCGCCTCAAAGTGGATATATAAATAAGGCCATTCAAGGAGGTTTGGGGGAGACCATCAAGGAAGGAGATCGTTTGGTAGGGATAATGCCCAGTAATTACGATATGGCTGTAGAAACCTATGTTGCTCCATTGGATCTACCTTTGATCCATGTAGGTGAAAAGTTTAGGATACAGTTTGATGGCTGGCCGGCAATTGTCTTTAGTGGCTGGCCCAATGTCTCCTATGGTACCTACGGGGGTACCGTGGTTGCCATAGAAACTTTCATCAGTGAAAACGGCAAATACCGTGTTTTGTTGGCGCCTGACAAAAATGACATACCGTGGCCAAAAGACATCCGCGTGGGATCTGGTGCCAACACCATTGCATTACTTGAGGATGTTCCAATTTGGTATGAATTATGGCGACAGTTGAACGGCTTTCCACCTAATTACTATCAGCCCACAAAGACAGTACTAAAAGAAGAGAAATGATAAATAGATTATTCTTGTTCTTATTAATATTTACAATATCCTTTGCACAGGCCCAGCAAACGGATCCCGCCGTCCTTGACTTCAAGGAATTTTTGGGGTACATAAAAAAATATCACCCTATAGCAAAGCAGGCGGAACTTAAAATTGACGAAGCTCAGGCCAATTTAATGAAATCCAGGGGTGGGTTTGATCCCAAGATAGAAGTGGATTACGACCTAAAGGAATTTAAAGGAACCGAGTACTACGAAAGATTCAACGCTACTTTCAAGGTCCCAACCTGGTATGGGATAGAATTAAAGGCCAATTTTGAACAGAATGATGGAGTGTATTTAAATCCCTCGGAAAATTTACCGGAGGATGGATTATATAGCGCCGGAGTATCCTTTTCTCTTGGGCAGGGACTATGGATAAATGATAGAATGGCAACCTTAAAAAGTGCCAAACTTTTTAGGGATCAGAATAGGGCCGAAAGGGATATTCTGGTCAACGAGGTATTGTACAACGCTTCCCTTGCGTACTTCAATTGGTTGCAAACCTATAGGGACAAGGAAATTTATGATAGATTTTTGGCCAATGCACAGGAACGCTTCAAAGGGGTACGGCAGAACGCCATAGCAGGGGTCATCCCCTCGATCGATACCCTTGAGGCCAAGATCATTGTCCAGGATCGGGCCTTGAATTTGGAGCAGGCCAAGGTTAATTTATCCAACAAGGCTTTGTTACTGTCTAATTTTCTATGGACCAACAACAACATTCCAATAGAGATACAACCCAATGTAATTCCCGATATTAACACGGAAAGGGATATAGATGTTACCTTGGAAATTTTGGGAAAGCCCTTGGACAGTTTTGCCCTTGCCGATCATCCTAAACTGAAAGCCTTGGACTATAAAATAGAAAGTTTAAAAATTGATAGACGTTTAAAAAGTAATAAACTGTTGCCTAAAATAGATTTAGAATACAATTTCTTGACGGAAAATCCAGATTATTTCAATTCCTTTGGGAATCAACAGTACAAAGGTGGCATTAACTTTCAACTACCCTTATTTTTGCGAAAGGAACGAGGCAATCTTAAGTTAGCGGACTATAAATTGCAGGATGCCCAATTGGAAGCTACCAATACTGCTGTACAGATAAGAAATAATATTCTTGCCATTTACAAGGAACTAGATTCTTTTGATACCCAAACGAGCCTCGTAGAAAGCATGGTACAGGATTACCGCCTACTGTTTTTTGCAGAGGAAAGAAAGTTCAGTTTCGGAGAAAGTTCTTTGTTTCTAGTTAATTCGAGGGAAAGAAAACTTCTGGAAGTTGAATTGAAAAAAAATCTCATTCAAAATAAATTCAGTATCGCCAAAGCCAAGCTATTTAAAAGCCTGGCCATTAATCCTATTGATTTGTAGTCGCACTTACGATAACATCTTTTGCGGTCAAGTCCTACCCAATATTTTTTACAGCTTGTCTAAAAAGCAAACGAATTATGTGCAGTCACTTCGAAGACTACCGTTACTTTACTATTTAACTAGTTTAAAAAATTTTTTGATACAACAAGGAAATATAATCCTATCGATAATTGGCTATTTCGAAAATCTTTTAATTCAAAACAAAGGACAGGATAATAAAATTACTTGATAATCGAGTTTAAAACATGCCTGCCGAAGGCAGGTACTCCTAAGCTTGCCCCGAGGTAGTTTACTAGGCAATAAACCTCGAATATAATGTACTGTATCCAAAATTTATTTGAAGGATGGAGGGAATAAAGATTATTATGATAATTTTATTTAATCTGTTTTTAAGATATTAGAGGAATATTCATAACCATATAACCAACTTAAAATCCAATTCAACCATGAAAAAGCTACTTACTTTTGTGCTTTTGGCTGCTTTGCCTATATACGTCCAAGGTCAGGTCCTAAGCTATAAATTAAAGGAAAATGTCTATTACTACGATTCCAGTACTTCCAAACGGACTGATTATATGCAAGAAAAAAACCTTTTGGATATCTATTATCCGGAGGTCGATTACAAGGTCCCCGTGGTTATCTGGTTTCATGGAGGGGGGTTGACCGGAGGCCAAAAAGAAATTCCGTCAGCTCTGAAAAATAAAGGGTTCTGTGTGGTTGGAGTAGGGTATAGGCTTTCCCCAAATGTAAAGGCTGAAACCTGTATTGCCGATGCCACGGCAGCCATAGCATGGGTCTTTAAAAACATTGACAAATATAATGGAGATTCCAATGAAATATTTGTCTCAGGACATTCAGCAGGTGGTTACTTGGCTTTAATGGCCGTTATGGACAAAAGTTGGTTAAAGAAATACAATTTGGATTCCGATCAGGTGGCTGGACTAGTCCCTTTTAGTGGCCATACCATAACCCATTTTACTATAAGAAAGGAACAAGGTATTCCCGGAGAGCAGCCTATAATAGACGAATGGGCGCCATTATTCCACGTACGCCAAAATGCACCACCCACCTTGTTGATTACGGGCGATCGTGAAAAGGAGATGCTGGGGCGATATGAGGAAAATGCCTATTTCTATAGAATGATGAAGGTTAGCGGACACGCAGATATTACCCTATATGAAATGGACGGTTATGGTCATGGCATGACCGAACCAGCCTTTCCTTTGTTGGTAGATTTTGTGCGTTCGAAATCGAAGGTAAACTAGCAAGACATTACCCTTCTTAAAATAGATTAAATTATTAGCGACGGATTATTTTGTATTTTAATCGAATGTAATAACAAGTCAAAAAAATAACCAGACCAAACCACTATAAATGAATATAGTTATTGCCCCAGATTCCTTCAAGGAATGCTTATCGGCCCGAGAAGTGGCGGCAAATATTGCCATAGGAGTCCGTAAGGTATTGCCTGCTGCAACAATTCATGAAATTCCTATTTCGGATGGTGGGGAAGGAGTACTTGAAACACTTTTGAACGGAGTTGGTGGCCATAGGCTTTCTGTTACTGTAATGGATCCACTCATGAGGCCAATAACGGCCGAATACGGAATATTAGACGATAATAAAACAGCTGTTATCGAGATGGCCAAGGCTTCTGGTTTGGAATTGTTAATGGAGCAGGAAAAGAACCCTTTACTATCCACAACATTTGGTACGGGACAATTAATTCAGGATGCCCTTAATCAAGGCTGTACTAAGATCATTATCGGCATTGGCGGTAGTGCTACCAACGATGGTGGCGCTGGAATGGTCAGGGCATTGGGCGCCAAATTTATGAACGATAAGGGAGAGGAAATTAAAGAGGGTGGTGGGAGTTTAAATGAGTTATACAGGATAGACCTGACCAATTTTGACAAGAGGATTCAAAATTGTGAGGTGATCGTGGCCTGTGATGTTTCCAATCCCCTTACAGGTGTGCATGGTGCATCCATGGTCTATGGTGGTCAAAAAGGCGGGAGTAGGAAAGATTTGGAATTTTTGGATAGCAACCTGGCCCATTATGCCAAAACAATTAAGTCTACCCTTGATATAGACATATCTTCCATTCCTGGAGCAGGAGCAGCCGGTGGCACAGGTGCGGGATTAATGGCTTTTTTAAATGGAGAACTGGTAAACGGAATAGAATTAATACTTCAGACCTTAAGAATAGAGGAAATTATAAAACAGGCCGACCTAGTCTTTACCGGTGAAGGAAAGATAGATGAGCAAACGCTTCATGGCAAAACAATATCTGGCATTGCTTCAATGGCAAAAAAGTACGAAGTGCCGGTGATAGTAGTAACCGGAAAAATTGGAGAGGGTATCGAAGATATATACAGTATAGGAGTAAGCGCGGTATACTCTATTGTAAATAAACCTATGGAGCTAAAGGAGGCGATAGACCAGGCCCCTTTACTATTACAGGACTGTTCCAAAAATATAATGTTGACTATAAAATGTTTTCATAAAGCTTAAGAGCCAAAGAATTTGAAGGGAATTGCAATGGGTGTGGAATTAATCAATAAATCATTACAAGGAGTTATTCAATTCCATAAAAAGGAACACAAATAAAAATATAAAGGTAATCGAAATTGAGTCCAATATAAATACAGAAGAATTTGCAATACAAGTCAAGAAATCCTTAATGGATATAATCAAAAAATAGGACTTTTCAGATAACTAATTTGTAGTGCAGCAATCAAAAATTAAAAAAGAAATTAATCTAAATAAGCAATTATGCCGAATCCATGGACAGGGAAAGGAAACCCTTACACAAAACAAGAAGTTAGAAATAGATTACAAGCAGTAGTAAATGAAAAAAAAGCAATAATTGCTGCTGGTGCTGGTACAGGGATCAGTGCTAAATTCATTGAAAAAGGAGGGGCTGATCTAATAATAATATACAATTCAGGTAGATTTAGAATGTCCGGACACGGTTCAACCGCTGGGATGATGGCCTATGGGGATGCCAATGCGGTGGCCATGGAAATAGGTGAGTTTGAGGTACTTCCCGTGGTAGAGGAAATCCCTGTTATATGTGGGGTCCATGGTAGCGATCCACGCAGAAGAATGTGGCACTTCTTGGGTAAAGTAAAGGATATGGGATTCTCAGGGGTCAACAATTTCCCAACACATTCCATTATTGATGGCCACTTTAGAAACGTACTGGAAGAAACGGGAATGAGTTTTCAAAAAGAAGTGGAAATGGTGAATTTGGCCACCAAAATGGATCTGTTCTCCGTAGTATATGTGGGTAAGCCGGAAGAGGCCGTACAAATGGCCGATGTGGGTGCCGACGCTATTATAGCACATGTAGGCACAACAGTTGGAGGTTCTATTGGGGTTACCAATGCCACTGCCTCAATGGATGATGCCCTGGAACGCACACAGAAAATTGTTGATGCAGTGAAGAAGTCCAATCCCGATACCTTCTTCCTGGCCCATGGTGGACCTATAAATACCCCGGCAGATGTAAAGTATGTGCTGGAACATTGCAACGGCCTACACGGCTTTGTTGGCGCTTCTTCATTGGAAAGGATGGGGATAGAACAATCATTGACCAATCTTACCAAAGAATTCAAGGCATTAACCCTATAGGTCAGTTATGGAAAGGAATTGGAAATTTGTCAAAGAAAAAGACCAGATGTTCGAAAAGGCCATTGGGCGGGTGCACCATTGGCATTACCATCCCGAAATAATAAAACAGGCCGACTCCTATATGGTAAAGGTGGTGATGCCCCAAGGAGGGGGGCATAATTTTCATGTTCATCCAGAAATGAATGAAATTCTTTATGTTTTAAAAGGTACGGCTGAACAATGGATAGAAGATGAAATGCAGATATTGGAGGAGGGCGACTCCGTTTATATTGGGGCCAATGTAGCCCATGGTACCTTTAACGCAGGACAAGGGAAATTGGAATTCTTGGCCATCTTATCCCCACCCGAAGGTTGGGAAGCTGGAACCGTAGACGTAAGCGGGAATAAGCCTTACTCTGAATATCGTCCCCGGATCTAACTGGACATTTTACACAAGGATTAATAGCTACTTTATAATAAGTTACAAGAAAAACTAAAAAATTAAAATCAGGAGAATGAAAAATATAACGGGTTACATTTCATTAATCTTTTGTGGAATGGTCATTTTATCTAGCTGTTCCGGGGAAAAAGAGCCACCCCCGCCCTTGACCTATACGGGAGAGAACCCAAAGGTCCAGATCCCTTTAAGTCCCGAAGATTCCCAAAAGCACGTGCAGCTCCCTGAAGGTTTTAGCGCTAAATTATATGCGGCGGAACCCAACATTATCAACCCAATAGCTTTTACTTGGGACGAAAGAGGCAGACTTTGGGTGGTACAGTCCCAGGATTACCCACATGGACTTGACAATGATGTTGGAGGTGATAGAATTACAATCTGTGAGGACACCAATGGTGATGGCATGGCGGATACTTTTATCGATTTCGCTACAGAGCAAAATTTGACTACCGGAATTACTTTGGTCAAGGGAGGTGCCATCGTATCACAGGCCCCAAATATGGTCTTTTTGGAAGATGCCGATGGGGATGACAAAATGGATAAAAGTACCGTTCTTTTCGATGGATTCGGAACTTGGGATACACATGCTGGACCATCAAATCTACGATATGGTGTGGACAATATGATTTGGGGCTCCGTTGGTTATTCAGGCTTTGAAAATCAGTTTCAGGGCAAGCCTGTAGAATTTAAGATGGGCGTCTACAAATTTGCCAAGGATGGTTCCTATTTTGAACCTGTAGGGCAATTCAACAACAATACTTGGGGGCTTGGTTTTAACGAGAATTTTGAAATATTTGGATCTACGGCCAATAATAACCACTGTTGTTATGTTGGGATACCTTTAAAACATTACGATTATTTAAATAAACTACCGTCATGGTCCGTAAATGCCGACTTCATCCAGGGGCACTATGAAATTACCCCTGTAGATACCATTCCGTTGCAGCAGGTAGATGTGCGTGGTGGTTATACCGCAGCTGCAGGAGCCAATTTTTATACCGCGCGAAATTATCCCGAGGCCTACCAAAATCAGATGTACGTTTGCGAACCTACCGGACATTTGGTGCACATTGCAAAAATAGTTAGGGATGGGGCAGGGTATAAGGAGGTCGACGGTGGAAATATTTTTGCCAGTACCGATGCCTGGACCGCGCCTGTTTTTGCAGAGACTGGTCCGGATGGAAATATTTGGGTTGCCGATTGGTACAATCCAGTGATTCAGCATAACCCCGATAAACGTGGCATGGACAATCAAATTTGGAATGCCGACAAGGGTGAAGGAAATGCCCATAAGAACCAGCTGAGGGACTATGGACATGGCAGAATTTATATTATTACCCATGAAGATGGGGATGATTCGGATATCACCTCTTTGAACGCCAACGATGATCAAGAATTATTGGAGGCCCTTGAAAGTGATAATATGTTTTGGAGGACTACAGCCCAGCGTTTGATTGTAGAAAACAAGATAGTATCCCTAATACCAGACTTGATCACAATGGCTGGGGACAATAGTAATATTGACAAAAGCGGCCTAAATGCCCCCGCTTTGCATGCCCTGTGGACCTTGAAGGGATTGGGAGCACTAAATGGCTCCAATGCCGAAGCCAACCAAGTTGCTGTTGGCGCATTGAACAGTGGTTCCTATGCCGTAAAACGTGCGGCCCTGACTTTATTGCCTTCAACAAAGGAAAGCAGTGAAAGCCTGGCACAATCAGGACTATTAAATAGTGCCGATCTACATATAAAGCTGGCAGCGGCCTTACGTGCAGGGGAGTTACCGGAATCCAATGCACTATATTCGGAGATAGAAAAATTATCGCAGGACGAAAGCAGTACCTCCGATAAATGGCTCAATGCCGCTATGAAGATTTATTTTAGGGAATCTAACTTTGAAACCGTAGACCCCTCTTCCGTAGTTATGATGGTGCCATCGGCAGAGGAAAAAAAATCCAAATGGAAGTATACTACGGACAAGCCTGCCGACAACTGGGCAAAGTCCGAGTTCAATGACTCTTCATGGAAAACGGGTGCTGCAAAGTTTGGAGGCGATAATATGAAAGAGGTAAATACCTCATGGAGTGGCTCTGATATCTGGATGAGGCAAGAAGTGGTCATAACAGATGAGATTGACGAACCTGTTTTAAAAATTGCACATGATGACGATTATGAAGTTTTTGTGAATGGGCAACTTTTAATTGCCGAAGCCGGTTCCACCGAAACCTATAAATATATAAAGCTCGAAAGTGAAAAGGGACAATTGTTTAAAAAAGGTAAAAATCTTATTGCAGTTCATTGTGTAAACACAGGAGGAAACCAACATATTGATCTGGGAATAGGAAAGGTTGGAAAAATAAAGGCCGATGTTACCTTTGTCCTCAATACCGTTAACCAGGAAATGGCCTATGATAAGAAAACACTGCATGCCACAGCGGGTCAGACGGTAGAAATAGTCTTGAACAATAAGGACCAGATGTCCCATAATTTGGTGGTCATTCAACCTGGTAGTTTGGATACTTTCGGGGCTATGGTAGACGGGTTTTTAAAGAATCCGGAAGCGGAAAAAATGGGGTACATACCCAAATCAAGATACGTCTTGGGATCAACGGATATGTTGACACCAGGTGTTACCGGATCAGTAGTAATTAAACTCCCGGACACTCCAGGCATTTATCCCTATGTCTGTACCTTTCCAGGACATTGGCGCATGATGCAAGGGGAAATTATAGTGACCGCCCCTGGATCCTATATTTCTGAAAATGAAAATGCCGCAAAAATCTCAGTAATGGGTGGGGGAGGCTCCCATGACTTCCTCAAATTTTTTGGAATTGCTGATGGTGAAATCCTAAGTGACGGGGGTGGGAACACCGTTATCTATTCAGAAAATTCCCGGGAATTGGGAACCTTGCTCCCAACTACGGAGGTGCTTTTATTGAGCAATAACAAGCCTTTGGACAAAAACACCAGAAATACTATTATGTCCCGGGTAAACTCGGGTAAAATGAACATGCTCATTTTCCATCCCAGTACTTGGTACAATTGGGAAGATTGGCCGGAATATAACAAAACACTTGTAGGAGGGGGATCAAGATCCCATGAAGATCTTCAAGAATTTGAGGTTCGGGTGGTAAAACCCGATCATCCTTTAATGAAAGGGGTACCCTCTAAATTTAGGATCGTGGATGAATTGTACCGATGGAAGAAGGATCCCGGTGCAGAGATAGAAGTGTTGGCAGTAAGTAGAGGTTTGAAATCAGGGGAAGAATATCCCACAGTTTGGATCGTAAAACATCCCAAGGCAAAAATTGTCGGTAATACCTTAGGTCACGATGAACGGGCGCATGAACATAAAGCATATAAAACCATATTGAGGAATAGTGTGGAGTGGATACTTAAGGAGTAAAGTTATTTAATTGTCAATTTAATAGGTAGTTGGCTCATTATATCTAGGTTTGGTCATCAATAAATGTGAGGATATGGGTAAGAAACTTGGTTGCGATTCCTAGATGGAATTCCGATCTATAAAATTAAAGGGATTTTTAACTTTACCCTTTTGTTTGTCCAGGATCATTCGCGCTGCCGTTTCGCCCATGGCCTTGAAGTCGGTCGAAATACAGGTAATGCCCAACAACTCTTTTAGCGGGGTATCGTTATAGGAAATTACCCCTATCTCCACGCCCAAAATAAACTCCTTTTCCCTGATTTGATTTACCAAATTCACCAAATCCGTTTCCTCTATGGTGATAAAAAGGTCCCCCTTCTTTAGGATAATATCGTCGTATACTTCATTGATAATCTCGAAGTCGATTCTGAATTCTACACAAAACTTACGAAACCCGTGCAAAATTCTTCTTGGGTAAGGATAAACTGAATTCTCCGGATACACCAAAATCAACTTCGCATACTTGGATATCTTTGACAAACCTTCTTTTAAGGCATTGTAGATATCATTCTCAAAATCTTGATAGATTTCAATGATATTACCTTCAATTTGAAGATTATTGTTGTCCATTACAATAAGTTTATCCTTAGGTATGCTATTTATTGCTTTGACCGCCTCTTCAGTATAACTGACATGCTTAAGATCATCAGTCTTAAAATGTGGCATAATGATGTAATAATCGTACGCCTGTATATTCTTCTCTATCATATTTAAGAACAATGAATTGTCACAATGGTAAATATGAAGGTCCGTATGGGAGTTGCCTCCTATAGAATTAATAAACGAATTGTAAATACGCATTTTATAGGCGCTTAGCTTATTAACAAGAAAAAGAATGTTGACTTTGGATATCAGTTTTGTTCTAGTAATATAATACCCCTTTCCACGTATAGAGGTAATAATTTTCCGCTCCTTCAAAATCTGATATGCTTTTTCAACAGTATCACGGGAAAGAATATATTCTTCGCTAAAACTATTTATGGAGGGGATTTTGTCGTCAATTTTCAAATTCCCATTGGAAATATTTGTGATAATGGAATCTACTATCTGTCTATACTTAGGAATCCGAGAATTATCGTCGATCTTTAAATACTTGTACATAATTGCTAATATTGGAATAATAAACTGAGATTACCACTTTTATTTCATCGCAGGCAACGTTAATTTCATTAAATTGACCTGTCATGACCTACCTAAGCCCCTACTTGCACAACAATAATAAATAAAATAAAAAAAATTGCTTTTTACAGTACAGTGCAGGATGGAAACACGAGGGCACTATTATACTTTAGCGAATATAAAAATTATCAAGCTATTAAAAATGAATCAATCGGTAAAGAATTTCAAATATGTTAATTATCTCTGGGAGGAGAATAAGGCCAATCAATTAGGGGACGATCAGGTAGAGCTGTTTTTATATAGGTCCAATATCCTGGGAGCGGATCTACGTATTACCAATTACGGAGGAGGAAATACTAGTTGCAAGACCATGGAAAAGGATCCACTGACCAATGAAGAGGTAGAGGTAATGTGGATCAAGGGTTCCGGGGGCGATATTGGTACATTGAACAAGGCTGGAATAGCAGGTCTTTACACCGAAAGATTAAGAAATTTGAAAAACGTCTATGGCGGTCTTGCTGATGAGGACCGAATGGTAGGCCTTTTCGAACACTGTATCTACGACTTGGATAGTAAGGCACCCTCCATTGACACCCCTTTGCACGGCCTACTTCCTTTTAAACATATTGACCATTTGCATCCTGATGCCCTAATAGCGGTTGCCGCGGCCAAGGATAGCGAAAAGGTTACCAAAGAAATTTGGGGTGATACCATGGGTTGGGTGCCATGGCAAAGACCGGGCTTTGACCTAGGCCTGCAATTGGAAAAATGTCTGAACGATAATCCTGGAATAAGGGGAATAGTTTTGGGGAGCCACGGACTTTTTACCTGGGGCGATACTTCCTATGAATGTTATATCAATAGCTTGGAAGTGATTGAAACGGCCTCGGAGTATATTGCAAAAAAAATTGAAGAAAAAGGAAGCGTTTTTGGTGGGCAAAAATTGGATAGTCTGCCCCAAGCGGAACGCGTTGAAAAAGCCTCTCAATTAATGCCTCTGCTAAGAGGGCTTTGTTCTTCCGAGAATAGAATGATCGGTCATTTTACTGATAGTGAAGTGGTCATGGAATATATCAACAGTAATGATTTGGCACGTTTGGCCCCAATGGGTACCTCTTGTCCAGATCATTTTCTAAGAACAAAGATCCAGCCTTTGGTTCTGGAGCTGGATAAGAATGAGGATATCACCAATAATGAGGCCGTACTGAGCAAATTGAAACCTGCCTTTGAGGCTTACAGAAACGAATACAAAAAATATTACGATACCTGTAAACGGGATAATAGTCCTGCAATGCGCGACCCTAATCCTGTAATTATTATCTACCCTGGGGTAGGAATGTTCAGTTTTGCCAAAAACAAACAGACCACTAGGGTAGCAAGTGAATTTTATATCAATGCCATTAACGTAATGAGGGGTGCGGAGGCCATTACCGAATATACCTCTTTGCCAAGACAGGAAGCCTTTGATATTGAATATTGGTTGCTAGAAGAGGCCAAATTGCAACGTATGCCGAAAGAACAGCCCTTATCCCGAAAAGTAGCTTTGGTTACCGGAGCAGGTGGCGGTATAGGTAAGGCAATTGCCGACAAATTGGCTGTGGAAGGTGCCAATGTGGTATTGACCGATATTGCCGAGGATCGGTTAATAGAAGCCGTAGGCACTTACAAATCGGATACGGCTAGTTATGCTGTTTGTGATGTCACCAAAAGCGCATCTATTGCCGAGGCCTATAAAAAAGCTTGTCTTGAGTTCGGTGGAGTGGATATAGTGGTACACAGTGCCGGTTTGGCAATTTCCAAACCCCTGGGAGAGACCACGGAAAAGGATTGGGACATATTGCAGGAAGTTTTGGTGAAAGGACAATTTGAACTGGCCAAGCAAGTAGTGGCGATTATGCGCCAACAAGGTCTGGGAGGGGACTTTATAAGTATAGCTAGTAAGAACGGTCTAGTTTCAGGCCCAAACAATGTAGGATATGGAACGGCAAAGGCCGCGCAGCAACATATGGCCCGTTTATTGGCCGCCGAATTGGGCGGGGACAAGATCCGTGTGAACACAGTAAACCCCGACGGAGTGATAGTCGGCAGTAAGATTTGGGAAGGTGAATGGGCAGAAGGTAGGGCCAAGGCCTACGGAATTACCGTAGATGAACTGCCAGCACATTACGCCAAAAGAAATCTCTTAAACGAAATCATATATCCCGAAGATATTGCTAATGGTGTATATGCCTTAGTGGCTGTATTGGATAAATCAACAGGTAACATTATCAATGTAGATGGCGGAATGGCCAATGCCTTTGTAAGATAGATAGTTAATTTAGTTGTTCAGGACCTGTCGGACCAATAATGTCCGGCAGGTCTATTGCTAATAGGAAATACAATGAGAATAGATAAAGATATAATAAAAGAAAACGATCGGAAAGATTTAAAATCGCAACAGGAAAAATTGGATTTCTTATCGAATAACTTGTTGAAAGATGGTCATGATGTAGTCGAAATCATCAATAAGTTGGCCCAGTTTCAAGTAGCTGTTCCAAGCTGGGCATTGGGCGCGGGAGGAACCAGATTTGGTAGATTTTCTTTTCATGGAGAACCCGGGAGTTTGGAACAAAAAATAGATGACGTAGGTATATTACACGCACTCACCCAAACTGCAGGAGCCATTTCGCTACATATTCCTTGGGACGTACCGAAAGATTACGAAGCAATTAAACAGTTGGCGGCTTCCCATGATATCATTTTCGACGCGGTAAACTCTAACACTTTTCAAGATCAAAAAAATGCCAAGGAAAGCTATAGGTTCGGATCGCTGAGCAATAGGACCAAGACCATTAGGGAACAGGCTATACAACACAATATTGACGTTATTAATATTGGCAACAAATTGGGATCTAAAAGTCTAACGGTATGGCTGGCCGATGGTGCCAATTTCCCAGGGCAGAACAATTTTCAAAACGCTCTGCAAAACACTCAGGATAGTCTGAAGGATATTTATAAGGCTTTGCCGGAGGATTGGAAGCTGTTTATTGAATACAAGCCTTATGAACCCAATTTTTACAGTACTGTTATTCAAGATTGGGGCACTTCTTTTATGTTGGCCAACGAATGTGGGGAAAAAGCATACACCTTGGTAGATCTGGGACATCATTTGCCCAATAGCAATATTGAACAGATCGTTGCCACCTTGATGATGAAGGGCAAACTGGGAGGCTTTCATTTTAATGACAGCAAGTATGGCGACGATGATATAACAGTTGGCAGCATTAAACCTTATGCCCTCTTTTTGATTTTTAACGAATTGGTCTACGGGATGAACAATAATCCCCAAAATCCATATCCCGCTTGGATGATCGATGCCAGTCATAATATTAAAGACCCATTGGAGGATTTGATCCAATCTTTGGAAGCCATCCAAGAAGCATATGCCAAGGCGCTTTTGATAGACCAGGACCAATTAAGGTTGGCACAAATAGAAAACGATGTAGTTCGCTGTCAAGAGATACTTCAGAATGCCTATCGCACGGATGTGCGACCTTTATTGCAAGAAGCAAGGCGTAACAGAGGAGGAGCAATTTCCCCCATTAACGCCTATCGATCACTTAGGGTAAGGGAAACATTGATAAAGGAAAGAGGTAAACATTCTGTAGCATCCGGATTATAACTGTACCAAAATGAAAAAAAAGGTCACAGCCGTATTTGACATTGGAAGAACCAATAAAAAATTCTTTCTATTTGACACGGATTTTCAAGAGGTGTATCGGGAGTATAATCGGTTCGAGGAAATTACGGATGAGGACGGCTATCCTACGGAAAATTTGGAAGCTCTGGTTGCATGGGCCAAAGAAGTGTTCGATAGAATGATGGATTCATCCGAATTTGAGATAATAGCCTTAAACTTTTCATGTTACGGAGCAAGTTTGGTCCACATTGACGAAAATGGGAAAGTACTTACTCCCCTTTACAATTATATGAAGCCATTAAAGGCTGAAGTGTATGATACATTCTATGACAAATATGGTCCTGAAAATGAACTTTCCAGATCAACAGGGTCCCAGAAAGTGGGTATGTTGAATACTGGCATGCATCTATACTGGTTAAAATATGCAAGGCCAGAGGTATATGATAAGATAAAATATTCACTACACCTGCCCCAATACCTTAGCTATTTGTTTACCGGTGTTCCTGTAAACGAATATACAAGCATAGGCTGCCATACCATGCTTTGGGATTATGAAAAGAAGGACTATCATGCTTGGGTGTATCAAGAGAAAATAAATGAAAAATTGCCCCCTATTGCTTCAACCCGGGTTACAATCCCCATAAATTACAAGGGCAAAATCATTCAAATGGGGGCCGGTATCCACGATAGTTCATCAGCTCTTCTACCCTATATCCGAAGTATTGGCAAGCCGTTTTTGTTGGTTTCTACCGGGACCTGGAGTATCTCCATAAATCCATTCAATAAGGGAATGTTGACCATGGACGATATTTATAACGGTTGTCTTTTTAACATGCGAATAGATGGCAGTCCTGTAAAAGTCTCAACACTTTTTCTAGGCAACGAATACAAACTTCAAGTTAAGGCACTTTCCGCCCTTTATAACGTCCCGGAGGACTACCACAGGACCGTAAAATTTAATCAGGATACCTTTATTGAAATCAATAAGGACTTTGTGCACATGTATAAATGGACTAGTATTACATCCGAAAACATGCCTAAAAAGACCAATATTGAATATGATAAATTTGAGTATGCCTATCATCAGCTGATGTTGGAACTGGTGCTGTTACAAGTTAAAAGTATAAGATCGGCGATTGGCGATGAAAAAATCGGGAGACTTTATGTTGATGGAGGCTTTAGTGATAACGAAGTTTATATTCAATTACTCTCACAATATTTAATGGATATGAAACTGAGCACCACGGATTCCTCTTTGGGGTCAGCTTTGGGAGCAGCTATTGTTATTTCGGATGTTACCTTGGAGCCCAAGTTCCTGAAAAAAAATTATTCTTTAAAAAAACATGAACCAATTTCAATACAATAATTAGTGGCAATTAACCTAATAAACAATTATCAACTAGCTTAGTTGCAAACCTTAAGTACCTTAGGAGGTATTGAATATATAAACGGACACTAAAACCATAATAATAACCAACCACCATGACACAATACCATATTGAAGAGGAAATAATCCAAGAAATAGCAGGAGGGGAATTTGAAAGGGAGCCCGTACCGCAATCCAAATTAAAAGGATGGAAGAGCTTTTTGGGCATGTACGCGGGGGAACACGCAGCAGGAACAGAGTTTGTAATAGGGCCTTTGTTCTTGACAGCAGGTGTAAGTGCTTTTGATTTGATCATTGGCTTGTTGCTTGGAAATTTCTTGGCCGTGTTAAGTTGGCGTTTTCTAACCGCTGAGATTGCCGTTAAAAATAGGTTGACCCTTTATTATCAGATGGAGAAGATCTGCGGAAAAAAATTAGTGACGGGATACAATCTTGCAAACGGCATACTATTTTGTTTCTTGGCCGGGGCTATGATAACGGTATCGGCAACCGCCGTAGGTATACCTTTTAATATGGAAATGCCCAAACTAACCGATACCACCCCTAATGGACCAACTTGGATAATCATTGTAATTCTAATTGGAGCTGTTATATCGTTAATTGCATCCAAAGGCTACGACACTGTATCCAAAGCTGCCAATTGGATGTCCCCGGTCATTGTCTTGGCCTTTCTGGCCTGTGGTATTGTAGCACTAAATCAATTGGGAGTTAAAAACTTCTCGGAATTCTGGGCTATCTGGGGCGAAGGTTCAGAACCCTTTCCTGGACAGATCAAGTATACTTTTTGGCATGTCGTTATCTGGTCATGGTTTGCCAATGCCGCCATGCACATCGGTATGTCCGATCTCTCGGTTTTCCGTTTTGCCAAAAACCCAAGTTCTGGTTGGACCACAGCAGCTGGGATGTATGTAGGCCACTACATGGCTTGGATAGCTGCTGCCTTGCTATACGCTGTTTATCTACGATCACCAGAGGCGCAGACCCTCCTTGACAATGGAGAGGCGCCAACAGTAGCACCCGGACCTTTAGCCAACAATGCCATAGGTGTTTTTGGAATTATTGCTGTTGTACTGGCAGGATGGACTACCGCAAACCCCACCATTTATAGGGCCGGACTCGCTTTTCAGGCCATTATGCCCAAGGTATCCACCTTTTGGGTAACTATAATTGCAGGATCCGTGGCTACAATTGCCGGACTTTTTCCTGCATTTGCAATGAAATTACTGGGCTTTGTGGCACTCTACGGTTTTATTTTAGCTCCCTTCGGCGCTATCATCGTATTTGAGCATTTTTTCCATAAACAGGCGGGAATTGTCAAAAATTACGCCGAAGTAGCAAATATAAAATACAATAAGGCGGTATTTTTGGCATGGGCTATAAGCTTTGGGCTATTCTATTTTATATCAGTTCAGTTCAATGTGTTTCTATCATTTGTAACCCTTCCGGCGTGGCTATTGTGTGGTGCACTTTTTTTGATTTTCAGTAGATTAATTTACGGTGTAGGAGCCAAATCTATCTAACGGGGCAAAAGCATCCAGTTTGGATTGTTCTATTAAAATTTAAACATTGGTGTATTTTAATTAAGATCGTAGATAAGAACTCCTATTTTTGTGGAAACCTGTTTTAATTCCACCTAAATGAATATAACCACTGAAAATATACTTCTAGTAGGTTCTATACTACTATTTATAAGTATAGTTGTCGGAAAGACATCCTATAAATTTGGAGTTCCTACCTTATTATTGTTCTTGGGGATTGGAATGCTGGCCGGCTCCGATGGCATTGGGGGAATCCGATTCGATGACCCTAAAATTGCACAATTCATTGGCATCGTATCCCTTAACTTTATATTGTTCTCAGGAGGACTGGATACCAATTGGGGCACTGTTAAGCCTATTTTGAAGGAAGGGCTTGTACTGTCGACATTGGGAGTATTATTCACCGCCCTTTCATTGGGGACCTTTGTCTGGCTAATTACCGATTTTACCATATACGAGAGTATGCTACTGGGGTCAATTGTGTCCTCCACGGATGCCGCTGCCGTATTTTCTATTTTGCGATCCAAAAGCATGGCTTTAAAAACTAACCTTAGACCTACACTGGAATTGGAAAGCGGTAGTAATGATCCAATGGCCTATGTTCTAACCCTTGCATTCTTGACTTTGGTGATTCATCAAGACCAGAGTGTTTTTTCTATGATACCATTGTTTTTACAGCAGATGATCTTGGGTGGAGCAGCAGGTTTCGGTTTTGGCAAACTGAGTAAATATATAATCAATGGCCTTAAGCTCGACTTTGAGGGTCTCTACCCGGTTTTAGTAATAGCCTTGATGTTCGTTACATTTTCTGCAACCAACTTTGTTGGCGGAAATGGTTTTCTTGCCATTTATATTTGCGCCGTTTATCTGGGCAATCAAGATTTGATACATAAGAAGACAATTCTAAAAATGTTCGATGGTCTGGCCTGGTTAATGCAAATAGTGCTGTTCCTTACCCTGGGCCTTTTGGTATTCCCGTCTCAAATTATTCCATACATCGGAATAGGTCTGCTTATTTCGTTATTCCTCATTTTGATTGCCCGTCCTATCAGTGTTTTTCTCAGTCTGATTTTTTTCAAAATGAGAATGAAAAGGCGTTTTTACATATCATGGGTGGGTTTGCGTGGAGCGGTGCCCATCGTATTTGCCACCTATCCACTCTTGGCCGGAATAGACAAAGCCCACATGATATTCAATATAGTTTTCTTCATATCGGTGACTTCTATTTTAATTCAAGGAACCACACTCTCTATCGTAGCTAAATGGTTGGACGTTGCCATACCTGAAAAAGCAAAGAAGCTAACACCTACGGATCTATTGTTTTCTGAAGATCCAAAGACGATTATGAGGGAAATAGCCGTAGGTTCGGACTGTTATGCAGCCAACAAAAAGATTGTTGAATTGGGCTTTCCAAAAAATGCGATAATTGCCATGATCAAAAGGGGGAATAAATTTATTACCCCTAGTGGATCTACTAAGATAGAGAGTGAGGATACACTAATTGTTTTAGCGGATCAACAAAAAATAATAGACGAAGTTTATAAAGTGCTTCAGATAGAATAAAAAAGAAATTTATACCATTCATTCAATGCGCCGTTTCAATAAGTTACATTTTGTTATATTTCAACAGACATTAATGGACTCACTTCCGTTTAACAAGCAAAGGATTGGGATAATTATCGGATTGATCTTCAATAGTTTCATCCAAACAGACAAAATCCTTTTCCAAAAGTAGAAATAGTTCCTTGCCATTTTCCATGACAATGGTATGTTGAAATCCTACACGATCACTATTTGCCCAGATCAATTTATCCTTTTCGGGCAGGTACATAGTTATAGTGTCGTTCTTAAAATCGGCTTCCAAGTGGGGAATTTTTCCCTTGCTCTTCAAGACATATTTAAAGATTTGGTCCCTAAATTCTGTCTTCTCTTCATAAAATCCAACTCTACTAAAGGTTTCTACCTCCATCTTGGTAAGTCTAAAGCGAATAGAGTTCCCTTTGATCCTGATTTTCATAGTAAAATTTAATTAAGATAATTACTTTTTGTCATAGAACACCTTACTTAATGAAATCTATAATAAAAAACTTCAATTCCAATAAACTTCGGAACAGGATATAAATTAGGTATCCTTTGAAATCAATTCTTTCCTATCCGTTTTGTAGTTAATGGTGACCCTGGTGCCCTTTCCTGGGATGGAATTGATAAATAGGCGACCGTTGATATAGTTCATCCTTTCCTTCATAAAGAAAAGACCCATACCTCCTTCACTGTTATTTTTGGGTACCTTTCCCAATATGGAATCGTCAAAGCCTTTCCCGTCATCGTCAATAACAACACTTAAAATATTGTCATTAAAATTAAGGGTAACCAGAATATAGTTGGCATCGGCGTATTTTATGGCATTGTTCACTGCTTCTTGTACCACCCTATAAATATTGGTCTCTGCCAAAGAATTAAAGCGAATGTTCTCCTCGGTTTTGTTTTCGAAGAGTATATTTTTACCGGTAAGCTTGGAGAGTTCATGGGTCATTTTATGTAGCGCGGGAAATATTCCGTGATCACTTAACTCTGGAGGGGTAAGGTTAAAAGTAGCGGTACGTACTCCTTTGATCAAATCACTGGCAAGACTTTTAATATATTCTATTTTCTCGGCCGTTTTTTCCTTATTGGTTAAATTAATAGATTCTATATTAAATTTCAGGGCCGTTAACATTTGTCCAATTCCATCATGGATATCTTTAGCTATTCGTTTACGCTCCTCTTCCTGACCTTCAACAATCTGGCTGGCCTGCAACTGCTTTTGCCTCATGGTCTTTTCATAATTCTCTTTGGTTAACTGGGCAACTTTTAGTTGGGTCTGTTTACGTTCGGTAATATCGGAGCACAATATTAGTATTGACTGCTGGGCGCTGGATTGGTGCATGGGAATAATGGACATATCCAACCAGAGCGACTCCCCTTTGGGAGTCTTTATATTTATTTCCTCCGTCCTGATATTTTTTCTATTGCTTTTTAATACCTCCATGAGGTATTGTTGCTGTCCCTCATCCGTAGTCAACATTTCGTACAACGGCCTATTTATATCCTGATCGGTACGTCCCAAAAGTTCATTGAACTTTTTACTGATAAAAACAACATTACCATCTTGCTTGGCGCTTGCGAAAAGGGCGGCGTTGTCTATCACAAAATTAAGTTCCTGTAACTCCTGTAACGATTTTTCCTTTTCCTGGAATAGCTTTTTAATCTCCTTGGTACTTTCTTCCGATTTCTTTTGGGCGACTATCAAATTCTTGATCGTATTTCTAATCTGAACGGAAAGGGGTTTAAAAATGAAAACTATCTCCAGCAGCAGAATCAGAAGGGAAATAGCCAATAATAGATATTCTTTAAACTTTAAATCCTGTAAATGTGTTTTACTTAGCTCATCATATTTATTAACGATGATATCCATCATATTCAAGAAGTTACGTTCATTCTCCAAGAGGATATTAACCTGTAATTGGTTTGGAATTGAAGTACCGGTTGCCTCAAAATCCGTTAAAATATCCTCAACGGCACCTACCATGGCATTATAGTGGGGGTTTATATTTTGAAAAAGAACTTTTATCTCCTCGTTCTCTCCTTTTGAAATACCCATGGACACATCACCAAATTGCAGGGCTTGATGGGAATCTTTCCAAATGGACAAGGTTTCCCTCAATTCTGTGATTATTTGATTTTGCTGTTCAGTATTGGACAATTCCTTCAATAGCAATACTTCCTTGGTCAATTTTTGACTATAGGCCCTTTGTCTACCTGCAACGTTGATTACTTTAGAATCATTTAATTGGGAATTTAAATGGTGTTGTATCAATATTTGGGCAACGATAATGCTCAAAGCGATAGTAGCCAAGGCAAACAAATACCACTTCCTTATTCTTAGGAAAGTACTTGTGTCCAATGGTGCAAGGTATTTATCGTCTTTCATTCCCAAATAGTATTGATAAAAATTAGCCCTTATCCCTTAAGTGCTCTGCCTATCAAGTCTAGGGAATCCTTGGACAAGGGTAGCTTTAATGCAGCTTGATGCCCTTTATCGGACATTTTTCGCCATGTTTTTTGAAGGATTTCAATTAATTTTTCCTCGGGATATTTATGCGAAAATGGCTCGAAATAGAACTCCAGAAAGACAAGGCATATAACATCTTCCAAGGTCTGTGTCTCCGAATTTTTTTTAAGTTGCTTCTTTTCCAATAAAAAAGCTACCTTATTTATCATTTCTTGATCATAACCCACTTCCCTAAGGATGGCACCCGCCTTCTGAGCATGAAACTTTTTTAGGTCCTGTCGCCATTTTAAATAGCCGGTTCTGTTCATTTCATAGGATTCCCTAGGAATTTCCCACCTTTGAATATGCTGACATCTAGCGGTAAGTTGTAGCGATTCCGGTGCTTCCGGAGCATACCTATTTAACTTCTCGGTCATTCTGATGGCGTACAGTAACTCCTTTGGATATTCCTGACCCTGCCACATCTCCTTATTCGGATCATTTTCATTTGCCTTGTCAAATAAGTGAAAGGCATTTTTTAGTTTTTCTGAGGCCATGTTCGATATTGGTTTTTTCCAAAGCTATTCAGAAAAACCAATATAAACAAAGTCGTTCTCTATTTTAACCGGATATGTTGCTATGCTATTCAAATCCCCATTTAGATGCTTGCCCGTTTTTAATGAAAAGGAATTTTTATGCAGGGGACAGGCTACTTTGGGCTCGCCTTGGTCTTCCCCTATCATTCCCCTGGACAACACCATTTCCATCTTATGGGGACATAAATTTTGGCATGCATACCATGTCCCTTCCCTTGTAAAATTAAAAACTGCAATTTGTTTATCCTTGTATTTTACACAAGCACCACCATTTTCTGGAAATTTTTCTACAGGGGCCGCCTTAAACCAAAGACTCACTTTTTCTGGCTCCACTGCTTCGTAAGTGTTTAAAATTGAAATCATTTCTAGTTATTTTAGAGAGGTTACAACTGTGTTGTACCTGCTGTTCAACATTGTACTTTACTTGGGGACCTATTGTCCCTGACCACTACTAAGCCCACGCTTTCGGCATTTTCTGCTCTCTTAAGGAAACAAATTCGATAGTGTCATCGGCTTCTTCGGCATTTACAAAATGAGTGTACCTTGCCCTTATTTCAGGATTTTCAACGGCCTCTTTCCATTCGCACTTGTAAGTATCCACCAAATGTTGCATTTCCATATCCAATTCTTCCGCAATACCGAGACAATCGTTGATAACCACATCTTTCACATAATCTATACCACCTTCCAGTTTATCCAACCAGGCAGCTGTACGGGTTAGGGGAGGAGCGGTCTGTATATAGTACATTAAGAATCGGTCCACATATTTTGTGGCAGTTACCTTGTCTACCTTTTCGACAAGCAATTGTGCATGTTGTGGATTGGCTCCACCATTGCCACATATATATACGTTCCATCCACCTTCAACAGCGATAAAACCGAAATCTTTATTCCTGGCCTCTGCACATTCCCTAATACATCCGGAAACACCTCCCTTAATTTTATGAGGGGAGCGTATGCCCTTGTAACGGTTCTCGATATCTATGGCAAATGTCACACTTTCATCCATCCCATATCGGCACCAGGTAGAACCTACACAACTTTTAACGGTACGTAGTGATTTGCCGTAGGCCTGACCGGTTTCAAAACCTTCTGCTATCAATTCTTCCCATATAAGGGGTAATTCGTGTAATTGTGCGCCGAACATGTCTATACGCTGCCCGCCCGTAATTTTGGTATACAAATCATATTTTTGAGCTATTCTACCAATGGCCAACAGTTGTTTTGGGGTAATTTCTCCGGCTGCCACCCTTGGAACAACAGAATAGGTTCCATTTCTTTGAATATTGGCCAAATATCGATCATTAGTATCCTGAATAGTTGCTTGCCTATTGGCAGTTTCATTATAAATACTGGCAAATATTGAGGCAACTGCAGGTTTACAAACTTCACATCCATGTCCTTTCCCAACCCCGTCCAACAAGGAATCGTAATCTTCAATTTTCCTCAGTTTAACAATATCATACAGTTCTTGTCTAGAATATTCAAAATGCTCGCAAATGGATTCCTTTACCACTTTACCCAAGGATTTAAGGGTTTCCTTGACTAGATCGACTACCATTGGTTTACACCCGCCACAACCTGTAGTAGCCTTGGTAGCTTTGGAAATGGCCTTTACACTTTCGTTACCATCATCTTTTACCGAGCAACATATTTGACCTTTGGTCACAGCTTCACAGGAACATACCACGGCCGTATCCGGAAGATCCATGGCACTGCCAAATGACACATCCTCACCACCTCGACTTCCTAGAATAAGGTTTTCTGGATTTTTGGGCAGAGGCATTTCATTCAGATACATCTGCAAGAGCATGTTGTAATCTTTGGCATCACCTACCAGGATCCCCCCTAAAAGTTTTTTACCGTCATGACTTACATTGATTCTCTTATAAAGGCTTTCTGTTTTGTTTTCAAAAATAATGGAGTGACCTTTTTCTGCTGGCATAAATGGCGTCCCAAAACTGGCTACGTCCACACCGATCAATTTAAGTTTGGTGGACATATCTATTTCTGCTGCCATAAGGGTTTCTTCATTACCTAGAATTTGATCTACTGCAACACCTGCCATCTCGTATCCCGGAGCAACCAGACCATAGATCATTTGGTTATAAAGGGCTATTTCCCCAATAGCAAAAATACTGGGGTCTGAAGTTCTCATTTTATTATCCACCACTATACCACCTCTGGTACCCATTTTAAGGCCGCAACTTTTTCCCAATTCGTCCCTAGGTCTTATTCCTGCTGAAATCACCAACATATCTACATTAAGTAAGTCATCTTCCCCAAACTCCATTCCTATGACATGGCCATTGCCTAGAATTTGATTGGTTGCTTTGCTCAAATGAATATTGATTCCCATAGACTCCAGTTTTACTTGAAGTACCTTACTACTCCTGGTATCCAATTGTCTTGGCATTAATTTAGGAGCAAATTCAATCACATGGGGCTCCAATCCCATGTCCATTACGGCCTTGGCCGCTTCTAGACCCAATAATCCACCTCCTAATATGGCCGCCTTCGGTTTGGCAACGGTTTGTTTTATCTTTTCGGCATAAGCAAGGGTATCTTCCAAATCCTCTATGGTCCTATATACGAACACACCATCCTTATCCACTCCATTTATTTGTGGAACAAAAGGACTCGAGCCTGTTGCCAAAACCAGGTAATCATAATTAAAGGTCTTATCGCTTAGCGTTGTTATTGTTTTTGAATTTCTGTGAATATCCGTTACCCTCTCATTGGTATAAAGTTCAATGTTATTTTCCTGGTACCATTCTCTAGGAGCCATGGATAAACGCTCCGCATCACCATTTTCAAAATACTCGCTTAAATGTACCCTATCATAGGCCACTCTTGGTTCTTCTCCGAAAACAATTAGCTTAAAGGAGTCTTGGTCAACTTTGGAAACAAATTTCTCACAGAATTTGTATCCAACCATTCCATTTCCAACTACAATTACGGTCTTCATACGTATACTATTAAATGTTACGTAGCAATATTACGTATAATTACGTAATATTTATATGTTTTTATGAAAATAAATACGTAGGTTTGTTGCGAAATTCTTAATTGCACATCTAAAAAAGTAGAAATCATGAGTATATCCAAAGACCCAAAAGTTAGTTTAGTAGGTGCTGGTCCGGGAAGTAGCGACCTTATTACCATTAGAGGATACAGAACATTGGAAGATGCCGATGTAATCTTATATGATGCTCTTATAAGTACGGATTTACTTCAGGAACTAAATCCGGATATTCCCAAAATCTATGTAGGGAAAAGATGTGGAGAGCATTCCCTAACCCAAGAGGAGATTAATAAATTAATAGTAGAAAAAGCCTTTATCCACGGACATGTTGTGCGATTAAAGGGAGGCGATCCTTTTGTATTCGGTAGAGCCAGTGAAGAATTGGAATACGTGGAATCATTCGGTATACCTGTAACAGTGGTGCCAGGGGTAACCAGTGCCATAGCCGTTCCTGCCAGCCAGGGAATTCCGGTAACCAGACGGGGAATAAGCAGCAGCTTTTGGGTGATGACAGCCACAAAACGCGATGGCTCCTTTTCCGAAGATCTGGAGCTTGCTGCCAAGTCATCTGCTACCATGATCATATTAATGGGAGTACGTAGATTTTTGGAAATAGCTGATAAAATTGCTGAGAATAGAAATGGACTAACCCCTTTTGCCGTTATTCAAAATGGAACTGTTGAGAACGAAACCTGTTTAACTGGACTTCTAAAAGATGCAGGCTCCCTTGTTGACCAAATCGATATTGCACAACCTGGAATAATAGTTGTTGGGGAAGTAGTAGCCGAACATCCATCCTTTTTTGAAGAGGAAATCCAACGTGCACTCTACTATTAGGTATCAAACTAAAACCTCACATTTACAATATGGCAACAGGACTAACTAATTAATTACAATTTCACAATCGCAAGCTTAATATTTTCCCACCTTCATAAAAACACTACTTATTTTCAGTATTACGTAAAAATAATAAGTAATAATACGTAGAAATACGTATTTTTGAATTGTTAAACGAAATAACTAATCCTATAAACAATTCAGTTATGAAAGAATTTGTCTCTGCTAAAGCTACGAAATTAGAACTTTTAAACTTGAGGAGTATACCAATACGTACGTTTTGGATTACCTCAATAGCCTTTTTCATTTGTTTTTTTGCATGGTTCGGTATCGTTCCTTTTATGCCCGATGTTGTTAAAGACTTGGGATTGACCCCAACGCAAAAGTGGAATTCCATTATTTTGGCTGTTTCGGGAACCGTATTTGCCCGTTTGTTAATTGGAAAATTATGTGATAAATATGGTCCTAGATTATGCTATACCTATTTATTGATTCTAGGTTCCATCCCTGTTATACTTCTAGGTTTTGTACAAACGCCGCTACAATTTCTAATTTGTAGGTTATTTATTGGTTTTATTGGCGCTTCTTTCGTAATAACCCAATTCCATACTTCTATAATGTTCGCTCCCAATATAGTAGGTACGGCAAATGCTACGTCTGCAGGCTGGGGAAATCTAGGTGGAGGGGCCAACCGTTTGGGAATGCCATTGATCGCAGCAGGAGTTGTTAGTTTTGGAATTGCGGATGAAGTTGCCTGGAGATATTCTATGGTAATTGCCGGGGTTATTTGCTTCTCAATGGGACTTATATATTACTTCTTTACCAGGGATACGCCTGAAGGCAATTTTAAAGAATTGAAGCTGGCAGGTAAAATGCCTAATTTAAAGAAAGATGAAGTATCCTTCTTGAGCACATTAAAGGATTACAGGGTCTGGATCTTGTTTCTAGTTTACGCGGCTTGTTTTGGAATAGAATTAACAGTGTATGGTACCATGGACGATTATCTTCAGAATAGATTTGGCCTGGATCGTTCTACGGCAGGAAATTTGGTATTGTCGTTTGCCCTTATGAATATTTTTGCCCGGACATTAGGGGGCTATTTCGGCGATCTATTCGGCAAATTACGAGGATTACGTGGTAGGGTAATTTTTCTTGCCTTGATTTTGGCTACGGAGGGCCTAATGCTTTCCATCTTTTCAGTGACCACCAGTCTGGTATTTGGCATGATATTTTTGATAGCTTTTAGTCTTACCGTACAAATGGCAGAAGGCGCCACTTTCTCAGTTGTGCCCTTTATTAACAAGAAGGCAATAGGATCTATTTCCGGAATTGTTGGGGCAGGAGGAAACGTTGGAGCCTTTTTGGCCGCCATGTTATTAAAATCCAAATCGGCCGTGGCCGAAAGTGCTGCCATAGCCGCCAACAGCGAATTGGGCGAGCAGGCTGTAAAGGCTGCCCAGACTACCGCTGCCGCTTCTGCAGTATCCAGCGGATTTTTTGTAATAGGAGGATTTATAGTATTAGCAGCCCTTCTATCCCTAGCTATTAAGTTTGCTACGGCCGATGAAATGGCTGTTATTGAAGAAACTAAGGCAGAGCTTATATTATCAGGAGTCGATAAATAAATGGGAATTATCTGCTGTGCCCATTGTGGCACTTTAACCCGAAAAACCACTGAAATTTAAAACAGAATACGGAATGGATATTTGCGATTATTTCATTCCGTAATTCTGATCAAAATACGACACAGGAAACAATAATTCTTTACAGGAACCTGGACGATTAATGGCAATTTTATTCTTATGTTTACTGGTTCTACTCCTAAACTAATAAATACCTATCTACAGATGAAACCAATATATATTTTATTTACCCTAATATCCCTTTATGGATCAATTGCCAGAGCACAGTTTACTTTGGATGGAGAATTTAGACCTCGAACCGAATTACGTCACGGTTTTGGCAGTATAATTGCCGATGATGCAGATGCCGGTTTTGGGGTTTCAACCCGTATGCGATTAAATGCTGGCTATGTCATTGATGCGTATACCTTTTACCTAAGCCTTCAAGACGTCATGGTATGGGGCGAAAACAGACAGCTTCTACCAGATGATGAGAATAATTCCTTCGCCGTTTTCGAGGCCTGGGCAGATATAAATTTGGGAAGTAATTTTTCCGCCAAATTGGGAAGACAGACCTTGGACTACGACGATCAGCGAATAATGGGCAGTGTTGGCTGGACACAACAGGGACGTAATCACGATGCCGCAATTTTAAAATACGCCATAGGGAGTTTTCAGTTGGATCTTGGCTTGGCATTTAGTCAAGACTATGATAACCCAAGTGGCTTTCAATCGGTTGGGAATGCCTATAACACTACTGGGTTCTTCTCCTATAAAACAATGCAATACCTATACCTAAAACAAGGTTGGAAAAATCTTAACGGAAGTCTTTTGATGTTGAACAATGGCTTCCAGAATTTTGAAGTTGATGGCACAACGCCTGACGGTATAAGCAATTTACAGACCCTAGGCACACATTTAGATTATAAAAAGGGAAGTTTCGGGGCTGCTTTGAACGCTTTTATTCAAACTGGGGAAAGACAAGGTGCAGTTGATGTAGGTGGCGCCTATTTGTTGGGACTTGATTTTAAATACAAGGCCTCCGCCAAAGTTGCCCTAGGGGCGGGATTGGAAATGATAAGTGGCAACGATACCAGTACTGGGGATAAAATGGAAGCCTTTTTCCCCCTTTACGGCACCAATCATAAATTCAATGGATTTATGGATTATTTCTACGTAGGAAATCATGCCAATTCAGTTGGATTGTTCGATGTTCATGTGAGTGCCAATTTCAAACTTGGGGAGAAATCTAGCTTAATGGTCAAGGCACTTAACTTTAGTGGAGAACAAGAATTGCCCAGTGGGGAAAAATCGTTGGGGACAGAATTGGATCTTGTTTTTTCGCAGGCATTCAACGGTTATTCCCTACAACTGGGTTATTCCCAAATGTTTGCCAATGATGGCATGTATGAATTAAAGGGTATCACTGAGGATGCTGCCGCCAGTAGCCAAAACTGGGCATGGGCCATGTTGGTCATCAAACCCAAATTTTTGAATACTTCCAAATAGACCAATGATCATCAAAGCCCCGAAATTGTCGGGGTTTTTGATTTAATACCCACCACTGTAAATCTTCATTAAAAGACTCTTAACCAAAATGCGGCTCCATAACAAACCATATGTAAAATGCCTTTGTGATTGAGGTTTACATTCAAAATTGCAACATCTATTTTCACCGTATGAATACTTAGTTTTAATTTTATCCTATATTTGTTTGTAAAGAACAGATTATTGTGGATAAAACGACGCGTATTGTATTGGCCGATGACCATTCCCTGGTAAGGGATGGTATTAGGGCATTATTGGAAGAAGATGCCAATTATGAAGTCATTGGGGAGGTCTCCAATGGTAAGGAGGCCGTTCAAATGGTATTGGATAAAAAACCCGATCTCTTGATCATCGATATCCGAATGCCCGAAATGAATGGTATAGAAGCAGTAGAGGAACTCAAAAAACATTCTTCAACCACCAAATCTATTATACTTTCCATGCACGATTCTGAGGAGTATATCCTAAAATCCGTTAACGCAGGAGCCAGTGGTTATTTATTGAAGGATACCGGAAAAACCGAGTTTCTTAAGGCCATTTCCACAGTTGAACAAGGTGGTAAATATTTCAGTGGTGATATTTCCAATGTTTTGGTAAACAATCTGTTGAATCAGGGACAGACAAAACAGGAAAGCAAGCTTCCCTCAAAAAACGGAAATAACTCCTTTGGGATCACCAGTAAGGAATTACAAATTTTGGAACTTGTCCTTTCCGGGCTTACCAACAAGCAAATTTCTGAAAAACTTCAAAAAAGCAAACGTACCATTGAAACCCATCGCTTTAATTTAATGCGAAAAATGGGCGTAAATAATCTTATGGATCTTGCCAAAAAAGCTCAGGAGTATAAACTGGTCTAATCTACCTAAATAGCTATTTTTTATTGACTTACAGTATAATTAAGTCGTTCTAGGCATATATATATTCTGTAATATCCAATGAAAAAGCAATTTTATTGTCTTTTCGTCAATATTCTGCCCAACTATTATCAATAAATTACTACGTATTTATACTTAATTTGGTAATTTTAGATCATATTTAATTGGTTTCTTTTAATACAAGGATTTTATGCAGAAAAAGAACGAACATAAAACTATTTGCTCCTACTGTGGCGTTGGGTGTGGCATTGTGGTGGAACAAGACTCTAAGGGCAATATTAGTGTTGAAGGAGATCAAGTTTATCCCGTTAACAAAGGTATGTTATGTTCCAAAGGGAAGAATCTTAATTACGTGGCCCAGGATGTTAGTGACCGGATCTTATATCCGGAAATGAGATGGAGCAGAAATCACCCTTTACAAAGAGTTTCTTGGGATACGGCATTTGACAGGGCAGCAGCCGTATTTAAAAGCATTATAGAAAAACATGGTCCGGATAGTGTTGGCTTTTATGTTTCCGGTCAGTGTCTTACCGAAGAGTATTATTTGGTTAATAAATTGACCAAAGGCTTTATTGGCACCAATAATATAGATACCAATTCCAGGCTCTGCATGAGTTCTGCCGTTGTGGGTTATAAAAAAATGTTGGGCGAGGATTCTGTGCCCATTTCTTATGAAGATATAGAGCTTTCGGATTGCTTTCTCATCGCAGGGGCAAATCCAGCCTGGTGTCATCCCATCCTATTCAGACGAATAGAAAATCACAAGGAGAACAATCCGGACGTAAAAATAATAGTGGTAGACCCTAGGAAAACACAGACCTGTGCCGCGGCGGATCTTCATTTACAAATTTTACCGGGAACGGATGTAATTCTTTTCAATGCCATAGCCCGCTGGTTGATTGAAAAGAAAAAAATAGACAGAAACTTCATTAAAAAGCATACCGTAAATTTCGATGCGGTTAAAGAGAGCGCCTTTCAACTTTCGATGAAAAAGGCTGCCGAACTTTGTGGAATTCCTGTAGAGGACATCAAGAAGGCGGCCATGTATATAGGCAACGCCAATGCTTTTATAAGTATGTGGACTATGGGGCTCAACCAAAGTGTCATTGGTGTTTCCAAAAACGTGGCATTAATGAATCTGTCACTGCTCACCGGGCAGATCGGAAAACCTGGGGCAGGACCATTTTCGCTTACCGGGCAGCCCAACGCCATGGGTGGAAGGGAAGTAGGGGGTATGGCCAGCTTACTCGCAGCCCATAGGGAGTTGGGCAATCCCAAACACCGCAAGCAAGTGTCGGATTTTTGGGGTGGAAAAGAAATAAAATCCGAGCCCGGCTATACCGCCACTGAGATGTTCGACGCTCTGGAAAGTGGAAAAATGAAGGCCGTATGGATAATCTGCACCAATCCCGTCGTGAGCATGCCCAATGTACACAAAGCTGAAAAGGCACTAAAAAATGCCAATTTTGTGGTAGTTCAGGATATTTCGCACAATTCGGAGACGACCAAGTTTGCCGACCTGCTCTTACCGGCCGCAGGCTGGTTGGAAAAGGAAGGGACTATGACCAATTCCGAAAGACGGATAAGTTATCTTCCCAAAGTCATCGATGCGCCAGGAGAGGCTTTACCGGACGCAGAAATTTTATGGAAGTTCGCCCAAAAAATGGGGTATCATGGATTTGACTATAAGAATGCAAGTGAAGTATACGATGAACATTGCCTTTTAACAAAGGGCACCGAAATAGATATATCCGGCCTGTCCCATGATCGATTGAAGACAGAGGGTAGCTTCCAATGGCCAGTACCCCACACTACACACAAGGGTACCCCCAGGTTGTTTACGGATCATCAATTCTTTACCAACGATAAAAAATCGCACTTCAATGCCCCTACAGCACTTTACAACAAGTCCGAAACAACAACCCCCGAATATCCATTGATTCTCAATACCGGGAGGGTGAGGGACCAATGGCATACCCGCACAAAAACCGGAAAGGTAAAACGTCTGCTTACCCATATTCCGGATCCCTATTTGGAAATGAACAAAGTGGATGCCTATTTGCGAAAATTAAAGGATGGAGATATAGCCGTGATAAAAAGTAGGAGAGGAACGGTCCGGGTTAAAGTGAAGGTGAATTTTGATATACGCGAGAAAGTAGTCTTCCTTCCAATGCATTGGGGCAAGGTGCTCAATAACGACTTTGGAAGGGCCAATAATTTGACCAATGATCTGGTAGATCCCGTGTCCAAAGAACCTGATTTTAAATATTGTGCCGTGGAAGTGGCAAAATATGTAAAGCCGAAACAGAAGATTCTAATTATCGGTGCAGGAGCTGCTGCCTATAGATTTATCCAGACCTATAGGGAGAAGAATGAAACAGATGAACTTCACGTTTTTTCCAAGGAAAAGGATCCCTTCTATAATAGGGTATTACTCCCAGAATATGTTAGCGAGGAGCTTTCTTGGGAAGCATTGGAAAAATTAAAAAAAGGGGAACTTGAGAAATTAAATGTTACCCTACATTCTGGCCTAGGGGTAACCCAAATTGATAGGAAAAATAAAACGGTCATGGACGACAATGGTTTTGAACATGCCTATGATATCCTAATAATGGCCACTGGTAGTAGGGCCTTTGTTCCTAGTGAGGTGCAAATAAACATGCCGGGCCGTTTTACGATGAGAGAACGAGGGGATGCCGATAAATTACGTAAATATTTAGGGGCCACCGGCCTTCCTGCCGAGGAACAACATGTGGTTATTGTTGGAGGAGGACTTTTGGGGCTGGAGCTGGCAGCGGCGCTTAAGAACAGAAATGTCAATATCAGTATTATTCAACGTGCCCCAAGGTTAATGGAAAGACAGTTGGATAGGATTGCAAGTCGACTATTGGCAGAGGATGTCAATGATAGGGGAATCAAGGTTTATTTTGATAATGAGGTAAGTACTGTATTCGAGGAAAGGGATGACACGAATACGCTTTCGATTACCTTAAAAACCGGTAGGACTTTAAAGTGCAACGCCATAGTCTATGCTATTGGTACCCGTCCCAATATTGAATTGGGTAAACATTCCGAACTCAAGACCGGCAGAGGAGTGGTAGTTAATGAATATTTGCAAACTAGTGATCCCAATATTTTTGCCCTTGGGGAGATTGCGGAATTTAGAAATGCCCTTTTTGGAATTACTTCTGCAGCCGAACAACAGGCAGATACAGCCGCAAAATACATCTTGGGCGATTTTAGCAGTATCTACAATGGATCTATCCTTATGAACATATTAAAGTTTGAAAACTTGGACCTCTGTAGTCTGGGAATGGTGAATGCTCCCGTAGACGACAATAGTTATGAAGAGATTATCCTAATGGACGTCAGCAAGAAATATTATAAAAAATGCATCGTAAAAGATGACACCCTAAAAGGGGCCATCTTAATGGGGGATAAAAACGAGTTTGCCGAATTTAAAAGACTTATAGAAGAGGAAATTGAACTATCTGAGAAGCGGAACGAATTGTTAAGGGGGCAATCAAATTCTGTGCCCTTGAAAGGAAAATTGGTTTGTTCTTGCAGTCAAGTAGGGGAGGGCAATCTTATTGAAACCATTAATGGAGGGTGTGAAGAATTCTCCAAACTGTGTTCGGAGACTGGTGCAGGACTTGGCTGTGGAAGTTGCAAACCGGAAATACAGGATATTTTGCGCAAACAGTTACAAACAGTTACCACATAAAAAATAGTGTTATGAATGATGATTTACACCGAATATTGATCAAGGGAGGAGTTACTTCTCCCGGGGAATTAAAGGATATCATTGCCATGTTGGAAGCAGGGGGGCTGAAAGAAGTATTTTTTGGATCGCGGCAAGATTTGTTGTTCCCTTTGCAAAATGCCAAGGAGGAACAATTGGAACAAATATCAAAATTCAACACCGATATTGTTAGCGATAGAAGTTACCAAAATATAGTAACTTCCTATGTGTCAGCAGATATTTTTGATATGACCAACTGGCTCAAGGGATCCACTTATTTATACATTTTGGAGGGTTTTGATTATCTGCCCAAATTAAAGATCAACATCACCGACCCCAAGCAACGTTTGGTTCCTATTTTTAATGGCAACCTTAACTTTATTGCTTCGGATAGTGAGGATTATTGGTACCTGAACATTAAACTTCCGCACTGGAGCAAATCCGTATACTACCCTGTGCTTATTTACAGTTGGGACATAAACACTGTAGCCAAGGCCATTGAGGATATTTACAAGGACATCGCGGACATTGATGAACTATTTTTTATACTTAATAAAAAATTGGATGCCAATAACAGAACAATAGAACGGGAGCTGGTGGTTCCCTACATTAAATTTCCTTATTATGAAGGAATGAACAGAATGGGGCTGGATCAATACTGGCTAGGACTTTATTGGCGAAACAATAGATATGATCTTGATTTTCTTAAAAAATTATGTAGCTTTTGTTTGGACAACAGCATAGGGAAAATATGCATCACGCCATGGAAATCGTTTATTATCAAAGGTATTAAAAGCTCCAGCAGGCCAGAACTGGAACGTTTTTTGGGACAAAAGGGTATTAACATTAGACATTCACAATTGGAAATGAACTGGCATCTACCTGTGGATGATATGGAGGCATTGGAGCTGAAAAAATTCTTGGTGTTGAGTTTTGACCAAAACGACATCAGTACTTATGGATTAACCTTTGGAATCAGTAATGAATCGGGGAAACGAACCCATTTCTCATCTGTTATCATTGAAAAGAACACCCAACCCACTATAGTGAAAGGCTTTGCAGTAAGGCCCACATACAATGTTTTACACTTTAAAAATTTTGACCCCAATACTCAGGAATACCAAGCGTATGCCCAAGACGTGGACAAGATAGAGCTACCGGGTCTGTTAATGGAACTTAGTAAAAATTATTTCGATCAACTGGGGCGGGCTGTGCCCAAAAAGGAAGCTCCGAAGAATACGAATGTGGACATATTAAAGGAAGTGTATCAATGTAGTTCCTGTTTCACCGTTTATGATGAGACCTATGGTGATGCCAAATCGCAGGTCGCCGTTGGAACTCCATTTGCAGACCTCAGTGGGGATTATTGCTGTCCTGTTTGTGCCGCTCCCAAATCGGGATTCGAAAAAATGAAACTACAAATATTATGATACATCGAAAGTCTTGAAGTATCAGTCATTCCCATTAGTTATTCATGACCTAAATTAAGAAGAAGAACAATCAGTTTTAAATTGATGTACTATTCATTTTTAGCATCGTCAAAACGCGCAAATGCCAGTTTATAACAAACTCCCTTATTTCCTGTTTTGAAACACCTCACATACAAAACAAAAATATCCCAGGCTTGGCAATCAAAATACTCTATTTTGAACTCAATAATTTTTGACAAAAACAAGCCCGTTCAAGCAAAATATGTGGCCAATCAGCCGATTCTTTGTCGCTAATTGAAGGAATTTAAATCAGCCTTTTTGCAATTGGATTTCAGGGCTAATTTTTCACATAGCTGATCGACGGGAATTGCGTTTCACCACAGTTAAATGCAGTTTCACAACAAAACCGTTATTAAGGGCTCTAATACCTATTAATAACCGCAATATATCCCAGCACAACCTCGTTATAGGGTCTTTCCTACAAAGTGGATAAATGAAGTATTATTTCACTTCGATTATAAAATAAAGGGGCAAAATCATGATAAAATCGACCAAAAAACTACTGCTGCTAATCTTGTTGTTTAGTTTTAATGCTTGGTTTAGTACCGCTCAGGTTACTACCAGTGTGCAGAACACCAATTTCAATTCCTGTGGCAGCAACCTACCACAGACCGAACTTAATCTTGGAAACCTAGTACTATCAGAAACCCTGGCCACCGATTTCGGCACGGGTACCTTCACCTTCTACATTGTAGCTCCCTCCAATTTTGAAATCAGGGCAACCGCATTTACCGAGGCAGGTACCGATATTACCAGCGCATCCGTAGCCCAAGACCCTGGTAATCCCTCCAGATTGGAAGTTACCATGACCACCAACGCCCAAGGTTCCTTGGATGTATTTACCATAGAAAATGTAAGGATTCAACTTATACCAAATTCAACAACGACAGACGGCAACCTAAAATATGTATTGGGAGGTAATACCAATATGGTGAACGGACTTGCCGATAATCAAACCCTTGCCAACGTAGCTTTCACCGCTCTTACTGGAGGCACAGGGGTTAATCAACAGGTTTGTGCCATCAACGATGTACAGAACATAAGTATTACAGGTTCCAATATCACCCAAACCAGAACCTTTGAATGGGAAAAAGATGTTAACGGAACCTGGACGGCCATTGCAAATTCCAACACCGAAATATTGGTGGTAGATAAGCCATCCTTCCCAAATGGAGTAAGCAGGTACCGACGTGCAACTACATTTACTCTAAATGGGGAAACATGTACACAAATCAGCACGGTAGCAACTATTACCGTAAATGAATTATATGCCGGTAGCATAACAGAAGGAACAGGCCAAAACGTTTGTGCCACCCAAATTCCGGAGCAATTAAGCACCGCTGGGGATGTGGCAGTCACCCCTGCTGGAACCACAACCTACCAATGGTACAAAAACGATTCAGGTCCTTGGGATATAATTCCCGGAGCAACCGATAATTTTTATCAACCTAGCGCTTTAACCAAAACCACTTCTTTCAAAAGAAGGGTTACCAATGTTTTGAACGGATTTAGTTGTTTTAAGGAAACCCCGGCGGTTTCCATAATTGTAAATTCCGCCGTATTGGGAGGTACGGCCACCAATCAAAATATATGTTCATTAAGCGAATTACAATTGTTGACGATAAACAATGGCGAAAACAATGGAACCTATCAATGGCAGAAATACGATGGCAGTAACTGGCTAAACATAAGTGGCGCCACGCAGAGCAATTACAACGCCAGTGCCAACCTAAATCCTGGAGTAGAACAATTTAGAAGAGTTACCACCGTTTCCGGTGCAAGTTGCCAAGGTGTTAGTACAGTGGCTACCATAACTTATACCAATTTTGCGGTAGGAAGTATTACGGGCGCTGAAACTGTTTGTTACAATGAAGCTCCAAGTGCCATAGCATCGGATACCAATGCTTCGGGTACAGGTACAATTTCATACCAATGGGAGCGATTTGATGGAAGTTCATGGGCCGCAATTTCTGGAGCCAATAATGCGGACTACCAGCCAAGTGCCCTAACACAGACCACGACCTTTAGAAGAGAGGACAACATACTTCTAAATAGTTACACATGTTCGGACTATACCAATGAAATAGAAATCACTGTTCTTGGTCAAATTAACGGAGGAACGGCAAGTGCCGACCAGACTATTTGTGCAGGGGAAACACCCAATGCAATAAATATTAACAATGCCACAGCAGCAGGTCCCAACATTAGCTACCAATGGCAATCGGCAACCACAGGGAGTTTTACTAATATTAGCGGGGAAACCAATGCAGTATATAATTTTGCCGGGGCACCATCTGTTACTACAAGATATAGAAGACAAACCATAGTTTCCAATAATGCCAAAGTATGTTTACAAAATTCTACTGTAAGCACTGTTTTTGTAAACAGCCTAAATGTAGGCACAATTGGCAATGATCAGAATGTTTGTGCAGGACAAGCCCCCAGCACCATTATTAATATAGCAAATACGACCGCCGCCGGCAATCTAACCTATGCATGGGAATCCTCCACCGACAATGGGGTAAGCTGGAGCCCGATAGCTTCCGCCACAGGGTCTACTTATACCCCTGGCGTACTGGCAACGTCTACCAAATATAGACGATTGAACACCACCACCTTAAACGGTAAGGTGTGTACTGGATACACCAATGAAGTTACTATCACTGTAGCCGGAGCCATTTCTGGAGGGGAAGGGTCTGCGGACCAAGCCATTTGTGAAGGTGATACCCCATCAACCATTACAGTTTCCAACGGTACGCCTGCAGGTACAGGGATTAATTTTCAATGGTATTCGTCCACCGATAATGTCAATTACACCGTGATGAGCGGGGAAACTGGTGAAAGCCTAAGTTTTTCCATAGGATTGGCAACATCGACCTATTTTAGGAGAAACGTTACCAACACTAATAACGGTAATACTTGTGAGGCCTCAAGTCTTCCAACCTTGGTTACCCTAATCACCTTGAACGAAGGGTCTATTTCACAAACCCAAACCGTCTGTGGTTCTAGCCTTGTGGCACCGATTACCAGTTCCGCCGATGCAAGTTCCAACGGTGCTATAAGCTATACATGGCAGAGTTCTCCAGATGGGAGCACTTGGGCCGATATTGCCAATACAAATCAAGCTACCTATACCCCAGTAAACAATGGGGATCTACAAACCTACTATAGAAGAAAGGCTATTTCAACATTGCAAAGCGTCACTTGCGAAGCCATAACCACTCCGGTTATAATCTACGTTAATAAATTTGACAATGGACCCAGCCATAGAGTCACTTTTTCTTCCGGGGCAACCGGAAGTACGGAAGTATGTAATGGTGGAGATCCACAGGCTTTTAGCACTAATTTTCAATTGATTGCCTCAGGAACTGTAAGCTACCAATGGCAGATTTCCAATGATAATGTTTCATATTCAGACATTGCAGGAGCTACCGCAGCTACTTATGACCCGCCTTCGGTAACACAGGATAATTACTATAGAAGAATTACCACTTCTACCTTAAATGGTCTATCCTGTACGGTAACCAGTAACGTTCTGGAAATCATAAACGGTGGAAATGCCACGGGAGGTACTATAGGTACAACCCATGCGAACGGTAGCAATGGAACCAATGAAGAGGTAGTTTGTAGCGGGGATGATCCTAGCTTAATTCAAGAGTTGACCCCTTCTACAGGACAGACCTTAACCTACCAATGGTATGCCAATGGCGTAGCGATTGTTGGTGCTACCGGCACTAGTTACGACCCGACCAATATCATAAATACAACAACCTATATTAGAACTACCACAAGCACGGATATTTCCGGGGTGGAATGTGTAGTGGACAGCAACCCCGTAACGGTTTTGGTGCCACAAGCGGACAATATTGGCAACAATATTACCATCTGTTATAATACCATGGCCCCGACCCTTGGCAACCCCAGCGCCATAGAAGGATTGCCTTATTTGGCTTTTAGATGGTACGAATCCAATGATGGATCTACCTTTACTGAAATTATAGGAGCAACCAGTGAAACCTATACCCCCGGAACGGCCTTTACCGATGATAAATATTATAGGAGGGATTACCTAGCTACTGTCGACGGTATTCCCTGCGAGCTATCCTATACTCCGAGTAATGTAATTAGAATTTTTGTCAATGATGTGGACGCTGGTACTATTTCAGGCAATCAAAAAATATGCTACGGGGAAGATCCGGCTATCCTGGGAAATACCGTAGATGGAACTGCAGAGGGAGTATTAAAATATCAATGGTACTCTTCTGTGGATAACAGTAACTGGGGCATGATCAATGGAGCCGTAAACAGCACTTATGACCCACAGGCAGGTAATTATCCAACGACCTATTTTAAGAGGACAACATCTTCCACCCTTAACAGTGTGGTTTGTACGGAAGACAGTAATACTATTGTTGTACAGGTTACTGAACAATTATTGCCCGGAACCCTAGTAAACGATCAAACCATTTGTGAAGGGGTTGTACCGGGATCCTTGACCGTAACCGGTGGCAGCACCTTTGTGGACCAAACCTATGACTGGTATTCCTCGCCAAATGGCACGACCTGGACAGATATCGCTGTGCATTCTGCTTCCTATACACCTCCGGTCCCAACAACTACTATGTATTATAAGCGGACTATTACCAGAACCAGTTTGGTAGACCAGACTTGTGTTGTAGAATCCAACGCAGTAAAAGTGACTTTAAACTCGGTTTATGCAGGAAAAATAACGGACAATCAATCGGTATGCGAGGGAAGTCAGCCTTTGGCCATTGTGGAACAGGAATCGGCCACTGGTGCAGGTGTGTTGACATACCAGTGGTGGTCTTCCCCGGACAATCAAACTTATACTGCCGTTGCCGGTGCCACCCAGCCAAATTATACCCCGCCAAGTACCCTTACTACTTCTACCTACTTTAAAAGAATAGTTACCAGTACATTGAACGGTGTGGCCTGTGCGGAGGAAACTTCGCCGAAAATTGTAACTGTAATCCCTTATGCCATTATAGACAATGATGCCATCATTGACAACGACATCACCAATGTAAGCTGTAATGGAGGCAATGATGGAAGTATTGTAATACCTAACGGAAGAATCACTGGAGGTAATACGGCCCAGAAGCAAATCAATACAATTTCGCTTTTCGGCACTCCAACTTTAGGCAATACATATAGTATCATTATCGACAGTAAGGTCTATGATCACCAAGTTACTTTGAACGGCATTAATCAGCCGCAGGACAATAATGAGGTAGCTGCTGCCCTTGCCCAAAAAATAAATGCTGCAACCGGCGCTAACTTAAGTCCGGCCATAGCAGCAAACAATTTCCATGAAATTACCTTGACCGCCAAGGTTGCGGGGATTGGATTTACGGCATATGTAAGTACTGGAAGTGATCCAAATGCCAGTGCCACCAATGTAGTAACACAACCTAATTCCGTGGCCAATACTTATGTTTGGTCCAAAATTGGGGATAACAGCTTTACGGCTTCTACTTTGAGCATAAGCAATCTTACAGCTGGAGCCTACCAATTAACAGTGTACAATGAATTCTGCGGAACCACATCGTCACCGTTTATAGTATCGGAACCCGAGGTATTGACCTTGAATATTGGGGATACCTGTAATACGGCCATTACAGCCTATAGCACTGGAGGCATTGCGCCTTTCACCTTTACGCTTACAAGGCCCAACGGTACAACATTGGTACAGACATCCAATAATCCGAATATTACCTACACCAATTTAACTGGTGGAGCTACTTACAACATAAGTGTACAGGATGCCTCTTGTGGAATACAGCAATCGCAATCAGTAACCTTGCCCATGGGGCTACAATTTGATCAGGCATCCGTAGTAGTGGATAATGCCACTTGCTATGGTCAAAATGATGGTAGCATTAGTTTAAACATTGGAGCTACAACAGTTACAGGTGGGTATCCGCCCTATAATTTTAGTTGGACAGGTCCCAATAATGCCAATTTTACCACAGAAAATATTACCAACTTGGCACCTGGGGTATATGTACTATCCGTAACGGACCAGCTTGGTTGTTCAACAACCTATACTGCGAATGTGGCTTCAAAAGCTCAATTGGAAATCAGTAGCGTTCAGGTAATCAACCAGCAGTTGCAATGTGCCGGTGATGCCAATGCTGAAATTAGCATACAGATAAGTTCTGACCCTAGCAGCCAATTACAAATAAACTGGTACAAAAACGGAACAAGTTATTCTACCAACAACACCAGTCTTACCAATCTGGGTGGAGGTAGCTACGAAGTGGTAATTATTGATACCAATAGCGATGCCAATACACCATGTACCGTTAGACAGACGTTTGTTATTACGGCTCCCACCGTATTTAGTGCCACAGAGGTAACTAGTGGCAGTACCACTTGTGTGGATGCCAGTACCGGAAGGGATTTTACTTTTAGGGTTCAGGGAGGTACATCACCTTTTCAGTATACTTTGGACGGTGGAACTCCTGTAATATTTACCAATACCCAAACCACAATAAGCTCGCTTTCCAATAACAGTCATGTTATAGAGGTAACCGATGCCAACCAATGTGTTGTAGAAACGTTTACCATGGATAGTTATGAGGCCATGGATTATACCGGTGCCAAATCCTATACTCTTGCGCCATGTGAAACAGATTACGCCTTTAGTTTGAATACCAATTTGATTTCTGGTGGAAAGCCGTTTATGGATGGAAATAACAACCCGTATTACTTTTATGACTGGAGAGGTCCCAATAATTTTGTGGCCCAGGACATTACCAGTTTTGATGCGGTGCCAGGTTCTTATTGGTTGACGATTACCGACAGCAACGACTGTTCATCAGAAGAAATTGAATTTACCTTTAGCACAACATACAGTCCTATATCCGTAGTCAAGTCCATCACCCCGGTAAGCTGTGGTGCTACCAACGATGGAGCTATTTCCATTACGGTAAGTGGTGGCCTTAGACCGTATAATATTGTTTGGGAAAAAGAAACAGCCGGAACAGCCAATAATCCCGATCCTGTGTTTACTCCTTTTGGACAAAACGTAACACAATTGAACGGATTGGAGGAAGGAAGATTGCGACTTACCATTACAAGTAATATAAATGGTTGTACCAATGCTGATCCAGCCTATTATTATCAGGAAATTATTACCATTAATAAAGCGGAATCACTTCAGCTCCTAGACGGACCTTTTCTGGATCAGTCACTTTGTTTGGGCAATCCCGGAAGTATTTCGGTATCGGTTTTCAATAGTCAACCTGGAGATTTAAGTTTTTACTATGAAGGTGCCCTTGTGCCATCCGTAAAAACAGGTACCAATACTTACTCTGTTCAAATTGGAAATCCGTTGGATAACGCTACCCTTAATGTAGTAAATGATCAAGGATGTGGAATTACCATGCCTATCAGTGCAGGGGTAACGGATCCGACATTTGCATATACCTCGGACGAATATGAAATTACAGGCCTATTGATGGCCAAGGAGGATATTCGATTCAGTATAACTAGTGAGGCAGGATATGGCAATGCTTCGTGGGATTTTGGAGATGGAAGTCCCATAATTAACATTGATCCGGATGTGGACGGTATTATGACCGTGCATAAATATAGTTATCCTGGTATTTTTACTACCACCCTAACTTTATATAATGAGGAGGGCTGTAGTAAAACGGTACAACAAGATGTGCAGGTAGGTAACGGTTATGACGTAATGTTCCCTAATGTATTCTCTGCCAATGCGGATGGAATAAACGATTACTTCCAGGGCGAATTTACCGGGATGGCCTCGTTTACCTTTCAGATTTATGATATGTGGGGCTCATTGGTGTATAGCGTGGCCTATGACTTTGATTCCATGCCCGTAAATTGGGGTTGGAACGGCAATTATAGTTCGGGAAAACCTTATAAAAACACTTCCTTCAGATATCTGTTTGTAGGAACAACGAAAGACAACAACCAAATAACCAAAACTGGCGAAGCCTCAATATTAAGATAGAGATGAAGAAACTTAATCTAATAACCCTACTAATTGTTTTTATTACGTTGGGGGCGAACGCTCAGGAAAAATTTGTGAACAACCTAAGCAAGGTTCCGGCTTCCTTAAACCCCAGTTTTCATGCTTTTAAGGATAAGACTAGGATAGGGGTCTTGGCCGAATTTGCCAGTCAAAGTCAAGGAAACCAATCCCAGCACAAATATGCCTTTGGCTCAACGGCCTTTGAAGAATACAATTTTCAACTGGGCGTAGATCTGTTCAATAATAACCTGAACAATTCAGGGTTTAATTATACTTCTGCGGCATTGAGCTATATGTACAAATTGGTTTTAAAGAACGATTGGATCGTATATCCCGGAATTACTGCGGCCTATAGCAATTACAGGTACGATTTTAACAATCTTACCTTTCAGGATCAAATAAACATATTTACCGGGCAAATTAGTGCCAATACCATAGATCCCATTACAGCCTCTGAAAATGTTGGCTATTTGGATATGGGTGCATCCGTTTTGATCCATAACGATATCAATACCCTTTTTGGGCTCTCCCTAAAACATTTGAATCAGCTAAGAATATCATCCAAACAAAGCGAGAATAATGTAAATTTAAACATGCTGATATCCGGGCAGTTTGGATATGAAATGGATATTAATAAATACGGACAGGCCAAATTGCCGGAACATTCCTATTTATACTTATTTAATGCAGTGACTATACAAGGCCCAAATACTAGATTGGATTTCTATCAGGATGTTACCCTGGGCAACTTTAGTATTGGCATAAATGAACATCTCAGCTATTTGGAAAATGCCTCTTTTTCCGAAATAGGTTTTGCCACAAGCCTTACCTTGGAAACATTTGAATTTGGATTAAACTATAGATTGCCCTTTGGTGGTGAGGCCAAGCAATATATTCCCAATTCGTTGGAATTATTTTTGGTCTTTGATATTTCCAGGTTTAAAGAACGAAGAAGATCGGACTACAGCAGGTTCTATTAATTGTAGCCCAATGATATAGCCAAGCCCTCAACATTTTGTTGGGGGTTTTTAGTTATAGTAAAAAAGGTGAAACTACTCGGGGCAAGCCCACCTGAACGGAATCGGGCAAGGCAAACGTCGGAGCACCTGCCGGCAAGCAGGTTTTAATCTCGATTATCGAGTAAAACTACAACTCGAATAAGATAGCCTCAGTTCCTGCTTCACCATCTGATATGGGGCATTTATTCCTCATAGCCAAGTATAGCATTCAATCATTTGATATAGCCTCGAAACCATTTGTTGTAGAACAAAAGGGTTATTTGCTGTAATTTTGGAAATTAATGGCTTCAAGTTTACAATGATAGGTCATTAAAAAACAAATGGGATGCCGATCTTTAGAATTTCACAATGGATGTTAAAATCACCTTTATTTGGGGCTGTTTGGACAAATTAGTCACAGGTTCTTGGATCGTTTTCATTAAGAAATCGTAGTTTAATTGTATGAAATTCAAAATATACCATATCAACTGGCTTATAAGTTTTTGGACATCTGTATTTCTAATATCCTCTGTTATAGGGTTCGCCCAAGAAATAATCGATTTTAAGCATATTACCACCAAAGATGGTCTCTCCCAAAGCGACGTCAATGATATCTATCAGGACAAATTTGGATACATGTGGTTTGGAACCCATGACGGACTTAATAAGTATGATGGATATAGTTTTACCGTGTACAATCCGGACAATGACAAACCAGGTAGCATCAATAGCAATTTAATATATGACATTGTTGGTGATGAAGATGGTAACCTTTGGATAGGCACAACAGGTAGTGGCTTAAATTTTTTCAATGCTACCACAGGTAAATTCACCCATTACAGGCACAAGGATGGAGATAGTAACAGTTTGTCCAGTGATCATATAACCAATGTTTATTTGGACAGTAAAAAACGATTATGGCTGGGTACTCGGAATGGGTTGGATATGACCGACCTTTCGTCTACATCCAATGAACTTGTTTTTCAACATTATAACTCGGAACAGGCTCCTTTTATTGCTGGATGGGACGGAACCATGGTACATACTATTTATGAAGATAAAAATGGTCAATTATTGGTGGGCGGCGCTTCAGGTTTGTTTAAATTGTCAAAGGATGCAGAAGGCAGGGATTATTTCGGGAGCATAACCAAAGACCTTGGGCTACCTAATGTTGCCGTTCGGGACGTTGAGGAAGATGCCACTGGTAGGCTATTTGTAGCCACTGGCCTAGGTATTTATTGTCAGGTCAAAGGTCAGGGTGAAAAACTTCGGAAGCTGTATGACGGAAATTTTGTTGCCTTATTGGTAGACAATGAAAATAGAATATGGGCAGGTGCCAATGATGGCCTCTTTCTTTTTGAAAATACTTCTGGAGAAAATTTGCCAAAATTCACGGATCGTTTTGTTTATGATTCAAGGAATCCGGCGAGTATCAGCAAAAATATTATTAAATCCCTATTCTTGGATAGCACTGGAATAATATGGATAGGGACCAATGGGGGAGGGGTGAATACCCTTGACCCGGGAAGGAAGAAGTTTAGACATATCAGAAATACTTCTGATCCCAATAGCCTTAGTTATGATAAAATAAGGGCTATGTACGAGGATAGCAATGGGACCTTATGGATAGGAACCGAAGGTGGCGGTCTGAACATGTTGACCGAAAAAAATGACAATGGGACCTATAATGCGTTTAAACATTTTAACTCTATCCAAAGAACATTTGCCTTAACGGAGACGCAAATAGGCAATAGAAAAATACTTTATATAGGTACGGAGAGCGCGCCAGGGCTTTTTCAATTGGATATTAGTGACCCCAACAACATATCTGAAAAAAACTTAGTGCCACAAGAGCTAATGCGTGGCGTTTTTAGTTTATTAACGGATTCCGAGCAAAATATTTGGATAGGAACCTATGGCTCGGGCGTACATAGATGGCTGCGTACAGAAATTGAAGGAGTATATGAAAAGGAGGTCTTTAGCCATTATGCCAATAGCACCAATTCGGTTCCAAGTGATATTATAAGAAGTATTCTTGAAGATAGTCAAGGTAACATTTGGCTTGCGACCGGCAATGGATTATGCATGATTTCCGCCCAGGAACGTTACAAAAAACGACCTAAATTTGTAACCTACAAGAACCATCCGGAAAATGCCTCGTCCCTTAGTCATAATTACATCCTCTCGTTGTACGAGAGCAAATCAGGCGACCTATGGATAGGCACCTTTGGGGGCGGACTTAATAAACTGATTAAAGGAACCGATGATTCGAATCCTACTTTTGTTTCCTACTCCGAAAAAAATGGGCTGCCCAACAATGTTATAAAAGGAATTTTGGAAGATAACGATGGTAACCTATGGTTCTCAACCAATAAAGGGCTTTCTCAATTCGACCCTGAAACAGAACAAATTAAAAACTATAATGAGAGCGATGGACTTCAAGATAATGAATTTCAAGAACTGGCCTGTGTTAAAAGATCCGATGGAGAAATGCTTTTTGGAGGTATCAACGGTTTCAATGCCTTCAATCCGGAAGAAATAGGAGTTAATGAATTTCCTGCCAAAACGGTTATTACGGACTTACTAATATTCAACAAGTCTATCGACATTGGTGAGGAGGTTAACGGGAGAATAATACTGGATAAAAGCATTAACAAAACCAATGAAATCTTATTGGAGTACGGTGAAAATAATTTTTCATTTGAGTTTGCAGCCTTACATTTTGCAGCACCCTCCAAAAATCAGTTTGCCTATATGTTGGAAGGTTTTGATACAGGATGGACCGAGACCACTGCAAAAAAACGTTTCGCAACTTACACCAACTTAGCACCTGGAAAATACACTTTTAAGGTGAAGGCCTCCAACAATGATGGCTTCTGGGATCAAGACCCTACCCAATTAAAATTGACCATTGCACCTCCCTGGTGGTATAGCCGTACGGCCTTTGTTGGTTATTTCCTTTTGGTCCTTGGCCTATTATGGCTTTTCTACCGATACACCTTTATCAGAACCTCTAAAAAACATCAATTGGAGTTGGAACATGTTGAAAAAGAAAAGTCGGAGGAACTTCAAAAAATTAAGTTGGAATTTTTTACAAATATTTCCCATGAATTCCGCACCCCACTTACACTTATTAAGGGGCCCTTGGAATATTTGCAAAAGAACATCGGAAAAGTGGATAGCAAGGCCCTCGCGGAACAATATGCCTTGATGCATAAAAATACGGATTACCTTCTAAGACTTGTTGGCCAATTATTGGATTTTAGGAAGCTGAACCAAGGTAAAATGAGGCTGGTAATGCGTAATAGCGATATTGTATCCTTTATAAAGGAAGTAGCAGAGCCTTTCCAATTTATGGCCCACAAACAATCCATCCTTTTTAGTATTGAAACTGCCAATCCCAATATAGAATCGTGGTTCGATCATGACGCCATGGAAAAGATTATAAACAACCTTCTTTCCAATGCTTTTAAATTCACCCAAAACGGGGGACAAATCCGCATCAAGATTTCGGAAAAGGTTCGTCATGGCCAAAATCAAATAGTAATACAGGTCAAAGATACTGGTTTGGGTATCCCCAAGGATAAACTTTCCAGTATTTTTGAACGCTTTCATACGGCAAAGGAGGATAGCTCTATTAATCGCGAAGGAATGGGAATAGGCTTGTCTTTCTCCAAAAATTTGATTGAATTGCACCAAGGAGGCATAACGGTTAGCAGCAAGGCCAATCTGGGTACTAAATTTAAAGTATGGCTTCCTAAGGATAAAGATGCTTATATGAATATTGAAGAAATTAGTTGCAAAGATGTTTCTGACAACGATTTTCTTGTGCGGTCCTCTGAAACGGAATCCTTTGCCATTGGTCTGAACGACGACCTCATAGATGAGAGTTTGTCAAAATCAAGATCCAAATTACCGGTATTATTAATTGTGGATGACAATCCGGATATACGCAGTTTTATAAAACAGGTTGTGAACAAAAATTATGCAATTTATGAGGCGGAGAACGGTGAAGAGGGATTTGAAATTGCCAAAAAAACAATGCCCAATATAGTTATATGTGATATTTTAATGCCCGTTATGGATGGTATTGCCTTTTGTAAGGCTATGAAAGAACACCAGGAAACAAGTCATATCCCCATAATAATATTAACAGCGAAATCCTCCCAAGAAAGTGAAGTCCAGAGCTTGCAATTGGGGGTGGATGAATATTTGAGAAAGCCTTTCAGTTTTGAGTTATTGCAACTTAAGCTTTCCAATATAGTGAAACGTCGCGAGCAGATGAGGAAACGTTTCAATAGGGATATTACGCTGCAACCCAATGAGGTAACAGTGACTACAATGGATGAAAAATTCTTGAGTCAGGCTATCCAAATTGTTGAAAAGCATATGATGAACACAGATTTCAATGTGGAGATGATGGTGAGCGAAATGGGTTTGAGCAGGAGCAACCTTTACCTAAAATTCAAAGAACTAACAGGTTTGTCATCCAGTGAATTTATCAGAAATGTTAGACTGAAGCGTGCAGTTCAACTCTTTGATCAGAGCGATCTTTCTGTTAAGGAGATCATGTATATGACCGGTTTCAATACCGCCTCATACTTTTCAAAATGTTTTAAAAAACAATTTGGTGTTGTTCCCAGCGAGTACGTGGGCAAAATGAATACCGAAGTTAAATCAGAAACCAATTAAATATGAGCTTGCCTATGAACCGAATTCATTGCAAAGGTATCCTATTGTCTTGCTTGCTTATTGCCATGGGCTGTAAGGAGAAAACAGGAATTAATGATCAGAGAATTACCAAACCTAACGTAATCATTATAATGGCGGACGACCAAGGGTATGGAGACTTGGGTCACCATGGGAATCCTTGGATAAAAACGACTAATTTGGATACTTTTGCGCAATCCTCTTTAGAACTTACGAACTTTCATGTAGGGACAACCTGCGCCCCCACCCGCGCAGGATTAATGACGGGCAGAAATGCCAATAGAAACAATGCTTGGCACACCATTGCCGGATGTTCTATCCTTAAGGAAGATGAAGAAACCATGGCCGAGGTATTTGCTAAAAATGGTTATGAAACTGCCATGTTCGGAAAATGGCACTTGGGGGACAACTACCCTTTTAGACCACATGATAGAGGGTTTCAACACGCCCTGTACCACGGTGGGGGAGGTGTCAACCAAACCCCGGATTATTGGAACAACGATTATTTTGACGACACCTATTTCCGTAATGGAAAGCCCGAAAAGTTTGAAGGTTATTGTACAGATGTTTGGTTCAATGAAGCCACTGCATTTTTAGAAAAAGAACGGAAAGATCCATTTTTTATATATCTCCCCCTTAATGCCGCCCATGGCCCCTTTAATGTTCCGGAAGACTACGCAAAAATGTATGATGATGCTCCATTGACGGAGGTGCAAAAGCGGTTTTATGGAATGATTACCAATATTGATGATAATTTTGGGAAGCTAGTCTCTTATCTCAAAGAAAAAAAACTCTTTGAAGATACCTTAATTATTTATACCACGGACAACGGAACCGCGGCTGGGATAAAGCATCAAAAAAATGGAGATATTATAGGATATAATGCCGGACTAAAAGGAACAAAAGGGAGCCATTACGATGGTGGCCATAGAGTACCATTTTTCATAAGTTGGCCAAATGGAAGTATCGCAAAGGGCACAACGAACAACGAATTGGCCGCCCATGTTGATCTTTTGCCGACTTTGACCGAGCTGGCAGGAATACCATTCAAGGAGAAAAAACCTTTGGATGGTAGCAGTGTGGCCAAAATATGGACAGGGGAGCAAGAGAATCATGATCGTATGTTAGTAATAGACACTCAACGCAACCAATTGCCCGAGAAAGGTAGAAACAGCTGTGTTATGTCCACTAATTGGCGCTTGGTAAATGGTGAGGAGCTTTACAATATAATAGATGATGAAGGACAAACGAATGACGTTGCCGACCAATATCCGGAGATAGTTGCCAAAATGCAGGCTTTTTATGATTCATGGTGGACCAGCATAGAACCCGATATCGGCTATGCCGAAATTCCTTTGGGTCACCCGCAAGCTAACCCTACCTTAGTTACAGTACACGATATGCATACCAATGATAATATTCCTTGGAATCAAGTTCAGATAAGGGAGGGCAAATTTTTGCCAGAAGGTTTCTATAGTGTTAAAATTCAGGAAAGCGGTAGGTATAGGTTTAAACTATATCGATATCCTCCAGAGTCCGGCCTCAACATGAACGCCTCAGTGCAAGAAATAACGGGAACGTCCTATATAGAAACCTTGCCCCAAGGATCTTCTGTTCAGCCTATTAGTGCCACAGTTGAATTGGAAAATGTAAAGTTGGAAGGAAAGGCAAACTCCAATGAGCCATTTGCGCAGTTGGAGGGAGAACTGGAAAAAGGGAGTTATAAATTGTTCAGTTCGTTCACCACCGCTTCAGGGGAAAGCATACCGGCTTATTATACCCTGATAGAAAAGTATTGAACACGCATAAAAATCATTTGTAGTAGGAAATTGAACATATCTTCTAGCGATTATAGAGCAGATATATGTATTTTTCCTCCATTAAATAATTGAACCACTTTAAAGCCTTTTAATCAATGTACAATTACAAAAACAGTTTAGCATATTTGTTGCTTTTTGCAATAATCCTATCTTCCTGTAATGAAAAGGAAACGCCGGTAAAACCGCAACCCAACATTATATACATCATGTCCGATGATCATACCACCCAAGGCTTTGGTGTATACGGGAGTAGGTTGGCCGGTTTAAATCCGACCCCAAACTTGGACAAGATTGCCAACGAAGGAATAATTTTTGACAATTGTTTTGTAAACAACTCCATCTGTACGCCCAGTAGAGCTTCTATTATTTCTGGACAATACCCACAGACCAACGGAGTATTGGACCTTGAAGGTGTTATTGGGGTTGAAAGGCAGTATCTTCCAAAAGAGATGAAAAAATTGGGGTACCAAACGGCCATTGTTGGTAAGTGGCATTTACATGACGAGCCCGCAGCTTTTGATTACTATAAGGTATTGCCCGGACAAGGTGACTATTTTGACCCAGAATTTCTGGTAAGGGGTGAAAAATCATGGCCCGATAATAAGGTAAAGACCAAGGGGCATTCCTCTGATAACATCATGGATATCACCTTGGATTATTTAAAGAATAAGAGGGATCCCAACAAACCGTTCTTTCTAATGCACCACTTTAAGGCACCTCATGACGATTTTGAGTACGCGCCTCGATATGAGGATTATTTGGCAGACACTTTTATTCCTGAACCTGAAAGCCTCTACAATAATGGTAATAATGGATCAATAGCTACTAGGGGCAAGAACGATTCACTTACTAGGATAATAGGATCTTCGGTTTCACACCGAAACTTAATTCGCCGACAGGCCAACAATATATATTGGAACGATACCACCGTATATAAGAAATATAGGAATGCAGAAGATATTGCCCCATCGGAATATGTAAAGTGGGAAATGACAGGGGATGAAAAAGAATACACCAGCAAAGTCTACCAGGATTATTTAAAAAAGTACCTGAGATGTGTCAAGGGTGTGGACGATAATGTAAAGCGATTGCTGGATTATTTGGAAGCGGAAAATCTTTTGGACAATACCATTATTGTTTATACCGGAGACCAAGGATTTATGTTGGGCGAACACGATTATATAGACAAGAGATGGATGTATGAGGAATCCATGCGCATGCCATTTTTTGTTAGGTATCCAAAATCCATTAAGGCAGGAACACGCACCGATGCCATTATCAACAACACAGATTTTGCTCCCACTTTAATTGAAATGGCAGGAGGGAAGACCCCTGACTATATGCAGGGCCAGAGTTTTAAAACCATATTGGAAACTGGGCAGGAACCGGAAGGCTGGCAGCAAGCTACCTATTACCGCTATTGGATGCATTTAGCGCACCGTCATCAAAATCCAGCCCACTTTGGCATTAGGACCAAAGACCATAAATTAATATTTTTTTACGGAAAATATTGGGTAGATACCGATGATGCAAATGCTGAATGGAACAAGGATAGTTGGGGCAATGACTTTACCAACCATACGCCCGTGGCCTGGGAGTTTTATGATCTTAAACAAGATCCGAAGGAAATGAAGAATGCCTATGAAGACCCGAAATATAAAGATATAATCGCGGACTTAAAGGAACAGTTGGTCAATTTGCGCGAAGATCTCAACGAGACCGACGTGAATTATCCCCACATCCAAAAGGTCATAGATGAGCATTGGAATGATTAAAAATTAGGCCCTTCTTAATTAGCTTTAACTACACAATTTTAATAGTATACTCAATTCCCGATCTTAAAAATGGATTTTTAAGATCGGGAATTTCTTTTTAGCCTTTCCCTTCCTTGGATTCCAGGATTTCTACAAAATAGGCTGTTTATGCTTTTCAAAAAAATGTACTCGGAACGCAATTGATCCATTCATTTCTCAGGCAAAAATATTATTGGGAGTATATATCAAAAATAACCCTTTGATTTTGCGATAAACGTTGAAAATGCGTGCATTTATTGCCAAAAAAACCATTTGTTCTATTTATTAACCTATTTGTTTCCCTGCACAAAAACTACCAAACATACTTTTGAAGCAACAGTTTTAGCTGTTTATCAATTAACCTAAATAACTCAAAAAAGTTTATGAAATCACTAAAAATGCTTAAGAAAAAAAACCGACCCAAGGTTTGGTTACTTACCTTGTTTTGGTTGGCAAGTGCCACGTATGTTTTTTCCCAGGAGATTACGATAACCGGAAACGTCACGGATAATACCGGAGAGCCACTTCCTGGGGCCAATATTTTGGTAAAAGGCTCCACTAATGGAACCCAAACTGATTTTGATGGGAACTACGCCATAACTGCGGATAGTAACTCTACCCTTGTGGTTAGTTATATAGGTTTTGTTTCCACAGAGGTGGCAGTAAATGGAAAGTCTGTAATTGATGTGTCCCTGTTAGAGGACGCCAGTCAACTTGAAGAAGTTGTTGTTATTGGTTATGGTACCCAGAAGAAGAGTGATCTTACCGGCTCTGTGAGCACGGTCGATGGAGATGAAATAAGCAAATTTACCTATAACGATGCTGCGCAAGCAATCCAAGGACGAACTGCTGGGGTTAGGGTAGAGGCAAATGGAGGATCTCCAGGGGCCAACGCCCTGGTCACCATACGTGGTTCCAGTACCCTTTCCGATGCCGGACCGTTGTATGTTATAGACGGAATGCTTACTGGTGACATGACCACGCTTAATCCCAGTGATATTGAAAGTATCTCTGTTTTAAAGGATGCTTCCGCTAGTGCCATCTATGGATCAAGGGCCGCCAATGGTGTTATCATTGTAACGACCAAAAAAGGAACTAAAGGCGGTGGAATGAAAGTTGACCTGGATTACAGCTATGGACTTCAGAAAACGGTTAATAATATTGACTGGGCCAATGCTAGGGACTATGCCGATATCGTTAACCGCGCAAGGGACAATGATGGTAACCCCAGATTTCCTGCCAATGATGCACAGTTCAATCCAAATATAGATAGTGATATACAAAGGGAATCGTTGCGCACTGCAGGGGTAATGAATGCCAACGCCAGAATATACGGCGGCAATGAACACAGCACCTACAGTCTTTCCCTTAACCATTATGATCAAGAGGGAATTGTAAAACAATCCGACTATAAACGTACTACTGCTAGGGTAAATGCCACTATGAACATGGGTAGGTTTAAACTTGAGAACACTATTGGTCTAACCCGTACCGTAGATAACCCCAACCCATATTTTAATAGGGAAAGGGATTTAGTGCCAACCATCGCTATTTATGATGAAGAGGGTAATTTTAGCGCTTCTGATCAACCCGATAATGTAGCTGTTGGTTCTTTTTACGGAGTTGGTAATGTGGGTAACTCCTTAGGTCTTGCCACTGTTGAAGACAGAACTATTACCAGAAATTCGGTCCTTGGGAACATAGCGGGATCTTTAGAAGTTTTTGATGGACTTACCTATAAATTGAATTTAGGTTTGGACTATTATGCCAATAACAATTATACATTTACTCCTACCTATTTTTTCAACGCAGCTACATTTGGAAACAACCAGTTTGCTGAATTGAACGAGGTAAATACCGAATTCCTTTCAACCCTTATAGAACATACGCTAACCTACAGCAAACAATTCAACAAGCATAATGTCAATACGGTAGTAGGATATACCGATCAGGTATCCAATACCAGATCACTGGGTGCATTGGCAAGGAAATTCCCTTCCAATGATGTTCGTGTAGCCTCCGCCGCCGAGGACAAGGTAAACTTTCCTTCACAAGATCTAACAAAAACTATCCAATCCTATTTTGGTAGGTTGAGTTATTCTTTTGACAGTAGATATTTATTGACCGCTACACTTCGTAGGGATGGTTCCTCCCTGTTCAAGAAAGACTTGAGATGGGGTACTTTTCCCTCTTTTGCTTTGGGATGGAATATTGGTAACGAATCCTTTATGGAAAATTTTACTGCCATTACAGACCTAAAACTTAGAGCCAGTTATGGGGAAGTTGGATCGGACAATGTCCCAATATATTCATTAAGTCCTGAATTGAACCTAAATAGTGAATATCCTATCGGAGAAAGTCAAAACCGTGCCACAGGATACTCCATTACAAAAGGTATAAACGAGAATATTACCTGGGAAACCAGTAAGACGACCGACATAGGTCTAGAATTTAATGCCTTGAATAATAAGCTGAATTTTACAATGGACTATTTCTTTAAAAAATCCGAAGATGTTCTTGTCGAGCTAGGGCTTCCGCTTTACACCGGATTTGGAAATAGGGTTCCCTTTAATACAGCGAGTATTGAAAACGAAGGTTTTGAATTCTTGGCCAATTACTCCGAATATGTAAATGAAGATTTTTCCTTTAGCATAAGTGGAAACTTTACAACTTTGAACAATACGGTAACTGCCTTGGGAGACGCTACTCCTATAATAGAAGGACAATTTACCTCTAACGGACTAAAAGGTACAAAAACCGATGTTGGCCAACCAGTTTCGTCCTTCTTTGGTTACGTAGTTGAAGGTATCTATCAGACCGGTGCCGAAGCGCTTGCTGCCAATGACAACAATAATCCACAAGCTGGTGACCTTAAGTTTAAGGATATTGCCGGTCCGGACGGAAGTGGTCCTGACGGACTTATTGATGAAAACGATCAGAAATTTTTGGGTAACCCTGCACCCAACTTTGAGTATGGTCTCAATATTACAGCGACATACAAGAATTTGGACTTAAGCTTATTTTTCAATGGGGTAGCCGGAAATAAAATATTGAACGGTAATATATATAGAGGTTACTTTGATACCGAAGGGCCATATTTGACTGATGCATTAAATGCTTGGACACCAACAAATACGGACACTAATATTCCTAGAAACACACAGATTGACCCTGGATTTAACAGAAGGCCTTCCGACTTCTATTTGGAAAAAGGAGATTACTTCAGGTTAAAGAATATGCAGTTGGGATATACCATTCCGTCCGACTTGTCTGAAAAGATGCTAATGTCCAAATTAAGGATATATGCTTCCGCAACCAATCTCTTTACAATAACAGAATATACCGGGTACTATCCAGAGGTTGGAAGAAATACAAGATCGGCCAGAAGAATTTTTAGTTCCGGAGTGGATGAGAGTGCTTATCCAACAGCAAGGACAATTCAACTAGGTTTACAGATTGCATTTTAACATATTAATAAAAGATCATGAAAAATAAAATATTATCAAAAAGTACTCTGGCTGCACTAGTGTTGTTAATGATGACAACGAATAGTTGTAGAACAGATATTCTTGAGCAAGAAAATCCGAATGCCGTTACACCTCAATCATTTTGGAAAACTGAAGATGATGCAACCAAAGGTATTATCGGCGCTTATAGTCCGTTTACCCATATTTGGTATTACACCAGGTTTGAAATTTTCCTTTCAGATTACAGGGATGATGTAGTGAACGCCTTTGCAACTTCTGAACGTACTGCTGCCGGATCATTTAATGGGGTTCCTCAGAGTAACGGAGCTTTTTGGGTGTGGAGTGCCATGTTCCAAGGCGTAACCAGGGCCAACGAGGTCTTGGCCCATGTTCCAGATATTGAAATGGACCAAACAAAAAAGAACAACATTTTGGGTGAGGCCTATTTTATAAGGGCTTACAATTACTTCAATTTATTGAACGGTTGGAGAAACGTACCTTTGATCACTACTCCAATAGGTGATATAGAGAATCCAAATTCCCTTTCTCAAGCCGATCCTGCAGACGTTTGGGCCCAAATAGAGAACGATCTTATGGAAGCACAGCAGTTGGCTCCGGATTCCTGGCCACCAGAAATGAAAGGTAGAATTACCAATGGTGCTGCCACAGGAATGCTGGGCAAAGTGTTCTTGTACCAGAAAAAGTACACAGAGGCCAAGGCCGAGTTCGCTAAAATTATGGACGGTAGGTACGCGTTAATGGAGGATTATTCAGACAACTTTACCGAGGCTTCCGAAAATAACAAAGAATCCCTTTTTGAAGTACAGTTGGTAGCCGATGGCAATAGCGGTTGGGGAGGTGATAATGCAGGCCTTGGTAAGGGTGCAGCCTTTCATCCCGATATTGCCCCAAGAGGATTTACAGGTCAGGATGGTATGCGTATAAACAATTGGGTATTGGATCTGTTTTTGGATGAAAGAACTGTAAACGATGAAATAGACCCAAGAACCTATACTACCCTGTTTTTCGACACTGATGAAACTACCTCCTATAATGGTAAAGTGTTGTCATCCAAGACTTATGGCGATTTAAGCTATCAGGAGGTTTTCCCAGGGGAATCTTTCGTATGGGGCAACAAATGGCTAGACATCAGCTTTGATAACAAAACAGGTTCCCAAGATGGTGGTTGGCACCAATCCGGCAATAATTTAAGGTTATTGCGTTATGCGGATATTATACTAATGTTTGCCGAAGCTGAATTTATGTTGAACGGTTCTACTACCCCTGCCTTGGATGCCATTAACGAAGTACGTGAAAGGGCAGATATGCCGGCTTTAACCACCATAACTATGCAAGATATAGAAGATGAGCGTGTAAAAGAATTATCGCTTGAGCGTACGCGTTATTTCGATATTCTGCGGTGGGGAAAAGTTGAGGAATACATTGTAAACAAACCAGAATTGAAATCTGAGAGTGCAGGTACCAGTTCCTATAAACCGGGACGGGAATACATTGCAATCCCACAGAACGAAATAGACGCCAATCCAGTATTTAAACAAAATCCTGGATACTAATAAAGAAGTTAGTTTAATTAAGTTAGTTTTTTGTTTATGTCGGCGATTCAATATTTATATTGCAATCGCCGACTAATTTTGTTTTATGATGCGTATGAGAATTTTATCTTTAATATTTGTCCTGACCATTACTTCCTGTTCTTATGAAAAGGAATCCGTGACTAATACCGGATTCGTCCAAATTGATGCCAAGACTTCTGGAATTAATTTCTCTAATGACATTGTAGAAAACGACACCCTCAACTATTTCGATTTTCCATATCTTTATTTAGGAGCCGGTGTCTCGGCAGGGGATATCAATAATGACGGACTTCCCGATCTATATTTCACTGGTAATCTTGTTCCCAACAAACTGTATTTAAATAATGGTGGTTTACAATTTGAGGACATCAGTGAATCAGCAGGAATTTCCGGAGATGACCGTTGGTATTCCGGGACAACCATGGTAGATATAAACCATGATGGCTATTTGGATATTTATCTCAGTGTTTCAGGCAAATTTGGAGATAAGGCCAACCAACTTTTTATCAATAACGGCAATAATACTTTTACGGAAAGTGCTGAATCTTATGGGATAGCCGATAAGGGCGCTTCCATACAATCTACTTTTTTCGATTATGACAACGATGGATTACTTGATCTCTTTGTTGCAAACTACTCCAATGTTATGGTTAGCATGGGGAATAAATACTATAAGGAAAAAATGGATGAAAACAAATTTGAAGATTCCGGCCATCTTTACAAGAACCAAGGAAATGGTAAATTTGTGGATGTTACCGTTGAAGCCGGGGTACAAAAATTTGGCTTAACCTTGGGATTGGTGGCAAGCGATTTTAACAACGATGGACATGTAGACCTTTATCTCTCCAATGATTTTAATGTTCCCGATTACCTATACCAGAACAATGGTGATGGTACCTTTAAGGAAATATCCGAAAAAGCTACCCGCCATACTTCTATGTTTGGAATGGGCATAGATGCTGCTGATTTTAACAATGACGGGTATACAGACCTATTACAGGTAGATATGACACCGGCAGATTACAAAAGATCTAAAACCAATATGGCAAGTATGAACCCAGAATCATTTTATGAAGCGGTGGATTTCGGGTTCAACTATCAGTATATGCAAAATTCGCTACAACTCAACAACGGCCCCAATAGGGATGGAAATCCGATATTTAGCGATATTGCCAGATTTGCAGGTATGGCAACCACCGACTGGAGCTGGGGAGTACTTTTTGCAGATTTCGACAATGATGGCCATAAAGATGTATTTGTTTCCAACGGTGTAAAGAGGGATGTCAACAATAATGATGTGAATGCCGAGTATGATAGTGCTACTTTTTTCGGGAGGGAAAGTAATCCTGATTTTAACCTAATGCCCAGTACGCCCATTTCTAACTTTGCCTTCCAAAATAAAGGCGATTTTTCATTTTCAAATGTGACCGAGGCTTGGGGTTTAGATGAAAAAGGTTTTTCCAATGGATTTACTTATACCGATTTGGATGGCGATGGTGACCTAGATCTGGTCATTAACAATATGGACGGTGCGGCTTCCATAGCCGTAAATCAGGTACAAAAAACAGGAAACCACTATTTAAAGGTCTCCTTAAAAGGTAAAGCGCAGAATTTATTGGGCCTTGGTGCCAAAGTAATGGTAAAGAGTGGAGAAAACATACAGCAACAGGAACTAACCCTTAGCAGGGGATATCAATCCAGTGTGGAACCTATACTACATTTTGGTCTAGGTTCGACAAACCAAGTGGATGAAATAAAAATAGTTTGGCCCAATGGAAGGCTCCAGACCGTAGAAAATATTACTGCCGATCGATCATTAAAAATTCAATACGATGATAATAGTCCTTTGGTTTCAGAAACTATAGTGGATAGTCCTCTAAATTTTCCCGACATCACTATTAGTTCCAAAATTGATTTTATTCACAAAGAGGACGTTTATAACGATTTTGCCTTTGAACCCTTGTTGCCACATAAAAATTCCCAACTTGGACCGGCCTTGACGGTCGGTGATATCAACGGCGATGGGTTGGAGGACTTTTTTGTTGGAAACGGAGCAGGGAGTCCGGCAGCAATGTATCTGCAAAAAGAAAATGGTGAATTTGAAAAGCTATCGGGCCCTTGGGATAAGGAGTTGGATTTAGAGGACACTGGCGCTCTGTTATTTGACGCTGACGGAGATTCGGATTTGGATCTGTACGTGGTAAGTGGAGGCAACAATAAACTAAAAACCAAGGAGTTCTACCAAGATAGATTGTATGTAAATACCCGGGAAGGATTTAAAAAAGTGAGCAGTGCCCTTCCAAAAATAACCTCCAGTGGCCAAACAGTTGTTTCGGCAGATTACGACAACGATGGAGACTTGGACCTGTTTGTAGGAGGTAGAATTGTGCCTGGAAAATATCCTTTCCCCGCGACAAGTTATATTCTCAGGAACGAGGGAGGAATAGACAATTCGCTCCGATATGTAGATGTTACCCAAGAAATGGCTCCAGAACTAATAGAGGCCGGCTTGGTTACTTCAGCACTTTGGGATGATTTTGACCAAGACGGAAATATTGATCTGATCCTTACCGGTGAATGGATGCCTATCCGCTTTTTTAGGAATTTAGGCCATCGTTTCAAGGAAGTTACCCAAGATTTAGGTTTTGGGAAAAGTCAGGGATGGTGGTATAGTTTGCAGAAGATGGACGTAGATGCGGATGGGGATATGGATTATTTGGCCGGGAATCTAGGTCTTAATTATAAATACAAGGCCAGTGAGAAAGCTCCTTTTGAAGTCTATGCCAATGATTTTGATGAAAATGGCAGTATGGACATTGTATTGAGCTATGAAAAATACGGTACCAAACTTCCCTTGCGGGGTAGGGAATGTTCTTCCCAACAAGTTCCGGCCATTAAGCAGCGCTTTAAAACCTTTGAATCTTTTGCCAATGCGGATCTCAAGGATATATATGGAGAAAAAATGTTGGACCAATCCCTACATTATACCGTCCAAACCTTTGCACATCAATGGATAGAAAATAGGGGAGGTGGCAATTATGTAATGCATAGCCTACCCAATAGAGCACAGTTTTCCTCAATCAACTCCTTTCAGGAAATTGATTATAACGGGGATAAATACCCAGATGTAGTGGTGGGCGGTAATCTCTATCAGTCAGAGGTGGAAACCCCAAGAAATGATTCCAGTGTGGGTTTGGTAATGATTGGCGGACCTAATGGATTTGAATTGATAGCACCCGACAAAAGTGGACTGCTGCTAACCGGTGACATACGGAATATGGCAGTGATCAATCTAACGGATAAAAAATCCAAGGCACTTTTGTTCGCTATAAACAACGAGAGTTTAAAGCTTAAGAAGGTAAAGTAATTTCTTTGGATTGTAGGGTTTCCCAGATTTGGTTGTTCCCAATCAAACTATAAAACAGTTGCTATTTGGTCTATTGGGCATAGGGAACGATCCATTTTAATTTCCAGCTGTTTAAGCGGTATTCTATTTGCAACCTTCAATTATATAGAGAAAATGGTTATGGTTTTATGTACCCCATACCTTTCCTACAAAGCGATTTATCAGGAATTCCTACTCGGATAAACAGAAATAAATCATCTGTTGCATCATTTAATTAGTCTGTTGCACTAGAAAGGAAAATAAATATGGAATTTCATATCGATATTTCGATTTCACTATATAATCGGTGGTGCATACAAAATAAAATCATCTTGTTATTCCAAACAACTATCAGAGGCGGGACTATCTTTTAAAACAAAATACCTAATAGAAAATGAAAAAAAATAAGAAAGCAAATACTTTCCAATTGCTCGTTGTAGTCTTCACATTATGTATTACCCCCCACACCCAATCCCTGGCACAGGAACGCCCCAATTTCATATTCATCCTTACGGATGACCAACAATACGGAATGATGGGCTGCACAGGAAACGAAATTGTAAAAACACCACATTTGGATAAATTGTCACAAGACGGTGTTCTTTTTACCAATGCCCATATTACCAGTGCCATTTGTACTCCCAGTCGGGCAAGTATACTTACCAGCCAATTTGAGCGTAAACACGGTGTGAATTTCAATTCGGGAACCAGTATGTCCGAAGAGGGGTGGAAAAATACGTATCCCATGGTTATGCGCAATAATGGTTACTATACGGGATGGATAGGTAAAAACCATGTGCCGGTAGGTAAGGGCGGTTATGACAGCGGCGTAATGGAGAAAAGCTTTGATTATTGGTATGCCGGTCATGGACATTTGGGTTTCTACCCTAAGGAACGACATGGGATTTTCAAGGATGCTGAAATGGATACACAGGTTGAAGTAGTTGGGGAGGGTATACAGGACTTTCTATCCAACGAGCAAAAATTGGAGGGAGCCCTAAAATTCATTGATCAACGCCCGGCCGATAGGCCTTTTATGCTATCGGTATGCTTTAACCTCCCCCATGGAGCAGGTACGGGAAGTATGGAGATGAGGAATTCCGACGATGAGATCTATAAGACATTATACAGGGATAAGAATATTCCCCTTCCCAAAAACTATGTGGCCAAAAAAGACATTGTAGCACCCAAACTACCAAAAGAAATACACCGTGCCAACGATAGACAGCTTGGCTACAATTATGTAGACACCCCAGAAGGCCATAGAGAGCGCTACATAAGGCAAATGGAGGCCATGACGGGAATAGATCGGTTGGTAGGCCAACTTAGAAAAACCTTAAAAGATCAGAAACTGGACAGGAATACGGTTATAGTTTTTACTTCGGACCACGGACTTTTTATGGGGCAGTTCGGTCTTGGGGGCAAGGCATTCTGCTACGAGGTTACTACCCACATACCCATGATTATTTTTGATCCCAAATCCAAAAAATCTACTCGTGGAAAAACTTCCGATGCCTTGGTGCAAAGTATCGATATTGCCCCAACCATGTTGACCATGGCGGGTGTTGCCATTCCTGATAGTTATCAGGGCGAAAATTTAGGCGAAATACTTGCTGGCTCCGAAACTGCAGTACGGTCATTTCTCTATACCGAAAATTTATGGTCCACCCAATTTGGCAACCCAAGATGCGAAGCGGTACAGGACATGGAATGGAAATACGTAAGATATTACAAGAATGAAAATCTATCAGCGAGTAAAAAAATAGCAACCGCGAAAGCCATGGATATAAATATGAACAGTATGTTATATCAGGTCCACGACCCGGATATAGCCCTATACAGGGATTTTGTGGAGGGCCCACTAAACGGAGAGCAAGCGGTTTATGAAGAACTCTTTAATTTAAAGAACGATCCAGAAGAGGCTACCAATTTGGCCATGGACGAGGTCTACACTAAAGAACTGGAAAAAATGAGGACGGTATGGGAAATGGAAATAAAGATGGCAAGGGGGGAAGATACTCCGATGGTACTCCGGTACACTGCCGATAGTGAAGCTGAAAGGGGATTGATCATTCAACCCAAGTAATAAAGCATGAAAAGAATAATTCTTGTTATTTTGATCTATCTTCCTTTGACCTTGCTTGCCAAAGACTTTAATGTATTGGATTATGGAGCCAAAGGGGATGGGACTACTTTGGACACCCGTGCAGTGCAAAGCGCTATCGATGCCTGTACCCAAAATGGCGGTGGCAGGGTGCTTATACCCTCGGGAAAAACCGTTTTGATCGGAACCATCTATTTGAAGGATTACGTAACCCTACACCTAGAAAACGGCGCCGTACTCTTAGGTAGTCCAAATTACAGTGACTATAGTACGGACACCCATAAAAATATGTATAAAAACGAACCCCATATGGATCGTTGTCTGATATTCGCAAAAGATGCCCGCTCCATTGCCATAGACGGTTATGGTACTATAGACGGGAATGGCTACCAAAAGAACTTCACCAAGGCCAAGGGAGGGCGTCCTATGATGATCAGGTTTGTCAACGTAACCGATATACACCTGAACAATATCACCTTGATCAATCCGGCAGCCTGGACTTCGGCTTGGTTATATTGCGATAACATCAGTGTCAGCGGCATCAATATTAAAAGTCGGGTTAACAACAATGGTGACGGCTTGGATTTTGATGGATGTACCAACGTTCGCGTTGTCAACAGCAATTTTGATAACAGTGATGATAGCATCTGTCTTCAGGCTTCACGACCGGATAGACCCTGCAAAAATATCACGGTGAGCAATTGCCATTTTAGTACCAAATGGGGCGGTATGCGTATAGGCCTACTCTCTAGAGGCAATATCGAATCGGTTACCGTAACCAACTGTACGTTCCAGAACATTCAGGATTCCGGACTCAAAATTCAACAGAACGAAGGGGGTGAAATGAAGAATATGGTCTTTAGTAATTTGGTTATGGAAAACGTGCCACGGCCTATTTTTATGACTTTTGCCCCACAACGTGCTTCCGTAGATATTCCTGAAGGCGAACTGGAACCTTTAACGAGTATGCACAACTTTAGTTTTAGCAATATTGTAGTGGATAATTCCAAATTAGATAAAAATTCAGCCTTCTTCCTGACCGGATTTCCAGAGCACCGTATAGAGGATATCTCCATAAAGGATGTTCAATTTGTTGTTTCCGGAGGAGGAACGGCGGAAGATGCCAATAAATGGGAAATAAAGGAATATACACAAGAAGTGCTAAATGGATGGTGGCCAGAGTTTAGTTTGGTAGGTACCCTGCCGGCTTCGGGGATTTACGCACGACATATTGATGGCCTAGTCGTGGATAATTTCAACCTAATTGTTCTAAATAAGGATCTACGTAACCCAATAGTACTGGACGACGTATTACATGCAGACATTAATGAATTGCGCTTGAACCGCACCTTGGTTCCTCTAACTAAAATCAATACAAAATAAGACTTTAAAAACTCAATAGTAGAATATATGGAACGAATCAAAATAAAAACATCAGCCATCAACTGGTATCTCCTGGTTATTTTAACCTTGCTATGGCTGCAGGAAAATAGGGGACAAGATATTACTTATCAAGCCGATTGGGAATCCCTAAAACAGCACAGGACCCCTGAGTGGTTCTTGGACGCCAAATTTGGTATTTATTGTCACTGGGGACCCTACTCCGTTCCTGAATTTAAAAATGAATGGTACGCTCATTGGATGTACGTCAACGAAAATAACCCTGAAGCCAAGAACGGTAAGGCCAGTGAGTTTTACGACCACCACGTAGCCACCTATGGCCCATTGAAGGAGTTTGGATACAAAGATTTCATCCCAATGTTCACCGCCGAAAAATTTGATGCTGCCGAATGGGCCGATCTCTTTGAAAAAGCTGGGGCAAAATTTGCCGGGCCCGTTTCAGAACATGCGGATGGCTTTGCTATGTGGGATAGTAAACTTACTTCATGGGATGCCAAAGAAATGGGTCCCAAAAGGGATATAATGGAGGAACTTGCACAAGAGATCAGAAAAAGGGATATGAAATTTATTGCCACCTTTCATAGGCAATGGCTCTTGGGCTGGTTTCCTACTTGGGATGAAACTACGGACGCGAGCGACCCCAAATACGCAGGCCTATACGGACCGCAGATGAAAAAGGGCGACTTTCAATACCCCCCGTCAACACATGATATTGATGCTGGAATTAAAAAATATTACCCCCTTGCCGACGAAAGCTTTAATCAGGAATGGTTGAATAGGCTAAAGGAAATTATTGACAAATACAATCCTGATTTGGTGTGGTTCGACAATAAAATGGATGTCATTGGAGAATCATACCGCAAAGAATTTCTAGAATATTATTACAATCAGGCTACTAAGAAAAAACAGGAGGTAGTATCTACCTATAAGTTCTATGATTTTGCCACAGGTAGTGCCGTTTTGGATCTGGAACGCGCCCGGATGAGCGAGAAAAAAGAATTTCCCTGGCTAACAGATGATTCCATTGATTGGAATTCCTGGAGCCACATCAAAAATCCAGATTATAAATCCGTTAATAGACTGATCGATTTTTTGGTAGATGTGGTCAGTAAAAATGGTGCGGTACTTTTAAATATTACCCCCAAAGCCAACGGTGAAATTCCCGAACCTGTGAAGGAAAGACTTTTGGAAATAGGACAATGGTTAAAGATAAATGGGGAGGCAATATATGGCACAAGAACTTTTGAGGTATACGGGGAAGGCGGAACAAAGGTGGTCGAAGGCCATTTGAGCGAACGCAGCAATCCGGATAACACCTCCAAAGACATTCGCTTTACGACCAAAGATGGGGTCTTATACGCCATTGCCTTGGATTGGCCCGCTGATGGGGAGTTGCAAATAAATACCTTAAAAAAGGCCAACAAATATTACTCTGGGAAAATTAAAAAAATTGAATTATTGGGCTATAAAAAACCATTGGGCTTTAAGGTAGAGGACAAGGGACTTAGAATTCAATTGCCCAATAAAAAAGTGGGTGCCCATGCTTTCGCCTTTAAGATTATATCCGAATAACAATTTTAAAATAAACCGAAGTAAATAATGGATCTGCCAAGTCATAAAAGTACATGCTCATTATTTGGTAACCCTATTAAAAATCAATAAATTAAAGAAGTAAACCAGAAAGAAATGAACACTAAAAAAATCGCATTAAAATTATCCGTGAGCCTTCTCTGTGCCCTTTCCATATGGCCGGTGAACGCTCAAGGGAAAAGGACCAAAAAGCCCAATGTTTTGGTGATCTACACGGATGACCACAGGTTTTCCGGGGTTCATAGTTTGAAAGGTATGCAGCTGCAGACTCCCCATATGGATGCCCTTGCAGCAGATGGTATTTCATTTTCCAATGGCTATTTGATGGGTTCTTTTTCCGGGGCCACTTGCATACCCAGTAGAGCGATGTTATTGACAGGAAGAAACCTTTTTGAATTGCAGGGACATGGCCAAAGCATTCCAGAGGAGCATACCACAATGGGGGAAGCTTTTATGAAATCGGGCTACTATGCCTATCACATCGGAAAATGGCATCAGGACCTTGAGACCTTGGCAAGATCTTTTAACAGTGGTGCCAAGGTTTCCGGAAAGCCACGTTATTTAACGGACCAGTTTAGAATGCCCTTTAGTGACTGGAAAAAGGATGGTATTTATAAGGAGGAAGATAGTTATTTGTTGGAATATGATAAAGATGGCAACATTATTCGTCGCCCCCTCACCGAAGATGATAAGAGGGGACCTACAGGTACCGAAAAAACGGGACCTCATGTTTCCGAAGTATTGGCCGATGAGGCATTGGGCTTTTTTCAGGATTATAGGAAAAAACAACCGTTTTTTATGTACCTGGCATTTCCAACCCCCCACGATCCAAGGCAGGCACCTCAAAAATATAAAGACTTGTACCCTGTTGAAGATATTATACTCCCACCTTCCTATATGGCACAACATCCTTTTGATAACGGCCATATGGTATTGAGGGACGAGGAGTTGGCACCTTGGCCCAGAACACCGGAAATTGCCAAACAGGAACTGTCAGATTATTATGCCATTATTTCTCACTTGGACGCCCAACTGGGAAAGGTCATTGCGGCATTAAAGGAAAGTGGTGCCTATGCCAACACCTTGATCGTTTTTGCAGGGGATAGCGGTTTGGCCGTCGGTAATCATGGACTTCTGGGCAAGCAGAATATTTATGATGAAGATGGGGTGCATATTCCATTGATCTTTTCTGGGAATTTGATCAAAGATAAAGGCAGTAAGCGGGATGCTTTTGTCTATAACTTCGACATTTTTCCCACTATTTACGACATTATTGGTATGGAGGTCCCGAATTCGGTAACCGGCAAGAGTCTTTTGCCTATTATCAAAAATGAACAAGCAACCGTTCGGGATTATACCTACCACGCATACAAACAATTTCAAAGAGCGTATAGAAAAGGAGCGTATAAACTAATAGAATATGTAAGGGCCAAGGACTATGAAAATAATACCGGCGAATCGGTAAGGGGGTCCAGAGTAACCCAATTATTTAATATAGCCAAAGACCCGTGGGAAGTACAGGACCTCTCTTTTTTTCCAGAGTATAGGGAAAAAGTGCAGACCATGCGTAATGAAATGAAGGAAAAGGCAAAGGAATTAGGGGATTCCATAGAAAATATAGAAGGTGAAAAATATGACTTTTGGGAATTTTATTAAGAGTTCACAATGATAACAAAAACCTTTAAAACAAATATTTAATCTACCACCTCATGAATTATCCGTATGAAAAAATAAAGAAAAAACTTCTTACCACGTGTAGCCTCAATTGTGTTTTGTTTGGCTCTAAATGTCCTGACCGGCCAAACTTATTATATTCTGGATTATGGGGCCAAAGACTCCCATGCCGATCTTAGTACCAAAGCCATACAAGCTGCCATAGATGCCTGTTCCAAAAACGGTAAGGGTACGGTAATTATCCCTAAAGGCACCTATGTTACAGGTACACTTTTCTTAAAGAGCAATGCTACCATTAAAATGGAGGCATATTCGGAACTATTCGGAAGTTCTTCACTTGAAGACTATGCAGAGGTACCCATTGCCACGGAAGAACCTCATTTTTCCAAATGCCTATTTTATGCCCATGGCGTAGAAAATATTAATATTATAGGCCACCAGCGCTCCGAGATCAATGGAAAAGGCTATATGTTCAAGCTCAGTCCGGAGCGGCCCAAGCTTTTTAGAATTGAAAACAGTAAAAATATAGAGTTCGATAATGCGATCATTAATAACTCGGGGTCTTGGTGTATCTACTTCAAGGAGTGCGATGTTATAAACATACATCATACTTCGGTGTACAACAAAGAAAATAAGAACAATAACGGAATGAACTTTGATGGCTGTTTCAATGTATAAATTACAGATTGTAACCTTCAGGTGGAAGATGATGCCATTTGTTTAAAAAGTAGTGTAGACAAGATCACCGAAAATTTCTATATAGCCAACTACACGGTAAGTAGTTACTGCGCTTCCTTAAAATTCGGAACTGCTTCTAAAAGTGGTTTTAGAAATATAAAGGTGGAGAATTGCCAGATTTTTGACAGTAGGCCACCCACCGAGGGTATTATGTTTACAGGGCTGCCCGATCATTACATTGAAGATGTTGTTATGGAAAATATCCATTTATCCTACACCGGCTTTCGAGATCTGGATGTTAAGGACCGTATCGTCCCTAAGGATGAAGCGCGTTACCCGGAGCAATTGTTTTTTGGCACACTACCGTCCTATGGTATGTATTTAAGGCATGTGAAAGGTTTAACGGTAAAAAATGTGAGCATGGAACTAAGGGACCACGATAACCGCCCCGCCATTGTCATGGACGATGTGACGGAAAGTAGTTTTGAAAAGCTACATTTTGATATTCAACCTAGTGCCGGCTCATCAATTCTGATTACCAATGGAAAAAAATTAAAATTTGACCAATTATTTTCTTCCCGAGAAGTTGAATATTTAATGAAGGTAAAAGGTGCTGACAGCCAGAATATAAAACTTTAGAATACCGACATTGAAGCTTTAGGTATAAAAAAAGTGGTTCAGTATTCAGGAAAGGCCAATAAAAATTCAGTTCACTTAAAATAAACTATCATGAGGTTAAAAGTCTTATTCGTTCTAGTACTAGTACAATCACAATTATATGCCCAAAAAGATATCCTCTTGCCCAAACAGGGCAACGAGTATATCCACATCTACAAACCGGACGGGGACTACTTCTTTGGTCCCAACACTCCAAACCTAAAAGAAAGGAAGTGGTATGACGAATGGGTTCCCAACGACCACACCTTTGTAAAGGCCGATGACGGTAAGTGGCATATATTTGGAATAACACATCCTTTGGTAGAAACCAAACCGCTTAAAAAAGGAATTCACGAGGGGGAATACGCCTCTTTTCATGCAGTGTCAGCTGCAACCAATTTTAAAGAAACGGTAAAAGAACATCAGTATAACGATTTGCCCAAAATATTAACACCAGAGGACCGACCAGGTGAAATATCCGCCAACCATGCACCCTATATTATAAGAAAAGATGGACTATATCAAATGGTGTACGGCCACAGTCCCATTCGCTTGGCAACATCATCAAATTTATACGATTGGGAGCCGAAAGGGGAACTTTTTTCTGACTCTGATGGTGCAAGGGATCCCAATATACTTCTTTACCAAGGAACCTATTATTTAACCTACTGTTCCATTAAAAGTGTCCGTATGGCATCTTCCAAAGATCTGATCACTTGGAGCAAACCCCAGACTATACTAAAAACCAATAAGTTTGATCCGGAATCGCCCTCACTGATCTTTCACAACAATACTTTTTACTTATTTGTATGTGCATGGGAAGACGATTGGGATGGCAAGGACATCCAAGGTGCTTATACCCACAAGGCTTATGTGTATAACTCGGATGATCTCACAGATTTTGGTGTTGATAACGAAAAGGAAATTACCGTTTTAAATTCGCACGCCCCTGAAATTTTTAAGGGAGAAGATGGCCAATGGTATATCTCCAGTGTAGAATGGCCCTATAGGGGTGTAAGTATCGACAAGCTTGAATGGCAAAAGAATAGATAAGTATAATACCATGGATTAGTAAAATGAATATAATATTGTAAAACCAACCAATATGAAAAAAGTAGTCTTCCTCCTTACTTCTACGTTATTCTCAATCAGTAGCGCCGTCTTGGCCCAAGACAATAAATATGTTCCTTCTTGGAATTCTCTCAGAAGTCACCATACCCCACAATGGCTTATGGATGCCAAGTTTGGAATTTACTGTCATTGGGGCATACAGACCATAAGCTATGAAAAAGGAAAGGAGAACCTGTCCAATGAAGAGCTACTATCCCAATTTAAGGGTGAAAACTTCAATGCCGATGAATGGGCCAAACTATTTGAGACCGCAGGGGCTAAATTAAGGGGTATTCAGTACACCAAGGAAGATATTCGCTTTACCGTAAATGGGGACCACCTCTATGCCACATGTTTGGGCAAACCGGATGGAGATTTAGAAATTGCATCCCTAAATTCTAACTTCAAATTACGTAAAGGTGATATCCTACATATCATTCATCTAGGATCTGGAAAGAAAATTCAGTTTAACCACAATGAGAAGGCCCTAGTGCTAAAGTTGGATGGAATACCATTGGATGAAACTGCCAATGTTTTTAAAATATCCCTTAGATAAATTAAATAGGACAACTAAACGCACATTTACTTCTTTTATCCTGTTCATATGCTTGTATATCCAGGGTATTAAAATGTAGCTGAGAAGTCAAAAGCGGGTTTAACTACGGTTAAATTTCGCTGGTATATGATTGGGTGTAATTATTTGTCCCCACAATGGTAGAATGGGAAATTAGAAATACAAATAGGCTCCTATTGTTAATTTAATACCCATAGCGCCAAAATATTATGGTTAAAATAGTGTCATAGAAAGGTAATTACCGCAAATAAGGTACTTCTGAATTATGGTTCCTTTATCGGAGCGAAGTGTATAGTCTAGAATTGTCTAATGGTTCGTAAGTTGGAATAAGTAATTGATAGCCATTTTTGGGAACGGACACCTCTCCAAAAACCCCTAAAACCATATGTTGTAGATCTGGAACCATATGTTACTTTTTCTTAGGATAATTTTGAGAAATTTTAATTGCAGTACCAAAATATATTTGATATGAGAGAATTCTTTATGCTTTTTGAATACTTGATATGATGTGGAAACATCGGACTCAAATCTCTATTAGAATCCTATTGATCCAATATTTTGGCCTTGTCTAGTTTTTGTCTAGTGCCAATTTGGACTGTGGAATTATAGATTTATTAGTTTTCCAATCTCAAAACTAACGACCTGCAAAAATAAGGATAGAATAATTGGCAAATAATGAATTACCCCAAAGCTAAATTGCCAATATCTTAAAGTAAAGAACTTGATTGATCTAGGATTTTATAAGAACCACTTAGGCATGATTGGACAAATTCCATTTAATCAGTTACGAAGTAAATCAAAAATTAACCAGTAAACTCAATTTTAACTAAACTTTAATGATTATGAAAAAACAACTTTTGGAATTTACGAGAAAATGTTTCCTTGCAGGGCTTTTTCTCGCATTAATGGGCTTTCAACAAATGTATGCCCAACAAAACATTACAGGTACCGTTTTGGATGAAATGGATCAGCCCATTCCAGGGGCCAATATTGTGATTCAAGGTACCACCACTGGAGTGGTTACCGATTTTGATGGCAAATATAGTATCGAGGCCGCACCATCGGACGTATTGGTGATTTCATATATAGGCTATACTACCCAGAGTATAGCTGTAGGATCAAAGACGTCCATAAACGTAAAAATGGATCTAGATGTACAACAATTAGAGGATGTTGTTGTAATTGGTTATGGAACGACCAGGAAAAAGGATGTTACAGGGGCTGTTTCGCGTGTTACTTCGGAGTCTTTTGAGAACCAACCAGTAACTAGGGTCGATGAAGCTTTACAAGGTAGAGCGGCAGGTGTGACTGTGGCAAGAGAAAACGGTGCACCAGGTGCCGGTATTAAAGTACGTATTAGGGGAGTTAACTCAATTACGGGGAACAATGACCCGCTTGTGGTTATAGATGGTGTTTTGGGAGGGGACCTAAGCACACTTAACCCAAATGACATCGCCTCTATGGATGTACTGAAAGATGCTTCCGCAACCGCGATTTATGGGGTTAGGGGGTCCAATGGTGTTATACTCGTTACCACTAAAAGGGGTTCTGGTAAAGGAAAAATCAATGTTGATTTTTTTACAACCGTTTCCCAAGTTCCGGATTTTCTGCCAACTTTAGCCGATAACGTAGGCGAGTTTGCAAGAATTGAAAATCTAAGAAAATTAAATATTGGTCAAAATCCGACTTTTACAGATGCTGAAATTACAGCACTGGAAGCCAATGGTGGAACCAATTACCAAGATGAAATTTTAAGAACTGGTTTTAGCCAAAACTTACAGCTGTCTGCCAGCGGCTCAGAGGGTAGGCTACGCTATTTCCTATCAGGTAATTATAGGGATGAAGAAGGTACTGTTATTAATACCGGATATCAGCAATTGACACTTAGATCCAATTTGGAAGCTCAAATTAGTGATAAATTTAAAGTAGGTCTTAATATATTTGGTAGTAGGGGAGAAACAAAAAATAATTTCCAGAGTTTTGGTAACGGACAAGGAAGTTTGATAGCCAAAGCATTGACCTGGGATCCAACAACCCCAATTTTTGATGCGAACGGTAATTATAACCGACGCTCCATAAAAGGTATTGCATCACTGAACTTGAACCCGGTCTTAACCTTAAGTGAAACAGATGTTAGCGATGTTGCGGATAAGATAAGTGCTACCTTGAACGCAAACTATCAATTTACCGATAATTTCAGTTATACCATTATTGCCGGTATTCAAAACAACAATTCTACCGTTCAAAGATATGCTGTTGAAGGTCTTGATGATACTCCAGATGCAAATTATGGAGCGTATAAGTACACATCATTTCAAATAAGTAACATATTTACTTGGCAAAAAGAATTTAATAATATGCACAATGTTAAATTAACCGGAGTTCAGGAATATTCCAATGCCAAGAATATCAGTAATACTTATAATGCCGATAACCTGCTGCTGCCAAACGGGTTTTATTTTGCAGAAACAGCTGGAGGATTTTCTATTGGCAACAATTTTGGAGAAAGAGAACTATCTTCATTTATGTTACGGGCAGAGTATATCTTAGATAATAATCTTTCCATTACCGCTACTGGGCGATATGATGGCACCTCTGTATTTAGACCAGGCAATAAATGGGGTTTCTTTCCATCTATTGCCGCAGGATATAGTATCATCAACCCCTCCGAAAGTTCCGGATTCATCAATAATCTTAAATTAAGGGCCGGTTGGGGTCAGGTAGGTAACCAAGGTGTTGGTACTTACGGTACCTTCGCAAATTTGGATAATAACAGTTATGCTTATACGGGCGGTGCAAATTCCCCAGGTACCTTCATAACCAGTTTTGCCAATGAAGGTCTTACCTGGGAAACTACTACTCAAACCAACGTAGGAATAGATCTAGGATTTAATGAAGGAAGAGGTAACTTTAGTGTAGATGGGTATAAAAAAATAACCTCGGATTTGCTTTTAAGTGTGCCTGTTTCAGGAACCAATGGTGGTGGAAATGTTAACCAAAATATAGGTGAAGTTGAAAATTTTGGTATTGATATTGCCTTTGGTTATGATATTATCCAGAATGAAAATCTTACCTGGAACGCCAATTTTGCCGGGTCTTATGTTAAAAATGAAGTTACCCAATTATTTGGTGGCCTTGAACAAATTGAAGGTCTAGTCCAAGTTCCAGGCGGACAAGCCAGAAGGGCCAACATCATTCAATTGGGGGAACCCCTTGGACAATTTAATGGAGCTACCTTCCTAGGAACTTGGAAAAGTTCAGAGGCAGCCACCGCGGCCACATTTGGTAAAGTACCTGGCGATGCCAAATACTTAAGGGATGCAGATGGCGAGATTGTTTTTGGTGCCATTGGTAATGGTACGCCAACCATGACCTGGGGTTTCAATAATACCATTACGTACAAAAACTTGGATCTGAACATTTTCGTGAACGGTTCCCATGGTTTTGATGTTTACAATTTAATGCAGGCACAGATTACTGGTGGTGCAGGTGATTCTAGAAGTTTTTTGGCATCGGATCAAGTAAATCAATGGACTCCTAGCAACGAAACCGATATCCCGGCAACTGTGCAGTTGTTCAATTCTTCAAGATATATTGAAAAAGGGGATTTTGTGAGGTTAAGTAACTTAACCATAGGGTATACCCTAAAAGATAAATCTTGGCTGGGAGACACTACCGTTAAGATCTATGGTGGTGGTCAGAATTTGTTCCTGATCACAGATTATAGTGGTTATGACCCTGAGGCAACCTCCAGAAGAGGATCTGATCAAGGGAATGCGGACGTTGCTCCAGGTATAAATGTTGGAGCTTATCCTATCCCAAGAACGTATACTTTGGGAGTAAAAGTTGGATTCTAAAAAAATGCTAATAGAAAAATACATCGAAAATATGAAAACAATAAAAATTTATAAATTAGTTAAAGAACTTTTAGGGGTCTTTTTCCTTGCAGCTTTAGCGTTAAGTTTCAATAGCTGTGAGCAGTTCGATCTTGATGAAAATCCTGCGGGTTCCCAGTTACAAGTTGTGACCTATAGTTCTATGCCTCAGTTGGAGTTGGGAGTTACAGGTATCTATGGAAAACTTAATAAGGCAGCATGGATGTCTACCTTTTATGTAAATGGTTGGTCCGGAGATGATATAACTACCCACGTTGCCAGTAACAAGGCTGACTTTAGGGAATATGACCAACGCTTTGTAACCCCTGAAAATTCCAGGACTCAAACCAACTGGAATGGGGTCTACGAGATGATCCGTGCTGCAAATACCGTGCTTCAAAGTGTGGAAGGACAAACATTGCCCGATCCGGATCCCACAAAACAGGAGAGATTGGTAGGGGAAACATATTTTTTAAGAGCAATTATGTTCAATCACTTAATGCGCATACATGGTCGTATTCCATTGGTTTTGGAAGTTGATCCGTTTCAACAACCAAGTTTGGCTTCCCAGTTAGAGGTTTTTGAACAAATAGAAAGCGATCTTTTGGCGGCGGAATCAAGATTGCCGGTCAGTACCAATGTGGGTTCTACAAGACCAAGTAAAGGAACAGCTAGAGCTTTTTTGGCAAGACTTTATATGGACTGGGCAGGGTTTCCTTTAAAAGATGCAAGTAAATATACAGCCGCTGCCTCAAGTGCCAAATCGGTAATGGATAATGCCGCCTCCCATGGTTTTGGACTGGAACCTGATTTAGCCAAATTATGGTCTCTAGAGGGAAGATTTAATCAGGAAGGCGTATTTACAATAGCCTATAGTAATGCTGGGGATAACCTTACCAATCGTAAAATGGGAAAGTTGGGATTACCTTCCGACCCAGGTCTAAATGGTTGGCAGGAAACTTTTGCCGAAATCCGATTTTTTGAGGATATGCCGGAAGGGGTTAGAAAGGAAGCTACCTATTATGCAGAGTTACCCGTAGGTGATAATGGTGCAATTAACATAGATAGCCCAACAAGAATGCTGCGTTGGGAAGAGTTTAAAGATCAACAAAGTCCTATTCTAAGAAAAATCGTAGGGGATTTGGGCGATGGAGATTGGGCTCAATTTCAAACACTTAGAAGTGATTTGTACATGAGATATGCAGAGGTGTTGTTAATTTATGCAGAAGCTTCGGGTGAAGCGGGCTCTGCAGGTGCAGACGCATGGGAGGCATTGAACATGGTTCACAGAAGAGCCGAAGGTCTGCCGATTTCTACAGCATCGCCAAGTGATCTTACGGCGGGTGACGGCAGCATTCAGGATTTGGCCTTTACCGAACGTAAATGGGAGTTTGCAGGAGAGTTTATTCGTTGGAACGATTTGGTACGTAAAGAGAAAGTGCAGGAGGCATTGGGTAATAGAAACCCACGGGTTTCCATAGGCACAGAATATGACGAAAATGGTGTAGGCAGCCCAAAGCCTTTTACAACCGCCCAAAACCCCATCTTGGGATCCTTGGGTACAGACAATTATTATGCACCAATACCTTTGCAGGAAATTGAGCAAAACCCTAATCTAGGGAATTAAGCAATAAATTTTGTAGTTAGTTTTGAGTTAGTTTGGTACAGCGGTGAGATTTAGTGATAAATCTTGCCGCTATACTTTTTATATAAGTTTGGAATTCGGATCGATATAATTACACCGACAAAAAATAATCTCTCAAGATTAATCTCAGTAACGTATATTTAAGAGTCGATACTTTCTATACATAGGATTTTATACTAAACAACATCAATTATACATGCTAAAGCCCTATAAACCAAAAGTAATTATTTCAATGTCAGCGATTGTTTTAGGGATGGGGCTACTATTTCTTTTGGTAGGATGTGGCAAGAAAAACAGACATGCCGAAGGAGAAAAATTGGCAAAAATCCATTGTGCCTCATGCCATATGTTTCAAAATCCCGAAACATTGCCGAGAAAAGTATGGGGGGAAATGGTATTGCCCAATATGGGTTTAAAAATGGGAATGTCCCATGGACCAATCTACACCTATACAGATACCGATTCCGCTAAGATCCTAAACCCAACATTGACTCAGGAGGAATGGGACAAAATAGTACATTATTACTTGAATAGGTCTGAGAACAGTATCCCTAAATATTCCACACAAGACCAAATGGTCGATCATATTTTTGAGCCCCATATTTTTATGCTGGATTCTTTACCCCTAATCACCATGACCTGGTACAATGAAGAACTGAACAATTTGATTTTAGGAAATGGCAGTAATTCTACATTGATAACGTTAAATATGGATGGTGAAATCCTTAAAACAAAAACCTTGGAAAGTCCGGCTGTTAAAATGATTCAGAAAGATTCCTTGGATTATCTCCTAACCATTGGCCACCTTAATCCTTCGGATGAAGCAAAGGGAAAATTACAAATTGGGGATAGTGCAATTGAAGGATTAATTAGGCCCGTAGATTTTTTGATCCATGATATAAATTCGGATGGATACGACGATGTGTTTGTCTGTAATTATGGCAATAATGTTGGAGATTTTTCTTGGTTTGAAAATTTCGGAAATAGTAGCTATAATAAAAAGATCATTCATCCTTTGTCCGGAGCAATAAGGGTGGAGATAACAAATATGGACGCCGATGAGGAGGATGAAATTGTGGTTTTATTTGCACAAGAGCATGAATTGATGATGATCTGGGATTATGACAAAAATTCTTTTAATGGTAAAAAAGTGGTCCAATTTCAGCCGGCCTTCGGTTCGGTAGATTTTCAGTTAAGGGATATGAACGGTGATGGTCTAAAGGATATTATAATTGGCAATGGGGATAATTCGGATTTGTCCACGGTACTTAAAAATTTCCATGGAGTAAGGGTCTTGATCAATAAGGGCGATAAGGAATTTTCTGAAGAATATTTTATGCCTGTTCATGGCGTTAGCAAAATTATGGCCGAGGATTTTGATATGGATGGCGATACCGATATTCTAACGATTTCCAACTTTGGTGACTTTACTGATCCAAAGTTCAAAAGTGTTCATTTGCTGATCAATGAAGGAGGGTTAAAATTTAAGCCAAAATATATTAATGGCCTTCCTGATTTTAGATGGCAGACTTTGGATGTGGCTGATTATGACCAGGACGGGGATCTGGATGTGTTTATTGGTTCTTTTAATTTTAAGGCCGGTCCGGTAGAGTCCAATATTTCGGATAAGGGAAATATTTCTTGGGTAAAATTAGAGAATAAAACAAAATAATTTTCTCAGTGCAGGTCTTCGTTCGATCTATCGGGAACATTAACAATACTGGGCTTTTTCATCAAGGCAATTATATCGCTCAACTCCCTATCGTTAAGTTCTGCAACACTTTTTTTGAAATAAAAATTGGCCAGCTCATGTACACCATGAATATAAAGATCAAATTTATAGTTTTCCAAAACCCAATTTAAGCATTCCTTTTGGGTAGCTTCCTCTTCCAATTTCCAAGCAAGGGTGTATGCCTTTCGATTGGATATTCTTGTACTGTCATTATCCCGGCGACTTTTATCTGAAATCATGGCGGCCAATAGACTTGGGCTTTTGGTGAAGTTGTTTGAAAAGAGTCCAGTACGTATTTGTTGGTTTAGGCTATTGGTTAGGACATTGGGATGTTCCTCTTCATACATTTGGTAGAACTTTTCCGGTAATTCCCCCGCTATTTTCACCTTGGTTACAAATTCGGTCAACTCCTTTTCCGTTATAAAATTTTCCCAACTATTTCTCAAATAGTAGTAGCCTAAAATACCTATCAGGAGAATCCCTATTGTTACTTTTAATACTCCTTTTTTTAGTTTCATTTTTCAAGAATTAAATATGGCAAATTACATGGTTATAGAACAAACGAATCTAATTATTTTCTTGTTTAGCAACAAATTATTACAACATACTTTTAGACCATGTACCAATTAATATTTTATTGTTTTTAAAGCTACTTGATGATGTAGTTAAAGGGGTCGAATAAGATGAAAAAATTTAACTTCAATATGGTGTCGGTGAGATGTAAAATTCAAAAAAACACCCTCCCAGATTCAATGTCCTGTACACAAAATCAGATAATTTTCCCCCAGCTGTATCCAATTAGTGGTAATACCCCTGTTTACAAGGGTTTACCATCATAAAATATTCTCTTAATATATGGAAAAAACCAGTGTTTCATAAGGATTTTACTAAGAAACTTTGTACTTTGTGGAGTGCAATTAATTTGATTATTTGAATTCGTTTTTATGGTGCTTTTAAATTCATTTTGTCAATGGAGAAAACCATTGAAAGTAGTTATTTTTTTTCCATTCCTTGTAGGTTGCTATTCTTGTGACCGTTCTAAAAAAAACAGTGAAAATACCGCAAATATATTACCAAAGGAATATTTGTTTGCCTCTATTCCCTCTAATGAGACAGGAATCGATTTTATAAATGTTCTGGAGGAAACACTGGAATCCAACTACTACCAATATATGTATACGTATATTGGAGGTGGGGTTGCAGTTGGTGATCTTAATGGAGATGGCTTGGAGGATATCTATTTTACCTCAAATTCTTCTGGGGATAAGCTATATCTAAATCAAGGAGACCTGAGGTTCAAGGATATTACCGAACAGGCAGGGATAAAGAACCTGCCGGGGTTCAATACTGGGGTCACCATGGCCGATATTAATGCTGATGGGTTTCTGGATATTTATGTTTCCCGTGGCGGGTGGCAAGATGATGATGGGAAGTTCAAAAACCTATTGTACATAAACAATGGCGACCTAACTTTTACCGAAAAAGCGGAAGAACTGGGCCTGGCCGATGACAACCGGACTATTCAAGCTACTTTTTTTGATTATGACAAGGACAATGATTTGGATGTTTATATTTCCAATACGCCAGATATTACGAGTAGGACACAGGTGTTGGATTTGGACAAAGTGCAGAAAGACCCAAAGACTTTGGAATTAAAGGGAAGTGATCGCCTATACCAGAATGATGGTACCGGCCATTTTACGGATGTCTCCAAAAAAGCGGGTTTGTTGTATGATATTGGTTTTGGATTAAATCCGCAAGTTGGAGATCTTAATAATGATGGATGGCCCGATGTATATGTCTGTAATGATTTCAATGTTCCGGATCTGGCCTATATTAATAATGGCGATGGCACCTTTACAGAATCTCGGGATCAACTTTTTAAGCATATGTCCTTTAACAGCATGGGCAGTGATATGGCCGATATTGACAATGACGGTCTCCCGGATTTGATGACCTTGGACATGAATCCGCAAGACTATATTAGGTCCAAGACCACTATGGCCATGACCTCTATTGACCAATTTGAGCTGATGGTAGACAAGGGGTATCACTACCAATACATGCACAATATGCTACAGTTGAATAATGGAAACGGTAGCTTTAGCGAAATTGGAAATATGTCGGGAATAGCAAATACCGATTGGAGTTGGTCGCTGTTATCCGCAGATTTTGATCTTGATGGTTTTAATGATGTTTTTGTCACCAATGGGGTATACCGTGATGTTATAGACAGGGACAAGAATAACGAAATTTTAGCTACCCTAAGAGCCAATGGGAGAAAACCTACAGCCGAGGATTTTTTAAAATTCGCACAAATGTTGCCCCAACAAAAACTGAATAATTTCTTTTTTAGGAACAATGGCAACAGAACTTTTGAAGATGTCTCGGATTCATGGGTAGACCCTGTAGCTACTTTTTCCAATGGTGCCGCCTATGCGGATTTTGATAATGATGGAGACTTGGATGTTGTCATTAACAATATCAACGATAAGGCTACCTTCCTGCAAAACAGAACGGTGGATACCCAGGACAAGAATTATTTAAAATTGGATTTAGTAAAGGCAGGAAAAAACACCTTTGGTTTGGGCACAATAGTAAACCTTTATTTTAAGGATGGCACAAAACAAACTAGGCAAGTAATCCCTACAAGAGGCTTTCTATCGTCGGTTCCCAATACCCAATATTTTGGACTGAACAATAATCCGTCAGTAGAAAAAATGGAAGTTATCTGGCCAGACGGTAAAGTTCAAGTGCTTGATAATGTAGATGCCAATCAAACCGTAACTGTGGATTATAAATCCGCTAAGTTCGGAATTTCAAAGATCAGTAATTCCGAAAAATCCATCTTCACCAAAGTGGCTTCCAACTTTAAACACAAGGATCCGTACTTTAACGATTATGATCTGCAGATTTTATTGCCCCACAAATTATCCCAATTAGGTCCGGCCTTGGCCAAAGCGGATGTTAACGGCGATGGTTTGGAAGATGTTTTTGTGGGTGGCGGCAAGGGTGAAGCCGGGCAATTGTTACTTGGAAATTCCACGGATTTGGAGAAAAAGTCGGTCTCCGATTTTGAAAAGGACAAATTATACGAGGACATAGGGGCTACCTTCTTTGACGCAGATAATGATGGCGATCAAGATCTTTATGTAGTAAGCGGGAGCTATGAATTTTTCGAGGATTTAAAACCACTTCAGGACAGGTTATACCTGAATGATGGCAAGGGCAATTTCACTAATTCCCAAAGCCTGCCAGAGATGCTAACTTCAGGATCTACTGTGGTTGCAAACGATTATGATAATGACGGGGATATGGACTTGTTCGTTGGTGGTAGGGTAGTACCAGGGCGATATCCTTATCCGGCAGTAAGTTTTTTGCTAATTAACAATAAGGGGACATTTAGTATTGAAACCAAGGTATTGGCCCCCGAATTGGAGAATATAGGAATGGTCACTGATGCCAAATGGGCCGACATTAATGGTGACGGTCATGTGGATCTGGTGATAACAGGTGAATGGATGGGAGTAGAGGTTTTTTTGAACCAGAAAAACACCTTGGTAAGAAGTTCGGATTATGAAGTACTATCATCTTCCACAGGTTGGTGGAACAGACTTTTGGTGGCCGATATTGACGGTGATGGAGATCAGGATATTGTTGCGGGTAATTTGGGACTTAATTCCAAATTCCATGCCTCCAAGGAAGAACCATTTCAAATTTATACTTCCGATTTTGACTTTAACGGAGTGGAGGATGTAATCCTGGCCAAAGAATATAACGGTAAGGAGGTACCGGTAAGGGGAAAATCATGCATGACCCAACAGTTGCCCCATTTGGCACAAAAAATTCCAACCTATAATGAATTTGCGAATAAGGATTTGGAGGGTATCGTTGGCAAGGGCCTAGAATCTGCATTGCATTACAGCGCTACGGAACTTAGGTCGGGAATTTTTGTCAATAACGGTGCGGACGGATTTTCTTTCCATCCTTTCTCCAGTGAAGCGCAACAATCGCCTATTAACAGTATCCTGTTTGCCGATTTCGACGGAGATGGATCCAAGGACTTACTGATGGCTGGCAACAATTATCAGTCTGAAGTAGAGACCACTAGGGCCGACGCGGGTATTGGAATTTTCTTAAAGGGAAAGGAACAAGGACAGTTTGAATTTATCCCCTATAAAATTTCTGGATTCTTTGCAGATAAGGATGTCAGGAACATGGTTGCCATAAAAAGTCGTCAAGGCCAAATAATATTTATCGCGAATAATAACAATTTACATGACCTGTTTAGGGTGGGTAAACGGTAAAATTAATTAATGTTAAAAAGAAAAACACTCACATATACATGGTGGTCAATAATCTTTGTCTTTGTTCTTTCGTTCCGGACATTTGCCCAAAGGGAAAGGGTTGATTCCTTAACGAATGATCAAAACAACATCTTGGCCAAGGCTAAGGAAATCAGATATAATGATCCCGATGGTGCCACAACTTTATTGGAAAAGGTATACGACAAAGCTATAGCCGATGCCGATACCTTACTTGCCGTCAACGCACTTTTAGAAATGCCCTTTATTTATGGCCAACAGGTAAACTATGCCAAATCTTACGATGTATTATGGCATGCCCTTTTCTTGGCCGATGATATAGGAAATGATGTTTTAAGGGCTACCATTTATAGTCATTTAGGCCGACTATCCAGCTTTTTTAAAAGAAAGGAGGAGGCCTTCGACTACCTAAATACCTCCTTAGAAATAAAAAAGGGCCTCGTTTCAAAAGGTCTTCTGGAAAAATCTGATTTGGTCGAAGACTACTATATGATCTGTGCAACATATAGGGAATTGAACGACCCAAAAATGGGGAAGGTATATTTGGACAGTTGCAATATCATTATTAAGGAGGGCATTTCAGACCCAGTGAATACTAAATATTTGAATTTCGAAAAAGCATTCATTCTTTCCAAAGAAGATAAAAACATGGAAGCTCTGCAGATAATGCGGGATATAGAACCATGGTTTGAAGAAAATAGACCCTCTTATCTAGTACTGGTCTATACCTATTGGGGCGACATTCTTTCTGCGCTTGGAAGAAGTAAGGAGGGGGAGCAGAAATATATACAGGCATTGGAAACATCTTCCAAATACAATAGTCACATCGATTTTTCACCACTGATCTATGAGCGACTCTCTTGTTTGTATTTGGATATGGGAAACTACAGGAAGGCCTATGAAAACCTAAACATGGCCAAAGCACTTGACGCCCAATTTTTCGATAGTCGGAGTGAAAATAATAGGCCACTGCTCGAAATTAAGGATCAGTTTCGTATAGAGCAGGAACGCCAACAAAAGATCATTCAGGAACAACGTTTGGAACAATTGGAACAAGCTGATAAAATATCATTTTTGCAGCGAACCATACTTTTGGGCAGTTTGGTATTTTTGATCATTGTAGGATTCATTTACGTACAATCCCTCCGATCCAAGCACAAGGCCGAAAAGCAAATAATTCGCCGAAATAAAGAATTGGAAATAAAGAAAGCAAAAGAACTACTGGAATTGAAGAACAAGGAATTGGCGACTTCCGCCTTACAATTGGTAGAAAAAGATGAGCTTTTTGGTGAACTGAAAGAAAAAATCAAAGGAAACCAAGGCAAGGTTGATGAAAAAGAACTTCAAAGATTTGTTAAATCCATTTCCGTTAGTAGCGTCCAAAATTGGCAGGAATTTAAAATGCGGTTTACCGATGTGAACGAACGTTTTTATCAGAGCCTAACGGAAAAATTTCCTCAACTGACCCAAAGTGATCATAGGATCTGCGCCTTGATCAAACTTAATTTCTCCAGCAAGGACATGGCCCGGCTACTTGGCATTTCCGTAGAATCCGTACACACTACACGCTACAGGTTGCGCAAAAAAATGGGTTTGAGCAGAAGTGACAATTTGGAAGACTTTATAGCCGATTTATAAGCATTATTTATTCTGCATGCCCCACAGGCTTGTAAAAAGGAGACTGTACAGTTTTTGTCTAGTTGAAAAACACCCGTTTTTTGTATTATCTGCATAATTTTAGCGATAAAAATAAACATTGTGTTGAGTTGTGTACTTAATATTTTCAATAACACAATTGATCAGGAAAATCTAAATTTAACAAAAGACTAATAATCAGCCATGAAAAGACGTAAATATCCCCTTCTTTTATTTGTTTTGGTCCTATTTTGGGCCTGCAATACTCAAAACAATTCACCTGATAATAAAATCGAAAAAGACCATACGGAATCTACAATAGAAATTAGTGATGAACAACTTGACAAACTTGGAATCACGGACAGGAACCATATAAGTGCTGCCTCCAAAAGAGCACTTCAATGGCCAACGGATCTGGGTAACGAATGGTTCATAGAGTTTAGCGGTCTTAAGCCTTTAAAAGGTGATCTGGCCTATGAAGAAGGAGTGGTAAGGCGCGATCCCAGTGCCATGATCAAAGAAAATGGCAAATACTATGTTTGGTATTCCAAAAGTACAGGGCCTACCCAAGGTTTTGCAGGGGATATAGAAAATGACAAGGTATTTCCTTGGGATCGTTGCGACATCTGGTATGCCACCTCGGAAGATGGATGGACATGGAAAGAAGAAGGCCTAGCAGTAGCGCGAGGGGAAAAGGGAGAGTATGACGATCGTTCTGTATTTACCGTTGAAATAATGAAGCACGAAGACATTTATTATTTGTGTTATCAGACCGTAAAATCTCCCTATAACGTTCGGGTAAAGAACCAAGTGGGTCTGGCATGGTCCAATTCCCCCAATGGGCCATGGACCAAGAGTAAGGAACCCATTCTAAGTCCAGCCGATAATGGTATTTGGAAAGGAGAGGAGCAAAACCGGTTTATGGTTGAAAAGAAAGGGGATTTTGATAGTCACAAGGTACACGACCCCTGTATTATTCCTTACAAAGGGAAATTCTATCTCTATTATAAGGGAGAACAAATGGGCGAGGAAATCACCTTTGGGGGAAGACAGATTCGCCATGGTGTTGCTATTGCCGACAATCCAAAAGGCCCTTATGTGAAGTCGCCCTATAATCCCGTCAGCAATAGTGGACATGAAATCTGTGTTTGGCCTTACAACGGGGGAATAGCTGCTTTGATTACCACCGATGGTCCTGAAAAAAACACAATACAATGGGCTCCGGACGGAATCAATTTTAATATAATGTCCTCTATTCAGGGGGCGCCCCATGCCATAGGTTTAAACCGTACTGCCGATAATGAAAAGGAGCCAACGGAAATTCTTAGATGGGGTTTATCCCATATCTATAACAATGGGGACTATCAGAGTATTATGCGTTTTTCCTCGGAAAGGAAAACAATGCATACGGCCAAAGGGGAAACGAAATAAAAATAGAAAACAACAAAAATGAAAGCAACAATTTATGAAGGTAATAAGACCTTCTCTGTAATAGAAAAGGAAATAGAACAGCCTCTAAAGGGAGAAGTACGAATAAAAGTAGCCTATTCAGGGGTGTGCGGAACAGATGTACACATATATCACGGTATGATGGACAAACGGGTAAAAATGCCTTTGACCATTGGTCATGAAATGTCCGGTACCATCGATGCCGTAGGGGAAGATGTCAGTGGCTATTCTGTCGGCGATAAAGTAGTTGTACGTCCTTTGGACGATAGGGGAGTAAAACCAAGTGATAAGGGATTCAACCACATTTGTGAAAACCTCAAATTCATTGGTATCGATAGCCCTGGATCCATGCAGCAATATTGGAATGTACCGGCCTTTACCTTACACAAATTAAAAGCCGAAACCGATCTAAAATTGGCCGCCTTGGTAGAGCCATTATCTGTAGCGGTACACGATGTAAGGATGAGCGGACTAAAGCCAGGGGAAACCGCAGTAGTACTGGGTGGAGGTCCCATAGGTCTTTTGGTGGCCATGGTGGCCAAGGAATCGGGTGCACAGGTCATAGTTTCCGAAGTAAATGAAAATCGAATAGCAAAAGCCAAAGAACTTGGCTTAAACGCGGTAAACCCCACAAAGTTGGATCTGGTGGAATATGTCAAAGAGCAGACCGAAGACCGTCGTGCCGATGTTGTATTTGAAGTCGCAGGAGTACAGGCCGCACTGGATGTTATGACCGAAGTTGCAGGGATCAGGGGCAGGATTGTTATGGTAGCTATTCATGGTCAGAAAAAGGAAATAGACCTTTTTAAATTCTTTTGGAAGGAATTAAAATTGATAGGGGCAAGAGTTTATGAAAAAGAAGATTATGATAAAGCAATAGCACTCGTGACAGCAAATGAATTGCCATTTTCAAAAATGATTACCGATATACAACCCTTGACCAATATTCAAAATGTATTTAAAAGCATTGATGAAAATCCAGATGGAATGAAAGTGCTGATGGATTGTCAAGGCTAAGAATCCAACATTGGTCAAATTACAAAAAATAAGAACTGAAAGCAGTTCCTGAATTCCATTAAAAATGAATAGAATTTCTTTTTACTCACTGATGATTATCTTGTTGTGCATGAGTTGTGCTCCAGAATCCAAAAAACAAGTTATAGATGAGGATGTCATAGAACGTTCCCCTTCAAATGAAGACCTGGTTAAGATTTTAGGGATATCCAATAAGGACAGCCTTAGTTCGGCCTCCAAAAGAGCCATCGAAATGGGCTATGCCGAAGGAGCTCAATGGTGGACGAAATTCAGGCAGCAAGATTTAAAAGGCGTATTTGAATTCGAGAAAGGGGTAGTAAGAAGGGACCCAAGTGCCGTTATTTTAGTGAACGGAATTTATTATACCTATTACACCAAGAGCCCAGAAAAAAGTCATGGTTTCCATACAGGAGACCCTACCAAAAAAGTCTTCCCTTGGGATCTGTCCGAGGTATGGTGCGCCAGTTCAACAGACGGAATTACTTGGAAGGATGAGGGCTTGTCCGTGGGCAGGGGTCCTGCAGGCTCCTACGACGACCGGTCTGTTTTTACACCGGAAATACTGGCCCACGACGGTAAGTATTATCTAGTATATCAGGTGGTGAAGGCCCCCTATGTCAACCGGGTAAAAAACAAAGTGGGCATGGCCATCGCCGATTCTCCCTTAGGACCTTGGAAAAAATTGGACGCCCCTATATTGGCCCCCGCAGATAATGGTAAATGGCTTGGAGAGGAGGACAGTAGGTTCAAGGTTGAGGAAAAAGGTGATTTTGATAGCCAAAAGGTCCATGATCCATGCTTAATGTTTTATAAAAATAAGTTCTATCTCTATTACAAAGGAGAGCGTATGGGGGAGGAACATACCCTAGGGGGCAGGGAAATTAAATGGGGAGTTGCCATTGCGGACAAACCGGAAGGGCCCTATAAAAAATCACCCTATAACCCCATTACCAATAGTGGCCATGAAGTATGTGTATGGCCCTATCAAGGTGGAATGTCTGCCATGTTAACTTCGGACGGACCTGAAAACAATACCATACAATGGTCTCCTGACGGAATCAACTTTGAAATAAAGTCGCACATAGGTGGCAGAACAAAACCACCACATGCAGCAGGACTGGTAAGGTCATTGAATACTGAGGCCAAGCCAGTGGCCGCCTTGGAGTGGGGACTTTGTTTTGATCACAAAGAAGGCTGGGATTATATTAAACGTTACGAAGCCTTCGTGGAGTACGCCAAATAGCCTTTATAAATAATCGAAAAAATTAATCTAACTACTACATAAACTATTATGAGCATATTGAACAAATTTAGTCTAGAGGGAAAGACGGCCTTGGTCACTGGTTGTAAAAGAGGAATAGGTAAAGCCATGGCTATTGGATTGGCCGAAGCCGGAGCAGATATCATAGGAGTAAGTGCCACTCTGGAAGAGTCTGGTAGCGCAGTGCAAAAAGCAGTCAATGCTGTTGGTAGAAAATTTAAGGGATACAGCTGCGACTTTGGTGATAGAAAATCCCTTTATGCGTTTATTAATCAGGTAAAGTCCGATTTTCCGGTTATAGATATTCTTGTAAATAACGCAGGTACCATTTTACGGGCCCCAGCAGTGGAGCATTCGGATGAATATTGGGATAAGGTGATAGAGGTTAACCAAAATGCACAATTTATCCTCACCCGTGAAATTGGAAAGGAAATGGTAGCCCGTGGTTCGGGCAAAATTGTCTTTACAGCTTCCTTATTAACCTTTCAGGGAGGTATAACGGTGCCTGGATATGCAGCCAGTAAAGGGGCTATTGGACAATTGACTATGGCTTTTGCCAATGAATGGGCGGGCAAAGGTATTAATGTAAACGCTATTGCACCTGGTTATATAAGTACAGATAACACCGAGGCGCTCCGTAACGACCCCGATCGTTCCGCTTCCATCCTAGCTAGAATTCCAGCCGGAAGATGGGGAGATCCTGAGGATTTTGCAGGGCCTGCCGTATTTTTATGTTCGGAAGCATCGGCCTATATGAACGGAACAACCATGCTGGTAGATGGCGGTTGGATGGGACGCTAATCTATAAACAATAATTTGTCCATTGAAAATAAAAAATAGATTGAAACTTAAGGGGCTTATCGGAGCTATACTACTTGGATCGATCTTGGTATGTTCTGTCAGCGTTATGGTGGCTCAGCAAAGACCCAATATCGTATTTATACTGTCGGATGATGCCGGCTATGCCGATTTTGGATTTCAGGGCAGCAAAGACTTTATGACGCCCCATTTGGATAAATTGGCCAAGAACAGTATTGTATGCTCCCAAGCCTATGTATCCGCTGCTGTCTGTGGCCCTTCCAGGGCAGGTCTGTTGACAGGTAAATACCAACAAAAATTTGGTTTCGAAGAAAACAATGTGCCTGGGATCATGAGCAAATCCGGGCTGCTGGGTGATGATATGGGCCTCCCAACAGATCAACTTACCATGGCCAATTACTTAAAGGAACTTGGTTATAAAACGGCCATTTTTGGTAAGTGGCATATGGGTAATGCAGACCACTTTCATCCAACAAAAAGGGGTTTTGATGAGTTTTATGGTTTTAGGGGAGGAGTCAGAAGTTATATGCCCTATGATGAAGACAATAAACTGGAAAAAAAAGAAGATAGGCTGGAAAAAGGATTTGGAAATTTTCTGGAACACAAAGGTTACCTAACCCATGTTTTGGCTAAGGAAGCGGCAGCATTTATAGAGAAGAATAGAAAAAGTCCGTTTTTTGTGTATTTGTCATTTAATGCAGTCCATACCCCTATGGAAGCACTTCCCCAGGATATGGTCCAATTCAGTGATTTGAGTGGCAAAAGAAAGACCTTGGCAGGCATGACCTTGGCAATGGACAGGGCATGTGGATTGGTTCTTCAAAAGCTAAAAGAACTTGGATTGGAAGACAACACCCTCATAGTTTTTACCAATGACAATGGTGGGCCTTCTGATGCCAACGAATCGGTTAATGATCCCTTAAGTGGTACCAAGGCCAATCATTTGGAAGGTGGAATAAGGGTCCCTTTCTTAATGTCATGGCCTGCCCGTCTCAAAGGTGGAGCTTCATATGATTTCCCTATTAGCACATTGGATCTCCTACCCACATTTATTACTGCAGCCGGCGGAAATCCAAAAGCCATTCCCGGATTGGATGGAGTAGACCTGCTACCTTTTTTACAGGGAAAAAGAATAGATCGCCCACATATCAATTTGTTTTGGAAGAAGGAGGCCAGGGGAGCGGTCCGACATAATGATTGGAAACTTATTCGCTTTCCGGACAGGCCTGCCGAATTGTACAACATAATAGAGGATGTCTCCGAAGTAAATGATTTGGCTTCGACCTACCCGGAAAAGGTAAAGGAAATGTACAAAATTCTCTTCAATTGGGAATTAACCTTGGAAAGGCCATTATGGCAATTGGAAAGAAAATACGAAGGACTTGCTGCAGAACGAATGGACAAATTCAGAAAAACAAAATCAGATAAAACCATAAAAGATGTCAAAAATTAAAGAATACCAACTTTTAATTGATGGTAAATGGGTGAGCTCTTCTTCGGGAGAAACCATAGACGTTATAAATCCATCCACCGAGGAAGTGGTGGCCAAAGTACAGAACGGAACTGTTGAAGAGGCACATATGGCCCTAAAGGCAGCAGAGAAAGCCCAGAAATCCTGGAGAAAGCTTCCTGCTCGTAGCCGTGCAGAACTACTTTACAAATTGGCCGAAGAAATTAAGTCCAATTCAGATTATCTTGCCAAGCTACTGGTACAGGAACAGGGTAAATTGTTTAAAGTGGCAAAAATGGAAGTTGCCGTAACAGCCTCCTTTATAGAATACGCCTGCGAGGGTGCCAGACGGATAGAGGGGGATATAATCCCTTCCGATAATCCCAACGAACAAATTTGGATACAGAAAATTCCACGGGGGGTTGTGGTAGCCATTACGGCTTGGAACTTTCCTCTGGCTTTGGCTGGACGAAAATTGGGTCCTGCTTTAGTGGCCGGGAATACCCTAGTGATAAAACCTACATCAGAAACTCCATTGGCTACATTGGAATTGGGAAATCTTGCCCAAAAAGTGGGGATACCCAATGGCGTAATCAATATTTTAACAGGTCCCGGTAGGGAAATGGGCAATGCACTGGTAGCGAGTCCCATCACCAAAATGGTCACCATGACCGGTTCTACACCTGTTGGTCAACAGATTGCACGCAATGCAGCCCAAAACCTGACACACGTACAATTGGAATTGGGAGGTAAGGCGCCCTTTATTGTTTTTGCAGATGCGGACATTGATGCCGCAGTGGACTCTGCCCTACATTCCCGTTTCGATAACTGTGGACAGGTATGTACCTGCAATGAAAGAATGTACGTGCATGATGATATTTATGATGTTTTCATGGAAAAATTCATAGCCAAGACCAAGGCTTTAAAAGTAGGTGACCCTATGCTTGATGATACGGATATGGGACCAAAGGTAAATGCCTCCGAGCTTAAGCATATGGAACATTTAGTAGCCCTCAGTCTTAAGGAAGGAGCTACTCTGGCTACCGGAGGCAATCGCCCGGAAGGGAGTCAATTCGAAAAAGGATATTGGTTTGAGCCTACTGTCCTTACCAATGTCACCCAAGACATGACCATTGTACACGAAGAGTCTTTTGGGCCCATTTTACCGGTATTAAAATTCAAAACCTTCGAAGAAGTTATAGGGTATGCCAACGATTGTGACTACGGTCTTGCAGCCATGGTATTTACCAACGATATGAACACGATTATGAAGTGTAATGATGAATTGGAATACGGAGAAATATATGTGAACAGAGGTCATGGGGAACAGCATCAAGGTTTTCACAACGGTTATAAACTTAGTGGCTCCGGAGGAGAGGATGGCAAGTACGGCTTTGAACAATATTTGGAAAAAAAGACATTTTACATTAGACATAAAGCGTAATGGAAGCAAAAATTAAAAATTTGGAATGCCAACTTTTCAAGGTGCCGCTCCCAGAGGTCATGAACGATGCCAAACATGGGGACCATACACACTTCGAATTGGTGACCACCACAATTACCTTGGATGACGGAAGCCAAGGTACTGGTTATACCTATACAGGTGGAAAGGGTGGCCATGCCATCAAAGCTATGGTTCAGCACGATTTGGTCCCTGCAATCCTGGGTAAGAATGGGAGTGATATTGATGGGATATATGATTTTATGGAATGGCATATCCATTACGTGGGTAGGGGCGGAATTGCTTCATTTGCCATATCTACCATTGATATAGCACTATGGGATATAAAATGCAAAAAGGCAGGGAAACCGCTTTGGAAAATGGCCGGAGGCGCCGGAAAAACCTGCAAGGCATATTGCGGGGGTATAGATCTGCAGTTTCCAATTGAAAAACTCCTGAAAAATATGCAGGGATATATGGATAGGGGTTTTAACGCTGTTAAGATCAAAATAGGCAGGGAAAACCTTGAAGAAGATTTGGAGCGCATTAGGGCGGTAAGGGAGTTTATAGGTCCCGGCATCACCTTTATGGTAGACGCCAACTATTCCATGACGGTAGAAAAGGCCGTTAAGGCAATAGAAGGATTCAAAAAATACAATATTCATTGGTTTGAGGAACCCATTATTCCGGATAATTATTTCGGATATGCCGAAATCGTGGAACGTACCGGATTCCCTTTGGCAATGGGCGAAAATTTACATACCATTTACGAGTTTGAATATGCCATGGAGCAATCGGATTTGGCATTTATTCAGCCCGATGCCTCCAATTGTGGCGGGGTAACCGGCTGGCTCAAAGCGGCACGGTTGGCGGATAAGTACAAAATTCCTGCTTGCTCACACGGGATGCAGGAACTTCATGTAAGTTTGGTTTCTGCACAACCCAACTCGGGCTGGCTGGAAGTACACAGTTTTCCCATTGACGAATACACTACTCGACCTCTGGTCGTGGAAAACTATCGCGCCGTTGCTCCTGATACTCCCGGAATTGGGGTTGAGTTCGATTGGAAAAAATTACAGCCCTATCAACAATAATATTGGAAACTATGAATGCCTCAAAGATTCGTTTCGGCAGTTTTAACGGGACTCCAGTAAATTTGTTTACACTTGAAAATGACAACGGCATGGTCGTAAAGATTACGGATTATGGGGCCACTATTACCTCCATAATGGTTCCCGTAAATGGTAAATTGCGTGAAGTGGCCTGTGGTTTTGATACCCTGGAAGGTTATTTTTCCCAAGCCTACAAAGCCAACTCTCCATATTTCGGAGGTACGGTCGGTCGCTATTGTTCACAAATAAAGGATGCCAAATTTTCCTTGGATGGCAAGGAATATAGCTTGGCCAAAAATGCCGGAAACAATAATCTGCACGGGGGGCTAAATGGCTTCGATAAAAAATTGTGGACTGCTAGGACTTTTGTTGAAAAGAGTGTAGTAGGAATATCCATGACCTTGTTATCCAAAGATATGGAGGAAGGTTTTCCCGGAAACGTCCAAATTGAAGTAACCTTTGGATTGGCCAATGACAACTCCATCAGAATTGATTACAAGGCCACAACCGACCAGGATACCCCATTATCCATGACCAATCATACCTATTTTAATTTGAACGGTTTTCAAGAAAATGTAGAAAACCACATCGCAAGGGTGAATACGGACTTAAGATTAGCACTGGATGAAACTGGGGCAGCTACAGGAGAAATCTTGCAGTTACAGGGTAAGGAAGATGACTTAAGATCAGCTAAAAGAATAGGGGATGTCCATAACGCCATAGGAGACGGTTTTGAACATTTTTACATTTTTAACAACTCTAATTCAGAACTGCTTGAAGTAGCAAATATAAAGGACCAAGGTAGTGGTCTAAGTCTGGAGGTCTTTTCCACAGAACCCTGTATGTTGCTCTATACGGGAAAATACACTTCTGACAAACTAAGAAGGGAAAACGGTCTTCAATACGGTAAATATAGAGGGTTTTGTTGTGAGACGCACCGTTACCCCAATGGACCCAATATAAAGGATTCCCCAGGAAGTGTTTTACCTAGAAATGAAACATTTAACAGTACCACAATATTTAAGTTTAAATAGAAAGTATTGGTTTTGAAATACAAACCATAGATCCACAACCAAAGAATTAGATTATGACCGAAGGAGTATTATTGGCAATTTTTGCAGGCCTAATGTTGGGCCTCTATGCCCTACCAGAAAAATTTACTAAAGACTTCAAATATGAAAATACTTGGAGCCTTTTCTTTTTGCTTACTATGTTTGTAGTGCCCATAATAGCATCCATAACATTGATCCAAGGTTTCGGAGAAATTTTTGGTAATATGCCTACCGATATTTGGATTAAAATGGGGCTTACAAGTTTCCTTTGGGGTATAGGGGTAATGATGTGGAGCAAGGCTATAAACCATATAGGACTTTCCCTGGGCTTTTCCATTTTTATAGGAACAATAATCTTGGTGGGTTCTTTGCTTCCCTTTATTGAGGACGGATTACCTCCGGCCAACGTCCTTACTTTTATTCTGATCGGAATAGTAGTAGTACTAGTGGGGGTAATATTAAATGGTAAAGCCGGACTCCTTCGTGAAAAGAACGAAGCTAGTCAGGAAAAGGGAGAAGCAAGCTTGACCAAAGGTTCCATGACTACTGGTATCATGATTGCCGTGGTCGGAGGGCTATTGGCTACTGGCTTTAGTTATGCCAATGCTGCCGGAAGGCCCTATCTGCATGAGGCCAGCATTGCACAAGGCAATGCGGATTGGATTACCGCAGTAGCCGTTATGTTTCCCATTTTTATCAGCGGGGGCATTGTAATGACCGCGTATTTCCTATGGCAATTGAGCGCAAAGAAAGCATGGGGCCATTTTAGAACACCGGCCTTTGGGAAAAATTTATCGCTTATATTGATAATGGCCGTATTCCACTATGCAGCCTCGGCCCTTTTCGCCTATGCAGCTTTTAAATTGGGAGCCTCAGGAAATACCGTGGGTTATGCCATTTTTAACACGGCCTCTGTGGCCACTGCAATAGTTAGCGGTATCGTCACCAAAGAATGGGTCATGGCATCGCCCAAGGCCAGAAATATGCTTTATATGGGGCTTGGCTGTATGATTGCAGGAATTATCATTGTTGCATATGCCAATGGTATAGGTTAACAAATTAATTTAATAAAATATATGACCCTCTTTGGAAAAACCTATGAAAAGGAAATAGGTCCGAAAGACAAAAGCGTAGATTTTGTGCTAGACCTAGATCCCGGGAAAACAATGTTGGAAACCAATTTTATAGAAGGGAGTGAAGCCTATGGCGTTTATTATACCTATATTGAATTGCTAAATTAAAACGATATAATCCTTAGTTATGAAACCGATCAAACCTATTTTTTTTCTTACCAGTTTATTTGTCTTTTTTGTCAACGCCACAGTAATCGCACAAGCAATATCGGGAGAGCTTAAAAAATGGCATAAAGTAACTTTAAATTTTGAAGGACCGGAGACTTCTGAAAACGCCGATGACAATCCTTTTCTAAATTATCGTTTAAATGTAGTTTTTAATCATACCGCTACTGGTAAGAGCTACCAAATACCTGGGTATTTCGCGGCGGACGGCAATGCCGGAAATACAGGTGCCATTGCAGGAAACAGTTGGAAAGTTCATTTTGCCCCGGATGAAATTGGGGAGTGGACTTATAGTGTCGATTTTAAAAAAGGGAAATGGGCGGCTGTCCGGACTTCGGTAAAATTGCCTAGTGGCGAATATATGGATGGGGCCACGGGCAACTTCAGCATTTCGACATCCGACAAGACAGGTCGCGATTTTAGAGCTAGGGGCCTACTGCAATACGTAGGGGAACGATACCTTAAATTTGCAGAAACAGGCGAATACTTTCTGAAATGTGGTTCCGATGCACCCGAAAATCTATTGGCCTATGACCAGTTTGATGGTACCTTTCACAACGATGGCCATAAGGATGATCTGGTAAAAACTTGGGAGGCACATCGTCAAGACTGGAAGGAGGGAGACCCTACTTGGAAAGATGGAAAGGGAAAGGAGTTGATCGGGGCTATAAATTATTTGGCGACTAAAGGAATGAATGCATTTTCATTTCTTACCATGAATATAGAAGGTGATGATCAAAATGTTTTCCCATATGTAGATTATGACACCTATGATCGTTTTGACTCCTCTAAGCTGGATCAATGGGAAGTTCTTTTTGAACATGCCGATAAATTGGGAATGTTCCTTCATTTTAAGACCTTGGAACATGAAAACCAAGGTTTGCTGGACAATGGTGGTACGGGACTATATACCAAATTATACTATCGTGAACTAGTGGCCCGCTTTGGACATCATTTGGCCCTCAACTGGAACTTGGCAGAGGAAACTGGCGATTGGACGGTAACTCCCCCCACTTTCCCAATTGATGTAGCGGAACGTTTGCGCTTGGCAGAATATCTTTCTTCTATAGATCCGTACCAACATCATATTGTGATTCACAACGGCGATTGGTTTGACGGTCTTTACGGCCAAGATTCCAAGTTTAGCGGGGCTTCCTTACAGACCAATAAGGAGGATTTTAGAAATGTGCACAGTTCTGTACTCAGAATATTGGAAGATTCAAAAGAAGCAGGGAAAATTTGGGCAGTGGCCTGTGATGAACCGGGGGACGCCCAACATTCACTTATAACCGATGCCGAGGACCCGCTACATAACGACGCCCGTAAAAACGGTTTATGGGGGGCCATGATGGCCGGCGCATGGGGTACAGAATGGTATTTTGGATACAAACATCCCCACTCGGACCTTAGCTGTCAGGACTTTCGTTCGCGAGACCTTTTCTGGGACCAAGGCCGTTTATGCTTGGAGTTTTTTAAGAACAACCAAGTACCTGTTTGGGATATGGAATCCAATGATTCCCTCATTTCTTCCCAAGGGGATTATGTCCTGGCCGCGCCTGGTGTTAATTATGTGGTTTACCTTAAAAATGGGGGAGAATCTACCTTGGACCTGGGCAGTAGCAGCTTGGAATACACAGTGCAATGGTATAACCCTAGAAAAGGTGGTCCGCTAAAACAGGGAAAAATAAAGACCATCTCTGGGAGTGGCCCACAATCCTTGGGGTTGCCACCAAAAGAAAAAGACCAAGACTGGGTAGTCCTGGTCCTTAAGAAAATCTAGTGTAAGTTAATCCTAATAGTGTATTTGCTACTCCACAAATTCCATTAAGCCAAATCGATTTGCTTGATGTACATTTTTTGAGATGTCGTAAATTGGAAATAGGGTAGAAGTGGACCGTCTGTTGCCCTCGGCATCGTTTCGATCCTGGCGTATGGCCAAAAAAGCCCATTTATTTCCATTCTTTACGGGAACAATTTCCCCTAAACCGCCAAATGCGCTTAGGGGGATTTTAAATTCCATGCTCCAACCCTTGTCAATATCGGAATTGTCATTTACAGTACCATCAATGTAGACCTCCACCTCAAAACTAGGGTCAAAGGTTTTTAATACAGCATCCTTGCCGTCGAAAAAATCATTGAAATAAATGAAGTCGTTGGATGCTTTGTATGCGTTAAGCTCAAAACCAAAATGGGTGTCCAGACTATCCGGAACCGGAATAATAAATATTTCTGCACAGTCATCAAAATACGGCTGCCCGTCCCTTGCGGTTTCACGGGCAGTGATATATTTATCTGTACATTGAAAGAAGGCATATAGGTTTTTATCATCCCAAAGCATTCGGTAGATCGTCTCCTGATCGTCATCCGGTTTTTCCACCTTATAAAAATATTCAATTCCTCTAGCTTCGGTACTGTGCCAAATGGCCTCGTCCATTTTCCCGTCCACAGTAATGATTTCATGGGTTTTGGAAACTTTAAAAATGGGTTGCTCGCCAAGCGAAAGTTTCTTTCCTGTTTGGGCGTTGCCCATGGCACAGCTTACGGAGACACAGCCTAGGGCAAGTAATTTACTAAATGTGCTATGAGTCAATTTCAAAACTACTATTGGTTAATCATTATTTTAGCCCAGAGATTGTTCTTATACTTCTCAAGTGCTGTTTTAAAGAGTTTTTGGGCTTCGGTCTCATTGCCCAGGCCCTTATTTCCCAAGCCCTCCAAATAGTACGAATTTGAGATGGCCTTGCTGTTTCCAACGGATCCTTCTTCTACGGCAACTAGGGAATTGTCCGATCCTTTTAGTCTTTGCTCTTTAGCCTCGGCTATTAAATTATTGAACATTTCCTCAGCTATTTCAGTTTTGCCCAGCTTCTCATTGGCTTTGCCTTGGAAATAAAGAAGGTCGTCCATGCCCCGTCCATTTTTGGAATTGGCACTTTTTTGATAGCTAAGTTTGGAATCCTTGGATTTGTTCATTTTTTCATAGGCCAAGCCCATATAATAATAAATCAAGGCATTTTTTTCATCATCCGAAGGTTTTCCAACCTCCAAGTTTTCAGGATACAGCAATGCCTTTTCCAAATGGGCAATGGCTTCAGTAAATTTCTCCTCCTTCATAAGCTCTAAGGCTTTTAGTGTATGGGCATCCACATAGCGCCAATAGATAGATCGGCCGCCTTCCCAAGTTCTAAAATGATGGGTGCTCAACAAGTTTATAGCTTCGTCATATTCCCCGTTTAGGTTATACAAGTGCACCAAGGTCTTGGGAGCGGCCACATCTTTTTTGACGATGTCAATATTCCTCCGCAGAATATCAAGATTTTCCTTGAAATCTGCATTGGAAGCGTCGTAATACTGCGAAAGTTCTGCATACCATAATGGAATATCGTTCTTTTCTTGAATTGCCTTTGTTAAATTTAAAATTGCCTTGTCTACATCCTTCTCATGGTAAAAGGCACCAAAAGCTAGGTTACGCCATATCATAGGGATACTATTGTCTATAGATCCGGCCTTTTCCCAAGCATTTATGGCATCTCCAGGGCGTTTGTCATACAACAGGTTTCCAAGGAGATAATAGGCGCCAACATTTTGGGGATCTAGCGCTATGGCATTGTTCAGCACTTGCTCAGTTTCCTTTCTATATGGAAAGGAATAATCAAGAGAGGTCTGTTTAGCATTGGCCAGCATACTGTTGCCTTTCTCTTTTTCACCAGATTGCGTATAGAACCAAGCTAGGTAGTAATACGTTAAAGGGTTGCTAGGTTTACTCAATGATGACAAGAGAGCAATACCATCCTCCAATAGGCCCGCATTCATATAATTTGTGGCAATTTCCAAATAGTTGTTGTCTACCTCCTGCATATTTTTATGCCATTGATCCATTGAGGTCTTCCCTTCCAAAAGTCCCTTTTCGTAAAGAGCGGTAAAGTTAATGGGGTCATAGGCCAATAAATTAGCTATAAGTTCCTTTGCTTTTTGCGGGCTGTTCAGTTTACGTAGAATAGCACTGTATAGCACTACGATCCGTCCATCCCTATTGTTGGTGGAATAGGCATTTTCTATATATTCCTTTGCTTTTTCATAGTTTCCTTTTTTACTCTCCATTTGGGCCAACTGATAATGACCTGCTGAATACCATCTATAATACCAGGTAGCCCGGGCAAAATTTCGATAGGCCTCCTCTGAATTTCCAAGAGCTCTTTGCGCAACGGCCATATAATAGTAGATCTCACCCTCTTTGGGCTGATAATATTTAATATTCAACTTGTCTGCCGCCCTTTGTAAGTATGTCAGGGCTTCCTCATATTTTAATTGATTTGTTCTGCGCATGCCCAAGGCCAAGTTTACCCGGTAATCATTGGGTGATTTTTCAAGTGCTGCCAAATAATAATCATCCGGGTTCATCCCTGGACGGTTGAACTGCTCAACAAACCTGCCGGTTAGATATAAATCCTCCACAGATTCCAATTCCTCAGGTTTTTTGACTTTTTCCTGTTCCCTTGGCAATTCGGGTTGCTTGGGTTTGTAAGGGGAGTAGGATACCAATTCCTTGCCATTGCTGTCCAATAGTGTAACCAACAGCTGAAATTCGTCCAATTCCTTTCGGGATTTATACGTGGCTGTAAATGGTTGTCCTGGATCAATATTGATAGTATTTTCCGCTACAACTTCGTCATTGTATTTCAATATTACCTTGGCATTTTGATAAACCTTTGTGGTATTAAAACCGTAGAATACGGTCTTGGGGTTTCTCATTTGCAGGGTAACCGAAGCATCGATATTGGAATTTTTTACAATCTCGATATCCCTTAACGGATACCAATAGTTTTTGGCATCCTTTGCAGAATGGGGATCTATCCAACTATAATCGGGTTGGTTGTTGGAGAAAGTACCCGTCATTAACTCCACATAGGCTTTACCATCATCGGTTAGTTTCCTTCTTGCATTTTGCCCTTGCAATCCTGGACCGAACTGCCACAATTTGGAAGTCTTGTTTACGTTAGGATCGCCAACATGCACTGTTCCAGCATTTTGCCCGTAATCATAACCACCGATAAAGCCATCCTTTGCATCCCAAAAAAAGAAGGATACCGGATCTGGGTGATTTTTCCACCAAGTCAGGTCTACTCCCTCGGTATAGTCCACTCCCTTATAAACTTGCTTTGAAATGGGCCATTGCGTAAAGCTGGAGTTGTTATGATATACCCCAATCTCCTGACTTGGAGGCCAAAAGGTTCTAAAATCATTATTTGCTGTTATGGCCACATTGGCCCAAAAAAGAAATTTCTCCGTAACAGTATTGGTGTTGTTGATACGGTAGTCCGTCTCAATATAGGAGCGACCCGGGCGCAAGGTAATACCAATGACCCCACGCATTCCCATAGTCTTTTCAGTTTCACCTATCCAGACCGTGGCACTGCCATCCTCATTTTCCACGATGCGATAATCGCTTGGCAACATGGTCGTAGACCTATGGTGATGCGGAAAACACCATTCTATTCCTCCGGAGACCCACGCACCCAAGGTTCCTATAAGGTCGGGTTTTATAACGCTATTAGTATGGAAAAGTTCGTGCCCGTTGGTCTTGTCTATGGCAGAAAACAATCGACCGCCAAAGGCAGGAAGTACTTTTACCCTAAGGTATTCGTTTTCCAAATAAACCATTTCGTAGGTTTCATCAGAAAGGACTTTATTGCCCAGGTCTTCTTGGGACGGATAAGGATATACGCGTCCTTCGGCCCCTTGCACCCCTCGGCCGGTATAGAACATAGGACTAGTTTCCTCTTTGCCTATTTTATAGGTGGGGATGGTCTCTGTGCCTTCATAAACTTTTACCTGGGCGGAAAGTGTGGAGAAACTTAAAAAGACCAGAATAATAAATGTTAATAATTGGTCCAAACCTCGATTTTTGTTCTTCATTGTAGCGTGTTATTTAGTCGACATTAATTTAATTATTTTAACTATATCCAGAAAGCAAATTCTATACGAATACCGAACTTCGGGCTTAAAGGAAATTGTAATTTATGCTGCGATAAGTTTCAATCTGCAACCCCTAACCAAAGCCGCTCATACCGGATTCAAATTTTGAATCCTAGGGGTGGATTAAATATAGAAATAACCAACTGCAGATTTAGCAACATATGATCAACAGTATGCAACATATGGTCAAAATCCGAAGGCGATAGGAGGGAGTCAATCTCCGAAGTTGCGTGTGAATTAATTTAAAAGCAAGAACCAGCCTTCCTAAATTTGAAGTTCTGTTCCTTGGTCCCCTTAACCTACGAAGTATCTATAAATCATACTCCCGGATAGACTATCGTTGATCATTATCTTCAAAGTCTATGAATTGGTGGGACTTCTTCCTTGTGAAGATCACATGGCCGTTAAGAATTATTGAAGACTTGCAAATAATTTAGGCCAAGGCATCCTTATATAAAATCCCAATATTTTCTCAATAAAATGAAATAAGTACAAACATGCTTTTCTTTTAAAAACCAATTTAAACCAACTGGAAAACCTGTTCCATAGGCACCCATTTTTCTCCTTCTTGGGCCCAGGGCAAGGCTTGTTGGTATTTCCACATTAGTTCTTCCCATTCCTGTACCTTGGGATTCAGGGCATCCGCTTGGGCCTTTTTAACCGGGTCAAAGGATTCGTCCACGTCCATGACCATAAACATCCTGTTTCCTGTTAAATAAATCTGCAGGTCCACGATGCCGGCATCCTTGATACTTTTGGTTATTTCTGGCCATGCATTGCCTGCCGCATGGTATTCTTTATATTCGGCCATTAATCGGGAATCATCCTTTAAGTCGCACGAAAAACAAAATCTTCTTGTCATTATTCGGTGGTTTTATTGGTTTTAAAACTACTGTATCCGTACCAAGCCACAACGGCCAAGCAAATCAATGGGAGTATGAATGAAAATTTTACTTCCGGAATAAATCCAAGTACCGCTACATCTGCAAAACCATCACCACCCCAGTCTAAAATACTGCCCTGTAGTACGGGCATCAATGCTCCCCCTACAATGGCCATTACAAGTCCTGCCGAACCTATCTTGGCCTCGTCTCCCATATCCTTTAGGGCAATTCCATAAATAGTGGGGAACATAATGGACATAAAGACCGAAATACCTACCAAAGCAAGTAAACCTGGCATGCCGGATAGCAATATGGCCCCGGCGGACATTACAACCCCACCCAAGCCGAACCACATTAAAAGTTTGGAAGGATTTATGCTTTTCATCATGGCCGTACCTATCCATCGTCCGGTAAGAAATAAGATCATTGCCACCACATTGAACCAGGTAGCCGTTAATTGCTCAACTTCGGCCCGTCCTTCGTTCATATGATCCACGTATTGAAAAATATAGGTCCAGCACATAATTTGGGCCCCTACATAGAAGGCCTGGGCGAGGACCCCTTTCAAATAATTTTTATTCGCAAAAAGCTTTTTAAAAGACTCGGAAACGGACATCTTATCCTCTTCTGCAGTCTTTGGGATTTTGGTAAATACAATAATGGCCATGATGGCGAGTACCACAATTCCCAGGCCTATATATGGAATACTGATAATGCCCAGGTCATTTTCCCTAATGGCCGCCAATTCCTCTGAACCCAGGGCGTTAAAGGCTTCAGCAGTGTAATCATCAGATCGCAGGGCACCTATTACAAATACCTGGGCTATGATCATCCCTGTCAATGATCCCATAGGGTTGAATGCCTGCGCCAGATTCAATCTTCTGGTGGCCGTAGTCTCATCACCAAGGGCAAGGACCAAGGGATTGGAGGTCGTTTCCAAAAAGGCCAAACCACAGGTAAGAACCCATAAAGAGATTAAAAAATAGGAATACTCTTCATAAGCTGCCGCCGGATAAAACAAAAAGGCCCCAATGGCATATAAGATGAGCCCTAGGATAATCCCCGATTTATAACTGTATTTTCGTATGAAGAGGGCAGCAGGCAAGGCCATAAAAAAATAGCCGAAGTAAAATGCGAACTGTACCAACGAAGCTTGTACATTGGTCAGTTCCGGCATAACTTTTTTAAATGCCGATACCATTGGATTGGTAAGATCATTGGCAATGCCCCATAGGGCAAATAAAGAGGTGATCATAATAAAGGGAAATAACAATTCCCTGTTTACCACTGGTATTTTCTTGGTCTTGGTCATAATTGGTCTATTTTATTGTTGGTCGGTCAAGAGGGACCTGTCCAGATGCACATAACCTCCGTCTACAAAAATGAACTGTCCGGTGGTATGCGAAGATTTTTCCGAGATGGTAAACAGACAGCTGTCCGCAATTTCCCGTGGAGTCGTCATCCGATTCTCCAAAGGTATTTTTTTTACGATGGATTTTAATTTTTCCGCTCCATCATCCAGGGTCTTGATCCAGTTGTCATAGGCAGGTGTCCAACTCTCAGCAATAATTATGGCATTGGAACGAACGTTGTGTTTTATAAGGTCTACTGCCCATTCACGTGTAAGGCCCAGCACCCCTCCCTTAGAGGCCGCATAGCCAGAAGTACCTCCTTGGCCCGTTAAGGCGACTTTGGACCCTATGTTCAGAATATTGCCCTTGGCCTTGATGATATAGGGAAGGCAATATTTGGTCATGGCAAAAAAGCTTACCAAATTCAATTTTAGGGAATACATAAAATCATCAATGGAAGCATCCAGTCCGGCACCATCGTTTACCCCAACATTATTGATCAAGACATCTATATGACCGTATTTATCACCAATTATTTTGGCAGCCCTTTCTATTTGGACTGTATCGGATAGATCGGTCTTGACAAAGATAGCATCCAATCCCCTTTCCTGAAGTTCCTTTTCATAGCCATAACCTCTATCGTTTCTACAAACTATTACTGGTATCGCCCCTTCGTCGGCAAGGGCCTGTACTATGGTTTCACCTATACTTCCCCTGATTCCTGCAGCGCCGGTTACCACTACAATCTTGTTTTTTAATTCTAAATCCATCTATTTACATCTTGGTTAATTTTCTAAAAATTGGTCATATCTTTTCATTGAACACTACCCATATTATACGCGGGTATATCTAAGGTAGAGAACAACCATGCTCTTACATCCCAATACAGGAATAACCCTCTTAAAAATCGACCATAGCCTTGATTACCCCATTTTTGGGATCTACCCAATGGTCAAAATTGGCTATCATTTCGGTATAGGGCACATTGTGGGTAACAAAGGAATCAATGGGAAATTGTCCTTTTTCCAAAATTGAAATGACATTTTCAAAATCTTCCAAAGTAGCATTTCTACTACACAGTATAGTAGATTCCTTGGCATGTATGGCCGGATGCAAAAAGGTGAGCTCTCCTTTGGAAAGGCCCACAAGTACATAGCGTCCTCCATGGGACATATAGTCGGGGCCAGATTCCAGAGCACCTTTATGCCCAGTGGCATCAAATACCACCGCACACATATCTCCGTTGGTAATACCCTTAATCTGCATTACGGCTTCTTTCCCACCAATAACCACATGATCTACACCTATTTTATCTTTGGCATAATCCAGCCTTCCCTGGTTCATGTCAACCGCAATCACTTTAGCACCTGCAATCTGGGCCAATTTTAGTATGCCAATGCCGATAGGGCCACAGCCTACGACCACAATGGTTTCCCCTTTCTTAATATCGGCCCTGCGGATGGCATGCGCTCCAATGGCCAGAGGTTCTACAACCGCCATTTGGTTATCGCTTAACTTTTTGGCCGGAATTAATAGTGATATAGGCACGGATATGGTTTCCTGCATACCCCCGTCTGTATGTATCCCCAGCACGGCAATATTGGTACAACAGTTGGTCTTGCCCTGTCTACAGGCTACGCATTTACCACAACTTATATAGGGCATAACCACTACGTTGTCGCCCTTCTTAAGTCCTTTGTCGTTTTCTTCTATCTCTACGATCTCCGTGGCAAGTTCATGCCCTAAAATCCTGGGATAGGTGAAGAACGCCTGGTTGCCCCCATAGGCGTGTATATCGGTTCCGCAGATCCCCACTTTTTTAACGCGGAGTAGGGCTTCTCCCTTTACTTTTTCTGGAGGATTTTTTTCTTTCAACAAAAACTCTCCGGGCTTTTCACAAACTATATAATTCATTCTATATTATTTATATATTGACTAAGTATCCAATTATCGGACAAAGGGTTGACTGCCTAGGTGCTAATGACTTTATATGTGCAAAACTATTTAATTTATCTGCTCGTTACAGGGACTATTACATCCCCTTGGTGTATTGATTGGCCTTTCTAAGTTTCAAGCCTATTTCCCTGGGTATTAAAATTTAAATAGAGCGCACCATGAAAAGTGCGCTCTATAAGCTAATTCAAACAATTCACTTACAATACTATAAGCTGATTTCCAGAACGTGGGCATATTCCCCCGATTGCTTTCCTAAATTATCCACAAATAGCCCCTTTTCCGTTTGATCCAAGGTCAATTTGGCATCACTGCCCAAAAGTCGAACCCCTTTAATGTTTAGGTCTTTGGCATATTCACTGTTACTTCCCAAGGATTCGATATTAATTTTACCACTACTTGGCCAGGCCAACATTATGGCGTATAGCTTATCACCCTTTTGGGTAAAACGGATATCCTGTCCGGTAAATTCTTTGTTCTGTCCTTCGGAATGATGGCCCTTCTTAACTTCGGTAGGACCTTCGCCAAAAGTTCTCCAATATCTAGTATCGTATATGGCATCTCCGTTTACTTCCAACCAGCTACCGATCTGCAACAATATTTCCTTTTGATCATCCGGAATGGTACCGTCTGCCTTTGGGCCAACGTTCAACAATAAGTTTCCGTTTTTGGAAACAATGTCTACTAGATCGTCAATGAGTTGGTTGGCTGTCTTTGAGTCCCAATTGGTAACATGGGACCAAGAATTTTTACCAATTGAGGTATCTGTTTGCCAAGGAAGTTTACGTATTCCAGGGAGCTTTCCTCGTTCCAAATCATAGATAACCGTTCCTTCCGGAAAAGCTTCGTGATCAAAATTCTTATCATTTATAACCACTTCTTTGCCCCATTTCAAACCTTTATTGTAATAATAGGCAGCAAGTTTAGGCCGTAAATCCGCAAAATCAGGCGTGTCCAAATAAAAATCGAACCAAAGTATGTCCGGTTGATAATTATCTATAAGATCTACAGTCCTATTCCACCATTTTTGTTTGAATTCAGCAGAAACAGGCTCCTCCAAGTTTTTACCTTTAGTTGAATACAAGTCCGCATATTCAGGATCAGTCGTATCAAATTTATCTTTCTTATTATAAAAAGACCAGTTGAATGCGTAGTGGGATGAGGCTCCCATTTTAAGCCCTTGTTTACGGCCTTCTTCAAAAAGTTCTCCCAATACGTCCCTTTTTGGACCCTTATCAAAAGCATTCCAACGCGTGGTGTTGGATTTGTACATCGCAAATCCGTCATGGTGGTCTGCCACGGGAACCACATAACGGGCACCCGATTTCTTGAATAAATCTATCCAAGTGGCGGCATCAAATTTTTCTGCTTTGAACATTGGGATAAAGTCCTTGTAACCAAATTCCTTTTGATCGCCCCAAGTCTTTTTGTGATGTAGGTAAGTGGCATTGGGCCCTTTTTTACCCAATTTGAGCTGGGCAGAAAAAGTGGCCGTATCCATATACATTTGTCTCGGATACCATTCCGAGCCAAAGGCGGGAACACTATAGGCCCCCCAATGAATGAATATACCAAACTTATCATTGCTAAACCATTCGGGATCCTTGTAATTGGCCTTGATTGATTCCCAGTTAGGTTCAAATTGTTTCACTACCTCAGGGGCCGGTTCAGCCACCTTCTTATTCTCTGTTTTACATGATATCAACACTAGGATCGATCCCAGTATTAAAATTTGTTTTCTTATACCCACCATTTTAAATTTTATAGAAAAGGAGTTTATGATACTCCCCGTTTTTGATTTGGCAAATATCAATTTAAGGTACTATTCTTAAGATACCGTATGTTCCAAATTCTGCAACAAATGGTTTTTTGGATTTTTTAATATATTACAAACCTATTGATAATCAACATTATGAACCATAAACTACCACTAGCCTGTAAATCTTTAAGAGTAGAGGATAGTCGCAAAAATTGAATGTAGTGGCATTGTGACTATCCTGCAACAGTCCATATTTTAAATTTGGGCCAGATAGGTCTTTCTGTACTTTGCAGGTGATACCTTGTATATGCTTTGAAACTTTTTAAAAAAGAAAGGAGGGGATTCATAACCACAGGCAAAACCAATTTGGGAAACGGAATCCTCCGTATCTACCAACATTCTAGCTGCCACATTAATACGATACTCGTTTAAAAAGGTAAAAAAAGAACGACCCATCATTCTGGTGAAAAATCTGGAAAAAGATTGTTCGGACATATTTACCAAATCTGCCAATTCCTTTAAATAAATTTTTCGGTGAAACTGTGCCCCTACAAAATCGTGGATTTTGGTCATACGGGTACCGTATTCCGTAGGCAGGTCTTCCTCAAAACTGGATGCCGACAGCGTCTTGTAAGTAGTTGTGGACAACTTTATAAGAACGGACAATAATTCAAGATACAGGCCTTGTCCCTTTAATTGCATCATATTTTTAAGCTGTGGTAAAACGACGGATATTATCGCTGCATCAAAAATAATACCCTTGGAAGCCATTTTTAACATTTCAAAAACGGGTGTAAGTTCAGGCGCTTTGGCGAAGATACCTCTGTTCCATTGGATCACTAGAGACCTTGAATCTGAAACCTGCTGTTTGTGGTTAGTCCAACAGTGGGGCACATTGGAACGTAAAAGTACCAATTCCCCAGGCTGATATGGCCCAACATAATCCCCTATAAATTTTGTTCCTACACTGGATTCTATGTAGGTAAGTTCGTGTTGGGGGTGAAAATGCCATGGGGTTGCAAAATCCTTGTCAACGTAGTGAAACCCTTTAATGGTCTGTTGTTCATTTAAAGGAATGGGCTCCAGGATTGGCTTCATATATTACTTAGAATTTTGGAATATGTATAGTCAGTACAAACTTAGTAATTTATTTATTTTACCCCAAAACACTGATAAATGTCATATATTAAACAGAATAGTTTAGTTATTGGTTAAAAATGGTTACTTATTGGGATCAAATTATTGCCAATTTTGTATCACTATTGGAAAATACCTTAAATTAATGTTGAATCAAGAATTGTATTATGGAAAAAAGTGAACTACCAGATCCCTTCGAAAAAGCGAGGGTGGATAAAGGCTATGGTGAATTGAATGACCAGGATGATCCGGTAACCATGCTTTTGCGGCTTAAAGATGTTAGAAAGACAGCCCATAATTACAAAACCTTTCAATCCGCTGCCCAACCGGGGCGTATCGTTGTACCTTCAGAGGTGAATATTCGTGACACCCGTCAAATTCCATTTGAAGTGGACCCACCCGTTCACGGGGAATATAGGGCTATAGTGGAACCTTGGTTCAAACGTCCTTTACAGGCTGAATATCAAGAAAAATTAACGGCACAAATAGCATCTTTGGTAGATGAAATTTTGAATAAAGATACGGTAGAGGTAGTGAATCAATTTGCGCTGCCACTACAATCAAGGGCTTTGACATTATTGCTCAATACTCCTTTTTCGGAATCCGAAACTTGGATATCCTGGGGAACCCACGTTTTTAGAAGTGAAGGGGAAGCTTTGGATGCGGATAAGGCCAACATTCTTTATGATTATATAGACCAAGAGATAGACCGCGCCATAGAAAATCCAGGCGAGGATATGTATTCTGTATTGCTATCTTCAGATTTTCAAGGCAGAAAACTAAGTAAGGATGAGGTAAAAGGGGTTATGGTGCTCACCTTTGCAGGTGGGCGCGATACCGTTATCAATGCCGTTACAAATTCCATAGCCTATCTGGCAGAGCATCCAGAATCACTGGAACGCCTCCGTAAGGAGCCTGAGATTGCAGCAAAGGCTGTGGAAGAATTTATACGGTACTTTTCCCCTTTGACCCAAATGGGCCGTGTGGTTACGGAAGACACCGCAGTATGTGATCATGCCATTAAAGCCGATACTAGAGTATCCTTATGTTGGGCCTCTGCCAATAGGGATGCCTCAGTATTTGAAAACCCCAACGAGATTGTGCTGGACCGTAAAATAAACCCACATGTAGGCTTTGGTTTTAGCCATCACAACTGTCTTGGAGCAACCCATGCCCGACAAATACTAAAAATCTTATTAAATACCTTGGCTACAAAAGTAGGTTCGATAGAGATTCAGGATTACAAAGAAAACATCGAGTCCCTGGATGAATTTGAACGAAAGGTGGGATACGACCGAATTAATGTAAAGTTCAATAAATTAACCTAAAACATAAAGTCAATTATGGCAAAGATCACATTTATTACAAGTGATAATGAAAGTATTACCTTAGAAGGAAGCTCAGGATCCGTAATGGCTTTGGCCGTTGATAACGGAATAAAAGGAATAGACGGCGATTGTGGGGGTGTTTGCTCCTGCGCTACTTGCCATGTTCATGTCCGCCCTGAGGATATGGAAAAAACGGGTACAGCAAGTGAAATAGAAGCTGATATGTTGGAACTGGACGATAATGCCGACGAATTTAGCCGCCTGTGTTGTCAGTTGGAAATAGGGGATCATTTGGACGGAGTAGTCCTAAGGGTTGCCAAGTAATCTATCCCTCCAATAATGACCGAAAACCAAAACAATAAAATATGCGTCGTTATCGGCGCAAGCCATGCAGGGGTAAATTTTGCTTTTGCGCTAAGGCGCGAAGGTTGGAATGGCGATATCATTTTATATGACGCCGATCCTATATTACCTTATCACAGGCCACCACTATCCAAAGCCTACCTTAGCAGCGAAGACGGCATTGATAAAAACCTGTTGAAATCTGCCGAGAGCTATGAAAAGGAAGGGATAACCCTAAAACTGGGGATTAAGGTAAGCTCTATAAACAGAGAGAAAAAGTATATTGTACTCAGTGATGGCACGGAACAAGGTTATGACAAATTGGTCTTGGCTACCGGTGCCCGCCCTATTATGCCACCAATTCCTGGTCTAATGTCTTCAAATAATATTTTTCCACTTCGAACGGCTGCCGATGTGACCAACATTAGAACTTGTTTGGCGGCAAGTGACCTTAAAAGGGTAGTTGTTATTGGGGGAGGATATATTGGTCTTGAAACTGCTGCCTCTTTAAAGAAATTAGGGGCTCCGGTAACGGTACTGGAACGCGAAGAGCGAATCCTGGCCAGGGTTACAGCACCAGAAATGTCGGCCTTCTTTCAAAATCTGCATGCTGAAAATGGTGTTGCTATTTTCACTGAAAAGAATGTAATCGCCATTGAGAGCAATTCCGAAGAAAAAGTGGTGAAATGTGATGATGGGGCAAGTTATGCCGCCGATATTATTATTGTTGGTGTAGGGATACATGTCAATACAGAATTGGCCGCCTCGGCCGGACTAACCATTGAAAACGGTATAAAAGTGGATGAAACGGCCAAGACCTTGGACGATGACATCTTTGCCATTGGCGATTGTACCTTTAATTTTAACCCACATTACAATCGCTTTGTTCGATTGGAGTCCGTTCAAAACGCAGTGGACCAGGCAAAAGTGGCTGCCGCTGCCATCTGTGGCAAAGAAACAAAATATGATAGTATTCCTTGGTTCTGGTCCGATCAATATGACGTAAAACTACAGATGGTGGGTTTATCAAATGGATATGACCAACTAATTTTACGGAAGGAAGCCGATAACGAAAAATGTTTTTCCGCTTGGTACTTCAAAAGAGACCGACTCCTTGCCGTTGATGCCGTGAACAATGCCAAGGCCTATGTATACGGCACTAAATTTATCAAAAGCGGTGACAAAATAGATAAGGCAAAACTAGTGGATTTAGAAGTGGAATTTAAGCCAATACATCTATTGGCCGTATAAATAAAGATATTGGTATCCATTAAAAACTAAAAAGGAAAATATGTCCATAATTTCAAAGAGTGCAATAGCCACCGGCGATGGAAAATTTGTCATAGACCATGTTACCCTTGCAGAACCCCTTGTTGACGAGGTATTGATAAAAATGAAGGCAGCAGGCCTATGCCATACCGATTACGATTCCCTTTCTTGGGGCAAGCCTGTGCTTATGGGGCACGAGGGGGCAGGTATTGTTGAAAAAGTAGGGACAAGCGTTAACAACCTTCAGCAGGGTGACCAAGTTATTTTAAATTGGGCCACCCCTTGTATGAGTTGTTTTCAATGTCAGGAAGGCAACCAACACATTTGTGAAAACAATTCTCCCGTTGTTGCCGGAAGAAATGGCTATACCCCTGGGCATGCCCATTTGGAGGGAACCCAATGGCAGGGTAAACCCATAGAACGTTCCTTCAATATAGGAACACTTAGCGAATATGCCCTGGTAAAAGCCTCGGCTTTGGTAAAGGTTGATGAAGAGAATCTAAATTTCCCTGCGGCCAGTATTGTCAGCTGCGGGGTGATGACCGGCTATGGTTCTGTGGTGAATTCGGCCCAACTAAAAGCTGGGAGTTCAGCTGTAGTGTTGGGTTGCGGTGGTGTTGGACTCAATGTTATCAATGCCTGTGAAATTTCAGGGGCCGGAAGAATTGTGGCCGTCGATATCAATCCCCAAAAGTTGGAGCTTGCCAAGCAATTTGGCGCCACCGATGTTATCTTGGCCGAGAAAACCGATACAGGACTTTCACAGGTAGCGGAAAAAGTAAAAAAAATGTTTGATGGCAGAGGGGCCGATTATGCCTTTGAATGTACTGCCATTCCTGCACTTGGAGCTGCCCCCTTGGCCATGATCAGAAACGCGGGAACCGCAGTACAAGTAAGTGGCATTGAAGAGGAAATCACCATAGATATGCGTCTCTTTGAATGGGACAAGATATACATCAATCCGTTATATGGTAAATGTCGCCCTGAAATTGATTTTCCAAAATTGATGCGCCTTTACAAAAAAGGCGACCTAAAATTAAATGAGATGATTACCCGCGAATACCCTTTGGAAGATTTGCAACAGGCTTTGGACGATATGCTACAGGGTAGGAATGCCAAAGGGGTTATAACTTTCAATTAAAGCAAGTATATGAGCAGTTTTAGAACCATTGAGCTTTCCGATATGGCCTACGAAAATGACGGACTTCGGTTTTTAACCATCAAAACCAAGAACTTGAAGGGGAGGGGGGATATCTGTCTCTTTGTACCAAAAAATGATGAAAATCTTCGGGATCTCCCGATCTATATTCTTTTACATGGCGTTTACGGCAGCTCTTGGTCATGGTCCATGAAGGGTGGGGCCCACCGTACGGCAGCGCGATTGATTGAGGATAAATCCATTAAACCAGCCATTATTGCTATGCCTTCGGACGGACTTTGGGGCGATGGTTCAGGCTATTTATCCCATCAGGAAAAAGATTTTGCGCAATGGATCGTATCCGATGTTCCCAAAGCCATTGTGGAGAATTTGGTTGGCGCAAGTGAGAGATCGCCCTTGTGTATTGGCGGACTCTCCATGGGCGGATATGGTGCCTTGATGTTGGGAGCTCGATTTCCAAATAAATTCAAAGCAATATCCGGGCATAGTTCCATTACCAAATTTGAGCAGATGGCAGCCTTTGTGGAAGAGTCCCTTGCTTCCTACGAAATAGGTGATTCGGACAAAAATGTCATCGACCTAATAAAAAAACAAGAAGGGCAATTGCCTGCACTGCGCTTTGATTGCGGTACAAGCGATGATCTCTTGGAGGCAAATAGGACATTGCACAAAGAACTACAGGCACTAAAAATAGCTCATACCTACGAAGAGTTTGAAGGGGGACACGAATGGCCGTATTGGCAAGAACATGTGGAAAAAACCCTGAGATTCTTTGATACACAAATATGAGAATTCCGCTTCTTCCCTTGGGAATCCTTATATAAAAACAACACATAATTAATTTCAAAAAATCCCAATCTTTACTCACTAAGTGAGATTTGAATGCTCCGATGCCTCAAGGGATTACCCTGAGGTAATCAACTTAGCACAAGTATATAAGAATATCCTTTAAGATATATAGGGCTCTAGCATCCGTTTCTGATTTATAAAATATATTTAATTAAATTTATTTAATGATTCTAGATTCGGTTTTCACCTATTGCAGAAAATACATTGACTATATAAAGGTCTTGGTCTGTTTGATTTTTGCACTTAATTTATTGAGGTTAAGCTATAAGTGGACCAACCACAACTTCATTGGTGGGGAGGATGAAAATTTGGTATTGAATCTAAACATATTTCTAAACGATTTTTTTGAAATTGAATCCGAAGAGGACTTTGTCATGGATCAGGCTGTTTTTATTAATATATCCAATGATAAAGAGCTTATCAATGTCAAGGACAACTTCGGTATCCCCATAGGAAATAGAGCTATTACCGACAGACAAAAGCTGATTGCACTAATCGAGGCAATGCAGGACAAACAGAAAATTGCCTTCTTTGATATCTTCTTTGATCCGGCCCATGAATCTGCCCACGATTCATTGCTAAACAGCAAACTCACAGCTTCAAAAAAAATTATTATACCCTCCATCATCCGCAATGACAGTTTAATAGAGCCCAAATTCCAAGGACTCATTGGATTGTCCAGTTATGACAAAACCCTGTTTTCAAACAAATTTGTAAAATATACCTATTTACAAAACGATTCTATCCCAAGTGTGGCACTGTTGATGCACCATCTTATCAACGATGAAACCATAGAGAAAAAAGGCAATTATTATTTTACAGGTGATACCTTGTGTCTTAATTCCCTGATAATTGATCACCCAATAAAATCCATACACAAGTATGATAATGATTTAAATTATGTCTATTCGGAATTGGGCGCAGATATTTTGGACGTCATGACTCCTGATGAAATCCAAGCTTTGGTGGCAGAAAAAATAGTATTGGTAGGAGATTACGATGATGCTGATTTTCATCAAACTATTTATGGTTCCATTCCTGGAGTTATCATTAACTACAATTCATTTCTAGCATTAAAGCAACACAAACACCTTGTGCAAAAATCACAAATCTATTTTTTGTTTATGGTGTATTTTCTAATTTCCATGAGCATATTGTTCGATTGGGACCTTTATATCAGACAAAAAATAAACCACAAACTCAGGAAGTTTAAAATTTTCAATTACCTAAATAGCAGTGCATTACTTTTCAACAATGTTTTCATTGCAATCCTAAGGAACTACATAGAAATTGGAGTTTTAGTTTCAGGTCTAAGTTTACTGTTTTACTATCTTTATGGACAATATATAGAAATATTGGGCACGTCATTCATTATTGGGTCAGTCATAGTCATTAGAAATTACTTTACAGAAAAGCATGCACATTAAACTAAGTATTGTCTTTTTAACAGTGTTTTGTGCTCTTGCGAATGCGCAAAACGAGCTTAAAGTGTTATTTACAAGTGGTGATGTGTATTGTAAAAACGAATTGTTAAAAATAGGTGACTTCCTCAGTTATAACGATTCAATAATGTTTTCAAATAAAACTAGCCTATTGAAGGTTTGCTACGACAAGTGTTCAAAAAAAAAGATTTTGACAGGCAATAATCAGCACTATAGCTATGGCGATTACTCCTTAAAAACACGGACAAAAGCAAATATGTTTTCAGGAATAATGACCCCAAGAAACCAATATAGTCCCTTTGATATTGATCGTGTGGGTGACGAAATTGATTTCGATTTCATTGCAGATAAGAGATGGTTACCCATTGGTGTCGTAAACACTCTTTATTTGAAATATCACCCTAGAACATATCCCGTAGACGAAACCCATTATTTTTATTTGATGGATAAAAATGGAGAAGAGGTTAAATTGGAAAGCCATGAAGGTACCCTAGCCATAGAAAAAGCCGTGCTACTATTGGCCGAAGAAGGCAATTTTTCTAACAGGTTGGGAGTAGCCGATGCACGTATAAGCCTATACTATAAACGTAATAATTCCAAACATAGAAGGTCTAGGAGTATTTTGGATCTAAATCTCATATTCTTGGACCAAGCAAAGGATTATCTAAAAAACATTTTGGAAGCTTATCCTTTAAGTGCGGATGACAAGCTAGAAATTATGATAGATTATATGAAATTGGAGTATGGTGAAATAATTATAAGTAAAAGGGAATATCAGTATGTCATTCTTAATTAAAAGCGCCAATTAAACCATATATTTTCCCTAGTACAGTATTTCGTATATCCATGCGCCGATTGCAACAGGTCCCGTGCAAGATGACCCAATCTGAATAGACAAACTACAATGTAAAGCCTGTTTTGGCAGATAGAATACTTTTTAATTCCTCCGTGGTTGAGGCATCTATGATATTCAAAGCCTTTACCTTACATAGTTTCTCCACCATATCCTTACCGGCCAGGGTATTGGAAGCAATGCCCGTTACTATATCCGGTACCAGATCAAAAGCCTTCATCAGGCCATGTACCGCATAGGGATCGGAAGCTGCAAGAATAGTGCATTTAATATGCTCCCGTAAAGCGTTGATTGCCAAATCCCCATTATAGGGTTCCAAGGGAGAGGCCCCTATTTCAATGATGGCCACATCTGCCAATTGATGTTCTATCATACTCAGGAGTTGATCCAATTTTTTCTTATAGGCATCTTTGGGATAAATGGAGGAGGGGAGCCCCACGTCCACAAAGTCCATCACCGCGTCCGCACCCACATCCTTGATGGCCATTATATCCTTATAGCGTCCGGCTCCAGTGAGTTTGGCACCCACCACCTTATATCCTGCCGATTTAAAGAGATGGGTAACGATCCTGGCGGAAGTAGTTTTTCCGGCGGACATGGAGGTACCTACAAAAAGTATGACAGGAGTTTTAAAAGGAATTATTTCGGAAGGCTTTACAAAATCGCTCATATTGAGACTCTTGCCGTTCCTATGGGCGTGGCCCATATACAGCAGCTCCATCATATTCGGCATAAAAGCGGATCTGGAAGTCAGCTTCCCTAGGAGGCCGGCCCCCGTAAGTACGCTCATTTTTAAATCCTCCCCAACCTTGCGCCAAGTACCGGTAGCCTCCAGAGTGGCATAGCGTTCGCCCAAAGCACCTACTAGTAATTCACCGCCGATTACGCCACGCATCCTGCCATTGGGAAGCTCCAACAGCAAGGTGCTACTTCCAGGGTCCAAAATTTTACAGATTACATAATCCCCAGTTTGCCATTGTTCCCTAGGAAGTTTTGCCACCTCATAATCCTTTTCCGCCAAATCGGAAATCCGGGTCAGAGAAGTATGTATATATTGATTTTTCATATGTTTTTGTTTAAAGGCTCGGTCAGGAGCAAGAGTGTCAATAAAGCGGTTCTTTCAATGATTTTATTCCCAAAAATGTACTCGTGTGGGGCATGGGCCCCATCTCCCGGGGTTCCCAGCCCATCCAAGGTGGCCGTAAAAATACTGGTGGTATTGGCATCGGAGCCTCCGCCTGAAGTAGCTTGTTCCAAGTGTATACCCAGCTGTTGCCCGTGTTCTTTAGCTATTCTCCACAGTTCTTGATTACGCGGTGTCCTTTCCATAGGAGGTCTTCCTATTCTTCCTTCAATGGTCAACTGCACATTGGGCAAAAGGGGTTTCAAAGCCTTTATTTTATCGGTAATCAATTTGCCATCGGCCTCGTTCATAACCCGCACATCTACCACGGCTTTACTTTCGGGGGCTACTACGTTGGGCGAAATACCACCTTCTATCATACCCACATTTACGGTAATCCCCTTTTCAAAATCGTTCATGGCATATAGTTGCTGTACCTGATGGGACAACTCTACTATAGCATTGATTCCCTTTTCTGGATCCAGGCCCGCATGTGCCGCTTTTCCGGTAACGGTCAAGGTAAACCGGCCCAAGCCTTTTCTTGCCGTCTTTAGTTTCCCGTCCAAGCCAAGAGGCGGCTCCAGCACATAGGCCCTATTGGAGATTTTCGCCAACCGTTTAATAGAATTGGTAGATTCCCTACTGCCTATTTCCTCGTCAGAATTAATGAGCACGATAGGCGTAACCTTTAAGGGGGCGTGTATGGCCTTTAAAGCCAATAAGGAAAAATACAATTGGGTAAGGCCTGCTTTCATGTCATAGATACCCGGCCCCTTCATCATGCCATTGTCATAGGATATGGGCATATTCTTTATGGTATTCGTTGGCCAAACGGTATCACAATGTCCTACGATCAACTGTAGGGGCAAACTCCTATCTCGGTCTATGGGCCGTGCATAAAGATATCCACCGGTAAGTTGCCCCGGGACCATAATAACATGATAGCCTATAGCTTCAAATTTGACCCTTAAGAAACCTAGAATTCTATGTTGCTTTTCAATTTCCCTAGTGGGCGATTCCAAGGTCACCAGATCTTTTAAAAAATGAATCATTTTTTCATGATGGGTCTCTAAGTATTCCCGAATAAGGATCGCTATTTCTTTCTCTTCTATCATTTTTTAAAGCCTTTGGGAAATGGAAAATTATAGGTTTGGGCAATAGAGGCGAACCTTCCCGGAGACAGGTAAGCCAATAAGGGATATTCATTTATTTGTTGCTGTTCATCCATTTCGGAAACCCTTAGATAGTCCTTATGCACGTAGGCCGTCTTTATCTTCCCCGTGATAAAACTGTGTTCTCCAAAGCCATCAATGATCTTGAACAACTCGCACTCCAGGTACAGATAGGAATTTTCAATAAAAAGCGCATCTATGCTAGTGGCCCTGACCGTTGGCAAGGAGGCTACTATTTGCTCCGATTTCTCAATGCCTGGGTTTCGGGGGGAAGCTCCTAAAGAGGCCAATAAAACTTGATCGGGGATGGGGAAACTAACGGAAAACTCTTTGGTCTCCTTTACATTGTGATAGGTGGAATGATTTGGCGTACACAGAAAACCAAAATAATTGGAGGGCCCCAGGGGCGTGGCCATATGCTTGGGCGCCATATCATACCCATCGCCTTCCCTGGATCCTACTACAATTAAGGGGGCTACCGTAAAGAAATGATCCCAAATGGGCATTTTGGTCGATATGGGCACATAATTATCCTTTAACTGCTTGTCCATGGTAAATAACGGTTTAAACCAAATTTACAAAGCACAGTAGAAAATTAAACTGATATTGGTCATAAGAGGGCTACAACCAATGCCTTGGTTGCAAGCCTATATTCCTGGAGATCTAGATTTATGGTGAGTTCGATAAGTCCGTAGTCTGGGCGGACTTCATCCGCTCAAATTGGTATTTATATTTTGATACGATGACCGTACCCTGAGTGGAGCCCAAGGGTTGGACAAGCAAAGCAATTGAAGATTCATGAATACCTATGAAAAACAATAGAAACTAATTGAGTAAAGCCAAAACACATTTCTCGGGTGGTTAATGAAATGAATTATTCCTATCTTTAATCAACTACGGTTCCTACTCAGAATTTCAACCGAATTTCTCGCAGTGGAATCGAAGACTTTTTATAAAAGCTGAAAACAATTGTAAAGAGTAGGGACATATGAAAACGGCAGGTTATTCGGGCACTCCTTTAGGAAAGAAACTTGGGATCAAAAATGGGTTCAAAATAAGAATCGTAAATGAACCCCAAGATTATTATAAACTATTTTCCGACCTACCCACCGACCTAAAGCAAATAACGCACAACAGCACTAAAAAGGATTTCATTCACTATTTTGTAAAAAGTGAATCCCAACTAAATGAAGATATTAAACACCTAAAGCGGGAAATGGAACAAAATGGAATATTGTGGATATCCTGGCCCAAAAAAGCATCTAAAGTGGAAACCGACCTCAATGGCAATATAGTACGGGAAATAGGATTAAGAAACGGGCTTGTTGATATAAAAGTATGTGCTGTGAACAACATTTGGTCAGGATTAAAATTTGTCATTCCCGTCAAGGATAGAAATTAAAAAAAAAGCCTCTGTGCCAACACGCATACGTATTATAGCGGACTAAAATTGAGCGCTCGTCAGGGCAACATATTTTAATACAGGCCCCTTAGGCTTCATTAGCAAAACAAAAATGAACAAGGAATTCATTCAACAAAATCCGAACAACATTGCAAAGGAGCATATCTTCTGTCCTATTTCAGACAAAAAATGCTCGGATGCAGGACGTTCTACGCAATTTGACGAAATATGAAAAAAAAAGTTTTAAAATTAATTTTCTCAGGTGTGATTATGGCATCTTCTTCAACTATTGCTCAAGAAACAATTGAAAACTTTTTAAAGAATCAACCCATTATCGACATGCATTTTCATATCACGAAAGGGTATGGGGACAATGAAAAATATCAGCATCTAAATACTGATATCGATAAGGCTAAACTGGATTGGGTCATGGAAGATTACAAAAAGAATAATGTAGTGTTGGTTTTAGGCGGCGGAACCTTAAAATATGCAAAAATGTACGCTCAAGCTGATAGCCTATTCTGGGCAGGACTGATTTTCCCTTGCTCAAAAACAGTAGAGCAAGACCAACCTTGTGAAAAGGAATTTTATACTGAATCCGAATTAGGTGAACTATACAAAATGGGAAATTTTAAAAGTTTAGGGGAGTCTATGTTTAATTATTATGGAATACCACCTACAGACAGACGACTAGAACCTTATTGGAAAATAGCAGAAGAATTTAATATACCTATTGGTATTCATGCAGATAGCGGACCACCGGCAGCAAGGGTCAATAAAGAGGAAAACCCCAATTACAACCCAACTTACGCAAATCCGGAATTACTAAAACCTATTTTGGAAAAATATCCTAATCTCAGGATATACCTGATGCATTACGGCGGAGAATATTCAGAACAATCATTGAAGTTAATGAAGGCCTATCCACAAATTTATTGTGAGATTTCTGCTGTTAGCATGTTTATGCCAAAAGAAGTTTGGGAGCCAAATGTAAAAAAGTTATATAGTGAAGGGCTTGGAGACCGGCTAATGTTTGCTTCCGATTATTTTGACACTGTTAGAAAGAATATTGAAATAATTTACAATCTCGATTGGCTAAGCCAAAAACAAAAAAGAGATATTTTTTATAACAATGCCGCTAGATTCTTAGAACTATCAGCGTCTGAAATAAAGGAGCATAGAAAAAAAGTTGATTAAAAAGTGATGACAACAATGAGTCATATAACTAGTCGATCCCGATAGCTACCAATAACTTCCCTAAAAAACTCCGTATAGCTTCGAATCTTGCTAAAGCGTTTGTTTATATCGCTACCAATGAATAACTTAGGTGTAGCAGTAATTTAAGTGTTCGTGGCTATAAGGTCTTAGCTATAATTCAAGGATACTCCAGATACTGTTTTTTTATCGGTGCTACAAAAAATTCATCAGGTTCGAACCAAAAATTGATACCATGAGCAACAACCACTTTTTAAATAAATTCAAAATTTTCTTTTCCATATTCTTTCTCCTTCAAATGTCCTGTCAGGTTGCATCTGAAAAAAAGCAGGCGGTTACAACTGAGAATTTCAGATTTCTGGAACAGGACATAGCTGAATTACAACAAGGGTTTATAGACGGCACATACACCATCAAGGAGGTTGTGGACGCCTATTTAAAAAGGATAGGGGAGATCGATAATAGTGGCCCCATGCTAAACTCCATTATTCAAATAAACCCTGATGCCGTTAAAAATGCTGAGCAATTGGATCTTGAGATGGCAGAGGGAAACATCAGAGGCCCGCTGCATGGTATTCCCATCTTACTTAAGGATAATATTGACACCCATGATAACATGGCGACTACCGCAGGCTCAAGAGCCCTGGTAAATTCCCACCCTTTAAAGGACAGCTATGTTGCCAAACAGTTGAAAGAAGGCGGAGCCATTATCCTGGGAAAAGCCAATTTAAGCGAGTGGGCCAATTTCCGAGGGGAATTATCTTCCAGTGGTTGGAGTGGGGTAGGTGGACAAACCAAAAATCCCTATGTTTTAGACCGTAATCCTTGTGGCTCAAGCTCTGGTTCTGCGGTGGCCGTATCTGCAAATCTAAGCATGTTGGCGATCGGCACTGAAACCAATGGCTCTATTGTCTGCCCTTCCACTAGCAATGGCATTGTAGGCATTAAGCCAACCGTGGGCCTCGTTAGCCGCTCTGGAGTAATTCCCATCTCCTTTACCCAAGATACCCCTGGACCTATGGCACGTACCGTAATGGACGCTGCAATTTGTTTGGGAGTACTCACCGGGATCGACCCGGCCGATGAAAAAACAGTGGCAGGACAAGGGAGATTTTATAAGGATTATACACAATTCTTAAATAAGGACGGATTAAAGGGTAAGAGAATCGGGCTATACCAAGCACCTATGGGCAAAAATTTTAAAGTAGATACCTTGTTGTATAAAGCGGTGGATTTTATGAAGCGTCAAGGTGCAGAAATCATTGATATCAATGAGATATCCACTGACGAGGTTGGTGGGTATTCCTTCCAAGTTATGTTATATGAATATAAAGACGGCTTGAATAAATATTTCCAATCCCTGGGACCCGGGGCAGCTATCAAAAGCGTGGAAGAACTTATCGCATTTAATGAAAAGGATTCCATAGAATTAAAGTTTTATAATCAGAGATACCTGGAGATGGCCCAGGAAAAAGGGGACCTTACCGATGACGCTTACCTGCAAGCTTTGGCCAGCATGCTGAAAGGTAGTAGGGAAGAAGGAATAGACCGGGTTATGGATTTACATCATCTGGATGCCATAATAGCACCAACGGGAAGCCCCGCTTGGAAAACGGACCTGATCAATGGAGATAGTTTTCAGTTGGGCAGTTCTTCCCCTGCAGCAAGGGCAGGATATCCCAATATAACGGTGCCAATGGGCTATGTTGATGCGTTGCCTGTTGGAATTTCTTTTTTTGGACGGGCCTGGAGTGAGCCGGTCTTATTGGAAATAGCCTATGCCTACGAACAGGGAACCAAACATCGTAAAGCTCCCAAGTTTATTACTCCAGAGTAATTTTGGATTAGAGTCGGTCACTTCAACCATCGGGAGAAACCGAAGGTTCACGAATACCCGTAAAACAAATATGTATGAGCTAAATCACACTTATAGCTCAACAAAGTTTTATTGTCTTCCATAAATATATCGGTGATTCCAAAAAACACAATTATAGTATGCAAATGTTATACCGTCCAAGCTTGTCCGACTTCTCAATCGTTGCGAAAGGCAACTCATGTCGAAGTGACCACGTCGGACATATCGACCGATAAGGGGATTACTCCAATTCCTCGCATAGAAACCCATGATTGTTCAATAGCCTTGCTATGGCCCCTGCGGTTACCCTATGGGTTTCGACCCGGAGGATGTTGTCACAATCCTCCAGATCAAAATTCCAATACCCCCATTTGGTAATCAATTTATTCAAAGCGGGTTTCAAGACTCTAATTTCCCGATTATGGTTAATAGACGTCTTAAATACCAATACTTCTTTCATAATTAAAATAGATTATCGTTCATAAAAGGCAGGTGGTTCTATCCCCAAGGAACGAAGATAAACGTAGGCCTGTCCACGGTGATGGATTTCATTGTCGATAAAATAGAATATGGACGACCAGGCCGTGCCGTCATATTGGCCAAAAATCCGAATCGATTTCTCAAATTGTTCCAGTTTTAACTGGTCCCAATAGGTATTGATTTCCTCGGTAGCCTCATCCCACATTTCAAGAACCTTGGATTTTTGGTTTCCGTGTTCCCTATGCTCATCAAGTGATGCTGTTTTTCCAGTGGCAATTTCTTTAAGCCCTGGCCCGGCAATCCCCAAAAGTTCCAAAACCATTTCCGAGAAGGGACGCATACCCCCTATGGTATGATTAAAAAAGGCTTCCTCTGGAAAGGCTTCGATTACTCTACGCGTCAGTGCCCTGTGTCCTTGCCAATGCTTTAATAGGGCTTCTGGTGAAATTACTTGGGATGTTTTGTTCAATGTTGTTTCCATAATGATAATTTTTAGGTGATTTTTATTTCTGAACCAAAATTATATACGACCAGTGACAGCCCTATGTCAGCAGCAAATAAAAAGATATAAATTTTTAATAATTATCTATTAACCAACGTATTAGACCTGTCCAAAACAATATTTCAATTGCTACTGACAAAGGGTTGTCACCAACACAGCCTTATTTTACATAAAGATTTTAAAGTATTGGTTTTAAAAGATCAATATTTTTGAAAGTTGTCTCACCATGGAAAGATCAAAACCCAATTTTGGATTGTTCATTGATTTGAAGTCCTATCTTTGGGAAATATGTTATGCAATTATGGGTATGGATACAATTAATCGTTTTGATCGTATAGTAGCGATCTTGGTGCAATTACAATCCAAGCGTATTGTGAAGGCGCAGGAGTTGGCAGACCGTTTTGAGGTAAGCCTGCGTACCATTTATAGGGATATTAGAACCCTGGAAGCCTCGGGCGTACCTATAATCAGTGAGGCTGGGATAGGATATTCCATAATGGAAGGCTATCGACTGCCACCGGTAATGTTTACCAGGGAAGAAGCGGGGAGCTTTGTGGCCGCGGAAAAACTGATGCAAAAGTTTGTGGACAAGTCCCTTGGTAGCTATCATCAGGCCGCCATGTTCAAGCTTAAATCGGTTTTAAGGGGAAGTGAAAAGGATTGGATTTCCGCCCTGGAATCCCAGATATCCGTAGACCCATCACAACAGTTGTTCAATGAGAACCTGCCAAACGCCCTGGAAATTCTTTTTGAAAGTATCGCCGAAAAAAAGCAGGTTTTTTTAAAGTATCACTCCCTGCAAAGCAAGCACCCTTCCGACAGGTATATTGAACCAGTAGGCTTATTTCATGAAAATAATTTTTGGTATTTACTGGGATATTGTCACTATAGAAATGATTACAGACAATTTAGAACGGACAGAATGTTGGGCATAAAAAGAACCTCCCTTCCCTATACAAGGGAACATGGGAGTTTGGATGAGCATTTAAGCAAGAATGTGGATGTTAAAAAGACACAGGTGAGAATATTGGTGGAGAAAAACATTGCCAGATATATCAACAGTGGTCGAAAGCACTATGGTTTTGTTTCTGAAAAGATAAAAGGCAACAAAGTAGAGATGACATTCATGACCGCGGATTTGGAACAAGGGTTTCCAAGATGGTACCTTATGTTCGGGGATTATGCCGAGATTATAGAGCCAGAAGCCCTAAAACATCGGGTCAAGGCCATATTGGAAAAAACGGTTGCCAGACTTTGAATGCACTACAGGCCAATACCATTCAAAAACAGTTGATTGGTAATATAAAGTTCCCATAAAGGGCTTTGAATTAAGTATTTTTAATACCGCAACCCAAAGCCGCGGGATTACCAAGATCTCTCCGACCTGTTTACTATTTAAAGTGCATTCTGTTTAAGACAAAAAAATCAAAAGCTGGCAAATTGAGTGGTTTTTCATAGTGAGACGAAGAAAAATTGTACCGAAATTAGGCTTTGATTTAAAATTTACTCGATCATCGAGATTTTGACCTGCCTGCAGCAGGCAGGTGCTCCAACGCTTGCCCCGAGCTAGATTACTTGTCATCGATACTATTTTCTAACTAAAATTACTCTCCTTGGCGTCAATTTTCCTAAGTGAAATTTAGGTTATTTCCCAAACCCCAATAATCCAGTTACGGCTTAATTATCCTTTCATAGGCTATTTGGTAAAGGTCTGTCAGTTCCTTATGCGGATTCTTTAGGCGAATTTTTTCCAATAAGGCCAATAATTCTTCACGTTTGTTGCGTTTGTGTGCATCCAAAAGGATATCTTCTATAGTATTGCTCATAATCTAGTTTTCTATTTCTTGAATTACTTTTAAGGTTTTTAACATGGAGTCCGGGGTTACCGAGATGGTGTCTATTCCTTCCTCTATCAGGAATTTGGAGAAATCCGGAAAATCCGAAGGTCCCTGACCACATATTCCAACTTTGGTCTTGTGTTTTTTGGCTGCGGAAATCAATGTTTTGATCATCCCCTTTACCGCACAATTGCGCTCGTCGTATAAATGTGCCACCAAACTGGAATCGCGGTCCAGTCCAAGCACCAATTGGGTAAGGTCATTGGACCCAATGGAAAATCCGTCTATCATAGGGGCAAACTCGTTGGCCAAAATTACATTGGAAGGCAATTCGGCCATCAAATAAATTTCAAGCCCCCTTTCGCCTCTTTTAAGACCATTTTCCTCCATAATCTGCAGTACTTTGACCAGTTCCTGGGGCGTTCTACAAAAGGGAATCATGATGGTAATGTTTTCCAGACCAAATTCGTCCCTTACTTTTTTAAGGGCTTTGCATTCCAACACAAAGGCCTCTCTGAAAGTCTCCGAATAATAACGCGAAGCACCCCGCCATCCGATCATCGGGTTTTCTTCCTTGGGCTCAAAATGATTGCCTCCCAATAGATTGAAATATTCATTGGTCTTGAAATCGGACAATCGGGTGATGACCCTATTGGGATAAAAAGCCGCCCCGATCTTGGCAATTCCCTGTGCCAATTTATTGATAAAAAAGGCCTCCTCGGATTCATAGCCTTTGATCAATTCCACAATGGTGGAGGAAAGGGCCGGATCATTCAAGGACTTATGCTTTAACAAGGCCAAAGGGTGCACTTTTATATAATTATTGATGATAAATTCCTCCCTTGCCAAACCCACTCCGCCATTGGGTATTTTCCGATATTGAAAGGCCAGTTCGGGAGACCCGATATTCATTAGAACGGGTGTCTTGGTTTTTGGAAATTCGGTGTAAGCCGTTTCATGAAGTTTGTATTTAATGTTCCCTTTATAAACTTTTCCTATATTCCCTTCGGCACAGGAAACGGTAATCTCCTGTCCGTTTGCCAGCAGAGTAGTAGCATGGGCAGCACCCACTATGGCCGGGACACCAATTTCACGGGCCACAATAGCGGCGTGACAGGTTCTTCCCCCTTTTTCGGTGATGATGGCCGAGGCCTTCTTCATTAAGGGTTCCCAATCCGGATCGGTCATTTCGGTAACCAGGACATCACCCTCCTTGAAATCTATTTCATCGGCACTGCCGTCCCTGCCATCCAAGGTAAAAATCCTGTATACCTTTCCATTTCCTATCTTATCGCCTACGGCAACCCCTTCAAGAATAAGTTTGTCCGCCAATTGGTCCTCATCCTCAATTTCATATTCTTTTATACTCTCTGTCTGTTCCTGGGAATGGATGGTCTCCGGGCGGGCCTGAACAATAAACAGTTCATGGGATAGTCCGTCAATGGCCCATTCAATATCCATAGGACACCAGGATCCTCGTACGGAACTATAATAGTTTTCAATTTTTTGTACCCATTGCGCCAGTTGTATGATCTGGGGATCCTTTAAACAAAAAGAATCCTGAATTTTTTGATCCACAGGTACCTGTTTTACCGTTTCGAAGGGTTTATTGCCATATACCATCTTATGGGTTTTCTTGCCCAATTTCTTATCTATAATGGCATTGAAGCCCTCTTCCAAGGTGGGCTTGAAGACTATAAACTCGTCAGGGGATATTTCGCCTCCCACAACTAGTTCGCCCAGACCATAAGCGCCATTGATCAGCACTACATCCTTAAAACCACTTTCCGTATCCAATGAAAAGGCTACTCCTGAAGAACCCAGATCCGAGCGCACCATTTTTTGCACACAAACCGATAATTTAATGACAAAGTGATCAAATCCCCGGGAGGACCTATAGGAAATGGCCCTGTCTGTATACAGGGATGCAAAACAACTTCTGATGGCCGTCAGCAACATCTCGCCACCCCGGATATTCAAATAGGTGGATTGTTGCCCTGCGAAGGAAGCATCAGGAAGATCTTCCGCCGTTGCGGATGAACGTACGGCCACATCAGTGGCATCCTGATCGTAATCCTCGGACAGCACATAATAGTATTCCAATATGGCCTTTTCCACAGAAACGGGAAATTTTCCGTTGGAAATCATTTTCCGAATATTGGAGCCAGTTTTTCGGAGTTGGATAATGTCGGTTGTGTCCAATCCCTCCAAAGCCGCACTTATTTTTTCCTTCAAATTGTTTTCGTTAATAAACGCGTCATACGCCTCCACGGTAACTGCGAAACCATTAGGTACTTTAATGTTTTGGGCCGTAAGATTCTGGATCATTTCGCCAAGGGAGGCATTCTTGCCACCAACTCTTGGTAGATCATCCATACCGACTTCACTTAACTTTTGGATATACTTTTTTTCATTTTTCATATCACTTGCCAGGTTAGTTATTCTTAACGCAATCGTTTGCGTAAAAAGGAAAAAATATTATTACACTGCAAAATTTCATCAATAATGGAATATATACAACCAATATTAATTCAATTAATGGTATTTTTTGTGCCTACATCGATTTAATATTAATTTTATGGAAATTTTAGTACACGTTAATATTCTTATTGTTATACTAATTAAACCTAAGCACTATTGGATACCCTTCGGAAACTATTGGGTGTTACAAATACCAAAAAGAGTTAAAGAATGAAAATAAAAAGATCCTGAAGTTTGAAGTTGCTCTAGGAAAACGAAAAAAAAGATTTGGTTACCTGTCCTTCTTGGATGTCATACACCACATCCATAAAATCTATGTATATACTAAATAATTAAAATATATAGGAGGCTACCATTAAAACAGTAAAAATGTATGGGGAATGGTCCTTTTCCCAATTAGAAAAGATAGGTACCGACTCTAAATTTGCTGTTTTAGGGCCTAAGTGTAGCTGAACTTCTTAATAATAGAATTTACAATTTCCAATATGAGATTATTGTTCAAAGCAGTAAACTACCTAGGTGCAAGCCTGCCTGACCGACTGAGGCAGGCCTTTCTACTAGAATAGACCTAGTAACCCCGCGTATCGCGATAAAAAAAGATTAAACCAATTAGTATGGTTGCCAAAAAATTGAATTGCTGTTAGTTGTTATCATTGGACTTAATTCCAGTAAGCCCAAGGATAATAAATCCTTTAAAGCGCCCAATGGGGATATTGAAGTGAATCTCTAAGAGGATAAGGGCAGGCTCACATATTAGATTAAGAAGAATGGCATAACAATAATTTCCAGTTCGATCCCTTCAAAACTTCCTGAAAAAAAAGTGTCTATTAAAGCAATGTACAGAAAAGAAGAGGAAAAAACATGGAAACCAATTCGGGGGCAGTTCAGTAAAATTCATGATTATTCTAACAAACTACAGCTGTCTTTGGCTAACCAATCCCACTGCTATTATTTCCTAATAATTTCCGAAGCCCCTGACAATTTTAGTTTATTGATCTCCGGATTACCTTTATATCTTAATTTACTGGCACCCGAAGCGTCAATATCCATTGTTTGTGCTACGGACAGATAGGCATCGCTTGCCCCTGACAGTCCAATGTCCAATGCTCCAACTGTTAAATCATAATCCTTAAGGGTGCTGGCCCCAGATAGGGAAACGTCAAAATTATCAACTTCGCCAAAAATGTCGATATATGAAGCCCCAGCTGCTTCCAAGTCCAACTGGTCCAAATCCAATTCTCCGGTAAATTCGGAAGCCCCGAATAGTTCTATGAACACCTCAGTAGCAACTAATTCAGATTCTAAAGTAACCTTGGAAGCACCAGATAGACTAAAATTATTGATGCTTTTGGTAACAATATATGCATTTAAGGTAGGGTTCCCCTTAATGTTTATATGGTCCCGGAACCTGATGCTTAAGGTGCCATTTACCATTTCAACAATGATCTTATCGTGTAGGTTCCCGTTGGCCTCAATTTCTATTTTTTCTTCCGTATCCGAGAATCGAACATAAGTATCGAAGGCGTGCGATACATTTAACGCTGAATATCCAGAAAAGTTAATCTCTCTACTGGTAACTTCCCCCCGTGCCCTAATAATTTCATGGTCACAGGACGAGATAATACTCCCTAAAATTATTAGAACAACGTAAATTGACTTTGTTTTCATTAACTAGCTATTTTTTGATTGATATTTTAAAGACAGCCTATCAATCAAAAGGTTGCATAATTTGAATAATAAATTTTATAGCCTAAAAAATAAGTCCATTTCCCTATTCATTGAAATCGAGTATATAGCATCCCCAAAAATTTCCTGATTGCCAAAAAAAAGAAGTTATTTATCGCATATAATAGGGGAGGAGTTAAATAAAAAAAGCTATTGGCATAATGGCTGCCAATAGCTTTCCTTAATGTTATTAATCTATATACGAGGGCAATCTTTAAACGTTGTAAAGCGCCTCTGTCAATTCGGTTTTTTTGTGTCGACTCAATGGTACCTGTTTTCCTGCAACTTCAACATTTTTACTGTTGAACTTTTCTACTTTTTCCAAATTCACGATATAGGATTTGTGTATCCTTAGAAATTTATCCTCCGGCAACTGTTGTTCAAAGGATTTCATTGTAGAAAGAACAACGATATTGGCTTCAGGAGTTACCAATTTAATATAATCGCCCAGCGCTTCGATCCAATTGATGTCATTTAGGACAACTTTGCGTTTTTTTAGGTTGCTTTTTACGAAGATATACTCATCCTCCTCTTGCTCCGTCTGCATATGCTCATATTTGGTCAAGGCTCTTTTAACGGAGGCATGAAAGCGATCCACAGTAACGGGTTTATAAAGATAATCGGTTACGTCATAGTCAAAAGCCTTAAGCGCATAATTGGGATTACCCGTAATCAAAATTACCTGTGGTGGGTTTTCCAAGGATTCCAATAGATCAAAGCCATTGATAATGGGCATTTCTACATCTAGGAAAATAAGGTCGATGTTATTATTCTTGATACCATTTTTTGCTTCAATGGCATTGCTATACTCGGCTACCAATGTCAAGTTTGGATGATTGTTCACCAATTTGGCTACGGCAATTCGCTGCATAGACGAATCGTCTACAATTATACTTCTCAATTTCATACTGTGTATCTCGTGTGTTAAATCCTAGACAAAATACTTAAAGGGTAGCCGAAATTGATAAAAATGATGTGAACGGTGCATTTTCTGTTGTGTAAATGCAATATTACATGGTTTAGGATTTCAAAAACATACCAAGATGACGCTTGAGGTTTTTGATCATGTGTGCAATTATTTTTTAATTGATGAAATAAAAACATCATCAATTAAATAACTCGAAAGATTATGTTTCTCATCGGCATCCGTTAACGGAGGATGGAAATCCTCATTAGGGGTATCTCTATTGGGCAGAGCACGAAAGGCACCGGTTCTAAAAGATAACCTCTCTATAGACTTAACTGTCATCACTGTAGGTGTATTTTCCAATACCATAGTATCGTCAACAAATAAGGAATAACTCCCTAGGTTAGCCGTATTTACTTCAATTTTAAAATTATACCATTTACCAACCTCAAATTTCATCAACGGCTTCATTTCAGAACCGCTGGATGCTCTTATAAAACCATCTTTCCCCATAGTAATTTGTACTGGTCTATTACCAAACCTATCGGTTACATCTATATCAAATTGTGTGGTGTCCATACTTTGAACCTTTATTTTAAAACTTGCCTCAAGTTCGGTGCCTTCTTTAAAAACACGTATCGCCCGACTATAGTCGTACAGATCTTCATCGTTCATTTCTATACATTTGTTTCCATTTTTCTCCTGGATTAAACTCATTTTCGCCCATTTTGGAGAATAGGTATTCCAGTTAGTAATTGTTCCTCCAACAGTCAAGTTTTCAAAATCATCATAAACATCCTCAGTTACTTTATACTTAATAGGAACAGGAATACGGCATATCCAAATATCTTCTTTATTCATACTATAGGTCATCCACATATCTTCACCTGGTGGATTTCCATTTCCTTGTGATATACCCCGCATATAACAAGGACCAAAATCTTTCCATCTCCCATAAAACCGTCTAGGAGGTACTTCGGCCTGAACTAGCAATAAATTATCATAAATAATACCATCCTCACTGGTTACTATAGCCATGGGGTAACGATATTCAGAATTATCTATAGGGTTATACGATATTGCATAGTTGCCATCTTCGGTTGTTTGCCCCCACATTTTACCTCCCGACATAACAAGGGTATTTACTTTTACCGGATCTGAAAATGTATGCCCTTCATCGTCTGAAAGTGCTGCATAGGAATGTTTCCAAAGCCCAACAGTTTTTCCGTCATTACGCCTATACCATGAAAAAGCCTGTTCCGATTTATTAAAGGAATAAAATCCATCTGCCCCATTATCTTCTTCAAACCATTGCAATGTCTTCAATTTATCGTTTAACAAGGAATCACATGCAGCAATAAAGCCCCTATCTTTAGATTTTTTGTAAAAAGGGTAGGTTGTATTTGTTTCATTCCAAGGAGATTCACTATCATAACGTATAAAATAAATAGGCCCCATGGTACCATCTTTGTATATTTCCCTTACTACCCGACCAATGCCATTTTCCCTGAACGGGTCTTCGGTATGACCATAAAAGGCCAATGTAAGAAAACGTCCGTTGGGCGCTACGTAAAACCCCATTCGTTGATGCATCATATAACCCGTAGATCCTTCTGGAATTTTCACACCTTGCGGGGCTTCGTAAGGAGGGAAAATTACTTTTGGGAAACTCCAGTCCTTGCCATTTTTTGAAGTTATAAGCAGGGTTTGCACAGGAGAAATATGTTCATCTGCAACTCCACTTAAATATTGTTGAAAGAACTGCCCATTCCAGTAGGCCAGGTTTGATGCATGGCTATAGGTCCATCCGTAACCGTCACCCAGTTCAGGATGAGTTCTGTTTGCCCGCATGGTTTGAATGTTTTGAACACCAATAGCATATCTCAATCCAGCTTCATGGCTAGTGGGATCAATGGTCACGCCTCCTGTATAACGTATTGGTTCCTTTATGCTGCCTGTTTGCCCATTTGCCGGTTGCAATAACAATAGGTAAAATAGGATAATTAGCGTATATTTTTCTAAATGAACCGAGTCCGAATTTATATTATAAACAAATTGGATGAACTTTTGTACGCCTCTCATTTTAATTATTCTGGTTTTCATTTTAGTCCTTTTAGTAATCCAACGCTTTGGCTTATGAAATTGATGGCATACGTCCTCAAGGGAATGTATTGCAACATTTTTATTTATATGCTTAGTATTAGCAAAATAGTCCTTTTTCAACTTAGTTCTTAGCTATTATACCTAGTTTTTGCTTCTCATTATATTTCACTTCCAAATCAAAGTAATTCAACGGATATTACTGTACTTCATCGATTAAGCAAAAACAACAATGGTTATCCTATGATATTCAAAAAATAAGTACGAAAGAAGTTTCTATGTTGGGGATGGAAATCAACTTTAAATTGCCGCCATGCAGGCGCAATATCTGCTTGGAAAGACTAAGCCCTACACCTGTTCCTGAAATCTTGGTAGTAAAAAATGGGACAAATATTTCATTTATCAACTCTGGTGGTATCCCTGGGCCATTATCCTTTACTTCTATGTATTTTTGCCCATCCCCATTGGTTCCGGCTATCAATTTAATACAACTGTTTTCTTGATTGGAAAGTGACTGTAAGGCGTTTTTACAAAGATTGATCAGTACTTGGGTGATTTGCTTTTCATCGATAAAAAGTTCTAAATCTTGGGATTGTATTTCTAATTCAATCGAAGTATTCGAAAATTCCCTGTCCTGCCCGACCAAGAATTTGACCGTTTCCAATAAATTTTGAACCATTACAATTTTTTTGTCCGGTACCGGAACATTTAAAAAGCTTCTGTAAGACTGTACAAAGCTCATTAAATTGGCTCCTTGATCCTTAATGACTTCCAAGCCCTTAATGGTGTTCTCCTGACGTTTCTGATTTGCGACAACGTCCCCAAGTCCTTTGTCGCCCACTGCGTAATATTTCAATATGGAATCGGAAATGGAGGTAATGGGAGTAATGGAATTCATAATTTCATGGGTCAAGACCCTAATAAGTCGTGTCCAAGAGTCGGTCTCCTTTTCATCCAATTCCTGATGTATATCTTGGATGACTACCAATAATAATTCCTGCCCATCCAAATTAAAGGAGGAGGACTTTATAGTCAAGTCTACTTTTTCCCGTTCATTGGTCAACTGGAACATTCGGCGTTCAAAGGGTTTTAATTCACTGAAAACGAGATATAAATTTTCGTCAATTTGGGACAGTTGCTTAATGTGGTTCAGTGGTGTATAATTGATCATCTGCTCAATCCTCGGATTTGCAAAAAGAATATGTCCCTTATTGTTTATGGCCAAAATACCTATGTCGGCCTGTTTAAGAATCTCCTGGTAAAAACGTTCTTGAGTCTTATTCTTTAAATGAATTTTTTGAATCATTTCATTGAGCATATTGAGGCTGTGATTAAGCTCCTCAAGGGACTTGATACTCAATTTTTCAGGAAACCTAAGGGTGAAATCCTCGTTTTTTATGGCATCAAAGAAATAGGCTATTTTTCTATTGGTCTCATTTACATATCTAATTAAATAGTACGCTTGGAATACAAGGACAATTAGCATTAAAAACGCATAAACATAATTATTCCCAACCATTAGAAAAGCAAACAATAAGGCCGTAGTGGTAATAAAGATTACCCTGCCTATGGTCTGGAAATAAAAATTCTTACTCAGCATTATTATCCTGCTTTTTAATTTTGTTATAAAGGGTTTGCCTGGATATTCCCAATTGTGCGGCAGCGGCACTGTAATTTCCATCATTATTGTGCAGGGCGCTTTGGATCATAATCTCTTCCATTTCCTCCAAGGTCTTTGGCACTAGCTCTAAGGTCGTGGACGACTTAGTATTCAATATAAAATCAGTAGGTTTCAGAATATTTCCTTCACACAAGATCACTGCCCTTTCCATGGTATGTTGCAATTCCCGTACATTGCCCGGCCAAGAATATTGCTTTAATTTTTCCTCTGCAATATCGTTTATCCGAAGTCCGTGCTTGGCATATTTGGAACTAAATTTCTTTAAATAGAAATCTGCCAGTATCAAAATATCATTCGCTCTATCCCGTAAGGGAGGTACCTCTATATGTATGGTGTTAATTCGATATAATAGATCTTCGCGAAACAGCCCATCTGTTACCATTTGTTCCAAATTACAATTGGTAGCGCAAACCAAGCGAATATCTACCGGAATGGACACATTGGAGCCCACTCGCACTATAACCTTATTCTGAATGGCCGAAAGCAATTTAGCTTGCATTTGCAAGGAAAGGTTTCCTATTTCATCCAGAAACAGTGTGCCTCCATTGGCTGCTTCAAATTTACCAATTCTATCCTCCTTGGCATCGGTAAAAGATCCTCTTAGGTGGCCGAACAACTCGCTTTCAAACAAATTTTCTGAAATTGAGCCCATATCTACAGCAATAAAAACCTCATTTTGTCTAGGGGACATTTTGTGCAACTGACGGGCAATGAGTTCCTTCCCAGTGCCATTTTCTCCCGTAATCAGCACATTTACATCGGTTTTGGCGACCTTATTCGTGAGGTTTAAAACGGTGCTCAAGGCCTTTGAATTACCAATAATATAATTCTTGTCCTGATTAATGACCTGTTTTAAATTACTTTCCTTTTTTTTAAGTTGATTTATTTCCTTTTGAGAATTGCGAAGCATAAAGGCCGCCTTTACAGTAGCCAAAAACTTGTCGTTGTTCCATGGTTTTAAAATGAAGTCCGATGCTCCTTCCTTTAAAGCCTGGACTGCCAATTCCACTGCGCCATAGGCAGTCATCATTATAACCGCGGTCATTGGGGCTTTTTTTTTGATTTCCTTTAACCAGAACAAACCCTCGTTACCCGTATTAACACCTGCCGAAAAATTCATATCCAGGAGCACAACATCAATTTTATCCAAATCTGGAAAGGACGATATCCGATTCGGATTGGAAATGGTGCTAATGCTGGAATATTCAAATTGCAAAAGTATTTCCAAAGCGCTCAGGACACTTTTATTGTCGTCTATTACAAGGATCTTGGCATCTACCATAATTCTATCATTATTGGAAATTTAAAACTACAAAACAGACTTTTTAAAACATGCAAAGTGTCTAAATATTGGACACTTATTGTACAAATATTTTACGTTTAAATACCTCAAATATAGCATACAATTCTTATATAGCTGAAAATCAATAAGATACAATAATGGCACGAACTTGGACTACAACTAAGAGTCAGAAGGTTTTTAGGTATCCTGTGATTGACTTCTTTAAATGTAATTGTATTATGGGTTTTAAGAAAGGAAAATTATTTTTTCTATTGATGTTAATCAGCATGTATCTCCAAGCACAAGAGAACTGGACCTTGGATAATTGCATCTCTTATGCTTTGGAGCATAATCTTACACTGCGTGATTATCAATATCAAGAAAATTCTGGGAAGGAGAGTTATAATCAGGCCATTAGGGATATGCTTCCAAGGGTAAACGGTTTCGCCGATTATAATATTAGATATGGTAGATCTACGGACCCCTATACCAATGATATAGTAGATACCGATTTTTTCTCCAATGGTTATGCCCTTAATGCCTCTATTGATCTTTTTCAAGGATTCCAAAAGATCAATACGATCAAGGCAAGAAAGCTTGTGTTTAAGGCAACCCAAGAAACGGCACAACAACAACGTTTTTTATTGGCACTTAGAGTCATGACTGCTTTTCATGATATTCAGTATTACGAAGGTCTCTTGGCAATCTCCAAGGAGCAATTGTCCATCTCGGAAGCGAACTTTAAATTGGCCAAGAAACAAATTGAACTGGGGCTGAAAGCCGGCGCGGATCTATATGAGGCAGAATCCATATTATTTTCGGATCAATTGGGTGTTACCCAGAGCGAAAACCAATTACAGGCGGCCAAGCTTAGCCTGATACAGGAAATGAATTTGGTAAACGCCAATACCATTCAATTAAATCCAGTAGCTACCAATACTATTATAGAAACCAAAAATGACACTGATAGTATCTACCAAAAGGCAAAGGATTTTGTCCCCCTGCTCAAAGCACAAAGATATAGAATGGAGGCAGCCCAGAAGGAAGTTGGCATTGCCAGGGGAAGGCTTTATCCTTCACTCTCTTTTTCTACGGGCTACGGTACCGGATATTATGAAACTACAAGGGACACCCTTGGCCTTACTATTCCGTTCAAAACCCAGATTAAGGACAACGCCTCCAGATTCGTTGGTTTTTCACTTAGCGTTCCCGTTTTCAACGCCTGGTCTACCCGATCCAACATAAAACAACAAAAGATTGCTTTGAAAAGGGAGCAGAATAATTTGGAAATACAAGAGCAGGAAATATTTAAGGCCATACAACAATTGGTACAGGAGGAGAAGGCGCTACAGGTTGAACTCATCCAAAGCGAAAAACAAATTCTGGCCCAAGAACAGGCTTTTGGAGTGGCGCAAAAAAAATATGAAAAAGGCTTGTTCACGATAATGGAACTAAACCTTGCCAAATCCATGTTCGCTACCTCACAAAATAAAAATTTACAGGTAAAACAACTACTTCAAATCAACCATAATACGCTGTCATTTTACCAAGGCCTGCCTATTTTTAACATAAAAAGCATCAATTAAAATGGATATACAATTAGAAAAAAAGAAAGGACTTCGACCAAAACACTATGGGTACATAGCTCTTGGGATATTACTGCTCTTTGTAGGTTGGAAAATGATAACCGGAAGTGGGGGAAGTACCTTTAGGACTGAAAAAGACAAGTTGTCAATTTCGGAGGTAATCCAGGGCAAATTCGATGATTACATTACCATTAATGGGACGGTGGCGCCTATTGCTACTATTTATATGGATGCCTACGAAGGCGGGAGGGTTACTGAAAAATTGATTGAGGAAGGAGCCATGGTAAAACAAGGGGATATCATTCTAAAGTTGGAAAATATAGGCCTTTATGAGCAAATTTTGAATAGTGAAAGTAATTTAGCCTTAAAGCAGAACGATCTTAGGTCTACGAAACTAACTTTCGACTCCAGACAGGTGGAAGGAAGAAAGTCATTGGCCAATGCGCAGTACGAACTCACCAAACTGAAGCGAAATTTTGAACAAAACCAAGAATTGTTCGATGACGAATTAATATCGAGGGAAGCGTATTTAATTTCAAAAGAAAACTTTGAGCTTTCCAAGAAGCAATATGACATAGTCAAATTACAGACTGAACACGATGACGAAATGCGCAGCACCTCCTTGGCAGGCTTGGATACGGATCTAGAACGTATGCGCAAGACATTGACCATGGTATACGAACGTCTGGACCATTTAAACGTAAGGGCGCCTGCAGATGGACAATTGGGTTTTTTGGATGCCGAAATAGGGCAGAATATTGGCCAAGGTGAACGTATTGGGCAGGTCAATGTCCTTACGGACTTTAAGGTAGAGGCGGATATAGATGAGCATTATATAGATCGAGTGAAGCGCGACTTAAATGCCACTTTTGAACGGAATGGAACAGAGTATACCCTGAGGTTACGGAAGGTATATCCCGAAGTGCGTAATGGTAAGTTTAAGGTAGATTTGGTTTTTACGGGGGACAAGCCCGAAAATATTCGCGCTGGTCAAAGCTATAACATAAAGTTACAGTTGGGTGAATCCAGTGATGCCTTACTACTGCCCAAGGGGAGCTTTTTTCAGAGTACCGGGGGACAATGGATTTTTGTAGTGGATCCGGATGGCAATCAGGCCTTAAAGCGGAATATAAGGATAGGAAAACAAAACTCCAGATACTACGAAGTATTGGAAGGACTGGAAAATGGTGAGAAAGTAATTACCTCCAATTATGACCTTTTTGGAGAGGCCGATCATGTAATTTTAAAATAAAATTAAAAAATATTTAACCAAAACTGTCACAAATAGGCAGTTAAGGACGTCAATTATATAACGCATAATCCTTTTAGAATGATACAAATACAGAATCTTAAAAAAAGCTTTAGGACCGAAGAGGTAGAAACTTTAGCCCTGAACAACGTTAACCTCAAAGTTCAAGATGGGGAATTTGTTGCCATTATGGGGCCTTCTGGCTGCGGAAAATCTACCTTGTTGAACATAATAGGTATGCTGGACAACCCAACGTCCGGGAGTTATCAATTTGCAGGCCATGAGGTGGGACATTTAAAGGAAAATCAGCGTACCCAATTGCGCAAGGGCAATTTGGGCTTTGTCTTTCAAAGTTTTAATCTGATAGACGAACTCACGGTCTATGAAAATGTGGAATTACCGTTGATCTATCTTAAAATGAACAAGAGCGAGCGCAAGCAAAAGGTAATGGAGGTATTGGAACGGATGAAGATTGCCCACCGTGAAAAGCATTTTCCACAGCAACTTTCAGGGGGGCAACAACAGCGTGTCGCTATTTCAAGGGCCGTTGTTACCAATCCAAAATTGATTTTAGCCGATGAGCCTACTGGAAATCTGGATTCCAAAAACGGAATCGAAGTAATGAATTTATTGACCGAATTAAATCAGGAAGGAACTACCATCGTGATGGTAACCCACTCAGATCGGGATTCGCACTATGCACACAGAGTGGTAAACCTATTTGATGGACAAATTGCCACCGAAAGCCATAATAGGGCAGTGGGGGCCATGAGATAGACCTGCAAGGTGTTGTCCGCCATTTCGGTGGACCTCCTTGTAGGTCTGGGCTATGAATTCAAAATGTAGCCTATCATAGGATTTGAAATGAAACCTACAAGGTTTTGGAAACCTTGCGGATTAATAAGAGGTATAGAGTTTATTCATCAAAATCAAAAATCGGGCATCATGTTTAATAATCACATCAAAATCGCTTGGAGGAGCCTAAAAAGACAGCCTTTTTTCGCCTTCCTTAATACTTTTGGCCTAGCCATAGGTATGGCCGGAGGGCTGCTCATCTCCTTGTACATTTACGATGAGATGAATTTTGACACCATGTTCAAAGATGCCGACCGTATTTATAGGATAAATGCGGATATAAAGTTCGGGGGCAAAACGATGAGGTCCGCTGAAGTTGGTGCCCCTATGGCCGCTGCCATCAAAAGTGATTTTCCCCAAATAGAGTCTGTAACAAGAATAAGGAATCGAGGGAGTCTGTTGTTAAGAAAACAAGGTACTGAAGCCAATACCAAAGAATCCAATGTTGCTTTTGCGGATTCCACGTTCTTTAAAATGTTTGGCATTGACCTGCTCGTAGGTGATGTAAATTCTGCCTTGACCGAACCTAATACCTTGGTGCTAACGAAAACGGCGGCCGAAAAGCACTTTGGTGTAAATAATGCCTTGGGTCAACAGCTGTTGCTGAATAACACCGACACCTATACCGTAACTGGAGTTGTCGCCGATTTCCCTAAAAACTCTATGTTTAGGGACCATGATGTTTTAATGGCCATGGCCGGGTTCGATGACGCACAGCAAATGCTATGGACTAGCCATAACTACTTCACTTTTATAAAATTGTTGCCGGGGGCGGATATTGCTGATTTTCAAGCTCCCTTACAATCAATGTTGGAAACATATATCTTCCCATATGTGCAGAATTTCTATCCGGGTATCACAGCGGAATCTTTTGAGGCATCCGGAAATTATTTGAAGTATAGTACCATTGCTTTGACCGATATCCATTTGTATTCCAACCGGGAGATAGAGCTAAGTGCCAACAGCAGTATTCAAAATGTCTATATTCTTTCCTTTATTGGTTTGTTCTTAATCCTCTTGGCCAGTGTCAATTTTATGAATTTGTCAACGGCCCATTCCCTAAAAAGGGCTAAGGAGGTAGGCATCCGAAAAACGTTGGGTTCCAACAAGACGGAACTGGTACGGCAATTTTTGATCGAAGCAGGGTTGATTTCCTTTATTTCATTGATATTGGCCATTGGTATTGCCATGGTTGCCCTTCCTTTTTTCAATGACCTTTCTGGAAAGGCCATTTCGATACCGTTCGTTAATCCTATTTTCTGGATAATCCTGATAGTCGCCGTAACTTTTCTAGGTCTTTTTTCCGGAAGTTACCCTGCATTTTTTATGTCGAAGTTTGTGGCCGCCAAAGTTCTCAAAGGCGGGGGGGAGAATAGCATTGGCGGGGGAAAGATCCGAAATTCCTTGGTCGTATTCCAATTTGCCATTTCCGTTTTATTGATAATTAGCACCCTAGTGGTCTTTCAGCAGTTGAAATACATTCAAAGCAAGGACCTTGGTTTTGCCAAAGATCAGGTCTTGCTTATAGAGGATGTCCATGCCGCGGGTAACCAGGTACAATCCTTTAAGGAGGAAGTAATGCAATTGGGCGAAGTGGCAACTGCAACCTTGACCGGCTATTTGCCCACACCTTCTTTCCGCAGTGACAATTCCTTTTTCAAGGAAGGTTCAACAGAACAGGAAAATGCCCTGCAAATGCAGAATTGGGTGGTAGACCATGACTATTTAAAGACCATGGACATGCAGCTTATTGCAGGAAGGAATTTTGATAAACGCTTCCCAACTGATTCCACCGCTACTATAATTAATGAGTCTGCGGTTGCCAAATTGGGGCTAACGCCTGAAGAAGTCTTGGGGACACGGGTTTCTGGTGATCTTGGTGTAGAAAGCCCAGTATTCTATACCGTGATTGGGGTGGTTAAAAATTTTCATTACGCATCTCTCCGGGAAGATATAGCCTCCTTGGGCTTATTTCTCGGAAATTCTACAGGTTCTTTGGCCATTAGGTTAAAAGCTGGCGATTTTTCAAATTTGATAGCCCGTATTGAAATTATCTGGAACAAAGTGGCGCCTGGCCAATTATTCAGCTATCGTTTTATGGAAGATTCTTTCAATACAACTTACCAAGCAGAGCAAAAATTGGGACGCATTTTTGTGGTATTTACCATACTATCAATTTTGATTGCCTGTCTTGGGCTATTTGGCCTAGCGGCCTTTAATGCCGAAAAACGGACCAAGGAGATTGGAATCAGAAAAGTACTAGGTGCAAGCGTGGGTCAAATAACGTATCGTTTGACCACTGATTTCCTAAAGCTAGTGGGTATAGCAGTGCTTATTTCTTTGCCCTTGGGCTGGTATATCATGAATAAATGGCTCCAAGATTTTACGTATCGCATTGAAATAGGTTGGTGGATTTTAGCCTTAGCAGCACTAATGGCCCTAGCAATAGCAGTACTTACTGTAAGTTATCAGAGTATAAAAGCAGCCATAGTGAATCCAGTGAAAAGTTTACGAACAGAGTGAAAGATTATACAGTGGACAGTGAACAGTTGGCAGTATGCAGTAATCAATTTGAATTAATAATGAATAGTGAGCGGTTAAAAGTCAACAACTAAGGATAAAAAACTATATCATCAATCAAATCAATAATCGAACAACATGTTTAAGAATTATCTAAAAATCGCCTGGAGAAACCTAACTAATAACAAGGGGTATTCCATCATTAATATTGGCGGACTGGCATTGGGTATGGCCGTAACCCTTATAATTGGACTTTGGATACAGGACGAGCTGTCCCACAACAATTATTTTTCCAAGAAGGAGAAGATAGCCCAGGTATTTCAGTCACAAACTTTTAACGGGAATACGGGTACGGGTCCAGCCATACCCAGACCCTTGGAAAAGGCATTGAGGGATGGTTATAATGACAACTTCGAACATCTTGTAATGTCTTCCTGGAATATCTCAAGATATCTAAAATACAAAGACAAAAGCCTTTCCAAAACAGGTAACTTCATGCAGCGGGAGGCTCCGGAAATGTTGGATTTAAAGATACTGAAGGGGGAGAAGGACGGCCTGCGCGAGCTAAATTCCGTTATGCTTTCAGCATCCGTCGCCAAGGCACTTTTTGGCAATGAAGAACCAATAGGCAAAACGTTAAAAGTGAACAATCAGTATGATGTAATGGTCAGCGCGGTATATGAGGATATTCCTTTTAACAATTCTTTTCACGATACCGAGTTCTTAATGTCCTGGGACAAAATGATTGCCTCACAGGAGTGGATGAAAAATGCCGAGGATCAATGGGGAAACAACTCGTTTCAAATGTTCGTCCAGATTGCGGACAATACCACTATGGATAGGGTTACCGAGGCAATATTAAATGTAAAGAAAAACCTGAACGAAGATACGGCAGAATTCAATCCGCAAATATTTCTCTTCCCTATGAAAGATTGGTACTTGCGTGGCAATTTTGAAAACGGAAAGCAGTCTGGCGGAAGGATAAAATATGTATGGCTTTTTGGAATAATTGGGGCCTTTGTACTGCTTTTGGCCTGTATTAACTTTATGAACCTTAGTACTGCGCGATCTGAAAAAAGAGCCAAAGAGGTAGGAATCAGAAAATCAATCGGGTCGCGAAGGAATCAGTTGATAAATCAATTTTTAAGTGAATCTTTTATAGTGGTCCTGTTTGCTTTTGTAGTGGCCATAGTATTTGTAATGCTGTGCTTAAACGGATTTAACGATCTCTCCAAAAAGGAAATCTCCTTTCCATGGACCAATAGTGTCTTTTGGCTGAGCTCGCTGGTATTTATTTTATTTACAGCCTTGGTGGCTGGTAGCTATCCTGCTCTGTATTTATCCTCTTTCAAACCTGTGGATGTTTTAAAGGGATCATTTAAAGCTGGCAAATATGCTGGTTTGCCCAGAAAAATATTGGTAATTCTACAATTTACGGTTTCGGTAGCCTTCATTATAGGTACTGTAATTGTTATGCAGCAGATCAACTATGCCAAAAACCGTCCAGTTGGATATGATAAAGAAGGATTGGTACAGATACCCACCTTCAGCCAGGATTTCCAAGGTAAATATGATTTAATGCGAACCGAGTTTTTAAACTCGAACGCCGTTATCGAAATGTCGGCCTCAAGTAGCCCAACCACACAAATTTGGTCTAACCGAAGTGGTTTTGATTGGGATGGCAAGCCGGAAGGATTCCAGGAAGATTTAGCTTGGACTGAGGTAACTCCGGAATATGCCAAATCCTTGGGTATGAAAATTGTTGATGGGCGCGATTTTTCAAGGGAATTCGCTACAGATTCAAACGCCGTTTTGTTAAATCAGACTGCCGTAAAATATATGGGAATCAAGAATCCCGTTGGAAAATTTTTAAAGGATGATGACGAAGAGGACCCTAATCCACCATTGAAGATAATTGGGGTGGTCGAAGATATGATAACCCAATCCCCTTACGAAGCCGTTAAACAGGGGGTGTATGTATTCGACAAGCATGGTAATTCCAGCTTCTATAATTTAAGATTGAACCCAAACCAAAGTGCTAGTCAGAATTTAACTATCATAGAAAGCGTATTTAAAGAGCATTTTCCAGACCTTCCGTTTGAGTATGATTTTGTGGATACGGAATACGGAGAAAAATTTGCTTCTGAAGAAAGAATTGGAACACTATCCGGAATATTCACGGCTTTGGCCATTTTTATAAGTTGTCTTGGTTTGTTCGGTCTAACCTCATTTGTGGCCGAACAGCGTACTAAGGAAATAGGGGTTCGTAAGGTGTTGGGCGCTACTGTTTTTGGTGTTTGGAGGATGCTCTCGAAAGATTTCCTAAAATTGGTCATTATTTCATGTTTTATTGCAGTGCCTATAGCCTATTATGTTATGAACGGTTGGTTGCAAGATTATCCATATCATGTACTATTGGAGTGGTGGGTTTTTGCAATGGCCGTCATCGGGGCAATGTTCGTAACAGTGATCACAGTTAGTTTTCAGGCCATTAAAGCTGCAAATTCCAATCCTGTGAAAAGTTTACGAACGGAGTGACAAGCCCTTGAGGCATCAGAAGGAAACTACTAATAACATTTCGACGCCCGCCTGAATGGAACGGGCAGGCCCGCCTGAATGGATTCGGGCAGGCCCGCCTGAACGGAACGGACAAACAAGCGTCGGAGTACCTGCCTAAGGTAGGCAGGTTAAAATCTCGATTATCGAGTAAAAAAATAAGTCCGATTATACATTAGGACATGCACTTTTCCTTTAAGGACTATCTAAATTATCAAACCCGTCAAACACTAAGACCTGCTACGGCATAATGGATCATTAAGCGGCTTATATTCTAATCGGCAATGAAGCCATACCAAAGTTTATACACTTGTATGGTTCCTTAACCTTTAATGGTTTACCTTGTTTTGATATTGATTTCCCCAAACCCAGATGCAAGTGACCTAGATCATTGTGCACGCTATTCTTTTTATCCAACTTTAGTAAAAAAGTAATCTTATGGGAACAATAGAAGCATTTGATACCTACGTATCGGAATATGAGCAATGGTATAAAGACTATCCGGAAGTATATGAATCCGAAATTTTGGCATTGAAGGAACAATTTCAAAAATTACCCCAAAATCTTCATGGTATAGAAATAGGTATTGGTACTGGAAGGTTTGCGGAACCCTTGGGCATTAAGGAAGGTATTGAGCCTTCCAAGGAAATGGCTAAATTGGCTATAAAAAGAGGAATCGAGATTATGGATGGTACCGCCGAGCGATTACCTTATGGGGATATGACTTTCGATTTTGTCCTGTTCGTTACTATATGTTTTTTAAAAGATCCGAAAAGAGCCTTTCGCGAGGCACACAGGGTTCTAAAACCCAATGGTGCAGTAATTATCGGCTTTTTGGATAAAGAGCGATCGGTAGCCAAGGAATACGAACTGAAAAGGAACCGAAGCCATTTTTATAAGGATGCCCATTTTTATTCGGTTGATCATATCTCAAAACTGTTAAACCAGACTGGATTTAACAATATAGAATACAATCAGACCCTTTTCGGTGATTTGGATACCATAAACAAGGTTCAAATACCCAAACCAGGTTTTGGCGAAGGTTCATTTGTTGTGGTCAAGGCAACCAAAAAGTGAAGTTCCAATATTTTCCCCATACTGCCGACATTCGTATGAAAGTGGAAGGCAGTAGTTTTAAGGAAATTATGGTGGCCGGGGTATTGGGTATGGCCAACATATTAAAAGAGGATATATGTGATACGGAGGACTCTTTTGAAATAAAATCCAATATTGTACTAAAAGCCACAGATCAGACCTGTCTTTTGATCGATTTCTTATCCGAAGTGCTGTCTTACTCCTATTTGGAAAAGTCGATTTATTGCAAAGTGATCTTTATAAAACTTACGGCCACGAATATCATTGCGGATATTTATGGAAAAAAAACAATAGGTTTTGACGAAGAAATAAAAGCCGTTACCTATCACGAGGCCGAAGTAGTTAAAACCAGACGAAATACATGGGAAACTTTCATAATTTTTGATATATAAAACATGAAAATAAACAAACATGATATTATTAAGAAGGAGGATTTTCTATGGGAGATACCTCAAACCTTTAGGCCTCAAATGCGCGTGCCTGCTAGGGTTATTGCATCAGAGACCTTATTAGATGCCATTATGGTGGATAGATCACTGGTACAATTGGTCAATGTGGCTTCCTTGCCCGGTATAATAGGTGCCTCACTTGTAATGCCCGATGTACACGAGGGTTACGGCTTTCCCATTGGTGGCGTGGCAGCTACATTATATCCCGATGGGGCCATTTCACCAGGAGGCATCGGATATGATATAAATTGTGGCGTTCGTCTACTTACTTCGCAACAAAATGCAGAGGAAATAAATTCTAAATTGGAAGAATTATCCAAAGAAATGTATGCACAAATCCCTTCTGGGATGGGTAAAGGCGGACAAATAAACCTTAATCCCAAAGAAATGGACGAAGTGTTGACCAAGGGCGCGGAATGGGCTGTGGATAATGGTTATGCGGATAAGAAGGAATTGAATTATATGGAAAGTAATGGCAGGTTGGATAATGCGGATCCTGCTATGGTTTCGCAAATGGCTAAAAAAAGGGGCACGGATCAGTTGGGGACCATTGGATCCGGGAACCATTTTGTAGAGGTAGATTATGTAGAGGAGATTTACGACCCCATAGCTGCCGAGGCTTATGGACTTTCAAAAGGGCAGGTTGTGGTACTAATACACACCGGTTCCAGAGGACTAGGGCACCAAGTGGCCACAGATTATATTCGTGGGATAATGGCCGCAATGCCCAATTACGGTATTAAGGTGCCCGACAGGGAACTGGCCTGTGTGCCGTTTAATTCCCAAGAAGGGGAGAATTATTTTAAAGCCATGTGTGCAGCGGCCAATTTTGCATGGTGCAACAGGGAGATTATCTCATGGGAGGTGAGAAAGGCATGGAAAAATGTTTTCGGTGCCGATGTAGCCCCGCTAAAACTAATGTACGACGTGGCCCACAATATTGCCAAAATTGAAACACATAAGGTCGATGGTGAAAAATTGAAGGTTTTGGTTCACCGAAAAGGAGCTACCCGTGCCTTTGGACCAGGGTTTGAAGACCTCCCCAAGGAGTATTTATCCATTGGACAACCCGTCATAATCCCTGGCAGTATGGGTACCTGCTCCTATATCTTGGCCGGTACCAATAGAAGCGAAGAAATTTCCTTTGGATCCTGTTGTCATGGAGCCGGAAGAAAATTGTCTAGAACTGCTGCAAAAAAACAAGTGAATGCCCCGGTACTCAAAGAAAAACTGAGGGAAATGGGCATATATGTACAGGCTGGTTCCTTTAAGGGTATAGCCGAAGAGGCTCCCATTGCCTATAAGGATGTTAATGAAGTGGTGGAGACCATTCAGGATTCCGGGATTGCCAAAAAGGTGGCTAAACTGAGACCAATGGCAGTAGTCAAGGGATAGACCTTTTTTGCTCTCGGACTTCTTCCAATAATCCAATGGCCATTTCATCGGAAACTTGTTCAAATTCTTCGTAAAACTCGCCCTTCTCCCTTGACCCTATAGGCGAGCGATCCTTGGAATACTGCCCATAACTTTTATTGAGTTTTTCACGAATACGATTTTTTATTGCTCCAAATATTCTTTAGAAACCCCCACCACCTTAATTAGAACAGCCCCATCCAAACTTACTGCACCCATTATATATCCCTTGTGGTTCGGATGTCCAATTTTGTTGGACAGGGCCACTTCCCATGGCGCATTCTAAGATTTTGCCATTATGGTGCCCAAGGATAATCCGCCACGGGGTATGGCAAAAATCAACACCCGGTCCCTGTCATAATTGTCCAATAATTTTTCAGCCAATTGTAAACCCGCCTCGGTTCTATTCTTGAACATTTTTTTCTTTTTTGACCACCAACCATTTATTGAACCAATTCGCGGATGAGCGCGCAACGTCCTCCAATTTACCCTTTTCCCCAAAAAGATGGGAGGCTTGGGGAATAATCTCCAATTTCTTTTTACAGTTTAATTTTTCATAGGCCTTCTGGTTAAGTTCCAACACTTCCTGATCCCATCCACCTACAATTAGTAGAGTAGGGGCCTTTAACCGCATCAGTGCTGAATAGGCCAAGTCCGGTCTTCCTCCCCTGGAAACTACCGCCATAATATCACTCCCAAAATGAGCCGCGGCCCTTATTGCAGCGGCCGCACCAGTACTTGCCCCAAAATAGCCCAACGCCATATCTTTAGTAAGTTGTTGCCGCTTAACCCATTTGGTAACTGCGACCAACCTTTGTGTTAACAAATCTATATTAAAGCGTGTTTGGTACACTAGGTCTTCCTTTAAGGTAAGGAGATCGAACAATAGGGTACCCAGACCTTCCTCCTTAAGCGTATTTACCACGTACATATTCCTGGGACTAAAACGGCTACTGCCACTTCCGTGGGAAAACAATACCAAGGCCGTTGCATTGGGCGGCACCGATAAATCTCCCTTTAAAACCACATTTTTAAGTGGTATGTCAATCGATCTATCATTTTTTTTTACATACATCATATTATTGTTTTATGTTCCTTTTTCCTTTTTAAAAATACCAATAGAAATGCGCCATAATCAAAGACAATTATCCACAAGGGGACCAAAGTTCCCAAAAATGGAATTAGGGTCGCCAAGCGAATTAGAACCACTGTTCCCAACGCAATAAAAACGATCTGCCAGAATTTCCATTCCTTTTTTTTATCCCAGTAATGTGTTATCAATTGCGATGCCACCAAATGTCCTAACAGAATACCGAACACATAGACCAATAACAGGAACCAGCCTATGGGGATACCAATCATCAGCTAAAAGGCAATAACAAGGATAATTGTCATCCCAAAAAGATATATCAATCCATAGCCTGTAACTAACCATAAATTCTGGTCCAATTTCTTTGAAACCTATAGGGACAACTTACCGAAAGCCCGATTCATCAGCAACAGTATCAATAAGCTCGAGAGGCTATGAATGATAAAAAATACATTGGTCATCTTGCTCTTGGCGGCGGGAATATCATCTACTAAATATTCCTTTACAGTAATCTCTCGTCCAGCCATTATAAGGTCTTGGCGAATGGTTTCCTGTACCAAAATCTTGTCGCCTGCCGGCACCTCATCACCACCCACCGCGGCATTAACTATTATACTCTAACCTACAAGCTATATAGCGTCCTTTTCTGCTAACTGAACGTCTATTCTTTCATTGCTAATGAATTGTCCATTGTAGAGATTATAGTACTTAAAATACCCTAAATCAACCTACGACCAAAGAAAAATTTCTCAGCTGCATGATTCGATCAAAATGCATGGGTAGGATTGTATTGCACCTTTATCTGGTTTTTTACCTTGCTTACTCCAGGGGCATGAAACGCGGCGTTGGTGGCATCCTCTTTTTGTTTTATAGAACTTACGGTACCCGTAAGGGTAACCTCCGATCCATGCACAATTACGGTTACATTTTCCGCATCTATATCTGCTGATCGTTCAAAGGCTTTAAGAATTTTTTCAGTGACCTTACCAGGTTCCACTATTGGAACAATTTCAATATTGTTGAAGACTCCCTTAACTCCCAATAAGTTTTCTATAGTTCGCTTTGCGGCATCTTTCTGATACCCCCAAGTAACCTCCCCGGATAGAAAAACAAAGCCATTATCTACTTTTACCAATATTTTTTCTTGGGGTACTGTGGCATTCCACTCCAAGGCATTCACGGCTGCTTTGGCGATTTCCTTATCAGTTTTTTTGTATTCATTGCCATACTTGACTTCAATATCACTTGCTACTGCTTTTACACCCGCCACCTCTTTCGCTGCTTTTTCAGCTGCCATTTTTTTTGGATATTCATCAACAAAACCAGTTAAGGTTACTATACCATCTTCAACAATGACCCCTATTTCGGTCTCATCTATATCAGGATGCCAAGCTAGTTCGTCCAATACATCCTCTTTAATTTCTGTGTCTGTTTTCATTGTCGCTTATTTTAATTCGTAAATAATTAGGCTTTCTTACTTAAAAGTAGGTTGTCAATTAACTTTCCAAAATGACATACATCAGTATTAAACTTTTTTAACATCGCTCCTTTTATGTTCCCTTCTATAATCGTCAAAATAGGATCGAAGACTTACTAACAGGAATTGTGTGCTGGATTATATGGAGTCAAGGTTAGTCCGGCCTTCTTTTTAAATACCCTACATGGCAATGTGAAAACAACTTGATATATGGCTAAATTGAAAATAGGCCGGAAACTTATCGGGAAGCCATTCTTTATAAGTATTTCCAGCACTAAGTGGGATCTAATTTTAACCTAATTGACCATACCCTAAACGGAACCGAGGGTTTGAAATGCAAAGAAACTTCAGGTTCGTTAAATACACGGATGAACCATAAAAGTTTCGACGAATAAAAACCCTGATCTAACCAAAGAATCAGGGTTTTTCAATTCCAATATGGTATGGGCAGTAAAACCAAGGAATTGCAATTTAAAATTTAGGCATATTCAGTGTAATACTGAACCTTAAGGTCGTTTTTCACCTCATATACCCCTGGTGCCTTATAAGCTGCGGCTTCTGCATCTTCCTTTTCCTTAATGGAATGCACCTTGCCCTGGAGCGTAACCGTATGGCCTTCTGTTAAAACGGTAATTTTTTTGGCATCAATTTCCGCAGATCGCTCGAACGCTTTTTTAATTTTTTCGCTTACTTCAAAAGGCTTGATCTCCTCTATTTTGGTAGGCTTTTCATCCTGCTTAACTACAATACTGTTAATCACCCTGACTATCCCGATCAAATTCTGTATTGCCTTTTTAGCAGCATTTTTCTCGTGCTCCCACTTAACTTCCCCGGATAAATAAACCCATCCGTTCTCTACCTTCACCTTAATGTCATTTTCAGGTACCGAATCGTTCCATTCAAAGGCATTTACAATGGCCTTGGCAATCTCTTTATCCGTTTTTTTGTAGTCATCACCAAACTTCACCTCTATATCGCTTGCCAGGGCCTTTACCCCAAACACGCCCTTTACCGCTTTTTCAGCAGCCAATTTTTTTGAGTGACTGTCAACAACTCCATTTAGTGTTACCACTCCATTTTCAACGATAACACCAATCTCGGTCTCATCTATATCAGGTTGCCACGCCAATTCATCCAAGACATTGTCCTTAATTTCTGCATCTGTTTTCATGATATTTTCTTTTTTAGTTAACCAATTAATTATGATTTGCCAAAGATATCTATGGGAATTGCTTTCTAAAATGATGTGGATCAGCGTCCTATAATTTTAACAAAAATAAATGGCATTAACCCCAAGAATAAATCCTGGTCTCTTTTAAGGAACCCAACCAAGGACAGAGTATTAAACCAGAAAACTAAAAGGGTGCATCAGGGTAATGATTTCCATAGAAATTTTCAACTCCTGAAAAGTATTGTTCTGAGAAACCAAATATGTCATTAACAGAAAAATTCAAGAAAAGACTACTTTTTTAAAATAGATGTTGGAAAAAATATCCGGCCAATATTGAATGTTTAATTTAACAGTTCAAAATAATAGTGATTTGGAACAACAAGTGCCCCTGTTTTAGTTCGTTGGAAACAAGTTTATGGGCGGAGTGCCTAATTGTCTTTCAACAATTTTTCCATGTCCCGTTTGCCAAGAATACTTTCAAGGTCTTTCTTGTCCACAACCTCCTGTTTCAATAGAAGCTGGGCCAATTTTTCCAATTCCGATTTATGGTTGTTCAGCAGCTCTATTGTTCTCTCGTAGGCTGTCATTATCAGATCCTGTACTTCCACATCTATTTTTTGGGCCATATTCTCACTGTATGGTTTGCCAAACATACGCTCGTTCTGCCCAGTGGAATCATAGAAGCTGATAGGACCTATTTCTTCATCCAATCCGTAATAGGCGACCATAGTATAGGCCTGTTTGGTTACTTTTTCCAAATCGTCAAGCGCACCAGAGGAGACTTCGTCAAAAATTATTTGTTCCGCGGCCCGCCCTCCAAGAGAGGCACATATCTGATCCAAAAATTGGGCTTTGGTCACAATTTGCCGTTCTTGGGGCAAATACCAGGCTGCTCCCAAAGATTTCCCCCTTGGAATAATGGAAACCTTTACCAAGGCGTCTACATTTTTTAGATACCAGCTTACTACGGCGTGGCCAGCTTCATGATAGGCAACAATCTCCTTTTCCTTGGGCGAGATGATCTTGCTCTTCCGCTCAATACCTCCAATGATACGATCACGGGCTTCCATAAAATCGGATTGTTCCACTTCCTTCTTTTTTTTACGGGCAGCAATCAATGCGGCCTCATTACAGATATTGGCAATGTCGGCACCTGAAAATCCTGGACTTAATTTCGCTAGGAGCTCAACATCAACACTTTTGGAAAGTTTTAGAGGTCGCAGATGTACTCCAAAAATCTCTATACGTTCCTCCTTGGTAGGCAGTTCCAGATAAATATGGCGATCAAACCTTCCCGGCCTAAGGAGAGCCTTGTCCAGCACATCGGGACGGTTGGTTGCCGCAAGTACTATTACCCCTGTATTAGGGCCAAAACCATCCAGTTCAGTGAGCAATTGGTTTAGTGTACTTTCCCGTTCATCATTGGCTTGAAAGGCATTTATTTTCCCCCTGGAACGTCCAACGGCATCAATTTCATCAATAAAAATTATACTAGGAGCCCTTTCCTTGGCCTTCTTGAACAGATCTCGGACACGCGAGGCACCGACCCCTACAAACATTTCCACGAATTCCGACCCCGACATCGAGAAGAAAGGTACTCCGGCTTCACCTGCCACAGCCTTGGCCATTAACGTCTTTCCTGTTCCCGGAGGCCCCACCAGCATAACACCCTTTGGGATTTTAGCTCCCAATTGGGTATAGGTCTCTGGGTTCTTTAAAAAATCTACCACTTCCATAATTTCGGTCTTGGCCTCTTTAAGACCTGCGATATCCGAAAATGTAGCCGAACTTGTGCTACCTTTTTCCATAAGTCGTGCATTGGATTTTCCAAAATTAAATAGGGAACTCCCAACACCTCCGCTACGGCCTCCACCTCCCATTCGTCTCAAAATATACAACCAGAACAAAATTACCAGTCCAAACGGCAGTAGCCATGAAAGTATGCTTCCCCAGCCGGTACGTGTCTCATACTGCACTTCAACTTTATCTGCGGACGGAAAATCTTCTTGGGCCTTTTCTAATTTATGTTCAAAAATATCTACCGTACCTATATTCATATAATAATTTGGAGATTCAACACTTCCGAAAAGATTGGAAATCGGATCTTGTTGTTGTCCGTCCAATTGTTTTTTCTTGATATATATTTCAGCGATTTCCTTGTTAACAACAAGGATTTTAGAAACCTGTTTCTCGACCAATAGGGTATCTTGAAAAAACGACCATGTTATAACCTGGGTATTGGTCACTGGATTGGAAAAAAAGGTAATTACCAAGAACAGGCCCAATAACACAAGATAAAACAGGACGTATCCAGATCCACCTAAAGGTGATTTTGGACTATTATCTCCCGACGAATCGGGGTCTGGATTTTTTTTCCTTGGTTTCTCCATTGCCAGTATTACTTATAAACTGTTTCATTTGCCTAAAACCCAACATATTCGTCTTAGGTAACAATCAATACCCAAATCCAAAGATATCTCTTGTGAATAGGTCTTGAAATGATTTTGGTCATAGTGAACCTATCCTATTTAAATTTACGATTGCTTTATGATGCCTTCCCAATGTATAAGGGCCTTAGCTATTTAAGGTTATTCAATTTTATTTTTAGAATTAATATCAGCATGATGTAGATCATTTCTTGACTAGTAAATATGACTTTATTTTGTTTTCAAAGTTCTTATAGACATGAAAACAAAAATACTGTTTAGAGCAAGGGTATTAATTCCCTTATTATCAATATTCATGGCCGTCACCAGCTGTGGCCCAATGGTCTTCACCGCGGGAACAAACCCACCGCCCCCGCCTTGGTTCTATCCAAACCGGTTAGAGGTAGTTCGCTACGTCTATTTTCCAAACTATAGTTTTTACTATGACCTTTCGGCCCGCACTTATATCTATTTGGAAGGGAATGTTTGGGTACGGCGCAAGGTTTTACCACCTAGATATAGCCATTTGGACCTAAGACGTACCAAGTACGAGAGGATCAAGGGGTATCAAAAAGAAGATATCCGAAGTTACCATGAGGAACATAATGCCAATAGGGGCAGGAGCAATCGTAGCGGATAAGGAATCAAGTGGGAATCAAAAGAAAAGTTTAAAAATTGGAGGAAGCAAACTAGCTTCCAACAATTGAATTTGGAAATACGGGATCTATTTGCCAGTTGAATGTAATTCCTGCTTAAAATAGTCCAATCAATGGATAAAATTAACAAGCAGTTCTTCCGCCACTTTGAGGTAAACCCCGCTGGCGCGAGCGTCACGCTCGTACCTCACCAGGATTCACTCGTTGCCACTCGTGCACCCCAAAAAGGTAATCCCGGGCAAGCATAGAAACCATAACCCGCTCCGCGTGTTAGGTTTTTTGTTTCCTTCCGCCTCTTCGAAGAAAACTTCGGAGGCTGCAGGAAACAAAAAACCCATAACTTTCGTTATGGGTTTCCTTTTGCGGAGAAAGAGGAACTGAAACCCTTGATTTATTATGTTGATTATTAGTGTTTTATGAATTGAAAAAACGCGATTACTCACCGAATTACGCACCGTACAAATTAGATGTTTTATGCATGCTTTATTAGAACGCAAAATGTGTTTCAAACTCTTAGGCTAACCAGTGGAGACAATGACCAATAGGCAGTAAAATTGGACACTACAATTTCATTCTGTTTTTTTTGCAAGATAATTTATATAAAATCTATATAGGCCAATTTACCTGTAAAGGTAAAGCAGAGTGCTAATAATTAATTTTTTATATAAAAATATTGGGTATTGACCAGTGCAATCACAATTTTTTAGGTTCATATTAACTTAATTTATCCAAGTAATCGGATAATGTTTTTTTTGATTGTAAGCCTTGCATTTTATTTATCACTTGCTTATCCTTTAAAAAGTATAGGGTCGGAATGCTTTTTACTTTAAAATGTGCCGCTATTTCTTGATTTTGGTCAACATTTATTTTGGCAATTTCCACTTTTTCGGAATACTCATTAGCGAGGTTTTCAATGGTGGGTAAAAGCGCTTGACAAGGGCCACACCAATCTGCGTAAAAGTCTAATAAAATTGGCTTATTGCTTTCGATTAATGTGTTAAACTCCTTAATGTTCTGAATAGTTCTCATATTAAAATTATTATTGTTTTATTATACAAAGGTCTATAAAGGTGGTTAAAATAGGTTAGGCAATAATTCATCGACTGTTGGCAATTTTCCCCTAACGTTTACAACTATTGTTCTATAATTTTTGAACAACTATTTGTATTAGGCATTCAACTGGTTTACTTTCCGTTTTCATTCCATATTTATAATGGACGTCTGCTAGATTATAAAATGTTTAGACCGTATATTTTTTTGTCATATTAAGTTTTTATCTTCTAGCATTTCAACTATCCCAAGGAAAATAATAAGCACTGTTGATATGATCTATCGTGTGGATCACAAGTTTAAATTTGAACAAATTTGTAACCGTGTATTTTGTATTTATAATAGCTTTATTGATCGTGTAGATGCTGGAACTCAAAATATTCGGTCCAAGGTTTAATTATGAATCAATTTATATTTTGGTTGGCTGGTGTTATCCGAGGTTGTCAAATTAATATATCTGTCTGCCCAAGAGGCTATTACTTGCCCCGCATATAAACTGTCCTTCTTATTAGTTAAAAGGTGATTGGCATTGTCTAATGAAACAAAGCTCTTGGGGTGTATGGCATTATGATATATTTCATGGGCATTCTCAATACCTACTATTTCATCAAATGGGGAATGTAGTATCAAAATTGGCTTTCGCAATGATTTTATAGTATCAGATAATTTGTGTCTTTTAAACCCTTCCACAAAATCCCAACTAATGGTAAATTTCCTACCACTTATGACAACCTCAGAACTATCGCCCATTTTCAGGTCTTTTACCTGGCTGGAAAAGTGCTTTAGGGTATGTTGCACATCGGCAGGTGCACCAATAGTTGCAACGGCATTTATATTTTTTAATTTGGCTGCAGCTACAATTGCAGCACTGCCTCCAAGTGAATGCCCAACGATGAGTTCAGGGGCTTGAAAATGGTCACTTAAAAAAGCATTGACATCCAATAAATCTTCTACATTGGCTTCAAAATGACTGTTGGCAAATTCTCCTTCACTTTTGCCCAGGCCAGTAAAATCAAACCTGGCTACTGCGATACCTCTATCGCTTAGAGCTGTACTAATGTTCCTAACCGCGTTAAGTTGGCTTGTACAGGTAAAACAATGAGCAAATATGGCAAATTTTTGGGGTCGCCGATTGTTTGGAAAGTCAATTTTTGTTGCCAGAAATTGATTTTTTCTGTTTCTAATTTCTATGCTTATTGTCTTCATATGCTTAAATTAAGCGGTTTTTAAATAAATCAACTGTAGTCTGTAATTGTTTGGAAAACAGTAAATAGTTTTTTTTCAGTGCACCATTAAATGTAAACCATGGCTTATCCTTTATAAAATTGTCAGTTGTGGCGAACTTGGCTTTGTCCATTTTAGTAGGCTTTGTAGTGACCAAACAATATTCTTTTATGGGCAAAATACCACTCCTCATAAAGTACAAAACGCATGGCTTAAAAAGTCGTCCTTTTTGAAAAGTAAAGTGAGTTAAGGTTATTATTTCATTAAAAATTCACGAACTCCGTAACTAGCCAATACACCTTCTCCAGTAGCAGCCGCAACTTGGGCAATGGCTCCTTCCCGGTTATCTCCGGCAGCAAAAATACCGGGTACTGAAGTATTTCCCAGCCCACTCGACTTGATATAGCCTTTGTCATTTAAATCTACCAAGCCCTTAAAAGATTGATTGTTGGGAATAAGTCCTATGAATATAAATACTCCATCGGCCTTAAGAACATTTTGCCCTCCAGTTAATGTGTCTATTACTTTTAGTCCATTGAACCTTCCTTTCTTATTGAGTAAAAATTCAACGGATTCTATGTTGTGGTGTTGTTCAATGTTATCAATATCACTTAGCTTTTCTATGGCAGTTTGCGAAGCCGAGAATTGTTCTTTTCTATTTATAATTTTTACTTTTTTAGCGAAACCTGAAAGAAATATACTTTCTTCAACAGCTGAATTACCTCCGCCAATAACGATTACCTCTTTATCCCGATAAAAAGCTCCATCGCAAGTAGCACAAAAATGAACTCCGCTGCCAATGAGTTCTTCCTCTCCCGGGATATCTAGCCGCTTGTAGGTTGAACCCGTTGATAAAACAATTGACTTACCAAAAAAAATGTCTGTTTTAGTAATAACTTTGAAGTGTTCATTTTCCTTGATTATATCGCTTACTTCTTGACCGGTTTTAATTGTTGCTCCATAGGTTTTGGCTTGTTCTTCCATCTTATCGACGAGAGCGGGACCCGATATAGAGGTAAACCCGGGATAATTTTCAATTTTTTCGGTTAAAAATGCATTACCCCCTATAGTCTTCTTTTCTAGGATTAAAGTATCAAACTTGTCGCGTTGAGCATAGATTGAAGTGGTTAAACCAGCAGCACCACCTCCTATGATTATTACATCGAATACTTTATTTTCTTTGATTGCATTTATTTTTAGCGTCTCCTTTAGTTGAGCATTATCAGGATTGGTGAATGGTGTATTATCAATCAGTAGGGTAGGTATTATTCTCTTTCCATTATTAATTTTTTCTACTTTTTTGGTAGCCCAATCATGGTCATCCACATCTATATACTGATAATTTATACTATTGTCCCGCAAGAATCGTTTGGCTCTTAAACAATCTGGGCACCAATCCGCTCCAAATAATTGTACGCGCCCCTCATCATTTACTCCTAACTCTGAAGCAAGAATAGCATTATCAGGATTGGTAAATGACTTATCGTTTATAATAAGCGTAGGAATAATTCTTTTGCCATTATTTATTTCTTCCACTTTTTGGCTTGCAGATTCATCCAAATCTACATCAATAGATGTGTAATCAATATGATTTTCTTTTAAGAAAGTTTTTGCTCTTCTACAATCTGGACACCAATCTGCGCCGTAAAGGGTTATTTCATTATTCATAATAGTATTGTTTTTTATTGTTTTTATTTATTCCCGTATTGTGGTTAATTTGTTTGTAATAGTGTTATTTTCTTTTGATTTTTTCAGTGTTATAGTTGTACTCTATTAAAATGCCCAAAGCTGTAATGGTACATGTTACAGCTGTGAAAATTATCCACTCACCACTTTCATTCATTTCATAAATGCCCTTCCCAATACCAGACAATACAAGTAAAGTTGAAACTAAGTAAAACAAGGTGGATACTCTAGTTGGGGGTTAGGTTGCATTATTTTTAAATAGGCAATATGTTGCAGAAAATTATTTTTATTTTCCTTAAGCAGAATTTTTATTTCAGCACTAATGCGCATCATTTGGAAGGCAGTTGACGAAACAAACATCCCAATACCCGGGATAATCGCTATTGAGATATTCCAGTTCATACTAAGACATTTTTTCTTCTGTTATTAACGGCCCTATTGTAAGAGTATTGATTGTGGTCATATTTACTTGCGTATTTTTGTTGATATATTACGCTGCAAATTTGGAGAATTGAACAAAGAAGGTGTTAGTGAGAATTTCCTGAGTACTTAGCAATTTTTCCCATAGTCTTGAATTACCTACTTTTAGTTGTTTGATTTTAACCGGCAAGGAGAATCTTCAGTCGGATTTTCTATAAATCTGCTAAAGATCAGCTATTTATAAAGCTTATCCTGTGACCTATTTCCAAAACATCTACGCCCTTTGGGACAATGTTCTTTTAGCATGCAGTGTAATATTTTTTGATTGAACTAAGGAGGCATCTAGCTACTAGTGGAGGTTGTTGGGTCCAAAAATGTAATATTCTTCCCTTATGCCATATTGCGGTCCGAACACACCTATGCGCAACGCAATAGAGTGGCAGATTTAATAACTATATCCGTTCATTCTTGCAGTTTCGGGGATGTTTTTTTAATACACAGAGTGATTTGTTTGTAAGGATTCTAAAAAATGGCGTCTTATATAGAGAATAAGAAATTAAGAAATTGGCCAATTTTTTAGTGAAAATTATTTTTGAATTTTGAACGTCCTTTGAATTTTGTTATAGACATCTTCTAAAATATAGGATACTACATTTTAGAAACAAGGATATTTTTTTTTACTTAAACTAAGCGTTTGCTTAGATATAATTAACTTTGATAATATACATAATGACTAAATTAAAAGTTCACAACATTGAATCAGCTCCGGAAGGTAGCAGGCAATTATTGGAAAATTCACAAAAGGCATACGGTATGATACCTGGTCTACATGGTGTTCTAGCTGCAGCTCCTAAAATTTTAGATGCCTATCAAACCTTACATCAATTATTTATGGACTCATCGTTCAACGAAGAGGAATTAACAGTTGTTTGGCAAACTATAAATGTAGAACACTCCTGTCACTACTGTGTGCCTGCACATACTGGTATTGCAAAAATGATGAAAGTAGATGAGGCTATTACCGAGGCATTACGTAACGAAACTCCACTTGCTGATGAAAAATTAGAAGCGTTAAGAACTTTGACATTGACCATTGTTCGTAATCGTGGTCATGTTACTCAAGAAGATTTGGATAAATTTTATGCGGCCGGCTATGGTGAGGCACAGGTGTTGGAAATCATTTTGGGATTATCTCAAAAAGTAATCAGCAACTATACTAACCATATCGCAAACACACCAGTTGATGGAGCGTTTAAAAAGTTTGCATGGTCCAAAGAAAAAGTGGTTTCATAATAGACACAAAAATTACTGCTTCTTAGTTGTAAACCTTCCGATTTTCAGGAAGGTTTACTGATTAAAGATTACTTAAGGCAAAGAAATGAAATCGCAAAAGTTCCATATAAAAGTACTTTAACAATATCAGTACATAGGAGAGTTGGTTTTGTGTACCAAACGGAATGGGACAAGTTTATTTGAGCTCAAGTAATAAGAATTCTAAAATAAAAATTGGAACAAAAAAATACTGTTACACAGCAATCAAAAATTATTGTGTATTCCTTATAAGCGGATGATTCGCGTATACTTCCACTTGAGTAGTGGAAATAAATAAAAAGACTTTCCAAGGTTTTGCAGTAGATAGCCTAATGGCTGTTTAGAATAAATATTGACGAAAAGCATAAAACTATGCGACGTTTTAAAATTTAACGATTAAAAAAAACAAAATGAAAAAAATAGCAATAAACGGAATGGGGCGTATTGGTCGCGCTTCTTTAAAAGTAATTCTTGATACCCCGGAATTAGAACTTATAGCGGTCAATGATATCGTCCCTATAGAGAATATAGCCTATTTACTGAAGTATGATTCAGTTTACGGTATATATGAAAAGGAAGTTTCACATGATGAATCCAATCTTATAATAGACGGTAAAAAAATAAAATACAACTCACTTCGTAACCCGGAAGAGTTGCCATGGGCAAAGGAAAAGATTGATGTAGTTATTGAAAGTACCGGTTTTTTCACAAAAAGTGATGATGCAAAAAAGCATATTAAGGCAGGAGCTAAATCTGTTATAATTTCTGCCCCTACGAAAAGTGAGGATTTACCAACTGTTGTACATGGCGTTAATTCCGGGGATGGTGCCACAAATATATTTTCCTGTGCCAGCTGTACAACCAATAACATTAGTCCCATAGTAGAGGTTTTAGGTCGTAGAATTGGTATCAAGAAAGCCATAATGACTACAGTGCATGCCTATACGGCCTCTCAGGGTATAGTCGACGCCCCATCGGCAAAAAACCTTAGAATGGGCCGTGCAGGCGCAGAGAACATTGTTCCCACTACTACAGGTGCTGCGATTGCCACTACTAAGGCACTACCGGAGTATACAGATAAGTTTGATGGTGTTGCTCTACGAGTTCCTATACCGGTTGGATCAATGTCCGATTTAACTTTTGTTATGGAGCGCAAGGTAACAGTCGAGGAAGTTAATGCTATTTTTAAGGAGGAAGCAGATACCAAGAGATATAAGAATATTTTGTCCACTACAGATGAGCCATTGGTGTCTTCAGATATTATTAAAAATTCCCATGCATCAACTGTAGACCTGGGCATGACTAGAGTGGTAGATGGAGATTTACTTAAGGTGATGACGTGGTATGATAACGAATGGGGTTTTACAAATCAAATGATTCGCCAAATTTTATCCGAAATTTAAAATAATACGTGAGGTAGATATTTGTTAAAAACAAGAATATCAAATCTAATCCGTCACTTTAAATAATCTATAAAGATGATCAAGTTAACAGTAATGTACCCTAATAGTTCAGATTTAAAATTCGACAAAGACTATTATGTAAATAAGCACGGTCAATTATTAAAAGATTTATTAGGTGAAGCGATTGTTTCATCCGATGTGAATTTCGGTCTCGCTGGGATTAGTCCAGAGGAAGCCTCACCGTATGTAGTAATTGCCAATTTGGTTTTTGAATCAATGGAGTCTTTTCAACAATCATTCGGCGCCAATGCTGAAACGATATTGGGCGACCTTCCAAACTTTACTAGTGTAAAACCAGAAGTTCAGATTAGTGAAGTAGTATAAATTGCCCCCACCTTATAGTATAATTGAAAATAGATTATGCGTCTGACCAAGCTTGTCCATGGTGTACCGATAGAAACAAACCCCATGAATACGGTAACTTCTTTTTTAAATTTTAAGCTGCCGAGCTCCTTTATGAGTTTTGTTCGGTAAGGACTTTTTCGATTCACCTATAAGGGATCTTTTCGAAGCTTAATTTAAGGTTGTAGTGGTTAGCCATGCCACAGGATCGGCCAAATTACCAGGTTTGTACGGAAAGCAAGCGACTAGACCAATTATAAAATGGTGCCGAGCAAGGTCTATACGACCAATGAACTTGTAAGGGATCTCAATAGCTATTACAAGATGGGGAAATTGGTTAGTGTTGTTGGGGGTCAGATGCCTAGGTGTTCGGCCCCCTATTCTTTTATTGTCCATCCCTTTTGTACAAGCACACATATATTTGGCGATTGGAAGCCTTTTTTTTGGGGGCGTAGGGAAAAATATCCATCAACTGGCGTGCATCATCCATTTTATAACCCGTCCCATCATGGCAACTTTGTAATGTCGATAGCGACGTATAACCTCAAATTAAAAATTATGACACGTTTAAAAGCACTTGATCCCCAAGATGCAACTGGAAGATCCAAAGAATTATTTGATGGCATACAGGCCAAATTGGGAATGGTTCCCAATATGATGAGAACTATGGGCAATTCTTCCGCTGTACTGGAAGGATATTTAAATCTTGGCGATGCATTGGGCAAAGGAACTTTGGGCGGAAAATTGGGCGAGCTGATCGCTTTGGCCGTGGCTGAGGACAATGCCTGTAACTACTGTTTATCTGCCCACTCCTTTATTGGTGAGAAATTGGCCAATATAGATACCGATTCTTTGCAGCTGGCTAGGGAAGGTAAAAATAACGATCCTAAAGTAGAGGCTGCACTGATCTTTGCCAAGTCCTTGGTACAAAAAGGTGGAAGGGTAAGTAATTCGGATGTTGAAGCTATTAAGTTGGCCGGGTATACTGATGGTGCCATCGGAGAAATTGT